>CAVXKC010000003.1:0-673573 GCA_963762265.1 uncultured Thermoleophilaceae bacterium | reverse complement strand
AATCGTGTTGTAGGGGTGATCCGGCGGCCCGTGGTACACGGGCGCCTTGAACAGGCGCCGCTTGCAGGTGCGGCTGTCGAGCGTCTGGTACTTGCCGCCGCCGCGCCGGTGTGAGGAGGCAACCAGCATCCGGCCGTTGAATGGCGCCGTCCAGTCGCTTGACTGAACGAAGTTCGAGCCCTTCCCGCCGCCACCCGGCACGTCGGAGGACATGCCGTTGGCGAGGTGCGCGCAGTCGCCGATCACGACCGGCATCACTGACGTGCGTTTCTCGGTCGTGTACCAGACCCTGGTGCGCACATAGAAGCTCTTCGGGCGCTTGTAGTGGTTCATCACCATCGCGGTGAGGCGCCAGTCCGGGGCGCTGCCGTCTGCCTCGCGGTTGTTTATGCCGTACACCTTGCGCGCGCTCCGGGGCAGGGCCACCTGCGTCCGCCCGAGGGGGTGCTCCTCGCCGCGGCCGCCGATGAAGCCGGCACCCTGCCAACAGCTGCCCGCCCCCTGGTCCACCCGGCCAGGGGCGAAGTAGAGGAGGTGATGGACCATCATCTTCGCGATCGGGAGCGGCTTGGCGTTGAGTCTTTGGAGTCGACGAGCGCCATCTCCTTGAAGCCGAGGATGTAGCCGGGCTTCGCCGGCGCGGCGCTGCCGTCGGCGCTCAGCGCGACGTGGTGCGTGTCGTGCACGTATGGGAAGCGAGTCGATCTTCGGCGAGTACAGCGTGAGGAGCCGCTCCTTGCCGCCGGCGACCGGCGCCGTGAGAGCCAAGCCGACGATCGCCGCGGCCGTCCCGGCCGTCAGCGGCTTGCGCATCTGTCCTTCCTCCTCCGCCGCGGGCACCCGGCTCGACGAGTGCGCGCGGGAACGCTTTTGCAGGGCGGCTGCGAGGAGCCTATCGCCTACCGCTCTCCTCACGCGACAGCAGAAGCGGTCGGCGCGAGCATCCGCGCGGTGCGCGGGCTGAACTCAGCCGCGGGCAGATATCTGCTGCACGGCCCAGCCGTTGCCGTCCGGATCGCTGAAGAAGACAAACCCGACGTTGTCGAGTGGGTCCGGCTGAGCACTCGGGCTCTCGCCCATCGCCTGGATGTCACTGACCTCCACCCCTCGCTGTCGGAGCTGATCACGGGCCGCGTGGATGTCGGGAGACGACCAGCTGCAAGCCCTTGAGGGAGCCCGCTGGCATGTCCGGGACGATCCCCTCACCGACGACGATCGAGCACCCGGACCCGGGAGGGGTGAGTTGAACGATCCGATTCCCCTCGCTGACCTGGGTGTCGTGGTCCACGTCGAAGCCGAGCCGCTCCGCGTAGAAGGCCTTGGCACGGTCCACGTCTGAGACGGGGACCACCACCACTTCGAGCGTCCAGTTCATGATGCGTCTCCGGCGTCGTTGTGTTGGGTCCCATCACGGGCAGTTGGGTCCCTTTAGCAGAGACCGGATGAGGTTCTCGCCGCGACCGAGGTCGCGTCGATTGTCGGCGTGCCTCAGGGCGCGTCCTTTCCGCCGAGCAACTCCCGCAGGCGTTCGAGGAACACCGCCTGTGCGGGGTTGATCCTGGCGGTGCGCTTCACCGAGCGTGAACCACTCGGCGCGGTCGACCTCGGGGAACTCGCGCATGACGCCAGAGCGCGGTGGCCACTCGAGGTAAAGGTGTTACTTCGCATGCCGGTTGGGTCGAGGTCGCCCTCCCCGGCCCAGGCGCGCACGATCTTGCCGCCGGCCTGCCTGGTGCTGCCGAGGTCGCTTGACGCGAGGGTCGGCGGAGGGACACCAAGCTCCTCCTCGAACTCGCGCATTGCGCAGGCACGCGGGTCCTCGCCCTCCTCGTACTCACCTTTCGGGATTGACCATACGCCCAGATCCGTCTTCGCCCAGAAGGGTCCGCCGGGATGCACGAGCAGAACCTCGGGCGCTCCGGCCCGCTCTCGGTACAGCAAGATGCCCGCGCTCTGCTTCGCCACCGTCCTCGGAAGCTATCCGCGCTGCCTCGGTGGGGGTGTTGGTTGCCTCACCGGCCAGCACGTACGCGCGCGTCGTCGGCCCGGATCGTGTCACGGTAGGAGAAGCCCGAAATCCCTGAGTCGCTGTTCGGCGAGCTCACGCACGACGCCATTGAATCGGGCTCAGTTTGCGTCGAAGCGGGGCCGGTCGGACTGCTTGGCGGTGACGACCGTGACGGGCAAGCCGAGCGCCTCCACGCGATGGGGGAGGTCGAGGTGAAGCCAGTGCGAGACGCGCGTCGGAAGGGTGGAGATGATGATCTCGTGGAACCCGCCGCGCTCGAGCGCCTGTCCACCGCGGCGAACGGATCGCTGTCGCCGACGGTTCCCTCGACGTGCCCGCCCGCGGCCTCGTCGAGCAGCGGGAGGGCGAGCTCGAGCGTGGTCGCGGCCTGCTCGGTCTCGGGATCCCAGTAGGGGGCGCGGCACCAGGAGGGTGAAGTGGCAGGGGGAGCGGCGGGAACGGGCGCGGATCTCATCGAGCAGCCTCGGCGTCGCCGCGAGTCCGGTGAGCCACCACCAGCACGCGCTTGGGCGCTGCGAGGTCATCCGCGGTGATTTCGCAGCGCTCCGCCGACCCCGCTCAGGGTCCGCGTCGGTCCTACGCCTTCTTGGTGGGCTCGGCGGAATGCAGCGCACCCGCCCGCCGGGTGTGTAGATGCTCTCGTGCCCGTCGTCCCAGCGGACCCGATAGCGAGGGAAGCCGTCCCGTGCACGACCCCCGCGACGACGCCCGTCCGAGGTGGCCGCTCGGTCGACTCGGACTCGACCTGCACACGATCTCCGGCCTCGAACTCCATGTCCTCCCCTCCTGACTCGCCTCACTACCCGTGATAGCACGGTGGCGCACTCCGGCCGCGTCGGAACGCCTCGCGGTCTAGAGCGAGTGGCCGACAGGGTCGCCATCCTGCGAAGCGGCCGGCTGGTGGTGGTCGACTCGCTGGAGAACCTGCGCGCGATCGCGATACGCCATCTCGAGATCGAGTTCGCCGGCGAGCCGCCCGACGTCGAGGAGCTTCGAGCCTTGCCAGGCGTCCGGGAGGCGCAGTTCGAGGACTCGCATCTACTGGTCGCGTTCGAGGGGTCGGGGATCCGCTGGTGAAGGCAGTCGCCAAGCACGAGGTGCGCTCGATCCGCAGTCAGGAGGACGATCTCGAGCAGATCTTCCTGCAGTACTACCGGGAGAGCGGCAACGGTTGAGCGAGGCGACGTTCAAGATGGCGGTCCGCCTGCGCCTAGCCTCCACGACCCTTACCGCCGCCGGGATGTTCTCGGTCATCCTGATGGTCGGTGCGCTGTTTCCGGCCGTTGGAGGGTCGATTGGGAAGCTGGATCTTCCCCAGGGCGTGGCCGACCTGCTCGGCGGCGCCGACTACGGAACGCTGACGGGATGGATGAGAAGCGAGATCGGAGCGGTCTACGGCCCGCTGGTGATCGCGGCCACTGCCATCACAGGCGCCGCCGCGCTGACCGCAGGTGAGGAGGAGGACCGCATCCTCGGGCTGGTCTTCGCTCATCCCGTCGAGCGCTCGCGCGTCGTGTTAGCCAAGGGAGCGGCGGTGGGGGTCAGCGTGTGCGTGATCGCCCTTGGCACCTGGCTCGGGCTGGTCGGCGGCGTCGCTATCGCGGGCGGCGGCATCGGGATCGGCGAGCTCGCCGCACTGGCCATCCACCTCGCGTTCTTCGGATTCGCGGTCGGCTCCTTGGCAGTGGCGCTCGCGGCAGCGACCGGGCGGCGAGCAGTGGCCACCGCCGGCGCGGCCGCGTTTGCTGTCCTCGGGTTCTTGATCAACGGGTTCGCGCCGTTGATCGACGCGGTCGCCTGGCTGAAGTACGTCTCGCCCTTCTACTACTACTCGGGTCATGATCCACTGGTCAACGGGGTGGACCTGACCGACCTCGCCGTGCTGGCTGCAGCCTCAGCCGCGCTGATGGCGTTCGGCATGGTGGCGATCCAGCGGCGCGACGTGCGAGGCTAGGAGCTTCGAGCGCGCGCCTCGTGCTCGGCACCGCGGCCGGGGCGGTGTGCTTCCTCCTCCGTCACGGGCTTTGCAGCGCCAAACACCCGGTGATCGAGGAGCTGGCCAATCGGGTGGAGCTGCGCGCCGCGTAGTCGCCGTACGTAGTCCCCGCAGCGGCATGAGAGCGGACTGCGGTGTTCAACGATATTCGGCCGCCCTAGCGTTGTGGGAATGAATGACAGTCCAGAGCCCCGCCCGATAGTCGTCGGCTACGACGGCAGTCCCCAGGCACACGACGCGCTGGCCCTGGGTGCGGCGCTTGCGTCGGCGACAGGAAAACGGCTCGTCTTGGCCGGCGCCTACGGGCCAGAAGGGGCCATACGCGACGAGGAGCTCGCTGCACGCCGCGCGGAGGTCCTCAAGCGCCTAGCGGAGGCGGCGATTCGGTTCCCTCGGACGCACCGCTCCAAGTCGAGCGGCGCGCCCTGCTGGGCAGTTCTGTGGCGGCTGCGCTTCAGGAGGTCGCCGAGGCCGAGCATCCGCGCGCCCTCGTGTTGGGCTCCTGCCATCGCGGGGCCGTCGGGCGCGTGCTGATCGGCGGCGTTGCCGAGCGCCTGCTGCAGGGCTCGCCGTGTCCTGTAGTCGTCGCGCCGAGGGCCTGGCAGAGCGCGGACCGGTGCGACTCGGACGGTGTGCGTCGGGTTCGACGGCCGACCGGAGGGATGGACCGCTCTCGCCAGCGGGGGCGCTCAGATCGCTGCCGCCGCCGGTGGGCGCCTGCGGGTGGCGATAGTGGTCCCGCCGCTCATCGGCACTCCGACGACGGTTGTGGTTCCGCCCGAGATGGTCGAGGAGCGCCTCAAAGCTGCGCAGGTCGAACTAGACCATGCGGTGCACAGCGTCGCCAAGCGCTTGGAGCCGGCGGGTAGGCTGCTGCGTGGCAGTCCCGGCCAGCAGCTGGCCGAGGAGGCGAGCGCGGCAGTCGACCTGATGGTGGTCGGTTCCCGCGGTTATGGCCCGCTGCAGCGCGTTCTCTTGGGCAGCGTCTCGACCTCGCTAATGCATTCCGCCCCGTGCCCAGTGATGGTGGTGCCACGGACCGCGGAGTTCGATCCGAGCGGAGAGGGGCTGGCGGGCGAGGACCAGTACGTCGCTTCAGCCTGAGTCCCTGCAGCGAGCGCCGCACGCCCGCTCCGCGCAATGCGCCGACGTGCACGTCGCCGCCTCTCAACGAGCGGCGGGTCAGGAGCAGAAATCCGGCGCCCGAGACCAGGCCGCCCGCCACCGACACGCCGCCGCCCTCATCGACTGCCGGCACCAGCAGCCGACGATCGAGGCCACGCTCATGAGTCCGACGGCAGTGCCCAATGAAACGGCCGCAATGCGCTGCGCCCAGTCGCCGAGCAGGAACACCGGTACGGCGCCGAGCCCGGTGGCCAGCGCGGTCGCGCTGCCGGCCCAGCGCGAGAACCGCGACCTCCATGAGGAGGTCCTTACCGCTCGATCAGGTAGTGATCGAGGGCGTAGCGGACCAGCTCGGCGCGGCTCGACATGCCGAGCTGGACCTTCGGCGTCGGCTCAGGCGCCCACGTGCTGGTGAACTCTCTGCTGGAGTCGGTGCGCGAGCGAACCGAGCACCCCCCGCGCCCGTGATGACCGTTGGGCGCGCGCGGTGTGGTGGATAAGGGCGAGGGACCGCCGAACTCGTTGAGCGCACCGCTTGCTGCGCCGTGGTGCCATTCGTGGTTCCATGTTGCGCAGATTTGGGCCGATCTGAGAGCACCTCAGCCGAGCTGTCATGCAGCGACAGGCCTGAGGTCACGGTCCGAAAGGACGACGCCCGAGCGTCCCACAAGCCCCACCCGAACACGCCCGCTTACGCAAGCCCAAACGAACGCGCAGCCGCCCGCGCGCGTGACACCTGTCCGTCGTCCGGAGCGATCGTCTGGGCAGCCTCGGTCGAGACGCTCGCATCTCGCACGCGAAGCAGGAGCGGATCGAGCGAGGCCCTGAAGTGTTCCTCAGCAGGGCACGCCGAAGCGCCGGCGCGCGAGTGGCGGTCGCAGCGGCCATCGGTTGCACCGGTGGCGGCTGACCGGCTTTTCCGGGACCGGGTAGCGTGCGGCGCGGTGTCGACCGTCGACCTCCACGGACAGCGCGTCGCGTACCACCAGTTGGGGCAAGGCCCCGCGATCGTCCTGATCCACGGGATCACCTCGAGCTCGCGCACCTGGCGTTCGGTGATGGACGGGCTGGCCGAGCGGCACACAGTCATCGCGCCCGACCTGCTCGGTCACGGCCGCTCGGAGAAGCCGCGCGGCGACTACTCGCTTGGCGCCCACGCCAGCGGCGTGCGCGACCTGCTCGGCGTCCTCGGCATCTCCAAGGCGACCGTTCTCGGGCATTCCCTGGGCGGCGGCATCGCGATGCAGTTCGCCTACCAGTTCCCCGATCCGCTCGAGCGGCTGGTGCTGGTCGGCAGCGGCGGCCTCGGCGAGGAGGTCAGCCTCATGCTCCGCGCGGCGACGTTGCCGGGCGCCGAGTTCGTGCTTCCCCTCTTGTTCAGCCCGGTCACGCGCACCGCGGCGCGCGCCGTTGCGTGGGCGCTCCGGTTCCTCGGAGTGAAGGGGAGCGCCAACATGCACGGCTTGGCGGAGGGCCTTGACTCGCTGGGCGACTCCGACGCCCGCCGCGCGTTCGTCCACACGGCGCGCTCGGTCATCGACCCGAGGGGCCAGCGGATCGACGCCCGCCACCTCCTCTATCTCTCCGAGGAGGTTCCGACGATGCTGATCTGGGGCGAGAAGGACCCGATCATCCCGCTCGACCACGGCCGCCGCGCGCACGAGCTGATTCCGGGCAGTCGATTCGAGGTCTTCCCGGGCGCGGGCCACTTCCCATTCAACGACGACCCCGAGCATTTCGTCGAGGTCCTCACCGACTTCATCGCGTCCACACCCCCGGCGGAACCGAGCCAGGAGCGGATCGACGCCCTGCTGCGCCGGGGCAGCGGGCACTCCGGGACGTAGACACGTGCCCCGTCCTCGGGGAGACGAACCGATCTCGCGTCTACCGCTTCCACCGGCGACGCAGGATCAAGGTGCGTCTCGAGTGGCGATTACTGATGATGACCCACAACCTCGCCAAGATTCACCGTCACCAAATCGCCGCGGTGGGGGCCTGAAACGGTCCCCCACAAGGCGACACCGCCGCACACAGCGGGCACGTCACCAACGAGGGACCACCAACCTCCTCGGAACCCGAGCCACCCAGCGCTCCGTGCGACAGCCTCCGTCCCGAGCAGGTGTCCGGCGCCCGCCCTTTCGCGCTCGCTAGGAGCAGTCCGCAAGCCGCTTCGCCGACGGCTGCTAGAGCCAAACGGTACGCGGCTCAATTTCGTTCTCGAGTGGCGCGATCGGCCCGTCGAGCGTCCCCTCATTCATCGGCCTGGCTTCGGGCAGGCGAGCGCATGACTCCGAATCCATTTCCGTAAGGGGGGCGGACCGGCAGCAGTGACCGCTGCCGGGCTCGGGAGGTCGGCGGGGACGCCGGCGAGGTCGCTTTCCGGCAGAGCCAGACTAGTTGTGAGTCCTAGCCTCGTTGTGTAGTTCGGCGAGGCGGGTTGCGGGGGGTTTGCGGCCGAGCGATCGGTGCGGACGGTGGTGGTTGTAGGTGTGGAGCCAGGGGGCTAGTGCGGCGGTGCGTTCGGCTGAGCGGCCGTAGACGCGAGCGTAGGCCCACTCGTTGATCAGCGTCTGGATGTAGCGCTCGATTCTCCTGTGTCAAGCGGTTCATGGCGGGGGTGTTGTTGGCCCATGCGTGGAGGTGTCGGTAGAGGACGTTGGCGAGGTGGCGTTTGAGCGCGCGTCGGGTTGAGCCGGGCTGGGTTTCGCGGAGACCGGATTGATTGGTTTCCTCTGTTCATGAGAGGGAGATTTCCAAGGTACTGGTCTGGCTCAGCGTCTCGAATTCCGACGGTGGCAGGTCGCCGAGCGCTTGGTGGAGCCGGCTGTTGTTGAACCAGCCGATGTACTCGACGACGGCGAGCTCGAGTTGCGAGCGTGAGCGCCAGACGCGGTCGGCGATCAGCTCCGTCTTGAAGCTGTCGACGAAGCTCTCGGCCAAGGCGTTGTCGTAGGCATCACCGACCGAACCGACCGAGGCCAGGACGCCGTGATCGGCCAGCGTCTGGGTGTAGTCGATCGAGGTGTATTGGCTGCCGCGATCGGAGTGGTGCACCAGCGCGACGTCGGCGCCCGGCCCGCGTTGCCAGAGCGCCATCCGCAGCGCGTCCAAGACGAGCGTGGTGCGCATGTGGGCGGCGAGCTGCCAGCCCACCAGCTTGCGGCTGTAGGCGTCGAGCACGAAGCTGAAGAACAGCAGGCCCTCCCAGCACCTGAGATAGGACAGGTCGGCGACCCAGAGCCGGTTCGGCCGGTCGGCGCTGAAGTCGCGCTGCACCAGGTCAGGCCGGCGCCGGGCCTGCGGGTCGGGCCTGGTGGTCCTCCAGGGCTTCCCTCTGCGCTTGGCGCCCTCGATCCCGTGGGCGCGCATCAGCCGCTTGACCCGATCGCGGCCGACCTGCTCGCCGGCCCGCAGCAGCGCCTTCCACATCCGCCGGTAGCCATAAGCGAAGTAGTTCGTGGCGTGCAGCTCATCGATGCGGCCAAGCAGCCGCTCGTCCTCCACGGCGCGAGCTGACTGCTTGCCGGTAGCGCGTTGATAGTAGGCGGACGCCGACACGCCCAGAGTCCGGCAGATCGGCTCGACGCCGAAGGCGTCCTTCTTCTGATCGATGAAGGCGCTCACTTCGGACGGTCTGCGTCGAGCTCGGTCGCGAAAAACACCGAGGCCGCCTTGAGGATCTCGTTGGCTCTGCGCAGCTCATAGGACAAGGCGATCGCGGCGCTCCTCCACGATGCGGCCGAGGACCAGGGCGGCCGGCCAATGCTCGCCCGGATCGAGGCGCGCTTCGGACACGATGTCGCCCGCATCGTCGACGCCTGCTCTGACACGCTCGAGACGCCAAAGTCCAACTGGCGCACACGCAAGGAGCGCTACATCGCCTCGATCACCCACAAGCGCCCTGACGAGCTGCGCGTATCACTCGCCGACTAGCTCTACAACGCACGCGCGATCCTGCACGACCTGAACGCCGTCGGCGACGAACTCTGGGATCGCTTCAAGGCAGAGCGCGACGAGACGGTCTGGTACTACCGCGCGCTCGCCGACGCGTTCCGCGCGGCCGCTCCCGGCCCGCTCGCCAACGAGCTCACGCACGGTCGCCGAGTTGGAGCGCCGGGCGGGATGAGTGTGCGCGGTTCCGTGGTCGCGCCCTACGCCGAGTCGCTGCCGGACCTCAGCGCGGGTTCATGGCGCCCCGGCCAGTATCCAAGGATCGGCCGGATCGATGGCCGCTTCCGCAACCGTGCGCTCGCCGGCCACCGTAAACGAAGTGGTCCGGCAAGGAGCAGTCAATCCCACCCTGACGGAGCACCCGACCCTCGACTGTTACCTCGTCATGACCCGCCCGCGGGGCGGCGCCTGGACGCGACGGCTTGCGGTGGCCCCAGCGCGACGGCCTGAAGTGCTGGCTCAAGAGCGCGCCAAGCGAGAGCGCGACTCGGAAAGCGCTTCAGCTCCCAACACCAAGCGGCGCTCGCGCGGCACAACGAACTCGGTGTTAGTCCCTTCCCGTTTGCGCTGACACAAGCCCGGCGTCAGTTAAGCATTCCCGGGCTCCTGCTTTTCGTCGACGAGAGCGAGAACGTATGTCGCGGCCACCTGAACGACCGGTTGGACGAACTGCGTGCGCATCCGGCTGCTAGCAACTCACGCTCGCTTCCGCCAAGCGAAGCGACAGCGTGGCGGTAGCGACGAGACGGTTGGAAGTCGTCCGGAGCAGGCGCCGCGGGCACCCGAGCAGAGACGCTTGAACGCCGTGCAAAGCGACAGCGGAGGAAGCCCGCATATCGGTTTTAGTGACGGTCGCTGGAAAAGTGCGAGCCGGCCCTTGTTGATCGTCTCGATCGCCCGGGATGGCGCGTCCTCGATGCCGGGTTCGTCGAGTCGATCTCGGAGGCTATAAGTGACGGCGTCATCCTGACCGCCGTTCACAGGTGCCACGAGTGGTTGGCGACAGCGCGAGGCGCGGTCGAGCCAACGTCTTGGTGCTTACTCCGGCACTGCCGCGCAGCGGCAGTTAGTCGGCCTTGGCTCCGGCCAGCTGTCGCGACTTCGCGACTCCGCGGCTTCAGGGGCTTCCTGGTTCGGTCGGTAGCCGGCGCGCCAGCTGGGATCGGGACCGCACTCCGAGCTTCGCGTAGACGCGGGAGAGATGGCCCTCGACGGTGCGCTCGCTGAGGAAGAGGGCCGCCGCTACCTGGCGGTTGGTCTGGCCCGCGGCGACCAGGTCGGCGACCCGGCGCTCGCTCGGTGTCAGGCCGTCGGGCGACGCCGCCCGGCCGCCGATGCGCGACAGCTCATGCTGTGTCGCCTCGGCGAAGAGCTTGGCGCCGGCTGCGTGAAGGCAGCGAGCGCCTCGTCTAGGCTCGCGCGTGCGTTGCGCTTCTGCTTGGCGCGTCGGAGCAGGGCCCCCTGGGCCAGCAGGGTGCGTGCGCGGTCGATCGGGAGTGCGAGGCGGTTGTGCTGCTCGAGGGCGGTCGCGAACGTCCGGAGCGCGCCGTCGCGGTCGCCGCGGGCCGCGTCGATCAGCCCGCGGCAGCGCAGCGCCGACGCGCGCGCCGCCGGCCGGTCGAGCCGAACCGCGTGAGCTTCGTAGCGGCCGATCACCGATCGCGCGCGGTCAAGCTCTCCCAGGCCGACGAGCGCCTCCGTGTAGTCGGGGACGAAGCGCAAGCCGCCTGGATTGCCCGCGCCTGCCGCGGTCAGCTCACGCTCGAGCTCTGCCAGCTCCGCCTCGACGCGCGCGTGAGCGCCGAGTGAGAGCTGCGAGCAGCGCGAGCGCGGAGTGGCCGGTAATCACGGCGATTTTCAGCGAGCGGCGCTCGCCGAGGGTGATGGCTTCGGTGGCGAGCAGGCGGCAGGCTTCGGCGTCGCCCTGGTGCGCCGCGATGAATGCCGGACGCCGAGCAGCATCGCCTGCTCGCTTGCCAGGCCGGCCTGCACCGACAGCTCGTGGCCCTCCGCGGCCCGTGCCGCCGCCTCGCGGAGATCTCCGGCAAGGCAGTGCGTGAGCGCGAGGTGCGCGAGCGTGTACGGGACCGACCCGTCATCGCCTAGGGCGCTCGCGTCCTCCAGCACGGCGTTGAACGCGGCCGCAGCTTCGGCCAGGCGGTCGCTCCACAGCAACGCGCGGCACGGTCCCACCGCGGTCCTCCCTGCAGGCGCCTGCCGGTATCCGGCAGGCCCTTCGCGACCGCAAGCGCGCGCAACATCGGCTCATCGGCGTCGGGGCGGCCGAGGCCCATCAAGACCATCCCAAGGTTGGTCAGGCAGCGCACGAGCTGCGCGGGCGACTCCGAGTCGCTCGGCCAGCTCGAGCGCCAGCCGCGCGTGCTGCTCCGCCTCGGGGAGCGACTCCCGCAGCAGGAAGAGGTTCATCGCGAGCTCGGTGTGCGCCGCGGCCCGAACGTCGAGCTCGTCCCCGGCCTCCTCCAGTGCTTGGCGTTGCAGGCGATTCGCCGCGCGCACGTCCGCCTGGTAGGTGAGCACGACGGCGAGCTCCGATAGCGCCCGGGCGCGGCGTGATCCCGGGCGGCGCGGCGGCGACCGCCTCCTCGCCCAGCACCCGTGCTCGATCCGCGTGGCCGGCCTCCCAGATGTCGCCGCAACGCTCGCAGGCGCCGTTCATGTGCGTCATCGGGGGCGTCTGGGGGTGTGAGGCGCAGCGCGAGCTCGCACAACTCGGCGGCGGCGTGGCCGGCGCCGCGCCCGCTGGCCAGGCGCGCGGCCTCGTCGAGGCTGGCGGCGACGGTTGCGTCGGGCCCATCGACCGAGAGCGCGAGCTGGCGGGCGCGCTCCTCGGGGTCGGAGACGACCTTGCTCAGTCGGCCGTGCAGCGAGCGGCGTTCGGCGGGGAGCAGGAGCGCTAAGGCTGCGCTGCGCAGGAGCGGGTGCGTGAAGCGCAGCCGCTCGCCCTCGAAGAACAGCCGTCGGCCTCGACCGCCGTGCGCAGCGCCGTCGGGCCGGCGCCGGTCCCGGCCTCGAGCAAGGCGTCGTGGGCGGCGCGGAGAGCGCGCGGCGACGGCGAGTAGGTCGCGCGTGTCGGAGGGCAGGCCCGACAGCCGGTCGCGGACCAGCCGTGTAGCTCGTCCGGCACTGAGACGGTGTCGGCGAGACCAGGCATGCGCGCCGCGACGCTGCAGCGCCCGTCCGATCTCTAGCGCGAAGAACGGATTGCCTCCTGCAGCTGTCGGCGATGCGTCGCAGCAGCGGGCGCGGGAGCGTGAGCTCCAGCCGTTCGGTCGATGATTGGTGCAGGGCGCCGAGGCTGAGCTCGGCGACCGGCGAGTCGTTCGCATCGCTCGAATGCTCGGTCGAGCTCGAACGGCACGCCTGCGCTTCCCTCCAGGCGGCGCGCTGCCAGGACGCCGACCGACGCGGCGCCGAGACGTCGGACCGCGTAGGCGATCACGCGCCGCGGACGGTCGATCCACCCACTGCGCATCGTCGACCGCGACCAGCAGCGGCCCCAGCCTCTCCCAGGATCCGCATCGCATCCCGGAGCGCGGCCGCGATCGCATGTACCTCGGGTGATGCCGCCTCGCTCGTGCTCAGCAGCAGCGCCGCCTCGAGCGCCGCGCGCCGCGGTGCCGGCAGCCTCGGCAGGACGTCGCCCGAGCAACGGCTCCAACAGATCGTCGAGTGCCGCGAACGAGAGTGCCGTCTCCGCCGCTGCCGGGCTCGCCGACAACACTGTGAACCCGCGCGCCTTGGCCGTCGCCAGCGTCCAGCGCCACAGCGTCGTCTTCCCGATCCCGGCCTGTCCCTCCAGCACGAGCGCCGTGGGCTCGCGGCTCGGCGCTGTCGAGAAAGCCGCCGAGCCGTGCGATCTCCTCGTCACGTCCGACCAGCGCGTCGTCGTCGTCGGTCATGCGATCCGTCCCACGCGACCGTACCAGCGCCGGGTCAATGTCAGGTGATTTCCACCTTTCGGGGCGGCCGCGCCGTTCGTAGCGTCCCTTCGGTGATCTTCCTCGTCGAGTACTACGAGCCCGACGCCCACCCCTCGGCCGCGGCGACGATCGCCGAGCGCGCCCGGGAAGCTGTGGGCGAGCTGGTCCGCGAGGGCGCCGATCTGCAGTTCCTCCGCGCAACGCTCGTACCCGCCGAACAGACGTGCTTCCTGCTCTACGACGCGCCCTCGAAGGAGCTCGTCGCGCAGGCGATCCAGCGGGCCGCCATCCCGGGGGCCCGACTCACCGAGGCCCGGGAGAGCTGATGACCCCGCACGCCACCGATTTCGAATCCCGCAAACACAATCGGGCCAGCGGCCGAGACGGCCGCTCCCAGACTGGAGGTAGTCATGGGCGAGGTAATCCCCAGACAGCGCCCGGCAGTCGTTCTCCGCTCCCGCTACACGCATCTGCGGGTGCTGCTCGCCATCGCGATGATCGCCGTGGTCGGCCTCGCCGCCGCCGTGGTGATCCTCGCCACGAACGACGGCGGTGACACGAGCGTCGGCTCAGCAACCCTGGCGAGCGCGCCCGGGCCGGAGAGCAGCACGCGTTACGACGGTGGCCCCGAAGAGGGCTCCCGCGGCGCGCTCCCGGCCCCGCCGCCAAGCACGCGCTATGACGGCGGCCCCGAAGAGGGCACCCGCGGCGAGTCGTCCACCGCCGCGCGCTCGACCGCGGCGGCCGATACCCGCTACGACGGCGGCCCCGAGGAAGGCAGCAGAGGCTCGGGCCACTAGCTCTGAGCAACTAGAGATGGCGAGCGGGCCCCGCGTCGCGTGGGGGCCCGTTCGCTGTGCGGCGCCAGAGGAAGAGCAGTCCCGGTGTAACTCACAATGAGGGCGGGAGCCACGCTTCTGGCGCAAAGCAGGCGTCGACACCGGCGGACGACTCGCTCTCGCAGCGGACGAGCACCGGTCGTCTCGAGGCATCGGTCCGGGGCTCGCGCAGACGATTGGTTTCGCAGGGCGAGCGGTAGCACGGACGTCCGTCGGCCGTGTAGGGCAGCGCCGGTATCTGCTGTCCGATCGGAGGAGGACCCATGACCGTGTTGTCCGTGCTCGACGCGGCGGGGCGGCGTCGCTCGCCGGCGACCCTGCCCGGCTACCACGCCGGCCGCCCACCGCGCAACAAGGGAATGCGCTACCCGGCCGACCCGCCGACGGTGGAGGAGATCGTCGCGGTGATGCGTCACGCCCCCGATGACCGTCACGGCTGGCGTCTGCGTGCGATGATCGTCGTGCTGTGGCGCGCCGGGCTGCGTATCCAGGAGGCGCTCGCGCTCGCCGAGCACGATCTCGACCAGCGGCGCGGTTCGCTGCTGGTTCGCAACGGCAAGGGCGGGCGCCGTCGCGAGGTCGGCATGGACGAGTGGGGCTGGGAGCAACTGCGGCCGTGGCTGAACGCACGGGCAGAGCTGCCGGTCGGTCCGCTGTTCTGCATCATCGATGGCCCCACCCGCGGGCGACCGTGGTCGGGCGCCGCCGTCCGCTCGGAGTTCCGCCGGCTCGCCGCCCGCGCCGGGGTCAGGCGCCGCTTCGCGCCGCACCAGCTGCGCCACGCGCACGCGCTCGAACTCGCCCGCGAGGGCGTGCACGCTGAACATCATCCAGCGCCAGCTCGGCCACGCCAACCTCGGCACCACCTCGATCTACCTGCAAGGGATCGACCCCGAGGAGATCATCACGGCCGTGCGCACGCGCCGCGCGCCGATGATGTCTGCCAGCGCCGGGCTGCGGCTCTGATCGAGCACCCGGCCACTACAAGCGGGAGCGCCACGGCGCTCCCGCTCTGCTCTGGCGAAGCAAGCACCTGGGCGGCCCAACTCACACAATCGAGCCTCGTCCCCTGCGGGCGTCGAGTGAGCGCCCGCGCAGACGCTCGCATCTCGCGGAAGGGAGAAGCTGCTCGCTGGTGTGATTCCTTCGGGTCACGCCCGAGGGAATTGGGGCTCATTGCCGCGCCACGGACATGAGCAGCGCGTGAAGTTCTTCGTCGGTGACCGCTCGGGTGATGTCGATCCGGCCGTGCACCCCAGTTTTTCCCGCGCCCGGGGACGCTAAGCCGGTGCGGTCCTGGGTGAAGACGACGTCGAAGCTGTCCAACAGCCGGGCCAGCAGCTCGCGCGGGATGCGCCGGTCGTTGGTGCCGGCCTGGCCGTAGTTGCCGTACGGGGGCGCGAACGCGAGCGGTCGATAGCCCCGCACACGGAAGGCCAGCTGCTCCTCACCCCATGTGATGTCCGAGAACACCCTTTCGCGCCAGCCGTCGAGCCGCTCCTCGGATCCACGATAGGCATAGAAGGGGCCGACGTCGTCGGGGGCGGGGCCGTACTGGATCCGGTGATGACCGGTACCGGACTGAAGCTGTACGTCCCAGCGGCCGCTGCGCTGCAGGGTGTTGAGCTCCTTCCAAGTCAGATACTCAGGGTCCTTCGCGTCCACGCGCCCGACATCGACGAAGAGCACGGCCTTGAAGTCCAGTTCGCGCAGGATCGCATCGCTCCCGGTCCAGGAGTCGGCGCGCGCGCCGTCGAAGGTCAGCAGCAGCGGCCGGGGCGGAAGACTGACCCGCTTCGCGTCTAGTGAACTGGACGAACTCGTCGAGAGTGATCGTCTCGTAACCGGCCTGGTCCAGCAGGACCATCTGCCTCGCGAAAGTGTCCGGGTCGATCCCCAAGTCGGCGTCGGCGCGCTTCGAGAAGCCGCTGACCGGTGCCACGCCGTGGTAGAGGAGCACCGGAACCACCGAGCGAACGGGCGGCCCGGGCGCCCACAGCTCCCGATCATCGGCCGTAAGGACCACGCGAGGCGCGGGCGCCGGGGTCCTCGCGGCGGGCCCGGTTGACTTGTCCGTCGACTGCTCGCACGCGCCCAGCGCCGCGCACAAGCAGGCGGCAGCGACCAGACACCCACGGCGGGTCTTCGCGCCCATCCTGCAGAACCTAGCGCTGCCGCACAGTGAGACGGCCAGGCGCAAAGGACGCCCTCCTTCGGGCCCTGAGGGCGGACGGCGAGGTAGATCGCGTCGAGGAAGAGCGCGACGAGCCTCACCTGGTAGAGGTCGCGGTGCTTGAACGCCTCGAAGCGCTCGCGCAGCTCGGAGCAGACCCGCGAGGCGGTCGACTTCGAGAGCTTGCCGAGGCCGGCCTCCTCGCAGAGCGACTCGACGTCTCGCATCGAGAGCCCGCGCACGAAGGCGCCGACGACCATCGCCTCCAAGGGCTGGCTGCGAAGCAGCTTCGTCGAGTGCGGGAACAGCGCCGACACGAACGGCTCCGCGGCCTCGCGAACCTGCGGGATCCTAGACCTTGAGCTCGCCCTCTGCGGTCTGCAGGCGGCGGGGGCGGTAGCCGTTTCTGAGTCCCGAGTCGAAGTTGCGAAGGCCGCGCTGATAGCCGGGCCGGCGCTCATGACGAGCCCGGCCGAGCCAGGCGTCGAACTCGTCCTCGACCGCCCGCTGGATGATCAGTCTCGCACCGAGCCTCGCGGGCTCGGACAGCTCTCCGCGGGGGTCCTTTCCCATCCCGACGGCAAGCAGCTCGTCGATCCGGGCCTCAATCTCCGCCGACGGCGGTAGCGTTCTTCTCACGGCGTAGGTCTCCCTTCTTGGTCTTCTCAGGACTTTGGGGAACCTACGCCGTTGCCTTGACGGCTCTTCGGCGATTTACAGCAGTCGGGAGACGCGACCCAACGACATCCGCGCTCCCGCAATCACCGATGGAAGCGAGCGTGAGCCGATCGTCAGCCGAACACGCTCGGAGCTGATCCGGTGCAGGCGCAGGGCCCGGAAGTCCCGCACCCTCATCTACTCCTCCGACGCCAGTCACAGGCGATACTGCGCCGGTGACCCGGAAGCTGATCCCTGCCCCTCCGCTGTACGCGGGCGTCCCGTACTCGTACGCCGCGATCGCCCCGCCCGGCAGCACCGTCTTCACGGCCGGCGCATGCCCCATCGACTCGGAAGGGCGCGTGGTCAGCCCTGACGACGTCGCGAGCCAAACCCATCACACAATGAGCAACCTGCTCGCCGCGCTGCGCTCCGCCGGCTGCGGACCCGAGGACGTCGTGAAGACGACCGTATACGTGGCTTCGAGCGAACGCGCCGACCTCCTGGCCGCATGGGAGGTGATCGAGCACTACTTCGGCAGCGGCGGACCGCCGAGCACACTCGTCGGCGTCAGCATCCTCGGGTTCTCCGACCAGCTCGTAGAAATCGAGGCCGTGGCCACTCGCGGCTGAGCGAGCGACACGACTGGCGCGGAGCAGAAGCGGGGCGCTGCAAAGCTGCACGACCGCCCCGCGATTCGGCCAAGCGGCAGGCGCAATTGGTCACGCCGTCCCCTCGCCGCAAGAGACGGGTCAAGCAACGGCCACCGCCTGGTAGGGGGCTGTCCACGGCTCCTGCGGAGGCTGCTCCTCTCGCGGCGAGAGCGGCAGCGGACCGACCACCGCGCGCAGCGCCCGCCCCGGACGACCTGCGAGCGGCGCTGTCAGGGCGGGCGCGCACGAACCGCATTCGCGGGCGAAAGCGGGCGCGAGTCAGCCAGCGACTGGGACGCTTCACGTTCGTCCGATGCGGGTGTTCACGGTTCAGTGGGACCCGGCTACGTGCCTACGCGGACCAGGTAGGCCGTCTGCGGCTCGGCCTTGCCCTTTAGCGACAGCTCGACGCGAGTCCCTCGGTCGGGGGCCGGAAGACCTGTGGCCACGCGATCCGAGAAGACGACTTCGCCGCCCTCGGCCTGCCCTTGGAGGCGCGACGCGGTGTTGACGACGTCGCCGACCGCGGTGAAGTCGAAGAGGGCGCGCTGCCCGAGGTTGCCGACGAAGGCATCGCCGACGTCGAGCCCGACCCCCATCTCCACGAACGGCGGCTCATCGGAGCCGTAGCCGACGGCGCGCAGGAGCTCGCGGGCGTGGCGAAGCATCACCGCCGGTAGCGCGTCGCGGTCGGGTGTTAGCTGCATAACCGGCAGGTAGAGCGCCATGACCTCGTCGCCGATGAGCTTGTCGATTAGGGCATCCGGAAAGAGCACATCCTCGGCGCATCGATAGAAACGGCGCAGAACGGTGGAGACCTCCTGCGGATCCGCGCCGTCGAACCGGGCGGTAAACCCGCGCAGGTCGGCGAACAGGATTCCCGTGTGCATCGTCATGCCACCGGGCGGCGAGTTCTCGACGCAGACCGCGCACACGGTCGGGTTCTTGCGAGACGGGCGATAGCCGAGCGGACGGACCAGCCACCGACCCGCCCCGGCGAACGGCGCTCCGCAGATACCGCAGCGCGGGCTGTTGGGCAGAGCCAGAAGTACCTTGCTCAAGACGCGGTGCGCGCCCTTCCCGTGTAGCTCCCAGACGACCTGCCAATCCTCCGGCTTCAGTGGCTCGCCGTCTCCTCTTCCGGCGGCGCGGCGAAGCTCGCGCGCGGCGTGGCGCTGCCACCACGTCATCTTGTGGTGCCCGTCGGCCTCAGTCGCACCCATGAACGAGCGATGCTACGCCCAGGTTACCCGCACGCGCGCTCCCCGCACCCGCACGCCCCCGCTTGCGAGTCCCGCTCGCCGCTCTCGCAAAGGACGACGGGCAGGCGTCTCGTGTGGGGCGGCCGTCGCTTCCGCAACCGCGCATTGCGATAGCGGCCATCATCGAAAGGCGAGGTCCACGTGACGGCCGTCGAGCATGCCGGTCGCCCGCCCGTGTCCGTTGGGCGCGAGCCGCACTCGCAGCCGCGCGTCGTCGACCCCCGGCCCCGCCAGCCGCAGCGTTCCCTTGAGGCGCTCGCCGGGGAGGAGCCTGAGCGCGCCGGAGATGCGTGCGCCGCGAACGACGCGGACGGCAAGGAGCCGGATGGTCCCGTTCCGCGCGGCGACGTAGCGTCCGCCGCGGAGTCCCGCGGCCGCGCCCCAGCCAGCGATGGTGGGTGCCTGCTCCTGCAGGTCGCCCACGGTGGTGAGGACCAGCCCGAGCGCGCGGCGTTGGGCGCGGGTGCCGGCGCTTCCGACGAGCGGGAGCTGGGCGGCGCGGACCGGCGGGCGGCGGCTGACCGGCGGGGGCGTCCCCGTGCCGGCGCAGGCGCGAGGATTTGCCTTGAGCGTGGCGATGAAGCGGGCGCCGACGGCGGTTGCGCAGGGGTTGCCGGTTGGGGTGTGGCCCTGATTCGGGATCTCGACGAAGGTCGCGCGTCGGAACTGGGCGGCGGCTTGACGTCCGGCGAAGCTCGGCGTGTTGGCGTCGAGGTCGCCGGAGAGGACGAGCACGGGCACGTCGGGGAAGGGCGTGCCGGGTGCGAGCGGCGAGCTGGCCGTGGGGTCGTTCGGCCACTCGATGCAGTTGTCGACCGCGTCGAAGCCGGCGTCCGTCCAGCCTTCTGGAGAGAACGGTCGGAACTCGCTCGGGTCGATCGCCTCGAGCGCGCGCTCGTACGCCGCGCGGCGGGCCGCCGGAGAATCCGCGTAGGAGAAGGCGTGCGGGTAGTCGTGGCAGGCGGTCGCGACGTTTTGAGCGAAGTTCAGAAGGGACGGGTCGGCGATTGCGGCAGCGGACCGGAGCGCGTATTGCTCGGCGAGCCGCCGTAGCGGCGCCGGGTCGCCGGCCAGGGCGCTCGCTGTGACGGCGGGTAGGCGACCGTAGTGGGAGGCGTCGCCGCCGGCGTACACCAGCGCGGCGAGCGCGCCCTCGTCGATGCGAGCCGAGAAGCGCCGTTCGCCGGCGATCACCTTCATCGGCACCGGGTTGCGGCGGAGCCGCGTCGCGAGGCGCGCCACGTCACGCAGCACGCCCCCGCCGCGACACGCTCGGGTACGCGCGCACACGAGCTGGATCGCCCGGCGTGCGGCGCCGAGGCGGTCCCGTCCCCAGCTGTCGAACTCGATCGGCGCGGCACCGCTCAGCACCATCGAGCGCACGTGCTCGGGATGGCGGGCCGCATAGACGGGCATGAGGTAGGTGCCGTAGGAGTCGCCCCAGAGGTGGAGGTTCTCGAGGCCGAGCGTGGCGCGCACGGCCTCGATGTCGTCGGCGATGGCGGCGGTGCCGTACACGCCGGCGCGGTTCCCCAGCTCGCGCCCGCACGCGCCGACGGCGGCGAGGAGCTGCCCGCGGGGGGCGAAGGCGAGCCCGACATCCGTGAACGCCGGGCAGCTGATGGCCTCGGAGCGGCCGACGCCGCGCGGATCCACCAGGAGCACCTCACGCCGTGAGCGAACGGATGCCAGGGACTTCGCGAAATCGACCCCGTCGGTGTTGATCGCGGCAGCGCCTGGGCCGCCGGGGTTGTGCACGATCGTCCCGAGCGAGGGCCTCGAGGCGTGGCGGCGTGGGACAAGGGCGAACGCGACCTCCGTCGTTCCGAGGCCCGGGTTGACGCGATCGAGCGGCACGCGGAGGCTGCCGCAGCGCGCCGCGGGAAGCCCCGGCAACCCGGAACAGCCGGCAAGCGTCGGGCCGTCCTGCGCGGACGCGGGCGGCGCGACGACGAGGGCCGCCGCAAGCGCCGGGACGAGCATGCCGATGGAGCGCAGCCGGCGCACGGGATCAGACCGGCTGCCGCGCTTCGGCGGCTTTCGGCTCGTCCGCGACCACAGGCCGCTGCGACTCGGCGGGCGGGGCAGCGGTGTGGTGTTCGCCGAGCTGCGGTAGCCATTCGAGCCAGCTGGGCAGGTACCAGTTCCAGTCGCCGAGCACCTTCATCGAGGCCGGCAGCAGCACGCCGCGGATGATCGTCGCGTCGATCAGGATCGCCGCGGCCAGCCCGAGCCCGAGCTCCTTGAAGTCGAGGAAGGCCAGGCGTGACGAACACCGCGAACACCCCGACCATGACGACGGCGGCGCTGGTCACGGTCCCGGCGGTCGTGGCGATCCCCTGCTGCGACGGCCTCGTCGGTCCTCATGCCGCGGTCATAGAGCTCCCGGACCCGGGACAGGATGAAGACGTGGTAGTCCATCGAGAGCCCGAACAGGACACGAACAGGAAGAGCGGCAGCCAGTCGGTCACCCCGCCGTTCGAGGTGAAGCCGAGCAGCGACTCCCGGTTGCCCTTCTGGAAGACCAGTACGAGGACGCCGTAGGCCGCCCCGACCGAGAGCAGGTTGAGGATGATCGCCTTGATCGGGATCACGATCGACCGGAAGGTGACGAGCATCAGCAGAAACGCGAGCCCGAACACGAAGGCGAAGATCAGCGGCAGCCTGCCGTTGAGCTGACTGGCGGCGTCGCCCGAGATCGCCGCGTCTCCGGTGACGTTGACGCTGGCTCCCTCGACCCGCCCGACCGTCGCCGGGATGATCTCGTCGCGCAGCTCGTCGAGCGCGTTCGTGGACGCGGCGTCGGTGCCGTCGCCGGGGGTCGGGACGTCGATCTGGGCGACCGTGCCGTCGTCGCTGTACGTCGACCTCGGTTCCGGGCAGGAACGCGTCCGAGCCCTTGACTGCGCCGCGCAGGTCGGCGATGCCGGCAGCGGCGTCGCGCCGGAGCGCACGTCGTCGGCCTCGACCACGACGGTCGCGACTGACGCCCTCGTTCGGGAACACGTCCTTGACCTTGTTGTAGGTCTCGATCACGGGCAGGTCCTGCGGCAGCTCGTCGACGCCGCTGGTGACGGTCTTCAGGCCGAGCGCCGGGATCGCGAGCGCCACCAGCAGGCCGCCCGCGAGCAGGATCGACAGCCCCGGGCGCCGCATGACGCGGCCGGTGAGCGCGGTCCAGAAGCGTGACTGACCCGCGGGGCGGCGCCGGCGGCCGAGCACGGGGATGCGACCCTTCTCGACCCGGTCTCCGAGCCAGGCCAGCATCGCCGGCAGCACCGTCAGCGACGCGAACATGGCGATCGCGACCACGAGGATCGTTCCCATCGGCGAAGCGAGATGAAGGCCTTGTCGCCGCTGATGAACATGCCGGCCATCGCGACGATCACGGTGAAGCCGGAGATCAGCACCGCGCGCCCGGAGGTGGCCGCGGCGACCTCGAGCGCGGCGCGCTCGCTGCGCCCGGCGGCGCGCTCCTCGCGCTCGCGTCGCAGGTAGAAGAGCGAGTAGTCGACGCCGACGGCCAGCCCGATCAGCAGGATGACCGCCGCGAGGTTGTCGTCGACTGGGAAGAGCTGGCTCGGGATCGCGACCAGGCCGAGCGCGGCCATCACCGAGGTGATCCCGATCAGCAGCGGCACGCCCGCCGCGACGAGCGAGCCGAAGGTGATGATCAGGATGATCAGCGTGATCGGCAGGGACAGCTCGCCCGCCTTCGCGAGATCGTCGTTGATGGTCTCGTCGACGGCCTTGTCGGCGCTGGCGCCGCCGAACTGCTCGATGTCGAGGTTCGGGTGCCGAGCCTGGACCGCGGCGGCGGCCGCGAGAGCGTGGGATCGACCCGCTCCTTGGCTTGCGTCGAATCGCCGCGCGATCTCGAAGTCGACCAGGGCGGCGTGGCCGTCGGCCGAGACCTCGCCGTCGCCGGTCAGCGGCGACTCGACGTTCTCGACGTAGCGGAGCTGCGCGAGGCGGCCGGTCACGTCCTCGACCGCTGCGCGGAACTCCGGATCCGTCGACGGTGAGCTCGTCGCTCTGGATGAAGACGACCTCCTCGACCGGCCGCAGGCCGGCGCGGTCGAGCGCCTGCTCGGCCTCGCGCGGCCTCACCCGAGAACGTGTCGAGGTCGGAGATGTCCTTCTGGCCGACCTGTTCGCCAACCATGAAGGCGACGAGGACGAAGGCAAGCCAGCCGAAGATGGCCGTCTTGCGGTGACTGCGCGCTCCAGCGGGCCATCCGGGCCGCCAGGTTGTGTGCGCGGGGGCCGCGGGGGCGCCGCCGTTTCCGGACGTCTCGGCCTGATCCGGCTTCTCGCCGTTCTGGATGATGCGAGTCTTCATCGCTGTTCCTCTCGAACGCGGGGCCTCGTCCAACCTCCCAGCTCCGGATGCCCGGCGGAAGGCGGGAAACTGGCCGTTTCGGGGGGCGGGTTTCTGGTGTATTTCGAGGTCCGCCGCGCGTCAGGAGCGGAGGAACAGCAGCACCGCGAGCACGCGCCGCGACTCGCTGCCGGTCGACGGCAGGCCGAGCTTGCCGAAGATGCTGGAGACGTACTTCTCGACGGCGCGGAGCTGTGATCACGAGCTTGTCGGCGATCCCCTGGTTCGAGCTCCCCGTGGCCATCAGCTCCAGCACCTCGCGCTCGCGCGGCGTCAGCGTCTCGAGCGGGTCGTCGCTTCGCTGCCTCGACAGCAGCGTCGAGACGATGATCGGATCGATCGCCGAGCCGCCCGTCGGCGACCCGCCGCACCGCGGCGACGAACTCGCGTGACGTCGCTGATGCGGTCCTTCAGCAGGTAGCCGACCCCCTCGGCGGAGTCGGCGAGCAGCTTCATCGCGAGGCCGAGCTCGACGTACTGCGACAGCACCAGCACCCCGACCGAGGGATGGCGCGCGCGGATCTCGAGCGCCGCCCGCAGGCCCTCGTCGCTGTGCGTCGGCGGCAGCCGGATGTCGACGATCGCGACGTCCGAGCGCGTGGCTGTTCGACCTTGCGCAGCAGCTCGTCGGCGTCGTCGCACTGGGCGACCACGTCGAAGCCGGCGTCGCCGAGCAGGCGCGCGAGCCCCTCGCGCAGCAGCACGCTGTCCTCGGCGATCGCTACGCGCATGGGATCTCCGCCCGGACGCGCGTGCCGCCGCCGCGCGGCGTCCAGACCCGCAGCCGGCCGCCGAGCGCCTCGACGCGGTCGGCAAGGCCGCGCAGGCCGACGCCGCGCTCGCTGTCGGCGCCACCGACGCCGTCGTCGACGACCTCGACGACGACTCGGCCGTTCGTCCCGGTCCACGTCGACGCTGGCCGAGGTCGCGTGGGCGTGCTTGGCGATGTTCGCGAGGCTCTCGGAGACGACGTAGTACGCGGCCACCTCGACCTGCTCGGGCAGGCGACCGTCGAGCGCGACCGTCAGGCGCACCGGGACCGGGGCACGGGCGGCGAGCGACTCGAGCGCGACCGCCAGACCGTGCCCGCTGACGACCGCCGGATGGATGCCGCGCGCGACGTCGCGCAGCTCCTCGAGCGAGACCGCGATCTCCTTCCTGCGCCTGATCGAGCCGCGTCCTCGCGTCGGGATCGGTGGCCGAGCCGCTCCTCGAGCAGGCCGAGCTCGAGCGAGAGCGCGATCAGCCGCTGCTGGGCACCGTCGTGGAGGTTGCGCTCCAGTCGCTGCCGCTCCTTCTGCCCCGCCTCGATCACGCGCGCGCGCGAGCCCCGCAGCTCCTCCAGACGGGCGTTCAGCTCCGCCGTGCAGCCGACCGTTCTCGAGCGCGATCGCGGCCGCCGCGCTGACCGCGTCGAGCAGCTCCGGCTCCTCGTGCAGCGACGCGTCGTGCACGCAGCGCCGCGAGGTGCTCGCCGTCGCGGTCGATCAGCGTCGTCGCCCGTCCGCTGTCCGGCCCCGGGCAGCTCGACCGGCCGGCCGTCGAGGATCCGCCCAGCTCCCGAACTCCGGCAGCCAGTACGCGAGCGTCAGCGACGGATCGCGGAGAGCGCGCGCGAAGGCGTCGCGCGAGATCGGCCGGCGCGCGGATCGGCACGCAGCTCGACGAGCAGATCGCCGACGGCCGAGCGCGCGAGACGGGCATCGAGGAGCCCGATCAGGAAGGCCACCGGCGCAGCCCCGATCACCACGAAGGTGGCCCGTCGCATCCACTCGAAGGCCGGCCCCTCGAAGGCAGGCGCGTCGAAGGCCGCAGTCACGGACAGGACCGCGATCATCACGAGCGCGAGCGCAAAGCAGTCGACCAGCAGCTGGGCCGAGCGGCGCAGCGGCCGGCCCGCGCCGCGCCTCCGAGCCACCAGAACGCCGATGCCGGCGAGTGCCACTGCGCCGATGGCGACTTGCTGTACGCGTTGCAGCGTCTCGGCGGCACCCGGCTCATCGACAACGGCCAGCAGGTTGTCGGGCCCAGAGCCACCGAGCGCTATTGCCACCAGCTGCAGGCCGAACGCCGCCACGTATCCGACCGCGACTACAACTCGCTCCGGGCGCCGCTCCAGCCGGCCGGTCGGGAACGCGAGGAAGACGTGCAGGAAGAGCACCGGCGGCAGCGCGTCGAAGGCCTCGCCGATCGTGATTGCGACCGCTGAGTTCGCCCACGCGAGGGTGGGAACGAAGCTGAGGAAACCCACCGCAATCATCAGCGGGCCGAGACGGCTGTCGGGCCGCCGCCACCAGGCGATCAGCCCGGCCAGGATGTACGGCAGGGCGGCCCAGTCCAAGAGCACGGCATGGAGGCCCGGCTCCTGCCCCGGGTCGTCACTCGTCAGCGCCAGCCCGACTGCGCCGGCCGCGGCTACGACCCCGGCGAGCGCGATCCCCCACAGCACGACCGGCCTCGGTGCCCCCCCGGCGTCTGCGTCCGCACGCGAGCCCAGCGCGGAAACGGCCATCTGACTCTCCTTACGTCACCGCCACATCTGACGGGACCTCCCAAAGGGCGACCGCTCAGACGAAGCGCATGGCCAGCCTACCCCTCCAGCCTCCTCAGTTCCACGCCAGACGCCAGCATTGGACTACCTCGACGGCGATGTCCACTCGAATGGCTCGATTGACTGACCCCGCCGCCCGGTATCGCGCACCGGTCTGGGCGCAGGAAGTGAGGCGTGCTCCTGCTTTCTAAGACACGGCCATCGGCGGCCCTGGCCGGGGTGGCCGGGGGGCGACCGGCGGCCGCGTCTCGTCTTGAGCAGGAGTCCGGCGGCCTGTCCGCTCGGGCTGTCGGCCTTCCCGGCCGAGCCGTTCAGTGTGCGGTGGCGACGCGGGGCGAGGGTCGTTCTCGACAGCGTGGGGTAGGTCGCGCGGTAGCCGCGGCCGGGTCCGTCGGCCAAGCACTCTCGCGTCTGCTTCGAAGGAGCAGCGCGGGTGGCGTATCTCGCCGGCCCGCGCCGCGGGCTAGCCGGCAAGGACGATCACGATGAAGAACACGAGGACGATCTCGCTGACGATCCACGAGTTCGCGCCCATCCAGTCACGGATCTTCGGCAGCAATGTCTCGGCTCGTTGGCCCAGCGCCAAGACGAGCAGCGCCGGTATGGCGAGGAGGAGAAGGGTGAGGAAGACGAACGGAAGCGCGTGCCACCAGGGATCACCGTGATTCGCGAGGTGCGTGCCGACGGCGACCGCCGGGTTGCGCAGGCCAAGGCTCGGCACGACTTGGCTATGCGCGGAGTTGACCGTGACTGGATAAACAGCCGCGAGGACGGCGGTGCAGATCGTCGCTACACGCACGATTGAGCCAGCCGCTACGCCCACGAGCAAACGACGACGAGCGCCGACCGTGGACTACCGAAGCGATCGGGCGAGGCGCGTGATCAACCGGGCTGCGTGGCCGGGCGATCCTGCAGCGACCAAGGAGGTCGGCACCGTGAGCGAAGTCCCCGAGACAGCTCAACATCGTTCGTGCTCGTCGAGCTACGTCGTGGTGGCCGGCGGCCTCGTTCGATACGCCGGGCCGGTGGTCGAGGCGAGCTCGGGCGCGACCTGACCGCACGCGGGCTTGGCACCAATGCTGATCGTCGCCGACGGCGCCCCGGGCTGATAAAGGCGGTCGAGCATGCTGGCCGCATTCGGACCGCCAGCACCGCAGTCTTCATCGCCTGCGCAACCGTGCTCGCGAAGCTGCCTGAGCGAAAGCGCGAGGGCGACCGCCAAGCCTAACGGGGGCCCTTGACGAGGTCAGCGACGTCGATGCTGGCTACGCCGAGCAGCAACAAGAGCCTCTCGGTGCGAGCCGCACGGTCGTGACCTGGAACCGGTCCGCCTCCCTGCACCTTCCCCGTGCGTGAGGCGAGCACTACTCCCGCGTGACAACATGCTGACAACGAACGCGCCGTCAGATGAATCCCGATTGTCTCCGGCCCCGAAAGAAAGGCAAGTCGGAGTGCGACTCGGACGGGCTGACCACCCCGCTGCCAAGGTTGAGGGCCTTGTCCTGCTTATGCGGGGTGGGAGTTCGAGTCTCCCTGGGCGCATCGAAAGAGCCTGCAAGCGCAGGCCATTCTTATTCTTTGTCGGCTCTCGCGAAGGTGTCCGAGCGCTGCTCTGGCAACGCATTGACAACAGCGCCTGCCGCCTCGGCACAACCGCTCGCCACCAATCCTAGGGTGGGTGCTCCTGCAATTCATCGCTTGCGAGAATGACACCGCTAAGGACGGCACGGGTACGCGATCCCAGATCGCCGGCCTCAAGTCAGTCAACCAACGGTCGGGCGGCCGCGAGCAGCGGGCCGCGCACGACGCGGTCCTCGCATCGTGCGCGGGTGCCAAGCAACCGCACGCCCAAACCAAGTACCGGTCGCTGATCGCTGACGTACACCGCGCCGCCGTTGCCGCGCGAGTCAGCCTGGACCCAAACCGGGCGCCGCCCCTCCTCGTGGCCGAACCGTTAGCGAGAACCGCCGGCCGTCGAGCCGGACCAGGCCACTCTCCTCCGCGACGACGACCCGCCTGTACAGGGTCGCCGGTGCTACGGAGACGCCCCGCGGAGGGTGCGGGAACGCGGCAATAGAAGGAGGCCGAGCACCAGCAGGCCCGCGTTGGAGGCGGTGGGGTCGCCTGCCACGGTTCAGCCGGCCCGCGGCTTCTGTGCGCGGATGATCGCCGAGCTGGCGTGCTCGTGCACCCGGTGCGTCTCGCGGATCTCGATGCCGGTCAGGCCGGCGTCGGTGAGCGCCTGGTCGAACTCGTCGCGGGTGAGCGCGCCCGCGATGCAGCCGGTCCATTGCTGCATGTCCGCGCGGGTGGCCGCGTCCATGTCGGGGTCTGCGATCACGTCGGAGACTGCGAAGCGCCCGCCGGGCCGGAGCACGCGCGCAGCCTCGGCGAGGACGGTGCGCTTGTCGGCGGCGAGGTTGATCACGCAGTTCGAGATCACTACGTCGACCGAGTCGTCGGCGAGCGGGATGTCCTCGATGTAGCCCTTGACGAACTCGACGTTCTCGACACCGGCCTCGGTGGCGTTGACGCGCGCGAGCTCGAGCATCTCGTCGGTCATGTCGAGCCCGATCGCTTTGCCGGTCGCGCCGACGCGGCGAGCCGAGATCAGCACGTCGGCGCCGGCGCCCGAGCCGAGGTCGAGCACGGTCTCCCCCTCGTGCAAGTCAGCGACGGCGGTCGGCACGCCACAGCCGAGCGACGCCTCGACCGCCGCCCTGGGGCGCCGCGGTCGCCCTCGTCGTCGTACAGGGTCACGCCGAAGACCTCGTTGCCGTGCTTGTCGGTTGACGAGATGTCCGGCCCGCAACCCGCGATCGCCGCCGGCGCTCCGCAACAGCCGGCCCCGGTGCTCTCGCTAACGGCGGTAGCGGCGGCGGCGTAGCGCTCGCGGACCCGCTCGCGGATATTGGTATCGGTCAGCTCAGCCATGCGGACAGCTCCTCCAGTGCTTCGGGATTGACGTAGTAGTAGGCCCACAGGCCGCGGCGCTCGGAGTCCACGATGCCGGCCTCGCGGAGCTTCTTGAGGTGGTGCGAGAGGGTGGGCTGGCCGATCTCGAAAAGCGGTACGAGCTCACACACGCAGACCTTGCCGGCGTGCTTTTTGAGCACGTCGACGAGCTGCAGGCGGACCGGGTCGCCGAGCGCCTTGGCCACCTCGGCCATGCGAGTCGCGTGCTCGCGTTCGACGTCCGGGTAGACAACCGGCTCGCAGCACCGCTCACCGGCGGGGCGCTTGGTCTTCGGAGCCAGCTCCAGATCGACAGCCATCGATCTACGTATACCGATTGAAGTGACAGATGTCAATGGATACCATCGGCAGGCAGACCGCCGAGCTAGAAGGGAGTCTCAGGAATGACCACTCAGCTGCGGGATCTGGATGTCGACCTGATCACGCTCGGGCACCTTGAGCGCGGGCTTGCCGGGTTGCGCAAGGAGTTCGCCGGAACCTTCTCCTCAGAGACCATCGAGCGCTATATGGCGGAATCGCTGGAGGCGCTCGGCGGTGCCCGCCTGAAGGACTACGTGCCGTTGTTCGTGCACCGCTTCGCGCGTGAGCGGCTACGGGCGCTCGGCCAAGTGGAGGGCAAGATCGCCAAGGACGTCCCCGAGGTGCTGTTCGTGTGCGTGCAGAACGCCGGGCGCAGCCAGATCGCCGCGGCGCTGCTGGACCACTACGCCGAAGGCCGCGTGCATGTGCGATCGGCGGGCAGCGCGCCGGCCGACCAGATCAACCCCGAGGTCGTGACCGCGATGTCGGAGCTCGGGATCGACGTCAGCAATGAATTCCCCAAGCCAATCACCGACGAGGTCGTCCAGGCCGCGGACGCCGTGATCACGATGGGCTGCGGCGACGCGTGCCCAATCTACCCCGGCAAGCGCTACGAAGACTGGCAAGTCGACGACCCCGCCGACGCCGACCTCGACGGCGTGCGACAGATCCTCGACGACATCGCCCAGCGCGTGCGCGAGCTGATCGCCGAGGTGGCACCGCCTGCGGGGACCGCCGGCTAGCAGCTGTCCTCCAGACCCGCCAGCATTCTGGCGCGGTCCTCCGTGGGCGGCCATCGCTTTCCTTGTAGAGCGGAGCCAGCCGCTCACTCCCACTTGTTATCCGCTGCGGCGGTCAGTCCCGTCGCAGCGGGAAAGGCTCAGCGCATCATCTGCATGCTGTCGCCTTGGGGGCTGCCGCCGTCGTGCATCGCGGAGTCCGGTGTGGTGAATCCAGGCACGTCGCCGGGAACCAACGCGACGCCGAGTCCGAGCGCGAGCAGCAGCACCGCCACGGTCCGGCGCGCGACTGCCGGCCACGGCAGCAGCTTCTCCCCGGCGATGAACGCGGCGATCAGCGCCATCCAGCCGAGACTCATCAGGCCGACCGCGAACAGCGCCGCCATCAGCGCCCAGCAGCAGCCGAGGCACCAGGCGCCGTGCCGCAAGCCGAGCTCCAGCCCACCCGCCCGCCCGTGGCGCCAGCGCTCGGCGAGGAACATCATTGGGCTGCGGCACTTCACGAGGCAGGCTCGCTTGAGCGGCGTCACCTGGTAGACGGCCGCGGCCACGATCACCCCGCCGGTCACGTAGCGGCCCGCTTCATCCCACGCCAGAAACGCCGGGTCGAGCGCGCGGACGAGCTCGAACAGGCCGTACGCGGCCAGGCCCGCTGCCGTCCAGACACACAAGTAGCCGGCCACGAACAGCGCCGTCGCGTCTGGCGCCGCACCCTTCCCTCGCGCGCGGTGGCCCGCCCGCAGCCGGTCGTACATCAAAACGGTGGGAGCCACCGAGGGGAACATCATCGCCGCCATCATCGCCACCCACACGGTGACGTAGAAACCGAGCCCCCCGAGATCCATCCCCGGCACCGACTCCATGCCGCCCATCCGGTTGTCCGTGACCAGCCAGGCGACGACGGCCAGCGCGACCAGCACGCCGAGCAGGCCGAGCTGGGCCCGCTCCAGCCGGAGCTGCCCCGCCGAGCGGCTTCGTACCCGGGCTGCCTCCAACGCTAGGCCGCCCAGGCGAACGGGTTGGCGAAGCCCGAGCCTCCCTCGAAGGCGAAGTCGATCCCGAACGCGCTCACGCGCGACTTCGTCGCCCGCGCGATCGTGAGGTCCGCGCCCGCTGGGTGGAAGACGCCCACGAGCCTCGCCGGCTCGCCATTCTCCTTGCCGAAAGAAACGACCTCCCTCACCTCCACCTCGCCGTCGTCGCCGACCCTGATGCGATGCGTGCCGTCCTCGTGCGAGACCTCCATCGGCACACGCTCCACACCGAGCAGCTCGCCGATGAGCGGACCGAGCGCCTCCATCGGCCCGCCGAGCTGGCCACCGAACACCGCCCCCAGCTTGTCGGCCTGCTCGTCGGAGGCCCTGTCGTCGATCAGCATGCCGAGGCGCCAGTTGCCCTCGCTCATCACCTTCGGCGTGTCGATCATCGCGGCGACGGTCAGACCACTCACGTCGACCCCGTCGACATCGCCGGCCTGCACCTGGAACACCAGGAAGGCATTACAGCGATCGCGATCGGCCCCGAAGTCCAGCGACACCGTGCACGGACATGGCACGTCGCAGGAGCAATTCTCGAAGTACTGGCCTTCCAGCTTCCACGCCATGCCGTCCTCCTCGATCGCCTGCACCGATTCTCGATCGATCGCACCGCCCGAGTCAAGGGCTACGCGTAGCGTTCCGGGGCGGCTTGGAATGCCTCGCGGCAGCCAGCCGAGCAGAAGTAGCGCGTGACTCCGGCGTGCTCGGCGTAGTGCTCGCTTAGCTGGCGGTCGACGCGCATCCGGCAGACCGGGTCTGTGGCTCCCCGGCTGATTGTCAACCACAGCAGCAGCCCGGCAACGAGCGTGAAGATGGCGTTCAGGACGGCGGTGTAGTTGAGGCTGATGCCGCGGTCGGTGATCGACTCGATCGACGGTCGACTCTCGGGGATGAGCCCGGCGGCGGAGAAGATCGCATCGATGACGAGAGCGGCGATGACGATCGCCGCGAGCATCATTGCGGCCAGCTTGATGGCAAAGCGGGTGCCGTAGTACTTGCGGTAGACGAGCAGGATCGGCAGGGTGATCAGGTCGGCGTAGATGAAGGCGATCACGCCGGCGAACGACATCCCCCCGGCCCAGAGGATGGCGGCCAGTGGGATGTTGCCGATCGAGCAGACGAAGCTGAGCACGGCGATCAGCGGCCCGATGAGCACGTTCTCGGGTGTCTTCAGCGCGGGCGGCGCATCGTCGAGAAAGACGGCCTGAAAAAACGTCTCCGGTAGCAGCGCTATGAAGCCGGCGATCAAAAAGCCGAGCGTGACCTCCTTCCAGAGCATCTGCCAGTCGCCGCGGAAGTTGTGGGCGACGTCCGACCAGGCCTCAATCGAGGTGAGTTTCTCGCGCAGCGTGCGCCGGCCCGCGGCGCTGGCGTGCTGGTGGCCGGTCTGGGCCTGGCGGGCGTGTTCGCGGACGTGCTCCTCCTCGGGCGCGGAGACGAATAGCCGCACGCCGAGCCACATGAGCAGGATCAGCAGCAGGCCGCCGGCGAACTCGGCTGCGGTGAACTCCGGCCCGAGGAAGATCCAGAGCACGATCCCGATTTCGAAGACAAGGTTCGTCGAGGCGAACATGAAGGCGATCGCCGCCGGCAGTCCGGCCCCCTTTTGGAACGTCGATTTGGCGATCGCGATCGCCGCGTAGCTACAGGAAGAGGAGGCCGCGCCCAGCCCCGTCGCCTTGAGCGTCGCTCCGAGCCCGCGACCGCCCAGCTGACGCTCCATCTGGCTGCGGGTGACCCAGGCCTGGACGATGCCCGAGAGCGCGAAGCCGAGGATCAGTGCTCACCAGACCTCCCACGCCATCTGGAACGCGTTGGCGAGTCCGTCGGCGACCGTTTCAAGAGCTCGGCTGATCGCGCGCTTCCTCGAGGGTTTCCCAGCCCTGCCACACGATGACCGGCAGCATCGCGAGCGCGGCGACGGGGTCGACCCAGGCCCAGCCGAAGGCGGAGTACAGGCCTACGCCAACGAGCAGCGCGAGCGAGAGATACGAGCAGACCCAGGTCTCCATCGCATCCGCCTGGAGTGCGCGGCTGCCCATCTCACGGCCGGTGCGCCCCTTCCAGTAGGCCAGCAGCGGCATGACAGCGAGCGACACCAGCGCGAGCAGCAGCCCGACGCTGGAGCGCCCGGGCGCCCCGCCGGAGCTCAGGGCGCCGATCGCTTCGACCGCGATGTAGGCGGCCAGTAGGAAGAACGTGGCCGCGACCGCGAAGAGCGCGCGGCGTTCGGCGTGTGCCTGCTCGGCTTCGCTGGCGTCGGCGCCGGCGCGGCGCAGACGCCACAGCAGGGCCATGGCTGAGAGGACCTCGATGCCGGAGTCGACGCCGAAGCCGACCAGCGCGACCGAGCCGGCGATCAGCCCCGCGGTGATCGCCACTACCGCCTCGACGACGTTCCAGGACACGGTGAAGTACTCGAGCCGCAGCGCACGGCGATGCAGCCGCTCGCGCTGGAGGAGGGGCAGGCCGGCCGCCTCCATCAGGCCGCCGCGCGGCGGCCGGCGAGGCGGCCGTAGCGCGGACAGGCCTGCACACGGTCGCCGCTGCGCTCCAGCACCCGATCGGCGGCACGCAGGAGATCGGCCATGCCGTCGACGAGCCGGTAGTGGATCTCGCGGCCCCGACGCTCGCGCTCGACGAGCCCACAGTCCCAGAGGCACGCCAGATGCCTGGACACGTTCGACTGTGACAGCCCACTGGCCGCCGTCAGGTCGCTTACCCGCCGGCCGCCCTCGGCCAGCAGCTCGATCAGCGCCAGCCGCGAGTGGTCGCCAAGGCCGTGCAACAGAACGGCCCGCGCCTCCGTGTCAGCCATACCATGCGAGTCTACGGATATATGAGCCGACAGTCATACTTCATGGGCGGCCTAGGAGACGCCGGCATCGAGATCTCGATGGGTTCGACGGGCGACTGCTACGACAACTCGGTCGCCGAGAGCGCTCTGACAACACTCTGACAACGAACGCCCCGTCAGATCAGTCCCGATCATCTCCAACGGGGAACGGACTGCCAGGAGACGGGCCGCCTCGGAGGGCTTAACGGCCCCGCCGGCAAGGTTGAGGGCCTTGTCCTGCTTATGCGGGGTGGGAGTTCGAATCTCCCTGGGCGCATTGCAACAGCCCTCTAGCGCGGGGCTTTCGCTTTTCTGAGTACCCGTGCCGTCCTCCCCGGGAGAACATGGGAACGTGTTGCTGACAACATGAGAACAGCCGTGGGAACACTCCGCGCCCGCACAAGCCGTGAGTGTCCATCCCGGGTTCGCCGCAGCGCCTGCGCGGCGAACTGCCGCGACGGCGTGCGCGCCCAGCCCGCAAGTAGGAGTCGAAGCCGGTCGTCGTGGACCTGCAGCACCCGCCGCGGGCTGACGCGTTGCTATCGGGCGCGCAAGCGGGCGAATATGCCGACAAACGGCAGCAGAATGATCACGCCAAAGATGGCGCCGAGGACGCCCCCGAAGTCGAACACGTCGGTGTCCCCGATGCCGATCCAGACGGTAAAGATCAGGTAGCCCAACAGGGCGCCGGCAAGGCCAAGCAGGAGGGAGAACAGCCAGGAGCTCGGGCCGCTCAGTTCGCTCCACATGTCCGGCACGAGCAGCCGGCCCACGGTCCCGGCAACGAGCCCCAGCAAGATTGCGCCGATCATCTGCGTCTCGTTTTCGGCGTTGAGGGTCCCAGTCCTCTCGGCCGCGATCACACGTGATCGGCTGGGCGAATACAGCGAAAGCCGACGTGGCTCATGCCGGTGTCGATCATCTGGGGCCGTCGCGCGGCGGGCCGGTAGCGCTGGCAGTAGCTGTCGGCGCACAGGAACGAGCCGCCCTTGACCACCTTGCGCGGGATCGCGAACTGCGGCTGGGTGGGGTCCAAGCTCTCGCGCTCGCTGCCGCCGTACCAGTCGGTTGTCCACTCCCAGACGTTGCCGGCCATGTCGAACAGGCCATGTCCGTTAGGCGGGTAGCTGCCGACGGGCGCGGTGGTCCCGTAGCCCGGCTCCGGCCGCCAGGGGAAATCGCCGTGCCAGTAGTTGGCCAGCTTCTGCCCTTCCTGCTCGGGAGCGTCGCCCCAGGTGTACGTCGCGCCCTCCAAGCCGGCGCGGGCTGCCAGCTCCCATTCGGCCTCGCTCGGCAGCTCCTTCTTGACCCAGGCCGCGTACGCCCGCGCATCCTCGTAGGCGACGTGCACAACCGGGTGGTTCTCCCGACCGGCGAGTGACGAACTCGGTGTTTCCGGATGCTTCCAGCAGGCGCCCGCCATCCACGTCCACCACTGGCTCAGCTGTCGCAGATCGACGGGCCCGGGGGTCGGCGTGAAGACGAGCGACCCCGGGACGAGGTTCTCCGGAGGCGCCCCTGGAAAGTCCGCCGGGTCCAGTGGCCGCTCCGCAACCGTCGTGTAGCCGGTCTCCTCAACGAAGGCCGCGAACTCGGCGTTCGTTACCGCGGTGGCGTCCATCCAGAACCCGTCCACCGAGACGCGGTGCTCGGGCGCCTCCTCCCGGTAGTGCTCGTTCGAGCCCATCGTGAACTCGCCTCCCGGAATCCAGACCATGCCGCGCTGGGCACCGCGCTGCGCGCCGGAACCGTGCGCGATCTGGCCGCCGAGGCCGGCTTCGGCTCGGTCGACGTGCTTCCGGTCGAGAACGACTTCCTTCGCCTCTACCGGCTGAACCCCTGAGACCAACCATCACTCGAGAGGACCACCGATGACCATCACGACCGCGAACAACCTCGACATCCACGTCCACCAGGTAGGCGAGGGGCCCGACGTGCTGCTGATCGGCGGCCTGGGCGACACCGTCGAGTCGTGGCAGTTCCAGCTCGACGGGCTCGCCGACCGCTATCGCCTGACCGCGTTCGACAACCGCGGCGCCGGGCGCACGCCGATGCCCGAGGGCCCGCTCAGCGTCGAGGCGATGGCCGACGACGCCGCGGCCGTCCTGCGCGGCCTCGACATCCCCTGCGCCCACGTGGCGGGCTTCTCCGGCGGCAGCATCATCGCCCAGGAGCTGGCCCTACGCCACCCCGAGCTCGTGCGCAGCCTCGTGCTGCAGTCAACCTGGCCGGCGATGGACCCCTACCTGCGCAGCTGGGCCCGCTTCATCCGCTGGCTCGTCGACGCCGCTCCCAGCGAGCGCGACTTCCTCGAGTGGTTCTTCATGTTCATCTACACGCCACGAGCCAACAACGACGGAACCGTGGACGCGATCATCGACGAGGCGCTCGCCTTTCCGCACCCCCAGGCCCCGCAAGACACCCAGCGCACGCTCGACGCCTTCATCGACCACGACACGCGCGACCGCCTCGGTCAGATCGCGGCGCCCACGCTCGTGCTCGCCGGCGGGCTCGACATGACCTCCCGCCCGCAGCTCTGCCGCGCCGTCGCCGAGCTGATCCCCGGCGCCCGGTTCGAGCTCATGGAGGAGGAGTCCCACCAGCCCTTCCAGGAGGCGCCCCACGACTGGAACGCGCGCGTCGACGCCTTCTGGAGCGAAGTCGAAGCAAGGGCCTGATGATGGCTATTCATTCGCCCTAGCCGCTCCAGCCCCGCGCCGGCGTCCCAGCTGGTGCGGGTCTGGCCGCTTGCCGGTGGGGGTTCGGCCCGAACGGAGTTGGCTCAGCCGATTCGGATCAACTTCTTGTTGACGAACTCGTCCGCGCCGTAGGTGCCCAGCTCGCGGCCGAAGCCGGATCGCTTCGTCCCGCCGAACGGGAGCTCCGCGCCGTCGGCGCCGACGAGGTTCACGTAGACCATCCCGGCGTCGATCTGGTCCGCGACGCGCTCCGCCTGCTGGGCAGTCCGTCGTCATGACGTACGAGCCCAGCCCGAACGGCGTGTCGTTGGCCAGCTTCACCGCCTCCTCCTCGGACGAGACGCGATACACCTGCGCGACCGGGCCGAAGAACTCCTCGCGGTAGGCGTCGTTGTCGGGCTTGATGTCCGTCAGGACGGTCGGCTCGAAGAAGTTGCCGTCGCGCGTACCGCCGGCAACGACCTTCGCTCCCTGGTCGACCGCCCGCTTGACCTGGTCCTCGAGGCGCTCGGCCGCGGTCTTGGAGGAGAGCGGCCCGATCTCGGTTTCCGGCGACGTCGGGTCACCCGGCTTCGTCGCAGTCATCGCGGCGGTGAACTTCTCGAGGAAGGGCTCGTACAGCTCGTCGACCACGATGAAGCGCTTTGCCGCGTTGCACGACTGGCCCGTGTTGTCGAGACGGGCGGCGACGGCGTCCTCGACGGTCTTGTCCAGATCGTCCGTGCCGAGCACGATGAAGGGATCGGAGCCGCCCATCTCCAGCACGACCTTCTTGAGATTCCGCCCGGCGATCTCGGCGACAGCAGCCCCGGCGCGCTCGGAGCCCGTGACGGAGACGCCACGAATCCGAGGGTCGGCGATCACCCACTCGATCTGCTCGTTCGTCGCGTAGACGTTCTCGTACGCGCCCTTCGGGAACCCGGCGTCGTCGAAGATCTTCTGGATCGCCGCGGCCGACTCAGGGCACTGCGGCGCGTGCTTCAGCACGATCGTGTTCCCGATCACGAGGTTCGGCCCGGCGAAACGCGCCACCTGGTAGTACGGGAAGTTCCACGGCATGATCCCGAGCAGTACGCCCAGCGAGCTCCGGCGCACGACGGCTGACCCCTCCCCGCCGAGCAGCTTGATCGGCTCGTCGGCCATCAGCTCCTCGGCGTTGTCGGCATAGAAGCCGTAGATGTCACCGCAGAAGTCGACCTCGCCGAGGGCCTGCTCGATCGGCTTTCCCATCTCCCGCACGATGATCTCCGCCAGCTCTTGACGCCGCTCGAGATGCAGCTCTCCCACACGCCGGACAAGCGCCGCACGATCAGCCACGCTCGACGACGCAGACCAAGTGCGATGAGCCTCGTCCGCGCGCCCGATGGCGGCGCGCAACTCGTCGTCGGTGATCGTCGCGTACTCCTCGACGGTCTCGCCCGCTCGCCGGGTCGACAACTGCGTAGCTGCTCATTTTGGACTCCTCCTGGTTTCCCACCGGTCCCGAGACTCTCGAGGCCACGTTTCAAGGCGACTGCCATCTTGCCAGCCACGGCTTGTTATCACGGGCGCCCTCGCTGGACCCGATCCCCCCTGGGGACGCTGCGGTGGGCGAAGCGGCTCGCAGTGTGTTCATGGCCGCGATCGTGTCCCTCTCGGTCGTGGCCACCGGAAACCGCGCCCTCGCGCGAGCCCCTCAACCAACTTGCAGAGCGACGGTGAGTGCTGCGGCGGCGGCGAGGGCCGCTCCGGCCCGCAGGTGATTCCGGGCGGTCCACTCCGCCGTGTAGCGAGTCCAGTGGCTTTGGGCGTCGGGACTGGTCGGCTCGACGGCCGCCAATGCGTCGTTGCGCGGCACGTGATAGGCGATCGTCAGCCCGATCGTGCCGAGGAGATAGAGCGCGCCGCCGGCCAGCAGGTAGCCGGCGAACGGCTCGCCCAACCTCAACAGCCCGACGACGATCACGGCGATACAGGCCGCGGCCGTCCCGAACAGCGCCGTCATGAAAGCGGGGCTGATCGCCGCCACGTTGATCGACTGCATGGCGGCGATGCCCTGCACCGCCGGAAGGCGGCGCAGGGCTTTCATCACGAACCCGGAGAAGGCGAAGAACACTCCGGCCGTCATCCCGCACCCGAGTGCGGCGACGAACGTCAGTGCGAACAGGGCCCCGTCCATCAGCTGTGGATGGGGACTGCGTTCCAGACGCCGGTTGCGGCGGCGTCCCGTGCGAAGTCGCTGAAGTCCCGCGGCTCCCGTCCGAGGGCGCGCCGTACGCCGTCAGTTGGGTCGGCGTTGCGACCGTCCACGACCTCGCCGAACAGGTGGGTCAGCAGCTCGATCACCTCGGGCGCAACGCCGTGCTCGGCGAGCTCGGCCTCGTGCTGCTCGAGCGAGACCGGCGTGTAGCGGATCTCGCGGCCCGCCGCCTCGGCGATCTCCGCAGCCGCCTGCGCGAAGCTCAGCGACCGCGGGCCGGTCAGCTCGTAGAGCTCACCGATGTGCCGGTCGTCGGTCAGCGCCGCGACCGCAACGTCAGCGATGTCGTCGGCGTCGAGGAACGGCGTGGGCAGGTCCCCGGCCGGGAGCCGGACCTCGCCGCTCAGCACGTGCTCCAGCATGTAGTCCTCGCTGAAGTTCTGCATGAACCAGTCCGAACGCAGGATCGTCAGCGCGGCGCCGGAGTCGCGCACGGCATGCTCAGCGCGCTCGGCCTCGGGCTCGCCGCGGCCGGACAGGAGCGCCAGCCTCGGGACGCCGCTGCGCACGGCCAGCTCGGCAAACGATCCGACCGCGTCGACCCCGCCCGGGACCGCGATGTCCGGGTAGTAGGTGAGGTAGACGGAGCCCACACCGTCGAGCGCGGGCGCCCACGTCGCCGTGTCCTCCCAATCGAACCGCGGCTCGCCGGAGCGCGAGCCAACCCGCACCGGGAGGCCGCGCGCCCTCAGCCGCTCCACCACGCGGCGGCCGGTCTTGCCCGTGCCGCCGAGCACGAGCGTAGGTTGCGTCTTGTCTATCATGGTTCCTCCAGTGGTTGATTGCACGTCGTCCACTTTGGTGGGCCTGCCCGGGACTGTCTATGGCTGAAACTCGTTGATTCATGCCCAGTCGTCCACAGAGCTGGACTAGCGATGCATACTGTGTGAATGGCTGCACTGGACCCCTGGGCGCCGGCGGATCCGTTGGGCGAGGCGCTCCACCTCCTGCGCATGAACGGCGCCTTCTACTGCCGCTCCGAGTTGAGCGCGCCCTGGGGCCTCGCGCTCCCGCCGATGCCGGGCTACCTCTGGTTCCACGTTGTCACCGAGGGCGGGGCCTGGCTCGAGGCGGGCGAGGCGAACCCCACGTTGCTCCAGCCCGGGGACCTGGGACTCGTACCGCACGGGCAGGGCCACCGCCTGCGCAGCGAGCCGGCAGCTCCCGCGCCGGGGATCCTCGAGCTCGAGCGCGAGCAGGTTAGCGACCGCTACGAGATCCTCCGTCACGGCGGCGGCGGCGCGCCCACCACACTGATCTGCGGAGCGGTGCGCTTCGACCACCCTGCCGCGCGCAACCTGATCCAGCTCCTGCCGCAGACGATCCACATCGAGCGATCGAGCTCGCCGCAGATGGACTGGATGCAGAGCACCCTCAGGCTGATGGCGGCCGAGGCCAGGGAGCTGCGACCGGGCGGCGAGACGGTGATCACCCGCCTCGGCGACATCGTCGTGATCCAGGCGATTCGCTCCTGGATCGAAACCGACCCCGCCGCCCAGACCGGATGGCTCGGCGCGCTCAAAGACCCCCTGATCGGCCGCGCCATCGCACTCATTCACCGCGAGCCGGCGCGGGCCTGGACGGTGGCGGCGCTCGCGGACGAAGCGGCGATGTCCCGCTCCGCCTTTGCCGCCCGCTTCACCGAACTCGTCGACGAGCCCCCGATGCAATACCTCGCGCGCTGGCGCATGCACCTCGCGCACACCGCGCTCAGAGACGACGGCGCGACCGTCGCCCAGCTTGCAAACCGGCTCGGCTACCGATCCGAAGCCGCGTTCGCGCGGGCCTTCAAACGCGTCCTTGGCATCCCGCCGGGCGCGGTGAAACGGAACGGCGACCCCCGCGCCATCGCGCTCACGGACAACTGGGCCTGAGCGCGCTCAAGGCGCGCTGCGAGCGCCGCCTGCCCGACCACGGCCCCCGTCCAGAGGCCGACAAGGGCGAGGCGGTGACAACGCCGTGGCAACAACGCCGCAGCCAGACCGTCCAGATCCGTCCGGCCGCGCGATTCGCGCGGGCGAGTATCGGCATTCGGACCGATCGGGCATGCGGCGCGCGCAAGGTTGAGGGCCTTGTCCTGCTTATGCGGGGTGGGAGTTCGAGTCTCCCTGGGCGCATTTCTTGGCTGAAGCTCGATCGGGCGGGGCCGTCACACTCAAAGCAAGTCCTCGCCGTGCGCGTCGGCGAGTGCGTCCAGGTCGAGCTGGTCGAGTGGCCTACCCGCCGCCCGTTTCATCTCGCGCAGGCGTTCCAGGGAACACACGCGAATGCGCCGCCCGCGCCAGTCGATCTCGATCGCATCCTCGGCCAACTTCGCGTACGAAGGGATCACATCGCTCTCCTGCAGGACGTCCAACTGTCCATGCACGGTGGCGAGCTGGTAGCTCCCGCCGGCTGCGAGCCCTGCCGGGTCAGTAGCCGGGTACGGCAACAGCTCCGTGTCGACGCCGATCTGCTGGGCGTCAAGCTCGCCCAGCATCGCTGCGAGCCGTTGGAGGTTGGTCGGATCGGGATCGGGCACGATGTCCATGTCCCGGGTTGCGCGCACGACCCCGTGGACGCCGACCGCGAGCCCGCCGATCAGGACGAACTCGACGCCGCCCGACACGAGCGCCTCCATCAGCTCGTCGGGATGGAAGTGGTCGGGCGGGAATACCTCACTCACTGCCGCGCGCGGCGGCCGGCCGCCGCGAGCTCCGTGGCGAACCTGCTCAGCCGCATTGCCTGTTCGAGCAGCTCGCCACCCGACCGCCCGGCATCCTCACGCAACTGTCGGCGCCGTAGCGCCTCGTTGCGCGCGAAGAACTCAGTCTGGGAGGGCGGTGCTCGCCGCTCCTCGCGACTCGCCATGGTCGGAGGATACGACGTCCTCCAGCTGGGCGCATCGGCTAGGACACGCGACTCATGCGGGGGACTTCTTCACAAGACCTGAGCGCTTTCTTCACTAGTGGCGGAGCGCACGGCCCTACGCTGCCGCCCGCATGGCGCGAATGTTCGCCGCGTGTCTGCTGCTTGCGGAAGCATCCCTCCTCGCCCCTTCCGAGCCGAGCTTCGATCCCTGGGCCTGGCTCGTGTGGGGGCGGGAGATCGCCCATTTCTCGCTCGACACGACCTCCGGCCCGTCGTGGAAACCGCTCCCGGTTGCCCTTACCACCCTGTTCGCTCCGCTCTCGGCGATCGACGACGGCATTCCGCCGGCCCTGTGGGTCGTGGTCGCCCGGGCCGGTGGCCTGCTGGCCCTGGCCCTCGCAGCCAAGGTGGCGGTCCGGCTGGCGGGCGGGGGCGCCGGGCGGCGCGCCGTCGCGGGCGGCGTGGCGGCCGTGGCGCTCGCATTGACGCCTGACTGGGTCCGCTAAGCGCGACAAGGTACGTCGCGGCGGTGACGTCGAGGCTTCCTGACCTGCGCACTGCCGGAATATCGGTAGTGTCGAGGGGCAACTGGTCCTGCGGCTGGGACGTCCAAACCTCGCGTAAAGGCCGCGCATCCCCGCGCCCGGAAGGCACTGCATATGTCCCAGCTTCTCGCGCGCTTGGCGCGCACCCTGTCCTCGCATTGGAAGCGCAGCCTTGCGGCGGCGGTCGGCGTCTTGGTGCTGCTCATCCTGGCGGCCGGCGCCGGTGGTGAGGCCACCGACGACTACTCGGTCCCGGGGACCGATTCCCAGGAGGCGATCGACCTCTTCCAGGCGCACTCGCCGGCGTTCGGCGGGGCGGACTCGACCCTGGTCTTCACGGTCGAAGCAGGCAAGGTCGCCGACCCTGGGGCCAGAGCGGCGATCGAGGGCGCGCTCGCGGAGGTCCGCGAGCTCGACGGCGTTGCGCTGGTGGCAAGCCCGTTCGAGCCGGGCGGCCAGGTCTCCGAGGACGGGAGGCTCGCGTCGGTCGACGTGCGCTACTCCACTGACCCTGCACAGATCGAGAAGGACGACGGCCTGGCGTTGATCGAGGCCGGCGAGACCGCCGAGCCCGAGGTCCAGGTCGAGGCTCGCGGCATGCTGATCGACCTGGCCACCGAGCAGGATGCCCCCGTCGGCGAGCTCATCGGGGTGTTCATCGCGATCATCCTGCTCACCCTGCTGTTTCGCTCGGGCTGGGCGATGGGCGCGACGCTCATCGGCGCGCTGATCGGCGTCGCGGCGGGCCAGATCCTGCTGGCCGCGCTGGCGGCACCGCTCGGTCTGCCCAGCTTCGCTGCCGTGATCGGGGCGATGCTCGGCCTCGGCGCAGGGATCGATTACTCGTTGCTGATCATGGGTCGCTACCGCGAGCAGCGGGCGGCCGGCGACAGCGTGCAGGATGCGGCCGCGCGCGCGGCGGCAACCTCCGGAACCACGGTCCTGGCCGCGGGCGTGATCGTGATGGTGGCGATCGCCGGCCTCCTCGTGATCGGCGTTCCCTACGTCGGGAAGATGGGCATCGGCGCGGCATTCGCGGTCGGCGCGGTGGTCGTTTCGGCCCTGACGATCCTTCCGATCATGATGGGCGCCTTCGGGCGCCGGCTCGTGCCGAAGAAGCCCGAACACGTCCAGTCCTCGCCGGCTTTCAGCCGCTGGGGCGAGACCGTGACCCGCCGGCCGTGGGCATCGATCGCCGCCGGCGTCGTGGTCCTGCTGATCTTCGCGTTCCCCGCCACTCAGTTGCGCCTCGGCCAGCCGGACGACGGCAACCAGCCTGAGTCGCGTACCCAACGGGTCGCGTACGACCAGCAAACCGAGGCGTTTGGCCCGGGCTCCAACGGCCCGTTCCTGCTCGCCGTTGACATACCGAAGGGCGCGTCAGAGACCGAGCGGCAGTTGCGCTCGCTCGAAGAGGCCGTCGCTGACACGCCCGGCATCGCCTCGGTGGCGCCGGCGTCGGTCAGCGAGGACGGCGAGATGGCCACGATCTTCGCCATCCCGAGTACCGCTCCCCAGGACGCCAGGACGTCCGCCCTACTCGAACAGCTGCGGGGAGAGGTCATCCCGACGGCGACCGCTGACACCCCGCTGAAGGTCTACGTCGGTGGCAACACCGCCGGCTTCGTGGACATCTCCGACAAGGTGGCCGCGCGCCTGCCGCTGTTCATCGCGGTCGTGATCGGCCTTTCTGTGCTGCTGCTGGTGATGGTGTTCCGCTCGCTCTGGATCCCACTGGTCTCCGCGGTCTTCAACCTGCTGTCGGTCGCCGCGGCCTATGGCGTGGTGGTGGCGGTGTTCCAGGAGGGCTTCGGCGCGAGCCTGATCGGCGCCGAGTCCGGCGTCCCGATCATCTCGTTCCTGCCGGTCATGCTGTTCGCGATCCTGTTCGGGCTGAGCATGGACTACAACGTCTTCCTGCTCAGCCGGATGCACGAGGCCTACAACGAGGGCGACGGGCCCCGCGAGAGCGTCATCCACGGGATGGGCCGCATCGGCAAGGTCGTCGTGGTCGCGGGACTGATCATGTCGGCGGTTTTCCTGGGCTTCGTCACCTCGAGCGACGTCATCAGCAAGATGTTCGGCCTCGGCCTGGGCCTCGCGATCCTGATCGACGTTCTGATCGTCCGCATGGTCATCGCACCCGCGGTGGTCACGCTGCTGGGCGACCGAGCCTGGTGGCTCCCCGCATGGCTGGATCGCGTGCTCCCGAACATCTCGCTGGAGGGCCGCCGCCTGGATAGCCCCGTCGCGGTCGAACCGGAGCGCGACAAGGTCCTCGTCTGAGGATGCGCCGTCTATCGCGGGTAGGCGGCTGACACTCCTCCGTCGACGTTGAGGATGTTGCCCGTGCTCTTCCCGGAACGCGCCTCTGACGAAAAGTGGAGCACCGCGTTCACGCCGAGTCGATCGAGCAGCCCCTGGACCTCCTCGTGCATCGCGCGGCGGTCGATCCGCCGGAGCCCGCCGCGCGGGTGGCGGCCCATCACCACGTTCTCCGCGACGGACAGGTCCGGAAACAGGGTCGGCTCTTGATAGATCACGGCGACGCCGACCTTGCGTGCGTCGACCGGGCTGTGGAAGGTCGCCTCCTGACCGTCGACGAGAAGCTCGCCCTCGTCGCGGCGGACGACACCACCCAGCACCTTCACGAGCGTCGACTTGCCGGCGCCGTTCTCGCCGACGAGCGCGCGTACCTCGCCCGCCGGCCGCTTGACTTTCGAGGCGAGATTTGGTCAACTGACTAATACGAACGTCTTAGGTGCCGATACCAGCGCCCACGATAGGAGAACACGTATGGCCAACCCCGCCCCAGCTGACGACAAGCGGCCACGGTCGTTCCACGCCTCACCCGCGGAGGCAACCCAAGCGCCTGCCGAGCGATTTCTCTACCTCGCCTGTCTGCACGAGGGCACCGGCGTCGACGAGCCGGACTTCATCGCGGTGGTCGACGCCGATCCCGACTCCGACACTTACGGCGAGGTGGTCCATGAGACGCCGATGCCGAACGCCGGGGACGAGCTTCACCACTTCGGCTGGAACCGCTGCAGCTCGGCCTGCCACGGGCCGGACCGCTCGCACCTGATCGTGCCCGGCTTCCGCTCGTCGCGCATTCACATCCTGAACGTTGCCGACGACCCGCAGCGGCCGCAACTCGAGAGGGTGATCGAGCCGGAGGAGCTGGCCGAGAAGACCGGCTATAGCCGCCCCCACACCGTCCACTGCATGCCGGGCGACAACATCGTGGTCAGCATGCTCGGCGACACCGACGGCGGTGGCGCGGGCGGCTTCGCCTGTATCGACGCGCGCACGTTCGAGGTCAAGGGCCGCTGGGAGAACGGCGGCTCCAAGCCGGAGCTCAATTACGACTTCTGGTACCAGCCGCGCAAGAACGTCCTGATCTCGTCGGAGTTCGGGGAGCCGAACGCCTACGAGCCCGGCTTCGACATCGAGGACGTCGCCGGCGGGCGCTACGGGCAACGGTTGCATTTCTGGGACCTCGCCGAACGGCGGCTCGAGCAGACGCTCGACCTCGGCGAGGCCGGTCTGGTCCCGCTCGAGGTGCGCTGGCTCCACGACCCCGAGGCCGAGCAGGGCTTCGTCGGGGCGGCGCTGTCGAGCAACATGTTCCGCTTCTACCGCTCGAACGGCAGCTACCAGGCCGAGTCCGTGATCGACGTCGAGAACGAAGAGCTCGAGGGCTGGCCGCTGCCCGGCGGCGTGCCGGGATTGATCACCGACCTCGTCGTCTCGATGGACGACCGCTTTCTCTATTTCTCGAACTGGCTGCACGGGGACCTGCGCCAATACGACGTGTCCGATCCCGAGCACCCCAAGCTGACCGGCAGGCTCTGGCTCGGTGGGCTGCTCGGCAAGGAGTCCGACGCCGGCCGGGAGCTGAACGGCGGACCGCAGATGCTCCAGCTCTCGCTCGACGGGCGGCGCCTCTACGTGACCAACTCGCTCTACTCGACCTGGGACAACCAGTTCTATCCCGAGCTGCGCTCGTGGCTCCTCAAGGTGGATTGCGATCCCGATGGCGGGATGGCGGTGGACCGCGACTTCTTCGTGGACTTCCACGAGCGGCCCGGCGGTCCGGCGCGGGCGCACGAAGTGCGCCTGGAGGGCGGCGATTGCACCACGGAGATCTTCCAGTGACGCCGATCGCCCACCACGCCGGCGAGCACCTGATAGTGGCCGCGGCGATCGGCAGCGGGCTCTCGGGCTCGCTGCTCTTCCTGCGGGCGGGGATCGCCCAGCTCGCACGCCGCCGAGGGTGGAGACGTACGTGAGGGCGGCGTCTGCGCCGTCGACGCGAGCGGAAACCGAGGATGCCTTCCTGGATGCGGCGGAGCGGCTCCTGATCGACGTCGGCTACTCGGGCATCACCACCCGCAGCCTGGCCGAAGAGGCCGGCGCCAACCACGGCTTGGTCCACTACTACTTCGGCTCGATGGAGAACCTGTTCGTGCGCGTGCTCGAACGGTTCACCGAACGCCTGATCGCCCGCCAGCGCGAAATGTACGGGCGCACCGACATCTCCGGCGTGGAGAAGTGGAAGACGGCGATGGGCTACCTCGAGTCCGACCTGGCCGCCGGCTACCCGAAGATCTGGCTCGAGCTTCAGGCGCTCGGCTGGAACCGGCCCGACATCGCGGAACGCGTGGCCCGGGTCAACAGCGAATGGCGCGCCGTGCTGACCGAGGCTTTCGACCGGATGATGAGCGAGTACGGGGTGGACCGCGAGCAGTTCCCGCTCACGGCGATGGTCAGCTTGGTAATCACGTTCAACGAGGGGATCATGGTCGAGCGCCTGTCCGGCATCTCCGCGGGACACCGCGAGCTGATGGCGATGGTGGAGCGCTGGCTCGAGCCCGTCGAGGAGGCAAAGCGATGACGGTCACCACAGGAGTGCAGCCGGAGCGAGCACAGGCGGCGGAGCAGTCGCGGGCCCGCTATCCGGACGAGGACGGCTACGTCGAGCGCGACGGCGTGCGGATCTTCTACGAGGTCTACGGCGAGGGCGAGCGCACCGTGCTGTTCCTGCCCACCTGGTCGATCATTCACTCGAGGCACTGGAAGGCGCAGATCCCCTACTTCGCTCGCCACCACAGGGTGCTCGTCTTCGACGGACGCGGCAACGGCCGCTCCGACCGCCCGCGGGGGACCGAGAGCTACGTCGCTCGCCAGTTCGCGGACGACGCCCTCGCGGTCATGGACGCCACTCAGACCGAGTCCGCGCTCCTGGTCGCTCTTTCCGCCGGGGCTCTCTGGGGCACGCTGCTGGCCGCGGACCATCCCGAACGGGTCGATGGGATCGCCTACATCGGCCCGGCAGTGCCGCTCGTCCCCGGACACCACGAGCGCGTCCGCTTCAAGTTCGAAGAGCGCCACGAGACCGACGAGGGCTGGGCCAAGCTCAACCGCCACTACTGGCTGAAGGACTACCCGGACTTCCTCGAGTTCTTCTTCGGGCAGATGTTCAACGAGCCGCACTCGACCAAGCAGATCGAGGACTGCATCGGCTGGGGCCTAGAGACCGACCCCGAGACGATGATCGACATCACCCGCGGGCTCGCTCCCCCCGAGAACTTCCGGGAGTGCTGCGAACGGGTGCGCTGTCCGGTGATGGTCATCCACGGCACCGAAGACGCGGTCCGCCCGCACGCGGGCGGAGCGGCGCTGGCTGAGGTGACGGGCGGCGAGCTGGTCTCGCTGGAGGGAGCGGGGCACGGACCACACGCGCGCGACCCGGTCAAGGTGAACCTGTTGCTGCGCGACTTCGTCGAGCCGCCTCGCCCGAAGGCGTCGACGTGGACCCGCGCGAAGGGTCGCCGCCGCCGCGCCCTGTACATCTCTTCGCCGATCGGGCTCGGGCACGCGCGGCGCGACGTCGCGATCGCCAAGGAGCTGCGGCAGCTCGTGCCCGGCCTCGAGATCGACTGGCTCGCACAGGACCCGGTGACCAGGGTGCTCGAGGCCGAAGGTGAGCGGATCCACCCCCTGAGCGCGGAGCTCGCGAACGAGTCGAGCCACATCGAGTCCGAGTCGGCCGAGCACGATCTCCACTGCTTCCATGCCTGGCGACGCATGGACGAGATCCTGATCGCGAACTTCATGGTCTTCCACGACCTCGTGCGCGAGCACGAATACGACCTGTGGATCGGCGACGAGGCATGGGAGCTCGACTACTACCTGCACGAGAACCCGGAGCAGAAGCGGGCCGCTTACGTGTGGCTCACGGACTTCGTGGGCTGGCTGCCGATGCAGGACGGCGGCGGCCGCGAGAACCACCTGACGGCGGACTACAACGCGGAGATGATCGAGCACATCGAGCGCTTCCCGCGCGTGCGCGACCGAGCGCTGTTCGTGGGCAACCGCGACGACGTGGTGCAGGAGTCCTTCGGCGCCGAGCTGCCCATGATCGGCGACTGGACCGAGGAGCACTTCGACTTCACCGGATACATCACCGGCTTTGACCCCAGTGAGTTCGCGGATCGCACTCGCCTGCGCGCCGAGCTCGGCTACGGCGACGACGAGCGCGTCTGCCTGGTCACCGTCGGCGGGTCGGGCGTGGGCGGCCACCTGCTGCGGCGGGTGATCGCCGCCTTCCCCGAGGCCAAGCAGCGCGTGCCGGACCTGCGGATGATCGTCGTCTGCGGCCCGCGCATCGACCCGTTGTCACTGCCGGCCGCGCCCGGGCTCGAAGTGGTGACCTACGTCCACGACCTCTACCGCCATCTGGCCGCGTGCGACCTCGCGGTGGTGCAGGGCGGACTGACCACGTCGATGGAGCTGACCGCGGCCGGCCGGCCCTTCCTCTACTTCCCGCTGCGCCACCACTTCGAGCAGAACTTCCACGTCCGCCATCGCCTCGAGCGCTACGGGGCCGGGCGCTGCATGGACTTCGACGAGTCGACTCCGGAGCTGATCGCCGAGGCGATCTCCGAGGAGATCGGTCGCCGAACCGACTACCGCCCGGTGGAAATCGGCGGCGCCAAGCGTGCCGCGACCCAGATCGCCGAGCTGCTCTGAGCTTCGCTAGCTGACGGTCTGGACCGGGACCTCGAAGAACTCGACCGACGTGCGGCGCTCGGTCTGGCCTGGGTTCATGGCGTTGAGCGCCTCGTCGCCGCGGCGCATCGCTTCCTCGCTCTCGAAGAGGGTGACGCCGAGGCCCTTGCCGGTCTCGCGGTTGACGAGCATCAGCATCTTCGTGCCCTCGAGGCCCTCGGGTGTGTTGCCGGACTCGACCTCCGCGCGAACCGTCTCGATCGCGTCGTCGACGCTGGATGGGTCGCTCTCGAATGTCGCGATGCGCGCGTACACGCTGCCCCGTCAGGCTCCGGGCGGCCGGTAGTCCACCGAGCGCTTCGCGGCGGCGTCCACCTCGTCCGGCGTCAGGAGCACCACGGTCTTCACCGTCGCCGCTCCGGTCGCGTTGACGGTGAGCGCCACGGCTGCGGCGCTCTCGTTGTCGGGAAGGTCGACGACCACGAATGCGTCGCTGTCGCCAAAGGCGAAGTAAAAGCTCTCGAGGGTCCCGCCGACGCTCTCCGCGACCTGAGCCACCGCATCACGTCTGCTCGTCCCGCCCCCACTCTGGACGCCCTTGACGCCGTCCGTCGAATACGAAGCCTCGATTAGGAACTTCGGCATGTGCCACCCCCCGAGTCGTGGTCGCCCCGACTCTCCCACCTGCCCTTGAGCAGGTCAAGGTCGTCACAATTGCTGGGGTGCCGCTGACCTTCGACCCGGGCGTCCTGGCGCTCCTGTGCGTGGCGGCCGCGCTCTACCTGCGGGCGCTGTCGGTGATCGGCCGCCGCGGACTGCGCGTTTCGCGCTGGCAGCAGGCCGCCTGGTGGACCGGGCTCGCGCTCTGGGCGGCCGCCCTGCTCGGCCCGATCGACTCGTGGAGCGACGACCTGCTCAGCGCCCACATGGCCCAGCACCTGCTGCTGGCCGAGCTCGGAGCACCGCTGCTGCTGCTCGGCCTGCGGGCGCCGGTCATCCATTTCCTGCTGCCCAAGCCGGCGCTCAAGACACTGGCTCGCCGGCGCCGGCTGCGGCGCTTCGGCACGCTGATCACCCATCCGATCGCGGCCGTGTTCATCTACCTCGTGGTCCTGTACGCATGGCACTTCGCCTACCTCTTCGAGGCGGCGGGGCGAAACGATTGGGTCCACGTTCTCCAGCACCAGTCCTTCATCGCGATCGCCATCCTCGTCTGGCTGCCTGCGCTTGAGCCCACCCGCAGGCACATGCGCGGCGAGCTGTGGAAGGCCGGCCACATCATCGGCGCGAGGATGGTCGGAATGTTCCTCGGCATGGCACTGCTCGTCATGCGCACGCCGGCCTACGACGGGTTCTACGGCGAGCGGGCGCGCGACTACGGCATTAGCCCGATCGCCGACCAGCAGGCGGCCGGGGGGACGATGCTCACCCTCGACGTCGTCATCATCCTGGTCGCGGTCAGCTACTTCTTCTGGCGCTCGGCCGAGGACCACGACCGACTGCTGCAAGAATTGCCTCGGGTCCCTCCGCCGTGAAGCCCACGCCCATTCTCATCGTTGCCGCGCTGTGCGCCCTGGCGGGCGTGGCGCCGGCGAGCGCGGAGGCGGCAGCCCGTTCGTGCAATCCCGTCGTAAATCCCTATCCCGGCACGCGGTACGAGGGCGTGGACCTGAGCCGGATCCGCGCGACCGGGGTCTCGTGCCACAAGGCCCGGCGAGTGGCGCGCCGTGCCCACCACAAGGCGCTCGGGATAACGCCGCCTCCGAGCGGAGTGCGGCAGTTCAGGTACCACGCCTGGCAGGTGGCCGGCGACCTGCGCGGCGATTCGGATCGCTACGTCGCCATCCGCGGCGCCAAGCGCGTCCGCTGGCGCTTCTGACCAAGCCGGTTACTCGATAGCGGGTCCGTGCGGCGCTCGCAGCGAAGCGAGCAGCATCGCCCCCGTGGCGAGCACCAGGACGAGCGCCCCGATGTAGCCCGCGGCGGTCCCTGCCGGCTCGAGATCCGGGAGCGTCCTCAGCGCCGCGATCAGTGCCCCCGCCGGGAGGGTCACCAGGGCCACCACGGCGGGCTGAGCCTCGTACCTGTCGTTTCGGATTGCGGCCCAGCCGGAAAGCGTCGCGAGCAGCGCGACCCAGGAGCCGGCGAAGCGCCCGCCGAGGGGCGGCAGGTCGAACGGGCTGGCGGCCGTGAGGCCGGTCGGGTCGATCCACAGCGCGATCGCCACGGCGCCGAGCAGGACGGCCGCCAGCCTGAGCACGAGCCGCATCCAGGGCGCGAGCGGCTCAGCGGGCGCGCCGCCAGGCTCGGTCTGCCCGAACACGAGCAGCGCAGCGGTCACGAGCGAGAAGCCCGCGAACAGGACGACCCAGGCCCAGGCCTGGAGTCGATCGAAGTCGAACTGGTCGAGATGGGCGAGCGTGATCACGAACACCGACACCGACAGCACCACCGCGCCGCAGACCAGGCCGCGGACCTCTCGGTCGGTGCGCGGAAGCGCCACGGCATAGGCCGCCGCGGAGCCCACATAGACGCCCCCGGCGAAAGCCGCCAGCGGCTCCGGTCCGAGCCCCCAGGCAAAGAACTCGCCGGTTGCTCCGGGCACCGCGACGAGCGCGATCCCGATCAGGCCCGCTGCCAGGACGAGCAGCGAGAAGGCGCAGCGCCGGATGAACGTCACCACGCCCACCCCCTCCCCCAGCGCGAGCCACAGGGAGGTGAGGAAGATCCAGAAGGTCTGAAACGCGAAGCCGATTCTGACCGCGATCTCCAGCGAGTGGTCCGCGGTGAACGCGGCGATCGGGGCGAGGCTCATCGGAACCGCGATCGCGCAGGCGAACCAGGCCAGCCACGCTGGCAGCGCGTTGGATCGAAGGGCCGCCACGCCGACCCCGCCCAGGAACATCGCGACGAAGATGCCCGAGACGATCCGCGCGAACAGATATAGGTCGAACATGGACGTGACCACGTCGTCGGAGAGCCCGGCCCCGCCGTCCGCGGTCAGGACGGCGGAGGCGGCCAGAGCCGACACCGCCACCACCGGTCCCGCGATGCCGCCCGCCAGCGCGACCACGCTCCAAGCCTCGCCGGGACGCTCGCGCTCGCGCAAGAGCCCGAACAGCGTTGCCGCGAACAGGCAGTAGGCGAGCAGCGCGAGCGCCCCGGCAGACGAGGTCACCGCCGCCAGCGCCTGGTCGGCGTAGAGGGCGCGGACGTCGGCGACCGGGCTCGCCAACGTCGGCGCCTCGAGAACCTCCATGTTCTCGATCGCGACGCCGGCGACGTAGGCGAGCCCGGCCAGTCCTGCAAGTCGACGTAGGGTCATGGTCTGCTCAATCCTCTACAGAACGTCAAGACTCCTCCGCATGAACGACGAATCCATCCATCCCGCTGTTCGCATCGGCCACGTGCACCTGAAAGTCGCGGAGCTCGACCGCGCGATCGGTTTCTACCGCGATGGACTTGGTCTCGGCGTAACGGGCGACGGCCGCGAGATGGGGCTCGACGCCGCGTTTCTCGCCGCGGGCGACTACCACCATCACATCGGCCTCAACACCTGGGAGAGCGCGGGCGGCACGCCGCCTCCGCCCGGGCATACCGGCCTCTACCACGTGGCGTTCCTGTATCCCGACCGCCGCGAGCTGGGCCGCGCCGTGGGGCGCCTGCTCGACAACGGCTACCCGATCGAACACGCCACAGACCACGGCGGCACCGTCTCGGTCTACCTGTCGGACCCCGACGGCAACGGAGTGGAGCTCTACTACGACCGCCCGCGAGCGGACTGGTTCGACGCCGACGGGCGCCCGATCCTCAAAGCCGACCGCTTCGACTATCGCGAGCTACTGCCCGCGTGAGGTCTAATGCAGGGTATGAGCCCGGCGCAGCCCGTGATCGTTGGGGTCGACGCACCGGCCTTCGACGACGTCGTCGCCGTCGCGCGCCACGGCGCGCCGGTCGAGCTGCTCCGACGAGGCGCTCGGCCGAGATCGCGCGCAGCCGCGCGATCGTCGAGGCGCTCGCCGCCGACGCGCGGCCGCACTACGGCGTCTCGACCGGCTTCGGCGCGCTCGCCACGCTGCACATCCCGCTCGAGCGGCGCGTCGCAGCTGCAGCGCAGCCTGATCCGCAGCCACGCCGCCGGCTCGGGCCCGGAGGTCGAGCGCGAGGTCGTGCGCGCGCTGATGCTGCTGCGGCTCTCGACGCTGGCCACCGGCCGCACCGGCGTGCGCGCCGAGACCGCCGACCGCCTACGCGGCGATGCTGCACGCGCCGGCATCACGCCGGTCGTGCACGAGTACGGCTCGCTCGGCTGCTCGGGCGACCTCGCGCCGCTCGCGCACTGCGCGCTCGCGCTGATGGGGGAGGGGCCGGTGCGCGACGCGACGGCGCACGCTGCGCGACGCCGCCGACGCGCTGCGCGAGGCCGGCATCGAGCCGGTCGCGCTGCACGAGAAGGAGGGCCTCGCGCTGATCAACGGCACCGACGGCATGCTCGGCATGCTCGTGCTGGCGATCGCCGACCTGCGCGACGCTGCTCGTCGCCGCCGACATCGCCGCCGCGATGAGCGTCGAGGGCCTGCTCGGCACCGACCGCGTGTTCGCCGCCGACCTGCACGCGCTGCGCCCGCAGCCCGGCCAGGCCGCGTCGGCCGCGCAACATCCGCGCGCTGCTGGCCGGCAGCCCGATCGTCGCCAGCCACCGCGGGCCCGAGGACACGCGCGTGCAGGACGCCTACTCGCTGCGCTGCGCGCCGCAGGTCGCCGGCGCCGCGCGCGACACGCTCGCCCACGCCGCCGCGGTCGCCGAGCGCGAGCTGGCCGCCGCGATCGACAACCCGGTCGATCACGCCGGACGGCCGCGTCGAGTCCAACGGCAACTTCCACGGCGCGCCGGTCGGCTACGTGCTCGACTTCCTGGCGATCGCCGTCGCCGACGTCGCGAGCATGTCCGAGCGCCGCACCGACCGCTTCCTCGACGTGGCCCGCAACCACGGCCTGCCGCCGTTCCTGGCCGACGATCCCGGGCGTCGACTCCGGGCTGCATGATCGCCCAGTACACGCAGGCGGCGATCGTCTCCGAGCTCAAGCGGCTCGCCGTGCCCGCCAGCGTCGACTCGATCCCGAGCTCGGCGATGCAGGAGGACCACGTCTCGATGGGCTGGTCGGCCGGCGCGCAAGCTGCGCCGCGCGCTCGACGGCCTCACGCGCGTGCTCGCGATCGAGCTGCTGACCGCGGCGCGCGGGATCGAGCTGCGCGCGCCGCTGCGCGCCCGCGCCCGCCACCGCGCGCCGTGATCGCCGCGCTGCGCGAGCACGCCCGGGCCCGGGGCCCGACCGCTTCCTCGCGCCCGAGATCGAGGCCGCCGTGGAGTTCGTGCAAATCGGGCGGCGCCCGCGCGCGCCGCCGAATCCGTCACCGGAGAGCTGGCATGAACGACGCATCGATCCGCGCCGCGCGGGGCACCGAGCTGTCCTGCCTCGGCTGGCCGCAGGAGGCCGCGCTGCGGATGCTGCAGAACAACCTCGACCCCGAGGTCGCCGAGCACCCCGAGGAGCTCGTCGTCTACGGCGGCACCGGCAAGGCGGCGCGCGACTGGGCGTCCTTCGACGCGATCGTGCGCACGCTGCAGACGCTGAAGCGACGACGAGACGCTGCTCGTCCAGTCCGGCAAGCCGGTCGGCGTGCTGCACGACGCACGAGTGGGCGCCGCGCGTGCTGATCGCGAACTCCAACCTCGTCGGCGACTGGGCGAACTGGGACGAGTTCCGGCGCCTGGAGGCGCTCGGGCTGACGATGTACGGCCAGATGACCGCCGGCTCGTGGATCTACATCGGCACCCAGGGCATCCTGCAGGGCACCTACGAGACGTTCGCGGCGGTCGGGGAGAAGCGCTTCGGCGGCTCGCTGGCGGGCACGATCACGCTCACCGGCGGGCTCGGCGGGATGGGCGGCGCGCAGCCGCTCGCGGTCACGATGGCCGGCGGCGTGGCGATCTGCGTCGAGGTCGACCCGTCGCGGATCGCGCGCCGGCTCGAGACCGGCTACCTCGACGTCGAGGCCGACGACATCGACGACGCGCTGCGAGCTCGCCGTCGAGGCCCGCGACGCGCGCCGGCCGCTCTCGATCGGCCTGCTCGGCAACTGCGCCGACGTCGTGCCGGAGCTGCTGCGCGCGCGGCGCGCCGATCGACATCGTGACCGACCAGACCGAGCGCCCACGACCCGCTCGCCTACCTGCCGAGCGGCGTCGCGTTCGAGGACTGGGCCGACGCGCGCGACGCAGCCCGGACGTTCGTCGACCGCGCGCGCGAGTCGATGGCCCGCCACGTCGAGGCGATGGTCGGCTTCCAGGACGCGGGCGCCGAGGTCTTCGACTACGGCAACTCGATCCGCGCCGAGGCGCAGCTCGGCGGCTACGAGCGCGCGTTCGACTTCCCCGGCTTCGTGCCCGCCTACATCCGGCCGCTGTTCTGCGAGGGCAGGGCCCGTTCCGCTGGGCCGCGCTGTCCGGCGACCCGGCCGACATCGCCGCCACCGACCGCGCCGTGCTCGACCTGTTCCCGGAGAACGAGTCGCTCGCGCGCTGGATGCAAGCATGGCCGCCGAGAAGGTCCAGCTTCCAGGGCCTGCCGGCGCGGATCTGCTGGCTCGGCGCGGGCGAGCGCCACCTCGCCGGGCTGCGCTTCAACGAGCTCGTGGCGAGCGGCGAGATCGCCGCGCCGATCGTGATCGGCCGCGACCACCTCGACTGCGGCTCGGTCGCCTCGCCCTACCGCGAGACCGAGGCGATGCTCGACGGCTCCGACGCGATCGCCGACTGGCCGCTGCTGAACGCGATGGTCAACGTCGCCTCCGGCGCGTCGTGGGTGTCGATCCACCACGGCGGCGGCGTCGGCATCGGCCGCTCGATCCACGCCGGCCAGGTGACGCGTCGCCGACGGCACCGACGCTGGCCGCGCAGAAGCTCGAGCGCGTGCTGACCAACGACCCGGCGACCGGCGTGATCCGCCACGTCGACGCGGGCTACGAGCGCGCCGAGGAGGTCGCGGCCGAGCGCGGCGTGCGCGTGCCGATGGACGGAATGACCCGCTACTGCGCGGACTACGCGTGGCTCGGCGGCGACGCGGTCGACCGCCGACGTGCTGATCGAGGTCGACGGCGAGCGCATCGCCGCGTCACGCCGGGCGCCGACGCCGGCGGACGCCGACGCGCCTGCGCGGCGTCACGCTGCCCGGCCTCGCGAACGCCCACTCGCACGCCTTCCAGCGCGCGCTGCGCGGGCGCACGCAGCGCGGCGGCGGCAGCTTCTGGACGTGGCGCGAGGACATGTACGCGCTCGCCGAGACGACTGACGCCCGACACGCTGCTTCGAGCTCGCGCGGGGCGCCTACGCGCGAGATGGCTGCAGGCCGGGATCACGTGCGTCGGCGAGTTCGACTACCTGCACCTTCAGCGACGCGCTGATCGCGGCGGCGAACGAGGCCGGGATCCGGCTCACGCTGCTCGACGCCTGCTACCTCGCGGGCGGCTTCGGCGAGCCGCCGAACGGCGCCCAGCGGCGCTTCAGCGACGGCGACGCGGCGCGCTGGGCCGAGCGCGTGTCGCGAGATCCGCGGGCGCGCAAGGTCGGCGCCGCGATCCACTCCGTGCGCGCGGTGCCCGCCGACCAGATCGCCACCGTCGTCGAGTGGGCGCAGGGCCAGCCGCTGCACTTCCACCTCTCCGAGCAGCGCGCCGAGAACGAGGCCTGCCTCGCCGCCCACGGCTGCACGCCCGACGCAGCTGCTCGCCGAGCACGGCGCGCTCGGCCCGAACTCGACCGCCGTCCACGCCACCCACCTCACGCGCCGACGACGAGCGCGCTGCTGCACGAGACGACGATCTGCATGTGCCCGACGACCGAGCGCGACCTCGCCGACGGCATCGGCCGCGCCGGCCCGCGGCTCTGCCTCGGCAGCGACAGCCACGCGGTCATCGACCTCTTCGAGGAGGCGCGCGCGGTCGAGCTCGACCTGCGGCTCGCGACCGAGCGCCGCGGCCACTTCACGGCCGCCGACGCTGCTGCGCGGCGCGACCAACCACGCCAGCCTCGGCTGGCCCGACGCCGGCCGGATCGAGCCGGGCGCGCTCGCCGACCTCGTCACGGTCGGCCTCGACTCGGCCTCGCCTGCGAGACCGCCGAGCCGGACACGATGCTCGAGTCGATCGTGTTCGCCGCGACCGCGGCCGACGTGCGCAGCGTGATCGTCGGAGGGCACGCCGTGCTGATCGACAACATCGGCACGCTCGTCACCAACGACCCGGAGCTCGGCGACGGACCGCTCGGCTGATCGCGGACGCCGCGCTCGTCTTCGGCGACGGCGTCGTGCAGTGGGCCGGGCCGCGCGCGCGCACGCCCGAGGCGGCCGGCGACGAGCGCTTCGACGCCGGCGGGCGCGCCGTGATCCCCGGCTTCGTCGACTCGCCACGGGCACCTCGTGTTCGCCGGCGACCGCGCGCAGGAGTTCGCCGCCCGGATGGCCGGGCGAGCCGTACGAGGCCGGCGGCATCCGCACGACGGTCGAGGCGACCCGCGACGCGAGCGACGACGCAGCTCGGCGCGAACCTGGACCGGCTGGTCGCCGAGGCGCTGCGCTCCGGCACGACGACGGTCGAGACGCAAGTCCGGCTACGGCCTCACCGTCGCCCGACGAGCGCCGCAGCCTCGAGGTCGCGACGCCGCGCACCGACGAGCGCACGTTCCTCGGCGCCCACGTCGTCCCGCCCGAGCACGACGCCGACGACTACGTCGAGCTCGTCAAGGGCGAGATGCTCGACGCCTGCGCGCCGCACGCGCGCTGGATCGACGTCTTCTGCGAGCACGGCGCGTTCGACGGCGACCAGACGCGCGCGATCCTCGAGGCGGGCATCGCGCGCGGCCTCGCGCCGCGCGTGCACGCCAACCAGCTCGGCCACGGCCCCGGCGTGCAGATCGCGGTCGAGCTCGGCGCCGCCTCCGCCGACCACGTCACCCACGTCACCGACGACGACGTCGACGCGCTCGCCAACAGCGACACCGTCGCGACGCTGCTGCCCGGGCGCCGAGTTCTCCACCCGCGCGCGCCTACCCCGACGCGCGCCGCCTGCTCGACGCCGGCGTGACCGTCGCGCTCGCCGCCGACTGCAACCCCGGCTCGAGCTACACGACGAACATCCCGTTCTGCATCGCGCTCGCCGTGCGCGAGATGCGCATGACGCCCGACGAGGCGGTCTGGGCCGCGACCGAGGGCGGCGCCCGGGCGCTGCGACGCGCCGACATCGGCCACCTCGGCCCCGGCGCGCGCGCCGACGCCGTCCTGCTCGACGCGCCGTCGCCACATCCACCTGGCCTACCGGCCCGGCGTCCCGCTCGTCGCCGCCGTCTGGCGCGGCGGGACGGCCGCGCCCTGATGGGCGTTCGGGCCGATCGCCACCGTCGGGGACCCCGTGCTGCGCGAGCGCGCGCGCGAGGTCACGCCCGAGGAGCTGCGCCTCGCCCGAGATCCAGCGCTTCATCGACGACCTGATCGAGACCATGCGCGACGCCGACGGCGCCGGGCTCGCCGCCAACCAGGTCTACGAGCCGGTGCGGATCTGCGCGATCGAGGTCGCGCGACAACCCGCGCTACCCGTACAAGCCGAACGATCCCGCTCACGGTCCTCGTCAACCCGGTGATCGAGCCGCGTCGACGACGAGACGTTCGAGAACTACGAGGGCTGCCTGTCGGTGCCCGAACCTGCGCGGCGTGGTCGAGCGCCACGTCGCGCGTCCGGGTCCAGGCGCTGGGACCGCGACGGCAACGCCGATCGACGAGGTCGTGCGCGGGCCTCACGGCCGGCACCTTCCAGCACGAGGTCGACCACCTCGACGGCATGCTCTTCGTCGATCGCGTCGCGCGACCCGACGACGTTCACGACCTGGGACCAGTTCGAGCGCCACCACCGCGAGGCGTTCCTCGCGCACGCGCGCGAGATCGTCGAGCGCACCGGCTCGTAACCGGGCTTTGCCGGGGCCGCGGGCGCTGAGCTCCACGGCACGGGGCGCTGGGCACCGGCCAACGACGGGCTATGAGGAGCGGGACGGGTTGTCGTGGCGCTCCCGTATCCCGGCTTTCTGGCGTGATTGTCGAGTTAGCGGTCCCTGAGACCGCTAAGTCAACAATGGACGCCGCCGCTAGCGCCCGAGCAGCGCGATCATCGCCGACTGCGCGAACTGCGGCGGGAACGTCATCACGGTCTCGCCGCGATGGCGCTTGAGGAACCTCGCGGCCCAGCGGGCGCCGCGCAGGTTGCGCGGAATGCCGCCCTTGATGAACAGGCCCTCGCGGGCCGCGGCTGCGCTCTCTTCGAGGAACTCCTGCAGGCCGAGCGCGGGAAGCACGAGCGTCCGCAGGTGCGCGGGCTGATCGAGCGCCTCGATCGAATGCTTGGTCCCCGGCTTGACGATCTGGGCGCCGTCCTCGGGGGCCACCACGCCGTCGAAGGGGCCGTTCTGGATCCGGGCGCGCCCCTCCACCACAGACCAGTGCTCCTCCTGGATCGGGTGAAAGTGCTCGGGCAGCTTGGCGCCGGCCTCGAACCAGCAGTCGACGATCAGGTTCTCGCCCTCGGGGGTAAAGGCGTAGGCCACGCCATGTACGGGATCTTGGGCGGTGGGATGCACGCTCGCTCCTGTTGTTGTTACCGGCGGGTAACATACCACGCGGAGTTACTCTGCGGTAACCATGGCAGGCCCTCAGCCCAAGCGAATTGCCGGCGACGAGCGGCGCGAGCTGATCGCGCTGGCGGCCGGCCGCCTGTTCGCGGCTCATGGCTACGCGGGCACGCGGATGGAGGACGTGGCGGCGGCCGCGCACGTGACCAAGCCGATGGTCTACCGCCACTTCGACTCCAAGAAGGACCTCTACCTCGCGCTGCTCGCCCGTCACGAGCGGGACCTCCCCGGCTTCATCGAAGGGATTGCGGAGTCGTCAGCGGATCTGTCGGGCGATTCGCTGGTGCGCCCGATCCTCGAGGTCTGGCTTGACTACGTACGGTCGAACTCACATGCGTGGGCGATGCTGTTTCGCGACACGTCCGGCGGTGCCGAGATTCAGGCCTTTCGGCTGCAGGTGAGCCTGACCGCACGGTGGGTGATGGCGCGCTTCATCGCAGAGCGCGCCGGCTCGCGGATGCCCGCCGACCAGGTCGAGCCCACCGCCGAGCTCCTGACGAGCGGGCTCGCCGGCCTCGCACAGTGGTGGATCGACCGCCCCGAGGTACCCAAGTCCGTCGTGCTCGACGTGGCCGTTCGGATGAGCGCCCCGGCGGTGAGCTAAGGGCCTCCGTACTGCATTTCGGGGATGCGCGCTGGGGCCCGTTACGCCGATCTTGATTGGGTGGCCGCGCGCATCAAGGACTGGCTGCTGCGAGTGTCACCGGGCCACCTGGTCGCCACGTTGGCGCTGTTCACGCTCGTCCCACTCGCGACCCTTGCCTACCTGACCGAGCGCCACGCGGAGGCGGCCGTTCGCGAGCAAGCGTTCGAGAAGCTCGAGGCGACGGCAGCCACGAGCGCGGAAAGCGTACGTCAGGAGCTCGGAGGCCTACTGGAGCTGGTGGACTCCTACGCGCTCCGGCCGAGCGTGGTGAAAGCCATGGAGCAGCCGGTTGACCGGCGCGAGCTCGCCCGCCAGCTGAGCGAGCTGAAAGCCGTGCGGCCGGGCATTGGTCCGGCGTTCGCAACCGACCCCGACGGCCGCGTGACCGCAGTGGCGCCGGCCATGCCGAAGCTCGTCGGCCAGGACTTCAGCTTCCGCGACTGGTACGTGGGCATCACCCGAACCCGGGGCACCTATCTCTCGGTTCTCTACCACGCGGCGTCGAGGGGCAAGCCGCGCGTGACCGCTGCCACGGCGATGATCCGTCGCAAGGGCGAGCGCCCCGTCGGGATCATCGCGGCGGCGTACGGGGTGAAGACGATTCAGGGGTTCGTCGACCGGCTCTCGGCGGGCAGCGGAGTGTCCCTCACCGTCCTCGACCAGGACGGGATGGTCGCGGCGGCGCACGAGGACCGCTGGAGCGGCCTGACATCCGCCCGTTCCGACGCTCGCGTGACGTCCGCGCTCGCCGGTGGCAGCGGCTCGCAGGAAAGCGGAATCCATGGCGAGCAGGTGCTGTCGGCCCACGCCGCTGTACCGGATATCGGATGGGTCGTGCTTGCGGAGACCCCGAGAGCCATCGCGCTCGTGGAGGTGGCCGAGCTGAGGTCGACCGTCAACCTGATCGCGGCCCTCATCGCTCTGGTGAACATCCTGGGATTGGCCTTCCTATACGCCGCGCTTCGCGGACGCGCGAATGCCGAGCGAGCACGGCGTGCCGCCGAGGACCAGCGGGCGAGAGAGAGCGCCGCCGCCTCGGGCGTGACCGATGCGCTTGCCTCGAGTGGAAAAATCGATTCGACGCTGCGGCGCGTGCTGGAGGTCCTGGGGACCAATCTCGGTTGGCAACTCGGCGAGGCGTGGCTCGTCGAGGACGGCCTCTTGATGCAGGTCGCGTCATGGGACGCACCGCCGCAGGACGCTTCAGCGCCTCGCGACTCCGGTCAGGCATGCCATTTGGGGGTGGGCCGGGGGCTCTCCGCCCGCGCTGTCGCGCAGGAGCGGATCCTCTGGACGGAAGACACGCAGCACCCCGAGGCCCTCGACCCGCACCCGGGCGTCACCCAACCGAGGCACATGGCGGTGGCGATCCCGATCGGGGGGGCGGCCGGTGCAATCGGCGCACTCGAGTTCTCGAGCGGCGACGTGCATGAGGAGGCTTCGGCGCTGGCCGAGATCTTGCAGCGCGTCTGCGCGCATGTCGGAGAGTTCATCGAGCGCAAGCGGGCAGAGGAAAGGCTCGAGGTCGCGCGCGACCATGCCCTCCAGGCCTCTCGCCTGAAGTCCGAGTTCCTGGCCAACATGAGCCACGAGGTCCGTACGCCGATGAACGGGGTCATCGGGATGACCGAGCTGCTGCTCGACACCGACCTCGACACCGAACAGCGCCACTACGCCGACAACGTGCAGCTCTCGGCCGAAGGGCTGATGTCCACCCTCAACGACATCCTCGACTTCTCGAGGATCGAGGCCGGGAAGCTGCAGGTCGAAGCTCGCCCGTTTGCGCTGCGCGAGCTGGTGGACACGACGCTCGGCCTGCTCGCCGAGCAGGCTTTCGGGAAGGGACTCGAGCTCGCCGTGTTCGTCGAGGACGGGCTGACGGACTGGGTTCAGGGGGACCCCAACCGGCTGCGTCAGGTGCTCGTGAACCTGGTGGCGAACGCGATCAAGTTCACAGAGCAGGGGGAGGTCGTCATCCGGTTGACCTCGGTCGCCGACCAGCCCGCCTCGATGCGCTGCGAAGTGAGGGACACCGGGATTGGCTTCGATCCGGCCCAGGCGGAGCGGCTGTTCGACTCTTTCGAGCAGGAGGATGCCTCCACTACCCGCCGTTTCGGCGGGACCGGGCTGGGCCTGGCCATATCGCGCCAGCTCGTCGAGCTGATGGGCGGCAAGATAGGTGCGACCAGCGACCCCGGCCGGGGCAGCACGTTCTGGTTCACGACGCCGGTGCCGGCGGCAGAAGGCCCACCGGACGGCGAGGCGAGCAACGCCGATGAGCTACGAACCCTCAGGGGGCATCGGATCCTGGTCGTCGACGACAACGCGACGAACCGGGAGATCCTGGAGTACCACCTGGCCGCCTGGGAGGTCGCTTGCGACTTCGTCCCGAACGGTCCGGCGGCGCTTCACCTCCTGACCTCCGCGGCGCTCGACGACAGGCCCTTCGAGGTCGTGCTCATCGACACCCACATATCCGAGATGAGCGGAGTCGAGCTGACGCGCTTGATCAGGGCCGACCGGCGGCTGGCCGATGTGCGCATCGTGATGCTCACGTCATCCGTGGGCGAGCGTGAAGAGGCCGAGGCGGCAGGCGTCGACGGACACATCACCAAGCCCGTGCGCCGGTCGGCGCTTCAAGCGGTCATCGCCGCGACGTTGAATGGGGAGCCCGCCGAAAGCCGCGCGGCCCCGATGCCGGGCAACGGGATCGCGCAGGGCCATGGGCCGCTCGTACTCGTAGCGGAGGTACACGCGATCAACGGCGGGGTGGCAGCGCGGATGCTCGTCAAGCGCGGCCTGCGTGTCGAGCTTGCCAACGACGGTCTCGAGGCGGTGCAGCGTGTCGGCGAGAACGGCTTCTGCGCGGTCTTCATGGATTGCCAGATGCCGCTGCTCGACGGGTACCTCGCGACCTCCGAGATCCGTATTGCCGAGCGCGGCGGCACGCGCATCCCGATCATCGCAATGACCGCCCACTCGATGGCCGGAGACAGGGAGCGCTGCCTCGCGGCGGGCATGGACGATTACGTCAGCAAGCCGCTGCAATCCGATGAGCTCGATCGGGTGGTCGCGCGGTGGGTGCCTGTCAACGGCCCACTCGACGCGGCGCGCTTGGAAGAGCTGCGCGAGCTCGGAGCACCGGTCCTGGCGCGCCTGACCGGCGTCTTCCGCGAGCAAGCGCCGGTGAACGCCCGCGAGGTGCTGGAGGCTGCCAACGCGGCGGATGGGTCCGCGGTGCGCCTCAGCGCGCACAAGCTAAAGGGCAGCGCGCTGGCCGTTGGCGCCGGCCCGCTCGCCGCACAGTGCGAGCTACTCGTGGTCATGGGCGACGAGGGCCGGCTCGAGGAGGCGGCCGACCTCGCGCCGGCGCTTGAGGGGCTGGTCGAGGAGGCGTGCCTGGCGCTCGATCAGGAAGTCGGAGACGCGTCACCGCCCGCGAAGGCCGGCTCGGCGTCCACCGATGGCACGCGCCCGCTCGGCCGCCTGTAGAGGGCGAGGCCGACCACCGCAAAGCTTCGGGTGCGCGATAGTCAGCTCGGCCGACGCACGCCGAGCTCGTCGATGTGGGCGAGCATGTCGCCCGGATCCTCGTAGACGCGGAAGGCCGCGGCCTGCACGAGCTCCTCGCGGCCATAGCCGCCGGACAGCAGGCCGATTCCGAGCGCGCCCGCGCGCCGGGCCGCCAGCAGGTCCCAGATGCTGTCGCCGACCACGATGGCGTCGCGGATGTCGACCCCGATCCTGGCGGCCGCGGTGACGAACAGGTCCGGGTCCGGCTTGGCATAGCGCACGAGGTCGCGGGTGACCATGGGGAAGCCCGCTCGGAGGCCCAGCAGCTCGCGAGCGCGACCGGCGGTGCGCTCCGCCCCGCTGGTTGCGATAGCCCAGGGAATGCCGTCCTCGTCGAGGCGGGCGAGCAGCTCGCGGGCGCCGGGCAGCGGGCGCACCCCCGGGTAGTGGCGGGTGTAGGCCTCGGCGTGCAGGTCCGGAAGCCTGGCGAGGGTCTCGTCGTCGAGCTCCTCGCCCGAGCTCGCGGCGCAGCGCAGCCACGAACAGCCCGCCGCTCATCCCGATGCGGCGGTGGATCTTCCACACGGCCAGCGACACCCCGACCTGCTCGAGGGCTTCACGCCACGCGATGACGTGCTGGTAGACGCTGTCGATCAGAGTCCCGTCGAGATCGAAGAGAAACGCCGGCTGCGGAAGACGCGGGGAGTCGTGCACCCCGGTCAAGCTAGCGCCCACGCAGCCACAGCCATAGAGTCCGCTCAATGTCGCTCGCTCGCAACCACATGTCCCGGAACCTGCTCACAGTGGAGCGGGAAGCCCGGGTAACCGAGATCGCGCAGCGGATGGTGGAGCGCGACGTGGGTGCCGTGCTCGTGCTCGAGGGGCAGCGGCTAGTCGGAATCCTCACCGAGCGCGACGTCCTGCGCGCGGTCGCGCGCGGCCTGGACGACAGCTCGACCGTCGCGGATTGGATGACCAGGGATCCGGACACCCTCGAGGCCGACGAGTCCACGCGCCAGGCCGCGACGCTCATGATCCACGGCGGCTTTCGCCACCTGCCGGTGATGGAGGGAGACGAGGTCGTCGGCATGCTCTCCATCCGCGATCTGATGCGGATCGTGCTCGACGATTCCGCCCCCCGCGGTGCTTAGGCGGATGGCTGATTCCGCGGCCGCGGAATCAGCCATCCAAGCAGTGTGATCAACCGCTCACACAGGTAGGGCCAGACGCGACAGGGTGTTGCTTGCAGGACGCATCAAGCGCCCGTTGACCAGGAGGTCCCCCCCGTGATTTCTTCAGCCGCATTCGCCCTGGCCGCGATGGACGTAACCCGCCAGGCCACTCCCTACGCCCCGCCCGCAGGCACCAGCCGCCAGCGCTCGCGCCGGCGCCGCCGCCTGGGCCTGCTCGCGGCCCCCCGCGTTGCCCGCATCCCGCGTGCGTCGAGGCCGGCCACCGTCGGCGGAAGCTTGCGGTGACGGCTTCCGGACGCCTGCGCGTCGTTGGCGACCAAAGCGAACACGCGCCGCCCACCCCCAAGGGCTTCGGGCCGATCCGCCCCTCGGTCCTGAGCGTCTGGCCCTCCGAGGACGGCTCCTTCGGCATCGATGTCTGCTGGCACGGACACGAGTGCGTCCTGCGCGCGGTGGTCGTCCGCCGCATGCTCGCCGACACCGGCCTCCAGGCCGAGGCGGGCAACTCCGTGGACGGTTACGGGTGGGAGCTGAAGGTCAGCGGAGTGCCCGGCGATCGCGTCGGCAAGGTCATCGAAACGATCATCTGGTAGGTCCCGGCCGCCTCGGGGCGTAGACTCGTCCTCGAGGCTCCGTGAAGGTTCAGGAAGTCGACCAGGCGCTGCTGGACACGGTCTGCTCCCGCCTCCAGCGGCAGCTCCGCGGAGACGAGGCAGGACGGGCCGAGGCGTTCGTGCGCCAGTACTACCGCTGGGTGTCGCCCGACGACCTGGCCGACCGCAGCGAGCTCGACGTCTACGGCGCCGCGCTCGCCCACTTCAACCTGGCGAAGCGCAGGGCTCCGGGCGAGACTCGCGTGCGCGTCTACAACCCGCGCTTCGACAGCGACGGCTGGGAGTCCTCACACACGGCTGTCGAGATCGTGACCGATGACGCGCCGTTCCTAATCGACTCCGTCGCGATGGAGCTCAACCGCCAGGACTTCGGGGTCCACCTGATCATCCACCCGGTCATGCGCGTGCAGCGCGACGCGGACGGCCGGCTGCTCGAGGTGCTGCCGCGCGACGCCCTGGCCGAGGATTCCGTGGCAGAGTCGGTCATTCACGCCGAGGTCGCTCGCCACACCGCGGCCGACGAGCTAAAGGAGATCGAGGGGCACCTGCGCCGGGTGATCGGCGAGGTGCGCGCGGCGGTGGAGGACTGGCCCAAGATGCGCGAGCGCGCGCTCGAGCTCGCGCGGGAGCTCGAGTCCACCCCGCCACCGGTCCCCGACCCAGGCGACGTGGCCGAGGCGCGCGAGTTCCTGGCCTGGCTCGAGGACCACAACTTCACGTTCCTCGGCTACCGCGAATACGAGCTCGAGGACACCGACCCCGACGACCTGCGCCTCGCCACGGTGCCCGGCTCCGGGCTCGGCATCCTGCGACAGGCCGAGGGCGCCGAGAGCTCGCGCGGATTCGACAAGCTTCCTGCAGCGGTGCGTGGCCGCGCGCTCGAGCCCTACCTGCTCAACATGACCAAGGCGAACGCGCGCGCCACGGTGCACAGGCCCGCCTATCTCGACTACGTGGGTGTCAAGCGCTTTGACACGGACGGCCAGGTGGTCGGCGAGCGGCGCTTCCTCGGCCTCTACACGCACACCGCCTACCACGCCAGCCCGGGCAACATCCCGATCCTGCGCCGCAAGGTGGCCGCGGTCCTCGAGCGCGCCGCGTTCCCGGCGGGCAGCCACAACGAGAAGGCCCTGGTCGAGATCCTGGAGACCTATCCGCGCGACGAGCTGTTCCAGATCTCCGTGGAAGAGCTGTTCGAGATCGCTATCGGGATCCTGCACCTCGGCGAGCGCCAGCGCCTGCGCCTGTTCATGCGCCGCGACACCTTCGGCCGCTTCCTGTCCTGTCTGGTGTTCGTACCGCGCGACCGCTTCAACACCGAGAACCGCAGACGCATCGAGGGGATCATCCGGCGCGCGACCGGGGCGCACAGCCTCGACTACACCACGAGAGTCTCGGAGTCCGTGCTCGTGCGGCTGCACTATCTCGTCTACGCGGAGCCGGGCAGCCTGCCGGACGTGGACGCGCGCGAGATAGAGACGCTGCTCGTGGCAGCGACGCGCTCGTGGGGCGACGATCTCCAGGAGGCGCTGCACGCCGAGCACGGAGAAGAGCGGGGCTCGGCGCTCTTCCGCCGCTATCGCGAGGCCTTCCCGACCGCGTACCGCGCCGATTGGGTGCCGCGGTCGGCGGTTGCCGACATCGGGCGCATCGAGGAGCTCGCCGGCGAGGAAATCGGGCTGGCGATCAGCCTCTACCGCCCGCTGGAGGCATCGCAGGGGCAGCTGCGAGCGAAGGTCTACCGAGCCGGTGCGCCCCTCGCCCTCTCCGACATCCTTCCGCTGTTCGAGAACCTCGGCGTGAAAGTGCACGACGAGCGGCCCTACCCGATCGCCCCGCGCGACCGCGACCTCGTCTGGCTCTACGACTTCGGCCTCAGCTACCCGGGCGAGGACGACCCGGAGACCGACACCGTCCGCGACGCCTTCCAAGAGGCCTTCATCCGCGTCTGGGCAGGCGAGGCCGAGAGCGACGGCTACAACCGGCTGGTGCTGCGCGCCCACCTGACCTGGCGCGACACGGCGATCCTGCGCGCGATCGGCCGCTACCTGCGCCAGTCGGGGACGACCTTCAGCGACCGCTACGTCGAGCAGGCACTGGCGGCTCACCCTCAGGTGGCCCGGCTGATCGTCGAGCTGTTCCACGCCCGCTTCGATCCCGCCGTCCACGACCCCGCCGCCGCGGACGCGCTCGTGGAGCGCATCAAGGAGGCGATCGACGCGGTGGAGAGCCTCGACCACGACCGCATCCTGCGCAACTTCCTGGGTGTCGTCCGGGCGATGCTGCGCACCAACTTCTTCCAGCGCTCGGCGGACGGCGCGCCCAAGCCGTGGCTCTCGTTCAAGCTCGAGCCGGCGCGGCTGCCGTGGCTGCCGCTCCCGCATCCGCGCTTCGAGATCTTCGTCTACTCGCCTCGCGTCGAGGGCGTTCACCTGCGAGGCGGGAAGGTCGCCCGCGGCGGCATCCGCTGGTCGGACCGGCGCGAGGACTTCCGCACCGAGGTGCTCGGCCTGATGAAGGCGCAGATGGTCAAGAACGCGGTGATCGTGCCGGTCGGCGCGAAGGGCGGCTTCGTCGCCAAGCGCCCTCCCGCCGCGGGCGATCGCGAGGCGCTGCTCGAGGAGGTCGTGGCCTGCTATCGCACCTTCATCAGCGGCCTGCTCGACGTGACCGACAACATCGTCGACGGCGAGATCGTCCCGCCGCCCGACGTCGTGCGCCACGACGACGACGACCCCTATCTGGTCGTCGCCGCCGACAAGGGCACGGCGACCTTCTCGGACATCGCGAACGCGATCTCGCGCGACCACGGGTTCTGGCTGGGCGACGCGTTCGCCTCGGGCGGGTCGAGTGGTTACGACCACAAGAAGATGGGCATCACCGCGCGCGGAGCCTGGGAGTCGGTCAAGCGTCACTTCCGCGAGGTCGGCCGTGACGTCCAGACCGAGGACTTCACGGTGGCCGGCATCGGCGACATGTCGGGCGACGTGTTCGGCAACGGAATGCTGCTCTCGCCGCACATCCACCTCGTCGGCGCGTTCGACCACCGTCACGTGTTCATCGACCCGGACCCGGTGGCCGAAACGAGCTTCGAGGAGCGCCGGCGCCTGTTCTCCCTCGAGCGCTCGTCGTGGGACGACTACGACCGCGACCTGATCTCCGAAGGCGGCGGCGTCTACTCACGGAGCGCAAAGTCGATCGCGCTCTCGCCCCAGGCGCGCGCGGCGCTCGGGATCGAAGAAGAGACCCTGCCGCCCAACGAGGTCATCCGAGCGCTGCTTGTGCGCGCCCGTCGACCTGCTCTGGAACGGGGGCATCGGCACCTACGTCAAGGCCGCCTCGGAGACCCACGCCGAGGCCGGCGACAAGGCCAACGACTCGGTGCGGGTGGACGCCGCCGAGCTGCGCTGCCGCGTGGTCGGCGAGGGCGGCAACCTGGGCCTGACCCAGATGGGGCGCGTCGAGTACGCGCTGGCCGGCGGCCGCATCAACACCGACGCGATCGACAACTCGGGCGGGGTCGACTGCTCCGATCGCGAGGTGAACATCAAGATCCTGCTCGACAGCGCGGTGGCGGACGGGGAGCTGACCCTCAAGCAGCGCGACGAGCTGCTGGTCGAGATGACGTCGGAGGTGGCGGAGCTCGTGCTCCGAGACGATTACGAACAGACCGAGACCCTCAGCCTCGCCGAGACCCAGGCCGCCCCGATGGTCGACGTGCACGCGCGCTTCCTGGACGAGCTCGAGAGCGCGCGCCGCCTCGACCGCGGACTCGAGGCCCTGCCCTTCGCCGACGAGCTGGCCGAGCGAAAGCAGGACGGCGGAGGGCTGACACGCCCCGAGCTCGCGGTCGTGCTCGCCTACAGCAAGATCGACCTGTACGCCGAGCTGCTCGACTCCGACGTGCCCGAGGACCCGCACCTGTCGTCCGAGCTCGATCGCTACTTCCCCTCTCCCCTGCCCGAGCGCTTCGGCGAGCGGATGCGAGGCCACCGGCTGCGACGGGAGATCATCGCCACACAGGTGGCCAACAACGTGCTGCACGGCGGCGGCACGACATTCACCTACAGGCTGCATGAGGAGACCGGCGCATTCGCGTCCGAGATCGCGCGCGCCTACGCCACCGCGCGCGACATCTTCGAGATGCGCCCCCAGTGGCAGGAGATCGAGGCACTCGACAACCGCTTGGACGCCGACGTCCAGATCAGGACGCTGCTCGAGGGACGCAGGCTGATCGAGCGGGGCTCGCGCTGGCTTCTGCGCAACGTCCCCCGGCCGATCGACATCGGCGCCACGGTGGCCCGCTTCGCGCCGGGGGCGCAGGTGCTCTACGGCTCGATTCCCCGCCACCTGGGAGCCGCCGACCTCGAGCCCTTGCTCGCGCGCGCCGAGCAGCTCGAGTCGGCGGGCGTCCCGGCAAAGCTCGCCCGGCGCGTGGCCACGCTGCCGACGATGTTCGCGACTTTCGACGTCGTGGAGGTCGCCGACGGTGCGGGAATCGACGTGGAGACGGTCGCCGCCGTGCACTTCCAGCTCGGCGACCGGCTCCGGCTTCACTGGCTGCGCGACCGCATCGTCGCTCTCCCGCGCGACGACCGCTGGCGCGCTCTGGCCCGCGCCGCGCTGCGCGACGACATTTACGGCCTGCACCGCGAGCTGACTGCGAAGATCCTTCGCAGCGATGCAGAGGGCGACGACGTGGCCGCCCGGGTGGAGGCATGGATCGAGGCCAATCCCGCCGCCGAGCGAACGCTCGAGACACTGGCCGAGATCAGGCTGGGCAAGATCTACGACACCACCACGCTGCCGGTAGCGGTACGCGAGGTGCGCAACCTGCTGCAGGCCGGCTAGTGGACCTAGGCGCGGCTGCCGTGCGGGAGCTCCTCGAAGAGCTGGTGGACTCGGCGTCCCTTCGCGCGGACTACGCCGACGCGCGCTTCGTGAGCACCCGGTGCGAGACGCTCTCCACGCGAAACGGCAAGCTGTCCCAGCTCGACAAGGGCGAGGAGGAGGGGATCGGCGTGCGGGTGCGCGTCGGGGGCTCGTGGGGATTTGCCGCCACTCGCGGGAACGCCCCGGCGGACGTGGAGGGCGCGCTCGAGCGCGCCCTGTCGGTGGCGGCCGCGCAACCCGCCGTCGACGGAGTGGCGCTGGCACCCGAGCCGCCTGCCCGGGGTGATTACAAGAGCCCGGTGGAGCGCGATCCGTTCGCGGTCTCGCTGGATGAGAAGCTCGGCGAGCTCGCCACCGCGGAGGCAGGGCTGCGGGCGCCGTCGACCGTGGCGCTCACGATGGCCCGCTTTCAGGCGTTGTCGGTCTACAAGGTCTTCGCCTCCACCGAGGGCGCGCTCTGCGAGCAGCACCTGACCGAGTGCGGCGGCGGGCTCGCGGTGGTGGTCGTCGGCGGCAACGAGAGCCAGATCCGCTCGTATCCCTCATCGCATGGAGGGCATGTCGCCCAGGCGGGCTACGAGCATTTCCTCGCACTCGAGCTGGCCGCTCAGGCGCCGGCGCTCGCCGAGGAGGCGGCCGCGCTGCTCAAGGCCCCCGCCTGCCCGTCGGGGCGCACCACGCTGATCCTGTCCGGCGAGCAGCTCGCAATCCAGATCCACGAGTCGATCGGCCACGCGGTCGAGCTCGACCGCGTGCTCGGGCGCGAGGCCTCCTACGCGGGCACGAGCTTCGTGCCCGCCGACGCCATCGGCTCGCTGCGCTACGGCTCCGACCAGATGAGCGTAACCGCCAACGCTACGACCGGCGGCGGCCTCGGCTCCTATCGCTGGGACGACGAGGGAGTCGAGGGCCGCGAGGTGCCGATCGTGCGCGAGGGCGTCCTGACCGGCTTCCTGTCCTCGCGGGAGACGGCCAGCGAGATCGGGCTCGAGCGCTCGGGCGGCTGCATGCGGGCGGATGGCTTCGCGCGCCAGCCGATCGTGCGCATGACCAACGTCAACCTCGAGCCGGGCGACGCGGGCAGCCTCGAGGATCTCATCGCCGACACCGACGACGGCCTGCTGATCGAGACGAACCGCTCGTGGTCCATCGACGACCGCCGCCTGCACTTCCAGTTCGAGGGCGAAGCGGCCCGCGAGATCAAGAACGGAAAACGCGGGCGGCTGGTCAGGAACCCGAGCTACGCCGGCGTGACCCCGGAGTTCTGGGCCGGCTGCGACGCGGTCTGCTCGCCCGCCGAGTGGCGCCTGGTGTCGCTGCTCGACTGCGGCAAGGGCGAACCCGGGCAGGTGATGAGCGTTTCGCACGGCTCGGCGCCGGCACGCTTTCGCGGTGTCGAGGTCGGAGTCGCTTGAACGCGCTCGAGGTGGCGGGCCAAGCGCTCGCGAACGTCGACGGGCAGGCGATCGCCAGGGTCGTGCGGGAGCGCTCTCTGATGCTGCGCTTTGCGGCCAACCGGCCCACCCAGTCGACCGCCGTAGACGACGTCACGGTCGAGGTCGCGGTGATCCGCCGCGGCCATGTCGGCCGGGCGACCACCAATCGCACCGACTCGGAAGGACTCGCGAGCTGCGCCCGGCGGGCCATGGAAGCGGCGGCGGTGGCCGCGACGGCGGGACCGGGCGACCATCCCGATCTGTTTGTCGCGCCGGGCGCCACGGCGGACCTCGAGGGCGCCTTCGATCCCGCCACGGCGCTCCTTGACCCGGCACCGGGCGGCGAGGCCATGGTGGCCGCCTTCGAGGTGGCGCGGCGATCCGGGCTCGAGGCGCATGGGACGTGGACGGTCGCCGAGCAAGAGCACGCGGTGACCGACGGCGAGGCGAACAGGACCGAACGGACGACCGATGCCTACATGAAGGTGATCTGCATCGATCCCGAAGGCCGCCGCAGCGGCTATGCGGCGCGCGCCGCACAGGCCGTGGCGCAGCTCGACGGGCGCGCGCTGGCCGAGCGCGCCGCGGCGAAGGCCGTCATGGACGGCAAGCCGGTGGAGCTGGCTCCCGGCGAGTACTCGGTCGTGATGGAGCCGCATGCGGTGGGTGAGCTGCTCGACCTGTTCGCTGCGAGCGCGCTGAACGGCCTGGCCCACGTGGAGGGCCGCGGCGCGCTCGCGGGGCAGCTCGGCAGCAGAGTGGCGGCCCCAGCCGTCAACCTCGCCGACTCGCCGCGCTACCGGCTGACCCTGCCGCGCAGCTTCGACGCCGAGGGCACCGACAAGCGGCCCGTACCGCTGATCGAGGACGGCGTGGCCAAGAACGTCGTGCACGACTGGCGCAGCGCAGCACTGGCCGGCGTCAAATCGACCGGGCACGCGCTCGCACCCGGCGGCGACCCCATGGGCCCTCACCCGACCAACCTCGTGCTGGCCGGCGGCGGCGCCCGCGACGTCGAGGAGCTCTGCGGGCCGATCGAGCGCGGCCTCTACATCACGCGGCTCTGGTACTCGAACCTGGTGCGCCCCAAGGAGACGCTAATCACGGCGGTCACCCGCGACGGGACGTTCCTGATCGAGGACGGCGTGGCAGCGCGGCCCGTGCGTGACCTGCGGCTGACCGACTCGCTCCTGGGAATCCTCTCGCGCGTGCAGGCGCTCACCGCCGCCCAGAGGCTCACCACCGATGGCGAGTTCTACGGGCGCCGGTTCGCCTACGGCGTGGTCTGCCCGGCGCTTCGGGTGGGCTCGGTGCGGTTCACGAGCGCGACGGGCTAGATGGCTTCAGCCATCTAAATCTTCAAGAGCACGATCACGTTCAGCACGAAGACCAGGGCGAACCCGACGGTCCAGCGGTTCAGGTTGCGCTCGACCAGCGAGCCTCCGCCGAACGGGCCGGCGCCGGTCCCGACGCCGAAGGCGCCGGAGAGACCGGTGTCCTTGCCCGAGTGCAGCAGTATCAGCACGATCAGGACTACGGAGAGAATGACCTGGAGGCCGCTGAGGATCGCTTCCATCGCGCCAGAAGCCTAGCGAGCCGTTTTCCGCGCGCGCTGGCGCCATCGCCCGAGGTCGCTTAGGTTGGAGGCGCACCGAAGCCCCTACTTTCTTGAATCTCTCGCGACTCGTAACACTCGCGGCTTGCGCCGCCTCGTCCCTCTGCGTGCCGGCGGTAGCCGGTGCGGTGACCTACCCTGCCGGCTTCGAGGAGCGGCAGGTGGTTGGCGGCCTGACACGTCCGACCAATGTTGCCTGGACACCCGACGGCCGGACCTTCGTCGTGGAGAAGGACGGCTTGCTGAAGGTCGTGGCCCCGGGCGGCTCGACGGCGAGTCTCGTCCTTGACCTGGACACCCGAGTCAACTCCGCCCACGACCGCGGCCTGCTCGGGCTGGCGGTGGACTCGCAGTTCGGCCAGCACCCCTACCTCTACCTCCTCTACACCTACGAGCTCAACCCGATGACGCCCGACAGCACGTCGCCGATGGTCTCCCAGCTGCTGCGGGTAGGGATCAACAGCGCGAGCCAGGTGACTGAGCAGACCGTGCTGATGGGGACCTACACGAGCGGCGTCTGCCCGGCCCCCGCGAACACCCTGGACTGCCTGCCGTCGGACGGGCTCTCCCACTCGATCGGCACCGTGCGCTCGGCTCCCGACGGCACGCTGTGGGTCGGAAACGGGGACGCCGCGAGCTTCAGCTACGTCGACCCCGTCGCCCTGCGCACCTACGACGAGCAGAGCCTCGCCGGCAAGCTGATGCACGTCGACCGCAACGGCATGGGCCTCACCGGCCATCCCTTCTGCCCGGGCGACCCCGTGCTCTCCCACGCCTGCACGAAGCTCCACGCGAAGGGCTTTCGCAACCCCTTCCGCTTTGCGCTGCGCCCGGGCGGCGGGATCACGCTCGGCGACGTCGGCTGGGACCAGCGCGAGGAGGTCGATCTGATCTCGACCACCGCGGGCGGCCTGAGCTACGGATGGCCGTGCTACGAGGGATTCACGCAGACCAATGGCTACAAGGACCTTCCGGCGTGCGAGGCGGAGTACGCGAAGGGCCCCGACGCCCATCGCGCGCCGGCCTACGACTATCCACACGCCGGCTCGCGGTCGGTGATGGGCGGACCGACCTACACGGGCACCGACTATCCGGCCGCCTATTCCGGGTCGATCTTCTTCTCCGACTACAGCGGAGCGTTCATCAAGCGACTCGTTCCGGCGTCCGGCGGCGGTTACACGGCGCAGGACTTCGCCTCGGGCTGGGCGGGTGTCGCCCTCGAGGCAGGCCCCGACCAGAACCTCACCTACGTCTCGTTCGGCACCGGCGGAAACGGCGCCGGCAGCGTCAGGCGGATCGTGTCCACCGCCGGCAACGCCAGCCCACTAGCGTCCATCCGCGCGACGCCCACCGGCGGGCCGGCGCCGCTTGCCGTGAGCTTCGACGCCTCGGGCTCGAGCGATCCCGACGGCGACGTGCCGCTCAGCTACAGCTGGAACTTCGGCGACGGCAGTCCCGGCAGCGCGGCGGTTGCGCCGTCGCACACCTACGGCGAGGCCGGGAACTACACGGCTCGCCTGACTGTGACCGACCGCCGAGGCAAGAGCGCCTCAGCCACCGTCGCCATCACACCGGGCAACACGCCCCCTGCGGTCACGCTGACGGGCGACTCCAGCTACCGCGGCGGCGAGACGTTCAGCCTTGCGGGCGCGGCCGTCGACGAGCAGGACGGGCCGCTGCCCGCCGGCGCGCTCGACTGGGACGTGCGGGTGATCCACGCGGGGCACGAGCATTTCGCTGCCACGCCCGACGGCGTCGCTTCGATCGACGTCGACGCAATCAGCGACCACGACGCCGACTCCCACTACCGGGTGATCCTGACCGCGACCGACTCTGACGGGGCGACCGCCGAGCAGACGGCTGTGGTGAATCCCGAGACGACCACCGTGCGCCTGCGCAGCGCCCCGGCCGGGGTGCCGCTGTCCTGGGGCGGCAAGAGCTTCGCCGCGCCGCGGGACCTGACCACCGCCATCGGCTATCACACGAGCGTCGGGGCGCCCGCGACCTTCGACCAAGCCGGCGCGCTCTTCGACTTCCTCAAATGGTCAGACGGCGGGAGCGCCGTGCACGACTACACCGTCCCGCCGGCCGGCGGCACGCTCACCGCGACCTACGCGGACGCGGACGGCCGAATCTCGCAGTCCGGCGGGCAACCCGGCGGTGACGATGCCGGGCCGGTCTTGAGGTTCACGGGGTTGGCCGCCCGGCCCGCCCGCCTGCGCGGGATCGCGCTCGACGAGAGCAGGGTACGCGTCGTTCGCGTGGCGCTGCGAGCACGCGCGCGCGGCTCGAAATGTCGCTGGTGGCTGGGGGCGAAGAAACACCTGGGCACCGAGCCGCGCAGGTGCGACCGCCCGCGCTGGCTGACCGCTTCGCTCTCGCGGCGCAGAGGCGGGGTGCGCTGGTCCGCGCAGCTCGGGGCACCGCCTCCCGAGGGCCGCTACAGGGTTCTGGCCGAAGCGGCGGACGCCGCTGGAAACCGCTCCCGACTGCGCGCGCGGCCAAGCACGCTGATCCGCATCCACCGGTAGTCGGACGGCAAATCCCGCCGCTGTCCTGCCCTGCTGTTGCAGAGCAACCACAGGACAGGACGGTGGCCGGGAGACGACCGCTACTACTCCGTCGCGCCGGGCGCCCGCCCCTCCAGCGCATCCAGCTCGCGCAGGATCTCGATCGCCTCCCCGCGCAGCTCGTCGTCGACGGCCCGCCAGTCCGCTACCGACAGCTTGCCCATGCGGTGGTCGAGCTCGGCGTCGCGGATCTCCCGGTACTTGGCCTCCTTGGCGGCGCGAAGCTCCTCCAAGCGGACTTCCTCCACGTACTCCTCGCGTCCGCGGGCGCGCAGCGGGACGCTCACCGCGAGCGCGACGACCGCGGCCAGTACGAGCAGGGCGAGGACGTATTCCACTAGATGACTGATCCCAAGTCCCTGCACCTCCGGGCGACGCGGGCTTGGGCTCGGGCCAACGGCGGGCGATGAGGGGGTGGGACCGGTGGCGGCGCCCCGTTTTGGCCGGATTTGGCGTCCGTTGTCGAGTGACCGGTTACTGGGACCGCCAACTCGACCATGACGCGGGCCGGGAGCGCGTTTGGTGTGAACCCTTTGCCCGGGCAGCGCGACACGCCCCGAGGGCACACGGATTCGGAATCACTCATCTCAGGCGCGCGTGAGCTCTCGGCCCAGCCGGGCCTTGTAGAGCGAGCGCACCCGGCGAAGGCGCGCCTCCGGTGACGGCCAGGCCGCCACGAGCGCTCCCAGGAGCGCGATCGCTCCGCCGATCCAGATCCACGCCACCAGCGGCGAGACGATCGCCCGGAAGGCAGCCGGCGGCGGATCCTGCTGGTAGAGCTGGGTGAGCGTGCGGATGACGATGGCCTGCACCTCACCCGGCGAGTCTGAGAACTCGCGGTCGCCGCGTGCAATCGGCTCCTCGAGCGAGACGAGGTCGGGCCGCACGGCGAGCCAGAAGTCCCTGCGCAGCCCCCATCGGACGTCGACCTCGCTGGTCGCCTCGCCCTCGAAGAAGCGCGAAATGGCGCCCTTGGAGGGGTCGGAGGTGGAGTAGTAGTTGCGCGATGGCCTGAGCACGAAGGTCTTGTCCCCGCGGGTGACCCGCATCACGGCCCCGAGCGAGATGGGGGCGCCCGTGCCGCCCCCGTCCCCGCCGAGCTTCGCGGTCGGGCGGACGTACTCGATCTCGTAGTCGCCGACCGAGAAGCGCTCACCCGGCGAGAGCCGCACGTCGCGCTGCTCGATGAACGCCGACGAGCCCGCGACCCCGAGGAACAGCACCGCGATCCCGGCGTGTACGAGAAAGCCGCCGTAGCGGCGCCGGTTGCGGCCGGTGAGCCGCGCGAGCGCGCGCGGCCACGACTCGCCGGTCATGACTCGACGCGCGCGCGCCCCGCGCCAGAACTCCTGGCCGATCACCGCGAGCACGAACGCGACGAAGCAGAACATGATCAGCGACGGCAGGCTGTCGGAGGCGTTGGTGAAGGCCAGCAGGGCGACCAGCGCGAGGGCCATCGCCGCCAGCGGCACGAGCAGGATCCGCCGCAGCGACGCCGGGGTCACGCGCCTCCACGCCAGCACCGGGCCGATCCCGGTCAGCAGGACGAGCACGATCGCCAGCGGGGTGGTCAGGCGGTCGAACCAAGGCGGGCCGACGGTCTGCTCGGTGCCCGTCAGTGCCTCCGAGATCAGCGGGAAGAAGGTGCCCCACAGGATCACGAGCGCAAGGCCGACCAGGACGAGGTTGTTCAGCAGGAAGAAGGCCTCGCGCGAGAGCAGCGAGTCGAGGCGGGCTTCCGAGCGCAGGTCGGGCAGCCGAGACAGGATCAGGCCGGCCGAGAGCGCGATCACGCAGGCGATGAAGACCAGGAACTGCACGCCGATGGTCGAGGCGCCGAAGGCGTGGATCGAGTCGAGGATGCCGCTGCGCACCAGGAACGTGCCCAGCAGGGCGAGCGTGAACGTCGTGCAGATCAGCGAGACGTTCCAGACCTTCAGCATCCCTCGCTTCTCCTGCACCATGATCGAGTGCAGGAAGGCCGTGCCCACGAGCCAGGGCATCAGCGAGGCGTTCTCGACCGGGTCCCAGGCCCAGTACCCGCCCCAGCCGAGCTCGGAGTAGGACCAGAGCGCGCCGAGCAGGATGCCGGTCCCGAGGAAGGTCCAGGCGATCAGCGCGAAGCGCCGCGTGGCGCGAATCCAGTCGGCGCCCGTGCGGCGGGTGACGAGCGCGCCGATAGCGAAGGCGAAGGGGATGGAGAAGCCCACATAGCCCGTGTAGAGCATGGGCGGGTGGATCATCATCGCCGGGTGGCGCAGCAGCGGGTTGAGGCCGGCGCCCTCCTGCGGGACCACCGCGAGCGTGTCGAACGGGTTCTCCCAGCCGACCATCAGGAAGAGGAAGAACGCCGCGATGGCGCCGAGCACCGCCGTCGCATAGGGCGCGAGATCGCGCAGCGAGCGCCGGGTGAGAAACAGGACGGCGCTGGAGAACAGCGACAGCAGGAGCACCCATAGGAGCAGCGAGCCGTCCTGTGTCGCCCAGACGGCGGTGACCTTGTAGAAGGTCGGCGTGTCCGTCGAGGAGCCCTCGGCCACCAGCGCGTAGGAGAAGTCCGAGCGCAGGAAGGCGGCCTCGAGGATCGCGAAAGCAGCCACGCAGAGACCGGCGAGGCAGTAGATCGCGCGCCGCCCGGAGCTCACCCACTCCCGGCGGCCGCCGCGCGCGCCGTAGAGCGACGCGCCGGCCGCGTAGAGCGCCGTGAACAGGCCGACCGCGAGACAGGCGGAGCCTACGCCCGCCACGTCAGCTCGACTGCTCGTCCTTTGTGAACTTCGACGGGCACTTCGTCACGAGCGAGTCCCGCTCGGCTTGGAAGGTCCCCCCCTTGAGCTCACCGGAGACGATCACCTCGCGCCCCTCGCGGAAGGGGTCGGGCACCACGCCGGCGTACGCCACCGGTACCGACTCGCGCCCGTCGCGGTCGCGGACCTCGAAGCGCAGCTCGTCCCCGTCGCGCTGCACCGAGTCGGCCACGACCTTGCCGGTCAGCTCATAGGAGCGCCCCTCGCGGATCTCCGATGGCTTGGCGGCCTCGCTCGATGCGCTGAAGCTCGTGTAGACCAGAGCGGCGGCCAGGCAGACCGCCACCCCGAGGGCGAGTACCAGGCGCACCCTGCGTTTGCGGGCGGGATTCATCCACCCGGCATTCTAGGAGGCGGCATCCGTCTCGCCGCGCCTACTCGGGTGACCCTCACCCGGCCAGGGCGAGAGCAACAGGATCAGCCGCGAGTCGGTCTTGGCGCGCACCTCGTGGCGCTCGTTGGGCTCGAAGTGGACGAGCAGGCCCGGGCCCGCCGGACACCGTGGTCCCGCCCTGCTCCACCTCGACCTCACCGGCCGCCACGACCACCCAGGCGCGCTCGTGCACCTGGTGCTCGCTCAGGTCCTCGCCGGCGGGCAGGTTGATCGCGATGACGCGGGTCTCGTCATCGGAGCGCAGCACCGCGGGCTGATGGGGCTGAACGTCAAGAGAGGCGATGTCCCAGTGATCCATGGACGGAACTATGCCGCGTTGCGCTCCGCTCTGCGGGCCATCCATTCCGCGCCCGGCTGATCGCTTGCACCGTGGACGATGATCGAGATGAATGCCGTGAGTGCCGCGATCGCCGCCACGCGTTCCGCGTTGGGCGCGGCCGAGCCGAGCACGAACAGCGCGAACGTCATCGTCGCAACCCCCTTGGGCCCGAACCAAGCCATGAAGGCCTTGGCCGCGGTGTCGACCTGGCGGCTCGCCCGCGAGCGCCACGAACACGGCCACGGGACGGGCGACGAGCAGCGTGAAGGCGGCGATCGCGACCGCGGCCCAGCCGTCCTCGAAGAGGACCGTCGAACGTGAAGATGGCGCCGAAGACGAGGAAGACGCCCAGCTTGACGACCTCGATCAGGTCCTCCGAGCGGGTCTCGAAGCACTCGCGCACGTCGGGTCGCCAGATCCCGAAGGCGATCGCCGCCACGAACACGGAGATGAACCCGTTGCCCTCGGGCGGGAGCACCGCGGCGCCGTAGGCCACGAACGCTACAGCCAGACCGTAGAGCGACTTCTGGTGCGGGCTGATGTCGGCGCCGAGACCCCTGCGCCGCGGCATGATGCGCGCGGCCAGGAACGCGACGACCATTCCCGTCGCGAAGCCCACTCCGACGTCCTGCACCGCGAACTCCCACCAGACGAAGTCGTCGCGCGACTCGGCTGCCGCGGTCAGCGCCAGGACCGCCGGCAGCGCCAAGCCGTCGTTGAGGCCGGACTCCAGGTTCAGCGAGTGGCGAATCAGCCGCGGGACACGTGGATTGGTGACCACGGAGGACGTGAGCACCGGATCGGTCGGAGACAGCAGCGCGCCGACCAGGAACGACTCGGTCCAGCCGAGGTCGGTGACCGCATTGGTGACCACCGCGATCAGCCCCGCGGTCAGCGGCATGGCCAGGATCAGCTTCCGAAGCGGGAGGTGCCACGCCTTCTGCAGCATCTCCTCCTCGACCTCGAGCCCGTCCCGGAACAGGATCAGGATCAGCGCGATCACGGCGAGGCCCTGGACGAAGTCCGACTTCGGATCGAGGTCGAGCACCTCCAGGCCGCCGTGCCGAGGATGAACCCCGCCGCGACGAAGGCGGCGGCGAGCGACAGCACGCTTCTGCGCGCCAGGCCTGCCACCAGCGCCCCCGCGCCCAGGAGCACGCCGAAGACCAGCAGCGGCGTCTCGAGAAAGTCCGCGGCGGCGGCGATCGGCGGCACGCGGGAAGCCTCTCAGACGCACGCGATGGCTCGATCTGGCTACGGTGAGGAGGCGTGAGGAGGGCTCTCGCACTCACCGCCGCGCTCGCGGCGCTTCCCACGTCTGCGCTCGCGGCGGAGTTGCCGCGTGCCAAGACGCTGACGCGCGGCTGGGAGGTGCGCGCCCAGCCTGCCGCGCCGGCACCGCCACAGCCGCCTCCGCCCGCCGAGGGCCAGCCCGAGGACGTCCACCCCGGCGCCCGCGGCCGCGTGGGCGCCCGGCGCGCGCGCGGCCCAGGGCCCGTCCCGCTGGACGCTCGGTGACCGTGCCGAGCGTGTTCAGCTCCGTCGCCTGCGCGTCGGAGTACGCCGGCAGCGTGCGCCGCTACCGGCTGCGCTTCAAGGGGCCGCGGACGGCGCCCGGCTTTCGCTGGCTCGTGCAGTTCGAGAGCGTGCGCCGGGCCGCCACGGTCTTCCTGAACGGCCGCCGGCTCGGCCGCAACACCGACCCCTACACGCCGTTCACCTTCGAGGCCCGCAGGCTTGCGGCCTGGGCGCTCGAACGAGCTGCTCGTGATCGTCGACAGCCGCAAGGACCCGCGCCTGCCGGAGGGCTGGTGGAACTGGGGCGGCATCGTGCGGCCGGTCAGCCTCGTGCCCGCGGGGCGCGCCCATCTGCACGACCTCGGCACGATGTCGAAGGTGAAATGCAGCGGCCCGGCGCGCGGCTGCCGCGCCGAGCTGATCGTCGACGGCGATGCTCGAGCAGCGCGGCGCCGGCCAGGCCGCCCCGACGCTCGAGGTGGCGCTGCGCTCGCCGAGTGGGCGCGTGACACGGCGCAGCTTCCGCCTGGCGCGCGGCGGCGCCGGGCGCCGGCGTGTGACCGTCTCGCTGCCCGTCCCGGCGCCGCAGCTCTGGAAGCCGGAGGACCCCCAGCTCTACTCGGCTGAGCTCACCCTGCGCTCAGGCGGATCGGTCCAGCAGGTCGAGCGCCGCCGCGTGGGGCTGCGCTCGGTCGAGATCAAGCGCGGCCGGCTGCTGCTCAACAACCGCGAGATCAAGCTCGCCGGAGCCTCGATCCACGAGGACATGCCCGGCAGCGGCGCGGCCCTGAGCGGCGCGGACATGGACCGGATCGTGGCCGACCTGAAGGAGCTCGGCGCCAACGTCACGCGCTCTCACTACGTGCTCAACGACCGCCTCCTGTCGCGCCTCGATCGCGCCGGGATCCTCGTGTGGAACCAGGCTCCGATCTGGCAGCGCGACCGCAAGGCCAACGTGCTGAAGGAGCCGGTGCAGCGAAAACGAGCCTACGAGACGGTCCGCCGGACCGTGCTCGCGGCGCGCAGCCACCCGTCGGTGATCACCCATTCGGTGGCCAACGAGCTCTGGTCGCGGCCCGACGCCCGGCCCGGCGTCACGCGGCGCTACCTCGAGAACGCCGAGCAGATCGCGCGCGACCTCGATCCAACGCTGCCGATCTCGGTCGACATCAACGGCCGGCCCGGCCACCCCGAGCAGTTCACCTACCACCGCTTCGACATGCTCGGAATCAACCAGTACTTCGGCTGGTACCAGTGGGTCTCGAACTTCGACGACCTGCCGCTCTACCTGCAGGAGATGCGCGACCTGTACCCGCAGCTCGCGCTGGTGATGACCGAGTTCGGCGCCGAGGCGCGTCCCGAGCTCGCCGACGCCCCCGCCGACCTCAAGGGCTCATACGCGTTCCAGTCCTTCCACCTCGCCCGGACCCTCGACGTGGCCGACGCCGCGCCGATCTCCGGAGCGATCTACTGGACGGTGCGCGAGTTCGAGATCTTCCCGGGCTGGACCGGCGGCGCCGGCCGCCGGCCCCCTCCGTATGTGCCGAACACGCGCCACCAGAAGGGGCTGCTCACCTACGAGGGCGAGAAGAAGCCGGCCTGGTATCTGGCGCGCGACCGGTTCGCCGCCACGCAGCTCTACCGCTGACTCAAGAAGGCGCCGCGCGCCGCCGACATTCGCAACGTGGGCCGCCTTCTCCTCAGCACGCTTGTCTGCCTGCTCGTGGTTGCAGTCCCGGCCGCGGGGCAGGCGCCGGACAAGCCCGAGGACGTCCAGCGCGTCGAGCGGGCCGTTCTCGAGCTGTCCGCGGCCAAGGGCAGCGCGGCCGGGCGCGTCGCGGCCAACGAGCGGGCTGCCGAGAAGGGGCTTGCCAGGTGCAAGAGCTCAGGCCCCGGCTGGCGGAAGATCCGCTCGGTTCGGGTCGCGGCGCAACGGAGCCTCTACAGGCGCGCCGCAAGGCAGCTCTGGTCGAGCCTGGGCGAAGTGGCCGGCGAGCGCGCCGCGTTCGACGCCTACCTGCCCGGCTTCGAGCGTTTCCTCTCGCGCTTCGAGCGTCCACTCGCCGACCCGCTGCTGCAGGCGGGCGTCGACGCCTGGCGCAAGCGGATCGAGCTGTACGCCGCCTACACGCCGCTCGGCACGTGCAAGACCTTCAACCGGCTCGCCAAGCGTGCCCGCCAGTTCCCGGAGACCGTGCGGGCCGATTACCTCGCGGGCGATATCTACAACGAGCTGGTCCGCTTCGTCTCAGACAGCAAGCGCAGGGCCGCCCGCAAGCACTGGGGCTCGCGCTACACCTCGGCGCTCGAGAAGGCTCGCGCACAGCTGCTACTGCTGGGCGGCAACGCGGGCTATGCGACCTTCTTCGCGTTCGGCCACTCGCTGCGCGGCTAGGACGCGCCTAGAGATCCGGCAGGCAGCTGTCGCTCGGCACGGAGGCCGGCTCGCCTCTCGGCGCGGCCGGCGGCACGGGCGCCCCCACGCGGCCGAGCGAGCTGCCGTCGGCGGCGTAGGCCTGCGCCGAGACGACCTGGCAGAGGCCCTCGTACGACGCGACCCAGAAACGGCCGCCGAAGCCGAGGACCGGCGGGCTCGCCAGCAGCCGAGCGCTGCGAAGCGGCTGCGTGCCGAAGCGGACGTCGACCCTTGCCACCCTCGCGGCGGCCATCCCATACGCGAACGTGCCGCGCCCCTGCGCGTAGAAGAGCGCCAGCGTGAGCGGATCGGTCCCCACGCCGCCGCCGCACCCCTCGCCGCCTGCACCGGCGCCCTTACCGTCGAGCGGGCCGGCTGTCAGGCCCACGCAGAACCCACCGAACCGGCCGCGCCGCGCAAGCAGGGTCCAGCGCGCCTTGGACGTCGTGCCGCGTCCGACGACCAGGTTCGACTGGCCGATCCGCAGCGGCGTGGACGCGCGAACGGGGACGAGCGAGCCGTCGTCGCCGCTCTCGCACCGCATCCGCGCCACGAGCCGCCAGTCGCCGCGGCCGACCTTGGCGCGCCGCGGGATCCACTCGAAGCGAAAGCGTCCGCTCAGGCGCGTGCGAACGGTGCCGATGCGAAACGCGTTCTGGCCGGAGCGAAGCGAGAGCCGCACGGTCCGGCTGCAGAACTCGATCACCGGCCAGCCCCGGCCCTTGACCACGAGCGTGTCCCCGAACGCCACCGGGTTGGGGCTGGCGCTGACCCGCTGCTTGGCGGCGGCGCTGGACACGTGCGGGCCGACGGCGCATAGGGCGACGACTAGGACCGCGAAGGCGAAGACGCGACGGCGCACGCCCGGATCGTAGCTTCCGGGCCCTAACCGGGCTAACGGCGAGCAAAGAGGTAACCCTCGTAACCCACGGGTGCCCCGCGGGCGTTCAGGCTCAAGGGGTGCCTGAGGTTTTGGGGGCTATAGAACAAGAAACTAAGGCACCCCCCTAGTCTCTCGCGCCGGATGGGCGACTTCGAGCACGACACCGCCGTGCGGGCGCGCGCCGACGGCTGCTTCGACTGCGACATCGGCGCCGACTGGTGGGTTGTCGCCGGCCCGAACGGCGGCTACCTCGCCGCGATCCTGGTGCGCGCCCTCGAGGCGCAGGCGGGGGCCGGGGCCGGGGCAGGGGCGCGACCGCTGCGCTCGCTCACCGTCCACTACCTGCGCGCGCCGGACGTGGGGCCCGCCCGCGTGAATGTGACGGTCGAGCGCGCCGGGCGGTCCGTCAGCTTCCTGGCGGCGCGGCTGGTGCAGGACAGCCGGCCCTGCGCCGTCGCGCTGGCCGTGCTCGCCGACAGCCGCGACGGAATCGAGCTCGAGCACGCCGAGGCGCCCGCCGTCTTGGCGCCCGAGGAGGTCGAACAGCCGCCGCTGCGGCCGAATGCCCCGCGCTTCGGCGGCAACTTCGACCTGCGCCCCGCCCTGGGCGGTCGCCTCTTCAGCGGCGCCGACGAGGCCCTGACCGGCGGCTGGCTGCGACTGAAGACCGAGCGGCAGGTCGACGCCGCATCGCTGGTCGCGTTCTGCGACTCGTGGTTTCCCAGCATCTTCGCCGTCACCCGCGAGCCGCTGGCGGTGCCGACCCTGGAGCTGACGGTGCACCTGCGGATCAGCCGGCCGCTGCCACCCGACTGGGTGCTGGGGCGGTTCTCAACTCGAACGGCGCGCGACGGCTTTCTCGAGGAGGACGGAGAGATCTACTCGCGCGACGGCCGGCTGCTCGCGCAGTCGCGCCAGCTGGCCCTGACGCTCTAGCCGCTCAGATCGCGGTCACGTCCCGTACTGCTCGTAGACGGCGCCGTCCGCTTGCCGAACCGCGCCGCGCCAGATGCGGGCGATCATCCGGTCGCCATCGCCTGGCGGGCGAGGGTCACGAGCGACAGCATCTCGAACAGGACGTTGGCCGCAAACAGAGCGGTCACCTGTCCCGGGCCGTCGTAGGGCGGCGAGACCTCGACGACGTCGTAACCCACGAACGACAGGCCCGCGAGGGCACGGAGATACGAGAGCGCCTGGAAGCTGCTCGGCCCCCCGACCTCGGGCGTCCCGGTGCCCGGGCAGAACGCCGCGTCGACGAAGTCCACGTCGAGTGAGAGGAAAGCGGGGCCGTCGCCGATCCTCGCCCGCACGCGCGCCGAGAACTCCTCGGGAGTCATCCGCTCGAGCTCGATCCATGAGATCATCTCCACGCCGAGCTCGCCCGGTATGGCCTCGTCATCCGCGCCGTAGAGCGGCCCGCGTATTCCCGCCTGCAGCATTCTCGAGGCGTCGACCACGTTCTCCTCGAGCGCGCGGCGGAACATCGTCCCGTGCGCGTAGGGATGACCGTTGTAGGTGTCCCACAGGTCGGTGTGGGAGTCCAGGTGGACCAGGCCCAGCGGGCCGTGCACGGCGGCCAGCGCCCGCAGCTCGGCGAGCGTGACCGAGTGATCTCCGCCCATGCCGAGCGGCACCGCGCTCGACTCCGCCAGCGGTCTTACGAACTCCTCGATTCGACCGAGCGTGTCCTCGATGTAGCCGGGCGCGGTCGGGCTGTCGCCGTAGTCGATCGAGGAGAGCCGGCCGAAGACCTGGACTCGTTGCACGGCGTTGTAGGTGCGGATCATCCCGGAGGCCGAGCGAATCGCCTCGGGGCCGAAGCGGGTCCCCGACCGAAACGACGCGCCGCCGTCCCAGGGCATGCCGAAGACGGCCGCGTCGACGCCTTCGAGGTGCTTTACGTGCGGCAGCCGCGCGTAGGTGCGCGGCCCGGTGTAGCGCGGCGCGGTCAGGGCATCCCAGGGCTCGTACATCAGCGCTCTCCTCTCGCTCCAGCTCCGCCGACACCCGCGCGGGCGCCGTACAGCTCGCCGCGCAACTGCTCCAGATAGCGCGTGCGTGGATCGCGGCGCACGGGCGGGCCGACCTCCACGGTGAACACCTGCTCGTCGCCGGCTCCGGCCGTGGCCAGCGGGCGCGCATCGGGGTCGACCGCCAGCGACCCTCCGCAGAACGGGAGTCCGTCCTCCTCGCCCACTCGGTTGACGTACACGTGCGGCAGGCCGTTCTCGAGCGCCCGAGTCCGCGCAAACAGGTCGTGGTCGAGCTCGAAGGGCGGTGAGTTGGCGGAGATCGTGACGAGCATGTCCGCCCCGTCCGTGGCGAGCGTGCGAGCTACTTCGGGGAACTCGAGGTCGAAGCAGATCATCACGCCCACGCTGCGCCCGCCGAGGCTGAACACCCGTAGCTCGTCGCCGGGCGCATAGACGCCGGATTCGGCGCCGAACAGGTGGGTCTTGCGGTAGACGCCGGCGAGCTCTCCCCCGCAGTCGATGCACACGGCGCTGTTGGCCACCCCGTTCGGGGTCCGCTCCGCAAGGCCGACGATCACGGCGAGCTGGGCGCGGGCCGCCGCCTCTCGCAGGCGCCCGACCTCGACCCCGTCCTGATCGACGGCCAGTGGCTCGACATCCGCAAGCTGGTAGCCGCTGAGAAAGAGCTCCGGGAGCACCAGGAGGTCGCTCTCCCCCGCTTGCGCGATCAGGCCCAGAGCCCGGTCGAGGTTCGCCTCGGGCGCACGGGAGCGCGGCGCGAGCTGTGCCAAGGTCACCTTCACGGCTCTCTTTGCTCCAGCGTCGATCCGTTCGTGTGAGGACGCCCGCGCGCGAGGTGCAGCGCCTCGAGCGCCAGCCACAGCTGAACCACGTCCGCGGTGTCGCGAAGGCTTCGGCCCGTCAGCTCCTCCACGCGTCCCATGCGGTAGACGAGGGTCTGCTTGTGAACGTGCAGGCGCTTGGCGGAGCGCTGCCACGATCGGTTCTCCTCGAAGAACACTCCGAGCGAGTGAATGAGGTCGGTGGCGTGCTCGTCGTCGTAGGCGAGCAGGGGGCCGAGCACGCGCTTGGCGGCCGAGTCGGCTTCGCCGAGCGTGCGCGGCAGGAAGAGGGGCGTCTGGTCGCCATAGCGCACGAGCGGCCGCTGGAGGCTCGCGGCCGCCGACAGCGCCCAGCTCGCCTCGCGGGCGGCGTCCGGCACCCGCTCGGGCCGGCGCAGGAGGTCGCTGACCCCAAGCGCCGCGTCGCTGCCGAGGGCCTGGCGCAGCGTCTCGAGCGTGCCCTCGTCGCCCGCCAGGACGAAGAGGGTCCGGCTGCCGTCGTCATGAGCGAGGTGCGCGAGCCGGCGCTGAGCGAGCTCATGATGGAAATTGCGCTGTGGCTCGCCGGATCTCGCCTCGAGTGCGGCAACCACCGCTGTCTCGGGCGCTATCCCGCGCTCACGCAGCTCGCGCATCGCGAAATCCGCTTCGAGGCGGTGTTCGAGCAGCTGTTTGAGGATGTCCGAGCCAAGCGACCGGTGCTGCTCGCGCTCGGCCGTGACCCGCTCCACCTCGAGCGCTGCGATGTTCGCGGCGTGCTGGAGCAGAGCGAGGTCCGGCACGTTGCCGGCATCGTGAAGCGCCACGAGCACCGTCGGCCTCGCAGCGGGCACGCTGATCACAAACGCCATGACCTCGCCCTCCCGGATACGCAGGACTCCGGGCAGGACTCCGTCGCGTCCCTGGACCTCGCGGACGGCGCGCGCGCACAGCTCCGGCGAGACGCCGTCCTGCTCGGGCAAGACCGCCAGGGAGGTGGCCGTGTCGAGCACGACGAGCTCGCAGCCGAGCTGGTCGCCAAGCTCGGCGAGCAGGGGTAACCCCAGACGCCCGTTGCAGACGCCGTCCTGGAACACCGAGTAGAGCTGCGCGGTCCGAACGAGGCGCCGGTGTTCCTCGTCGGAGTTCGCGCTCGCCACGGCGCGGGAGATCGCCACGAAGGGAACCTCGTGAGGTATGGCCAGTATGGGAAAGGCCAGCTTCTCGGCACGCTGGAGAAACTCGGTAGTCAGCTCGGGCGCATGCGGGCCGTCGCCGATCGCGAGCCCGCTCAGCCCCGCCGACACGAGCTCCTGCAGAAAGCGGACCTGCGGCCGGGCCTCGGCAGGCACGTTGTGCCCGTTCGACATGAGCAGCTCGCCTGGCGCGAGCCACTCGAGGGCGTTTGGCAGGTCCGACGCGTGAGCCCAGGTCACGAGCCGCCCTCCTCCGGTTGCTCCCGCGTGGAAGCGCATCTTGACGAAGGGGACGTCGACGAGCTCGGCGACCGTGATGGCCACGCGGGCAGCGTAGCCGAGTGCCACCACCGGTCGAGGCCCAGATCCTCGGCGACTACCGCCGCGGCGTTGTAGCCGCCGCCGAGACACCCGGGCACCCCCGGGTGCACCCCACCACCCCCGACGTAGAAGCCGTCGAGCGGCGTGCGTCCCGACGAACAGGACTCGTGCGGCCGCGCGTCCAGGGTCTGATGCGGGCTCAGCTCGCCCTGGCGCACCGAGCCGCCGCGAGTGGTTGCGAAGCGGCGTTCGATGTCCCGCGGCGTGTCGCAGAACGAAAAGAGCAGGCGGGCCGACTCGAGCCCCTCGAAATGCGCGGTCGCCTCGTTCCAGCAGGTCTTGCGAAAGACCGTCCTGCGCTCGTTGCCAGTTGCCGCCCGGAAGGTCCAGCGGCACGACGGTCTGAAGGCGCAGGCAGTGCAGCGGGCCGAACGGGCCTGGCGATGCCTGCAGCGGATCGTGGGCGCTGACCACCGTCAGGTGACCGGCCGGGGAGGCGGGCAGCTCGCCCCGCAAGGCCGTGGCGAAATGCGCTTCCACGTCCTCCGGACCGGCGAAGCCAAAGCACCTGACCAGCGCGTCCTCGCCGTCGCCTGGCGCCGGAGCGGGCGGTGCGCCCTTGATCCCATAGTGGGCGGTGAAGGGCGCGGCGCGTTCGAACGACCAGTCCTCCACGGCCTTGCGCACGCTCTCGAGCCGCGGCTCGTCGGGCAGCAGCCGGCGGAAGGTCGACACGGGATCGAGCGTGGACACCACCCGCGGGCGGTGAGCTCCCGGCCGTCGGCGATGGCGAGGCGAAACCCGTCGTCATCGCGCGTGACCCGTTGCACCGGGGAGCTCACAAAGCCACGCGCCCCGGCCGCGACGGCCACCCGAAACAGGGCGTTGGCCAGGCTCTTGGTTCCCCCAACGACGATCGACGGGGAGAACAGACGCGCCACGGCATAGGCGCCGATGAACCCGAGCGGCGCGCTCCCGTCCAAGAAGCCCGCCATCCCGCAGGCATAGCGCAACACCGTCCCCGCCCGCGGATCGGCCGCGTCGCGGGCGAGGTCCATCGGAGTGGCGCCCGCCAGCTCACCGGCGACCGGGTCGCCCAGCCGCGCCTGCGACGGAGGCGGTCCATAGAGGAGCGGGCCGACGACGTCGCTGACGCTCGGCCAGCCTGGCCTCCAGATCGCCTCCGAGCCCCGCGCCGCCGCGGCCGATGGTGAGCTCCGAAGCTCCCGGCTCGTTACTCGCAGAGAAGGGAAACCGGGGCTGGGCGAACCGCACGCCGTGTGCCTGCAGATCGAGGTCGCGGTAGGGCGGCAGCTCCTCACCGAGCGGCAGCTCGAACTGCGCGAGGTTGTACTGAAAGGGCGTGGAGTAGTCGTCGGTAGCGAACGTGCCGCCGCGCTCGAACCTGGCCTCGAGAACCACCACGCGCGCGCCCGCCCGAGCCAGGTAGGCCGCGGCCGTGAGGCCGTTGGGGCCGGCGCCGACGATCGCGACGTCGTAGCCCTCTCATCGAAGCCAGCCGGCGAGGTTGTCGAGGTACCACTCGCAGGGACGCGCCTTCCACCAGTCCTGGTCGGCGCACTCCGGCGTCCTCGGCCATCGACCTGCGCGGCGTTGTACCCCGACGCCATCCAGCTCAGCCCGACCGGCCACACGCCGTTCGACATGTAGAGACCCTCGAGCGGCATCCGGTAGGGCATGCGGTCGAGCATCCACTGGTCCTCGCTGAAGTCGCCGCCCACGACCTGGCCGCACTTCGCGGCTCGGTTGAGCCGCCAGTTGTCGAGCGGGGTCCACTCGTACTGGTCGAGCACCATCTCGTCCCACCCGGGAATGAGCCGGGCCATGACCTCGTTCCGATTGGCGAGCAGCTCGTAGCGCAGGTCGCCGTCCCACGCCTCGGGCCCGCCCAGGCCGTGCAGCGGGTAGGGAAAGCACTCCTCGGCGCGAACGATCGTGTGGCCCTCGGGCGAGACGCTCGTGGGATCTGCCGGCGCGTAGTAGGTGAACTCCATGAGCTGCCCCGCGGCCTTCCACGTGTCGTTGCCGAGCATGTCCACCATGTAGCGCTTGGTGCCCTCCCAGGAGTCGAAGGCCCGGTAGACGAGGATGGCCTCGTTGATCAGCGGATCGAAAGCCGCGGAGCCCCACTCGATGCGCCGGTCGAGCAGCCACGAGGTCACGTGCGACCCGCGCAGCCCCATCTTCCAGTGGCGCATCTTGGCCGCCGAGCCGGGCGTCGGCGGCCGCGACGGTGGGCTCGCCGACCAGCCGCAGCGTCTCGGGCACCCCGGCGTTGGACAGGACTCCGACCCGGGCGTCGATCCGCGCTCCCGGTTGCAGCGAGCGCTCGCCCAGCACGACGCCCGTCGCTTTTACGTCCTCGACCACGATCCGGTCGACGGTCGAGTTCGTCATCAGCTGCCCGCCGTGGTCGAGGAAGCACTGCGTCAGCGCATCGACCTGGATCTCGTTGCCGCCGATCCCGATGCCGGTCGTGTAGTAGAGGGCGAAGGTGACCCCGTAGGCGCCCTGGCCGCGGGCGAACGGCGCCCCGTGCTCCCAGAACGCGACCGGGGTCATGAGGATCTGGCGACACGCATCCGACTCGAAGGTGCGCTCGCACAGCTCCGGTCCCGACATCTGGGACATCTCGTCGACGCTGAAATCCATCGCATAGGCGCAGATCTCGAAGATGCGCTCGAGCTTGGACGGATCGGGGTGCGGCGAGAACGAGCAGAGCTCGTTGAACTCGACCATGGTCTCGTGCACTCGTTCCTGGATGCCGAGCATGCGCTCGCCGTCGCGCGGCGAGTGCTTTGCGAAGTTCTCGGCCGTGCGCGCCGGGTCCTGGCAGATGAGGCAGTTCGTGCCGTCGGGGAAGGTCACCGCCAGGATCACCGGACTGGCCTTGAAGCGAAAGCCGTACTGCTCCAGCTCGAGGTCCTCGATCACCGGCGAGTTGCCCGCGAAGCTGACACCCACGTGCGGGCTGTCGAGCGTCTGCGGCCCAGGTCTCGTGGGAGCAGCAGAAGCAACCGACCTCGGAGTTGGCCTCGACCACGAGCACATCGAGCCCCGACTTCTGGAGGTACGCCGCGGCCGGGAGGCCTCCGGAGAGGCCTCCGCCGATCACCACGACGTCGCATGTGCTCACGCGGAGCTCAACGCTCCCGCGTGTGCCGCGAGGGCGTCCATCAGCACGCGCCCTGCGATCGCCGCCGTTGCGGAGCTCGAGTCGAGGCTCGGCGCGGTCTCGACCACGTCGACGCCCACGAGGCCGTGGCGCGACACCCCCCGCACGAGCTCGAGCAGCTCGCGGCTGGTCAGGCCTCCCGGCGTCGGAACGCAGGTCCCCGGCGCATGCGCGGCGTCGAGCGAGTCCACGTCGACGCTGAGGTAGATGCCGTCCGAGCCCTGGCCCGCCACCTCGAGCGCGGTATCGACGGCGGCCGCGACTCCCTTCTCCCAGATGTCCTCGAGCCAGACCACGGTGATGCCGCGCTCGCGGCAGTAGCTCAGCTCCGTGCGCGGGTTCATCCATCCGCTGATCGCCAGCAACGCCATCTTCTTCGGGTCGAAGCCCGCATCCACGGCGCGAGTGATCGGGCAGCAGTGGTTGAGCTCCTCGCCACCCACGTCCTGCGCCGTGTCGAGGTGGGTGTCGATGAGCACGAGCCCCGGATCGCTCACGTGCTTCGACACCGCCCGGACCGCGGGGATCGTCACCGAATGGTCGCCGCCGATCGTGGCCGGCAGCGCGCCGGCCGCGAGCATCGCGCTGATGTCCGTCTCGGCGCGCTCGAAGGTCCGTGCGGCGTTGGCCAGGACCACGTCGCAGTCCCCGCAGTCGACGGGATTCAGGGCCTCGACCAGGTCGAAGTCCCACGTGGCGTTGAAGGTCAGGAACTGGCTCGAGATCTCCCTGATGCCGCGCGGTCCGTAGTTGGCGCCCGTGCGGCTGATCGAGGTCGAGTCCCAGGGAATGCCATAGATGGCGGCCCGGGCACCGTGGGCCGTGAGCGCCTCGGCGTCTGGCGGGATGTGGGGAAGCCTGAGGAACGAGCCCGCAAGCCCCGCATGGAGCAGCGAGGTCCACATCGTCGTGTCGGCGGTCGGTCCGTTTTCCGCTGTGCTCATCGTTCCCTCTCTAGATGACTGGAGGTTGCTCGGCGGTCGTCCAGGTCGAGCCCGGGCGATCGGTGTCGATTCGGTAGTCGGTGCTGCGCAGCTCCATGATGCGCCGCCCCAGCTCGCGCGCCCGCCCCAGCGGGTCGCTCGGGTCGACCAGGACGTCGCGGCGCTTGTTGCCGATTCCCTGCACCACCCCGACAAACGCGGAGTGGGTGTAGCGCGCGTACTCCTGGATCTCGTGGATGACTCCGAGCGACGCGCCCGGGTAGCTCTCTTCCGAAGCCACCACGAGAGCCAGCCGCTTGCCCACCAGGCCCCCGACGAAGGTCTCGGCGTCGGGCTCGGACGCCGCGATGTAGCAAAAGAGCCGATCGAAGAAGGTCTTGAGCTGGCCCGATACCCCGTACCAGTAGAGCGGCGTGGCGAACACGATCGCGTCGGCAGGCAGGATCCGGTCGCGCAGTAGGGGCTCGAAGCCGTCGTCGATCGTGCAGCGCCCGGCCGCGTCGCGACAGCGCCGGCAGTCGCGCAGGAAGTGCCTGACGTGGTCGTCGAGCTGCACGAGCTCCGCCTGGTGGCCGGTCTCGCGTCGCCCTCGCCACGGCCGCCTCGGCCAGCAGGAACGAATTGCCGTCGCGCCGCGGGCTTGTGCTGAGAGCGACGACATTCATTCGTCCGGTCACGGGCTGCGATCAGGGTCGCGTCAAGCCGGAGGCTTGGGCCCCTCCCCGGTCCCCCACACGACGGCGTTCGGATCGGCCTCGAGCCGGTCCTCGGCTGCCAGGATCTTCGGGCGCCCCATTAGGTAGGCGATTACGCCGAGGGCGCCGACGATCCCCGTCATCAGAAACACGGCCCAGTCCTGATACCACGGCACCCCCACGGCCCGCGGCCAAGCGATGTTGAGGTACTCGAACACGGTCCAGACCGACGCCGCGACGGCCACCAGGTCGTGCCCCACGGCCGAGGCTGAACACACCCGGCGTCCAGCGGCCCTTGAGGCGCGTGAAGGCGGCCCCCAGCACCGGCAGGGCGAACGAGATGTAGAAGCCGCCGGTGGCCATCGAGACCAGCGTCAGGTAGACGTCCTCCGACTGGGTCGAGACGAGCAGGATCGAGGCGATTACGCCGCTCAGCGAGGATCGTGTTCCACGGCAGCTTGTTCCCCGCGGACAGCCGCGCGAGCGGGCGGGCGGCCGGCAGCACATCTGCCCGCGCGAAGGCCCACATGACTCGCGAGCAGTTGGTCTGGATGGCGAGCAGGCTCGCCGTGAAGCCGACGATGAACAGCGCGAACAGCGGTCTTGGTGATCCCGTCGCCGAGCTGGAAGCTGATCGTGTCCGCCACCGGGTCGACCACCTCGCCGGCGATTACCGCCTCCGGATCGGGGATGGCGAGGATGAGCGCAAGCGCCGCGTAGGTGACCACGGCCGCCACGAGGACGAGCGAGAGGATGATCGCCTTCGGCACCTCGCGGCGCGGGTCGCGCACCTCCTCAGCCACCGAGGCCGCGGTCTCGAAGCCGACGTAGGTCCAGCCGATGAAGGCCACCGCGGCGAAGAACCCGGCCCAGATGTAGCCGCCGGAGCCCGACTCCCGCGCCGTGGCTTTCGAAGAGCGACGAGAGCGGCTGCTCGTTGTGGAAGAACAGCAGCACGGTGCCGATGCCGACGGAACCGATGACCTCGGCGGCGATGCTCGCGCCATGAACGACCTTGAGCACCGTGCGCCCGAGCGATGTTCATGACCGTGGCGAAGACCACGAAGCACAGGGCCACCACGAGCTGGGTGCCGGGCTCGAACGGATCGTTTCCGAGCACCACCGGGACGAACCCGGCGGCGCCGTAGGCCACGGCCACCATCGTGATCATCAGCGTCCACATGTAGGCCCAGCCGGTGAACCAGCCGTAGGTCTCGTGAATGCAGCCGGCGAGACCACTGGTAGAGGCTCCCCTCGAACGGCCAGCGAGAGGCCAGCTCCGCGAAGACAAGGGCCACGAGCAGCTGTCCCGCGAGCACGACGAGGAAGCCGAACCAGGCCGCCGGTCCGGCCGAGGTGTACGAGAACGTGAAGATCCCGTACAGCGCGACGATCGGCGAGATGAAGGCAAACGCCAGCGCGAAGATCGCCCAGACCGAGAACTCTCGCTTGAGGCCCTCGCTCCTCCCCACGGGTCGTGGAAGCGTCACCTGCGTCGGGCGTTTGCGAGCCACTGACCTGCGCCAAGGCTGAGTCCTCTCTCCGGGTGATCCCCCGTCCGCTGCCACGAGGGCGGCGGACGTGCTCATTCTTTGAGAGCCGTGCCCCGCGCCACAAGGCGACGATCGTATGAAGCGGGGCCTCGGCTTTGATGCTTCGTCCAAGCGCGCAGGCGCCGCGCTCGATGTAGCTTCTCGCCCACCCGAGTGAGGAGAGTCGCCATGGGAATGTTCCATCAGCACGGCAAGGGCGGCGGCGGTCTTCGATCGCAACCAGCTGCGTGGGATGCGGGCGCTCAAGCGCCTGAAGGACGTGACCGACCGCCGCACGCGCGAGCAGCTGGAGCGGGGCCTCGACTTGGGCCTGGAGGCGGCGCCTTCGGTACAGGACCGCACGATCTCGTTGTTCTCGCGCGGCGCGCAGCCGGCGTTCGCCGGGATCAACACGTTCATCAAGGCGCCCTACTGCGAGAACATCCGCGACGTCGGCAAGTACGACGTCGCGGTGGTGGGCGCCCCGTTCGACATGGGGACCACCTACCGCGCGGGTTGCCGCTTCGGCCCGCAGGCGGTGCGCCGAATCTCGGCGCTCTATGACTCCTACAACGCCGACATGGGCGTCGACCTCTACGAGGAGCTCAACCTCTGCGACGCGGGCGACATCTTCGTGATCCCGTCGAACATCGAGAAGAGCTTCGACCAGATCGACATGGCGGTGTCATTCATCCACGAGCAGGGCGCTTTCCCGGTGGTGATCGGCGGCGACCACTCGATCGGCTACCCGGACGTGCGCGCGATCGCCCCGCACATCGAGGGCAAGGTGGGGATCATCCATCTCGACCGCCACATCGACATGCAGGAGCGCGACATGGACGAGCGCATGCACACCACGCCGTGGTTCCATGCCTCGAACATCCCCAACGCCCCGCCCGCGAACCTCGTCCAGATGGGCATCGGCGGCTGGTACGGCTCGCGCCCGGGCATGAAGGTGGCGCGCGAGCGCGGCTCGACGGTGATCACCATCTCCGACGTCGAGGAGCTCGGAGTCGAGCGAGCGGTGGAGATCGCGCTCGAGTGCGCGTGGAAGGACGCCGAAGCGGTCTTCCTGTCGTTCGACATCGACTCGATCGACGCCGGCTTCGTGCCCGGCACCGGCTCGCCCGAGCCGGGCGGCCTGCTTCCGCGCGAGGCGCTGAAGGCGCTGCGAATGGTCGCCCGCGAGGGGATCTGCGGAATGGAGGTGGTGGAGATCGCACCGCCCTATGACGTCTCCGACATGACCGCCCAGCTCGGCGCTCGCGCGATCATGGACGTGCTCGGGACGCTGGTGGAAGAGGGCCACCTCGGCAGCCGCCCGTCGCGCCAGGAGCGCGAGCAGCGCGAGCACGACCAAGCGCGAGCAGGAGGCGAGGCCGCGAGCCCGAATGACGGGCTGGCTGGACGGCAAGGCCGCGCTGTCGCCGTCCTGTCGTTCGACGTAGACGCGGAGTCGCCGATCCTGGCTGCGGGAAGGCGCTACGCGGATCACGCGATGGTCATGACCCACCAGGCCTTCGGGCCGCTCGTAGGAGTGCCGCGGCTGCTGGCGCTGCTCGCCGAGTACGAGCTGCCCGCCACCTTCTTCGTGCCGGGCCTCACCGCCGAGCGCTACCCCGAGACCGTGCGTCGGATCGCCGAGGCGGGTCACGAGATCGGCCACCACTCCTACAGCCACCGCAGCCCCGTCGACCTCAGCGAGTCGGAGGAACGCGCGGACTTCGAAAGGGCGCTGGCCGCGCTCGGGCAAGCTGGGAGTGGACCCCTGCGGCCATCGCGCGGCGCTCTGGGAGGCGAGCTGGCGCACGCCCGCGCTCGTGGCGGAATACGGCATGAGCTACGACTCGAGCCTGATGGACTCAGACCGTCCCTACCGGCTCGCGCACGGACGGTGGCACGATCGTCGAGCTGCCGCCGCACTGGGGCCTCGACGACTGGGAGCAGTACGCCTTTCTGCCGCGCCCCGACATCGGGAGCGTCATCGAGTCCCCGCTCAAGGTCGCTCGAGATGTGGAAGCGCCGAGCTCGACGCGATGCGCCGGCACGGTTGTCTCTTCATGCTCACCTGCCATCCGTTCCTGTCGGGGCGGGCGGCGCGGGTCGAGGTGCTTCGCGGCCTGATCGAGCACGCCCTGGAGGCCGGCGACGTCGAGTTCGCCGACGCGGCAACGGTCGCCGAACGGGCCGCCGCCGATCCGGGGCTCGAGGAGCGCCGGCTGCGGCCGGTGATCGCAGACCCAGGGGTCTACCCCCAGGAGTGACGGGCCGCGATCAGCCCAGGGATCGCGTGGTGCCCCCGTTGGGCTGGAGGATCTGGCCCACGAACGCGCCCGATCCGTCTCCGGCGAGAAACGCGACCGTGGCAGCGATCTCCTCGGGACGCCCGATGCGGCCGATCGGGCTCTCGCTCGCGTAGCGCCTGCGGATCTCCTCGGGGGAGACGCCGGCATCGGCGGCGTCGACGTCGAGCTGCGGGGTGTCCATGATCCCCGGAGCGATCGCGTTCACGAGAATCCCCTCCGGGCCGAGCTCCCGGCCGAGCGTCTTGGTCAAGGAGATCAATCCCGCCTTGGAAGCCGAATAGGCGGTCGCGTTCTCCCACCCCACCACGCCGAACTCGGAAGCGATGATCACGATGCGTCCGCCCCCGCCGGCCCGCATCCCCGGCAGTGCCGCCCGGATCAGGAAGTGGGTGCCCGACAGGTTCACGTCGACGTTTCGCCACCAGTCGGCGGCGTCGTGCTCGACGAACCGCGACATGGTCATGTAGGCGTGGTTGGCCACGAGGATGTCGATCGACCCGAGCTCCCCCTCGGCCGCCTGCACCATGGCCTCCACCGCCTCCGGATCGGACACGTCGGCGATCGCCGCGACTCCGCCGGTGACAGCGATCACCTCGTCGGTGCGCTCGGAGGCCTCGAGGTCGTTCACGGCGACGCGCACTCCTTCGCGCGCCAGGCGCTCGGCGATGGCGCGCCCGAGGCCCTGCGCGGCGCCCGTGACGAGCGCAGTCTTGCCCTCGAGTCCGTGAACCGAAGCGGGCATGCCTAGATGACCGCGCCCGCGTTGGGCGAGAGCGTCTGGCCGGCGAAGTAGGTGCCCTCCTCGACGAGGAACAGCACGGTGTCGGCCACCTCCTCCGGCCGCACCATGCGCCCGAGCGGGAGCGTCTTCAGGTAGTCCGGGTCGCGCCACGGCGAGTCGGCGTCGAGCAGCGGGGTATCGGTCGGCCCCGGCGCCACGCCGTTCACCCGGACGCCCGTCGGCGCGAGCTCGCCTCCCAGCGATCGCGTGAAGCCGAGGATCGCCCCCTTCGCGGCCGCGTAGTGGGCGTCTCCCGGGCCGCCGCCGGCGAGAGCCAGCTCCGACGAGATGGTCACGATCGTGCCCGCGCCGGCCGCGAGCATCCCGGGGACGACCGCCCAGCATGCGTTGGCCACGCCGCCCAGATGGACCGACAGCATCCGGCGCCAGCGCTCGGCGGAGATCTCGGCGACCGGGACGATCTCGTAGACGCCCGCGGCGGTCACGAGCAGCGACACCGGCCCGAGCTCCGTCGAAGCCCGCTCCGCCGCCACGCGCACCGCGTCGCGATCGGCGACGTCGACCTGCAGCGACAGGTCCGTGTCGGAGTCCCTGAGATCCATTCCGGCCACCCGCCAGCCGCGCTCGGCGAGGCGGGCGCTGACGACCGCGCCGATGCCGCTGGCTGCGCCGGTCACGATCGCCACCTTCGAGCTCTGCCGGCTCATCGAGAAGGATGCTGCCATACCGTTCAACGCCAAGTCCAGACGAAGGAGGCACATGGCAACCGAGGGGCAGGCGAACTTCGCGGCGATCACCAGCGGCGTGATCTCGATGCTCGGGGCACCGCACGTCCCGGTCTCGGAGCTCCCTGGAAGCGACGCGGGGGCCGCCTTTCTCGGCTATCCCTACGACGGCGCCAACGCGGCGATCGAGCGTCCCGGCTCGGCCAACGGGCCGCGCGGGCTTCGGGTCGCGTCGAATATGTGCTTCCCGTGGTCATTCGAGTGGGACATCGACCTCTTCGAGGCCTACCGGCTGGTCGACTGCGGCGACGCCCCGCTCGCCATCGGCAACGTCGAGCGCACGCACGAGCTGGTGCAGAGCGAGCTCGAGGCGATCCTCGCCACCGGAGCGATTCCCGTGGCGATCGGCGGGGACCACTCACTGTGCATCCCCGGCGCACGCGCGCTCAGCGCGTCGCTCGGGCCTGAGGCGCGCATGGGCTATCTGCAGATCGATGCCCACCTCGACGCCGGCGTGGAGATCGGCGGGGAGAGCCAGACGAACTGCAACGGCCTCATACGCGCCTACGAGCTGCCCAACCTGCACCCGAGGAACATGGCCGTGATCGGAGTTCGCGGAACGATCAACGTTCCCGACTGGTGGGAGGCGGTACGCGAGCGAGATATCCCGGTGTATCCCATGTCGACGCTGAGACGCGACGGCGTGGAGGAGACGGTCGCCCAAGCGCTCGACCATGTCTGGGATGGCGTGGATTGCGTCTATGTCACCTTCGACACCGACTCGATCGACTCGTCGGCGGCCCCCGGCACCACCGGCCCGGAGCCGAACGGGTTCACGGGGGCCGAGATCGTCCGGGTGGCTCAGATGATCGGCGAGCGCGGCCTGACGGCGATCGACAACGTCGAGCTCTGTCCCGTCTATGACCCGAGCGGCATCACCGCGCGGCTGGTCTGGGAGGTCATCTCGCAGATGCTCTACGCGAACGCGAAGCTCCATGTCTGAGCCGCGCGGGCAGGTCGATGCGCTTGCCGTCCCTCGATTCGCCGGGTTGCGCACGTTCGCCCGCCTCCCCACCCTGGAGCAGGTGGATCGCGCCGACGTGGCCATCGTGGGAGCCCCATTCGACAGCGCCACCACGTTCAGAGCGGGAGCCCGCTTCGGGCCGGCGGGCATCCGGGAGGCGTCCCTGCTTCTGCGCCCCTACAACGACGCGCTTGCGGTCGCGCCGTTCGAGCGCGTGCAGGTAGCCGACGCGGGCGACGCTCCGGCGAACCCGATCGGCGTCGAGGAGGGACACGCCGCGATCGAGCAGAGCGCCCGAGCGGTTCTAGAGACGGGCGGGCGGGTGCTCGGCCTGGGAGGCGACCACTCGGTCAGCCTTCCCTTCCTGCGTGCGGCCGCCGGGGCCCGCGGGCCGCTCTCGCTGTTGCAGCTCGACGCCCATACCGACACGTGGGACTCGTACTTCGGCGCGCGCTACACCCACGGAACGGTGTTTCGCCGGGCGCTTGAGGAGGGCCTGATCGACGCCCACCACTCCGTTCAGATCGGCCTGCGCGGCTCGCTCTACTCGGCCCAGGACCTCGAAGAGAATCGCGGGCTCGGGTTCACAACGGTGCTCGCCCGCCAGCTCGACGAGATCGGCGTCGCGGGAGCCCTTCGGATGGCGGCAGAGCGGTTGCGCTCTCCGGTCTACGTCACCGTCGACATCGACGTCCTCGATCCGGCCTTCGCTCCCGGAACCGGCACGCCCGAGGCCGGCGGCCTGAGCAGCCGCGAGCTGCTCGCCGTCCTGCGCGGGCTGGCGGAGCTCGATCTGGACGTGGCCGGAGCCGATCTGGTCGAGGTTTCGCCACCCTACGACCCAGCCGGCGTAACGGCGGTCGCAGGGGCCAATGCGGCATACGAGTTGGTCTGCCTGCTCGCGCTCTCGGTGTGATGCGCCGCTCCGGCGTGGCCACCTGACCTCAGGCTCGGTCGGTGCCGATCAGTTCGTCGCTGGTGCCGATCAGCTCGTCGCTCGTGGCCGATCAGGTCGTCGCCGGTCCCGCCCGGGTCGAGTGCGGCCGCCCGCTTCCTCGCGTCCTTCTTGGCCTTCTTCTCGATCCGGCGGTCGAGGAGCCTGCGTTCACGGTTGAGCTTTGCCATCGTGGTCTTGCGCTTGCCGGTTGAGGCCATGTGTCCTCCGAGTTGTCGGGTTTATCGCGTGTAAACGAGGACGGAGGGCCCGCGTACGAGCCCTCCGTCGCCTGTCGAAGTCCGTTTGCCTAGAGCGTCTGGACGTTCGCGGCCGCCGGGCCCTTCGGGCCCTGCTCGGCGTCGAAGCTCACCTTCGCGCCCTCGGCCAGCGACTTGAAGCCGCTGCCTTGGATCGCGTTGTGGTGCACGAACAGGTCCTTGCCTGGGTCATCCGGTGTGATGAATCCGAAGCCCTTGTCGTCGCTGAACCACTTCACGGTTCCTGTTGCCATCTTGTTCCCCTCCGGGAGTTGTGCACTGCGAGACGCGGAGGGTGCTCGAGGGCAACAACTGCGGTAACGCGGCACTGCTTTGGTCGAACGAATGCTCGACCCGTAGTAACCAGGCTAGCGCGCGTGTGGCTTCTTCGGGTCCAGGGAGGTGCGAATGCACACGCTCCTGCCGTTCCTGAAGTCCCCCTCCCAGCCAAACCGGGCCCGAGCTTTCTCGGTGAGTGTCGACTTAGCGGGCGCAGCGACCGCTAACTCGACGACGGAGCGCAATCCGGCCAACCGGAGCGCACGCGCGGCGGATCTCGACTCGCGGCTGGTTGGACTACCGTGGCGCGGATGAGACGGATGCGCATCTGGGTGGTGGGCACGGGCGTCGTCGGGCAGTGGCTCCTGCGCGCCCTTCACTCGGGTGCGAAGGGGTTCGAGAGGTACGGCTTCGCCCCGGTCGTGGTGGGTGTGGCGAACGCGCGCGACGGCTTCGTCTACCGCTCGGACGGGCTCGACATCCCGACGCTTCTCGAGCTTGCGGCCGACGGGCGCTCGCTCGCCGACCACCCCGGCGCCGACCATTGGCCGAGCGCCCTGGAGGGCCTTGCCGCCACCGAGGCCGACCTGCTCGTCGAGGTCAGCTCTAGCCCGGGGACCGACGGCGAGCCCGGCTTCGCCCACATGCGTGAGGTGCTGCGCCGGCAAGTGCCCGTGGCGACGTCGAACAAGTGGCCGGTCGCCTTACACGGTCTCGAGCTTGTGGAGCTCGCCCGCCGCAACGGCGTCGCGTTTCGCGCCGAGTCGACCGTGATGTCGGGGACACCGGTCCTCGCCGCGCTCGTCGACGGCCTCGCCGGAACCCGGCCGGTCGAGCTTCGGGGCGTTCTGAACGCGACCGCCAACTTCATCCTGTCGGCGATGGCGGCCGGCGCGTCGTACGAAGAAGCGGTCACGGACGCACAGGAGACGGGCCTCGCCGAGCGAATCGTGGACGCCGATGTCGAGGGCCACGACGCGATCGCCAAGCTGATGATCCTCGCCGCGCTGGTCTTCGGGACCCAGCTGCGGCCGGAGAAGGTCGAACGTCAAGGCATCACCGGAGTTTCCGCGGCCGACATCGAGCAAGCGGCGAGCGAGGGCCGGCGCGTCAGGCACGTCGGAACGCTTGGCTTTTCCGGAGCGGACGCGACCGGTGAGCTCACCGCTCGCGTCGAGCCCATCGCCCTTCCCCTGGAGGATCCACTGGCGGAGTCGAAGGCGGCCACCAACGCGATCGTGTTCCGGGCAGAGCCAGTGGGAGAAGTCACGATCGTCGGGCCCGGCGCCGGGCTGGCGCTGGCCGGACAGGGGGTGCTGAGCGACCTGATCGCGATCGCTCGCGAGCACGGGCGGATCAGGTCGTAAAGGCGCGGTAGTACGGGGTTCCGGAGTAGACGGCGCGTTGCGCGCGACCGTCCGATCACGATGTCGAAGCGCATTCGCTCCGGCGACCACTCCTGGTCGCCCACTCGAAAGACGTCGGCGTCGATCGGCGTCAAGGGAAATCGCTCGCTCCCGTCAACCCAGTCGGTGCCCATGACGAGCCCGTTCTCGCGAGCGGCGATCGCGAACGTCGGGAGCCACGGATTGTGCGAACGAAAGCGGCCGAGGAAGGGCGTCCATTCCGGCGGACAGGTGCCGTCGTCGACCAGCGGCTCGTTCGGGCTCGGGCGCGAACTCGAAGGCCTCGGGCTCGTTCCCGGTGGCGATCGCGAGGGCGCCCTCGCCGAGCAGCCCCGCCCCGCCGAAGCCGTTGGCGAAGGCGACGACGCCCACCCCGGCGTTGGTGTCCGCGCGCATGTAGGAGACGTAGCCGAGCATGTCCCCGCCGTGGCCGAAGCCGTCGTCGTAGATGTCGAGTCCGTACCCGTACGGCTCGTCCTCGTTCTCGAGCGGCGGGAGGGCGGTCTTCATCGTGGCGAGGCTCGAGCTCGACAGGAGCTCGCCCTCGTTCCAGAGAGCCCGCAGCCAGGTGGCCAGATCCTCGGGGGTGCAGCACAGGCATCCGTCGGCTTCGGCGGACTCGACCCACGGGGCCGGCGCCAGGCCGTGATCGCGCTGCCAGGGGCGGTCGTCGTAGAACGGGACATGCCCTCCGGGCAACCGCCGCCGCGTGTCATGGACCATGACCGCGACTGGACGCTCGCATCCCGAGCCGGTCGAGCAGCCGCCGCTGAAGCAGCTCCGGGTAGGGCCGTCCGGTCACCGTCTCCAGGATCACTCCCACCGCCCGATAGCCGACGTTGGAGTAGTGGCGGTGCTCACCCGGCGCGAAGCCCGGCTCGGTGTCGGCAAGCACGATCACGTCGTAGGTCGACGCGGGCGCGAGGTCGGAGCTGGCGATCACCCCGGCCGTGTGGGTGAGCAGATGGTGCAGCGTGATCGGAGCGAAGCGGCTGCGCACGGACAGCCACGGGACGTAGTCGGTAACCGGCGCGTGCAGGTCGAGCACGCCCTTCCTCGACGAGCTGCAGCGCGATCACGGCCGTGAAGGACTTGCCGATCGACGCGACCGGCCAGAGCGCGTCGGGCGAGCGCCGCGCCCGTAGGTACGTGCCAGCAGCGTCCGCTCGCGATCGGTTACGGCGACCGCGGCGGCCGGCGCCATACCCGTCGCCAGCACCCGAGCAGCTAGGTCATCGACAGCACCCGGATCGAAGTCCATTGACCCGGGCACGCTACTGCGATCAGGTCAGCTCTGAGACGGCCTCCTGGTAAACGTTGATCGCCGCTTCGAGCCCATCGCCGAGCGCCGCCCCGACAACGCCCACACCCTGGACGATCAGGCTTGCGCGCGTGGCCATGCGGACGAACTCGTCGTCTATCCGCAGCTGGGCGAGCTTCTCCTCGCTGCCGCGAATCAGGATGAATCCCCCGATGTCGCCGCCGTGCGGCTCGAGCAGCGCAGTCTCGAAGCTCTCGATAACGCCCTCCTGCTGGAGGCGCCCGTAGTACGCGAGCGATTCGCTGAAGACCTCGAGGCCCTTGGCCTCACGCCCGAGTATCGGATCGCCCCACCCAATGAACAGCCCCGCGTCCGCCATGCTGGATCCCCTCTCGTTAGGCCGGCTCAGGAGAACCTAGATCACCGCTGTGGCCGTGGTCAAGAGAGGAGTCTGACCCTGTTAACATCCTGACTTTGCGGGTCCCTGGCCATCAAAGTCAGGACGGAAAGCCCCGGTTTCGGCCGCTGCGCATTGCAGCCGTAGGGCCCGGCGCGGCGGTCGGCGGCGATCCTCTCCTGCAGCTCTCGCGGCGTCACCGGCCGCGAGTCGATCGGCAACGTCGGCACGGCGCCTCGAGCGTACCCCCAAGCCACCAGCGGACAGGGGGGTGCCTTTCCATCCCATGGGTGTCTACCCGCGCGCGGCATCCCGAGCAATCGTGACCTCGTCAACGAAACGCTCTACCAAGGAGGTAGCCATGACAAGCAGCATCAACATCGACGCATTCGGCCGCCGGACGAAGGCCTTGGTGGCCGCTGCCCTGGCGAGCGCGGCAGCGACTGCTGGTCCTGGGGTCCCCACTCGTCCCCGCTGCGAACGCCGCCGAGACAACGCTCTGCTTCAGCAGGCAGCCGACGATCGTCGGCACCGCAGGCAACGACTGGCTCACCGGCACCAGCGGCGTAGACGTGATCGTCGGTCTCGGTGGAAGGGACTACATCCGTGGTCTCTCCGGCGACGACTACATCTGCGCCGGCGAGGGAAACGACGAGCCGCATGAGTGCGAGTTCACGCTGTTCTATGACCCTTGTCTGCCTCCGCACACCGGGATCGATGGCGGTGCCGGGGACGACTGGATCGACGGCGGTCCCGGAAACGACGACGCAGATGGCGGCGACAACAACGATTTCGTCGTCGGCGGCCTCGGGAACGACTACCTGACCGGAGGGAAGAAGGCCGACTCGGTATTCGGCCAAGACGGGGATGACAAGGTGTACGGCTGGCGGGGAGACGACATCCTCAGCGGCGGAGTCGGTAACGACGAGCTCGTCGGCCAACACAGCGACGATCGCCTCTACGGCGACAGCGGTAACGACCGCCTCTACGGCGACAGCGCCGACGAGCCTGGTGACGACCACCTCTCCGGCGGGACCGGCGAAGATCGCCTCTACGACAATGGCCCCGGCAACGGCGCCAACACGCTGCTGGGGGGCAGCGGCAGGGACTTCCTGAACGCCGAGGAGTTCACGGGCCCGTTCGTGCCCGACGTGGTCGACGGCGGGACCGAGAGCGACTGGTGCTACTACGACGGCGCCGACGCGGTCTCCAACTGCCCATAGCGCGAGCTGCCGCCAACCCAGGTAACGCCTGATTTGACCCAGGAACGGGTCCATGACGGCGGACCGAGAAGCTAGGTCGGGGCGACTGGATTTGAACCAGCGCCCTTTCGGCCCCCAGCCGGATGCAGTGGCGGGTCCACACCAGGAGCCCAGCGTCGCCGGTTCGAAGGCGAGTTCGGTGAGGTCCCAGCGCCGGAGGCTGCCGGATGGGACGCCGGTTCGCGGGCGTGAGGGTACTGAGTGTCCCGATGCGACCAGGGATGCGACCTTCGTGTCCGTCAGACGTGCAGAATGGTCCATCCTCTCGCCGCCCAGGCCACCGACCCGAAGAGCTTGAATCTCGCGCTTTTGCAGGCGATTTCGCAGTGCCGCCCAACCTCGCCTAAAGCGGACGACGGGCCCGAACCCGCGACCTTTGGCTTTGGAAGCCACGCCGGCAGAAACGACGCTCCAGCCGCGTGGCTACGCGGGCGGGCCACACGGATCGGTCGCAAGCCGGGGGCCACTGCCAGCGACGTTTGGGCCACTATTGGGCCAGAGGCGCGGCCCGCCGGTGGCGCCGACCGCCGCGAGTGCAGTCGCCGAGAACAACAGCCATTCATATCTGTCCAGGTAGGCCCTGGCTGGCCGTGTGGCGCGCACGCAACCCCTTGCTGGTAGCAGGCGGGCTGCGCCATGATCTTGGACGTGGCCACCGAGCTAGCCGCTCAGCCGGTCAACGAACAAGCCTCATTGAACGCGCTGGCGGTCAGCGCCACTTTGCACTGCCTGGTGGGATGCGCGGCCGGGGAGGTCACTGGCATGGTGGTGGGCACGGCGCTGGGCCTCAGCAACCCGGCCACGCTCATCCTCGCCGTGAGCCTCGCCTTCTTGTTCGGCTACACCCTGACCTCCGTGCCGCTGCTGCGCTCGGGGCTCACGCTCGCCGCCGTGGTCCCTATCGCCTTGGCCGCAGACACCGTGTCGATCACGATCATGGAGGCGATCGACAACGCCGTGGTGCTCGCCGTGCCTGGCGCGATGGATGCCGGGCTGGGCGAGTGGCTGTTCTGGGGGCCGCTGCTCGGCGGCTTCGCCGTCGCGTTTGGGCCAGCTTTCCTGGTCAACCGGGCGATGATTCGGCGTGGCAGGGGCTGTTGCCCTGGCACACGGCTCGCTGGAGACGGCGGATAGCCTTCGCCGAGCCTGAAATCGACGACGCCCCGGACATGGGGGGTGGGCGGTGAGGGTCTGCGAGGACTGTGCCGCGCGGGCGGGTTTCAACGATTCGCTGGGGGCGTTTCGGCGAGCCGGTGTGGCCGATGAGATCCCCCGTGGGGGACTGAGTTGGCATGCGGCCAACCTTCTCGACGGGCCGGGGGTCATACCCGCCGACAAGCACCCCCCCCCCCAGAAAGGGGAACCCCATGTTCAACATCACCCTGAAACGCTCGCTCGCGACGATGGCGGTCGTGGCGGGACTACTCGTGGCGGCGGGACCGGCCAGCGCCGCGGGCGTGAGCACCGGCCACGAGCGCACGTCGGCCGTGAACGGGAAGACCAACGCAGGCACGCAGGTCGGCAGCGAGGGCGTGAAGGCACCGAGCAAGGCGGAGCCGTTCTTCGGAGGCCTCGGCGACGACACCCTCGACGTTGCCAGCAGCGAGGTGTTCGAGCTGAACACCCTAGGCGGCAACGACACGCTTGCCGCGCCGCAGGGGATCATCATGTCGGACGGCCGGATCTGCAACCCTCGCTGGGGCTGTTGAACCCTCGGGCGGGGCACGCTTCGGGAGTGCGGATCCCGCGTGGCCACGGCCCCGAGCCGGACGACCGGGCCTGGCTGAGCCACCCGCTTCCGCCGGCGGGCCCCGAGCTGGGCAACCTCGACGCAGAGGTCGCCCCTGACGAGCTGACCGAGCGGCTGGAATGAACCTGAACGAAGCCGGTGCCAACCCGAACGCTGGCACCTACTGCTCCAACGCATGCCGCCAACGCGCCTACCGCCGCCCCACAGACGCGGCGGACGCCGAACTGCACAGCAGCACGGAAGCCGTCGTTTACAGGGGATTTGGGGTGTAAGCGGACGACGGGCCTCGAACCCGCGACCTTTGGCTTGGGAAGCCAACGCTCTACCAACTGAGCTACGTCCGCGCGGCGGTCCGGTGACCGCGACGGGGCGATTCTAGCGCCGCCCGGGAGGGCTACATCTAGTCTTCGGAGCGCCCTATGCGGAGGCTCCTCGCACCTGTTCCGATCGCCGTTATCTGCGCCGTCGTCGCGCTGGTGGCCCTGCTCGCCTACGGCCTGTCTGAGACCGAGCCCGATCGCGATGTCGACCGGGCTGTCGCGTCAGGGCAGCGCAACCCGGCCCCGCCGCTGGAGCTGCCCCGGCTCTCGGGCCTCGGCGCCGAGACGCTCGAGGACTACAAGGGCAAGGTCGTGGTGCTCAACTTCTGGGCGTCGTGGTGTGAGCCATGTCGCAAGGAGTCGCCGCTGCTCCAGCGCTGGCACCGGCGCATGGAGCCCCGGCAGGGCACGGTGCTGGGTGTGGACGTCCAGGACGTGACCGACGATGCCCGCGACTTCATCGCCAAGTACAAGCTGACCTACCCGATGCTGCGCGACGGCGAGGGCGTGACTCGCGAGAGCTTCGCCATCATCGGCTTCCCGGAGACCTTCGTCCTCGATCGCCGCGGCCGGATCGCCGCCGTGATCCGCGGCCCCGTCAACGAGCGCTTCATGCGCAAGCGCGTCCTTCCTCTCCTCCAGGAGCCGGCGTGAGGCGGTTCGCCGCGCTCGTCGCCGCCGTTTCAGCGCTCGCCGTTCCCGCCGCCGCCTACGCCCAGGACTGTCCGCAGACCACGCTCGCCGACATCGAGGACGAGGTGATGTGCCCGATCTGCGGCACGCCGCTCGCTCTCGCGACAGAGGCGCCGCAGGCCCAGCAGGAGCGCGCCTACATCGAGCGACAAATCGCTGCCTGTCGCTCCAAGGACGAGATCAAGGCGGCGCTGGTGGCCCAGTTCGGGCAGGGCGTCCTCGCGCTTCCCGGCGACGACGGCGACCGCGATCTCGATGACGTGCTCGTCTATCTGATTCCCGCGCTGGCGCTCCTGCTCGCCCTCGGCGGGATCGCATTTGCGGTGGTGCGCTGGCGTGACCGCGGCCCGCGCCCCGCCGGCGGCGGCGGCCCTGCCGCCGCGAACGGCGATTCCGGCCGCCTCGACGCTGACATGGAGCGCTACGACCTGTGATCGCCGCCGACGCCGTCGACACCACGGTCGTGGCCGCCTTCGCCGTCGGCTTCATCTCGTTCGTCTCCCCGTGCGTGCTGCCGCTCGTGCCCGGCTACCTGTCGACGGTCTCGGGCGTCTCGTTCGCGGACATCCAGGACGGACGCGGCAGGGCGAGGGTGCTCGGCCCGGCGCTCCTCTTCTGCCTCTCGTTCACCGCGATGTTCGTCGCGCTCGGCATGACGGCAACCGGCCTCGGCCAGACCCTCAACGACCACCGGGCGCTGCTGCGCGAGATCTCGGGGATCGTGATCGCCCTCATGGGCGTCCTCTTCATCGCCACCCTGTTCATCCCAGTCTTCAACAAGGAGTGGCGGCCTGAGGACCTGATGCGCCGCGCCCAGACCGGCGGCCCGATCGTGGCCGGGCCTCGCCTTCGCGGTCGCCTGGCTTCCCTGCACCGGCCCGACGCTCGGCGCGATCCTCACCGCCGCCTCCACCGAGGGCACCGTCGGCGAGGGCGGCGTGCTGCTCGCCTTCTATGCCCTGGGACTGGCGGTGCCGTTCATCCTCTGCGCGCTCGCCTTCTCCACCTTCTCAGGCGTGTTTCGTTTCTTTCGCGACCATTACCGCGCGATCACGCTCGTCTCGGGCCTGGTGCTGATCGTGATGGGCGTGCTGCTCTACACGAACGAGCTGACGCGCCTCAACAGCGAAGCGCTCAGGGTCATGGACGACCTCGGCATCAACTTCTTCAGCGAGATCTAGCCAGGCGCTTGAGGAACGGGACCACCGTCTTCAGAAAGCGGTTCCTCGAGGGGGCGGCTGAGATCGGGTCCAGGTGGCTTGCGTTCGGATCGGCAACGACCGTGTAGCGCGGGACGTCGGAAAGCCGCGCGAGCGAGCGCGCGCCCTTCTCGACGCGCCCGCCGGTCAGATCGGTCCCGTAGGCATACAGAGGCACGTCGATGGTCTTGGCGTGCCGCGGGCGCAGCCCGAGCAGCCGCGTCGCGGGCGTCACGCGCAACGGGCTCATCGCATCCACGTCGAGCCGCAGCCGCTTGGAGAAGTACCACTGGGTGGCGTTGGGGCGCTCGGCGGCCCAGGCCTTCGCAAAGCGCCGGATCGGCGTGAGCTCGCCGTCCTGCCACGGCCGCGGATCGCCGCTCGCGGCCAGGCCGCCCGCGCGGATGCGGATCAGCTCGAAGCCCGACGGGGACGTGGTCGTGTCGAACGCGAAGCCGAGCGCCGCCTCGTTGGTGACCGCGAACGGCGCCTTGAAGGCGGCCGGCAGCAGCGCATACCCCTGAAGCACAGACGGGTCGTCCGGCTTCTCGTAGGCGAGCTGCGCGGCCACCTCGGTGAAGATCCCGTTGATCTCGGGCAGGCCCAGCCCCAGGAGGTCGTCGAAGACCTCGCCGCCGTCGATCTCGGCCAGCACCGCGCGAGCGCGCTTCTTGTCGGCCGCGTCGAATGAGCCCCGCAAGCCGCCGTCGATCAACACCATCGCGTCGATGTCCCTGTATCCGGGCCGGCCGTTGAAGTCCCAGGCGGCGTAGGCCACGGTCGTCGATGCGCCGAGCGAATGGCCGCCGAGGATCACCTGGCGCCTGCCCCCGGCGCGCGCCTCGAGGATCACTTTGCGCAGGTCGCCGAGCGCCACCTTGAGGCCCCATTTGCCGGCGAAGGGGGCATCGGCACCGCGGACCGCCTCGTACTGGAAGTTCAGGTAGTAGTCGAAGGCGGTCTGGGCGTCGCCGCTCTCGAACACCGACGTGTCCTCGAATGCGTTCTCGCGCCGGTCGACCACCCACACAGCAAGCCCCGGCACGCGCGCGACGATGTCGCGCGCGACCGGAGTGATGCCGCCTGCCCCGCCGAAGAAGCCCGGGACGAGCACGAGCACCCGTTTGGCGTCCCTGGGCCCGATCTTCTGAACGAACACGCGGTCGTACTTGGCCGGCCCGGCAGCGGGGACACCCTTCAGCGATGTGAAGCGCTCGGCAGCCCCCGCCGGCGTGGCGGCGGCGAGCCCAGCGACCAGCGCTGCGAAAAGAGCGACGCGCCCCACACGGGCCACCCTACATCGAGTCGGGCGCCTCGACCCCCAGTAGATCGAGCGCGCGCGCGATCACGTCCCGGGTCAGAACGCAGATCGCGATCCGAACGTCCTCGTCGCCGCCCTCCTCGGCGGCGCCGACCACGCGGCAGTCGCGGTAGAAGGCGGAGAACTGGTGGGCGCTCTCGTGGACGTATGTCGTGACGCGGTGCGGCGCGCGCCGGTCGGCCGCTTCGCGGACCTCGGCGGGGAACTCGAGCAGGCGCTTGACGAGCGAGCGCGCCGAGGGATGAAAGCTCTCGGCGCTTGCGGCGAGGTCGGCTTGCGCCGCCGCCGCCACTCGCTCGTCGCCTGCCTTGCGCAGGATCGAGGCGATCCGCGCGTGCGCGTACTGCACGTAGTAGACCGGGTTGTCCTGCGACTGGCTCGCGGCCAGCTCGAGATCGAGGTCGATGCGCGTGTCGTGGCTGCGCGAGATCAGAAACCAGCGCGCCGCGTCCACGCCGATGTCGTCGATCAGGTCGTCGAGGGTGGCGATCTCGCCCGCCCGCTTCGACATCTGCACCGGCTGCCCGCCCTTAAGCAGGTTGACGAGCTGGAGGATCACGATCTCGTAGGCGTCCGGGTCGCCGCCGAGCGCCGTCCAGACCGCGGACATGCGCCGTACGTAGCCGTGGTGGTCGGGGCCGAGCACGTTGATCGACAGGTCGTAGCCACGCGCGAGCTTGTCCGCGTGATAGGCGATGTCGGTGGCGAAGTAGGTCAGCTCGCCGGTGGAGCGGCGCAGCACGCGATCCTTGTCGTCGCCGGCTTCGGTGGTGCGCAGCCAGACCGCCCCGTCGTGCTCGTAGATGCCGTCGAGGCCGCCGAGCACCCGGTCGACCGCGCCCGACTCCTGCAGCGAGCGCTCGGAGAAGAAGCGATCCATGTGCACGCGAAAGCGCGCGAGCGTGCGCTCGACGCCCTCGAGCAGCAGTGCGATCCCCTGCTGAGCGATCACGCCGGGCTCGCCCTCCGACGCGCCGTCGATCCGCTCGGCCAGCTCTGCGAGGTACGCGCCTCCGTACTCCTCGGGCTCCTCGCCGCGGGCGCGAGCGCGGATCGCCTCGCCGAACTTGAGCACCTGGCTGCCGGCGTCGTTGACGTAGTACTCGCGCTCGACGCGATTGCCGGCGCGCTCGAGTATTCGCGACAGCGAATCCCCGTAGGCCGCGTGGCGGGCGGATGCCACCGTGATCGGACCGGTTGGGTTGGCCGACACGAACTCGACCTGCGCGCGCTTGTCCGCGTCGCCGGTACCGAAGCGCTCGCCCGCCTCGCGCATGGCCGCAAGCGCCTCGAGGTACCAGGCGTCGGTCATGAAGAGGTTCAGAAAGCCCGGGCCGGCGATCTCGACCTTCTCCACCGCGGCTCCAAGCCGCGTAGCCAGGGCGTCGCCGAGGCGCTCCGCGATCGCCCGCGGCGGCTCGCCGAGCGTCGGAGCAAGCAGCATCGCCGCGTTGGTGGAGTAGTCGCCGAAGTCGGGCCGCGGTGGGCGATCGAGCTGTGGCTCGGCCACCCGGCCGCCGTCCGCGAGCGCGGCAGCCGTCTCGGAAACGGCGGAGTGGAGGTCGGCGACGGGATCGGTCATGCCCGGTAACTAATAGTGATAGGGCTCGCCGGCGAGGATCTTGTGCGCGCGAAAGATCTGCTCGAGCAGCACCACGCGAGCCAATTGGTGAGGGAGCGTCATCGGGCCGAGGGACAGCCGCATGTCTGCCTCGAGCTCGAGCCCCTTGGGACCTCCGATCACAAAGCACACGTCGCGCCCGTCGCGGCGGCGCTCCTCGAGCCAGCCGCTGAGTCCCTCGGAGTCGAGGGCTTCGCCGTCGCTTGCCAGCAGCACAACGAGCGACCGGTCCGGGATGCGGCGCTGCACCTGGGCGTCATCGCGCACCTCGACCAGGTCCACCTTCACGTGCCCCGTCAGCATCTTGCGGTAGTGCTCGACGTCGTCCTGGTAGGGCGGACGCAGCCGCCCGACGGCGATCACTGAGATCCGCATCGGGGTGCGATAGTACGCGCATGTCCGAGGACACCGAGCGACACTTCAACATCCACACCGACCCCGACACGATGGCGGGTCACTACAGCAACTTCGCCAACGTCTCTCACTCCGACTACGAGTTCACGCTCACGTTCGCGCGCGTCGACCACGAGGTCGAGGACGCCGAGGTCCCCGGGGTCGTGGTGTCCCGAATCAACGTCTCGCCCCGCTTCATGCGCGAGCTGATCGACGCGATGGAGGACAACTTCTCCAAGTGGAGGACGCGCGAGGGCATCCGGGACCTGCCCGAGTTCGACGACGAGCCGCCGGATCAGCCGACACCCTGATGGACGCTCAGCCCGCGCGGACGTAGGCCTCGCAGACCGCAACGGCACCCTCGACGGACTCCCAGCTGACGTTGTCGGGGATGTCCGTCGGCCAGTGGTAGTTGGAGGGAAACTTGGTCTCGTCGACCCCGCCGAGCGTGCAGGTGCGGTAGCCGGCCCGCATCGAGATCAGGCCGTCGGTGGCGGCGACGGTGCGCAGGCCGCGCCGTAGCTCGACGCCCGCGGCCCGGCCGGCGGCGACCAGCGCCTCGCGCGAGCGCTCGCTGTAGAGACGCATTCGCAGCATCCCCTCCCCCTCGACCACGCACAGCTGCGGTGAGCCGACGCATTCGAGGCAGACGAACTCCGTGCGCTCGGTGGAGAGCTCGCCGCGATGGCGGCGCACGAAGCCCTGCATGCCCTCCATGAACGACTCCTCGGACCCGGTGGAGAGCAAGATCACCCGCACGCCCGGCGGCGGATCGTCGCGGAGGGCCCGCGCCAGCGCTACGTTGACCGCCACGGCGCTGAGGTTGTCGTTGGCGCCGGGGACCACCGCGCGGGCGCCGATGTCGATCATCGCGGCCGTGGCGAGCGCCGAGAAAAACGCGCCGATGCGCCGAAAGGGACGCCGGCCGGTCAGCCCCCAGAGGGCGACGAACACGGGGCCGAGGAAGACGCCGAAGATGATCGGGACGCTCTGCGCGGCGTTCTCGTGGAGCTTGGGCATGTGCTTCATCGCGATCCGCGGCAGGCCGGGATGGAACACGAGCCCCGAGTGCGCGGCGTCGTGGTGGGCGATGAAGACCACGGTGCGCTCGGCATCGGGGTCGCCCGCCTCGGCGATGACGTTGTATGTGGAGCGCTTCGGGAGCAGCCGGCGCCGGAACCACAGCCGGCCGCCGCTCACATCGTCGTAGACCGCGGCGGCCGCGAGTCCGCCGACGAGGGCGCCGAGCCTACGGCTTCGGCTCGCGAGCAGCGCGGCGGCATTGGGCACGCCGAGCGGCCACCAGTAGCCGCCGTGGGCGGACTCCTCCTCGATTCTCACCTCGCGGGCGCCGGCGGCGCGGAGTTCGGCCGCCAGCCAATCGGCCGCGCGCCGCTCACCCTCCGAGGCAGACGGGCGCTCATAGGAGGACAGCTCCCGGACGACCCGCTCGATCAGCTCGCGGCGGCCCATCTCTACTGCGACAGATTGAACGCCTCGCCGATCCCGATGCGCTCGGCCGTGGTCGGGTGTGTGCCGAACAGCGTGTGGAGGAGCGAGGGCGGATCGGGGTCGGAGATGTTGCGCAGCGCGAGGCGGCGCTCCAGCTGGACGAACGCGGCCGGGTCGTCGGTCAGCCGCAGCGAGAAGGCGTCCGCGCGGGCCTCGACCTGGCGCGAGAGCACGTTGGAAGCCGTGCCCAGGCCGAAGCTCACTATCGCGAGCGACAGGGCGATCGCGGGCAGCACGATCGGGCCCGGCTTCCGGCTTTCGTCGGCCAGCCCCTCGCGGCGCGCGAAGCGCTCCGCGAGCGCCTGGGCAAGGAAGGTGCCGGCGGGCGCCACGAGGGCGAGCCAGACCAGGCCGCGGGTCAGGTCGTTGTGCTTTTGGTGGCCGAGCTCGTGGGCCACCACCAGGCGCATCTGGTCGCGCGGGAAGGCCGAGATCAGGTTGTCGTAGAGGACCACGCGCTTGGTCTTGCCGAGGCCGCCGACGTAGGCGTTGGCAGCGGTGGTGCGGCGGCTGGCGTCGACTCGGTAGACCTCGCCGACGTCCACCCCGGCCTCGTCGGCCAGCTCGAGCACGTCCGAGCGCGTCGTCCCGGGGCGCAGCGGCTCGAAGCGGTTGAAAAGCGGGTCGATCACTATCGGAAACAGCCAGATCGTCACCACGCCGAAGGCCACGATCACGACCGCGGCGGGCGCCCACCAATTGCGCCGGAAGCGCCGGATCAGCGCCAGCGCGAGCGCCCCGCCGGCGGCGGCGAACACGGCGTCTATGCCGGCCGACTTCGCCACGTCCTCCAGCCAGGGCAGCCAGTCCTGTGTGGCGAGGCCGACGTCGACCGCGCGCGCGTGGCTGACAGCAGACAGGGGCAGCTCGACCAACACCAGCAGCAGCGAGATGCCCACCGCGGCGGCGGCGCCTCCGAGGATGGGGCGCTTGGCCAGGTGGTCGAAGACGCGGCGCGGAGGGCGCCAGGCCAAGAACGCGAGCGTCGCGGTACCCGCCACGAGCCCGCCGATGCCCAGGAGGCGCTGAACGCTGCGATAATCCTCGGCCCGGTCGAGCTGGAAGGCCGTGAAGTACCCTTTCACGTCCACCGCGGTGGGCTCGATCAGGCCACTGCGCGGGCGGAGCAAGAACGTGGCCGCCCCGGCGGCCACGACCGCCACCAAGATCGCCAGCGGCAGTCGCGAACGCCCACGATTCATCTGCGGACACTGTAGAAGGCACCCGAATGCGCATCTCCCTGCTCTCCGACGTGCATGGCAACCTGCCCGCCTTCGAGGCGGTGCTCGCCGACGTCGACGAGGTCGGCGTGGACGAGGTCTGGTGCCTCGGCGACCTGGTCGGATACGGCGCCCAGCCCGACGCGTGCGTCGAGCTCGCCCGCGAGCGCTGCGGCCTCTGCCTGGCCGGCAACCACGACCTGGTCGTGCTCGGCGAGCTCGACATCGCGGACTTCTCCAGCCACGCCGCGCAAGCCGCCAACTGGACGCGCGAGACGATCGGTGCGGAGTCGCTCGATTTCCTGCGCGGGCTGCGCCCCTTCGAGGCGGGACGCGAGATCGGGCTCTGGCACGCCTCGCCGCGCGATCCGGTGTGGGAGTACGTGCTCGCGACCTGGCAGGCCGACGAGTGCATGGACCTGATGGAGCCGCGGGTGGGCTCGGTGGGACACTCGCACGTGGCGCTCTGGTTTCGGCGCAACGGGGAGGGCCAGGTGCAGGGCGCCCAGGCGAAGGGCGGCCTGAACAGCGACCTGAGCGAGGGCGAGTGGCTGATCAATCCCGGCGGAGTGGGCCAGCCCCGGGACAACGACGAGCGCGCCGCGTGGCTCCTGCTAGACACAGAGGCATGGAGCGCAGAGTGGCGGCGCGTGGAGTACCCGATCGACCGAGGCCGCCGCGCGCCATCGAGAAGGCGGGCCTCCCGAGGAGCTCGCCGACCGGCTCTACACCGGCCAGTGAGACTTCGCACACCACAACCGCGCTGCTCTTGCTGGCGGCCGGATTGGCCGCGAGCTGCGGCTCCGACGAGGAGAAGGGCGAGCCGATCCCGGTCGCCTCGGCGCAGGAGCTCGACAAGCGCCTCGCGGAGGTGCAGCGACCGCTTCGAGTTCGGCGACGGCGCCTGCGCCGACATCATCAACGACTCGCAGCCGGGCGTCAACGCGATCATCGACGCCCTGCCCGCGAACGTGGACCGCGACGTTCGCGATGCCCTGCAGAGCGGCTTCGACCACCTCTTCGAGCTGAGCACGCGAGCAGTGCGACGAGGAGAAGGGCCAGGCGACCGAGCCCGATCCGCTCCCGACGGAGACCGAGGAGCTCCCGACGGAGACCGAGGAGGTGCCGACGGAGACCGAGGAGGTCCCGACGGAGACCACCGAGGAGCCGGTAGAGCCGGTTCCGCCCGACGGAGGTCCCGGCGACGGTGGAGCGGGCGGGCACCGGCGGGCCCGAGGGCGACGGATGAGCCCGCCCGCAGGAGATCGCCGGGCGCTATCGGATCGAGCACCGCCTCGGCGCGGGTGGCATGTCGACGGTGTTCATGGCCACCGACTCGGTCCTCGAGCGCCCCGTGGCGGTCAAGCTGCTCGCCGAGCACCTCGCCGAGGATGAGGACTTCGTCGCGCGTTTTCGCCGCGAGGCGCTCTCCGCCGCCCGGCTTCAGCATCCGAACATCGTCCAGGTGTTCGACTCGGGCCAGGATCCGGACAGCCACCGTCACTACATCGTCATGGAGTACGTCGACGGTCCCTCCGGCGCCGACCTGCTGCGCGAGCACAAGCGCCTCGAGGTCGAGCAGACCGTGAAGCTGACGCGCGACGCCTGCCATGGGCTCGACTACGCGCACCGCGCCGGGGTCGTTCACCGCGACGTCAAGCCCGGCAACCTGCTCGTCGCCCAGGAGACGCGCACCACCAAGCTCGCGGACTTCGGCATCGCCAAGGCGGCCGAGCAGACGCGCATCACCCAGGTCGGCGCGGTCCTCGGCACCGCGGCCTATCTGTCGCCCGAGCAGGCGCACGGCGAGGAGGCCGGACCGGCTTCGGACATCTACTCGCTCGGAGTCTGCGCCTACCAGTTCCTGACCGGCAGGCTCCCGCACGAATACAGCTCCCTGACCGAGCTGGCGCTAAAGCAACAGCAGGATCCCGTGACGCCCATCACGCGAGCTCCGGCCCGAGGTGCCGCCCGAGCTCGACGAGGCGATCCGGCTCTGCCTCGAGCGCGGGCCGGGCGACCGCTACCGCTCGGCGCTCGAGCTGGCGCAGGCGCTCGAGGCCGGGCTGCGGGGGGAGTCGACGAACGCGACGCGGGTGCTCGCGACCGACGAGCTCGACCTCGTCGACTCGCGCCCTGCCGCGCACGGCCTACGCCCCGCCGCCCCAGGCCCCCGAGCCCGCCAGTGCCGAGACCGCGCCGCCTCCGGCTCGCCGCGACCGCCGCGAGGCCGCGCGGGCGGCGCGCCGGCGCAACCTGGCCTCGCTCTGCTTCGCCGCTCGCTGCGTGCGTCGGCCCGCGCGAGCGATCGCCGCGGTCGGCGACTCGCCGTAGCTGCGCACTTCACGACGACGGCGATGACGACCGGAGCTCGATGCGCCCGGACCGCGAACGACGTGCCGAGCAGCAGATCCAAGACCTGCGCCGACTTCGATCCGAGGACAACTCGCCCTAGCATCAGCGGTCGCTGGGGAAGAGCGGCTCCACCTGTCGGCCCGTGATGAGGTCGGCGATCTCCTGGCCGGCGACGTAGCCGGGCAGATTGCCGTGGCCCGAGTAGCCGCCCGCCACGTAGAGCCCCGGCCGGCCGGGGACCTCGCCGACGTACGGCAGCTGGTCCTCGGTGTAGCCGACCACCCCCACCCAGCGGTGGCTGACCCTGGTGTCGAGCCCGAGCTCGTCGCGCAGGTAGGCCTCCAGGCGCGCCCAGACCTCCGGCGCTCCCCTCCTCGCGATCGGTGTAGGACGCGGGACCGTCGAGGTCGGAGAAGCCGCCCAGCAGGAGCCGCCCGTCCGGGCGCTGCTGGAAGTACTCGAAGCCCCAGCGCGGGTAGACGAGCTGGTCCACGATGCGCTGCTCCATCGGCTCGCTGGCGACCATGTGAAGCCGCCGCGGCCTGACCCGGCCCTCGTAGTCGGGCACGAGCGCGGGCAGCGCGCCGTCCGCGGCCACGACCACGTGGCGAGCGCGCGACCGATCCCGGCCGCCGGTCACGAGCTCGCCCTCACCCGGCGCCGGCACCGGGCCGCGCACCGCGGTGCCCTCGAAGATGCGCGCCCCCGCCTGCTCGGCGGCGCCGGCGAGTGCGCGGTACCAGCGAACGGGGTGCAGCGCGGCGTCGTGGTCGACGAGGCAGGCGCACAGCCCGCGGCGGCGCAGCACCGGCGGGAGCTCGTCGCGCTCGACCAGCTCCGCGGGGAAGCCGTCCTCGTTCAGCGCGGCCACCTGGCCGCTCACGCGCTCGGCCTCGTCGTCGGACACGGCCACCCGCAGCGAGCCGACCTCACGCACCGAATCACCCGTGCCGAGCCGGGCTCGCCAGCGTCGTAGATCTCCTGCTGTGCCGACAGCGTGCTCGCGTACAGGCGGCGCGCATGCTCGTGGCCGTACAGCTCCCGGGCGTCGTTGTGGAAGGCGGCCACTCCCGCGAGCAGGAAGCCGCCGTTGCGGCCGCTGGCGCCGCCGGCGATCGTGGTGCGCTCGAGCACGATCGTGTCGACACCGCGCTCGGCGAGCGCGCGGGCACAGGACAGGCCGCCGACCCCGCCGCCGATCACGCAGACCTCGGCCTCCACCCGGTCCGCGAGGGCGGGCGCGCGGCTCGTAGGGATCGTCGAGCCAGTAGGGGAGCGTGCCGGCGCTCACGCCGAGCCTTCCACTCGCTCTGGGTGCGCAACCCTGCGGCCGACTCGATCGCCGCGGCGCAGGCCCGCAGTGCGGCCGCTGAGCTCGCGGCGGCGCGGCCGCGGTGGCGCGTGCGCCCGGGAGCGAGACGTTCACGGCGGCGGAGCGCGCGCCGTCGAGCCAGATCACGGGCACCGCGATCGAGTGCAGACCGAGCTCGTACTCATCCCGCGAGATCGCCACGCCGCTGCCGGCGATCTCGTCGAGGTCGCGGTCGAGCTCCTTCCAGCGGGTGATGGTGCGCGCGGTTACCGCTCGTGTAGGGCTCGGGTCCGGCGGCAGCACGGGCCTCGGCGCGCGGCAGCTGCGCGAGCAGGCACTTGCCGAGCGCGGTGGCGTGGGCGGGCAGCCGCAAGCCCACCGGCGCGCGCAGCGTGAGCAGGTTGGCGCCGCTCTCGCTCAGCCAAGTACAGCCCCTCGCCGCCGTGCAGCACGGCCAGGTTGCACGGTCTCCCCCGTCGTCTGCGCCAGCGCGCGGACGTGCTCGCGCGCGATGTCGGGCAGGCGCAGCCCCGCCAGCAGCGCCGGCATCAGTCGCGCAAGCTCGAGGCCGAGGCTGAGCCGGCGTGTGTCTTCGTCGCGAACCAGCCAGCCGCGCCCGACCAGGACCTTGGTCAGCCGGTGCACGCTCGGCAGCGGCAGGCCGAGCAACGTCGGCTATCTCGGTCTGGGTCGAACTCGGGACCGTGCGAGGCGCAGAGGGTCGAGTACGTCCAGCCCCCGGGCCAGCGTGCCGACCGAGCCGTGAGCGCCGCGCGCCGGCATCAGGGCGCGCCGAGCTCGAACCGGTGCTCGTCGAGGCTCGGCGCCGGGCGCTCGCTCGACACCGGCACGCCGTCGACCTTGAACAGGCTGCCGAGCAAGCGCACGCTGCCAACCCCGGGCTGTCTAACGGTCTGGACGAGGCCGTTGGCATTGGCCTGAGCGTCATCGAAGAGCTCGTCGAGGCTGCGGACCTCGCTCGCCGGCACGCCGCGCGCGCAAAGCTGGCCAACGGCCGCCTCGACCCCCATACGGGCGAGACCGTCCTCCACCGCCTGCACGTGAGCGCGGCGGTGTGCGAGCTCAGCATCGTCCGCCGGCTTTTCCTGCGGGTTCTCGGCCCAAGGGTCGTGGAGCCCGAAGGAGCTCGCAGACGTGCTCGCGCTGGGCCGTGTTGAGGCAGGCGAGCGCTATCAGCCCGTCGGCGCAGGCGTGAGCGCGGTAGTAGGGGTCGAGTGCCTCGAGCGCCTCGGTGTGTTCGAGGCCCTCGACCTCCACGAAGCGCTGAACCTGGAGCGCCAGAGCCGCGCCGAGCAGCGACACTTCGAGTTCGGGCGCGGCCGCGCGCCCCCGCGCCCGAGCAGCCCGGCGGCCACTGAGAGCGCGGCGAGCATCCCGGCGGTGAAGTCGGCCAGGGCCAGGCCGCCGACGCGGCGCGGAACGGCATCGCCCGGAGCGGTTCCAGCCGCGAGCAGGCCGGAGAGGGCTTGGCCGATCAGGTCGTAGGCAGGGCGTCCCGCGTCCGGCCCGCTGCTTCCGAAGGCCGACACGGAGACCACTACGCAGCGCGGGATTGACGGCCTGCACGCTTCGATGGTCGAGCCCGAACCGCTCCGCGCGCGCCGGCAGGCAGTTGTGCACGAGGGCGTCGGCGGTGGCAATCAGGTCACGCGCTCGCACTGCGCCCCCGCTCGGACTTGAGATCGAGGGCCACCGAGCGCTTGCCGCGGTTGAGTGCGTAGAAGTAGCGGCTCTCGCCCTCGGCGAATGGGTCGTAGCGGCGCCACTGGTCGCCCGTCGGCGGCTCGACCTTGACCACGTCCGCACCGAGATCGCCGAGCAGCATCGTGGCAAACGGGGCCGCCACATACTGCCCGTAGTCGAGGACCCGCAGGCCGGAAAGCGGAAGCTCGCTCACGTCGCGGGCTCCCAGGCGGTCAGCACCGCATCCGCCCAGCAGCGGGCGGCGCGGGCGCGGCGGTGGGCACGCTGGAGCGGGAACTCGAGCGTGAAGCCGAGCGCTCCGGTGACCTGCAGACAGATGCCCAGCGCGCGCTCGGCCGCGGCGCCCGCGTGGACCAGCGCGTTCAGGCCGGGCCGGTGGCCGGCGAGCAGCACCAGCCCCTCGATCAGGGTCGCGGCCTCGGCCAGCATCTGCTGAACCGGCTCCAGGGCGGACAGCGGCTTTCCGAAGGCGATCCGCGACCGCGCGTGTTCGAGCGTGAGGCGGAGCGCCTCCTGACTGAGCCCGGCGAGATATCCGGTCGATCCCGCCGCCCAGGCCAGCATTCGCCGCTCCGCCTCGGGGCCGTCAAGGGCGCCGAGCGGCCGGGCCTCCGCCACGCGGGCGACGCCCAGGGCGTCCGTGTAGGGAAGCGCGACGAGCCTGACCCCCGCGGCGTACTCGAGGCGGCCTTCGCGGGGGGCCACGAGCCGCGCGCCGTCGGCTCGCGGCTCCGCGTAGCGCGCCAGGTCGCCGCTTCGCAGCACTCCCCCGAGCAGGGCATCCACCGGGGCCAGCGGGGCAAAGCCGCGGCCCAGGGCAGCGCAAGCCGGGCCGACCAAAGCCAGCATGCGCTCGTCCGCGAGCTCCTCCCAGCCCGCCCGGGCCAGCGCTGCATCCAGCTCCGGGCTGGCGTCGGACACCGCTGCGCCCGGCAGCCACGGGTCCGCCGCCGCGTGGCGGGCCACCGCCGCCGCGATCGTGTCTGCGAACAGGCGCGCCTCGTGGCCGAGCTCCGTGGCGGGCGCGCCGTTCATGCCGCGCAGCCCAAGCCCTGGCGCGCGATCACGCGGCGCTGGATCTCCGCCGCCCCGCCGGCGATCGTGCTGCCCGTGCAGGCCCTGGTGAGCGCGGCCGCCCGGCCGGCCGCTGAATGCGTGCCTGAGTCCACCAGCGCCTCCGGGCCCAGCAGCCTCGCCCCGAGCTCCGCCGCGCGCCCGACCAGCCCCGAGATCGAGAGCTTGGCCATCGAGGACGCCGCGGCCGCGGGCCGGCCGGTCGCGAGCAGCTCGGCCGCGCGGCGCCCGAGCAGCCGGGCGGCCTCGACCTCACCGCGCAGGCGGGAGATCTTCGAGCCGGCCGGACGGGCTCCCTCCGCCGGTCAGGACCGCGAGATCGTCGAGTACGCGACAGACCACTCCGATCTTCTCGCTCGTCACACGCTCGTGGTCGAGCGTGCGCATCAGCACCTGCCAGCCGCCGTGCAGATCCCCTACGAGTTGCTCGGCGGGGACCTCCACGTCCTCGAGCAGCACCTCGCACAGCAGCCCGCCGCCGAGCGTTGGTATCTCCCGGACCTCGATCCCCGGCGAGCGCATGTCGGCCACGAGCACCGAGATGCCGCGATGGGGCCGGGCGGCATCGGGATCGGTGCGCACGGCCAGGTAGATCCAGTCGGCGACCTGGGCGCTCGAGGTCCAGATCTTGCGCCCCGAGACCACGAAGCGATCGCCCTCCCGGCGAGCCGTCGTGCGGAGCGCCGCCAAGTCCGAGCCCGCCTCAGGCTCGGAGAAGCCTTGACAGAAGAGCAGTCTGCCGGCGGCGATCTCGGGCAGGAAACGCTCAGTGATCGCCTCCGACGCGCACCCCAGCAGCGCGTTTCCGATCGTCTTGACCGACAGGAGGTAGCCGGAAAGCGGCAACCAGTGGTAGCCGAAGCGCTCCTCCACTTCCACCGTGGCCAGCGGCGACAGGCCGCGCCCGCCGAGCTCGGCCGGCCAGTGGAGGCCGATCCAACCGCTGGACCCCATGGCGGCGAACCCCGGCCGCGAGTCGCCGTCCGAGGGCATGCCCTGGTGGCGGTTGTCCGGCTCGTCGCGAAGCTCGATGGCCAGCCGCGCGGCAAAGGCGTCCGCCCTGTCGATCAGGTCCGGCGCGTGCTCTCGATGAACGAAAGTCACTCTCGCTCATCGTAATCGGCCGGGGCAGGGCAGTCAACCGCCGAGCGTGCGACGGGCGTACTCGGAGAAGGCTCCGGCTGCTATCGCCTCACGCATCCCGCGCATCAGTTCGGCCATGAAGGTCAAGTTGTGCAGCGTGATCAGGCGCTTGGCCGTGAGCTCGTTGGCCCGGATCAGGTAGTGCAGGTAGGCGCGCGTGTGTTCGTGGCAGGCCGGGCACGGGCAGTTTGCGTCGATCGGCTCGCGGCTCGTTCGGTGCGGGGCCTTGCCGAGGTCGAGCCGCCAGCGGGCGCCGGGGTCGTGCACCAGGGCGGTTCCGTGCCGAGCAAGGCGGGTGGGAGTCGCGCAGTCGAAGGTGTCGATGCCGGCGCCAACGGCATGCACGAGGTCATCGACGTCGCCGATACCGAGCAGGTGGCGTGGCGGCGCGTCCGGCAGGTCGCGCAGCGACCAGCCCACAACCTCGCGCATCTGCTCCTTGGACTGGCCGAGTGAGCCGCCGATCGCGATCCCGTCGGCAGCCGACTGGGCCACTGCCGCGGTCGACTGCGCTCGCAGGTCCTCATAGGTGCCGCCCTGCACGATCCCGTAGACGAGCTGGCCCGCGGGTGCGTGGTCGGCGTGCCAGCGCAGGCAGCGCTCGAGCCAGCGGTGAGTGCGCTCCATCGAGCGGGCGGTGTAGTCGCGCTCGACGTGGAAGGGCGTGCACTCGTCGAAGACGAGAGCGATGTCGGAGCCGAGCTTGGCCTGCACCTCCATCGAGGTCTCCGGGCCCATGAAGCGCTCGGAGCCGTCGAGATAGGAGCGAAAGCGCACACCCTCCTCCTCGATCGACACGATCATCGACTTCGGCCGCTCGCGCCGGCGCTTGATCTCCTCCGCCACCGAGCCGTGGCCCATCGAGAAGACCTGATAGCCGCCGGAGTCGGTGATGATCGCTCCGCGCCAGCCCATGAACTCGTGCAGCCCGCCCATCTCCTGCACGAGCTCCGGCCCCGGCTGGATGAACAGGTGAAACGTGTTGCCGAGCACGATGTCGTAGCCGAGCGCGGCGACCTCGGACGCGTGCAGCGCCTTGACCGTCGCCGTGGACGCGAGCGGCACGAAGGCCGGCGTGCGGACATCGCCGTGGGCGGTGTGGATTAGGCCGGCGCGAGCGTGCCCGTCGCGCGCCTGGATCGTGAACACTCCCGAGGTCAGGACCGCCAGACTACGGAGGGGGCTCACGTGAAGAAGCTGTTCGGGAAGTACCGCGCTCAGGTCGAGGACAACGCGGACCCCACCGGCGCCGGCCGAGTCGAGATCAGCAGTCCGACGCTGGGAAGAGCGGCCAGGGCGTGGGCCGAGCCCTGCCTGCCGTGCGGCGGTCAAGGGTTTCTGATGCTGCCCGCGGTCGGCGCCGTGGTCTGGATCGAGTTCGAGGAGGGGGACCCTCAGCGCCCGATCTGGACGGGATGCCTGTGGGATCGCCTCCCAGCCCGCCCGGCGTGTCGCCATACGGTCCACGGTCCCCTCGAAGCTGAACGTGACCGCTTCGACGGTCGACCTGTCGGCGGACATGGTCAATCTGTCCGCCGGGATGGTCAAGGCCTCGGGGGTCGTGCAATGCGACACGCTGATCGCAAGCAGCGTGGTCGCGGCCTCCTACACGCCCGGCGCCGGCAACATCTGGTAACGGCGAGGGGCCGCCCGGTGGACGGCCCCTCGTTCGGCTCCGTAGTCCCGACCCGCTATGCGTCTTGGGCTGTGCCCTCGACGGCCGGAGCCACGCCATTGCCCTCTCGGGCGCCGGACGAGATCGCCACGCGACGCGGCTTGCGCTCTTCGGGCTTGGGGATCCGCACCTCGAGTACGCCGCGATCGAACTCGGCAGAGATGCCGTCAGCGTCCACGCCATCCGGGAGCGTCAAGGAGCGGTTGAAGCCGCCGAAGGGGCGCTCGATGCGATACCAGCCGCGCTCATGCGCCTCGTGCTCGGCCTTGCGCTCGCCGGAGATCGTGAGATTGCCGTCCTGGACCTCGATCGAGACGTCGCCTTCGCCGAGCCCCGGAAGATCGGCCTTGAGGACGAAATGGTCGTCGGCCTCAACGAGATCCATCGGGGGCACCCAGCGACGCGCGGACTGCGCCGCGCCGCCGAAGAACGCGTCAAAGAGCCGGTCCACTTCACGTGAGAACGGCTCGGGCTTCATCGAAAGAGCCATCTAGGTTACCTCCATTAGACAACGGTCAACGTTGCCGGTGATGATAAAACCTAAGTGTCTCCGTGTCAACTTATCTATTTAAGTTTTCTCAGCTTCCAGCAATGAGGTGCCGGTCATGGCATCGGGCTGGTCCTGGCCCAGGAGATCGAGCACCGTCGGCGCCACGTCCGCGAGGATCCCGCCCTCACGCAACTCGCCGACCTCGGCGCTCACCACGAGCGGCACCGGGTTCAGCGAGTGCGCGGTGTTGGTGCTGCCGTCGTCCTCGAGCATGTGGTCGGCGTTCCCGTGGTCGGCGGTGACCACGCAGACGCCGGCGCTGTCGTGCACCGCCTCCACCACCCGAGCCAGGCACGCGTCCACGGTTTCGATCGCCTTTACCGCCGCTTCGATCACGCCGGTGTGGCCGACCATGTCGGGGTTGGCGAAGTTGATGATCGCGAAGCCGAAGTCGCGTGCCTGCCAGCGCTGCACGAATAGGTCCGTCGCCGCTTCGGCGCTCATCTCAGGCTTCTTGTCATAGGTGGGCACGTCGCGCGGGGAGTCGACCAGGCGGTGCTCCTCGCCCTCGTACTCGTCCTCCTCCCCGCCGTTGAAGAAATAGGTCACATGCGCGTACTTCTCGGTCTCCGCCACGTGCAGCTGGGCGATGCCGCGCTCCGCAAGCGTCGAAGCGAGCGTGACCGAGGGGCGCTCCGGGGGGAAGGCGACGGGGTAGTCCCAATCCTCCTGGTACTGCGTGAGGGTCGTCAGCTTCACGCGATCTCCGAGCGCCTGCGTGAGCTGGCGGGCGCGATCGGGACGGAAGTTGAAGAAGATCACGCTGTCGCCCTCGCGGATCCGGGCCTCGTCGCCGACGAGCGTCGGCCTGATGAACTCGTCGGTCTCGCCGCGCTCGTAGGCCGCTCGCACCGCCGCCTCGCCGGAGTCCGCCCTGAACTCCGCCTCCCCCTTCACCATGGCGTCCAGGGCCAGCTCGATGCGGTCCCAGCGCTTGTCGCGGTCCATCGCGTAGTAGCGCCCGGTCACCGAGCCGATCCGCGCGCCGGGCCAGCTCTCGGCCTCGGCCAGGTAGCCGGCCCCTGAGTCAGGATGGGTGTCGCGCCCGTCGGTGAAGGCATGGATGACGACGTCGTCGACGCCCTCGTTGGCGGCCAGCTCGGTCAGCGCCCTCAGGTGGTCCATCGACGCGTGCACGCCGCCGGCAGAGACCAGCCCGAGCAAATGCAGCCGCTCCGTGTGGCAGGCCGCTCGCAGCGTCTCGTTCTCGAGGAACGAGCCCTCCACGATCGCCTCGTCAATCCGCAGCAGGTCCTGCTTGACGATCGCGCCGGCACCGAGGTTGAGATGTCCGACCTCGCTGTTGCCCATCTGCCCCTCGGGCAAGCCGACCGCCGGCCCCCACGCCGTCAGCGTCGTGTGCGCGTGCTTTTCCCAGAGCTCGTCGAAAACGGGAGTGTCGGCCAGCTCCACCGCGTTGCCAGGACCCGGCTCGGCCAGCCCCCAGCCGTCGAGCACGACCAGGCAGACCCGGTCGAAGCTCATCCGTCGGCCGCCGCGGCCACGATCCGCGCGAATCCGTCCGGATCGAGGCTCGCGCCGCCCACGAGCGCGCCGTCGACGTCCGGCTGGCTTAGGATCTCGGCCGCGTTGTCGGGCTTGACGCTTCCCCCGTACAGCACCCGCACGCGCGCGGCGGCGTCCCGGGAGCGGTCGCCGACCAGCGCTCGCACGAAGCCGAGCGCGTCCTGCGCGATGTCGGGGGTGGCGACCTTGCCCGTGCCGATCGCCCAGATCGGCTCGTAGGCGATCACCACGTCCGCCAGTCGCTCGGAGGGCACCTTCTCGAGTCCCTCCTGAACCTGGTGGCGCAGCTTGCGCTGAGTCGCCCCGCGCTCGCGCTCCTCCTCCGACTCGCCGACGCAGAGGATCGGGCGAAGGCCGGCAGCCAGCGCGGCGGGCACCTTCTCCTGCAGCGCACGGTCGGTCTCGCCGTTGTAGGCACGGCGCTCGGAGTGGCCGAGCACCACCCCGTCGACGCCCAGCTCGGTGAGCATTGCCGCCGACACCTCGCCTGTGAACGCTCCGGTCTCCTCGGCGTGCATGTTCTGCGCGAACACACCCACGCCGTGGCCCGCGAGCCTCTCCACGCAGACCTCGAGCGAGGTGTAGGGGACGCAGAGGCCCACGTCCGCGGCCCGGCGCCGCTCGTCGGGCAGCAGCGCGAGCAGGCGCTCGCAGTACTCGGCCGCCTGAGCGCGCGTGCCCCAGAGCTTCCAGTTGCCGGCAATGAAGGGCCGGCGCGCGGCAGTGGGCTTGTCAGGCATCGTCGAGCGCCTCCACGCCGGGCAGCCGCTTGCCCTCGAGCAGCTCGAGCGACGCGCCGCCGCCGGTCGAGAGGTGGTCCACCTCGTCGTCGAGCCCGAACTCGGCCAGCGCCGCGCCGGAATCGCCGCCTCCGACAACGGTGGTGGCGGATGTCTTTGCCACCGCCTCGGCGACGGCCCGCGTGCCGCCCGCGAACGGCGCCATCTCGAACGCACCCATCGGCCCGTTCCAGAAAACCGTGCCGGCGCGGGCGATCTCCTCCCCGTAGGCCTCGGCGGTGCGCGGGCCCACGTCGAGCCCCATCCAGCCGTCGGGCACGTCGGTGCCGTCCTGGACGCGCCGGTCGGCCTCGGCATCGAAGCTGTCGGCCAGGACGAGGTCGAGCGGAAGCAGCAGCTGGCAGCTCGACTCGCTTGCCTTGTCGAGGGCCTTGCGCGCCAGCTCCACCCCCTCGTCCTCGACGAGCGAGTCGCCGGTCGGCTTCCCCTGGGCGCGGAAGAAGCTGAAGCACATCGCGCCGCCGATCAAGAGCGTGTCGGCCGTGTCCAGGAAGCGGTCGATCAGCGCGATCTTGTCGGTGACCTTGGCGCCTCCCAGCACCACGACGAGCGGGCGCTCGGGCGACTCGACGATCGAGCGCAGCGTCGTGACTTCGCGCTCGAGCAGCAGCCCGGCGACCGCAGGCCGCAGGTGCTCGGTCACGCCGGCCGTCGACGCGTGCGCGCGGTGGGCCGACCCGAAGGCGTCGTTGACGTAGGCGTCCGCCAGCGAGCCGAGCTCCTCCGCCAGCTCGGGGTCGTTCTCGGTCTCGCCGCGCTCCCAGCGCGTGTTCTCGAGCACGAGCACGCCCCCCGCCTCGAGCCGCTCGACGCCGCGGCGCACCTCCGGGCCGATCACCTCCGGAGCCTGGTGAACCGCGACTCCCAGCAACTCGGCGAGGCGATCGCTGGCCGGCTTGAGCGAGGTCTCCGGGTCGCGGCCCTTGGGCCGGCCGAGGTGCGAGCAGAGGATGAGCCGCGCGCGGCGCTCGAGCAGCAGCTTGATCGTGGGCAGCGCCGCCCGGATGCGCGTGTCGTCGGTCACGCGCCCGCCATCGAGCGGCACGTTGAAGTCCACACGCACCAGCACAGGCTCGCCCTCGGCGACCTCGAGGTCCCGGACGCTGCGCTTGCCAAACGCACTAGCCAACCGGCGCTCCTGCGAGAACGCGCTGCGCGAGGTCCACCACGCGGTTGGAATAGCCCCACTCGTTGTCGTACCACGCCACGATCTTGACGAGCCTCTCGTCGATCACCATCGTCAGCGGCGAGTCGAAGATCGACGAGTAGGCCGAGCCGACGATGTCGGTCGAGACGATCGGGTCCTCGTTGTACTTGAGAATCCCCTCCATCGGGCCCGCATCCGCCTTGCCGGCGAAGGCCTCGTTGATCTCGTCCTTGCTCGTCGCCTGCGACACCTCGCACACGAGGTCGACCATCGAGCCGGTGAGCACCGGCGCGCGCACGGCGATGCCGTTGAGCTTGCCGTCGAGCTCCGGGAGCACCAGGCCGACCGCCTTGGCCGCTCCGGTCGAGGTGGGCACGAGGTTGGCGGCCGCGGCGCGCGCCCGGCGCAGGTCCGTGTGGGGGCCGTCCTGGAGATTCTGATCGGCCGTGTAGGCGTGAATGGTGGTCATTATCCCGCGCTCGATCCCAACCGCGTCGTTGAGGACCTTGGCAACGGGCGCCAGGCAGTTGGTCGTGCAGGAGGCGTTGGAGATGACGTGGTGCTCGGCGGCGTCGTAGGCGTCGTCGTTGACGCCGAGAGCGAGGGTCACGTCGGGCTCGGTGGCGGGCGCCGTGATGATGACCTTCTTCGCCCCCGCCTCCAGGTGCTTGGCGGCGTCGTCGCGCTTGGTGAAGAAGCCGGTGGACTCGATCACGACCTCCGCGCCGGCGTCGCTCCACGGCAGCGCCGCGGGATCTCGCTCGGCGAACACGCGCAGCTCGTCGCCGTCGACGATCAGGCTGTCGTCGGTGTGCTCGATCGTGCCGGGAAAAGGTCCCAGGACCGAGTCGTACTGGAGCAGGTGGGCGAGCGTTGCCGTGTCGGTGATGTCGTTGACACCGACCCAGTCGATGTCGGCGCCGGTCGCGTGCGCGGCCCTGAAGACGTTGCGGCCGATACGCCCGAAGCCGTTGATGCCGGCCTTCAAGGCCATTCAGATGCTCCTTCGTTCGCGGGTCGTGAGGGCGCTGAATCTATCGACACCCCGTGCCCGTCGCGGCCGATCGCAAAACTGTCAGCGGCTAAGGCCGGCGCGGCGGCTTTGTCACGTCGCGGTGCACGACGTCGACGAGCAGGTCGCCGCGGGCGGCATAGATGCGTGCCAGGTGCTCGGCGATCACCACGGAGCGGTGGCGGCCACCGGTGCAGCCGATGCCGATCGTCAGGTGCGACTTGCCCTCCCGCTCGTAGGCCGGCAGGAGGTAGTCGAGGAGCGGCACGAGCCGGTCGTAGAACTCGTGAATGCCGTCCGACGCAACGACGTATTGCACCACCGCGTCGTCGAGCCCGGTCAGGTCGCGCAGGTCGGCCTCGTAGTGCGGATTGGGCAGGAAGCGGACGTCGAAGGTGAGGTCCGCGTCGCGCGGCGAGCCGTGCTTGAACCCGAAGGTCAGGAAGGTCACCGCGAGCCGGCCGATCTTGCCGCGCGGGAGCATCTTGTCGGCGACCACCTTGCGCAGCCGCGAGGCCGACAGGTCGGAGGTGTCGATCGACACGTCCGCTCGCTCCGCGAGGGCAGCTAGGCGCTCGCGCTCGAGCCCGATCGCCGACTCCACCGAGCCGCCGTTGGCAAGCGGGTGGCGGCGGCGGGTCTCCTTGAAGCGGTTGATCAGAGCCTCGTCGCTCGCCTCGAGGAACAGCAGCCGGTACGCGACGCCGCGCGTGTCGAGGTCCTCCAGCACCTTGATCAGCCCGTCGAAGAACTCGCCCCCGCGTGTGTCCGAGGCAACGGCCGCGCGCTCGACCTTGCTGCCCTCGAGGCCGAACAGGTCGGCCAGCGAGCCGATCATCTCCGGCGGCAGGTTGTCGACGCAGAAGTAGCCCGCGTCCTCGAACGTGGCCATCGCCTGCGACTTGCCCGCCCCGCTGAAGCCGGTGATGACGACGAAGTCCTCGATCATCGGATCTTGTTGACGTAGGCGTGGATGTCGCGGGCCACCTTCTGCGGTAGGCCCGGCACCGCCTCGAGCTCCTCCTGGCTTGCCTTCAAGAAGCGCTCCGGCGAGCCGAAGTGCTGAAGGATGCTGCGCTTGCGGGCCGGTCCTACGCCGGGCAGGTCGTCGAGGACCGAGCGCGTCATCGCCCGGTCGCGCCGGCCGCGGTGGAACTCGATCGGCAAAGCGATGGGCCTCGTCGCGCACGCGCTGGAGCAGCTGGAGCTCGGGCGTGTCGTGCGCGAGCCGGAGCGGCTGCCGGGCGCCCGGCGCGAAGACCTCCTCGATCCGCTTGGCCAGGCTGATCACGGTCACCCCGAGGTCACGGAACGGGCCGAGCTCCTTGAGCCCGGCCGACAGCTGGCCCTTTCCGCCGTCGATGACGATCAGCGCCGGGACCGAGGCAAAGCTCTCGTCGAACTCCTTGTCGTGCGGCGAGCGCTCGCGTTGAGCGACGTACTGGGCCATGCGCCTTGAGAGCACCTCTGACATTGCGGCAAAGTCATCTTGAACCGCGCCTCGGATGCCGAACCTGCGGTAGTCGGACTTCTTCGGCGCGCCGCCCTCGAACGCGACCATCGACGCGACCGTGTGCGCGTGCATCAGATTGGAGATGTCAAAGCACTCGATGCGCATCGGGATGACGTCCATGCCGAGCGCGCTCTGCAGTCCGGAGAGCGCCTCGATCCGCTGCGAGCGCCGCAGCTCGGACCGCAGGCGGTCCTGATCGAGCGCAAGCCGTGCGTTGCGCTCGGCCAGCTCGAGGATGCGCCGCTTGTCGCCGCGCTCGGCGTGCCTCACCTCCACGGGCGCGCCGCGGCGCTCGGCGAGCGCCAGGGCGAGCGTCTCGGTGGTGGCCACGGACTTCGGCACGATCACCTGCGGCGGCACCGCGATCGCGCTCGCGTAGTACTGGAGCACGAACTCCTCGGCCACCTCGCCCTCGTCGCGCCGTGCGGCGTTCTCGAGATAGAAGCTCTGGCGATCCTGGAGCACGCCGTCGCGGACCTGGAACACCTGGGCGTTGGCGTCTGTGTCCTCCGCCGCCACGCCGATCGCGTCGAGCGTGCCGACCGCCTCGTTGGCGATGCGCTGGCGCTCGAGCAGCGAGCGGACGGCCTTGAGGCGGTTGCGCAGGATTGCCGCCTGCTCGAACTCCTGCTCCTGCGACGCGTTCTTCATGCCCTGGTCGAGCGCGCGCTCGATCTGGCGGTAGCGGCCCGAGAGGAAGTCGATGATCGTGTCGACGTTCTCGCGGTACTCCTCCCTCGAGATGTAGCCCACGCACGGCGCCTGGCAGCGCTTGATGAAGTAGTCGAGACAGGGGCTGCCGCTCGCGCGGCCGGGCTCGGGGCCGTCGCAGGTGCGGTACTGGAAGACCTTGCCGAGCAGGTCGAGGGTCTCCCTCACCCGCTTGGCGTTCGAGAACGGGCCGAAGTAGACGCGGTTGCGGCGGTGGCGCTCGCGCGTGAAGTAGATGCGCGGGTAGTCCTCGTCGAGGCTGATCCCGATGTAGGGGTAGGACTTGTCGTCTCGCAGGCGGACGTTGTAGACCGGCCGGTGGCGCTTGATGAACTCCTGCTCGGCGAGCAGCGCCTCGGCCTCGGTCTCTGTTGCGATGAACTCGATGTCGCGCACGTGCGAGACCATCTCGGCACGCGGCTTGGAGAAGTGGCCCGCGACGCGCTTGCGAATCGAGAGCGCCTTGCCCACGTAAAGGACCTTGCGCTGGGAGTCGCGGAACAGGTAGACGCCAGGGCCGTCGGGCAGCGCAGCACGCTGCTCCTTGAGGCGTTGTTCTCGGTCCTGAGTCTCGGTTGCGACCACCTCTTCCGAGGATAGGTGGGCGGTCGGGTGGCCCTCGCGGGTGGGGCTAGGCGAGCACCCGGCCGACCGACTCGGCCGCGCAGGCGGGCTTCTCCGAGCCTTCGACTTCCACGATCCAGCGCTGGGTGACCTGGAACCAGCCGTCGCCTAACTCGTCTACCGAGAGGATCTCGACGCTCGCCCGGATCGAGCTGCCAGCCGGCACCGGCGCCGGGAAGCGCACCTTGTTCCACCCGTAGTTGACGCCCATCTTGAAGCCGGTCGACTCCATGAGGCCCGAGCGAAAGCCGTCGATCATGGACAGCGTCAAGTTGCCGTGCGCGACCGTCGTCCCGAATGGGCTCTCGGTCTTCGCACGTTCGACGTCCACGTGGATCCACTGGTCGTCGCCCGAGATCTCGGCGAAGCGGACGATCGCCGCCTGGGTCACCTCGCGCCACTCGCTCGGACCGATGGTCTGGCCGACCAGTCCCTTCAGCTCTTCGATCCCACTCACCGTGATTGTCATGAGACTGAGGCTATCCGTCAGGCACGGTGGTACCAGGGCTTTCGGCGCAGCGCCGCCTTGAGCTCCTTCTTTGCGTCCTTCAGGACCGGCTGGCCGTGGGTCACGAGAACGCGCTCGAAGTCGAGCTCGAGCAGCGGCTTGAGCGACGGGTTGAAGCGTTCGCGGTAGAAGCGCTCGACCCCCTCGTCCACGCGGCGGTCCGACCAGACTCGCAGAGCACCGTCCACCTCTGCCACCGCGTCACCGAAGACGAGCGCGTCGTGCGACGGGATGTGGAATGGAGTCTCGTAGCGGCGTGGCTTGCCGATCCGCTGCGCGGTCACGCCGGCCGGAAGCTCGCTGTCGGGATCGAGCTCGCGGAAGCCCGAGTGGTCGCCCAGGCGCTTGGCACAAGCGCGGTGGCCCCGGATCGTTGTCTCCGCCTTCCTCCGGTAGCGGCGCCAGATCTGCTCGGCGCTGCGCACGTGGTAGGGGATGGTGATCAGGATCGTGAGCCGGTCGCCGAGGATTTTCTCGATCAGCTCAAACGCCGGTTGCGGGTCTTCCGGGAGCAGCGGGTCGATCAGGAGCGTGTCGTCCTTGGCCTCGATCGCAAAGCAGGCGACCTCCGCCCCGAAGTCGCCCGGGTGCCACTCCGGATGGCGCTCGGTCCAGCGCCAGAGCCCCTTGGCCAGCTTCTTCGGAGTCGCACTCACGGCGCCGCCGCTCGGGCGAGCCCGAACGGGCTCCCCTCGGAGTCCTTGCAGATCGCCCACGCGTGCCCGGGGTGGATGACGCTGCCGCCGAGCGCCTCGACGCGCTCGAGCGCCTCCGCGACGTCGGCCACTGTGAAGTAGGGCAGGGAGACGGTGTCGCCGGGCCCGCGGCCGCGCGCGTGGACGCCGACCTCGGTCGCCCCGGAGTGTGTCTGCCAGCCCTCCCCTTCTCCGTCGCGACGGGCCTCGATCTCGACCCCGAGAAGTTGCGCCCAGAAGCGCCTGGCGCGCTCGGGATCGTCTGCGGGAAACTCGACCAGCGACAGCGGGGACTCGGTCACCGCGCAAACCATACGTATCAACCAACCAGTCTCACCTCAAAGCCCCCTGCCACCGGCAGGTCACCGGCACCGCCGAGCAGCCCGAGGATCTTCGCCACGTAAGCGCGCGTTTCCGGGAAGGGCGGGATGCACCCACAGCCCTCCACGGCCCCCGGTCCGGCGTTGTAGGCGGCCAGGGCCAGCGGCACCGAGCCGAAGCGGCGCAACAGGTCGCGCATCAGGTGGGCCTGCGCGTCGATCGCGGCCGCCGCGTCGAATGGATCGTCGAGGCCGTACGCCCCGGCGGTGCCGGGCATGAACTGAGCGATCCCCTCGGCCCCGGCCGGGCTGCGCGCGAACGGGTTGAAGTTCGACTCCGCATAGAGCTGGGCGGCAAGCAGGGCGGCGCCCACATTCCAGCGCTGCGCCGCGCGCACGATCGGCTCGTGATAGGCGGCCGGCACGAATGAGGGCAGCGCGCCTCGGCCGTCCCCGCGACCGCCGAACCCGACCGACGCCGACCCGGTATTGCGCGCGTAGCCGAAGTGCCAGGCTTCCCATTTGTATCTCTGGATGAAGCCGAACCTGCGGGCGTTCGCCCCGAGCCAGCCGTAGGCGGCGATCGGTCCGAGGTCGAGCTCGGTGCCGTAGCGGTGCAGGCTGGTGCCGGGCGGGGCGACCCATCGCGGATCCGGGTTCGCGTTCCAGAGGCCCGCCTGCTCGGCGTCGGAGCGAAAGCCGGAGCTGACCGACAGGATCAGCCCGGCCTCGCGGCGAGCCGCGGCGGCCATCCGGTCGAAGGCGGCGGCCACGTCGGGCCGCATCGGCTTGCCCTGCCTGTACGCGAGCGGGCCGTCGTAGCCGCCGCCGCTGCCGTGGCCGGGCATGCCGAATGCGGCGCCGAGATCGGGCGCGAGCTCCGCCGTCGCTCGGGCGCGCACAGGCACCGCTCGGCGCGCTTGCCCGGCCCCGCCCACCCGCGTGGCTCTGCGGCGCTCGCCGGGCAGGCCGATCAGCGCTTCGCCGCGCACGGTGACCGTCACACGAGTTGGGGCAAAGCCCGCGCCGGGGAAGCTCAGGTCCACGCGCCCCGGGCGAACGCCGTTGCGCCGCGCGCCGCGTACCGCCGCGGCGCGGGCGAGCGCGAGATAGCCGGCGTTCGAGAGATGTCTGGGGTTGGGCGCACCGTTCTCGAGCAGGGCGTACTCGAACAGGCGCGGGTAGTGGCGGCGCATCGCCTGCGCCGCCGAGACCGCAGCCAGGTCTGCCGCCCGCTGGTGCTTGCTGCGCGCCCCGAGCGCCTGACCGAAGCTGAACAGAATCAGCGTGCCGGCGAGCAGCGAGGCGATCATGCCGAGCAGCAGCAGCGATGCCTGGCCACGCTCGCCTCCCGACCCCGCCCGGTGCCCCCTCGCCGTCGTCATGGGCTACGACGATCCCGGGAGCCGCGTTACGACTCAACACGCCGGCGCTACAAGTCGGCTTCCTTGCGGCTAAGCGCAGTCCCACGGCTTCGAGGACTTCGGCACGTCCCGCGTACGCCCGCGCACGCGCGACCTTGCCGCCGCGGACCTCGATCACGATCGCAAGCCGTGGCCACCGGGACGTCGCCCAGGACGCCGTGACGGAGTGCGTCGAGAGTGCCGTCGTGGCTCGAATCGAGTTCGAGTGGGGCTGCGCGCGATCGGGATCAAGCCGGCGGCGCCCAGGGTTCCGGCGAACGGCGGCTATGAGGGGTTGGGACGGGTTGCCGCGGCGCTCCCGTGCGCCGGATTTGGGTCCATTGTCGAGTTAGCGGTCCCTGGCACCGCTAAGTCGACAACGGCCGCGAGCCCTTGGAATGGTTGTCGAGTTAGCGGTTCCTGTGACCGGTAAGTCGACAACCACGGCAAGTCCCGGTGATGCGGGCACGTTGTAACCCCTTTACTGCCTCGGAACGCCTCGCCACGCTGCGGCGACGGAGGTAACCGGCTAGTCCCGCCCGACCGCCTCGAACTCCCCCGTCTCCACCTCGCGCTCGATCTCCTGCTCGATCTGCGTCTCGCTGAGGGCGGGGATCTCGCCGGTCTCGACCTGGCGCCGCAGCTCGCGCTCGCGGAAGCGCTTGAACTTCAGGATCTCCAGCACGAGCACCAGGCAGATGCTCGCCGCGAAGGCGATCAAGCGCTAGGCGCCCGGATCGTGTCAGAGATGTTGTTCCGTTAGCAGTAGCTGCCCTATCCGGGCGGGCAGAGGTCCTCGTACCGGTCGGCGAGCGCGTCTGCCAGTTCGCCCGCGGTGAACGCCCGCCCCGCAACGCGACAGGCGTGTCGCTTCCAGGCCTCGAGGCCGACATCGAAGCGCACGCCGCGGCCCCGGTCGGAGACGGCGAACAGTTGCGAGCCGTCGGGGGTGAACGCAGCGGAGACCCACGCGTTGGTCTGGACGGTCAGTGGGGATCCGACCGGCGTGCGGGTGTCCACGTCCCACAGGACCACCGTCCCGTCCTCGCTCGCGGAGGCGAGTGTACGGCCGTCGCGGGAGAACTCCAGCGTCAGGATCCGCGCCTCGTGAGCCTCGAGCGGCCGCCCCACCGGCTCCCACGTCTCGGTCGACCAGAGCTGTCCCCCGCCGACGAAATCCCCGGTGGCTACGAGGCTCCCGTCGGGGGAGAAGGCAACCGACCGCCCCCAGTCGGCTGTGTGAAGCTTGGCCACGAGCCTGCCGCTGCGCGCCTCGCGAATCTCGGTGGGCCGCCAGTGGCCTGCCGCAGCGATCAGCTCGCCGTTGGGGCTAAAGGCGAGCGAAGCCGACGTCAAACTGAAGGATGCGCGAGTCAGGGCGCGTCGGCGCACGTCCCAGATGCGGACGCTTCCACCCTTAAACCCGGTGTGCCGCTTGTTGGGACGGCCGAGCTCGGCGACGGCAAGCAGCTCACTGTCGGGCGAGAAGGCGAGCGCCTGGGAGGTGGTCCGCAGCCCTCTGAGCTCCGGCCCGGCCGACCGCAGGGTGCGCGCGTCCCAGAGCGTCACCTGCCCGCCCTCGCCCGAGACCGCGAGTAGGCGTCCGTCGGGGCTGAAGTCAACCGCGCCGACGAAGCCACGCAGCGCACGCACGAGGTCGCGCCGCCGGAGCGTGCGCGTGTCGATGAGCTCGACGGTCCCGTCGTCGTGCGTCCGGGCGAGCGTTCGGCCGTCGGGGCTGAGGGCGAGCTCTACCGGGTACTGGTCGCCGTCGGTGGTCGCGAACGGCCTGCCCGCCTCGAACGGTTGGATCAGTCGCCGGTTGCCCGCCAGGTCCCACTCGATCACGCGCCCGCCCGTCCCTGCGCTGTACAACGTGCGGCTGTCGGAAGTGACGGCCAGATCGGGGGTGTCGTCATCGCTGCGGCCGGAGAAGACCTCCCGCAGCTCGCCGCGACCGACGTCCCAAGCGATCACCTTCCCGTCGGCGCCCGAGCTCAGCAGCGTCCGTCCATCCGGCGTGAAGCTCATGACCTCGACCGACGCGTCATGGCGACCCCTGAGGCGCCGCACCCGTCCCGAGCCCGAGTCGAGCAGCCGGACGCCGCCCGCTCCGGAGCCCAGCGCGACCAGGCGCCCGTCGGGACTGACCGCTCCGGAGATGCCGCCGACCGGGTAGCGCCTCAGCACACGCAGGCGCCTCGAGTCGATCGCGTACGTCGCATCTTCGCGCGGCACGGTCAAGAGCACGCGCCGGCCGTCGGCGGTCGCAGACAGCCTGGCCCCCGACGCCTGCCGGCCGACACGAAGCGGGCCTCCCTCGACGGCCCCGGTCCGGGCGTTAACCCGAGTCAGCTCGGATGCGGGTGCGTCGAGCGAGTCCCAGTGGTCCTGCTGGACCAGGAGGTCGCGGCCGCCGGGAAGGAACACCACAGCCTCCACATAGACGGCATTGGACGCGTACGGGGGGAGCACGATGCGACGTTTCCGTGCGCCGGTGTGAGGATCGATCAGGTCGAGCACCGCTTTGACCTCGCTCTCGACGCCCCCGACGGCCAGCGTCGACCCGTCGGGCGAGAACTCGAGCGCCTGAACGCCTCCCTCGCGCAACGGGTAGGGCGCGCCCAGCAGCCGCCGGCGGGCCGCGTCGAAGACCCACACGGTGCCGAGCTCGCCCCCCACCGCCACGAGCCGCCGGTCCGGGCTCACGGCCACCGTCCAGAGCCGGCTCTCGGGGATACCGGGCAGCGTGCCGAGCCGCGCGGGGCTTCGCTCGAGGACCGTGAGGAGGCTGCTGCGCGTCGCGGCGGAGTCGTCGAGCTCCACCCCCGCGCGCGCCAGCAGCAGGCCGTTCTCGAGGGCCTCGGCGGTCAGCGCCTGCGCGCCGAGGCGCTGGGCGTCGGCGACCACGGCGGCGTCGCGGGCATCGCTCCGCTGGTTGAGCGCCAGAAGACCCGCGGCGATCGCGACGGCGAGGGCCCCAGCGGCACCGGCGAGGAGGGCCCGCAGGCGGCGGTTCACGCGGCGGCTGCGCTCGGCCTCGCGCTCACTTACGAGACGGCTGTCCTCCAGGAACTCGCGCTCGAGCTGGTTGAGCTCAGCGCCGTGCTCCGCCGCCCAGTCAAGCGCCGACGCCAGCCGCGCGCCGCGGTAAAGCTCGCCCGCGTCGCGTCCAGCGGCGTCCCAGTCCCGCGCCGCGTCGGTCACGCGCCGGTGCAGCCGTCGCCCCTCGACGTCCTGCTCGAGCCAGCCGCGCAGGCGCGGCCATTCGCGCAGCAGCGCTTCGTGTGCCACCTCGGCGGTTCCCTCTGCGACCGTCACCAGGCGGCTGGCGGCCAGAACCTCGAGCACACGTGCGACCTGGTCGTCGCTGTCGACCTCGAGCTCGCCGAGCGCCACCCGACGGCGCACGACCGCCTTGTCCTCGCCGGAGCCGGACAGCCGCAGCAAGATGCGGCGGGCCACCACCTGCTGGTCGTGGGTCAGCGTCCCATAGGCCTCTTCGGCGAGCCGCGCCACCGCTACCCGCACACCCCCGGTGCGCTCGTAGGCGGCGAGGCGCATCCGCCCGCCTTCACGTCGCTGCCAGAGCTCGAGCAGTGCAGTCGAGAGGAGCGGAAGCGGGCCCGGCTGCCCGGCCACATCTGCCACAAGCCTGGCGACGAGCTCGGGCTCGACGACCAGGCCAGTCTTGTGCGCCGGCCCATCGATGACTTGTGCAAGCTCGTTCGGCTGCATCGGGCCCACGAGCACTTGGCTCTCTCCCAGCAGGCGCGACATGCGGGCATGTGCGGCGCACGCGCCGTAGTAGTCGGCTCGCAGCGCCAGCACGATGGCGACCTGGCCGTCGTGGCGCTGCGCGGCGTCCGCCAGCATGTCCATGAACGCGACTCTTTCGAGGTCGTCGCGGCACGCCGCGAACGTCTCCTCGAACTGGTCCACGCAAAGCAGCAGCTTGGCCTCTGGCGCGAGCCGCCCGAGGGCGGTCGAGATCGGGGCGTCGGTGTCACCTGTCCCAAGCGCGACTCGCAGGCTGGCGACGGGATGTTCGCCCGGGCGCAGCAGGACGCGCTTCCAGCGATCGCTGCCCGGAAGGACTCCGCTCGCCAAGGCGGGTAGCAACCCCGCTCGCACCGCGGACGACTTGCCGCTGCCCGAGGGACCGACCACCCCGAGGAGATTGGTCCCCACAAGCCGCGCGACCATCTCCGCGACAAGCCGCTCGCGCCCGAAGAAGTAGTCCGCGTCGGCGACCTCGAACGAGGCGAGGCCCTTGAAGGGACAGACGGGCATGCGCCGGTCATCGCCCGGCTCCTCCCGCCGCGGGGCCGGCGAGTAGAGCTCGGCCTTCTCGCGCACGACGTGGAGGTCCACGACGTCCGAAACCAGCTCCGATTCGAGCTGGCGCAGCTCGCCACGCCCCGTCGCCATGCGCCCGGCCCTCGCCCCGACGCGCTCGACCGTGTCCCGGCTCGCCCAGTCGGCCACGAGCTCGTGGATGCGCCGGGGGACTCCGCCGCTCGCATGCAGCAGCCGGTCGACCGGCGCGGAGGCGACCTGCGGCCCCGCGTACAGCGCGGCGATCTCCCGCACGCCGTTCGCCGCGAGCGGGCGCAGTGCCAGACGCGCCGCGCCCCGGCTCTCGAGCTCGCGCGCCCAGCGACTGACTGCAGCCGGTGGCGGGTCGTCACGGTAAGCCAGCACGACGAGCAACGAGCGTTCTCGAGCGCCGTCGGCCAAGTCGGCGGCGACGCTCAGCGCCTCGGGCGACAACCGATCCACCTCGTCGAGGAGCAACAGGGCCGGTCCGGTGGCGCGTAGTACCCACTCGAGAGCTGATGCGAACTCGCCGCCCGCTGCCGCGCCGCTCACATAGACCACCCTGATCCCTTGCGCATGCAGCTCGCCCGCCAGCTCGGCGATCAGCCGAGTCTTGCCGATACCGCGGGCGCCCGTAAGCAGTGTGAGCCGGCCGGCGCCGCGGTGCGCGTGCCGCCAGTGCTCGCGGAGCCAATCCAGGTCGGCCTCGCGGCCCGCCAGCGGCGTCCGCGCATCGAGCTCCGGCGGCAGCCCCAACGGCTCCGCCGCCGGCGGCTCGAGCTCGCTGTCCTGGCGCAGGATCGCCGCGTGCAGCCGCCGCAACTCTGGCCCGGGCTCGACGCCGATCTGCTCGACCAGCACCTCGCGAGCGTCGAGGTAAGCCTGCAGCGCCTCGGCCTGCCTGCCGGAACGGTAGAACGCCAGCATCCGCTGTGCGTGCAGCTGCTCTCGCAGCGGGTCCTCGGCGACCAGCGCCTCGAGCTCTCCGATCACCTCGGCGTGACGGCCGGCCGCGAGGTCGGCCCCGATCGCCAACTCGGCCGCCTGCAAGCGCAGCTGCTCCAGCCGCCGGATCTCGGCGGCCGCGAACGGCTCGTCGGCCAGGTCGGCCAGCACTTCGCCGCCCCACAGCGCGAGCGCCTCGCGCGCCTCGCCGTTGGCCGACTCGTGGGGGCGCACCGCCGCATTCAGCAGCCGCTCGAAGCGGGCCGCGTCGACCTGATCGGCTGCCAGCTGGAGCTCGTATCCGCGCCCACGGGTGACGATCGCGGCCTCGCTCTCATTGAGCAGCTTGCGAAGGTGTGACACGTAGAGCTGCACCAGCTTGTGCGCGCTGGGCGGCGCTCGCTCGCCCCAGAGGCCCTCGATCAGACGATCGGTCGAGACGGTACGGTTGACCTGCAGCGCGAGCATCGCCAGCACCGCACGCTGCTGGGGCGGGCCGAGCGCCAACGGCCGGCCATTAAGACGCGCCTCGAGAGGCCCGAGGAGACGGATCTCAATGGCAGGAGGCGCCCGGGTAGAAGCGATGGTCACGCGAGCGTACTCCCGTCCAAGCGCGAAAATCAACGCAGCCCCGACTGCACGTCGACCAAACGTATACCCGACTGATGCAGCCTCCCGGGCGTGAATCGACCCGTACTCAGGGAGGCCGCAATGCCGTCCGTCCAGCCGTCGCTCTCGACACCTCAAGCAGTGCGAGTTCGCCTGCTCGCACGAAAGGGGCGTTTCGTGTCCGCCACGGCCCGCGTCTTGCGGCCCTTGGCGGTGATCTGCGTAGGAGGCCTTGCGGCGGGCGTATCACCGGCGCTCGCAGCGTTTCCGGGCGAGAACGGCAGGATCGCGTTCCACAGCGACCGCGGCCGCGGCGACGTCGTGAACATCTGGACGATGAATGCCGACGGGACCCACCCCGTCAACCTGACCGGTGGCTCGCGCGGGGAGGACGACTTCCCGAACTGGAGCGCAGACGGGCAGAAAATCGTGTTCATGAGCGATCGCGAGACGCCGGGCAACCCTACGCCTCCCGGTTTTACGGAGGGGCCCGACTTCGAGATCTTCATCATGAACGCCGACGGGTCACATCAGAGGCAGATCACCTTCAACGAGCTCGACGACGAGGACCCAGCCTGGTCGCCCGACGGCAAGCGGATCGCCTTCGTGCGGGACTTCAACCCCGTCCGGGGTGAGGTCGACCTGGACATCCTCACCATGAGGGCCGACGGTTCGGCCGAGAGGAACCTCACTAACAGCCCAGGCGTCCTCCTCGACAACCAGCCCAACTGGTCGCCGAACGGCCGGAAGATTGCCTTCAGCAGTAGCCCCGATTTCGAAACCCCCAGCGACATCTACACGATGAGCCCGGACGGCTCAAACGTACGGCAGCTCACCAGCAACGCCGGCAACAACGAGTTCCCGAACTGGTCACCCGACGGCACGCGGATCGTCTTCAGCGGCATCCGGGACTTCCCGCTCGGGGAGGACTACGAGATCTACTCGATGCGCGCCGGAGGCGGACACGTGACCAGGCTGACCTTCGAGCCCGCCGACGGCGACTACGTCCCCGCCTGGTCGCCCAACGGGCGCAGGATCGCGTTCGCCAGCGGTCGCGACGGCTCCGTGAACATCTTCACGATGCGCGCCGACGGCAGCAACCAGCGCAACCGGGCCAACAACCCGGCATTCGACGGCGCCCCCGACTGGCAGCCACTCAATTGACGCGATGACGACCACAACGGATCTCTGACGAGCTCGGCGCGGCCGCCCCTTCCCATCGCCTGACCGGACGGAAGGCGGTCGCGCTCCGCCGGCCGCGCGCCACTCACTCGCCCCATGCATTCGTCACGCATGTTATGCTGCTGTGGCGTATGGGGACCTTGGTGCAGATCCGTGATGTACCCGATGAGGTGCATCGCACCCTCAAGTCCCGGGCCGCCGCCGCTGGCGTATCGCTCTCGGAGTACCTGCGTACCGTGCTCGAGCGCACGGCTAGACGACCCACTCCGGCGGAGCTCGCCGCGCGAATAGAGACGCGCGGGCAGGCGAAGCTGTCGCAGCCCGCCGAGCAGGCAGTGCGCGCCCTACGCAACGGCGGCGAGTGACCGTCCTCGACACCTCGACAGTGATCGACTTCCTACTCGGCAGCGGAATCGCGCCCGAGGTGGAACAGCTGATGGTCGACGAGGGCGAGCTCGCCGCCCCCGACCTGATCGTCTTCGAGGTTCTCGCCGTGCTGCGAAGAGCAACACTCAACACAGAGCTACCAGCCAAGCGAGCGACCGCCGCGGTCGACGATCTCGCCGACCTCCCCCTCGAGCTCTTTCCCAGCCTGCCGTTGACACGCCGCGCCTGGGAGCTACGACACAACCTCACCGCGGCGGACGCGCTCTTCGTCGCGCTGGCCGAACGACTCGACGAACCGCTCGCCACCAAAGACACGGCTCTGGCCCGCGCGGCCTCCAAGCACACGACGATCACGACTGTCGTCCTCGGCTGACACAAGCGAGCATCGGCCGCTGAACTTCCTGTGGAACGACGAAGGGCCCCCGAACCGGGGGCCCTTCGCGTTCATCCTCTATGCAACCGGGCTACGGACGCGCGCCGCTGAACGGGACGGGACCGGATGTGCTGTCGTCGGACCCGGACTGCGTCGACCCGCGGGTGCCTTCCTCGGGGCCGCCGTCGTAACGGGTGCTTGCCTGCGCTGCGACCGAAGGAGCCGAGGTCACGCCGCGCGTGCCTTCCTCGGGGCCGCCGTCGTAACGGGTGTTTGCCTGCGCTGCGACCGAAGGAGCCGAGGTCACGCCGCGCGTGCCTTCCTCGGGCCCGCCGTCGTAACGCGTGGTCGGCAGAGCCTTCCTCATCGCCTCGTACTCAGCCAGGCTCGAGGCCGCGATCGAGGACGGAGGCGGGGCCACCGTGGAGACCGGAGCAGACGAGACCGAGGCCGCGCCGCGCGTGCCCTCCTCGGGGCCGCCGTCGTAACGGGTGGTGCCCGAGGGGTTCTTCGCCGGCGCGAACTTGCCGGTGGCGATCACATCGGACGTGCTCGGGGCGTCGTTGCTCGACACGACGACCACCGCGACGCTCAGTCCGACTACCGCGATCATCGCGATCGCGAGCAGGTTGCGGAGATGGTTGTACTGCGAGCGGAGCACAACAGCGGGGTGCTGGCTCGGGATGGCGGTGCTCATGACTGCCTCCTGTCGATGGGCGGCCGCCGCAGCGGCCGGCCCGGTTGTGAGGTGGATGAAGAGGAACATCGGCGCTCATGCTGGGACAGGCCGGTTGCAGCACGCCTAAGGCCCGGTTACAGCACAGCTACAGGGCGGCTCGACGCGCACTCGCGGCTGCGCTAACTTGGATCGGCTCGCTCCCGGCTCGGTCTCGTATGGACTTCCGCATCCTCGGCCCACTTGAAGCCTCAGATGAGGGTGTGCCGGTTGCGCTCGGCGGCAGCAAGCAACGGGCTCTCCTGGCGCTGCTCCTTCTGCGCGCGAACGAGACGATCTCGACCGACCGGCTCATCGACGAGCTCTGGGGTGACACTCCGCCGGCCACCGCCGCGAAGACCGTTCAGGTTCACGTCCACCGCCTCCGCCGAGCTCTGGCCGGCAACGGAGGCGGCGCCGCGTCCGACGTGCTCGTCACGCGCGAGCACGGCTATCAGCTGCGTGTCGACCCGGACCAGGTGGACGCGCGGCGCTTCGAGCGGCTGCTCGATGCGGCCAGGGAGGCTTCCGCCTCCGGCGATCCGCAGGCGGCTCTCGCGGCCGCCGAGCAGGGGCTCGCTCTCTGGCGCGGCCGCCCACTCGGCGAGCTGGCCGATGAGCCCTTCGCCCGGCACGAAATCGACCGGCTGGACGATCTGCGAGTGGCGGCCGTCGAGCAGCTGATCGACGCGAAGCTGGCTCTGGCGCGGCACGCCGAGGTGGTGGGTGAGCTCGAGGCCCTCATCGACGAGCACCCGTACCGGGAGGGCCTCAGGGCGCAGCTCATGCTCGCGCTGTACCGCTGCGACCGGCAGGCCGAGGCGCTGCAGGCCTATCAGGACGCCCGCAGGGTCCTCGTCGGAGAGCTCGGGATCGAGCCCGCCGAGCGACTGCGCGAGCTCGAAAGCTCGATCCTTGCGCAGGATCCCGCGCTCGCGTTGCCGGTGCCCCCGCCCGCGGCGACGCCGGAGACAAAGCCGGTCGAGCGGCCTCCGTCGGGCCAGACGAGGCCTGCGCCCGCCGCCGCGCGCCGTCTCGTGAGCATCGTCTTCGCCGATCTCGTGGGCTCCACCGGGCTCGCCGAGCGACTCGACCCCGAGACGATGCATTCGCTGCTCGACCGCTACACCGAACGCTGCGGCGCGGTGATCGAGCGGCACGGCGGTTCGGTCGAGGGCTTCATCGGCGACGCGGTCGTGGGGGTATTCGGCCAGGATGAGGTTCACGAGGACGACGCGCTCCGGGCGGTGCGCGTGGCTGTCGAGATGCGCCGGGAGGGAGCAGAGCTGAGTGCCGACCTCGAGCGCGATCTGGGCTTCGGGATAGGGATGACGCTCGGGGTGGAGTCGGGCGAGGTCTTCGTGAGTCCAGGCTCCCGGCGTTCGCCCTTCGCGGCCGGCGATGCCTTCAACGTAGCCGCGCGCCTCGAGGAGCTCGCGTCAGAGGGGCAGATCCTGCTCGGCGAGAGCATCTACGAGCTGGTGAAGGGCTCGGTCCGGGTCGAGGCCCTGGAGCTGCTCGAGCTGAAGGGCCGGACGGCGAAGGTGCAGGCCTGGCGGTTGCTCGAGTTGGCCGACGATCCGGTGCCGTTGGGCCCGGACGGGCGGCCGCTCGTGGGACGCGAGCACGAGCTGGGCGAGCTTCGGAAGGCCCTGGCGGACGCCTGCGCGGAACCGGGCTGCCGGGCGATGACGCTCGTCGGGCCGGCGGGAATCGGCAAGTCGCGCCTGGCCCGTGAGCTCCGGGCCGAGGCGGCCGGTGACGCAACGGTCGCGGTCGGGCGGTGCCTCTCGTACGGAGAAGACGTGGCCTACCGGCCTCTCGCGGAGATCGTCGAGCAGATCTGTGGCTCCAGCCCGCGCGACCGGATCGAGGAGCTCCTCGACGGAGACGAGTCGCGCGTGAACTTGGTGCTGCAGGCGATAGGGCTGTCGGCCGGCGGCGCCCAGGTCGAGGAGACGTTCTGGGCGATGCGGAGCCTGTTCGAGCGCGCGGCCGACGAACGGCCGCTCGTGATGGTCGTCGACGACGTCCACTGGGCCGAGCCGGCTCTGCTCGACCTCCTCGACTACCTCGTGGCGTTCTCGAGCGGGCACCCAATCCTGCTCCTCTGCCTGTCCCGGCCCGAGCTGGCGGAGACATCCCCCTCGTGGCTGGCGCCTCAGGAGAACCGCTCGCTTCTGGTCGTAGACCCCCTCTCCGACGCGGAGGCGCGCCTGCTCATCGAGTCCGCCGCGCCGGAGGCCCTCGGGTCCAGTGCCGAGGCCCGCATCGTGGACAGGGCCGAGGGCAACCCGCTGTTCCTCGAGCAGCTCGTGGCGGTGGGGGTCGAAGACGAGGGCTCCGCTCTGCCCTCCAGCATCCAGGCGGTGCTGGCCGCGCGGATCGACCGCCTCGACGGGGCGGAGCGCGCGGTGCTCGAGCACGCGTCCGTACAGGGCCGCAGCTTCAGCGTGGATGCGGTGGCCGAGCTGCTTCCCGAACGCGACCGGGCGGGCATCGCGATGGACGTGGTCTCGCTCGTCCGCAAGCAACTGGTGCGGCCGGATCGCTCCGACGTCCGTGGTGACGGCGCCTTTCGCTTCGCGCACGTCCTGATCCGAGAGGTGGCGTATCAGGGGCTGCCCAAGGGGCGGCGGGCCGAGCTGCACGAGCGGCTTGCCGGATGGCTCGCGGCCTCACCGGGAGCCCGCGACGACATCATCGGCTTCCACCTGAGCGAGGCCTACGAGAACCTCGCGGCGATCGGCCCGGTCGGCGACCGGGAGCGAGCCGTGGCCGCCGCGGCGGTCGAGCGGCTGACGGCGGCTGCCGACGCCGCCCGGCTGCGCGGGGATCCCGTCGCGGGAGCTCGGCTGCTCGAGCGCGCGGAAGTGGTGCTCGCACCGGATGCGAGGGCTCGAGGCGAGCTGCTGCCGGTACTCGGTGCCACTCTCTATGACGCAGGCCGCCTGGACGACGCCGCCCGGGTGCTCGACGAGGCGATCGAGCGAGCGTCCGAGCCGCGCCTGCTGGCGAGGGCGCAGATCGAACGCGAGCTCGTGCGCCTTGAAACGGATCTAGACACGGGGACGGCACGGGCCGATCGCGTGGCAGAGGAAGTTCTCCCGGTCCTCGACCGAGAAGACGATCATCACGGTGCGTCCCGGGCGTGGTTCCTCCGCGGCGAGGTTGCCTGGATCGCGGGCCGGGTGGCCGACGCCGACGACTCCTGGATGCGCGCGGCCGAACACGCTGGTCGCGCCGGTGCGGAGCGCGAGCGGTTCGAGCTGATCGGCTGGCGCGCGATGGGTGCTGCACAGGGACCCGTTCCGGTCGACGAGGCGATTTCCCGCTGTGAGGAGTTCTGTGCGCTCGTCGAGAGGAGCCCGAGAGCGACAGTGTGGATTCTCGATCCCCTTGCCCTGCTGCATGCGATGAAGGGAGAGTGCGAAACCGCCGATCGTCTGCTTGCGGAGGCGAACGAGATCCGAAAGGCTCTGGGCGGCCTCGGCTCGAGCTTCTCGCATCTCGAGGCTGGATGCCGATTGTGCTCGCGCCAGCCCGAGCTCGCGGAGGCGCGCCTGCGGGCGGACGCCGAGAAGCTCTCTTCCATGCACGGCAAGGGCACCCTCGCGACCACGCTCGCCCTGCTCGCTCGCGCCGTGTATGCCCAGGACCGGACGGACGAGGCCGCCGAGCTGTGCGCGGCGGCCGCGCGCGAAGCAGCCCCGGAGGACACGATGACCCAGGTGATCTGGCGCGGCGTGCTGGCGAGGGTCGCTGCGAGCCAGGGACGCCATGAGGAGGCCGAGTCGCTGTCGCGTGAAGCGGTGGCGCTCGCTACGCCGACGGACTTGATCTCGCTCCGCGGCGATGCGATGCTCGACCGCGCGGACGTCCTTTGGACGGGCGAGCGCCTCGAGGAGGCGGATCGCTCGGCGCGATCAGGCATAGCGCTGTACGAAGCGAAGGGCAACGTCGCGGCCGCCGCCGAGGCGCTGGCGTTGCTGAGCCACTGACAAGGAGGTGCGTCTTGCCGGGAAAGCCAAGCTTTACCCACATCACGCTCATGAACGGGTCCGTCCAGGTCGTGGGGGAGTCACCGGCGGAACTGCCGCTCCCCCACTCGGTGCGCGTCACGCTGGTGCAGGAGAGCGCGACGGGGGAGGGGCCGAGCCGTTTCGCTGAGGGGCCTGTCGATGCCCCGGCCCACAACTGGCACGCGAGCCTGCCCTCCGAAGGCTTCAGAAAGGGGCCGGCGCTCGTCGTCGGCTGCGAGATCTCCTTTCTGCCGCAGTTCTCCGTGACCACGTGGCACCAAGTGAAGAACATCGAATAGCCCCTACGCCGGCCGGCCCGGGCAGCGCGCGGCACGGAGAGGCCGTGCCGCTCGGCCAAGGGAGCAGGTCTGCCCGCGATCCGCCCGCGGCCGGCTTCGGCTACATGTTTGGCCCCACGGAGCAGCAGATCGACGACCGGGCGATCGACGCGCTCGCCGAGCTGATGGAAGCGCGCAAGGACATGTCGCGCGAAAACACTTGGATCGCGGCCGGATACACCTACCTCGGGCAGTTCGTCGACCACGACATCACGTTCGACGCCACCAGTCACCGGAAGCCCGCCGGGAGACCGCGTCGCCTCGTCAACTTCCGCACCCCCCGCCTCGACCTCGACAGCCTGTACGGCTCGGGACCGGTGGTCCACCCGTTCCTCTACGACTGGGAGCACACGAAGTCACCCGGGGCGAGGCTGCTGGTCGGGCACAACGCGAAGGGCGGGAACGACGACCTTCCGCGCAACCTGCCCGGCCGTGCCCTGATCGGCGATGCGCGCAACGAGGAGAACGTGATCATCGCGCAGATGCACCTGCTCTTCATCCAGTTCCACAACGCGGTGCTCGACGGGCTCGCGGGCGCTCCCAAGCATTGGCAGGACCGCTTCGAAGAGGCGCGAAGGATCGTGCGCTGGCACTACCAGTGGCTCGTCGTTCACGACTTCCTGCCGAAGGTCCTCGGAGACAGCGAGACGTCGAGCACCGCCGGCTCCGGCGGGGTGCCCCGGTTTCGCCGCTGGCGGCAACCCGCCCGTGGCGAGCCCTTCATCCCGGTGGAATTCTCGGCCGGGGCATTTCGCTTCGGCCACACCATGGTGCGTAGGGAGTACGCCCTCCAACTCAGCAACGGCCCGCAAGCGGCGCCTCCGAAGCCGTTGTTCCCCGACCTCGGCCGGCTCGCGCCACTGCCGCCGGACCTGGTCATCGACTGGGAGCGGTTCTTCAAGTTCGATCAACTGGGATACGCGCGCGAGCCGCAGAACAGCCTTCGGATGGACACCTCCCTCGTCAGTCCCCTGCTCAACCTGCCCGACTTCGGCGGATCGCTCGCGCGCAGGAACCTTCGCCGGGCGCAGAGGCTGCAGGTGCCCTCGGGTCAGGAGGTCGCGAAGAAGCTGAAGCTGAAGAGCCTCGATCCCGGGCAGCTGATGCTCGACGACCTCTCAAGACCGGTGAGGGAGAGGCTGCTCAAGACGACGCCGCTCTGGTACTACGTCCTCTGCGAGGCGCGAGGGCCGGGCGGCGAGCGGGGCAAGCACCTCGGGCCGGTCGGCGGCCGGATCGTGTCGGAGGTGATCCTCGGGCTGCTGGCCAGCGACCCGACCTCCTACGTCAACGAGCCGGGGGGGTGGAAGCCAGACCTCGTTCCCGGAGGGGACTTCAAGATGACCGACCTGATCGAGTTCGTTAAGGGCCCGATCGTCTAGAGCACTGGTGCTCGAGGCGCACCATCCTGGCACTCTCCTGCACCTGAGCCTGGCACGGGCAGGCGCCTCCGCCGCTTCAGTTAGACGTGCCGGCGCGCCGGATCCGCGGGTCGAGAAAGGCGACGATCACGTCGACTACCGCGCTTACCAGCACCACGACGATGGTCAGGTAAATGGTGAGCGCGACGATCGGCGGCAGGTCGAGGCCCCCGATGGTCTCCGAGGTAAGCTGCCCCACACCCGGCAGCCGGAAGATCACCTCGACGTAGAGGACGAATCCGGCGAAGGCATGGGAGAAGTCGAGCCCCCACAGATTGACGGCCGGAATCAGTCCGTTGCGCAGAACGTGACGGCGGATCACCCGCTTCTCTGACAGACCCTTCGCGCGAGCGGTTCGCACCCAATCTTGGTCGATCGTCTGGAGTAGTGAGCTGCGCACGAACTGAACGTAGGCCCCGGCGAACGGCAACGCGGCTGCGATCCAAGGCAGCAGCAGGTGCCAAAGCCACTCAAGGGGATCCTGGGTCAAGCCCACGTAGCCCTCCTCGGGGAAAATTCTCCATTTGTACGACAGGTAGCCCCACAGCAGCGCGGCGAGCACCAGTGAGGGCACCGAGTAGGCGGCCGCCGCGGCCGCCAGGATCACCCGGTCCTGCCATCGCCCTCTGCGGCGCACGCACACCATGGCCAGCGCAAGCCCCAGGCCGACGGCGATCAGCGCCGTTCCCGCGACGAGCGACAGAGTGACGGGCAGCGCCTCGAGGAACGCGCTCCGCAGGCTTCCGCAGCCGTAGAAGCACGCCACTCGGCCGCTCAGGATCTCGCCCATCAGGCGCGTGTATTGCACAGGCAAGGGGTCGTCGAGGCCGTACTGCTCAACCGCCCGGGCGCGGGTGGCGTCGGTCCCGTGCTCCGCGCCGCCCAGCCAGTAGGAGGGATCGACGTTGGGGATCGCCCAGAACATCGCGAACGCAAGGACGGAGGCGACGAAAGCGGTGAGCAGCGCCCAGCCGAACCTACGGGCCGCGAACGAGATCACTGACCACGCTCGAGGTTGACCCCGAGCCTCCGATGCGGGTCAAGCGCTCGCCGCCAGCCCTCGCCGAAACTGCTGAGCGACAGCACGACGAGCACGAGGGCAATGCTGGGCGCAAGCAAGAGGTGCGGGGCGAGGACGACCTCGTTCACCCCGGCTGAGATGAGAGTCCCGAACGACGGTTCGGGTGGCTGGACCCCAGCGCCCAGAAACGACAGCGCCGACTCGAGCACGACCGCGTTGGCGAACAGCAGAGGCGCCAGCACGAGGATCATCGTCCACAAGTGCGGAAGGAGCTCGGAGAGCATGATTCTCACGGGGCCCAGACCGCATGCGAGGGCCGCCTCGACGAAGCGCTGTTCGCGGAGTGCCAGCACCTCTCCACGCAGCGGACGAGCGACGTACGGGACGTACACCACGCCGATCACGACCATGGGGATCACCTTCGACCCGGCATCCAGGGTAACCGGCCCGACGTGGAAGCCGTAGAGGTTGACGGCAGTGCCGATCAGGACGCCGACGAGCAGAACTGGAAACGACCAAATCAGGTCGAGGAGGCGGTTGATGAGCGAGTCCGTGCGGCCACGGAAATAACCTGCGACCAGCGCCAGCGGCACCGCCAAGAGCACGGTAAGGGCAACTGCTCCGGCGCCGATCAGGAGCGAGTTTCGCCCGCCGTAGAGAAGCCTGACCATCAGGTCGCGTCCGTTCTCGTCGGCCCCCAGGAAGTAGTTCCCCTGCCACGTCGGACCGATCGGGACCCCGTCGATGGAGACTACGAACGCTCGGCGGCCGTCGATCGAGATCTGCTCGGTGAGGTGGTTCTCAGCAAACGACGTGCCGGCGACCCAGCTGGCGTAGAGCGGCGCAGCCAGAAACACAAGCGCAATGAGCACGAAGAGCCCGCCAAAGACGAGCGCGGTGCGGTCCGCGCGCAGGCGTCGCAGCGCGAGCGCGACGGGGCCCGGAACGGCCGGGGAGCCCGAACGGCCGCGCCGCAGACGGCCTAGGCGTCCACGGCGGTGTCCCCCTATACGCCGGATTACCGGGCTCGATCGAAGCCATCGGACGGCACGGCGTCAGCGTACAGCCCACGGTCGGTCCGCTCTCTAACTCGAAGACTCTCGTGAGCGGCCGGCAGACCGGCTTGACTTAAACCGCACTTGAACCGGTACCTTGGCTCGCTTCATGCGCGGACTGGGAATACCACTGGGATGACCACCACCGACACCGGCACCCGGCCGGTCCAGGAAAGCGCCACCACTCTCGAGGGTCGCAAGCGATGGCTCGCGCTCTACGTCCTGTGTTTCGGCGACGTGCTGATCGTGCTCGACTCGACGATCGTCAACGTCGCCCTTCCGTCGATCCAGGCCGATCTCGGCTTTTCCGAGGCGTCGCTCGCCTGGGTGGTGAACGCCTATCTGCTCACCTTCGGCGGCTTCCTGTTGCTCGGCGGGCGGCTCAGCGACCTGTTCGGGCGCCGGCGACTGTTTCTCATCGGCCTCGCGCTGTTCACGGCGACCTCGCTCGCCTGCGGGCTGGCCGGCTCGAAGGAGTTCCTGGTCGTTGCGAGGGCCGTGCAGGGCTTCGGTGGCGCCATCGTGTCCGTGGTCGCGCTCTCGCTGATCATGACGATCTTCACCGACCCCGCTGAGCGCGCCAAAGCGATGGGCATATTCGGCTTCGTGCTCTCCGGGGGCGGCACGGCCGGCGTGCTTCTCGGAGGCGTGCTCACCGACCTATTCGCCTGGAACTGGATCTTCCTCGTCAATCTCCCCATCGGGATCGCCGTCTTCGCGCTCTGCCTCTCGTTGCTGCCCAACGACTCCGGCAGCGCCGACGACCGCCGTCTCGACGTCACCGGCGCGGTGACCGTCACCGCCGCGGTGATGCTCGGTACATACGCGGTCATCAATGGCAACGAGAACGGCTGGACTTCCGGCACGACGATCGGCCTGCTCGCCGGGGCCGTGGCGCTCTTGGCCGTCTTCATCACGGTCGAGGCGCGGGTCGTCTCGCCGCTGATGCCACTCGGACTCTTCCGATTGCGCAACATCTCCGTGGCGAATGCGGTGGGTGCCTTGATGGCGGCATCGATGTTCGGCTGGTTCTTCCTCGCGGCGCTCTACCTCCAGCTCGTGTTGGGGTACAGCCCGCTCGAGGTCGGGCTCGCCTTCCTGCCAACGACGCTCGTCATGGGCGCCGGCTCCATCGCCCTTTCCGACCGCCTGGTCATGCGCTTCGGCATCAAGCCGCCGCTCGTGGCCGGCCTGACCTTCTTCGCGATCGGCCTGCTCCTGTTCACCCAGGCTCCAGCCGACGGGCAGTTCGTCGCCGACGTGCTCCCGGGCATGCTCGTCATGGGCATCGGAGGCGGCATCACCTTCAACCCCCTACTGCTGGCCGCGATGGGCGATGTCCCACCGAGCGAGGCCGGGCTCGCCTCCGGGATCGTCAACACGGCCTTCATGATGGGCGGCGCGCTGGGTCTCGCCGTGCTGGTGAGCGTCGCTGACTCGCGCACCGACAGCCTGCGCAGCGGCGGCGACGGTCCGCTCGTCGCGCTCACCGGCGGCTACCACGCCGCCTTCCTGGTGGCCGCCGTATTCGCCGCCATCGGAGCGCTCCTCGCTCTGCTGCTCCGTCCAGTCACACCGCCCTCACCTGAGCAGGAGGAGGCGCCGGCTCCGGCCTGAGCCCCTGCCTTCGGCTCGCTCGCATCTTGCGCTCGGCGTGACGTCCCAGTGGCGAACCGGGCGCTACGGCGGGACCTCACACAGGTCGGCCAGGTGCCCGACCGCCCTCCCCAGCTCGCCGCGGGCCTCGCGTCCGCCCATGGCCAGCTGCGCTCCCATCCGCGAGTCGGGTAGACGGTGCACGCCGCGCGACTGCCAGCCCGACGCGGCAGTGTCCTCTCGTGATCGAGGGTCTTCGCGCTCGCCGAGGCCGGGTGACGCGGCGCGGTTCAGCGCGATCAGCGGCGCGTGACCCAACCGGATCAGGCACTCGGCGGCCACGCTCGCCAAGGCCGGCTCCACGGCTGGGGTGGCTACGAGGACGACGCGGTCGGCCAGGGCGGCGGGCGCGCCGCCGAGTGCGGTCGAACCGGCGTCGAGGACGAGCGGCGCGAGATGGCGGGCCGTGTCCACGAGGGCAGCCTGGGCCGCGGTCGCGACCAGACAGAGCCGCCCCACCGCTCTTGTGTGTGTGCCCGGCACCTCGGCGAGGTCGCGTGCCAGCCGGCCTGCGGCGGGAGTGGCGAGCGGAATGCCCGCCGCACGGGTCTCGCAGTGCACGGCGGCGGCGCCATCGGCTTCCCGGCCCGCGAGCTCGGCCGCGAGCGCCCGGGCGACGACCGTCGCCCCACATCCGCGTGCGAGGCCGAAGACGGCGATCACCGGGCGCGGCGCCGACGGGGCCGCGACCACTGGCTCAGCCGCCGGCGCGGCGGGCTCGACCAGCCACGCGCCAGCCGCGGAAAGCGCGGTGGACACAAGCCCCCGGCCACCGTTCGCGGCGTGCCCGCCGGGCAGCGGGCGCGACTGCGGTCGCGCGCTCACGGCGCCTCCACCGCCGCCGCGGCGCTCACCTCGAGCCGCTCGGCCAAGTCCCGCAGCGGCGAGGGCGGCCGCAGGCGCACCTCCACCCGGCCGCCCGACACCTCGACCCTCGCCCGAGTCCGCGACCACCCCGGCAGGGCCTCCTTCACTCCCGCGCGAGCGTCGGTCCCGGCCGCAAGCGCAAGCGCTCCGGCCTCAGCCGCACCCGCCGCCAGCACGCTCGCGTAACCGACGGCGAGCAGCTGCAGGACGGCGAGGCCGACCGCGACCAGGGCCGGCAGCAGGGCGATCAGCTCGACCGCCGCCTGCCCGTGATCGGCCGCCGGGCGCCTCACCTCTCGCGCCCCAGCGAAGCCGTCGCCCCCACGGATACCGGCGCCTGCCAGCGACGCAAGACCAGCGGTACGCGGACCGACACCCGCACCCCTCCCGCGCGCAGGCGCTCGACCTCGAGGTCGCGCTCCATCGACCGCGGCAAAGTGCTGCGCGCGGCCGCCGCGGCGTCGCGGCCGACCGCGTCGGCGCGCGCAGCCGCACGCGCGGCGTGAGCGGCCAGCCAAGCCGTGTGCCCCGCCAGCGCGAGCTGCCACACCACCGCTCCCACGAGCAGCACGAACGGCACGATCGCGACCAGTTCGACCGAGGCCTGGCCGCGCTGAGCCCGGGTGTCGACGGCTTTCCGAACCACACCGCACACGCTCCTGCGAAGCGCGTCACGGGACAAGGCGAGCGGGTTACAACAGCGCTACGAAACGCGCGGCTAGCCGTAGCTGCGGTAACGCATCCAGACGGTACGCCCCGCCTTGCCCCGCAACGGCCGAGGCGTACGGTTCCCTGAGTCGATGAAGGAGGCCTACGGATGGCTGGCTTCATGCCAGGCTGAAGAGCGGCGGGCCGAGAGAAAGGCTGCGCGCGCCGAGCTCGGAAGCGGACTGCGCTCGATCCGAGGAAGAGTCTGAGGACGCGCACGAGGAAGAGGCGACCAGGGTTGGGAGCGTGGTCCCAGTGTAGCGCGGGCGGGGGCTAGGCTCAGAACGAGAAGCAGCGCCGCTAGCGGCGTTCTCCGCTACGGGGCTCGGCCGCCGGCCTATCCCACCGCCCACCGCTCAAAACTCCGAGAGATCTCAGTACTACTGCCTTTGCGATACCCCGTCCAGGTCCAGTACAGCCCGTACGAGCAGAGCGCCAGCAGCGCAAACCAGGCGAGGATCGCGATCCCGCCATAGTCGAAGAGCCGGTCGGTCCCCACGAAGGTCAGGATCGCCAGGCCCACCGAGCCGTAGAGGACCAGCCGCACGTTGGGCTGGAGAGTCTCGATGTCAACGCGGTACTGGCGATACACGCGGTACCCGAGGAGGGCGATCGCGGCCAGGAAGACCACGGTCAGCATCATCACGACCACGTCCAGCGCGTTGCCGCCCCCGGGCAGCACAACGAGCGCGAGCGCGAGAAGCATCAAGACGCCGAACTTCCAGGCGAACTGCATCGGGGCGAACGTTAGTCGACCGCTTCCCGCACAGCGCTACCTGATCGCGCCGGAGCTCACCAGCACTAGAACGAGCGCTCCGAGTGCCACCCGGTAGACCACGAAGATCACCATCGTGTGGTTGGACAAGTAGCGCAGCAGGAGGGCGATCGCCGCGTACCCGGACAGAAACGCGAACACCGTCGCCACGATCAGCGCCGTGGCCCCCGTGTCCTGTCCCTCCTCTCCGCTGAGTATCGATCCGAGCTCGAGCAGGCCGCTGAGGACCACCGCCGGGATCGAGAGCAGGAACGAGAAGCGGGCGGCCGACGAGCGATCGAGCCCCAGAAACAGCCCGGCGGTGATGGTGGCGCCGGAGCGCGACACGCCGGGAATCAGCGCGAGCGCCTGCGCCATCCCGACCACGAAGCCGTCCTTGGTCTCGATCTGCTCCATCGAGCGGTCCCGCTTACCCACCTTCTCGGCCAGCAGCAGCACAAGCCCGAGCACAATCAGCGCCACGCCGATCAGATAGAGGTCGCGAGCCCCGGTCTCGATTCGATCCTTGAACAGCACGCCGAAGATCCCAATCGGGATCGTGCCCAGCACGATGTACCAGCCGAGCCGGGCGTCGAGCTCGCTCCGGGCCGAGCGGTCGCGCAGGGAGCGAAGCCAGGCCCGCGCTATCCGCGTCAGGTCCTCGCGAAAGTAGAGGAGCACCGCGGCCATGGTCCCGAGCTGGGTGACCGCGGTGAAGGCCGCGCCCGGATCCTCCCAGCCCAGAAAGGCGGGGACGATGCGCAGGTGGCCGGTGCTCGAGATCGGCAGGAACTCGGTGACTCCCTGCACGATCCCGAGAACGATTGCCTGGAGGATCGACACGGCCGAGGGAGCCTAGTGACGACCAATGGCAACGGCTCCGTCTCCCCTCGCCGGAGCCGAGCGACCGGGTATCGTTTCGCCCAATGCGGCTCCTGGCACCGCTATACGTGCTCATCGCGCTGCTTCTCACCGCAGCCCCCGCCTTCGCCGGCGACAACGGCGAGGGCCTCGTCGGCGAGACCGACGACCGGATCATCACGTTCTTCTGCCTCGGCGTCGTGGTGTTCTTCTTCCTGGTTACGGTCGTCGGATCGACCATCCAGGGCCGCCTCGAGAAGCGCAAGGACGAGCGCAAGGCGACCGAGCTGCGCAAGCGCGTCGGCTGGTAGCGCGCTACAGCCGAGACCAGCCCAGAAAGGCCGCGACCCCGTCGTGACGGGGCCGCTACCTGCGAGGAGGGGATCTGCGCCGCCCATGCTGACGCCGGCCGCGCGGCGCGATGTGAAAGGTCTGAGAAGCTTGGGAGCGATGTCCGACCCAGTCACCTACGAGCGCCGCGGCGCCGCGGCCGTCCTGACGATCGATCGCCCGGAGCGCCGCAACGCCATCGACGGCCCCACCGCCGGCCTGCTGACCGAGGCCTACCGCAGGTTCGTCGACGACGAGGAGGCGCGCGTGCTCATCCTCACCGGCGCCGGCGAGCTCGCCTTCTGCGCCGGAGCCGACCTCAAGGCGATCGAGAGCTTCGAGCCGCGAATGGCCCTCGAGGACGGGCCGCTCGGCTTCTCGCGACTGATCTCTCCCAAGCCCGCCATCGCCGCCATCTCCGGTTGGTGTCTGGCCGGCGGGCTCGAGCTAGCCCTCTGGTGTGACCTGCGCATCGCCACCGAGGACGCCAAGCTGGGCTTCACAGAGCGCCGCTTCGGCGTGCCGCTCGTCGACGGCGGCACCCAGCGCCTGCCTCGCATCGTAGGCCTCGGCCGGGCGCTGGACATGATCCTGACCGGGCGCGTCGTGGAAGCCGAGGAGGCACACCGGATCGGGCTCGTCACCGAGATCGTCGCTCCCGGGAGGCATCTCGAGCGCGCGCTCGAGTACGCCGAAGCGCTCGCGGCGTTCCCCCAGGACACGATGCTCGCCGACCGCTCCGCCGCGCTCGAGGGAATCGGCCTCAGCTTCGAGGAGGGCATGCGCCGCGAGGCCCGCTCCGCGCTCCCCACGCTCGCGACCGCCTGGGCCGGGGCGTCGCGGTTCGCCGCGGGCGAGGGACGCGGCGGCGCCGGGGCCGGCGTGCCCTGATGCCCGCCATCGAGGTCACCGACCTGCGCAAGTCCTACGGCGCCCTCGAGGCGCTGCGCGGCGTCTCGTTCACCGTCGAGCGCGGCGAGGTCTTCGGACTGCTCGGGCCAAACGGCGCGGGCAAGACCACCGCCGTCGAGATCCTCGAGGGCTACCGACACCGCAGCGCGGGCGACGTGATCGTGTTGGGCCAGGACCCCGAGAACCGCGACCGGCGCCAGCAGGAGCGCATCGGGATCGTGCTCCAGAGCTGTGGTTTCTACAAGCGCGCGACCGTGCGCGAGGCAGTCGAGCACTTCGCCAAGGCCTACCCGAAGCCGCGCGACCCGGCCGAGACGATCGCCCTCGTGGGGCTCGAGGACAAGGCCGACGATCACACCAAGCATCTGTCGGGAGGCCAGAGGCGCCGCCTCGACCTCGCCCTCGCTCTGGTCGGCGATCCCGAGCTCGTCTTCCTCGACGAGCCCACGACGGGCTTCGACCCGGCCGCGCGCCGCATCGCCTGGGACGTCGTTCGCCGGCTCAAGGAGCTCGAGAAGACGGTCCTGCTCACCACCCACTATCTCGACGAGGCGCAGGAGCTGGCCGACCGGGTGGCCATCGTCAAGGACGGCGCGATCGTCGCCCAGGGCCCGCCGGACGACCTCGGACCGGGCAGCTCGCACTACCGCGTGTCGTACGTCTCGCAGGGCCGGCGCGTCGAGCACCAGACCGACGATCCGACCGACCTCCTGCACCGCCTGACGCGCGACGCGCTGGCCCGCGGCGAGCGCCTGGACGGCCTCGAGGTCGCGCGCCCCACCCTCGAGGAGGTCTACCTCGAGTTGACCCACGAGGCGGATTCCGCATGAGCTCGGCCGCGCTCGCCTGGGAGCAGTTTCGCTTCGAGCGCAAGATGTTCTGGCGCAACCCGAGCGCCGCGTTCTTCAACTTCCTGCTGCCGCTGATGCTGCTCGTGCTGACCGCCACCGCGTTCGGGGTCGACGACGAGGGCCTGAACATCCTGATCCCCGGGATCGCCGGGATGGGCGTGCTGGCCACCACGTTCACGGCGCTGGCGTTCAACCTCACCATCCTGCGCGACGACGGCGTGCTCAAGCGCATCCGCGGCACGCCGATCCCCGCCGGCGCCTACCTCACCGGCCTTATGGGCTCCGTCACGCTCAACGCGTTCCTGCAGGTGGCGATGGTCGTGGTGGTGGGCAACGTGGCCTACGGCGTCGACTGGCCGGCCGAGCCCGGCGCTGCTGTTCCTGTTCACCGGGCTCGGCGTGGTCTGCTTCGCGGCCCTCGGGGTCGCGTTCTCGCATGCGATTCCAAACGAGGACGCGGCACCCGCCTACACGAACGCCGTCTTTCTGCCGCTGATCTTCATATCGGGCGTCTTCTATTCGTCCGACGACCTGCCCGAGGCGCTCAAGGTCGTAGCCGAGGTCCTTCCGCTCAAGCACCTGATCGACGGCCTTTCCGACGCGATCATCGGGGGCACGAGCGGCGCCGCGGCTTCGGTCGCGGTGCTCGTGGCGTGGGCCGCGGGGGGCTCTTCCTGGCGGTAAGGTTCTTTCGCTGGGAGTGAACGAGTCCGCGAGCGAGTCGAGCGCGCGCTTCCCGGGGGAGAGCGATGTCAAGCGCCGGCAACAGCTACAACCGCGACTATCTCAGTGAGAACGAGGCCCTGCGACGAGTCAGGCACCCGAGCGGCGCTGGCCCAGGGCCGGGACAACTGCAGCAACAAGGGGGTCGGCCCCGACCGGGGGTGTGACGCGTTGTCAGCACATGGGCAGCGTAAGTCGACACACGCCGGCTCGCGCGCTTGGGTGCCTTAGGTTTTGGTGGGTACACGACAACAAGGTCAGGCACCTGAGCGGTGCTTAGCCCAAGAGCCGCCAAAGGCGTCGGACCCCTAGAGCCGCAGGGCGTGCCCGTGGCGGCGTAGCCAGGCCTCGCGCTCGCACCAGCCCGGACAGCGCGCGGCGAGCAGCGCCCAGAAGCGGGGCGAGTGGTCGAGCACCTCGAGGTGGGCCACCTCGTGCTCGATGACGTACTCGAGGATCTCCGGCGGCGCCAGCAGCAGGCGGTGGTTGAAGCTCATCGTGCCGTTCGACGAGCAGCTGGCCCAGCGCGTGCGCTGGGCGCGGATCTGCAGGCGCGTGTATGCCGCTCCGGCGCGCGCAACTGCCGCGTCGAGCCGCGGCGCCACCTCGTGGCGCGCGCGGCGCCGATACCAGCGCTCGAGGGCCTCGCGCAGCGGCTCCCGGCCGGGCGCGCCGACCGCCACTTGCAGCCGCCCGCCGCGGCGCGCGACGTGGGCGCGGGTCCGACCGGGCTCCACGCGCACACGGAGCTCGAGCCGCTCGCCCAGGTAATTCACCCAGCCACCGGGCTCGAGCAGCGGCGCCGGATACTCGTCCTGCGCCGCGCGCATCCGCTGCAGCGTGCGCTCGATCCAGGCCCGCTTCTCCTCGACGAAAGGCTCGACGTCGCGGAGCGGGAAGCGCGACGGGACGACCACCTCCACGCCCTCGCCGTCGACGAGGATGCGCGCGCTGCGCGCCCGCTCGGAGCGGCGGATGCGGTAAGGGATCGCTGTCAAGGCGAGGTGAGCGTACGGCGGCCGGCGGACGGTGGCCGCCCCTCGGCGACCTCGTCGTAGACGCCGGCCAGACCCTTTGCCAGCGCCGGCCACGAGTAGCGCCCGCGCGCTACCTCGTAGGCGCGCTCGCCCCGGCGGCGGCGCTCGGCGTCCGCCGTTGACCGCCTCCACCAGCGCGTCCTCCAGCGCCCGCTCGTCGTCGGGCGGCACCAGCCAGCCGGTGTCGCCCGCGTCGACGATCTCGGCGGGGCCGTAGGCGTCGACCGCGAGCGCCGGCAGGCCGCAGGCCATCGCCTCCACGATCACCGCCCCGAACTGCTCGCGCACCGAGGGCAGCACGAGCAGGTCGGCGGCGTTCAGCCCCTGCGGGCAGGTCCTCGTGCCCGTGCCAGCCGGCCAGGAAGACGTCCGGGTTGCCGGTCTCGCGCACGACCTCGAGCGGGTGCTCGCCCTCCCACTCGCCCGGGAAATCCGCCGAGCAGCACGAGCGGCGCCGGCTGCATCGAAGCGCTCGCGCGCCTTCGCGTGGGCGCGGATCAGCAGCGGGACGCGCTTGACCTCGGTGTAGCGGCCCACGTACAGCAGCACGGGCCCGCCCTGCGGCAAACGGCGCAAGGTCTTCATCGCGATAGCGCGACGCTGCCCGGCTCGCCCGACTCGTCCCAGCCGCGCGGTTCCTCCACCAGCCAGCGGCGCCAGAGCGCGAGCCGCTCCTCGCCTGCGAGGCGGGCGGCGGTCGAAGCCCTCGGGATCGAACCCGTTGGGTGCCCACACCACGCGCTCGGGCGTCCACTCCGAGCAGGTCCGGCACACGGCGCACCGCGTCCGGCGAGAGCACGAGCAGCCGCTCGCAGCGGCGCGCCCAGCGCGCGCATCCGCTCGGCCCACGCGGCCGCGTGGTCCCAGCCCGCGGGCGGTCCGTCGTCGATCTGGCCGAGCATCAGCAGCTCGGTGCCGTGCAGGTGCCCGACGCGCGGCACGTCGGGAAACGCGCGCTCGGCCGCCTCGTTTATCGGGGTCAGGTGGTGGAGGTGCAGCAGGTCCGCCGCGCCCGCCCCGCCTCGCGCGAGCTGCCCTGCCCAGGCACCGATGCAGGCGCTCGAACGTCGCGTCGTCCACGCGCGCGAAGACGCGGTCCGGCGCTCCGGGCCGATCCTCGAAGGAGGGCTGGAAGGGCGGGTCGGCGGCGAGCGGGTCGGGCGCGGCCGCCGCCGTCGGTGTAGTCGAGCGCGCACACATCCGGCCCGACGTAGAAGGTCTCGGCGTTCGAGGGGCTCCCCCGGCGGCCCAGCGAGCCGCAGGCGATCGTCACGTCCCAGCCCGCGTCGCCCAGCGAGCGGGACAGGTAGCGCGCGACCTGGGCCGAGCCCCCGCGCGGGAAGAAGAGCACGCCCATGATCAGCCGTCTCATGTCGGCACGATCTAGCTCACCGGCACCGAGCCGCCGTCGACCGCCCAGGCCGCGCCGGTCACGTTGCGCGGCCTGCGCGCGAGCAGAGGAACACGATCGCGGCCGCGACCTCGTCGTGCGGTGCCCATGCGTCCCAGCGGCGGGCGCGGAGCGGGTGCCCTCGAGCACCTCGTCGCGCGTCTGCGCCGCTTGCGCTTGGCGATCTGGTCGGCCAGCCCGCCCGGCTCGGTCCAGAGCTCGTCCTCGATCGGGCCGGGCGCCACGGCGTTCACCAGCACCCCCTGGCCGCCCAGAGGTCCGCGAACACGCGGCTGAGCGAGAGCTGCGCCGCCTTGGTCACCGAGTAGGACGCGTCGAGATTGCCCGACGGCCGCCGCCCGGACGAGGAGGCGACGTTGACGATCCGCCCGCCGCCCGCCTCGGCCATCGCCGGGCGCGAGCGCGCGCATCAGCCGCATCGGCGCCATCACGTGCAGCTCCCACTGCTCCTGCCAGTCGCTGTCGGTCAGCTCCTCGAGCGGGCGGGCCTTGCTCGCGCCGGCGTCGTTCACGAGCGCCCAGGGCGGCTCGGGACAGGCCTCGAGGACGCGCTCGGCCGCATCGGGCCGCGGTCACGTCGAGCTGGAGGTCGCCGCCGCTGCGCGCCACGGTGAGCACGCGGGCGCCCTCCTGCGCGAGCATGCGGGCGGTGGCCGCGCCGATGCCGCGCGTGCCGCCCGTGACAACGCAGACCTTGCCTTCGAGACCGAGGTTCACCGCGACGAATGAAATCGCACACCGAGTACATGACGTTCGAAACCGCCGAGCGCCGCGAGCTGATCCGCATCACCGAGGACGTGCAGGCGCCGGTCGACGAGGCCGGCGTCGTCCGAGGGGCTCGCGCTGGTGGCCGCGATGCACATCACCGCCGCGGTCTGGATCAACGACGACGAGCCCGGTCTGCACGAGGACACGACTCGAGTGGCTCGACAAGGTCGCGCCGCCGTCCTGGAAGGAGCCGGCGAACGACGTGGCCCGCGAGCTGCTGCCCGACCCCGGCGACTACCGCCATCACCGCGGCGGCGAGGACAACGGCGACGCCCACCTCAAGAACCTGCTGGTGCACCACCAGGTGATCGTGCCCGTCACGGAGGGACGGCTCGACCTGGGCCCCTGGCAGCAGGTCTTCTACTGCGAGTTCGACGGACGGCCGCCGAAGCGCCTGATCATCAAGGTCCTGGGGGATCTGACCTGGTTCGGCATCGGCTCGCCCGCCAGGCCCGCCAGCAGATTGTCGACCGCCATGTCGGCCATCTTGCTCGCGCGTGGCGTGCGTGGCGGAGCGCGATGTGCGGCAGCACATCACGCGTCGGCGCCTCAGCAGCGGTGGTCGCCCGGCAGACGGCTCGGGATCGGTCACGTCGAGCGCCGCTCCCACGATCTCGCCCGCGTGCAGCGCGCGCGCGAGCGCGCCGCTGTCCACCACCGGGCCGCGCGCCGTGTTGACCAGGTAGGCCGTCGGCTTCATGCGCCGCGAGCGCGTCGTCGTCGATCAGCCCGCGGGTCTCCGGCGTCAATGGGCAGTGCAGCGTCACGAAGTCGGAGCGTTCGAGCAGCTCCTCGATCGGCACGCCGCTGCTGCGGCTCGTGTGGAGGACCTCGCAGCCGAAGCCCTCGAGCCGCGCGTGCCACCGCCTGCCCGATGCGCCCGAAGCCGACGATGCCCACCGTGCGCCGAGTGCAGGTCGCGACCGAGCAGCAGGCCGGGCTCCCAGGTGCGCCACTCGCCGCGGCGCACGTAGGCGTCGCCCTCGACGAGGCGGCGGGCGGCCGCCAGCATCAGCGCCACCGCGAGATCGGCGGTCGAATCGGTGAGCACGCCGGGCGTGTTGCCCACCGGGATCCCGCGCGCGCTCGCCGCCTCGAGGTCGACGTTGTCGACGCCGACCGCGTAGTTGGAGATCGCCCGCAGCCGCGGCGCGGCCTCGATCAGCTCGGCGTCGACCGGGTCGGTGAGCATCGTCAGCAGACCCTCGAGCTCGGGCGCGCGCGCGAGCAGCTCCTCGCTGTCCGGCGGCAGCCGCTCCGGCCAGACCTCGACCTCGTGCTCGGCGGAGAGACGGTCGAGCGCGGGTCCGGGCAGGCGCCGAGTCACGAACACGCGAGCCATGACGAGGCAAGCTAGTGGACCTTCTCGCAACGTGGACGGCGAGGTCGTCCGCGGGGGGCCGGTCGATTTCCGCGGCGAGGCCGCTGCGTTCGACCTCGTGGTGGGCTGACGCTTCTGGCAGGATCCCGCCGCGTGCGATCCCGACCGTGGACGGCGGTGGCCGTCTCCCTTCTCCTTGCGCTCGCCGCAGAGCCCGCCGCAGCGCAAGACGGCGGCACGCCGGTGCCCGGTCCCGGGGACCCGTGCCCGGCGGCCTACCCGGGCGACGATGCCAAGCAGCCCGCCATCGCACGCTGGATGGCGCGCGGCGCCGCGCTGCGCGACCTGCCGCAGGAGCTCCCCGTGATGGCCGGGCTGGCCGAGTCCGGGCTGCGCAACCTGCGCACACGCGGCGGCTCGTACTTCGGCTTCTTCGGGATGCACGGGTCGCTGAACACCGGCGTCTATCGCGGCTTTCCGCGCGACCCTGAGCTGCAGCTGCGCTGGTTTACCGACACTGCGATCCTCGTCCGCCAGCGGGCGATTGCCGAGGGCGACGAGGACTTCGGCACCGACCCGTCGGGGTATGGTCTCTGGATCGCCGACGTCGAGCGCCCTGCCCCCGCCAACCGCGACGGCTATCAGCCCTATCTCGAGGACGCGGACGCCCTGGTGACCGGCTCCTGCAGGCCCGCCGAGCACGCTTCCGACGACCAGCCGCCGGCGCTCAGGGTGAGGGCGGCGCGCCGGCAGCGCTCGGCGATCGAGTTGAAGGTGCGCTGTCCGGGCGAGCCCTGCATGGCCGCGGCCGCCGCCACCCCGCCCCGGCGCGTCCGAGCCAGCGCCGCCGTCGAGGTCGGCCAAGAGGCGGTCACCCTGATGCTGCCCGCGCGCTCGCGGCGGGGCGCGCGGTTGCTCGTGACCGTCACGGCAGTGGACGAGTCCGGTAACGCCAGCCGCACCAGGCGACGTGTGACCCTGAAGGTCCAGCTAGCTTGGAGCGCCCATGGCGCCCGACGTACTGATTCACGGCGACACACACCGCTCGGCGGCGCTGCGCCACGAGCTGCCGCTCGGGATCCCCGATCCCTTCTCCTACTTCGAGATCGACGGGCGGCGCGTGGCGGTGATCGTCTCGATGGAGGCCGACCGCGTCAAGGCCGCGGCGCCGGGCGTGGAGGTGATCGACCCCTACGACCTCGGCCTCGACGGCCTGATCGCCCAGGGCATGCGCTGGGACGAGCTCGAACCGGAGCTGTGCGCCCGAGCGGCCGCGGAGCTCGGGGCGCGCAACCTCTTGGTCCCGAACGCGCTGCCGGTGGCGGTGGCCGACCGCCTGCGCGCGGACGGGATCGACATCGTCCCCGACGAGCGCGAGTTCTCGCGCCGGCGCCGCGCGAAGAACCGCGGCCGAGATCGACGGCATCAGGCGCGCCCAGGCAGCCGCCGATGCGGCGATGGCGAGAGTCGCGGAGCTGCTGCGCGGCGCGGACGAGTCGAAAGGCGTCCTGCAAAGCGACGGAGACGCGCTCACCTCCGAGGCCGTTCGCGCCGAGATTCGGCGCCTCTGCGCCGACCGCGGCGCGCCCGCCGACGAAGACATCATTGTGGCCGCCGGAGCGGCGGGAGCGACCGGGCACGAGCAGGGCGCCGGCCCGCTGGCGGCGGGTGTGCCGATCATCGTCGACATCTGGCCGCGCGACGAGCGCACCGGTTGCTACACCGACATGACCCGGACCTTCGTAGCCGGCGGCGAACCGGAAGGCGACGTTGCGAGATGGCACGAGCTCTCCCGCACCGCCCTCGAGCAGGTCTGCGCGGAGGTGCGCCCCGGCGTGACCGGGCGCGAGCTGTTCGCGACGGCCTGCGACGTATTCGAAGCGGCCGGCGAGCCCACGCAGCGAACCAAGGCCGAGGGCGAGTCGCTGCGCGACGGCTTCTTCCACTCGCTGGGTCACGGCGTGGGTCTCGAGATCCACGAGGAGCCGGCGCTCGGGCGCACCGGAGCGGATCCGCTCGTGCCCGGGGACGTCGTCGCGGTCGAGCCCGGCTGCTATCGCCACGGCTACGGCGGCGTTCGCCTCGAGGACCTCGTGCTGGTCACAGAGGACGGCTGCGAGCGCCTGCCGGATTTCCCCTACGAGCTCGAGCCCTGAGTTGACACCTCCTGCGTGAGCTGATGACGCAGGCGGTCGCGCAGCTCGGCAAAGACGATCGCCTCGTACACGATCAGGCCGGCGAGCAGTGCCACCACGATCGCGAGCATTACCAGCGCCGGCGATCTCGACCGCCAATCCGATCAACGCCAGCAGCAGTGCCGCGCAGGCGAGCCGCTGCCGGCTCAGGCGGTGCACGTTTCGCCAGCGAAATGCCACGTGTGCAAGCAGGTAGACGGCTGTGCCGCCGAGCATTGCGACCGCTGGCACGAGCTTCAGGGCTCGTCCACGTCGCCCAGCGTCTTCTTGAGCCCGAGCGCCAGCAGCACGATTCCGGCGACCATCGGGAAGTGCAAGTAGGAGAACGAGTCGCGCGCGATCTCGTTCTGCTCCCTGCCCGGCGTCGCGTTGGACAGCCTCCGAGCGGCGACGAGGGCAACGACGTCGAAGTAGAGCCACCACAACGCGGCCGCGGCTCCCATGCCGATCACCGCGGCCGCCACCACACCGGCGTCGACCCCCACCTCGGCGCCCGCTCCGATGGCCACGATCGACTCGCCCAGGGCAATGATGATGATCAGCCCGTGCCGCTCGGCGAAGTGGCCGGGCACGAGCTTCCAGCCCTCGGAGCCGAAGAGGTAGGGACCGCTCATGTCGAGCAGGAGGGCGAGTGACCAGAGCGCCCCCTGCAGAGCCCGTCGGTGAACGCCGCCGCCGCGATCAGGCCGACGCCAACGGCCGTTCCCGCAGCCAGCCCGCCGACCGACCGGCGCAGGTCGGGATCGCCGCGGCTGGCCACCACGAACAGCAGGATCTGGGCGAAGCGCACCACGGCGTAGCCCGCGGCGAACAGCCCGGCCCGCGAGTCAAAGGCCTCCGGCACGCACAGCGCGATCACCAGCAGAGCCGCCATCGCGAGGAAGATCGTGAGGCGGACGATGCCCTCCTCCGGGTCCACCACGCTGGTCAGCCAGGCATAGCCCACCCAGGACCACCACATCACCGCGAGGATCAGCAGCCCCCTCGCCAGCCCTTCCCAGCTCGGGTCGTCGGCCATCAAAGCGGTGCACTGGGTGAGCGCGAGCACGAAGACCAGGTCGAAGAAAAGCTCGAGCGGGGTGACGTTCTCCTCTGAGCGCCGAACCGCGCCGAAGCGCGGAGTCAGGGCGGTCTGACTCGTGCTCATGCCGGTGATAGTTGCACGGCCGCGATCGGTACCTTGGACGTATGCCGCCCCGCAACACGGGTCTCCCCCAGACCGACGCCCAGTTCGACTTCGGACGCGCGCGCCGCCGGCGGACCTTCTCGCAGCTCGCCGCGCGGCTGCGCGGGCGAGCCGAGCGACGTGAACGTGATCCTCCCCTTCGAGGAGGTCGTGGCCGCGCTCGGTCGGCGCGGAGAGCGGCGCCTCGGCCAGCAGACGATCCCGCTCGACTCGATCGTCGGCACCGTGGACCGCGGGCGCGAGTTCGACCGCAGCTTCCGGCCCACCTCCGGCCGCGTGCGCACTCGCTGGGAGCGGATCGCGGCCGCGCAGCGCCGCGGCGAGGCGATGCCGCCGATCGACGTCTACCGGATCAGCGATCTGCACTTCGTCAAGGACGGCCATCACCGCGTGTCGGTCGCCCGCGCGCTCGGCCACACCGACATCAACGCCTATGTGACCGAGGTTCTGACCCAGGTCGGGCCGGAGGGCAGGTTCAGCCTCCGGGACCTGCCGCTCAAGAGCCATCAGCGGCTCTTCCACGAGCGCGTCCCGCTGCGAGCCGAAGGCGCGCGAGCGCATCCAGCTCTCCGACGAGTGGCGCTACGCGGCGCTGGCCGGGTCGGTCGAGGCCTGGGGCTTTCGCGCCATTCAGGAGCGCGGCGAGCTGATGAGCCGCGCCGAGGTGGCAGAGGCGTGGTTTCGCGACGAGTACGAGCCCGTGTGCGAGATGCTGCGCGAGGCCGAGCTCGTGCGCAAGGGAACCACGGAGACCGAGGCCTACATGCGCGTGTCGCACCTGCGCTACCTCATCCTGCGCACTCACGAATGGAACGACGAGGTGATCGACGCGATCAGGCGCGACCTCGAGGCGCCAAGCTTCGACGAGGACACAATGGTGCGGACGCTGCGAAAGGAACTGCAGTAGTAGGCGCTTGCGCCTAGGCCGTGCCCCCGGTGGCGCCGGGAGGCACCTCGCCGTCGCTCTCGCCTCCGGCCGGCTCAGCCGCAGGCTCGCCACCCGCCGCCGCCTGGCCACCGGTCGCCGCCGGGCCCTGCTGGTCGGTCGTGAGATTGCGACCGTCCTGGGGATCGAACAGCGTCAGGCGAGTCGAGTCCACCCACAGCTCGGCGTCCTGGCCCTCGGTCACCTCGCTGGCGGGATCGAGACGGGCCACGATGCGGCCCTCCTCCCCCGCGCTCGGAACCTCGCCGCCGCCGGCGTCCTCGGCCAGCTCGCGCAGCTCCGCCGACTCGATGGTCTGGTCGGAATCGACGGTGAAATGGGCGTACAGCTCCGAGCCCATCGACTCGACCACGTCGATGTGGGCGTTGAAGGTCGAGCCGCGGTCGAGCGCATCGCCGACGAGCGAGGCGTCCTCGAAGCTCTCCGGCCGGATTCCGGCGATCAGCTGCTTGCCCTCGGCGCGACCGACCCGCTCGCGGACCTCCTGCGGCAGCTTGACGTCCCCGATCGGCAGCTTGACCGTGTCGCCCTCGAGCGTGGCCGGCATGAAGTTCATCGCCGGCGATCCGATGAAGCCGGCCACGAACAGGTTGACCGGGTCGTTGTAGAGCGACATCGGGCTGCCCACCTGCTGCAGCTCGCCCGAGCGCATCACCGCCACCCGGTCCCCGAGCGTCATGGCCTCGGTCTGGTCGTGGGTCACGTAGACAGTCGTCGTGCCGAGCCGCTGCTGGATCCGTGAGACCTCGGTGCGCATCTGGACGCGGAGCTTGGCGTCCAGGTTCGAGAGCGGCTCGTCCATGAGAAACGCGGCCGGATCGCGCACGATGGCGCGGCCCATTGCAACACGCTGGCGCTGGCCTCCGGACAGGTTGGCGGGCCGGCGGTCGAGGTGCTGCTCGAGGTCGAGGATGCGCGCCGCGTTTCCGACCTTCTCCTCGATCTCGCTCTTGTCGGCGCCGCGCAGCTTGAGCGCGAAGCCCATGTTGTCGCGAACGGTCATGTGCGGGTAGAGCGCGTAGTTCTGGAAGACCATCGCGATGTCGCGGTCCTTCGGCGCCTTGTCGTTCACGACGTTGTCGCCGATCCGCAGCTCGCCCTCGGTGATGTCCTCGAGCCCGGCGATCATGCGCAACGCGGTCGACTTGCCACAGCCCGATGGGCCGACGAGGATCACGAACTCCCCGTCCTCGATCTCGAGGCTCATGTCCTTCACCGCCTCGAAGCCGTCCGGGTAGCGCTTGGTGATGTTGTCGAGGGTTATCTGAGCCATTGAGAACCTTTCCTGTGCCTAACCCTTGACCGCGCCGGCGGTGAGGCCCGCGACGATGCGGCGCTGGAAGATCAAGACCATGATGATGATGGGAATCGTGACCACGACCGAGGCCGCGGCAATTGCGCCGATCGGCTGCTCGAACTGAGACGCCCCGGTGAAGAAGGCCAGGGCCGCCGGCACCGTGCGGGCCGCGTCTGTCGACGTGAGCGTGTTGGCGAAGATGAAGTCGTTCCAGGCGAAGATGAAGACCAGAATCGCCGCGGTGAAGACGCCCGGCGCCGCCAGCGGCACGATGATCTTGCGAAATGCCTGGAAGGGCGTGGCGCCGTCGACCTGAGCCGCCTGCTCGAGCTCCCAGGGAATCTCGCGGAAGAAGGCCGACAGCGTGTAGATGGCCAGCGGCAGCGTGAACGTCATGTAGGGGATGATCAGCCCCAGCCAGGTGTCGTACAGCCCTAGCGTCCGCCACATCTCGAACAGCGAGCCGACGATCGAGATCGGCGGGAACATTGCCACGGCGAGCGCGCCCGACAGGATCACGGTCTTGCCCGTGAAGTCGAGCCGCGAGGTTGCGTAGGCGGCCATCGCCGCGAGCACGATCGAGATCAGCGTCGCGATCATGGCGATCCCGATCGAGTTGATCAGCGCCGCGATGAACGTGTCGTCGTTGAAGACAGCCTCATAGTTGTCGAAGGAGAAGCCGGACCAGAATTTGCGGTCCGTGATCTCCGTCGGCGTCTTGAAGGACAACGAGGCGATCCACGCGACCGGGATCAGCGCGTAGAGGATCACCACGAGGATGCCGATCGCCCACAGGACCTTGTTGCGGCCCGTCGTCTCGCTCATTTTGCTCCCCCGGTCTGCTGTTCGGTGCTGGCTCCGAGCCCCTTGACGAACAGGACCGCGATCAGGATCACGCAGAGGAAGATCAGGATCGACACGGCCGAGCCGAGGCCGAGGTTGAGCCGGTTGATCAGGATGTTGAAGCCCAGGATGGAGACCGTTTCCGTGCCGTTCGCGCCGCCCGGCTGGATGATGTAGGCGTTGTCGAACAGCCGGAAGGCGTCGAGCGTGCGGAACAGCAGCGCCACCAGGATGGCGGGGCGCATCAGCGGCAGCGTGATGCGGACGAAGCGCTGGCGGGTGCTCGCGCCGTCGACCTTGGCGGCCTCGTGCAGCTCATCGGGCACGAGGGCGAGGCCGGCGAGCAGCAGCAGTGCCATGAACGGCGTCGTCTTCCAGACCTCGGCCACGATGATGACGAACAGCGATCCGGATTGGTTGACCAGCGGCGCGTAGTCGTCGGGCACGAGCGGGAGGCCCGCGACGAAGCCGGCGGTGGGATCGAACGCAAAGCGCCACGAGAAGGCGGCCACCACTGTGACGATCCCGTAGGGGATCAGCACGGCCGCGCGCACGCCGCCGCGGCCGAAGATCGCGCGGTGCATCACGAGCGCGATGGCCATCCCGAGCACCAGCTCGATGGACACCGAGACCACCGTGATGAACAGCGTCACGAACACGTCCGTCCACCACGTGCTCGAGGTGAGCACGTCGACGTAGTTCGCAAGGCCGACGAACTCCTTGTCGTCGGGGAAGCGCAGGTCGAACTTCTGGAGCGAGAGGTAGAACGCGTAGCCGATCGGGTAACCGGTCACGAGCAGCATCGCGATCACGGCCGGCGCGCACAGCATCCAGGCGAGCTTGCGCTCGGCCTTGTAGCGGTCGGTGACCTTCCTCTTCGGGGCCTGCTCGGTGGTGGGCTGGGGGGCGGTTGCCTGGGCGCCTTCCATCAGAAGATCGCTCCCTCTGCGGCCTTCTCCATCCGGTCGCGCAGCTTGGCCTCGATCTCGTCGGGCTTCACGTCTTCGGGCGGGTGGAAGCTCTTCTGGATGGCGAGCGAGATGTCGCTGTAGGCGGGGGTCACCGGGCGCGGCGCAGCCGCGTCGATCGACTCCCTGAGCACGTCCGCGAAGGGGAAGGCCTTCTTGACCTTCTCCTCTTCGTAGAGGGCCTCGGTGGTGGGCGGGAGACCGCCCAGCTCGGCGGCGATGATCTGGTGCTCATCGCTTGCCAGGCACTCGGCGGCGTCGAAGGCGAGGTCGCTGTTCTTGCTGTAGCTGGAGACCCCGATGTTGATCCCGCCGAGCGGCGGCGCGCTCTCCCTGTCCTTCTCGGTGCGCGGGTAGCGGGCCCAGCCGATCTTGTCCTGGAAGCCCTCGATCTCCGCGGCGCTCGGGTAGATAAAGGTGTAGTTGACCTGGTAGTTCGAGCGCTCGGACTCAAAGCCCTGGCGCGCCTGGTCCTCCTTGTTGATGGACATGCCGGGAGGCGCAGCCGGGGAGTTGGCCAGCTTGCTCTCGATCTCGGCGGCCTTGGCCGCGCTCGCGTCGACCTTCACCTCTCCGGCCTGATCGACCACCTGGCCTCCGGCGCCGGCGATCAGCGAGTTGATCCACACGGTCAGACCCTCGTACTGCGCGGCCTGCACCTCGATCGCCTTGCCGTCCTCGGAGGCCTGGTCGATCATCTCGTCCCAGGTGAAGTCCTCCGGCGGGGCGTCGACCTGGTCCTTGCGATACCAGAGCAGCTGCGTGTTGCTCGTGAACGGGATCCCGTAGATCTTGCCGTCGTACTCGACGGTCTTCAGCGGACCCTCGAGCCTGCCCTCCTCGGCGGCGGTCTTGTGCTCGCCCTCCCAGGGCTGGATCCAGCCGGCCTCGGCAAGCTCGGCGGTCCAGATCACGTCCATGCCGATCAGGTCGATGCTGTCGTCCTCGGCGGCAAGGCGGCGCACGACCAGCTCGCGCTGCTGGTTGGCGTCGGTCGGCAGCTTGACGTAGTTGATCTGGTACTTGCCGTCGGCCTCCTTGTTGCAGTCGGCGACGGCCTTGTCGAAGGCTCCGCCCGGCTCGTTGAAGACGTACCAGTTGATGGCGCGGGCGCCGCTGCCGCCCTCGTCTCCACCGACTCCGCAGGCGGTTAGGAAAGCCATTCCCGCCATGGCCGCGGCCAGGCCGAGACGGAACTTCCCTGTCCGCGTTGCCCCCTTCACTGAGGGGCGTTTACCCCTTCTTGACTACTGCAAACCCACCCACACGGCGCCGCTGTGGCCGGGAAGGGCGCCACCGTCGCCCGCGGCTCCGGCCGTGGCCAGCACGAGCTCGCCACCAACCGGCGCCCTCTCGGGCTCCGATCCGGTGTTGATCGCCACCATGTGCTCGCCGCGCCGGAACGCCAGCACCGCTTCGGCGCTCTCGATCAGCTCGAACTCGCCGCTCAAGTCGCGTCGCAGGGCAATCAGGTCGCGCACCAGGCAGAGCGTCGAGGCGGGTTCGAGGCGCTGGTCGGCGACGTTGTGGTCGGCGGGGTCGACCAGCGGAAGCCACGGCTCCCCCGACGTGAACCCGCCGGAGGGCGAGGCGTCCCACTGCATCGGATGGCGGTAGCGGTCCCGCCCGGCGCGGTCGCGCCCCGACTCGCCCGGCGGGCCGTCGCGCTGGCCGATCTCGTCGCCCTGATAGAGGAAGGCCGGTCCCGGCAGGGTGAGCAGGAGCAGCGCCGCGGCACGGGCGTTCTCGGCACCGAAGCGCGTGGCCAGGCGACCGAAGTCGTGGTTGGACATCACCCAGGCCGCGGACTTGTCCACGCATGCCGCGATTGCGGCCCGCAGGGGTCCCGCGCGCCACGGAGAGTGCAGGAGCTCAAAGGCAAAGACGGCGTCGAAGTAGGTCGTGTAGGGCTCCCAGCGCGCGCTCGGGAGATAGACCTCGCCGACGAGGAAGGCCTCGTCGCCGCAGGCCGCGCGCATCTCCGCGAGGGCTGCCTCGGTCCCGGGCGCGTTGCGCGAGTGCACCGGCGCGAGCCTCGCCTCGTCCTCGCGTAGCGGCAGGCCGAACGGCTCGGTGGCCGGCGGGTCGTCGCGGAGCTGGGGGTCCTTCATCAGGCGGTCGATGGCATCGATGCGATAGCCGGCGGCGCCGCGGTCAAGCCAGAAGCGCAGCACGTCCTGCATGGCGGCCACGACTTCCGGGTTGCGCCAATCCAGGTCGGGCTGCTCGCGGTAGAAGGAGTGGAGGTAGTAGCGGCCGTCATACGGCTCCCAGGCGCTCCCGCCGAAGGCCGAAGACCAGTTGTTGGGAGCGTCGGCCCAGATGTACCAGTCAGGATGCCCGCGAAACCAGGGATGCTCGATCGAGGTGTGACAGGGCACCACGTCGAGCAGCACCGCGAGGCCGCGCTCGCCGGCCTCGCGTGTCAGCTCGTCGAAGTCGTCCAGGTCGCCGAAGACCGGATCGACGTTCGTGTAGTCGGAGACGTCGTAGCCGAAGTCGTGCATCGGCGACGGGTAGATCGGCGAGAGCCACGCCGCGTCGACGCCGAGCCAGCTGAGGTGGTCGAGCCGCGCCCGGATCCCGTTCAGGTCTCCCACCCCGTCGCCGTCGGAGTCCTGGAACGAGCGCGGATAGATCTGGTAGATGACCGGGTCGGGCCGCATCGCGCCCGCAAGCTAGCCGAATCGCCCCAGAACGACGACGAGGCGCCGTTAGGGCGCCTCGTCGCGGGTCGGGGGGATGCGGGGGCCGGCTCCCTAGCCGGATTCGCCGACACCCGCGGTCTGCAGGGCCTGCTCATCGTGGCGGCCCTCACAGATTTCTTCGACGAGCTTGGCGTTGAAGGCCGGCAGATCGTCCGGGTTGCGGCTCGTCACAAGCCCGGCGTCCACGTGCACCTCCTCATCGACCCACTCGCCACCTGCGTTCTTGATGTCGGTCTTGATGCTCGGGAAGGACGTGAGTGTCCGGCCGCGCACGACATCCGCCTCCACCAGCGTCCACGGCCCGTGGCAAATGGCCGCCACCGGCTTGCCGGCTTCGAAGAAGTCGCGCACGAACTTCACCGCGTCCTCGTTGGCGCGCAGGAAGTCGGGGTTCGCCACTCCGCCAGGAAGCACCAGGCCGTCGTAGTCGCCGGCGCTCACGTCTGACACGGTCTTGTCGACGCTGAACCTGTCGCCGTGATCGAGGTGCTCGAAGCCGAGGATCTCGCCGCTCTCCAGCGAGATCAGCTCGGGCGTACCGCCCTCTTGCTCAACGGCCTTCCAGGGCTCGGTCAGCTCAACCTGCTCCACGCCGTCCGTGGCCAGAAAAGCGACCTTCTTACCATCGAGTCGATTGCTCATTTGTTCTTTCTCTCCCTTCAATTGCGCGTCCTCTTTAGAGGTACCGGGAGCGCACTGGTCTAAACGAAGGGGGTCCGGGTAACGGAGCGCAATGTCGACGGCTACGCGCCGCTTACATCCGCTCGAGCGCCTGCGCCGCGGCGAGCTCGCCTGAGCGGACGGCGCCATCCATGTAGCCGTTCCAGACCGTGGCGTACTCGGCCCCCGCCCAGTGGATCGGGCCGATCGGCTCCCGCAGGGCGGGCCCGAAGGCCGTCCAGGCGCCGGTCGGCATGTGGCAGCCATAGCAGCCGCGGCTCCACTCCTCCTCGGCCCAGAGGCGCTCGACGTAGGCGTCAGGGCGCGCCGCGCGCGGGCCGAACAGGCGGGCGAAGCCGTCGATCACCGCGGTCCGGCGCTCCGCGGCACCGAGGCGGCCGAGCTCGCGCGCCCGGCGGCCCTCGAGGAAGCCGAGCAGGACACCGGGCGACCCGTCCGGCGGTGAGTTGTCATAGGTGAGCTTGGCGGGACCGGTGTCGCTTGTGCCCTGGCCCGACAGGCCCTCGTTGCGCCAGAAGGGCTCGTCGTAGATCGCCATGCACTTGGCGACCGTGCCGAGCGGCATGCGCTGCGTGAGTTGGTCGCGAAAGCCCGACAGGGGCGGGTCGTAGGCAATGCGGCCGGCGAGCGTGGGCGCGATCGCCACGATCGCCTCCTTGGCCCTCACGGTCGCGCCGTCGGCCTCCACGATCACGCCTTGCGGGCCGTGCCGGAGCCAGCGCACGGGGGCACCGAGGATCAGGCGCTCCTCGGAGAGCTGCTCGGCCATCCTGATCGGCACGAGCTGCGACCCGCCAACGAAGCGGTCCTGCTGGGCTCCCCCCTCGGTGTCGAAGAGCATGTCGAGGCCTCCGGCGGAGTGGATGTAGAAGAGGACGTGCAGGAATGACATGTCCTCCGGCTCGGCGGCCCAGACCGCCTCGATGGCCAACTCGAGCAGCATCCGGCCCGGGCTGGTGGCCAGGTTGCGGCGCATCCAGGTCGCCGCGGTCTGCCCGTCGAGTCGCGCGGCGTTCGGCGCCTCCCAGGGTGCGTCGAGCGGGATGCGCTTGGCGAGCTTGTCGAGGCGCCGCTGCGCGCGCTCCACGTCCAGCAGCACCAGCGGGTTGATGCGCGGGACCGTGCCGGTGTAGCGGCGCAGCCGGCCGCTGTACTCGATGACGTTCTGCCCGGTGGCGTAGGTGGGAAAGGTGCCCACCCCGAGCTCGGCCGCCAGCGCCGCCAAACGGTCCTGGGTTGGCCCGATCCACTGAGCGCCGACCTCCACGACGTTGCCGTCGCCGATGTCCTCGTTCAACACCCGCCCGCCGACGCGCTTGCGCGCTTCGACGACCACTACATCCACCCCAGCCGCCGCCGCCGTGCGTGCCGCCGACAGGCCCGCGAGGCCGGCCCCGACGACGACGAGATCGGCGTCGCGTGTCTGCGGATCGGCCACCGCGGCGGACCCTATCGCCGGCCGGCCGGTCGTTATCGTGCGACGGGATGGCTTCGCCTTCGCGCAGCGATGAGCGCGAGGAGGAGCGGCGTTTCCACGTGCGGACGCTCGCGATTGCGAGCACCGCCTCCGCCTCGGCGGCCGTCCTCACCTCGCAGCTCTGGATCCGCGGCACCTGGATCGCCGCGGCATTGACCCCTGTGATCGTCACGCTGGTCAGCGAGCTTCTGTACCGGCCGACGGAGCGGATCGCGAGCAAGCTCACGTCCGAGCGGCCGTCGCTTCCCGCCCAAACGGACCACCCCGCTCCCACCGGCCGTGACGAGGAAGCCGCCCCCGCCGAACCGGTGCGCGTCTATCGCAGCTCGGGCGCTCCTCCGCGCAGGCGCAAGATCGCCGTCGGCGCGGTGCTCGGTACCGCCGCCCTGGCCCTGGCGATTGCGGTGGTCGCGCTCACGGTGCCCGAGCTGATCGCGGGGGGAGCGATCGGCAAGAGCGGCGAGAGCACCACCTTCTTCGGAAAGAAGAACAAGAAGAGCGACACCACCAAGGACAAGGACGAGCAGGCGCCCGCGACCGAGACGACCGAGGAACCGGAGACCGAGACCGAGGACACCTCGACGTCGGAGGAGCCCGCGGAGGAGCCGCCACCGAGGAGACAACGACCACGCCGGCGGGTCAGGCGCCAACGGAGACCGTTCCACCGCCCACCCAGCCCTAGTGGAATCAGCCATCTAACGGCCGGCTCGGGACTCCCGAGCGGAGCCCGGACGTATGCAGGGCATGAAGCGCTCCGCTCTCTCCGTGCTCGCAGTCGTCCTGCTCTGCTCGCCGGCTACCGCGTCCGGCGACGGGCCACCGGTCACATCGCTGCCCGCCGGCCCGGGCGGTGTGGTGCAACACGACGGGACCAACCGGCTGGTCGCCCTACCGGCCGCCACCGAGACGATCGTCGCGATGTCGCGGGTGCGCGGCGGTCAGATCAGGCGGGCGCTCTCGCTCGCGGGTCGCTGGGGCGTGCCGGTCATCACCGAGGACGGTGGCACGGCTGGCCTGTCGGCCGACTCGAAGACGCTGGTGCTCTTCCGGATCGCCAGGGCATACCCGCGTAAGCGCTCGAGCTTCTCGATCCTCGATCTGCGCTCCTTCTCGGTTGCCCGCACCGTCAGCCTCAAGGGCGAGTGGAGCTTCGATGCGCTCTCGCCGGACGGCCGCTGGCTCTACCTCGTCCAGCAGCTGAGTGCGCGCAACCGCGCCCGCTACGCGGTCCGCGCCTACGACACCGAACGCGGCCGGCTGATGCCCGATCCCGTGGTCGACCCGCGCGAGCCGGACGAGCCCATGCAGGGGTTTCCGCTCACGCGCGTGACGGGCGACAGCGGGCGCTGGGAGTACACGCTCTACGGAGGCGGACGCGGCCACCCCTTCATCCACGCACTCGACACCGTCGCGCGTCAGTCCATCTGCATCGACCTCCCCCACCGGATGGCCAGGCACCGGCGCCTGTTCGAGCTGAAGCTCGAGCTGCGCGGCGGCCAGGTGAGGGTCGTCGACCACGGGAAGCTCGTTGCGTCCGCGAGCAGGCGGGCACCCGAGAAGCTCCAGGCCGGCACCGGTCCATGGGTCTTCGCAGCCGCGGGTCTCATGCTGCTGCTCGCGACCCTGGGAGCGCGACGCCGCAACCGCGCCTAGCGCCCAGCGCCTAGTCTGCCGGAATCGAAGAGCTCGCCCCAAACGTCTTTCAGCTCGCCGGGAGACCGCGCAACGCGATCAACGTCTACCTGGTCGAGGACGTCTTGATCGACGCCGGCACCAATCTCGCTCACAGGCGGATCCTGCCCCAGCTCGGCGGGCGCGGCGTGGCCGCCCACGCCCTGACGCACGCCCACCCCGACCACTACGGCTCGAGCCACGCCGTCTGCGAGGCGCTCGGCATCCCGCTGTGGTGCGGCACGCGCGACGCCCACGTGGCACAGGGCGCGCGCCCCGAACCGGGGCAGGGCCGCGCGGCGAAGCTGGCGTCGGCACGGATGCCCCTCCCGGCCCCGCACGCGGTGGAGCGCCGCCTCTCGGAGGGCGACGAGGTGGCGGGCTTCACGGTGCTCGACACCCCCGGCCACTCGCCTGGCCATGTCTCCTACTGGCGCGAGGCGGACCGCACCCTCATCTGCGGCGATGTGTACTTCAACATGAACATCCTCACGCTCCGCCCGGGGCTGCGCGAGCCACCGCGCATGCTCACCGCCGACGTGTCGCGCAACCGCGAATCCGCCCGGCGCCTGGGCGAGCTGGGCCCCGCCCTCGTGCTCTTCGGTCACGGTCCGCCGCTGCGAGACACCGAGCGCTTCGCGAGCTTCGCCAGGTCGCTGGCGAGCTAGCCGGTTCGGGCGCCCACGCCCGCGAGGGGCGTGACACCATCCTTGGAAGTGGCGCACGACCACGCTCACCACGCGCACTCGCACGCCCACGTCGGCACCAGCGATCGGGGCCGGCTCTGGCTTGCGCTGGTTCTGATCCTCGGCTTCATGGCCGTGGAGGTCGTGGTCGGCCTGCTGGCGTCCTCGCTGGCGCTGCTCTCCGACGCCGCCCACATGCTCACCGACGCCGGAGCGATCGGGCTCGCCCTGGTGGCCGCGCGGCTCGCCAGCCGCCCGGCGACCGGCGGCTACACGTTCGGCCTCAAGCGCGCCGAGATCCTCTCCGCCCAGGTCAACGGCGTCACCCTCGTGGCGCTGGCGGCGGTGATCCTGTTCGAGGGGATCAGGCGGCTGGTGGAACCGCCTGACGTGGAGGGGACCGCGGTGCTCGTGGTCGCGCTCGCCGGCATCGTGGTCAATCTCGCCGCGACCTTCACGCTCGCGGGCGCCGACCGCCGCAGCCTCAACGTGGAGGGCGCCTTCCAGCACGTCCTTCAGGACCTGTTCGCCTTCATCGCCACGGCGATCGCCGGCGTCGTGATCCTGACCACGGGCTGGGTCCAGGCGGACGGAGTGGCTGCGCTGATCGTGGCCTTCCTGATGCTGCGCTCGGGCTGGGGGCTGCTGCGCGACTCGGGGCGCGTGCTGCTGGAGGCGGCGCCGCGCGGGATCGACCCGGACGAGATCGGCCGCACGCTCGCCGCCCAGCGCCACGTAGTCGAGGTTCACGACCTGCACGTGTGGGAGGTCACCTCGGACATGCCCTCGCTGTCTGCGCACGTGACCGTCGGCGCCGGCTGCGACCCGCAGTCGCACCGCCGCCAGCTCGCGCAGCTTCTGCACGAGCGCTTCGGGATCGACCACACGACGCTCCAGGTCGAGGCCCGCCACGAAGGGCCGCTCGAGATAGAGCCGCTGCGGCCGGGGCACCGGACCAGTTAGGGCAAGAGCAGGGCGGGTATCGAGAGGGCATGCCACCACGCGGAGTGAAAGAGGGCACGAAGCGGGCGCGCCAATACGAGCACGTCAAGAAGAGCCAGAAGGATCAAGGCAAGTCCGAGAGCAAGGCCGAGGAGATCGCGGCCCGCACGGTCAACAAGGAGCGCGCACGCTCGGGCGAGTCGCGCACGCGCTCGCAGACGTCCACCGATGACTCGACGGGCGCTCGAGCATGAACAAGCAGCAGCTCCAGCGCGCCGTGGAGGCCAAGAAGAGCTGACCGAATACGCGCCGATGAAGGCCGTCCTCTCGGATGAGCCCTTCTCGGATCCGGACTGGATCTTCGAGCGCAAGCTCGACGGTATCCGCTGCCTCGCCCACCGCGACGGCTCCGGGGTGCGCCTGCGGTCGCGGACCGACCGTGACATGAGCGGCGGCTACCCGGAGCTGGTGGCCGCGCTGGAGTCGCAACCGGCCGCCGATTTCGTCATCGACGGCGAGGTGGTCGCGCTTGACAGCCGCGGGGTCACCAGCTTCCAGCGCCTCCAGCGCCGCGGCAAGCAGCGCGTGGCGATCTACCTCTACGTGTTCGACCTGCTGCGCCACGAGGGCGCCGATCTGCGCGACCTGCCGCTACGAGAACGCAAGGCGGCGTTGCGCAAGGGGCTGCGTTTCGAGGACCCGATCCGCTACACACCGCATCGAAACCGCGACGGCGAGCTGCTCTTCGCGGAGGCCTGCCGCAAGGGCCTGGAGGGCATCATCGCCAAGCGGGCCGAGAGCCGCTACACCGCCACCCGCTCGCGCGACTGGCTCAAGCTGAAATGCCATGCCGAGCAGGAGCTGGTGATCGGCGGGTACACCGCGCCGCAGGGCTCACGCACGGACTTCGGCGCGCTGCTCGTGGGTTACTACGAGGGACGGCCGGCTGCGCTACGCGGGCAAGGTCGGCACAGGGTTCGACCGGACCACGCTCGCCGAGCTCGGCTCAGAGCTGCGCCGGCGCGAGCGCGCCGGACAGTCCCTTCGCCGATGCCGAGCCGCTCCCGCGCGCGACGCATTGGGTCGAGCCGGAATTGGTCGCGCAGATCGGCTTTTCGGAGTGGACGCGGGGTGGACGGCTGCGCCATCCGCGCTATCTCGGCCTGCGCCACGACAAGCCGTGCCGGCGACGTCGTCCGGGAACGGCCCGCTTGACCGTCGAGATCACCAGCCCCGGCAAGCTGCTGTTTCCCGCCGACGGGGTCACGAAGGCCGACCTCGCCTCCTACTACGAGCGCGTGGCCGAGTGGATGCTGCCGCACATACGCGGCCGCCCGTTCAGTCTTCAGCGCTTCCCGGCCGGCATCGCACAGCGAGGGCTTCTTCCACAAGGACGTGCCCGATTACTTCCCGGATTGGGTGGAACGCGTGGAGGTGGCAAAGCACGACGGCAGCGTCACCCACGCACTCGCCGGCAACGTCGACACGCTGGTCTACCTGGTGGGCCAGAACACGATCACTCCGCACGTCTGGCTCTCGCGCGCGGACCGCATCCACCAGCCGGACCGGCTGGTGGTCGACCTCGACCCCGCGCCCGGCGCGGACTTCGCGGTGGTGCGGCGTGCGGCGCGGCACACCGGCGAGCTGATGCGCGAGCTGGGTCTCGAGCCGTTCGCCCAGGTGACCGGGTCGAAGGGGATCCACGTTTGGACCCCGGTGCGCCGCCGGGCCGACTTCGACGACGTCAAGGAGTTCGCCAACGAGCTGGCCGAACTGCTCGCCGCGCGCTACCCGGACGAGTTGACCACCGAGTTCCGCAAGGCCGAGCGCGGCGGGCGCATCCTGGTCGACGTGATGCGAAACCGCTACGCCCAGACGGTCGTACCGCCCTACGCGGTGCGCCCATTGGCGGGCGCGCCCGTGGCGACGCCGATCGAGTGGGACGAGCTGTCGAGCTCCAAGCTTCGGGCCGACCGCTGGACGGTCAAGACGGTGCTGCGGCGGCTGGCTGCGAAGGGTGATCCCTGGGCCGACATGCAGGCCCACGCGCGCGGGCTGTCTGCCCCGCGTCGTCGTCTAGACGGGCTGATGGATGGTTGATTTTCGCGGCCGCGTGTGCGCGGGGGCGCACGGGACCGAGCTGGGCCGGGGAAGCAGGGCGAGGCCGATACCCGGAGGTATCGGCGAGCCCGATGACCCCGATCCAGCGAAGGTATCCGTGCGTCATCCGTGCGCGCGGGGCCGCGAAATCAGCCATCTAGCTCCGTTTAGCCAGATGGCGCCAGGGTAGACCTTTTACATGCCGACGACGACGGACGAATCCGCCGAGCGCCGGCTCGAGGTGCTGATCGAGCGGGGCGAAGACAGGGGCTGCGTCAACCTCTCCGAGCTCTCGGAGCTGGTTCAGGAGCTTGGGCTGGCCGACGACGAGGCCCACTTGGTGCGCGACCGCATCGACGCGCGCGGGATCGAGGTGACCGACGACTGCGCCGCGAGCGCCCCGCCCGGGCCGGTCTACAACCACGACGAGCTGGCGGTGATGACCAGCGACGCGCTGCAGCTGTTCCTCCGTGACGTCCGCCGCCATCCGCTCCTGACCGCCGAGGACGAGATCGAGCTGTCACAGCGCATCGAACGCGGTGACCTCGAGGCAAAGGAGCGAATGGTCAACTCGAACCTGCGCCTGGTCGTCTCGCTCGCCAAGAAGTATCAGGGACACGAGCTGGCGCTGCTCGACCTGATCCAGGAGGGCATCCTCGGCCTGATCCGCGCCGCCGAGAAGTTCGACTGGAGGCGCGGCTACAAGTTCTCGACGTATGCCACCTTCTGGATCCGGCAGGCGATCCAGCGCGGGCTGGCTAACCAGGGCCGGACGATCCGCATTCCCGTGCACATCGGCCAGCGCGAGCGCAAGATCGCGCGTGTGGAGCGCGAGCTGGGCGCCCGACATGGGCGGCCACCCACCGACGAGGAGATCGCGGCGGGCGCCGAGATCACCATCGCCGAGTTGCATGAGACGCGCGAGGTGATGCGCACCATCACGAGCCTGGAGCGCCCGGTCGGGCAGGAGACCGAGACCGAGCTCGGCGACCTGCTGGCGAGCGACGAGCCCGACCCTTACTCGGAAGTGGAGATCGGCCTGCGCGACCAGGCTGTGCGCGCGGCACTCGACCAGCTCCCCGAGCAGGAGCGCGTGGTGATCAAGCTGCGGTATGGCATCAACGGCAACGAGCCGACGCCGTTGCGCGAGGCCGGCCGGCGACTCGGCCTCTCCCCCGAGCGCGTGCGCCGCATCGAGCACAAGGCGCTGGCGCGCCTGGCGGAGTTCCGTGAGGTCGCGGCGCTCCAAGAAGTCGCCTGAACGCGCCCAACTCCCGAGTGGGTGAGTAACTGCCCCATCAATGGGTAGGCGATGGGCATGGAAGGAACAACTCGACTCAACGGAACTGACGAGAGACCGCTCGGTCGGCGAGCTGGTGCAGCAGCTCTCCCAGCAGACCTCGACGCTCATCCGCCAGGAGATGCGCCTGGCGACGGCGGAACTGCAGGAGAAGGGCAAGCATGCCAGCAGGGGTGCCGGAATGTTCGGCGGCGCGGGGCTCGTGGCTCTCTATGGTGTGGGAGCCCTGATCGCGGCCGCGATCATCGGACTCGGCACCGTGCTGGAGCTCTGGATCGCCGCCGTCATCGTGGGCGTTGTGCTGCTCGCGATCGCGGGCATCCTCGCCCTGAGCGGGAAGAAGCAGGTCGAGCAGGCCGGGCCGCCGGTGCCCGAGCAGGCGCTCGAGAGCGCCAAGCAAGACGTGATCGAGGTCAAGAAGGCGAGGGCAAGAGCATGAGCGAGCATCAACGAGACCCGAGCAGGAGGAGCTTCGGCGCGAGATCGAGCGCACGCGCTCCGAATTGGGCGAGACGGTCGAGGCGCTCTCTCACAAAGCCGACGTCAAGGCGCAAGCCCGCGAGAAGGTCGACGAGGCCAAGTCCCAGGCTCGCGACAAGGTCGAGCAAGCCAAGACCCAGGCGCAGGCCAAGGCGCACGAGCTGCAGCAGAAGATGCCCGAGCAGGCGCGTGAGCGCCCGGTCGTGCCGATCGCAGCCGGGATCGGCGTGGCCCTCGTAGCGCTCTGGCTGATTCGCAGGCGATGAGCAGCGTTGGCTCGCGTCGGGAATAACGACGCCCACGACAGCCCCACCGACATGAAGGGGTCGTCCTGGGGCGGCGTGCTCAAGCGCACCGTCAAGGAGTTCAGCGACGACAACCTGACCGACTGGGCGGCTGCCCTCACCTACTACGGCGTGCTGTCGATCTTCCCGGCGCTGATCGTGCTCGTTTCGGTCCTCGGGCTGATCGGTCAAGTCCGCGACACAGCCGCTGATCGACAACCTCGGGAGCGTCGCGCCCGGCCCGGCCAAGGAGATCTTCACGAGCGCGATCGAGAATCTGCAGGGCAGCTCCGGCGCCTCGGGGATCTTCTTCATCATCGGCCTTGCAGCAGCCATCTGGTCGGCGTCGGGCTACGTCTCGGCCTTCATGCGCGCGTCCAACGCGATCTACGACATGGAGGAAGGGCGTCCGATCTGGAAGACCCTCCCTGTGCGTGTCGGCCTCACCGTCCTGCTGATGGTTCTCACCGCGATCAGTGCGGTGGCGGTCACGCTCAGCGGCGGCCTCGCAAAGCAGGCCGGGAACGTGATCGGGGTCGGCGACACGGCCGTTCAGGTCTGGAACATCGCGAAATGGCCGGCGCTGATCCTGTTCGTGAGCTTCATGTTCGCCGTGCTCTACTGGGCCGCGCCGAACGTCAAGCAGGCAGGCTTCAAGTGGATCTCGCCGGGCAGCGTGCTCGCCGTGATCGGCTGGGTCATCGCGTCCGTAGCGTTCGCCTTCTACGTGGCGAACTTCGGCTCCTACAACAAGACCTACGGCGCCCTGGCGGGGCCGATCGTGTTCCTCGTCTGGCTGTGGATCTCGAACATCATGATCCTGCTCGGGGCCGAGTTCAACGCGGAGCTCGAACGTGGTCGCAAGATCGAGGCGGGCATGCATCCCGAGGACAAGGAGCCGTTCGCAGAGCCGCGCGACACGCGCAAGATGGAGACGATCCCCTCCTGAGCGTGGAGGGCGCTGAACGCGAAGATGGGGCGTTCTCCGGCTACGCCGACCCCGAGAACCGGCCCCCATTCGCGTCCTACGCCGCGTTCAGCGCGACCTTCGGGGCGGCGATGGCCGGGGTGCTGTTGGCGGCCCGTAGGAGCGGTCAGGGTCTACCTGAGCGAATCGACCCCGGCGATCTGGTGCTGTCGGGGGTGGCCACCCACAAGCTCAGCCGCCTGATCGCCAAGGACAAGATCACGGCGTTCGCACGCGCCCCGTTCACCGAGTATCAGGGCAAGGGCGGTCCGGCGGAGGTCGAGGAACGGGCTCGCGGCGAGGGTCTGCGACGCACCGTCGGCGAGCTGCTGATCTGTCCCTACTGCCTCGGCATGTGGATCTCAGGCGGCTTTCACGCCGGCCTGTTGTTCGCGCCCGCGCCCCACCCGCTTCTTCGCATCCGTGCTCAGCGGGCTGACGATCTCGGACTTCCTACAGCTCGCCTACCGCGCCGCCGAGGACCGCGGGCCGCGCGCCGGCGGGAGCTGATCGTCGAGTCGCGTTGAGCGAAACAGGCGGCTGACTCTCCCGAGCTTGGCGTTGCAGCGCGGGCACTCCTTCGAGATCGCCGAGAGAGTCGGCCCGTAGACGGTAAGCCTGCAGCTGGGACAGTTCAGGTACGCCATATCTCTCCTTGAGCTGGGCGCCGCAAGGTACCCCAACCGGGGTCATGGGTCAACCCTTGGGTGGTACGCCCGGCGGGCTGCGAACATGCACCCGGGTGACCGCTTCCGACCGAGATCCCCTGCCTCTCGAGGCTGAGATCGACCGGCTCTACGGACTGCCGCTCGACGAGTTCGTGGCCCAGCGCGGCGCGCTGGCCAAGCGCCTGCGCGGCGAGGGAGAGCGCGAGGCGGCCGAGCGGGTCAAGGGATTGCGAAAGCCAACGGCCGGCGCCTGGGCGCTCAACCAGGCCGTGCGGCGCCGGCGTTCGGAGACCACCGCGCTGCTGGCTGCGGGCGAGCGCCTGCGCGCGGCGCACGAGGCGTTGATTTCCGGAGGTGGGCGCGACGAGCTGCGCGAAGCGATGGCCGAGGAGCGCTCGCTCTCGGGCACGCTCGCCGACTGCGCGGAAGCGATAGCGAGCGAGACCGGCAAGAGCGGGCCGGCGCTCAAGGAACGGGTGCGGGCCACGCTGCACGCCGCGGCGCTCGATCCCGCCGTCCGTGAGGAGCTCGAGGCCGGTCGGCTGGTGCGTGAGCACGAGGCGGTTGGGCTCGCGGGGTTTGGTGGGGGGGCGGGTGCTCCGGGTGCATCCGGGCGCTCCGCGAAAAAAACAAGCAATAAAGGGCGGACGCGACCGCTCCGCCGGGGCCACAGGCTCGGCCGACGCCAAACGCTCCGCCGACCGCCACACGCTCCGCCGACCGCGAGCGCGCCGCCGAGCGCCAAGCGCGCCGCCGAGGCCGAGCGCGCCGCGGCCAAGGAGCGCAAAGCCCGGCTCGCCGAGGCCGAGCGAGAAGTCGCGGCGGCCCGCTCGTCGCACCGGGACGCCGAGGCCGCCCTCGAGGAGGCGCAGGAGGCGGAGCGCGCCGCGCGCGAACTGGTGCGCGAGCGCAAGCGCGAGCTCACCCAGCGCGAGCGAGAGGTCAAACGGCTACGCCGATAAGCCCGCCGCGATCGTCGCGACTGACGTTGACCGTCACATGGGCGGCAAACGTCAGTCGCGTGGCGGCAGAGGCCGTACCGCCGGGCCCATGATGACCTCGCCGCGCGCGCCGAAACGCGAGCCGTGGCACGGGCAGTCCCAGGTCTTCTCGCCCGAGTTCCAGTTCACGATGCAGCCGAGGTGCGTGCAGCGGGCCGACAGGGTGTGCAGCCGCTTGCCCGGCGCCCACGAAGCGTGCCTCGAGGACCACCACGCCGGCCCCGCGGCGCGAGAGCTCGAGGGCTGCGCTCAGGCCGCTGATGCCCGCATCGATCACGCACACGTCGGAGAGGCGAGCGTGCTCATCTGCTCCTCGTCACCCGCTCGCGGTCGTGCCAAACCCCGGGGCCCGACCAAGTCGAAGCCTGTTGGCGCGCCCCACCATGCGACCGGTGTGCAGTGCCGAACGCCGAGCGCATCCGTGAGATCGAGCGGCTTGCCGGCGCCGCTTACCCGGAGCACGAGCGCTAAACCGCCACGTTCGGTTTAGTTGTCCGGGACAAGGGGGAGACAATTCTGTACAGGTCGCCGCTTTGGGGTGTTCAGCTACTCAGAGCAGCGGTCGGGGGTCGAAAATGGGTACGAGGCGCAGCCGTCCGGTCGGATCGGGTGCGACTCGACCGCACGTCAGGTGACCGACGGAGGTCCTTTGAGATGGCTGTTGCGCTCGCATCGCCGAGTCTGTTTCGCGTGCCTCGACGTAGGGACTGCGACCGGGCTGAGGCACAGAAAACAGAACGAGAGTTGCTCGTCCGCTACCACCGCGAAGGCGACCTGGCGGCACGGGAGGAGCTTGTGGAGCGTTTCCTGCCGCTCGCCCGCGACCTCGCCCTTCGCTACACCTACACCGATGAGCTGTTCGACGACCTCCTCCAGGTCGCGAGCCTCGGCCTGATCAAGGCCATCGACCGCTTCGAGCCCGGCCGCGGCACGAAGTTCACGAGCTACGCCGCGCCGACGATCCTCGGCGAGCTCAAGCGCCACTTTCGCGATAAGGGCTGGGCACTGCACGTGCCGCGCGACCTGCAGGAGCGCACGCTCGCGGTGACGCGCGAGACCGAAGCGCTGTCGAAGAGCCTCGGCCGCTCGCCGAAGGTGCGCGAGGTCGCGCGCTCGCTCGGCTGCTCGGTCGAAGCCGTGCTCGAGGCCCAGGAGGCCTCGGCGAGCTACGAGGCAGCGTCGCTCGACGCCCCGACCTCGCGCGATGACGACGAGGCGGCCGCGCTGATCGACATGCTCGGCGACGAGGACTCGGCCTACGATCTGGTCGAGAGCCGCGACGCGATCGCCAGCACCTGGAAGGCCCTGCCGGACGTCGAGCGCAAGGTGCTCGAGCTGCGCTTCATGCACGACCTCACCCAGCGCGAGATCGGCGACGAGATCGGCTACTCGCAGATGCACGTGTCGCGCCTGCTGCGACGCGCGCTCAACCGCCTGGAGACCGCCGCAGCCGCCGCTTGAGCAGCTTGGACGGGCCTGGCCAACGACGATCAGCGAGCGGCCCCGCGGGGGCGGGGCAAACTGCTCGTGTCGACCACCTCGAAGGCGCTGCCGGGCACGTCGTGCAGCGAGTGCAGGGCGTCGTTGCTCCAGCCCGGGTTCGGAGCGCCGCTCACGAACCAGGGCGAGCCGTTGTCGGCCAGGATCATCCCGTAGCGCTTGAGCGCTCGCAGGACCACGCGCACCTGGCGCGGGAAGCGCGATATGTCATAGCCGCGCTTGAGGCGCACGCGCTGGCCCATCGCGGGAAGATCGGGGTCGGTCAGGTCGGACGCGAAGTGGCGTGCCGGATAGATGAACGCCCGGCGGGTGCGCGACGCCGTGAAGCGCAGGGCATGGTCGATGCGCCCGCGCTTGACCTCGTCATAGCGCGCGAGGCCGGGGAGGATCGGCAGGCCGGCGGCGTCGGCTGAGGTCCAGCCGCGCGGGCGCAGCCGGTTCGAGCGCAAGTTCCAGACCGCGCCGGAGCCGGCGCTCCAGCGAGCTCCGCCCTGCTCCGGATAGGCGGCGTACAGCTCATAGAGCCGGCAGCGGCTCCTGTCGACCACGATCACGTGGCGGTCGCCGTCGGAGCCGCGGCCTCCTTCGATGGGCACCTGCGGGGGAATCGGATAGGGGCCGCGGTTGGACTCGCTCGCGTAGTCGAAGCTGACCGGCACGCGCGGCTGGCTCTTCGGGACAGTCACGTACGGGATGCCGATCGGCCTGCCTTCGTAGAGCCCGGAGCCGAAGTCGGCGTGCATGGTCTCGTCCGCGCCGATCGACCGGACCAGGGCATCCGAGTTCGGATGGACGGGCAGGCGGTCGACGCGCCGGTTCCAGTGGTTGCTCTTCGGAAACACAGGGCAGGCGCGCGCCCCGGGCAGCCGGCTGCTCTGAGAAGCCGGCACGAGCGCGACGGCCGCCGTGACCAGCAGAGCGATGCAGAGCGCGAGCCGCTTCATCGCGCCAGAGGCTAGCCGCGAGCCAGGCCGACGGCGTCGGCGGGCGCTACTGCCCGGGCTGCCCGGATACGCCGAAGCGGCTCGTCTCGCCCTCCGGCAGCCTGCCGTCGCGCCCCACGTAGCCGTCCTTGCCCCCGGCGCACAGGTACAGAGCGGGGTCGTCGCCCACGTTCTTGACCCGTCGCACCGTGGACGCATCGACGCGGGCGAGCCCGCCCGGGCCAAGCAGGTGCGTGGAGTCGTCGTTGAACGTCATCTCGACCGTTCCCGCGGTGGACGAAGTAGAGCTCCTCCTGCTCCTCGTGGAAGTGGTTGCCGGTCTCGTATCCGGGCGGGAGCTCGATCGCGTTCACGCCGAACGCAGTCACCCCGAGCATGCGCCGCACCTTGCGAAATCCCGGCCCCTCCGACAGCGAGTCGACGTTCGCGACGGCGTAGCCCTCGCCCTCCACGACTTCCCCGATCTCGTCAGCCATCGCGCCAGCCTACAGCAGGTTGCGTCAAGCAACCCGCTCGGCGCTGCGAAGCCCGCCGCGGGCCCAGAGAATGCTCACCCCAACCAGCAGCAGCACCACCGCGAACGCCGGTAGCACCTTCGTCGGGTCGCCACCGAGGAAGCCGCGGATCGACTCGACGATGAGCGTGACCGGGTTGACCGAGGCCGCCGCCTGAACCCAGCCGACGAGCAGGTTGTAGGGCACCCAGACGGGCGCGAGGAACAGGGCGAGGAACATCGGGGTCTGCATCGCCGGCGCGGCCTGCATGGTGCGGAATCTCATTGCCACCCCGGTGCCGAACAGCATCGCGGCGGCGTTCAGCAGGATCGCGAGCGTGTAGAGCCCGAGGAGATCGACCGGGCCGCCCTCGATATTCAATCCGGCGACGAGCGCGACGGCCGTGATCACGGCGATCGTGAACAGGGCCCTGCACCAGCGCGGCCAGCCAATAGCCGGCAATGATGCCGCCGCGCTTCTGGGCGGCGAGCATCAACCGCCGCGAGAACCCGGACTCGAAGTCGCGGGCGATCGAAAAGCCGGTGAAGATCCCGCCGAACGCGGACGCCTGCATGAGCACGAAGCCGTAGACGAAGGTCGTGTAGCCCGCCGGGTAGTCGAATCCGGGCACCGAGTCCACGCGCGAGAGCCCGCCGGCGAACGCCGTGAAGAAGAACAGCGGGAACATCGCGGCGGGGATCACGAGCGCGGGATTGGTGAAGAAGTTGTGGATGTTGCGCCCGGCGACCGCCAAGGCGACCGACCAAAACGTCCCGCGGCTCACGTTCGCACCATCCTCGTCCGCAGGGCGGAGCCCGCCGCGGCAAGGGCGATCAGCGCGACGCCGCCCGCACACGCAAAGCCGAGCGCGAGCGCCTGGCCGTCCCACCCGGTGATGACGAGCGAACGGATGCCCTCGAGCATGTAGGAGACGGGGTTCCAGTCGGCGACGGTTTGGAACCACTGGTTCTCGATCAGGTCGCGCGGCATCGCCATCGAGGAGAGAAAGAGGGCGGCGAACAACAGCGGGAAGACCCCTTGGACCGCCTCGCCCGAGCCGCTGCGCAGCGCCGCGAACGCGCCGATGCAGCCGAACGCCAGCGAGATGACGAGCGAGAGGATCACGATCACGACCGCGCCGCCCACACCGGCCGCGATGCCGGCGCCGAATACCACGGCGACGCCGAGGAAGGTGAGCGCCTGGATCAGCCCGAGCGCCAGGATGCCGGCCAGCTGTCCCATCATCAGCGCAACCCTGCGAAGGGGAGTCAGCGCGAGGCGGTTGAGGAAGCCGGACTCGATGTCGTTGGCCACGTTGGTACCCGCGCTGTTGGCCGAGAACAGCGCGCCCTGCACGAACGCGATCGCGAGCGCAAACTCGAAGTAGGAGTCGGTCGGGAAGCCGGGGATCATCGTCGCCGAGTCGAGCCCGCTGGAGTTGATCGACAAGAGCAGCAGCGGGAAGATGATCGCGGGCACGACCATCGCCGGCTGGCGCAGCGTCCGGACGATGGAGCGCCGAGCGAGCATGCCGACCTGCAGGAACAGGCCGGAGCTCGCGGCAGAGCGAACCTTGGTCACGCGGCCACGGGCTCCTCGACCGCGTCGTCCTCGAGCTCGGGCTCGTCGGCCTCGCCCTCGAGCGACCGGCCGGTCTTGGCCAGGAACACGTCGTCGAGCGTGGGCGCGTGCAACGCCAGCGCCTCCACGGGAATGCTCTCGGCGTCGAGCGCCCGCACGACCTCGGCGAGCTGCGCGTCGCCACCCGCGAGGCGCACGGCGGCTCCCTTGGGCGAGGCCGTCACGGACTCGCCGAAACGCGCAAGGACATCCTTCATCTGCCCGAGCTGATCGGGCTCGGCGGGGATGGCCTCCACGCTGGGGCGGCCGATCTCGGCCTTGAGCGCCTCTGGGGTGCCCTGCGCGACGATGCGGCCGTGGTCGATGATCCCCACGCGATCGGCGAGCACGTCGGCCTCTTCGAGGTACTGGGTGGTGAGGAACACCGTCACCCCGCGGTCGCCGGCGAGGCGCTGGACCTCTTCCCAGAGCGCGCTGCGGCTCTGGACGTCGAGGCCGGTGGTGGGCTCGTCCAAGAACAGGATGCGCGGCCGGTGCACGAGCGCCAGCGCGAGATCGAGGCGGCGCTTCATCCCGCCCGAATAGCCGCCCACCCGGCGGTCGGCGGCCTGGATCAGGCCCACCCGCTCGAGCAGCGTGTCGGTGCGCTCCCGGGCCTCCTTCCCGCGCATTCCGTGCAGCGCGGTCTGGAGCCTCATGTGCTCGCGCCCGGTCAGGAAGGGGTCAAGCGCGGCCTCTTGGAGCGCCGCGCCGATGGCGGCGCGCACCGCCGGGCCGTCCTCGACCACGTCGTGGCCGGCCACGCGCGCCGTGCCCGATGTGGGCGGCAACAGCGTGGTGAGCATGTGCACGGTGGTCGACTTGCCGGCCCCGTTGGGGCCCAGAAAGCCGAAGACCTCGCCGGGCTCCACACGGAGGTCGATGCCGTCCACCGCACGCGGGCCCTTCTTGAACTCGCGAACTAGATCGGTGGCTTCGATTGCGGCTTCACTCATGCCCCGCAGGTTAGCAGTTATTACTTGAGGTTGCCAAATATCGCTGGGATCGACTATAATGAATCACGACCATGACTGTTCACGATGATCCGGCGCAGGAGGCCTGGGAGCTGCTCTGGCAGCTGATGCAGGCAAACAAGCCTCGCTTCATGGCTCTTGCGCAGGAGATGGGGCTCGCCCCGATGCAGCTCCACGCCCTGCGGCTGATCGAGCCGGGCGAGGGCGTGCCGATGAGCTCGCTGGCCGGGATGCTGTTCTGCGACGCGTCGAACGTCACCGGGATCGTCGACCGCCTGGAGGCGCGCGGCCTGATCGAGCGCCGCCCGTCCCCAAAGGACCGGCGGGTCAAGCTGCTCGTGCTGACCGAGGAAGGCTCGCGGCTGCGCGAGACCGCCTACCGGCAGATCACCCAGCCCCCGCAGGCGATTGCGGCTCTCCCGCTCAAGCACCAGCGCGCGCTGCGCGACGCGCTGCGCGCGGCGTCCGCGCTCGAGGACGGCGGGCCGGCCGGCGAACCGGCCGCTGCACCGGCTACGCACAGTTGAGGCCGGCCCCGAAGCGGCGCCGGTTAGAGCAGGGAGACGCGCCAAGACGAAGAAACCCCTGCAAATGGGGCCTTAAAAAGGCGACCCCCATCAGCTATACTTTCGATAACTTTCTAACTATCTAAGCGAAGCATATGGCTACTAGCACCACTCACGATTTCACGCCCGAGCTGGAAGACTCTCTCCAACTCTTCTTCAACGAGGCGCGCAAACACCCCCTGCTCACTGCTCAGGAGGAGATCGAGCTCGCGCAGCGCATCGAGCGCGGCGATCTCGCGGCCAAGGATCGAATGGTCAACTCCAACCTGCGGCTGGTGATCTCGGTCGCGCGCAAGTACCAGGGCCAGGGCCTCCCGCTCGGTGACCTCATCCAGGAAGGCATCCTCGGCCTGATTCGCGCGGTCGAGAAGTTCGACTGGCGCAAGGGCTTCAAGTTCTCGACCTACGGCACGCTCTGGATCCGGCAGGCGATCGGACGCGGCCTGGCCAACTCTGGCCGCACCGTCCGGCTGCCCGTCCACATCGTGGCGCGGGCGCGCAAGATCTCCGACGCGGAGCGCAAGCTCGCGGTCGCGTTCGGGCGCCAGCCCACCGAGGAGGAGATCGCCGCGTTCGTCGAGCTGCCGCTCGACGAGGTGATCGACATCCGCCGCGCCGACCGCGGTCCGACCAGTCTGGACCAAGGTGTCGGAGAGGACGGCGGAACGTCGCTCGGCGATCTGATCGCCGGCGACGGTCCCTCGATCGAGGACTACGTCACCTCTGAGCTCGACTTCACCGCGCTTCGCGAGGCTGTCGGCACGCTGCCGGAGACCGAGCGGACCGTGATCACGCTCCGCTTCGGACTCGACCGCGAGGAGCCACAGGCTCTCCGCGAGACGGGTCGGCGGCTTGGGCTCTCGAGCGAGCGCGTGCGCCAGCTCGAGGACCAGGCACTGCGCCGGCTCTCGAAGGACGAGACCGTCGCGGCACTGCGCGAAGCCGCGTAGCCGCTAAGGCAGGTCCATGGTTCGGTCGGCGAGCCCGCGCAGCAGCGCGGGCATTCCGCCGACCGCGTGGGTCGCGCGCTGGCGGGCCGGTGCCCCGCCCTCGCGAAGGATCTTCTCGACTCCTTCGAGTGCGTCATCCTCGCCCTTCAGCTCATCGAGCAGGTCTCGGGCCGCCTCGCGCACCGGGCGCAGGCGGCCCTCGTAGAGGAGCTCGGCATCCAGGCCGTCCCTGACGGCTCGGAAGCTCGACCAGTGGAGCGCCTCGGCCGGCGCCGGCGTACCGATCGGGCGCTCGGCCGCGCGGCGCGCGAGGATCTGGATGAGGGCGGCCATCCCGGCCGCCTCCTCGAGCCCGGTCTGAACGTCGAGCTCGCGTAGCTCGATCGTGCCGAGCCGGGGCTGCAGACGCGCGTCCCACCAGACCATCGTGTGGTCCTTGGGCCCGCCGCCGGCGGCGATGCCCTCGAGCGTCTCCAGGTACTCCTCCCAGTTGCGAAGCGGCGGCGGCAGCCCGCGGCCGGGATAGGCCCGGACGATCGCCGAGCGGGCGCTCGCCAGCCCGGAGTCCGTCCCAAACCAGAAGGGCGACCCGGCGCCGAGGGCTCCGATCAGCGGTAGCGCCTCGCGCAGGCCCATCAGCCCGGCCACGGCGGCATCGGCCGTCGGCATGGCCACGTGCACGTGCAGGGCGCACTCCGGGGTGCGCCTGATCAGGCCGCGCATCTCGCCCTCCACGCGGCGGTAGCGATCGGAGTCGACCAAGCGGACGTCGCCAAACCCGGCCGAGGGATGAATCCCGACGGCCATCGGCGTACCTCCCGCCGCCCGGACTGCCGCGCGTCCCTCCGCCAGGTCGGCCACGGCCTCGGCGGCGGTCGTGCGCGGCTCGGAGCGAACCTCGATCTCCGACAGGAAGGCCTCGTGGTCGGCCCGCTCGCGGGGCAGCTCGATTCCCGGGAGAACCCGATCCGCCACATGCGCGAGGGCGAGGCTCTCGCCGTCGACCAGCAGCAACTCCTCCTCGATCCCGACGCAGAAGGGCGGCCCGCTGCCGAAGCGGGGCTCCTGCGCTCGCCCGTCGGCGGCGCTCACGGGCTCTCCCCGAGCGCGGTGCGGGCCGCGATCCGGCCGAAGACCAGCGCCGCTGCCAGGCCGCTCGCGTAGCCGCCGGTGGCCATACCGCCGGCGTCGGCGCCGCAGGCAAAGACGTCGCCCACAGCGCGCGCCGAGGTGTCGATCACGAGCCCCCCCAGGGTGGTGGTCACGCCCGCCACGGTAGTCACGGTCACATGGTCGGGATCGCGCCGGACGGGGGCGCCCGCCTGAGCTGCGGCCTCGACCATCTCACCCACCGTGCGGTCGCGAACGCGCTCCGCGAGCGCCGCCTTCGGCACCCGAAAATTCGCCTGCGCGCGGGGTTGGCGAAGCATCCACTGGGCGACGTCGGTCTCCGACCAGACCGAGGTCTCGTAGCGCTCGCCGCGCGCGTTGGTCACCTCCGCATGCCGTGCGTAGAGCTGCGACAGCCTGACCAGGTCCTGGGGCCCGACGCGGGCCGGCGGCGCCGGCATGGCGCGCGCATAGACCTGCTCCATCCCCGCGCCGGCCACGGCTCCGGCCGCCAGGCCCATCCTCAGCCCGTCGCCCGTGGAGCCCGGAGCGCAGCGCAGCAGGACCGAGTCCGCTTCGGGGGTCACGTGTTCGCGCAGCAACCCGCGGTCGGCGCCGAAACCGCCGGTGGCGAGGACGACCGGCCCGGTCTCGATCTGGCGCAGGGGAGTTCGCAGCCGCAACTCGAGCGTCGCGGGGGTGAGCGCCTTCGTCAGTCCGCCCGGGTCGAAGCGCACGCCGCAGGTCAGCGGGTTGCCCGTGCCGCGTCTGAGCACCGGTGCGCCGAGCGACTCGAGCCAGGCCAGGTCCTCGTCCAGGCGCTCGAAGAGCAGCCGCTGGAGCTCGGGGTCTCCGTCCGGGCATTCGGCCCGGAAGCGGTCGAACTCGAGATGGCGCCAGACGACGCCGCTCGACAGGAGCATCGAGCCCCCGGCACGATCGAGCTTCTCGGACACGGTGGGCGCCGCTCCCAGGCGACGCGCCTCGGCGGCAGCCACCAGGCCGGCCATCCCGGCGCCGGCAATGACGAGATCGGCCGCCAAGGGTTGTGCCAGGCCGGGCGCGCTCAGACGAGCGCGAAGCCCGGCTTGTGCTCGACGTACTCGATCCGGACCCCCGCCGGCCCGCGCAGGAACACCGCGCGGGTGTTCGCGGCGTCCTTCACGTCGTCGATCTCGACGCCGCGCTCCTCGGCGTCGCGCTGGACCTCGCCGGCGGAGTCCACGAGCAGGGCAATGTGGTTGAGCAGCGGGCGCCCGTGGTCGGGCGCATCGGCCTCCAGGATCCGGATCTCGCGGTCGGCTACCGCGAGCGATCCGTTGCGGCGCTCGAAGCCCATTCCAACAAGATCGCCAAAGGCCGCCTCCCGATTCGGCAGACGGAGCACCACATGGTCGAGGTCGAACTGGGTGCCGCCTCGGCGCACGAGCTTCAGCGGCAGGCCGCCCGGGGCCTCCAGCAGGGCCGCCCCGTCCTCGCAGCGCCGCAGGGCCGCTGTCTGGGGCAGGCCGGCGACGGCCGAGCTCACATCGCCGACTCGCAGCGCGACGTGCTCGAGGGCCCCGCGCTCGCGCGGTCCCTCGGCGTCGAAGAGCGTGAGCTTGCCGAGCTTGGCGTCGACTCCGATCAACGTGAACGTGTCGGTCTGCTCGATCACGTGCATCCCGAGGTGGTCGCAGCAGAAGCTCGCCATCGGCTCGCGCTGGTCGACCCAGAGAGCGACGTGGTCAAGGCTGGTAGGCCGGATCTCCTGGGGCATACCGCACCGTTACCCGTCAGGGGCGCGGAGAATCAGGGTGCGGCCGGGGCTCAGGTGAGCTCGAGGACCTGGGGGGCCGGCTTGCCCGCGGCCAGGCGCTTGCGGATGCCCTCGGCGCGCTTGCGAAACAGCATCACGTTGCGCAGCTTGATCTCCTCGTAACCGCGGATCACGTCCGGCAGCTCGAAGAGGTCGAGCACGGTCGCGTGGGTCTCGGGAGTGAGCTTCGCGAGCGCCTCGCCGACGATCTCCTCGTACTCCCCGATCAGCGCGCGCTCGACGCGGCGCACCTCGGCGTGGCCGAACGGGTCGAGCTTCGTGCCGCGCACCCGCCGGGCGCGGTAGAGCGCCCGGAAGCTCGGCAGGAACCACTTGCCCAGCTTGAGCTTGCGCTCGAGGCCCAGCGAGCGAAGCATCGGCGGATGCAGGTTGAACCAGATCTTCGCGTCCTCCCCGAACTCCGCTTGCAGCTTCGCCTGCTCGACGGCATCGAGGTGCAGGCGGGCCACCTCGTACTCGTCCTTGTAGGCCATCAGCTTGAAGAGCTGCCTCGCTACGGCCTCGGCTAGCTCCGAATGGCCGGGGGCCCGCTCCTGCTCTGCCACGTGCACCCGGCGAACGACCTCGGCGAAGCGACGCGCGTAGGCGGCGTCCTGGTAAGCCACGAGCTCCGGGATCGCGGAGCTCCACCAGCCGGCGCAGCTCGCCGCCGTCGCCGTTGATGGCGAGCGTGACCAGCTCACGCTCGGTCTCGCTGAGCTCGCGCACCGGCACAACGGTCTCCGGCGGCCGAGTCGCCTCCTCGACGGTATCTGGGACAGCGACCACCGCGCGACCCCAAGCGAAGGCCGAGAGGTTCTTCTCGACCGCGGCGCCGTTGAGGCGAATCGCCCGCTCGAGGGCCTCGCGCGACACGGGCAGCAGCCCGCGCTGGTAGGCCGCGCCGAGGGCGAGCGTGTTGGTCATCATGTGGTCGTCGAAGAGGCGTTCGGAGAGGCGCTGGGCGTCGAGGTAGAGGTTGTGCTCGCGCCGGGTCGCGGCATCGATCTTGTCGAGCTGGGCCGCGAGCTCCGGGAAGCGCTCGTTGATGTCGACGACCATGCGGCCGGTGGGAACGGCGCTTGTGGACACCACGGCGACGGTGCGGTCCGGTGACGCCGTAACCAGGTTCTTGTCGCTGCCGGCACCGAGCAGGTCGAAGCCGAGGTAGAGGTCGATCGAGCCCGCCGTCGCCTTGGGCGAAGCAGCCAGCGGCTCGCGCGAGATGCGCAGGTCGGACACCACCGGCCCGCCCTTCTGCGAGAGACCCGTCTGGTCGAGGCCCGATACGTGCAGGCCGTCGATCAGGGCAGCCATGCCGAGCATCTGGTTCACGGTCACAACTCCGGTGCCGCCGATGCCCATCATGCGCACGGCCCAGTCCTCGTCGGAGACCAATAGCTCGGGCTCGGGCAGCTCGACGTCCAACGTGGGAATCTCGTGCTTGGCCTTCTCGCCGGGGACCACGGTGAGGAACGAGGGGCAGTCGCCCTCGAGGCAGGAGTAGTCCTTGTTGCACGAGGCCTGGTGGATCTGGGTCTTGCGGCCGAACTCCGTCTCCACCGGCAGGACCGACAGGCAACTCGACTTCTCGCCACAGTCGCCGCAGCCCTCGCAGACGCGCTCGTTGATCCAGATGCGCTCGGCCGGCTCGGGCTTGCTTGCCGCGCTTGCGCGAGCGGCGCAGCTCGGCGGCGCACTCCTGGTCGTGGATCAGCACGGTGACGCCCTCGACCTCGGCGAGCTCAAGCTGCGAGGAAAGCAGCTCGCCGCGCTCGCGCAGCTCGGCGATCGGCGACAGCGAGACGCCCTTGTAACGGCTCGTGTCCTCGGCCGTCACGATGATGCGGCGGACGCCCTCGAGCTCGAGCCAGCGGGTCAGGTCGGGGACCGAGAGCTGCCCCTCGATCGCCTGGCCGCCGGTCATGGCGACGTGCTCGTTGTAGAGCAGCTTGTAGGTGATGTTCACCCCGGCGGCGACCGCCGCGCGGACCGCCAGCGAGCCGGAGTGGTGGAACGTTCCGTCGCCCAGGTTCTGAACGAGATGGCGAGTCCTCGGTGAAGGGCGCCATGCCGATCCACTGCGCGCCCTCGCCGCCCATCTGCGTGATGCCCGTGATCTCGCCCTTGCCCTCGGGGTTGAGCAGCACCATCGTGTGGCAGCCGATGCCGCCGCCCCACGAGCGTGCCCTCGGGCGCCTTGATCGACGAGTTGTGCGGGCATCCAGAGCAGAAGAACGGGGTGCGCTGGGCCATCGGCAGCTCGGCCGCGGCGGCCGGCGATCGAGTCGAGCCGGCGAATGTGCGCCTCGACGGAGTCGAGCTGCACGCGCCGGCCGAGCCGGGCGGCCACGGCGCGGGCGATCACGTCGGCGTCGAGGTCGACCTCAGCCGGCAGCAGGCGCTCGCCGTGCTCGTCGCGCTTGCCGACGATCCGCGGCGCATGCGCCGCGCCGTAGAGGGTCTCCTTGAGCGCGGTCTCGACGAACGGGCCCTTCTCCTCGACCACCACGATCTCCTCGAGGCCGCGCGCGAACTCGTGGACGATCTCGCCCTCGAGCGGCCAGATCATGCCGAGCTTGAGGATGCGGATGCCGGCGCGCTCGAGCTCGGCTCGGGCCGAGACCGAGGCTGCGCAGGGCGTGGACGAGGTCGTGGTAGGACTTGCCGGCGCGCGACGATGCCGAGCCAAGCGTCGCGGGCGCCCTCGATCCGGTTGACGCCGTTCTCGCGGGCGTAGGCGAGCGCGAGCTCGGTGCGGACCCCGAGCATCGAGCGCTCCATCTCGAGCGACTGCGGCGCAAGCAGGTGGCCGCTCGGCTGATGCTCATAGCCGAGATCCGGCAGCACCGGAACGACGCGTCCGGGCGCCACCTCGGCGGTGCCGACCGCGTCGGCCACGCTCGTGACGATCTTGAAGCCGGCCCACAGCCCGGAGGCGCGCGAGCAGGCGTAGGCGTGCAGGCCGAGATCCACGACCTCCTGGACGCTGCCCGGGAAGAACACAGGCATGTGCAGCGCGGCGAGCAGCGACTCGGACGCGCTCGGGATCGTTGAGGACTTGCAGGAGGGGTCGTCGCCCACGACGGCAAGGCCGCCGCCGGTGCGCGACACGCCCACGAAGTTGCCGTGGCGCAGCGAGTCCGCCGCGCGATCGAGGCCGGGCGCCTTGCCGTACCACATGCCGAGCACGCCGTCGTACTTCGAGCCTGGCAGGTTGCCGGCCAGCTGGCTGCCCCAGGCGGAGGTGGCGCCAAGTTCCTCGTTCAGGCCCGGGACGTGCCGCACGTGGTGCTCGTCGAGCAGCTCGCGATTGCGCGTGAGCTCCTGGTCAAAGCCCCCAAGCGGCGAGCCCTGATAGCCCGAGATCATCGTGCCGGTCGTCAGGCCGGCACGGCGGTCGGCGCGATGCTGGTCGAGCACCAGGCGTACGAGGCCCTGTACGCCGGTGAGGAGGATGCGACCCTCGTCGAGGACGTACTTGTCCTGGAGCGAGACCTCGCGGCGTGCGTCGCCGGGACGGCCGTTCCCGGCCGCGCGCGACTGGCGCCGGCCCGGCCCTGAGGCCGGCCCGCCGGGGCGGCGGCGCAAGGCCGTCGGGGTCATGAGGAGATCCTCCCTCTCGTCATTGGTGAGCGTACTTTACCATTGGTGGTACAGGAAAGGAATACCCCACGTCCGCTTGAAGCCAACCTATGACGGGTATAAGGTCAAAGATGATGACCATTGCAACTCAGCCGGCCGCGCGGCCGGCGCCGCTGCTTCGAGACGACGATCACGAGCAGGTCGTGATCCGCCAGGATCCCGAAACCGGCCTGCGCTTCATCGTCGCCGTGCACTCGACGGTGCTCGGCCCCTCGCTCGGCGGCATGCGCATCAAGCGGTATCCGGGCGGGCTCAACGAAGCCCTGGCCGACGTGATGGGCCTGGCGCGCACGATGACCCTGAAGGCGTCCGCGGCCGGCCTCGACCTCGGCGGCGGCAAGGCCGTGATGATCGACGACGGTCGCACGGAAGCGCGCGGAGAGCGCCTTGCGCTCGCCGCCAGCGTGATCGACGGGCTCGGCGGCGCCTACATCACCGCTGAGGACATCGGGACGACCACCGCGGACATGGACTACATGTCGCGCTTCACGAACTTCTGCGTCGGCCGCTCGGCAGCGAACGGCGGAGGCGGCGACCCCTCCCCCGTCACCGCCGAGAGCGTCTTCGCGGCCATCGGCCGCGGGCTCGCCGCGCACGACGGCTCCGATGAGCTCGAGGGCCGCCGCGTGGGCGTGATCGGGCTCGGCAAGGTGGGCGGCGCGCTCGCCGTCGATGCTCGCCGACGCCGGCGCGCAGGTGGTCGGCTGCGACATCGACGCGGAGCGCTGCGAGAGCCTTTGCTCAGATCACGCCGGCGTCGAGGTAGCGCCGTCCGCCGAGGCGATCATGGCGATGGAGCTCGACGTGCTCGCCCCCTGCGCCGCCGGCGGCCTGATCGACGAGGCAATAGCGCGCTCGCTCCAGGCGCACGTCGTGGCCGGCGCGGCCAACAACCCGCTCACCGGCCGCGAGGTCGCGCGCACGCTGATGGCGCGCGGCACGCTCTACGTACCGGACTTCCTTGCCAACTGCGGCGGGCTCATCCACGTCGCGCGCGAGTGGTGCGGCGATCGCGGGCCCTCCGAGCAGGACCTCATCGCCGGGGCCATGGACACGCCTCGACCGCGCCATCGAGACCGCGGCCGCCGAGGGCTCGACCCCGCTCGACGTGGCCGAGCGCCTGGCGCTGGCGCGAGTCGAAGCAGCCAGGTCATGAACTCCGCGTCACCCATCGCCGGTGCCGAGAGCTCCTTCGAGCCGGTCGCCACTCGTCGCACATTCGAAGAGGCCGTCGAGCAGATCGCCGACAAGATCAAGGCAGGCGACCTCCACACAGGCGACCGCCTGCCCTCCGAGCGAGAGCTCGCCGCCCAGATGCGGATCAGCCGCCCGACACTGCGCGAGGCGATCAAGGCGCTGAGCGAGGCCGGGGTGCTCGAGGTGCGCCGCGGGCAGTCCGGCGGGATCTTCGTCGCCTCGGAGCTGATTCCGCGCGAGCTGCTGCGCATCGCGCAAGGAGATCCGCTTCAGCGAGATCGCCGGCGTGCTGGAAGCGCGCCGCCTGCTCGAACCGAGAGTCGCGCAGCTCGCGGCGGTGCATGCCACCGACGCCGACTTCGCCGCGATGGCGCAGACGATCGAGCGCCAGCGCGAGCTCGCCGCATTCGGACGACTTCCTGAGCCACGAGGATCTCTTCCTTCAGCTCGACATGAAGTTCCACCTCGCGCTCGCCCGCGCCACGCGCAACTCGACGATCGTCGGCCTGATGCGCACGCTCCTGCGCCAGCTCGAGATCGCCCGCGACATGGCCATGCACGCGCCGCTCGTGCCCGACTGGACGATCGACATCCACGAGCGCACGCTGACGGCAGTGCGCGCGGCCGACTTCTCGCTGATCGAGAGGTCATGGACGAGCACCTCGCGCAGCTCGAGCAGATCTGGGAACGCGAGACCGGCCGCGGCCTGGTGCGCTCGCTGCCCGACTTCCTGCAGCCGGTGGCCGACCGCTCACGCGCGCTGCGCGGCTAGGCCTGGCTCAGGCGTCCGCGCGATCAGGATCGCGCGATGTCGCGGCGTCCAGGGTCACCGGACGCGTCCTGCGGCGTACCTCTTACTGACCGATGGTCAACAGAGGAGATGAGCGCCCCGATGGACGCACCCCGCGACAAGCAGTTCCTGCTGGCCAAGGCCGAGGGCCGGGCACTCGAATGGATCGCCCGCCGCCTCCCGCGCTGGGTGCTGCCCGACCACATGACCGCGCTTGGCGTGGTGGCCGCCCTCGGAATCGCGGGCGCGTACCTGCTCTCGAACGGCGACAAGACCTGGCTGTGGGCCGGCGTCGGCGCTGCTGGTCGTGCACTGGCTCGGCGACTCGCTGGACGGACGCTCGCGCGGGTGCGCAAGATCGAGCGGCCCAAGTACGGCTACTACCTCGATCATCTGGTCGACGCGCTGGCCACCGCCGTGATCGGGCTCGGGCTCGGGCTCTCGCCCTACATGCTGCTCTCGGTCGGCCTGGTCATCGTGATCGCCTACCTGGTCCTGTCGATCAACACCTACCTCGAGACCTACGCCTTCGGCGTCTTCACGCTCGGGTACGGGCGGCTGGGACCGACCGAGGTCCGGCTGGCGCTGATCGTGCTGAACACGATGATCGCCGTCGGGCGTGGGCTGGGCTTCCAGGTGGGCGGCCTCGGCCTGACCGTGCTCGACCTGATCGGCCTGGCCATCGCCGGCGTGATGATCGCGGCGCTGCTCGCGCGGGCGGCGCGCAACCTCCGCGTTCTCGCCGAGCAGGAGCCGGCCGGGGTCAGACCCCTTGCCAATTCAGTCGAGGGCCTGGGCCACCACGCGCAGGTCCTCGGCGAAGGCCTTGCGCTCGGCTTGACGGGAGTCGTCGTCGCGCTGGCGCAGGATGGACGAGGGGTGGATCGTGGCGCACACGATCGGGGCCAGGTCGGAGTCGAGCAGCTCGCCGCGATGCTGGGTCACGCGGAAGGACGCTCCGAACACGGCCTTCGCGGCGGTGGCGCCGAGGAACACCAGCGCCTCGGGCGCCACCACGCGCAGCTCCTCGTCGAGCCAGGGCTTGCAAGCCTCGATCTCGAAGCGCTTCGGCGTCTGGTGGATGCGCCGCCGCCCGCGCTCCTCGAACTTGAAGTGCTTGACCACGTTGGTCAGGTAGGCCTCGCCGCGGGCGATCCCGGCCGCCTGGAGGCCGCGGTCGAACTCCTTGCCGGCCGGACCGACGAACGGCTTGCCCGTCAGGTCCTCCTTGTCGCCGGCTGCTCGCCGACGAACATCAGGCGTGAGCGCTTGAGCCCTTCGCCCGAACACGGTCTGGGTGGCCGGGCGCCAGAGATGGCATCCGCGGCAGCCGGCGGCTGCTTCGCGCAGCGCCGCGAGCGTCCGCTTCTCGGGCAGGAACGGCGTGGCGTCGTTGGTCTCGGACACTCCCAGATATACCCTCCCACGCCGTGTCCGGACCGCTGCTCGTCGTCGACGCGCCCTCGATGCTGTTCCGCGCCTTCTACGCGCTGCCCGACTCGATCAAGGGCGAGGACGGCACGCCGGTCAACGCGCTGCTCGGCACCGCCAACCTCGTGCTGCGCGAGATCGAGAACCACGAGCCGCGCGCGGTGGTGCTCTGCTTCGGCCCCGACGCCGCCGACTACCGCGTCGAGCTCTACGACGGCTACCACGCCGACCGCCCCGAGGTGCCCGAGGGGCTCGTGCCGCAGTTCGCCGACTCGCGCGCCTTCTTCGAGTCCTTCGGCTGGGTCGTCGCCGCCAGCGACACGCTCGAGGCCGACGACCTGCTCGGCTCCTTCGCTCGCCGCGAGGCCGACGCGGGCGGCAGCGCGCTCGTCATGACCGGCGACCGCGACATGTACCAGTGCGCGAGCGAGCGCGTGACCGTCCTCTACGTGCGCACCGGCCGCCAGGGCGCCGAGCTGGTGGACGCCGCCGAGGTGCGCAAGCGCTACGGCATCGCGCCCGAGCTGGTGCCCGACTTCATCGCGCTGCGGGGCGACCCCTCGGACGGGATCCCGGGCGCCAAGGGGATCGGCGAGAAGACCGCGGCCGAGCTGCTCGGCCGCCACGGCTCGCTCGACGCCGCGCTCGACGGCGCGGTACGCGAGTCCAAGCCCAGCGTCCGGCGCGCGCTGCTCGAGCAGCGCGACGAGCTGCTGCGCTTCCGCGAGATCGCCACGCTGCAGGAGGTGGACGTCGAGCTGCCGCCCGACCGGCCCACCGACCACGCGTCGGCCGCCGCCGCGGCCCGGGAGCGCGGGATGAACCGGCTCGCCGAGCGCCTCGAGAAGGCGGCGGCCTCAGGCTGAGGCAGAGCGGTCCTGCGCCTTCGGCGCCGCCGCCACAACACGAGCGCGAGCACGAGCACGCCGATCACCAGGACGACGGCGAGCACGGGCGCGACGAAGGCGGCGGCGTGAGCGTGCCGGAGCCCAGGTCCTCGATCAGCGAGAGCACCGGGTTCCCGATGCCGGCCGTGGCGACCGTGGAGACCGGACGGATCACGGCACGCGCCGCATGCACCGCTCCGGCCGTCGAGCCGCCGGCGACCAGGCTGACGATCAGCGACGCGTCGGTCTCGCCGGTGAACAGCACGGTGCCGGACACCGGCGCGATCACGGTGCCCGCCCCGTGGAGCACGTGATCGACCGCGGGGATCTTGTCGCCGACGAAGTCCGCCGCTGTCAGCACGCCGAGGATCACGAGGGCCGGCGTCTTCGACAGCTCGTCGAACGGCTCGCCGAGCTCGACCACGCCGAGGCGCGTGAGCAGCGCGCCGGCGAAGGCGGGCAGCCAGGCGTTGAGCCCCGCCGCGCCCGACAGGCCGAGTCCGGTGAGCACGTCCATCGGGGCATAGTGTGCCCACAACGAACGAAGACCCCGTGAGGGGCCTTCGAAGTGGAGGCGGCCGGTACTGCCCCGGCGTCCGCGGAACACCACCCCGATGCTTGCTACGAGTGTTCCCGTCGGAGTCGAATCTCGGCCACCGGCTCGGTCAGTCCGCGGGATACGTCGCCGGCGCCATACCCTCCTGAAGATGTCCCCCGGCGATCGAGGGTCCTATCGCCGGAGTGATCCCGCTATATGAAGCCGCGGATCCGGGCCGCGGGCTGCCCGGTGCGACTCTCTCACGGCCTAACTAGGCGGCGAGAGCGAACGAATGGTTCTGATCGTCCGCACGTATTGGTTTCCGGGATCATTTAACGAGGCCAACCCGGAGTCCTCGACTCGCTACACCGGGACGATCACGCTCCACGTCGAAGCTGATTCGCCCCCCTGTTGCTCCTACAAGTCTAGCCATGGGCGCGAGCCTGACAGGGTCATCCCCTAGGGACGCATTCCCAATTGGAGAAAGGCCCCTCCCGCGGCAGTCTCGGTGTACGCAATCGAGCAGCCATCGGAGGATCGAGATGAACGACAGACGACACCCGCCAGAACGAGCCGGAGCCCCGGGCCCGAGCCGATCCCACCGTCCAGGGGCCGCGCCGGCTGATGCGCTCGCGCCAGAACCGCGTGTTCGGCGGGGTCTGCGGCGGCCTCGGCAACTACTTCAACACCGACCCGATCTTCTTTCGCATCGGCGCCATCGCGCTTGATCTTCCTGGGGGGCGCGGGCGTCCTGCTCTACCTCGCCGCTCTGCTCCTGATCCCGGCCGACGACGGCTCGGCCGCGGTCGGCTCCAGGCGCCGAGGGACGCAATCGCGGTCTCGTGATCGCGGGCGTCGTGGTGCTGCTGCTCGTCGCGTGGCCCTTTCTTCTCGGCTTTGGATTTCTCGCTGCGGGACTTTTCATCCCGCTCGCCATTCTGGTCGGTGCCGGCGTACTCGTCTGGTGGCTTGTCTCCGGCGAGGGACCGAGCGGCGACGCCAAGGACATCGCCCGCCGCGCGGCACTCGGCATCGGGGTTCTCATCCTCTGCGGCATCGCCGCCGTCGGCGGCGCGTTCGCGGCGGCAGCCGGGCCGGACTGGGTCGTCGCGGTGGTGGTCATCGCCGCCGGCGTGGCGATCCTCGCCGGCGCGTTCGTGAAGCCCGTGCGCTGGCTGGTGCTGCCGGCGTTGGCGATCGCCCTGGCCGCCGGCGTCGTCTCGGCCGCGGGCTTCGACCTGGACGGCGGCGTCGGTGAGCGCGAGTACCGGCCGGCGTCGGTCACCGACATTCACGACCGCTACGAGCTCGGCATCGGCGAGCTGGTGATCGACCTGCGCGACACCGACCTGCCCGCCGGCGACGTTCCGATCAAGGTCGACCTCGGCATGGGCGAGGCGCGCGTGCTCGTGCCCGAGGACGTGTGCGTGGCGACCTCGGCCGACATCGGCATGGGCAACGTCGCCTCTTCGGACGCGACAACGGCGGCATCGACGTCGACTTCGACGAGCGGCCCGATGCCGAGGGCGACGCCACGCGAATCCTGGTCGACGCGGACGTCGGGCGTCGGCGAGCTGCGAGTCGACGACGACGTCTTCTTCGACGGCTTCGGTACGACTTCGAGACGACGAGTCGACCCGGCGCGGGACGGGAACGACGGCCTGCGCGGCCACCGGTGAGAGCGCGAGTGGATAGGCCCGACGTGCCCTCGCTGGTGGCCGGCCTGGCGCTGCTCGCCCTGGGTGCCGTGCTGCTGCTGAACGCATTCGATGCGATCGAGCTGAGCTTCGCTTCCTTCGCCCCCGTGGCCTGTGCGGCCACGGGAGCGATCCTGGTGGCGAACGGACTCGAGCCGGCGCGAGTACGAGGTGACGCGCGACACGCTGCGCGCGCGACCGCTCCGCCCGCTGGCTCGGCGGGGTGTGCGCGGGCATCGCGCGGCGCTACGGCGTCGACCCCGCCCTGGTGCGCCTGGCCTTCGTGGTGGCCACCGCCGCCGGCGGCGTCGGGGTCGTGCTCTACGCGCTCGGCTGGCTCGTGATCCCGGCCGGCGACGGCCCGGCCGCCGGGCGCGCGGCTGCCCACCGGGCGCGGCGCGGTCGAGGTGGCGCTCGGACGTGGGCTGCTGCTGCTGAGCGTGCTGCTGACCTTCCGCGGGCTCGGCATCTGGTTCTCGGACGCGATCGTCTGGCCGCTCGTGCTGATCGCGAGCGGCGGCGCGCTGATCTGGCGCGGCTCGGGACCGCCCAGGCGGCGGCCGCCGAGCAGCCACCCGCGGCGGCGCTCACCAAGGAGACCAAGCGGCCCGCGCCGGTGAAGGCGGCGGGCGCCATCTCGCGCACCGGCCTCGGCATCGCGCTCGTGGTGGCCGCGGGCTTCGCCTTCCTCCAGGCGACCGGCGCGCTCTCCGCCGCCCGCGACGTGGTGCTCGCCGTGCTCGCCCGTGGTCGTGGTGCTCGGCGTGATCTTCGCGCCCTGGATCCTGCGGCTGGTGCGATTCGCTCACCGACGAGCGCGCCGAGCGGATCCGCTCGCAGGAGCGCGCCGAGGTGGCCGCCCACCTGCACGACTCGGTGCTGCAGACGCTGGCACTGGTGCAGCGCTCGGACGACCCGCAGGAGGTGGCGGCGCTGGCCCGCCGCCAGGAGCGCGAGCTGCGGGCCTGGCTCGCCGGACGCCCGGCGCCGGGCCAGGCGGCACGGCTGGCGCCCGCGCTCGAGGCGGCTGCCGCCGACGTCGAGGAGCGCCATGGCGTGCCGGTGGAGGTGGTGGTGGTGGGCGACCGCGACCTCGATCCCAACACCGAGGCGGTGGTGGCCGCGGCCCGCGAGGCGATGACCAACGCGGCCAAGTTCGGTGGCGGCTCGCCGGTCGACGTGTACGCCGAGTCCGACGGCGAGCGGCTCCAGGTGTACGTGCGCGACCGCGGGCCCGGGCTTCGACGCCGCCGACCTGCCCGCCGACCGCCGCGGCGTGCGCGAGTCGATCGTGGGGCGCATGGAGCGCCACGGCGGCCGCGCCGTCGATCACCAGCAGCCCGGCGAACGGAACGGAGGTGGAGCTTGAGCTCCCCGCGCGTGCTGATCGTTGACGACCACCAGCTGTTCCGGGCCGGCGTGCGGGCCGAGCTCGAGCGCCACCTCGAGATCGCCGGCGAGGCCGGCACCGTGGACGAGGCGGTCACCGCGATCGAGCGAGACGCCCGGAGGTGGTGCTGCTCGACGTGCACATGCCCGACGGCGGCGGCGTCGAGGTGATCCGCCGCGCGGCCGAGCGAGACCTGCGGACCTGCTTCCTGGCGCTGTCGGTGTCAGACGCCGCCGAGGACGTGATCGCCGTGATCCGCGCCGGCGCGCGCGGCTACGTGACCAAGAACATCGCGCCGCGACGAGCTGGCCGACGCGGTGCGGCGCGTGAACGACGGCGACGCGGTCTTCTCGCCGCGGCTGGCCGGCTTCGTGCTCGACGCCTTCGCCGGGCCCGCGCCGCACGCCCGAGACCGAGCTCGACGCGCTCACGCCGCGCGAGCGCGAGGTGCATCCAGCACATCGCCCGCGGCTACATGTACAAGGAGATCGCGCTGCGCCTGGAGATCTCGCCCAAGACCGTCGAGGCGCACGTGTCCTCGGTGCTGCGAAAGCTGCAGCTCTCGAGCCGGCACGAGCTCACCCGCTGGGCCACCGACCGCGGGCTGGGGCTCTAGTCAACTACTAACGCTCGGACAGCGCTCGCTGCATCTCGCGCTTTTGCTCGCGGTCCTTGATCGAGCGGCGCTTGTCGAACATGTCCTTGCCCTGCGCCACCGCGAGCTCGACCTTGGCGCGCGATCCGCTGAAGTAGATGCGGGTCGGGACGAGCGTCAGGCCCTTCTCCGCCGTCTTGCCGATCAGCCGTTCGATCTCGCGGCGGTGCAACAGCAGCTTGCGCGGGCGCTCGGGTTCGTGGCCCTCGCGGGCCGGGTCGTAGGGGGCGATGTGCATGTTGCGCAGCCAGACCTCGCCTTCGCGCACCTCCGCGTAGGCGTCCTTGAGCTGCACCGAGCCGTTGCGCAGCGACTTGACCTCCGAGCCCTGCAGCACGATCCCGGCCTCGAGCTTCTCGAGCAGGTTGAAGCGAAAGCTCGCCTGCCGGTTGGTGGCCACGTCCCCGGCCGCGGCCTTGCGTTTTCTCTTCTTGGCCATCGCCCTACGAGTATGACCCGGCGGGCGCGAGATCCACCCGTCCGAGCGCCGTCTCGACGCGCTCCACCACCACCTCGATCGCCTCGCCGAGGCGCAGCTCGCGCCCCGACTTCTCCTCCACGAGCGCGGTGCCGAGCTCGTTGAGCTCCACCAGCCGCGCAGGCGGCGCGCGGGCAGCAGGCCCTCGAAGCGCTCGTCGCCGAAGCGGACGAAGGCGCCCTTGTCGATCAGCCCGACCACCTCTCCCTCGAAGGCGGGGGGAGCGACTGGATCGGCGTCGGCCAGGCGGCGCTCGAGCAAGAACGCAAGGCAGATGTCGTCGGCGGCGCGCTCCATCTGCATGGCCGACCGCTCGGTCGCCGAGCAGTGCACCCCCATCTCGTCGAGCTCGTGCGCGGGTGCGGCGGTGTGGTCGATGCCGAGTCCCTGCAGCAGCGCGCGATGGGCGACCACGTCCGGGTAGCGCCTGATCGGCGAGGTGAAGTGGCAGTAGCGCGGGCTCGCAAGCCCGGCATGCCCCAGGTTCCGCGGGCTGTAGTAGGCCTGCTTGAGCGAGCGCAGCACCAGGATCCCGTGGGCGGCGCGGCGTCCGACCGCGATGCGCGACGCCTCCGCCGACAGGTCGGCCGCCTGTTGAGGCGTCATGTGCTCGGGCACCGGCGGCGTCGGGACGTCGAGGCTCGCGAGCTGCTCGGCCAGGAAGGCGACGGCGGTGGCTCGGGACGCTCGTGGATGCGGTAGAGCGTCGGCAGCTTGCGGTCGGCCAGGTACCTGGCCACCTGCTCGTTGGCCAGGATCATCAGCTGCTCGATCAGGCGGTGCGACTCGGTCTGGGCCTCGAGGCGCACCGCCGGTCACATGCCCCGCCGCGTCGAAGTCGAACTCCGGCTCGGCCGAGCCGAACTCGAGTCGCGTCGCGCGTACGCGCAGGGCCCGCGACACCTCGCGCGCGCGGCCCGCGCGTGCCGCCGCCAAGGCTCCTCGGCGTCGAGCCCGCCCCGGCGAAGATCTCGTCCACCTCGCGGTAGGTGAGGCGCGGTCGCTGCGCACGCGCGAGCGGTGAAAGACGACGTTGCGAGCCTCGGCGCCGTGCAGCTCCATCTCCACCGTCACGGCCAGCCGCTCCTCGCCGGGGCCGAAGCGAGCAAGCGCGGTTGGAGAGCGCCTCGGGCAGCATCGGCTCAACCGCGCCCGGTACGTACACGCTCGTGGCCCGGCGCAGCGCCTCGCGCTCCAGCGGACCGCCGGGCCGCAGGTAGGCGGTCACGTCGGCGATGTGGACCCAGACCCGGGTGTACGGCCGTCCCCGCGCCGGGCCGAGATGGCGTCGTCGAAGTCCTGGGCGTCGTCGGGATCGACCGTGAAGGTGGGCAGCGCTCGGTGAGGTCCACGCGCGACGTCCGCCGCGTACGGCTCCCCCACCGCGTGCTCGGCCTCTGTCTGCCGTGCGCGCGGATAGCTTCGGTGCAGTCCGCGATCGAGCATCAGGCCCTCCACCACGTCGCGGGCGACGTCCGGCCGCCCGAGCCGGCGCACCACGCGGCCGCCGCCGCGTTGCCCGAGCCCACCAACACGAGGTCGCCCTCGTCGGCCCCCCCGCGGCCCTCCACGGCGGTCGCGGGCCGCGTCCGAAGAGCGGCTCGCCCACGAGGAAGCGGCCCGCGCTTCTCCAGCACGGCCACCAGCGGCTGGTCGAGCCGCCGCTGCGGGCGGCCCCGGACGGCGGAGCTCACCGAGCTCTTCGGACCAGTTCGTCGAGCGCTACGGGCAGGGCCTCGTCGCGCTTGGTCTTCGGATCGTCCTCGGCCTTGATGTCGGGCTCGGGCCGCGCCGGTCCTGACGCGGTGCCGTCGTTGCCGCTCGGGAGGTAGTAGTTGGCCACCGTCAGGTCGAGGTACCCGCCGTTGGAGAGCGGCTCCAACCTCCTGCACCAGGCCCTTGCCGAACGTGTTGGTGCCCACCACGGTGGCGCGGTCGCGGTCGCGCAGCGCACCGGTCACGATCTCCGAGGCGCTGGCGCTGCCGCCGTCGACGAGCACCACCACGGGGACGTCGGCGTCGATCGCGTCGCCCTCGGCCTCCTCGGTGCGCTCGGCGCGCGAGCGGCCGCGCACGGACACGATCTCGCCGTCCTCACGAAGACGCTTGACACGAGCACGGCCTCCGACGGCAGCCCGCCCGGGTTGCCGCGCAGGTCGAGCACCATGCCGTCGGCGCCGCGCCTCCAGCAGCCGGTTCACCTCGCCGCTGCACCGCCGTGGGCGCCGGCGCTGAAGCCGCGCAGCCGATCCACCCCGATCTTCCGCCCGTCGCGGTCGACGATCCGGGCCGCGAGACCGGGACCTCGATCTTCTCGCGCTTCACCTTCACGTTGCGGGTGTCCTGCGCGCCCGGGGTGAAGACCTCGAGCTTGACGCTCGTGCCCGCCGGGCCCTTGATCCGATGTGGCCACCGCGCTGCTGAGCCCGCGATCGAGCGCCCGTCGACCGCCAGGATGAGGTCGCCCGGTAGGATGCCCGGCGCGCGGCTGGGGTGTCGTCGAAGACCTCGAGCACGCGCAGGCCGCGCGTCGTCCTTCTCCACGGTCATGCCGACGCCCTCGAACTCGCCGGAGATCGACTCCTGGAACGCCTGGCCTCCTTCGGCGAGATGTAGGCCGAGTATGGATCCTCGAGCGAGTCGACGATGCCCTTGAGCGAGGCGTCGCCCGAGCGACCACGTCGACCGGCTTGTAGAAGTTGTTCTCGATCGTCTCGAGAATCTCGGCACCGAGCGCGCGGTCCTCCTCGACCGAGGGCGTCGCGCACCGCCCGGGAGGTGCTCCGGATGGCCGCCCAGGTAGAGCCCGGCGGCCGAGCGCCAGCAGGGCGGCAGACGATCGCGATGGCCGCGGTACGCACCGACGGAGGGTACGTGGGCCGAACGGGGCGCTAACCTTGACGCGGGAAGCGGCGCAGCGTGATGCCGCTGCCGATCGCCGGACACCAGCGCAGGACAGGCCAGCAGCAGCACGCATCAGCACCGGAAGTCGATCGTCTCGGGGCGGCCAGGAGGGCGAAGCGCTCGGACAGCGGGTCGAAGAAGGTCTCCTTGGCGATCGTGAGCAGGAGCACCGCGAGCACGCCGCCGAAGAAGCCCACGATCACCCCCTCGATCACGAACGGCCAGCGGATGAACCAGTTGGTGGCGCCCACCAGCTTCATCACCTCGACCTCACGCCGGCGCGCGAAGACCGACAGCCGGATCGTGTTGGCGATCAGCGCGATCGAGGCCAGCACCAGTAGCACCGAGAGCCCCGCCGTGAGCCCCTTCACGAGGCCGGTGGCGGAGAGGATCTCCTTGGTCTCCTCCTCGCGGTTTCGCACCTCGTCGATCGCGGCCAGCTCGGGGTGCCGCCCGGCGCCAGGCGGTCGACGATCAGGCCGATCTTGTCCGGATCCTCGGGCGTCACCCGGTAGGACGACGGCAGCGGGTTCGCGCCGAGCAGCTCGGCTCCCTCGCGGAAGGCCTCCGGGTTCTGCTCCTGTGCGCGGGCCAGCGCCTCGCCCTTGGAGATGAACTCGACCGACTTCACATTGGTCGTGCCCTTGATGGCCTCGCCCAGCTCGTAGGTGTCCTTCTGCGTGGCGCTGGGCGCCACGTATACGTCCACCACCACCCGCCCGCGGATCTCGTTGGCCGTGCCGGTGGTGGCCTGCACGATCGGGATGAACACGCCGAGCACCAGCGCGGTGAGCAGGACCGTGAGCAGCGCGGCGAGCGCCGGGGCAGAGCTGCGGCGCAGCCCGCGCAGCGCCTCGCGCAGGAAGAAAGCAGGCCGCACTAGTTCGGGTGGCCCTCGGGGCCCACGCCGAGCTCGCCGCGCAGGCGGATCGGCGAACTCGGTGGTCGACTCGTCCGGCCGGTAGAGACCGGACTGCTGGTCACGCACGATGCGGCCCTCGCGCAGCTCGACCACGCGGCGGCGCATCTTGTCGACCATCTCCTTGTCGTGGGTGGCCACCACCACGGTCGTGCCGGTGCGGTTGATGCGATAGATCAGCTGCATGATCCCGATCGAGGTCTCGGGGTCGAGGTTGCCGGTGGGCTCGTCGGCCAGCAGCAGCGGCGGGTGGTTGACGAACGCGCGCGCGATCGACACGCGTTGCTGCTCGCCGCCCGACAGCTCGTCGGGGAAGTTGTGCAGCTTGGTGGAGAGACCGACCAGCCGCAGGATGTCCGGCACCTTGCGCCGGATCTCCTGGCGCGACTCGCCGATCACCTGCAGCGAGTAGGCCACGTTGTCGTAGACCGTGCGGTTCGGCAGCAGCTTGTAGTCCTGGAAGACGACCCCGATGTTGCGGCGCAGGAACGGCACCCGGCTGCGCGGAATCTCGCCGAGCGTGCGGCCGGCGATCTTCGAGCTCGCCGCGGCTCGGCTCGAGCTCCTTCATCAACAGGCGGATGCAGGTCGACTTGCCGCAGCCGGTGGGCCCGACCAGGAAGACGAACTCGCCGCGGCCGATCCGCAGTCGACGCTCTGGAGGCCGACCGAGCCGCCGTCGTAGACCTTCGTCACGTCATGGAGCTCCACGACCGGCACGTCGATCGAGGTGGCCGCCGCGGGCTCGCGGCGAACCGACGGCTGTGTCCTGGCGCTGGCCATCGAGTACCCCATAGATAGCGGATGAGCGCGAAAACCCTACGCTTGCAAGGGTTTCTGCACGCGCCAGCGGGTAAACAGGTCGCCGTCGCCCTCCGCGACGAAGATCAGCTCGAGCTCGGCGGGTTCGATCAGGCCGCGCCCGGCCACGATCGTCAGCGCCGCCGCCCCGCCCGCCAGCTTCGGGTTGAGGGTGAGAAAGAGCTCGTCCACGAGTCCGGCGGCAAGCAGGTGCGAGTTGAGCGTCGGGCCGCCCTCGCAGAGGACCGAGCGCACGCCGTGGTGCTCGCGCAGGCGCGCCATCAGAAGCGGCAGGTCGTCGCCACGCGGGCGTACTCGACCTGCTCGCCGAGACCGGGCAGCGATCGCGTCGGAGCCGGTGGCGATGATCACCCGCTGCTCGGGCTCGTTGAGCAGCGGAAGGTCGGCGGGGAGGTCGAGCCGGCCGCTGACCACCACCGCGAGCGGGTCACGCGCCAGGCCCTCGCGCTCGCGCTTGTCGCGCAGCTCCTCGCGACTTCGCCATGCGCCCGTAGCGCTCGATCCGAACCGTGCCGGCCCCGACCATGACCGCGTCGGCCTGGGTGCGCAGGTGGTGAAAGAGCTGGCGATCGAGCTCGGTGGAGAGACCCTTCGTGCGCCACTCGATCGTGGCCTTGCCGTCGAGGCTCGAGACCATGTTCAGCGCGAGGTAGGGACGATGCCGCGGGCGCCTGGTCGCCGAGGCGCAGGCCGGAGGCGAGGTCGTCGGGTGAGGTCGAGCGGCGCTCGGGGTGGATCAGCTGCACCGCAAAAAACCCTAAACTCGTCGTTTGCCGCGCAGCAAGAGCGGCCCCGCCGGGGTCTGCCCCGCGACGGCGGGGGCCGGCACCGACGGAGTAGGGCACCCGTCGTCTCAGTTCGCTGCGCAGCACGCAGTAGCCCGGGAACTCGAAGTTCTTCGAGTTCAGGCCGCGGCCGGCGCGGTACAGGCCGCCGTCGCTCGGCCGCTCCATGACGAAGGCGTTCTCCGGGCCGCAGCACTCGTCCGACTGGTCGACGCGCAAGCGGCGTGAGACCACCTGGAGCAGCCCCGAGGCCGAGCGGCGCCCGAGGGCATCCGTGCGAAAGCGCGAGCGGCCGCGGTTGTCGCCGTCCACCGCGGGTGGAAGACCGTGCGCTTGTCGCCCTTGCAGTAGGAGTCCCATCCGGCGGGATCGTTGGGGCCGCAGGCGAAGCCCTTGTTGAATACGTCGCCCCGGACGGAGGGGTCGAACTGGGTGATCGCGTTGTCGATCGCGAAGCCGGGATTGGCCACCGAAGCACGCCGCCGACGTCGATGCGCGTGTCCCACTCCTCGTAGACCGACTGGCACTGCGGGCTCGGGAGCAGGCGCATGCTGGGCGTCCGCCTCGCGCCGGGGCAGTTGGGGATCGCCTCGCCGAAGTCGGCCATCGTGCGCGTGTGCGCGACGAGGCGCCGGCCGTGGTTTCGAAACAGCCAGGTCTCGAGCGAGTGGAAGCGCACCGTGCCCCGGCGCGGCGACCCCGAGCCCTGGTGCAGGATCATCATCCAGGCCAGGCCCTTGCGATCCTCGTTGGCGGCGAACACCTTGAACCCGGCGTGCGCCTCCTCGCTCCCCGCGTAGGTGCCGATCGGGCCGAAGGCGGGCATGCCGGTGCGGCGGAAGTAGCGGAAGGCGCGCGGGTTGGTGCCGTGCTCGTGACCGAACGCACAGCGGTAGCGAGGGTCACGCGGCGGGTGCCAGGTGGGCCAGCGCTGCCCCGCGCGCTCGACGGTGTGCAGCTCGTGTACCCAGTCGGCGCAGAGCGGTGTACCGTCGGGGGCGGCGGCTTGGACCGATCGATCTGGTCGGGGACGCGGACGCCTGCGCGGGGGCAGCCGTCAGCCACAGCACGAGGAGAACCAGGGGCACCGCCATCGCGCGAAGGGTGGCAGGACCAGCACGCGGCGCGATCGAGCCCTGGTCACACGACGGCGAGCACGCGGCGCGTGCGAGCCTCTGGTCATACGACGGCCCGCTCGGCGAACTACCCTCGGTATCGAGCCCGCGTGAGGTTTCGGCTTCTCGCGTGTTGAAGGTCTTGACCGTCCCTGCGCCATGACTCCGAAGTCGCTCATCGCTCCTGCTCGATTGGCCCGCCGGCCCGTGCTGGCGACCCAGTCCGACGCCCGCCTGGTCGACCTCGTGCGCGCGGGCTACGAGCCGGCATTCGAGGCGATCGTGACGCGCTATCGGGACGCGCTGCTTCGGTACGCGGAGCGTTTCCTGCCGAGCGAGCGGGCCGAGGACGCCGTGCAGCAGTCGTTCGTGAGCGCATACGAGGCGATCCTGCGCGACGAGTCCGCGCTCAACCTTCGCCCCTGGCTGTATCGGATCACGCACAACACATCGCTCAACGCGCTGCGGGACCGAGGGCTGCGTCACGACCAGCTCGACGAGCGGATCGACGGGGTAGACCGACCGGACCAGGCGCTCGAGCGCACCCAGGGGCTGCGCGAAGTGGTGGCGGCGGTGAAGGCGCTGCCCGAGCGCCAGCGCGACGCAATCGTCTTGCGCGAGCTCGAGGGTCGCTCCTACGAGGAGATCGCTTCCGAGCTCGGCGTGACGGGCGGATCGGTGAGACAGCTCCTGAACCGCGCACGCAACACGTTGCGGGCGGGTGCGACAGCCGTGACGCCCGTCGGACTGCTGCTGCGGATTCCGTGGGCCGCGCCGACCGAGCCGGCCGCGACGCGGGTGGCGGAGTTGTGCGGGGCCGCCGGCGCGGGCGCCGGTGTGGTCACGGCCAAGGTGTGCGCGACTGCGCTGGTGACCGCTGCCGCGGTGGGCGGCGTCGCGGCGGGGCCGGCCCGGGACGGCGACGATCGCGCACCCGGGCCGGACAGGGCGGCGGCGAGCGAGGCGAGCGGCGGGTCGAGCGGCCGCTCCGCCGCAAGCGCCGACGCGGGAGGCAGCGAGAGTCAGGGCGCCGAGCCGAGCGGGACGGATGACGGCGGCGACGACAGCCGGAACCAGCAGGACGCGGGCGAGGACGAACACCCGCGCCGGCGGGGTGGCGAGGACGACCGAAGCGGGCCGGGCGGCGGGGAGCACGGGGGCGGCGAGCAGGGAGATGACGACAGCGGCAGCGGGCATGGAGAAGGCGACTCCGGTTCGGGCAGCGGCAGCTCCGGGCCGGGCAGCGGCTCGAGATCCGGCAACGGGTCGGGTTCGGGCGGCGGCGGGTCGGGGTCGGGCAGCGGCGGCGGCTCGGGCTCGGGGAGCGGCTCCGGCTCGGGCTCGGGCAGCGGCTCCGGCTCAGGCAGCGGCTCCGGCTCGGGCTCGGGCTGCCGGCTCGGGCTCGGGCAGCGGCTCCGGCTCGGGCAGCGGCTCCGGCTCGGGCTCGGGCAGCGGCGGCTTCGGGTCCGGGTCCAGCAGCTCCGGTTCGGGCAGCGGCGGCTCCGGCTCAGGCGGCGAGCACGCGAGCTCGGGCGGCGGCAGCTCGGGATCCGGGAGCGGGACCGAGTCGAGCGAGAACGGCACCGGCACCGGCGAGTCCGCCGGACGACGTGCGGACGGCGACGCGCCGACCGGAGACATGGCGGTAGAGGAGCCGGATCCGGCCAGTCCGCAGGCCGACCTGAGGACCATGGCCCTGCGAGGCTGGCGCTAGTCGAGCGCGACCATTCGCTCGATCGGAACCCGGGCGCGCTCCGCGAGCTGGGGGTCGACCTTGACCTGGGGCGCCAGGTCGCGCAGCGTGTCGCGCAGCTTCGGCAGCGTGATCATCTTCATGTACTTGCACGCGGCCGCCCGATTGGCGGGGACGAACGACTTGCCCGGGTTCTCCTTGGCCAGCGGGTGCAGCATGCCCGTCTCGGTGGCGACGATGAAGGTCTGGGCGTCGGAGCTGCGCGCGAAGTCGAGCATGCCCCCCGTGGAGAGCATGTGCGTGCGCTCCGGGTCGACGTCCCCGGACGCCACGTACTCCATGACCTGAGTCGTGCAGCCGCACTCCGGATGGATCATGAACTCGGCGCCGGGATGCTCTGCGCGGACAGCCGTGATGTCGGCCGGGCGGATGCCCGCATGCACGTGGCACTCACCGTCCCAGACGTGCATCCGCCGGCCCGTCACGCGCTCGACGTAGGCGCCCAGCCACATGTCGGGGCCGAAGAGGATCTCGACAGTCGTCGCCGTGCCGGGCACGGATGTGCTCGACCACCTGCACGGCGTTCGACGAGGTGCAGCAGTAGTCGGTCTCGGCCTTCACCTCGGCGGTCGTGTTCACGTACATGACGACGATCGCGCCCGGGTGCTCTGCCTTCCACGCGCGCAGCTGGTCAGCCGTGATCGAGTCGGCCAGCGAGCAGCCGGCGCCGAGGTCCGGCAGGAGCACGATCTTGTCCGGGCTGAGGATCGACGCCGTCTCGGCCATGAAGTGCACGCCGCAGAACGCGATCACGTCCGCCTCGGTGGCCGCGGCCTGGCGCGAGAGGCCGAGCGAATCCCCCACGAAGTGGGCAACGTCCTGGACCTCCGGCACCTGGTAGTTATGCGCCAGGATCACCGCGTTGCGCTCCTGCGCGAGCGCGCGGACCTCGTCCTGGAGACGGCTGACCTGGTCGGGCGCAAGCACGGGCGCGGCGGGCGGCGAGAGAGTCGGAAGCTCGATTGGGTTCATATGGCGAGACCTCGCGGGGCGCCTTGCGGCGACACGATCCGGGTTTTTGACCTATGATCGAAAACCGATGCACGATCAGGATAGCACCCAAAGCGACTCCCAGTCGAAAACCGGCGTGAGCGCAGGCGGACGGGCAGCCCCCACACACGTCACGCTGGCCGTTGTCCTTCAGGTGCGCGCGGGCTCGCTCTCGGTGCTGCTCTGGCAACGAGCCCAGGAGCCCTTCTCGCAGGCTTGGTCGCTGCCGGGTGGATATCTCGAGCCCCGACAGGGGCTCGAGGAGTCGATCCGTGCGCACCTCGCGCGCAAGGTCGACCTCGCCGAGCTCTCCTGGCTCGAGCAGCTCGAGACGCTTAGCGATCCTGACCGCCACCCCGTCGAATGGCAGCTCGCCACCGCCTACCTCGGCCTCGTCCCGCTTGGCCTCGACCCCGCCCTCCCACCGGACACGGCGTGGCACGAGGTCGACCGGCTGCCGAAGCGCATCGCCTTCGACCACGAGAAGATCGTGCTCGCCGGGCGCGAGCGCCTGCGGGCCAAGCTCTCCTACACGAACATCGGCTTCGCACTCGCGCCGGAGCGTTTCTCGGTGTCCGAGCTCAGCGGGATCTACTCGGCCGCTCTCGGCTACCCGGTCGACCCCACCAACCTGCGCCGCGTGCTCGAGCGCCGCGGCCTGCTCGAGGCAACCGGCGAGCGCCGCACCCCCGGCCGCGAGGGCGGCCGGCCGGCGGCGGTCTACCGCTTCGCCTCCCTCGACCTCGAGGTCACCGATCCGTTCGCAGTGCTGCGCCCGCCCGCGGGGCCCTAGATGGGCTCGAGCAGCAGACTGAAGTCGAGCGCCGGGGCGGAGTGGGTCAGCGCGCCGACGCTGATGTAGTTGACGCCCGTCTCGGCCACCTCGCGCACGTTCTCGAGCGTGATGCCGCCGGAGGCCTCGAGCTCGGCGCGCCCGGCAGCCAGCTGCACGGCGCGCAGCAGCTCGCCGGGAGCCATGTTGTCGAGGAGCAGCCGCGCCACACCCGCAGCCAGCGCTTCCTCGACCTCGAGGAGCGTCGCGCACTCCACCTCGACCGCCACTCCGGGCGCCGCCGCCGCCAGCGCGCGCCGCGCCGCCTCGCCGACCCCGCCGGCCAGAGCGGCGTGGTTTTCCTTGACGAGGATCGCGTCGTAGAGCCCGCTGCGGTGGCTCAGTGCCTCCCCCGGCCCGCACCGCCGCCTTCTCGAGCGCGCGCAGCCCCGGGGTCGTCTTGCGCGTGTCGAGGATCCTCGCGCCGGTTCCCTCGACCGCCCGCACGTATCGCGACGTGAGAGTCGCGATGCCCGACAACCGGCCCAGGAAGTTCAGCGCGACGCGCTCGCCCGCAAGGATCGTTGCAGCACGGCCCTCCAGCTCGGCCACCACCCCGCCCTCGCGCCACTCGCCCTCATCGGCGTGAACGTGCCAGCGCAGCTCGGGATCGACTCGCTCGAAGACCTTCTCCGCCACATGCATTCCGCTCGGCACCCCGGGCGCTTTTTGTGCGATGCGCGCCCGCGCCTGCGCGCCCTCGCGGACGACCGCGGCCGTGGTGAGATCCCCATCGCCGAGATCCTCGGCAAGCGCGCGGTCGATCTGGTCGAGCATCGTTGGCTGGCACCCAGGCTACGGGATCGTTAAGACTTGCCCGCGGAGATGCCGGTACTCCCGCCACGGAGGGCAGTAGCGAGTTTCATCAGGACGCTGCTCGAGCGGCCCCCAGACCCCTACGCCGGGGCCGATCTCGACACCTCGCGGCGCTTCGTGGCCGGACTGCTCGCACTCTGCGGCCTGCTCGCGCTCGCGTTCCTCCCCTTCGAGCCCGTCGACGACCAGATAGGCGCCGCCGGCTGGCCGATCGCCGCCGCCATCGGAGTGGCGGGCCTGACCGGTGCGCGCGATCACGTTTCGGCGCCAGCCGAGCTTCGACGACCTGCTGGTCATCGCCTACGCCGGCATCGTCGCGATCGCCGGGCTCAACTTCCTGGCCGGCGGCGGATCGTCCGCCTACGAGGACCTGTTCGTGCTGTGGCTGGGAGCCGGAGTACCCCACCCCCCGCGGCGCGCGCTCGCGCACCTCGCCGCCAGCGTCGCCGCGCTCGCCCTGCCGCTGCTCTACGAGGGCACGAGCAGCGAGATCGTCAGCGACATGGCCGCGGAGGCGCTGATCCTGATCGCGATCGGCCTGCTGCTGACCGTCTACCAGGCAGGGGTCCGCCGCCAGCGCGTCGGCCTGCGCTCCGGCGCGGAGGTCGCGCGCCGCCTGGCCGGCGTCGATCCGCTGACCGGCCTCGGCAACCGGCGCGCGTTCGACGAGGCTCTGACCGTTGCGATCGCCCACGCCACCCGCGACCACCGCCCGCTGTCGGTGGGCCTCGTGGACATCGACAACCTCAAGCGCATCAACGACCGCTACGGACACCTCGAAGGCGACCGCTGCCTGGGCGAGGTGGCGCGGGCGATGGAGCGCTCGATGCGCGGCAACGACCGCTGCTTTCGCTGGGGCGGCGACGAGTTCGTGGTCGTGATGAGCGACACCGGCCGGGACGCCGCTCAGGATCTGCTCGGGCGCATGGCGCAGACGGTCGGCAGGGAGTACCAGGCGCGCGACGGGCGCGACATCGTCCTCACATGGGGCGCGGCCGAGATGGAGCTCGACGCACGCGAGCGCCGAGGACGTGCTGGCCGCGGCGGACGTGGCGCTGCTCGAGGCGAAGACCGAGAAGCGGCGCTGAGCGGCCTCAGGCCGAGGCGGGGACGGCCCGGCGGTCGATGTCCGCCGCGGCGTAGACGTCGAGCTCGTCGAGGCTCTCGCGCTCGAGCAGCGCTTCGGCCACGGCGTCGAGCTTGTCGCGGTTGTCGGCCAGCAGGCGGCGCGTGACGTCGTGCTCATCGTCGACGATCCTGCGGACCTCGGCGTCGACCAGCTCCCGGGTGGCCTCGGAGGTGGCCTCGGCGCCCGGCAGCAACATGCTCTGGCCGTCCTGCGGGGCGACGGTGAGGAAGCCGATCTTCTCGCTCATCCCCCAGCGCTGCGACCATGCCGCGAGCGATGCCCGTGACCTGCTGGATGTCGGACTCGGCGCCGGTGGTGATGTCGCCGAACACGAGCTCCTCCGCGACCCGGCCGCCGAGCGACACGCGGATCTTCGCCCGCAGCTCCTCCTCCGAGAGGTTGAAGCGGTCGTCGTCGGGGGTCGAGAGCGTGACGCCGAGCGCCATGCCGCGCGGGATGATCGAGACCTTGCGCACCGGATCGGCGCCGGGTGTCAGCATTCCGACGATCGCGTGGCCGCCCTCGTGGTAGGCGATGCGGCGCCGGTCGTCCTCGCCCAGGACGATCTTGCGCTCGGCGCCGAGGACGATCTTCTCCAGAGCGTCGGTGAAGTCCGTGCGCGCGACCTTGTCGTGACCGCGGCGGGCCGCGAGCAGCGCCGCCTCGTTGACGAGGTTGGCCAGGTCCGCGCCCACCATGCCGGGCGTGGTCGACGCGATCTGCTTGAGGTCCACGGCGTCGTCGAGCGGCACCGAGCGCGTGTGCACGCGCAGGATCAGCTCGCGCCCGACGCTGTCGGGCGGCTGCACCGTCACGCGCCGGTCGAAGCGACCGGGGCGCAGCAGGGCGGGGTCGAGGACGTCGGGCCGGTTGGTGGCGCCGAGCACGATCACGCCGGCGGCCGGGTCGAACCCGTCCATCTCGGTGAGGATCTGGTTGAGAGTCTGCTCGCGCTCGTCGTGGCCGCCGAGCGAACCCCCGCCGCCGCCGCGGGAGCGGCCGATCGCGTCGAGCTCGTCGATGAAGATGATCGCCGGGGCGGCCTGCTTGGCCTGCTCGAACAGGTCGCGCACGCGTGAGGCGCCGATCCCGACGATCGCCTCGATGAACTCCGAGGCCGAGGCCGAGAAGAACGGCACGCCCGCCTCGCCGGCCACGGCGCGCGCCAGCAGCGTCTTGCCGGTCCCGGGCGGGCCCGAGAGCAGCACGCCGCGCGGGATCCTCGCTCCGAGCTTGGCGTACTTCTGGGGGTTTCGCAGGAAGTCGACGACCTCGACCAGCTCGTTCTCGGCCTCGTCGATGCCGGCGACATCCTCGAAGTTCACGGTCTGGGTCTCTGACTCCACGCGCTTGGCGCGCGAGCGGCCGAACTGGCTGAGCATCCCCCCCGCCCCGCCCGCGCTCGCGGCCGCGCGCCGGCGAGGAACACGAACAGCGCCACCAGCAGGATCGTCGGACCGAAGGAGAACAGGATCGTCTCCAGCAGCGAGCGGCTCCCGGGCGGCTCGGCGTTGACGGTCACGTCGCGCTCGGTGAGCAGCTGCGAGAGCTCGTCCTCGTTGGCGAAGGTCGGGATCTCGGTCTCGAAGTTGGTCGCCTTGTCGTCCTTGTACTTGACCTCCTTGCGGAACTCGCCCTGCACGGTCTCGCCGGTGCGAGGAGATCTCCTTGACGTTTCCGTCGCGCACCTCTGCGAGGAACGTCGGGTTGTAGGGCACGCGGACGCGCTCCTCCGCCGGCGCGAAGACCGTGACGATCAGCCAGTTCAGGAGGAAGAGAGCGAGCAGGATCACGACAAAGCGCCGCCCGCTCCACGGGATCATCGGCTGCTTCTGGGCCGGCTTGCCGCGCCCATCCGGCGCCGGGCTCACGCGCCAGCCCGGGCCCTTTCGGCCGGTCTTCTGCTCCGGCGCGCTGCGCGGATTCGGCTTGGCGGGGGACTCCTCGGCCATCCCGGTTCATGCTAGTGAGCGTCCATCCGGGCAATATCCTCAGAGACCGTGAAGCAACAGCTACGTCCCCTCTTCGACCAGATCGTGATCAAGGAGCTCGAGCCCGACCGCGTTCGGCGCTCGGGTCTGCTGCTGCCGCCGGGCGAGCATCAGGCGCCGCCCCAGCACGGCATCGTGCTGGCCGTGGGTCCCGGCCTGGACTGGTGGACCCACGTGGGCGTGAAGATGCCGGTCAAGCCCGGCGACCATGTGGTCTTCCCGGCCGCCGCCGGCGTCTGGGTCGAGGTGGAGGAGGAGCGCCTGCTCGTGTGTCGCGTGGGCCAGCTGCTCGGGGTGCTCGAGGAGTCCGGCGACTTTCCTGAGAACGCGTTCGGAGCGGTCGAGGACGAGGCCTAGGCCTAGCTCAGGCGGCCGCCGCGTCGTCGGCGCGGCGCAGCAATTCCGCCCGCACGAACTGATCGAGATCGCCGTCGAGCACGCCCTGGGCGTTGCCTGCCTCGACGCTCGTGCGGTGGTCCTTGACCATCGTGTAGGGGTGCAGCACGTAGCTGCGGATCTGCGAGCCCCAGCCCACGTCCTGCGCCTCGCCTCGCTCCTTGGCGATCGCCTCCTGGCGCTTTCGCTCCTCGACCTCGATCAGCTTCGCGCGCAGCATCCGCATCGCCGTGTCGCGGTTGGATGACTGCGAGCGTTCGTTCTGGCACTGGACGACGATGCCGCTCGGGCGGTGGGTGATGCGCACGGCGGAGTCGGTCTTGTTCACGTGCTGGCCGCCGGCGCCCGACGCCCGGTAGGTGTCGATTTGGATGTCGTCGGGCTCGATCTCCACCTCGACGGCGTCCTCGACGAGCGGCGCCACCTCGACGCCTGCGAATGCCGTGTGACGGCGCGACTGGGCGTCGTAGGGAGAGATGCGGACCAGTCGGTGCACGCCCTTCTCGGCGCTGAACAGCCCGTAGGCGTTCTCGCCGCGCGCGATGAACGACGCGGACTTGATCCCCGCCTCCTCCCCCGGCGACGCCTCCTTCAGCTCCACGTCCATGTCGCGCCGCTCGGCCCAGCGCATCTCCATGCGCAGCAGCATCTCGGCCCAGTCCTGGGAGTCGGTGCCGCCGGCGCCCGCGTTGACGGTCACGACCGCGTCGCCGTCGTCGTACTCGCCCGAGAACAGGCGCGCCTCCTCGAGCGCGGCCAGCCGGGCGTCGATCGATTCGAGCTGCTCGGCGAGCTCCGTTGCGATCGACTCGTCCTCGGCCGCCATCTCCTCGAGCGCCTCGAGGTCCGCGATGTCGCGCTCGAGCGACCGGTAGCCCTCCAGGCGACGCGACACGGCCGAATGCTCGGCAGAGAGCTTGGCCGCGCGGTCCTGGTCGTCCCAGAAGCCAGGCGCGCCCATCTCCGTCTCGAGCTCGCCGAGACGAGCCTCTAACCGAGCTGGGTCAAAGGTAGTCCGCGAGCAGCTTCAGCTGGTCGCGGAGGCCACTGGCGTCTCGATTAGGCGCCATGGCACTTCTTGTACTTCTTGCCGGAGCCGCACCAGCATGGGTCGTTGCGGCCAATCTTCTCGTGCTCCTCGAGGCGGCGGGTCTCCACGATCGGCACCGAGCCCGCCACCTCGTCCGCGGCCAGCTCGGCGGCTTCCGCCACCGCGGCCGGGACCGTCGCGCCGGCGGCCGCCGCCGCGGTGATCGCGTCGCGGCCCTGGGCCGCATGGCCGCCCGAGTAGTCGAGCCGGCCTGTCGAGCTGGTGTTCGCGCTCGGGGCCCAGCGGTCGGCGGGCTTCGGCTGTTCCTCCTGCTCGACCGCGACCTCGACGTTGAAGATGTAGCGCGCGAACTCGTCCCAGATGTTGTTCATGAGCGCCGTGAACATCTCGAAGCCCTCGTTCTTGTAGGCCACGAGCGGATCGATCTGGGCGAACCCGCGCAGGTGGATCCCCTCGCGCAGGTAGTCCATGTCGTGCAGGTGCTCGCGCCAGCGCTCGTCGATGATCTGAAGCAGCATGAAGCGCTCGAGGGCGCGCATCAGCTCGGCCCCCAGCTCCTCCTCGCGCTCGTTGTAGGCGTCGATCACGTCGGCGCGCAGCTGCTCGATCAGCGCCTCGCGGCCCGAGCCCTCGGCCACGTCCTCCATGTCGTAGGAGGTCGGGTAGATCTGCTCGAGCTGTGTGAACAGCGCGTCGAGGTCCCAGTCGTCGTGGTAGTCGCCCTGCATGTACTCGTTGCAGAGCCGCTCGATCGCGTCGCCGATCTGAGAGCGCGCCACGTCGGACATGTCCTCGCCCTCGAGGATGCGGTCGCGGTACTCGTAGACGATCTCGCGCTGCTGGTTCATCACGTCGTCGTACTCGAGGACGCGCTTGCGCTGGAGGAAGTTCTGGTCCTCGACCTTCTTCTGGGCGCCTTCGATCTGCTTTGTGAGCATCTTGTGCTCGATCGGCAGCTCGTTGCCCTCGTCGTCCGCCTGCGAGAGGAACTTGTTGTCGAGGATGCGATAGATCCGGTCGCCGGCGAACAGCCGCACCAGGTCGTCCTCCGCGGAGAGGTAGAAGCGCGACTCCCCCGGGTCCCCCTGGCGACCGGAGCGGCCGCGCAGCTGGTTGTCGATCCGGCGCGACTCGTGGCGCTCGGTGCCGAGGATGAACAGGCCGCCCGACTCCATGACCTTCTCGCGATTCTCGGCCACCTGCGCCTCGATCTCCGGGAAGAGCTCGTCCCACGCCTTGTCCCACTCGTCGTTGCCCGGCTCGAGGCCGCGCTTGTGCAGCTCGAGCTGGGTGAGGTGCTCCTCGTTGCCGCCCAGCTTGATGTCCACCCCGCGGCCGGCCATGTTGGTGGCGATCGTCACCGCGAAGGGCTGGCCGGCCTCCGCGATCGTCTCGCCCTCGCGCTCTGCGTGCTCGGGCCTGGCGTTCAGCACGGCATGCTTGACGCCGCGCTTGGTGAGCTCGGCGGAGAGCAGCTCGGAGACCTCGACCGAGATCGTCCCGACGAGCACCGGCTGGCCGGTCGCATTGCGGTCCGCGATCTCGTGCGCCACCGCCGCCCACTTGCCGTCCTTCGTCTTGTAGATCTGGTCGTTGTTGTCGCGGCGGACCATCGGCCGGTTGGTGGGGACCTCCACGACCTGCAGCTTGTAGATCTTCATGAACTCGGTGGCCTCGGTCAGGGCCGTGCCGGTCATTCCCGCGAGCTTGTCGTACTTGCGGAAGTAGTTCTGGTAGGTGATCGTGGCGACGGTCTGGTTCTCCTCCTGGATCGCCACGTCCTCCTTGGCCTCGACCGCCTGGTGCAGGCCCTCGGACCAGCGGCGCCCCTCGAGGATGCGGCCGGTGAACTCGTCGATGATCTTCACCTGGCCATCGATCACCGCGTAGTCGACGTCTCGCTTGTAGAGCGACTCCGCCTTGAGCGCCTGCTGGAGGTGGTTGACGAGGTGGCCGTACTCGGCGCGGTACAGGTTGTCGATGCCGAGGAACTTCTCGGCCTTGGCCACGCCCTTCTCGGAGACCGCCACGGTCTTGTGTTTCTCGTCGGGCTCGAAGTCGTAGTCAGCCTCCCACTCCTTCGACTTCGTCTCGAGGCCCTCGGGCTTCTCGCCCGCCTCCATCACCTTGGCCAGCTTCGCGAACTTGTAGTAGAGGTCCGCCGCCTGCTCGGGCCGGCCGCTGATGATCAGGGGCGTCCGCGCCTCGTCGATGAGGATGTTGTCGACCTCGTCGACGATGCCGAAGCCCTGGCCGCGCTGGACCTTGCTCTCGAGCGTGTCGGCGAGGTTGTCGCGCAGGTAGTCGAACCCGAACTCGGAGTTGGTGCCGTAGACGACGTCGCGCGAGTACGCCTCCGCCTTGTCGACGTCGGGCATCTGCGACTGGATGATTCCGACTGTCACGCCCAGCAGGTCGTAGATGGGCTTCATCCAAAGGGCATCGCGGCGGGCGAGGTAGTCGTTCACCGTGATCAGGTGAACGCCCATGCCGAGCGCCGGCGCGCCGTTCTCGTCGCGCGCGGCCAGTCCGTTTAGCACGATCGGAAGCGTCGCGGTCAGGGTCTTGCCCTCGCCGGTCTTCATCTCCGCGATGGAGCCGTCGTGGAGCACCATCCCGCCGATCATCTGGACGTCGTAGTGGCGCTGGCCGAGGGCCCGCCTGCCCGCCTCGCGGGTGAGCGCGAAGCTCTCATAGAGCAGCTCGTCGAGCGTCTCGCCATTGAGATAGCGCTCGCGCAGGGATGCGTAGCGCTGGCGCAGCTCGTCGTCAGACTCGAGCTCCAGCTCCGGCTCGTAGTCGTTTATCCGGCCGACGTTCTTCTCGAAGGCTTTGAACTTCTTCGACTCGCCGACCCGCAGCGCGCGGTCGAGAATGGTCACGCGGCAACGGTAGCAACGCCGCGGCTGTCATTAGGGCCGCCAAGAGGCCACGTGCTCGGGCACCGGCGTGGCCGGGTCGAGCCGCGGATCGGGCTCCGGCGCGCCCGCCTCGGTCGCCAGCGGAACCACGCCCGCCCAGACGGGCAGGTCGTAGTCGGGCTCGTCGTCGACGGGCGGGCCGCTGCGCACCTTCGCGGACGCCTCGTCGAGCGATAGCGCCAGAACCTTCGAGCCGTTGAGCTCCTGCTTGGACGGGGGCCGGACCTCGGCCCAGCGGCCCGGCACCAGCTTCTCGGTGAAGAGCTCGAGCGCTTGCAGCCGCTCCGCTTCGGGCGCGACCAGCCGCGCCTCGCCGAGCACGACTACCGAGCGGTAGTTGATCGAGTGGTGGAAGGCGGAACGCGCCAGCACGAGCCCGTCCACCAGCGTGGCGGTCACGCAGACCGGGGCGCCCTTCTCGAGCACCCTGAGCATCCGGCTCGCCGCGGACCCGTGCAGGTAGAGCCGGTCGTCGACGCGCGCGTGAAGGGTGGGGATCACGTACGGCTGGCCGTCGGCGACGAAGCCGATGTGGCTCACAAGAGTCGCGTCGAGGATGGTCTCGATGGAGTCGCGCTCGTAGACCCCGCGTGCGGGGACGCGGCGCACGCGGGTGCGCTTGGAAGCGGCGGTGGCCATCCTGCTATTGAGGCTAGGGTCCATGTGGTCCTCTCACCAGGGCCAATCTCAGGCAGAATCAGTAGTCCAATTGGACCTGCACCTGTCGATCGGGGCCCGTGAGGGCCCGCTGCGCGCGCAGCTCGAGCGCGAGCTGCGCGAGGCGATCCGGGCGGGCCGGCTGACACCCGGCGGCGCTCTGCCGTCCTCACGCGCGCTCGCCGTCGAGCTGGGGATCTCGCGCGGGGTCGTGGTGGAGGCCTACGAGCAGCTGGCCGCCGAGGGCTATCTGGTGGCGGCCGTCGGGTCGGGGACCCGGGTGGCCCCGGACGCGGGCCGCCGCGGCGACGAGGGCGCCGGCCCCGAGGGGCTCCCCGTGGTCGCGGAGCCCCGGGCGCGCCACCACCTACGGCCGGGGCTGCCCGATCTGGCCTCCTTCCCACGGCGGCGCTGGGCGGCGGCGCTCACGGACACCGTGCGCGAGTTGCCAGACGAGCGGCTCTCGTACGGCGACCCGCGAGGCGCCGTGGAGCTGCGGGAGGCGTTGGCCGGCTATCTCGGCCGGGCCCGTGGAGTGAGCTCGGGCCCGGATCGGATCGTGCTCACCGGCGGGCTGCGAACCGGGCTGTCGCTGCTGTGGGGAGCGCTCGCGGGGCGCGGCCTGAGGCGGGTGGGAATCGAGCAGCCGGGCTGGCCGGGGCAGGGCGCCACCGTGCTGGCCGCCGGGCTCGAGGCGGTGCCGGTGGCGGTGGACGGCGAGGGGCTCATGGTCGACGAGCTGGAGCGAGCGGATGTCGATGCGGTCGTGGTCACCCCAGCCAACCAGTTTCCCACCGGTGCGGTGCTGGCGCCCGAGCGCCGCGCCGCGCTCGTGGCCTGGGCCCGGCGCGAGGGCGCGCTGATCGTCGAGGACGACTACGACGCCCAGTACCGCTACGACCGCGACCCGGTGGGCTCGGTCCAGGGCCTCGCTCCCGACCGCACGGTGCACGGCGGCTCTGTGTCGAAGCTGCTGGCGCCGGGCCTGGCCATCGGCTGGCTCGTGCTGCCCGAGCGGCTGGCAGGCCCGGTGGCCGAGCACAAGCGCAGGGCGCAGGGCGCCGGCTCGGTCATCGAGCAGGTGGCGCTGGCGCGCTTGATTGACAGCGGCGAGCTCGATCGCCACCTGCGCCGTACGCGGCGCCTCTACCACGGCCGGCGCGAGGCCGTGCTGGCCGCGCTTGCCCGCGAGCTCCCGGAGGTGCGTGTGTCGGGGGCCGCGGCGGGCCTGCATGTGGTGGTGCTGCTGCCGAGCGAGTGCGACGAGCAGGCGGTCGTGACCGAGGCGGCGCGCCGAGGGCTTGTGCTGGAGGCCATGCGCGCACGGGAGCCCGCGGTCCTGCTCGGCTACGGCCGGCTCCCGGTAGAGAGCGCGGCGCCCGTGGTCCGCGCGCTCGCCGAGGCGGTCCGAAGCGCCCGATCCGGCGCTCAGGCCGCGGTTTCCTGAGCTCCCCCGCGGGCGTCGCGGCGGCCGCGGCGTTTGTCGCGGTGCTTTTTGACCTGGCGCGCCAAGTCCTCGGCCACCAGGTTGATCGAGTGGGTCATGTCGGTCGAGCGCTCGCGGGCGCGGAGCGTGACTCGCTTGAGGTGCAGGGTCGCCTCTGCGATCTGCGAATCCTTGATGGCCGGGTTGCGTTCCTCCCTGAGCTCGATCTCGAGCTCGGCGAGCGGCGAGACCTGGCGGGCGACCTTCTCGAGCTTCTTCTCGACGTGTGAGCGAACCTCTTCGTCGACGACGGCGCCGTTGCGGCCTTTGACCTGGATGCGCATCTGCCCTCCTCGGCATTCGGCTGCACTCGATGGTAGACCGCTCGTTCGCCCCTGGAAAGGGGGTGAAGCCCCACCTGGCGTCAGCGCCCCGGTGTCCGCGCGAAAACGATCGCGCCCACCTCCGCGGTACCCGCCGCGCGCAGCACGCGCGCGCACTCGGCGATGGTCGATCCGGTGGTGACCACGTCGTCCACCAGCACCGCGAGGCCCGGCGCGCCCGAGCGCAGAGCGATCGACCCGGCGAGCGAATCCAGTCGCGCACCGCGGCCGCGGCCGACCTGACGGATATCGGCTCCGCTCCGCGCGAGGCAGTCGCTCACGGCGACGCCGGTGCGGCCGGCCAGCGCGCTCGCGAGCAGCTCGGCCTGATTGAAGCCGCGGCGCCTGCGCCGGCGCGGATGCAGGGGCACCGGCACGAGCGTGCAACCCGCGTCGAGGAGCCCTGCCGGCGCCGCGGCAACCATGAACGCGGCCATTGTGCCGGCCAGTCCGGCCGCGCCTCGGAACTTGAGCGCGTGCACCAGGTCGCGGGCGGGTCCCTCATAGGAGAGCGCCGCGCACACCCGCACGCCGGACGGGCCCACCGTCGCCGACCACGTCGCGAAGCGCAACCGCCCGCGACAGCTCGCGCACAACGCGGCGCCACGGCGGACCGCCCCCCGGCAGCTCCAGCACAGCGGCGGCGCGAGCAGCATGAGAGAGATGCTCGCGCCGCGCGTGCGACGGGCGGATGCGCCCTTGCGACAATCCCGTCCGTGTCCGGTGACGAAGCCGTCAACCACCCCGAGATCCACTGGTTCTCCGACCCCGCCGTGCTGGCTCCACTCGCCCTGCTGGCGGGGATCTACATCTGGCGGTTCGCCGCCGCGCGCAAGGAGGCCGGCGGACGCGGAGCCGGGCCGCTCCAGGCCATCGCCTTCGCCGGCGGGATGCTGGCACTGCTCGCCGCACTCGTCTCGCCCATCGACGGCCTGGGCGAGGACTACCTGTTCTCGGCGCACATGGTCCAGCACGTGCTGCTCAGCGACATCGCGCCGCTGCTCCTGCTGCTCGGCCTGAGCCGGGTGATCATGCGCCCCGCGACACGCCGCCTGATGCGTGTCGAGCGCGCGCTCGGCCCGCTCGCCAACCCCGTGACCGGGATCGTCATCTGGCTGACGCTGATGTACGTCTGGCATGTGCCGGCGCTCTACGACGGCGCCACCGAGAACCCGCTGATCCACGTGCTCGAACACGTCTCGTTCTTTGCCGCCGGGCTGGCACTCTGGTGGCCGTTGGTCCAGCCCGTGCCGATGCGCCACCGCCTCACCGGGCTTCAGCCGATCGGCTACATCGGCGCCGCCAAGGCGGGGCTCGCCGCACTCGGCATCTACCTCGCGTGGAGCTCAACCGCGCTCTACCCCTACTACGAGACGACCCCGCGCATCTGGGGCCTCAGCCCCGTCGAGGACCAGAACGTCGGCGGGGTGATCATGATGGTCGAGCAGTCGTTTACGCTCGCGCTCGTCATGGTGGCGCTGTTCGTGCGCGCACTGACCCAGAGCGAAGAGGAGCAGCGCCGCCGCGAGCGGCTGGAGGAGGGCCGCGAGGCTGCTCAAGTTCGAGGAAGCGAGGCCGATGTGTTGAGGACAGGGCCTTGATGAGCTTCCTCTGCTATGCCTGACCTCGCCCATGCGTCCCAGTCCGGCCCGACCCCGGCCAACTGGTCGGCGCACCAACTCACCAGCTTCCTCGCGGCGGTGTCCTCGGCAAGCGACGAGCGCGCGGCCAGCCGGCTCGCCGTCGACCATGCGGCGGAGGCGCTCCACGCCGAGGTCGCGGCGCTGCTGCGCGCCGGCGAGGTCTACGTGTCGATCGGCTTCCCGAGCGACCCGGCGCTCGAGCGGGCGCTCGCGGACGTGGCGGAGGGCCGCGCCGCAACACTCCTGGCTCCGGGTCTCGGCGAGTGCTCGGCGATGGCGGTCGAGGTCGAGGACGATACGCCCGCGAGCCTCGTGGTCGCTCGCAGCACCCGCGGCAGCTTTTCGGCCGACGAGCTGGATCTCGCGGCCGGCATGGCGCGCGTGCTCGGACTATCGCTGCGCCTCTTTCGCCTCGCGGCCCAGGAGCGCCGCCAGCGCCACGAGGCGGAGACGCAGTCTGAGCTCAACCAGCGCCTGCTCGAGTCCCTCCAGCAGCGCCAGGACATGCTCGGTCGCCTATCGCGCATCCAGCGGACGCTCGCACACATGGGTGGGAGCGGCGACGTGCTCGATGCCATCTGCCGGGGCGCGGTGGAGCTCCTTGGCGACGAGATGGCGGGCCTGCGGCTGACCGCCCCGGACGACCCGTCGATGCTCGAGCTGGTCGCCGTCACCGGCCACGAGACCGACGGGATGCGCGGCGAGCGCACCCCCACCGGGGTCGGCCTCGGGGGCCGGGCGATGGCCGAGGGGCGGCTTGTGGTGATGGAGGACTACCAGCGCAACTCGACCGCCCTGAACAGCTACCGGGAGGCGGGTATCGAGTCCGGCATGGCCGCACCGGTCCACGCCCAGGGGCGGATCGTCGGCAGCCTGACGGTTGCCTCGCGTGAGCCGGACCGGCGCTATAGCGCGCTCGAGCAGGACATGCTGACGGTCTTCGCCGACCACGCCAGCCTCGCGCTTGCCGACAGCCGCCGCATCGAGGCCATGCGCGAGCGCGACGCCGAGCGCAGTCAGGCCCGCTTCCGGGCGCTGGTCCAGCACTCCTCCGACATGATCACCGTGATCGCTCCGCACGGCGAGATCCTCTACGCCTCGCCGTCGGTCGAGCGCACGCTGGACCTCGGCGAGGAGGCGAGCTTCGCCGCGCTGCTCCACCCCGAGGACCGACATGAGGCACTGGAGTTCCTCGCCGAGGCCGTAGGCGCCGGCAGCCGCTCGGTGCCGGCGGAGTGGCGCATGTGCGCTCGCGGGGGTGGCTGGGTCTCCGTCGAGACGATCGCCACCGGGCAGCTCGACGACCCGGACATCCAGGGCATCGTGCTCAACAGCCGCAACGTGACGGAGCGCAAGCGCTTCGAGGCCCAGCTGCGCCAGGCACAGCGGCTGGAGAGCGTCGGGCAGTTGGCGGGAGGGATCGCGCACGACTTCAACAACTTCCTCGCGGTGATACGCGGGTACGCGCGCTTCGTGATCGACGGCCTGCCGGCCGACAGCCCGCTGCGCTCTGACGCCGAGGAGGTAGCGCGAGCGGCCGAGCGCGCGACCGAGCTGACCAACCAGCTGCTCGTGTTCAGCCGCCGCGAGGTCGTGGCGAGCCGGGTGCTCGACCTGGCCGAGGTGCTGCACGGCATCACCTCGCTGCTGGAGCGCACGCTCGGCGAGGACGTGACCCTCAGCGTCTCGGTCGAGGACCCGCTCTATCGAGTTGCGGCCGACCCGAGCCAGATGGAGCAGGTGCTGGTGAACCTGGCGGTCAATGCACGTGACGCCATGCCCGGGGGCGGCCGGCTCACGATCGAGCTGGCCAACGAGCTCGCGCACGGCAAGCGCCTGGTGCGCCTGACGGTCCGCGACAGCGGTCCCGGCATGAGCGCGGAAGTCATGGAGCGCGCGTTCGAGCCGTTCTACTCGACCAAGCCGCGCAGTCAGGGAAGCGGGCTCGGGCTCGCCACCGTCTACGGCATCGTCACCCAGGCCAAGGGCAGGGTCGAGATCGACTCGAGCGCCGGTGACGGGCTCGCGGTGAACGTGCTGCTGCCGGCCACCGAGGCGCCGCTCGCCGAGATCGTCGAGAGCGCCGGCGCCGACGGAGCGGCGGCGGGCGGAGAGACGATCCTCGTTGTCGAGGACGAGGACCCCGTGCGCCGCCTGACCAGCCGAATCCTCTCGCGCCACGGCTACCGCGTGCTGGAGGCGCCCAATGGACAGCGAGCGCTGGAGATCTGGGGGGAGCACGGCAGCGGAATCGACCTGCTGCTCACCGACGTCGTCATGCCGGGGATGTCCGGCAAGGAGCTGGCCGAGCAGATCGGGATCGTGCGGGTGTTCATGTCCGGCTACACCGACGACGTCGTGCTGCGCCACGGCGTGGAGGACCTGCGGCTGGTACAGAAGCCCTTTGACGGCGAGACGCTGCTGGGCGCGGTGCGCTCGGCGCTCGACGCGGCCCCCGCCTGAGCGGCGCCGATACGTCCTACTGGAGCACGTCGCCGTCCGCGATCTCGCGCGGCCCCTCGACCGTCACGTCGCCGCGCACGACCACGTCCGCGCCGAACCTCACATCGCCCTTGACGGTGAGACGCTCGCACTGGACCAGCGAGGGTGCGCCGCCGGGGAAGCGCTCCTCGAAGTCCGCCAGGAGCTTGAAATGGTCGGCGTCCAGGTCGACAAGTGGGGCACGGTCGCTCGCGAGGTGGACGGTGAAGTCGTCCGCGAGCTCGTAGGCATCGGAGCGCACCACCAGCAGGTCGTTCGTCGTCTTCACCGGCGCGAAGCGAGAACGCGGCACGCGGATGGCGGCCGCTCCCTCGAACACGCCGATGGCCGCCCCCATGGCGGTCTCGAGCTGGACCACGCCCGGCGAAGACGAATCGCCGGGGTCGACGGTCTTGCGGTTGACGATCATGGGTAGCCCCAGCACACCGTCGCGCTCGTCGAGCGTACGGTCGAGGGCGCGCAGGTCGACCCAGATGTTGTTGCAGTTGAAGTAGCGATGGCGCGAGACGTTCTCGAAGGCCTCGACATCCTCGTCGGGCGTCTGAGCGGTCTCGCGCAACACGAGCCCGCCGTCCTCGCGGCGGCGGGCCAGGTGGCCGCCCTTCCGATCGGCCTCGGTTCGATCGGTCGACTCCGACAGGAACGGGAGCTCCTCGGTCGCGAACCAGTCGAGTATGCGCGGCTCGAGCACGGCGCCCAGGTTGTCGGAGTTCGACAGGAACAGATAGCGGTATCCGGCCTCCAGCAGGCGCTCCAGCGTGCCCGACGTTCGCAGTGAGCTGTACACGTCGCCGTGCCCGGGCGGCGCCCATTCGAGGGAGGGATCGGCCGGCCAGTCCGCCGGCTCGCCGGTGTCCGCGAGCAGCTTCGGCACCTTGCCCTGCATGAAGTCCAGCGGGAGGTCCTCGACCTGCAGATCCGGGTAACGCTCGAGCGCGGCGAGCGTGTCGTCGCGCGTGGCGAAGCTGTTCATCAGCAGGAGCGGGAGGCGGGCGCCGTGGCGCTCGCGCAGGTGCAGGACCTGGCGGACGATCACGTCGAGGAAGGACAGGCCCTTCCTGACCTCGAGCAGGGACTTGGCCTTCTTCATGCCCATGCTCGTGCCCAGGCCGCCGTTGAGCTTGAGCACGACGGCCTCGTCGAGCGCGGCGCCGGTGGAGTCGGGCAGCTCGTCGGCGTCGGGCAGGTCGTCGAGCGGCTCTATCGCGGACTCGGGCAGCTCACCCTGATCGCCCTCGCGCAGCGCCTGCTCGTAACGGGCGAACGTGTCGATCGCGTCGTCGGGCAAGCCCTCCGCGCGCATCTTGTCAGTGGCGGCGCTCACGCAGGCGGGATTCTTCTAGAGATCTACGCCTGCGCGCCGCGCTCCCACACCTGGTTCAGGTTGCTCTGGATCAAATAGATCGAGATCAGCCCGACCAGCGGGATGAAGATCAGCACGAAGGCCAGGACCGGGCTGAAGTTGTTCGAACCCAATACGCGGTTCTGTGCGGTCTCGACCCGCTTTGCGGTCCGCCACCAGGTCACGAACGGCGGGATGATGATGAGCGAGCCGATGGACAGCGCCACGACGGACAGCACCGGGTTGTCGCCCAGCTCGGGCACCCCGTTCGCCTGGCCGAGGTCGGCCATCTCGCGGTTGATGAAGTACCACCAGAAAAACCCGTAGATGCCGAGCGTGATCAGGCTGAGCCCGATCACCCCGAGCGGGTGGCGGATCTTCGCGGTCGTTCCCGCACCGGGAATCTGTACGTCCTGGGCCATCCGGAGGGTGTATCAGGTCGGGTCTGCCGCCGGCGCCGCGGGCGGCCCGCCGGAGGGTCGCTCGATGTTCGCCCGCCAGCCCCCGTAGGCGATGCCTGCGGTCGCGATCAGCGCCAAGAAGAGGCCGATCTTGCGCTCGAAGTCGACGCTGTCCTGCGCGATCGTCGGGATGTCGGGCGCCGGGATGTCGATCAGGCGAAAGAGCACGAGCAGCACACCCAGCGCGCCGGCCGCCACGAGCAGCAGCGACCCGGGAACCTCCGCCGGGAGCGAGTCCGTCGCGCGGGCGACCGCAACGCCGATCGCAACCAGGCCGACAAGGAACAGCAGGATGTCGATGAACGAGAGCGTCTCCCACGCGTTGGCGCTCTCGCTCAGCGAGACGTCCGCAATCTCGATATCGACGCCGTACCACGGCAGGAACATCACCGCGAGCAGGGCGACACCCGAGATCGCAGCGATCGCCTCACCGGTGCCCAGCTTCGAGGTATCCACAGAGACGACTCTACGTCGTCAGGCGGCGGCAACCGCGGCGCCGGAGGGCAGCTCGAAGCGAGCCGCCACCTCGTCCAGGATCCCGAGCATCGCCTCGGTGGCGGGCGAGCGGTAGCGGCCGGCGAGCGTGGCTGACGCAACGCGGCGCGTCGGCGACTTGCGCCCGAGCGATCGCACCACGATGTCCTCGCGCACGTTGGTCAGGGCCAGGCCCGGCAACAACGAGATGCCGACCCCGGCTGCGATCAGACCCTGAACGACGTTGTAGTCGTCGGACTGGAAGGCGATTCTCGGCTCGAAGCCCGCGGACCCGCAGGCTGCGAGGTGGAGCCGGCCGCAGGGCCCAGTCGTGTCGTTCTGGATCCAGGTCTCCTCGGCGAAGTCCGCGAGTCGGATGCGCGATCTGCACGCGCCGGGATGGTCTCGGGGCAGGGCGAGGTACATCGGGTCGTCCACGAGAAGGCGCAGGTCGATGCCGTCGTACATTCGCTCGAACTCGGGCTGCGAGAGCTCCCGGTACTCGAACACGATCGCAACCTCGAGCTCGGCCGCCCGCAGCATCTGCACGGCCTCCTCGGGCTCCTGTTCGAGAAAAGCCAGCTCGACCTCCGGATGGCGCTCGGTGAAGAGCGCGACCGCCGGCGGCAAAAGCGAGGCGCCTGCCGTCGGGAACGAGGACAGCCGCACCCGCCCGCCGCGCACCCCCGCGATGGCCTCGAGCTCGGCCTCGGCGGCCGACAGGCGGGTGAGCACGACGGTGGCGTGCTCGACCAGCGCCCGGCCGGCGTCGGTGAGGTGCACGCCGCGGCTCGTGCGGTCGACCAGCGTGGCGCCGGCGCGCCTCTCGAGAGCGGCGATCTGCTGCGAGATGGCGGGCTGGGTGTAGGAGAGGGACTCCGCGGCGGCGGAGAACGAGCCCTGCTCGGCGACCTCCTTCAAGACCCTCAGCTGCTTGACGTCGAGCATAACCGGAGCTTATCGGAGATACCAGAACTACGAATTTGATCTTATGGCCGTTGGTGACGATTATGTTCGAAGGACGTCGAACCGACCAGAAGGGAAGTTTTTCGAATGAACGCCAACACGCTCACCATCCGCCCCGCTGATGTCGCCGACGCCGGCGCCCTCGCTCGACTCGCTGCAATCGACAGCTCGTCCCCGCCGACCGGGGACTCGCTGATTGCCGAGGTCGGCAACGAGATCTGGGCCGCCATCGACATCCGCTCGGGCGCGGCCATCGCCGATCCGTTCCGCCCCAGCGCGGACGTCGTGGACCTGCTGCGCTACCGCGCGGCGGGCCTACGCGACGAGGAGGCCGGCGGGCGCCGCAGCCTTGCGCGGCTGTTGCCGCGCGTGGCCTAAGCCCGCTGACCTACCCGGCGCCCCACGCGCTGAGGTAGTCGAGCTGCTGCGCGGTGAGCTCGTCGATCCGGACGCCGAGCGACTCGAGTTTGAGCCGGGCGATCTCATCGTCGATCGCCTGCGGCACGTCCAGCACGCGGTGCTCGAGCTCGGCGCCGTGGAGGGTCAGGTGCTCGACCGCGAGCGCCAGGTTGGCAAAGCTCATGTCCATCACTGCTGCCGGGTGGCCCTCGCCGGCGGCGAGGTTGACCACGCGGCCCTGGGCCAGCAGGTTGAGCCGGCGGCCGTCGCCGAGGTCGTACTGCTCGACGAGCGGAAGCACCTGGCGCCTCCCGCCGGCCGCGACCTCGCCGAGCTCGTTGAGATCGATCTCGACGTCGAAGTGGCCGGCGTTGGCGAGCACCGCCCCGTCCTTCATGCGCTCGAAGTGCTCGCGTCGCAGCACCCCGCGCGAGCCGGTAACGGTCACGAACAGATCTCCGCGCTCGGCGGCCTGGAGCGCCGGCATGACCTCGTAGCCGTCCATGCACGCCTCGAGCGCGCGCATCGAGTCGACCTCGCACACGACGATGTGCGCCCCGGCTCCGCGAGCGCGCTGGGCGATCCCCTTGCCGGTAGCCCCGTACCCGAACAGGACGAGCGTGCGACCGGCGAGCAGCAGGTTGGTGGCGCGCAAGATGCCGTCGAGCGCGGACTGGCCGGTCCCGTAGCGGTCGTTGAAGGTGCGCTCGGTGCGCGACTCGTTGACGGCGATCACCGGACAGGCGAGCTTGCCCTCGTTCTCGAGCCGGCGCAGGCGCAGGAGCCCAGTCGTGGTCTCCTCCGCCCCACCGCGCGGCGGGCGCTCCCAGCGATGCAGCTGCATCAGCAGGTCGGCGCCGTCGTCAAGCGTGACGTCGGGGCTCCACTCGGCCAGGGCGCCCACGTGCTTGGCGTACATCTCGGCGTCCTCGCCGCGCGTAGCCTGGACCGGCACGCCCGCTGCCACGAGCGCCGCTGCGACCTCATCCTGCACCGTGAGCGGGTTGGCCGAGCAGAGCGCGGCCTGCGCCCCGCCGGCGACGAGCGCCCCCATCAGGTTGGCGGTCTCCGCCGTCACGTGCAGGCAGGCGGCGACCTTTACGCCATCGAGCGGGCGCTCTGTCGCAAAGCGATCGCGAATCGAGCGCAGCACCGGCATCTGGCCCTCGGCCCACTCGACCCGCGCCTGCCCGCCCGGGGCGAGCGCGCGGTCGAGGATCTCCGAACGGAGTGCCTTGGAGCGGCCAGACATCAGCGGGGGTCCGGGGGCGTGAGCCCCCGCCGAAGCCTGTTGGGCCGGCCAGACATCAGCGGGGGTCCGGGGGCGTGAGCCCCCGCCGAAGCCTGCTGGGCCGGCCAGACATCAGCGGGGGGTCCGGGGGCGCGAGCCCCCGGTTCTTCTAGTAGCGATAGCTGTCGGACTTGTACGGGCCCTCGACCGGCACGCCGATGTAGGCGGCCTGCTCGGCCGATAGCTCGGTCAGCTGCGCGCCGAGCGAGCCGAGGTGCAGGCGGGCGACCTTCTCGTCCAGGTGCTTGGGAAGCACGTAGACCTGCGTCTCGTATTCATCTCGCTTGGTGAACAGCTCGACCTGGGCGATCGTCTGATTGGTGAACGAGTTCGACATCACGAAGCTCGGGTGGCCGGTGGCGTTGCCGAGGTTCAACAGGCGTCCCTCGGAGAGCACGAGGATCGAGTGGCCGTCGGGGAAGCGCCACTCGTCGACCTGCGGCTTGATGTTGTTGCGCTCGATCCCGTCGGTGCGGATCAGGCCGGCCATGTCGATCTCGTTGTCGAAGTGCCCGATGTTGCCGACGATCGCCTGGTGCTTCATGCGCGCCATGTGGGCGGCGGTGATGATGTCCTTGTTGCCGGTGGCCGTGATGAAGATGTCGGCCGATCCGACCACGTCATCGAGGCGCACGACCTGGTAGCCGTCCATCGAGGCCTGCAGGGCGCAGATCGGGTCGATCTCGGTGATCACCACGCGCGAGCCCTGGCCGCGCAGCGACTGCGCGCAGCCCTTGCCGACGTCGCCGTAGCCGCAGATGACCGCGGTCTTGCCGGCGAGCATCACGTCGGTCGCGCGGTTGATGCCGTCGATCAGCGAGTGGCGGCAGCCGTAGAGGTTGTCGAACTTCGACTTGGTGACCGAGTCGTTGACGTTGATGGCCGGGAACAGCAGGGTGCCGTTCTCGTACATCTCGTAGAGCCGGTGCACCCCGGTGGTGGTCTCCTCGGTGACGCCCTGGATGTCGGCCGCCATGCGGGTCCACTTCTGCGGATCCTCGGAGAGGTTGCGCTGCAGCAAGCCGAGCACGACCTGGAACTCCTCGGACTCGGCCGAGGCCGGATCCGGCACCGCACCCGCCTTCTCGAACTCGACGCCCTTGTGCACGAGCAGCGTGGCGTCGCCGCCATCGTCGAGGATCATGTTCGGGCCGTCGTGGCCCGGCCAGTCGAGCGCCTGCTCGGTGCACCACCAGTACTCCTCGAGCGTCTCGCCCTTCCAGGCGAAGACCGGGATGCCGGCCGCGGCGATCGCGGCCGCCGCGTGGTCCTGGGTCGAGAAGATGTTGCAGGAGACCCAGCGCACCTCGGCGCCAAGAGCGGCGAGCGTCTCGATCAGCACCGCGGTCTGCACGGTCATGTGAAGTGAGCCCATGACGCGGGCTCCCTTGAGCGGCTGGCTCTCGCCGTACTCCTCGCGCATGGCCATGAGGCCGGGCATCTCGTGCTCGGCCAGCGTGATCTCCTTGCGGCCGAATTCGGCCAGGGAGATGTCGGCGACCTTGAAGTCCTGGCGTGTGGTGGTCTCGGTGACGGTCATGCGGCGGCGTTCTCCGTAACGGTCGTGTTCGTAGTCATTGGTGGATCGAGGGCGAGCAGGCGCTCGTGCTTCTCCTGCTCCCAGCTGAGCCAGTCGCCCGAATCGACGCCCTCGGGGCGCTGCGGACGCTCCTCGAACCACTTCTCGAGGGCCACGCGCAACTCCGGATCCGAGTCGAGGCGGCGCGCGAAGGCGACGTCCGACAGGGCGCACTCAAAGCGAGCGAGCAGCTCGCGCAGGGTGCGCAGGCGCTGCAGCTCGCCCGGACCGAAGACTCGGTAGCCGGAGGGCGTGCGCGGGGTTTCGATCAGGCCCGCGCTCTCGATGTAGCGCAGCATTCGCGGCGACCAGCCCGTGGTCGCCGCCGCCTCGTTTATCGCAAGTCCCGCGGGCATACCTGGCAAACCTTACCACGATCGTGTCAAGGTTCGCCGCGTGCCTACTCGGCTGCGAGCGCCTGCTTGAGCCGATCGATCGGCTCGATGGGCGTCGGATCGACGCCCTCCAGGACGGCCAGGTACACGCTGACCAGGTCCCCCAGCAAGTTGAGCGAGAGCACGCGCTCCAAGCGGGTCTCGCCGCGCGACTCGGCACGGACTACCGGCGCGCCGCCGCGTTCAGCCTCCATGTAAGCGAGCTCGATGCGGCGCCGCACGCGCGGATGCTGGTCGGGGTCTCCGAGGAAGACGGCGGACAGCTGGGCGGTGCGGGCTCCCCGCTCCCAGAAGCAGATCTCGTTGTGGTTGGCCTCGGGGAGCTCCGACCAAAAGGCCGCGGCCTTTGCGTTCTCGTTGATCTGGCTGTGCCAGCGGCGCGCGAGCGCCGCGGTTGGGCCCGCCCCGTGGATCACCGGGACGGTTCCCTCGAGGCGCCCGGCAATGGCCTTGGCCTCGGAGTCCTCGGCGGCGTCGGGCCCCCACTCGCTCGCCAGGCTCTCCAGCAGCGCGGTGGCGGTGTCGATCTCCGAGTGCAGGGCGGGAGCGGCACCGCACATGGCGGCGCACTCGAGCGTGCCGACTGTCATGTAGAGCACGGCCGCCCTGGGCTGCATGCCCGCGGGCACGCCGATCACGGGGACGCCCTCCTCGCGGGCGGCTTCCGCGAGGCGGCCGCCGGTCGTCAGCACCACGCGCCCCGCGCCGGCCGCGCCCGCCGCCTCGAAGCAGGCGAGCGTCTCCTCGGTCTCCCCCGAGTAGCTCGAGCACAGTACGAGGCTGTCGGGGCCGGTCCAGGACTCGAGGGCGTAGCCGCGGACGGTCGTGATCGGGCGGGTGGCGCGGTCTCCGAGCGCTGCTGCCGCGAGGTCGCCGCCGATCGCCGAGCCGCCCATTCCGCAAACGACAAGGCCGCCCGGGCGGTCGGCCGGCCGGATCCCGGCGGACTGCGCGCGCCAGAGCGCATCGCCGAGCTGGAGCGGCTGGGCGAGAACGTCGCCGAGAGCTCCCTGCGGGTCGGCGGCGTCGATGGCTGCGCGCGACAGAGCGCTCACTGCACGACCTCGCGGGCAGCGACCAGCTCACCCGCGCCGACCTGCGCGCGGGCCGCTACCTCGACGCCCGGGTCGAGCCTCGCTCCTTCGCCGATCACAGCCTCCTCCCCGATCACAGACCCGGCTCCGATCATCGCACCCGGCCCGATGCGGGCACGCTCTCCAACACGCACCCCCTCGGCCAGGACGCTCTGGCGAACCGAGGCGTCGGCGCGGACCAGCACGCGGTCATGGAGCACCGAGCGCTCCACCCGGGCGTCGGTTCCGACCGAGCAGTGGCGCCCGAGCACGCTCTGAGGCCCAATGTGCGCTCCTGCGACAAGACAGCCCTCGTAGACCAGCGACCCGGTCTCGTCGCGCGGCGCGAGCTCGGACCAGAGGCGGTCGGCGAGCAGGTCCCAGGTAGCCTCGAGATAACGCTCCGGAGTGCCGATGTCGATCCAATAGCCGCCGGCCTTATGGCCGTAGAGGCCATTGCCGACCAGGCCCGGGAACACCTCGCGCTCGAAGGACACTGCGCGGCCCGGCGCAATCGACTCGACCACCTCACGCTCGACGACGTACGCGCCGGCGTTGATCAGGTTGGTCGGCAGCTCGCCTTCGGTCTTCTCCAGGAAGGCCTCAACCCGCCCCTCGGCATCGGTCGGCACCACCCCGTAGCTCGCGGTGTCGTCGACCGGGTAGAGGGCGAGCGTGCACTCGCGCCCCGGTGCGCTCGTGCTCGGCGATCTCGGCCGACAGGTTGATATTGGAGAGCACGTCGCCATTGAGGACGAGCAGGCGCTCGTCGAGGAGGCCCTGGTCATAAGCCAGCCGCACCGGCCCCGCAGTGCCGAGCGGCTGCTCCTCGATCACGTAGCGCAGGCGCATGCCCTCGTAGATGTCGCCGAGCACGCGCTTGACCCCTCCCGACATGAATCCGCACGAGAGGATCACCTCGTCTACGCCATGCGAGTGGGCCCAGTCGAGCATGAAGCTCAAGAACGGACGCCCGGCGAGCGGCATGACGGGCTTGGGCGTCGTGTAGGTGAGCGGCCGCAGGCGTGTGCCCTCGCCGCCCGCGAGGACCAGCGCCTGGGTCAACGACCGATCCCTTCGTAAGTGAACCCGGCCGCGACGAGCGCCTCGCGGTCGAGGAAGTTGCGCCCGTCGACCACGAGCGGCCTCCGCATCCGCCGTTTGACGTCCCCGGTCCAGTCGAGCTCGCGGAACTCGGGCCACTCGGTCACCAGCACCACGCCGTCGGCGCCGTCCACGGCCTCGAGCGCGGTATCGCTGATGCGGGCCCCGCCGAGCAGGCCGCCGGCGCGCCCTGCGGCCACGGGGTCATACACCCGCACGGTCGCGCCCTCCCCCTGGAGACGCCCGGCCAGCACGAGGCTGGTGGCCTCGCGGATGTCGTCGGTGTTCGGCTTGAAGGCCACGCCGAGCAGCGCGATCTCCATGCCGACGAGCGAGCCGAGGTGCTTCTGGAGCTTGCCGATCGTGCGCCGCTTCTGGAGCTCGTTGACCTCGATCACGGCCGTGAGCAGCTGGAAGTGGTAGCCGGAGTTGCCGGCGAGCTGCTTGAGGGCCTGGACGTCCTTGGGAAAACAGTTGGAACACGCGATCGCTCCGCTGGTCACAAACGAATGGGCGCCGGGGACCTCGAGCGAGAAGACGGGGCCGCGGTGCGCCAGGCGCTCGATGCCGGCGACGCGAACACGCGCAGATCCGTCGGTGGTGCGTCGGTAGCCGGTGGGGGCGATCCGCTTGCTCTGCCGGGCGATGCTCGAGAGAGCGCCGGCGCGATCGCGTTCGGGGATGAGCTCGATCGCGCGCTCGACCTGGTCGGCTCCGCTGATGCGAATCCAGTGCGTGTCCTTCGTCGACTTCCGCGTCCGGCCGATCCGGCGTGAGGCGACGATCCCTAGTTCGCCTAGCAGTCGCAGCACGCCATCGGCGAGCTCGTCGCTGATCGTCCCCAACTCGATGACTACGCTCGGCCCGCCGCCCTGGAGCGACCACGAGCCGTCCCCCTCGAACAGCCCGGAGAGCAGGGCCCACTGGTCGCGCGGGGGGCGGTCCCAGATGAGGTCGGGGAGTCGCTGCTCGTAGCTGTTGCGCCCGAGTCCGAGGACGTCGCACCACCACGTGGTCGCAAGCCGGGAGCGCAGAATCACTTTTCGCGCGGTGGGCGTGCTGTACACGCTCGCTGCCATTCCACACCGAGACCACCCGCGAACCACCTCGCGAACGAGGTGCTCCTCGCGCTCGGGATGGAACGACCACTGGAGCTGGTGGTGGGCCTCGGTTCTGATTGCGCAGCCCTCGGCGATGTAGAGGCCGACGATGCGCCAGAAGCTCTCCGAGAGCTCGATCTCGGAGCTGACGAAGTTGCCGCCGTTGGTGGTGCCGATCCGCGAGCCGCGAAGGGATACGTCGCCCAGTCCGGCCTCGTCCAGCCTGAGCGCACCGGTTCGCTTCACGTCGCCGGTGCGCGCGCTTGCCGACGAAGCGCGAAGGAAAATCCCGCGCCGGTCGGCGATGGGCCGGGCGGCCAGCTTGCGAATCTCTCGCGCACGCGGGCGCACGATGAGCTTCGCCGGGGAGAGGCCCGCCACGTCCGACGCGGACAGGATCGATGCCATCTTCGCCGCGTCCGGCCGCTCGTCGCGCTCCGTCGCCAGCGGCAGCCAGTCCTCCGGCGTCAGGTCCTCGGCCAGCTTGTGAACGATCGGCGCCCCGCCCGCATCCGTCACGAGAAACGGATGGTCCGGGGTGCAACGCACGCGCCGTCCCATCTTCGTCCGTACCTCGAGCAGGTCGCCGTCGTAATCGCGCCGGGTCACGCACATCACGGGCAGGAAGATCGGCTCCTGCTGCTCGGGCAGGAACGAGAGGACCTCGAGGTTGCCCGGGGCGATCACGCCGGCCTCGGGCTGCTCCTCGCGGTCGGCCTCGAGTCGCGCCCAGAGCTGTTCGAACGTGAGCAGCGTCGTCCTCCCGTGCTGCCTTGCCAGGACGGTCTCCCCGCCGGCCAGGCACGACCCCCCGTACCCGATGCCCGCCTGCAGGAACTTCGGGCCGATGCGGTCGTCGAGGCCCATTCCGCGAGCCACCTCCGACACGTCGGCCCCGAGCTCCTCCGAGACGTTTGCGATCTCGTTGATGAACGAGATCTTCGTCGCGAGGAAGGCGTTGGAAGCCAGCTTGACCATCTCGGCGCTCGCCACGTCGGTTCTCACAAGGGGCGCGTCGAGCGGCGCGTACAGGGCGCCCACCCGCTCCGCGAACTCCTCCGAGCCCTCGTCGGCGCCGATGACCACGCGGTCGGGCGACATGAAGTCCGCGACCGCGCTGCCCTCCTTCAGGAACTCCGGGTTGGAGACGTAGCCCGTGCCCGGCCGGCGGCGCTGAATCGAGCGGCCCGTGCCGACGGGCACGGTGCTCTTCATCACGAGGGCGTGCTGGTCGGACTCGCCGAGGTCGGCGAGCACGCTCTCCACGCGCGAGAGGTCGGCGTCGCCCGAGTAGGTCGGCGGCGTGTCGACGCAGACGAACAGGAGCCGTGCGTGCTCGAGCACCTCGGCCATGTCGGTCGTGAAATGCAGCCGCTCGGCGTTCCTGGCCACGAGCTCGGGCAGCCCTGGCTCGTGGATCGGGACCTCCCCCCGCGCGAGCGACTCGACCTTCTCGGGAATGATGTCGCGCGCCCAGACCTCGTGCCCGAGCTCGGCGAAGCAGGCCGCGCTGACCAGCCCGACCCAGCCGACGCCGATGACCGCTATCGGTTCCTTGTCAGCCATATGCGGTCGCTGAGGCTATCCACGCGACGCGTCAGAGCGGACGCGCCGAGCGGGCGATGGCCATCATCTGCTTGTTCGTCAGCGTCAGCAGCAGGGTGTTCGAGATCCAGTAGACCGCCTTGGGCGTGCGCCACGCCACCAGGCGCAGCCGGTCGCCGTCGAACTGGAGCTCGTAGGTGCGCCGGCCGACCCTGCGCGTCTCGGTCACGCCCTCGAGGATCGGCGGGTCCTTCCAGGTCATTCCCTGGAGGCCGTAGTACTCGCCGGCTATCCCGCGCTGGAGGACCATCCGGTAGGCCCCGTAGCGCTTGCCGTCGAGCCCGCGCAGCTTGTACACGCGCGGCGGGCCGGCGTAGATCGAGCCGCGCGTGCGCAGCTTGGGATAGACGACCGGCAGCGATCCGCCCGCGCCTGCGGCCACGGCCTGCACGCCCTGGTCCTCCCCGAAGCCGCTCGCGTCCTCCAAGCCGAGATCGCCGACCTGGCGGAGCTTCTTGCGCTTGGGACGCGGCCCTCTTCGCACCGGCGTGCCGCGCGCGCCCGGTGAGTCCTCGACCTGGAGAAACTGCTGGACGATCTTGTCGATCTGCTCCTGGCTCGCCTCCACGAAGCTCGGGCCGAGCTCGCCCTGGAAGCGCACCTGCAGGATCGGCTGGTCGGCCGAGAACACCGCCAGCTTCAGCAGGCTGAGCACCTCGGACCGGCTGCGCAGGTCGGCGTCGGTCTGGGTGTTGCGGCCGAAGATCTTCAGCAGCCGGTCGCTCTTGTCGATCAGCGTGGAGAAAGCGATCTGCTGCTTGGCCTGGCGCAGGAACTCCTGCTGGCGCGCGGCACGGACGATGTCGTCGTCCTCGTGGCGGAAGCGCACGTACTGGAGCGCCTCGCGGCCGCACATGCGCTGGTAGCCCTGCTGGATGTCGATGAAGGTGTATTCGGCCGAGTCGTTGTAGTAGCGCCGGTCGATGTCCACGTACACGCAACCGACCGCGTTGACCGCGCGGTAGAAGCCCTCGAAGTCGACGTTGATCACGTGGTTGATGGGCAGCCCGGTCAGGTTCTTGACCGTGTTGAGTGTCAGGCGCGGGCCGCCCAGCTCATAGGCGGCATTGATCTTCTGCACGCCGTGCCCGGGAATCTCGACCTTCAGGTCGCGCGGCAGCGACATGACCGCGGTCGCCTCCTTGTCGGGGTTGAGCCGGACGAGCATGATCGTGTCCGAGCGGGCGTCGGTCCCGGCGCCCTCGGCGTTCCCCTTGGCGCGCTTGTCTGAGCCGAGGATCATCAGCGTCTGAGGCTTGCCGGGGTCGGTCTCCGCGAGGTCGTTGCCCAGCTTGAGCTCCTTGCCCAGCTCGAGATAGCCCACCACCTTGTCGAGCTCGTGGAACGCGGCGACCGCCGTGGCCCCCGCCGCGGCGAAGATGCAAAGGAGAGCGCCCAGCAGGAGGCGCTTCCAGAGTCCGGGGCGGGGGATGTCGTCGAACATCAGGCGATGCGAAGCGGGCGTTCGTCCTGGCCCATCTGGCCCGGGAGCAGGGTGACGAACTCCACCAAGATCCGCCGATATTCCCCGAGCGACCGGATCGACACCCACTCCTCGGGTCCGTGGTGACCGTCGCCGGCCGGGCCGCACTCGACCGCGGGCACGCCGGCCTCGAGGAAGGAGATAGCGTCGGAGGCGCCGTCGCGGCCCACCGAGATCTGGTCTCCGGGCGGGGCACCGACGCGCGAGATCGCCTCCCCGAGCGCCTGCACGTAGGGGTCGTCACGTGCGACGATCGCCGGCCGGCGGTGGAAGACCTTGACCACGGTGGCGTCGTCCAGGGCGTTCACGGCTGCCTTGATCCTCTCCGGATCCTGCCCCGGCAGGTAGCGCACGTCGACGTCGATCACGCAGAGGTCGGGGACCTTGTTGAGAGCATCGCCGCCGAGGATCCGGCCGAGGTTGATCGAGGGCCGGTCGAAGAGGTCGGAGGACTCGCGCGCGAAGGGCAGCGTCTCGATCTGGCGAAAGACGTCGATCGCCTTGAGGACCGCGTTGTCGCCCAACCCAGGGCGTCGAGCCGTGGGCGGCCTTGCCGGTGACCTCGATCCGCATCGCCAGCACACCCTTGGCCTGGATGCCGATGTGCATGTTGGTTGGTTCGCCGGTAATGGCGAAATCCCCTATGTAGCCCTGCTCGACGAGGTAGTCCGAGCCGCGCTGGTCGATCTCCTCGGACTCCTCGTCCGAGACGCAGACGAAGTGCACGCGCACCCGGTCCTGCGCGGTGAGGTCGTGCAGCGCGCACATCATGGCCGCGAGACCGCCCTTCATGTCGTAGGCACCGCGCCCGTAGAGGCGATCGCCCTCGATCCGAGGGGTGAACTGCTCGGGGCGACCGGGGACGACGTCGAGGTGTCCGTGCAGCACGATCGTCTGTCCCGCGGAAGGGCCGACGGTGGCGGCCAGCACCGGCCGTCCGTTGTGGACCGTGCCCGTCACCTCCACGTCGCGTGCCTCGAGCCAGCCCTTGACGAAGCCCGCGGCGCTCTGCATGCCTTCGAGGGTGGACGTGTCGTAGGTGAGCAGGCGCTCGGTGAGCGCTCTCTCATCCATCCCGGTTCGAGGATAGTGCCTCGCTCGAGCTCGGACCGAGTCGTGCGGCTGACATTCGCCGCCACATAGGCGGTTAACGTCAGTTCCGTGGCTCGCGCAGTGCTCGCTCGCCCTCCACGGCCGCTCGCACGTAACAGCCGATCAGGTGGTCGTTGACGAGCCCGCAGGCCTGCATCGCCGCGTAGGCCGTGGTGGGGCCCACGAAGCGGAAGCCGCTTCGCTTCAGCTCCTTGGCCAGCGCGGTGGACTCCGGGGTCACGGCGGGCAGGTCGTCGACGGTCTTGGGCGCGCGCCGGCGGCGCGAGGGAGCGAAGGACCAGACGAGCTGCGCCAGCGGCCGGTCGAGCGCCACGGCCGCCTTCGCGTTGGCGATCGCGGCCTCGATCTTGCCGCGGTGGCGAACGATGCCGGACATCGCCGAGGAGCCGCTCCACGTCGCGCTCGTCAAAGCGCGCCACCGCCTCGATCTCGAAGCCGGCGAAGGCCGCGCGGAAGCTCTCGCGCTTGCGGAGGATGGTCAGCCATGAGAGCCCCGACTGAAAGCCCTCGAGCACCATGCGCTCGTAGATGCCGCGGTCGTCTCTCACGGGGCGCCCCCACTCCTCGTCGTGGTAGGCGACATAGTCGGGCGTCGAGGCTCCCCACCAGCAGCGCCGCCGGCCGTCGTCGCCGCGGACGAGCGAGGTCATGCGGGGGCACGCTATACCCTCGCGCGCGGTGCACACCGAGCAAACCCTCGGGCCCGCGGGCCGGTCTGTGTGGCGCTCGCTCGCGGCCTCTGACACAGGCAAGGCGGCCGGGCTCGCAGGCGCGACGATCGCGAGCAACGTCATCGCCCTCGTCTTCACGGTGGTGTTCGCGCGCGTCCTCGGCGCCTCGGGCTACGGCTCGCTGGCGGCGCTCGTCTCCGCGTTCATCATCCTCATGGTTCCGGGGGCCGCGCTGCAGATCGCGGTCGCCCGCGAGGTCTCGCGCGACGTGGCGGGGGGCAGCGCGAACGCCGGCGTGGGAGTCAGGCGCTGGTTGGCGCGGCTCGCCGTGGCCACCCTGGCCGTTGCAGCGATCGCGATCCCGCTGCGGGGGGCGATCGCCGCCGCAATCAACGTGGACGAGCTCTGGGCGGCGGCCGTCGTGCCGGTTTCGAGCATGCTCTGGGCGCTGGTCTCGGTCCTGCGCGGAGCACTGCAGGGCTTCGGGGACTATCGGGCGGTGGGCGTCAGCATCGTCGGCGAGGCCATGTCGAGACTGCTCTTCGCGCTCGCGCTTGTCGGCCTCGGCCTCGACGTGACCGGCGCGTTCCTCGGGATCCCGTTTGCCCTGGTGGCGGTTGGCGCGGTGCTCGCAATCCGGCTCCTCCCCCGCCTCCCGGCGCCGTCCGGGGGGCTCGAGCCGGCCCGCCTGCGCGATCTACTTGCCGACGCCCGGGCCCCTGTGCTCGCGCTGACCCTGGTGTTCGCTCTGCAGGAGGTGCACATCATCGTGGTCAAGCACGAGGCCACGAGCGACGCGGCCGGCTCCTACGCCGTCGCGGCGGTGGCCGCCAAGGCGATCATCTGGGTCGCCGTCGGCCTCGGGCTGTACCTCCTCCCCGAGGCCTCGCGGCGAGCCAAGATCGGCGTGGACGCACGGCCGATCCTGCTCCGGACGCTCGGGCTGATAGCGGCCTGCGCCGCCGCGATGGTGGCGATCTTCGGCGTCGGCGGCGAGCCGCTGCTGGCCGCGGTGTTCGGCGATGACCTCACCGAGGCTTCGGGCGCGCTCGTGTGGCTCGGATTGGCGATGTCGCTGCTCGCCTGCACGTACCTCTGTGTTCAGTACCTGCTCGCGCTCGGTCGTTCGAGCTTCATCTGGATCCTGGCGGCCGCCGCCGCGCTCGAGGTGGTGCTGCTGGCCGGCGTCGGAGCGGACCTGGAGGGGATCGCGTTCGCGCTGTTCGCGCTCCAGCTCGGCTGTGCCGCGGCCATGCTCGTCGTCTCGTTCCGCACCTCGGGCCCCCTGCCGGGCCGCGGGTAGTCATCTAGAGTCTCGCGGCCCATGGGCGGCGGACAGGCAACCGAGGGGCTGCAGGCGCTCCGCAGCGAAGCGCTCGCGGCGGTGCGCGGCTACGCCGAGGAGTCGCTCGCGGTAACTCCCTTCGTCCGCGGCGAGACCACGGTGCCGGTCGCCGGCCAGGTCATCGGCGCGCCGGAGCTCGAGGCGCTCGTAGACGCGTCGCTGGACGGCTGGCTGACCGAGGGCCGCTTCGCGCAGCGCTTCGCCCCCGCGTTCGCCCAGCGGCGTCGCGCGACCACGCGACTGCTCAGTCGGCTCGGGCTCCCAGGCCAACCTGCTGGCCGTCGCCGCCGCACTGCTCTCACCTCCACGAGCGGCCGCTGCGCCCCGGCGACGAGGTCGATCACACCGGCCCTCGGCTTCTCGACGACGGTCAACCCGATCTACCAGCACGGTCTCGTGCCGGTGTACGTGGACGTCGAGCTCGACACGCTGCAATCCGACGCTCGAGGCGATCGCCGCCGCCATCGGCGACCGCACCCGCGCCGTCATGGCCGCTCACTGCCTGGGCAACCCATTCGACGCCGCGCGCCTGGCAGAGCTGTGCGCCGAGCGCGACCTCGTGCTGATCGAGGACTGCTGCGACGCGCTCGGGACCACGCTCGGCGGCCGCGCGGTCGGCACCTTCGGCGCGGCGGCCACCTACTCGTTCTATCCGGCCCATCACATGACCACCGGCGAGGGCGGCGCCGTCGTGGCCGACGACGCCACCTGGGTGCGGGCGCTCGGGTCGCTGCGCGAATGGGGCCGCGACTGCTGGTGCCCGCCCGGCGTGAACGACGCCTGCGGCCGGCGCTTCGACGGCCAGCTTCGGAGAGCTGCCCGCGGGCTACGACCACAAGTACGTCTTCTCGCACGTGGGCTTCAACTTCAAGATCACCGACATGCAGGCCGCCCTGGGCCTCGCGCAGCTCGAGCGCCTCGACGGCTTTCCGGCGCGCGCCGGCGCACAACTTCGCGCGCCTGGACGCCGCTCTCGGCGAGCTCGACGAGCGCATGGTGCTGCCCGCGCACGATCGACGGAGCGCCGACCCTTCCTGGTTCGGCTATCCGTTCACGCTGCGCGAGGGCGGGCCGCCCAGAGCGCCGCGAGCTCCAGCGCTTCCTGCTCGAGCGCCGGATCGACTCGCCGCCTGATGCTCGCCGGAAACCTCACCCGCCAGCCGGGCTATCTGGGGCTCGACACATCGCGTGGTCGGTCCGCTGACGGCGCGCGGACCGCGTCACCGAGGCCTCGCTCTGGGTGGGCTGCTATCCCGGCCTCACGGACGACATGATCGACTGGATCGCCGAGTCCGTCCGCGAGTTCCTGCTGCGCTGAGCGATGAGAGCTCTGCGCGCGCTCGTGGCGACGCAGCTCGCAGCGATCGCCCTCTGCGGCGCGGCGGTGGTGGCCGACTTCCCGGTCTGGGCGCTCGTCGACGAGGCCGCGCACTACGACTACGTCCAGTGGATCGCCGAAGACGGGCGCCTTCCGGTGCTCGACGAGGACCTCGTACACCCCGAGGTGCTTGCGATCGAGGAGGGCACCTACCCCGCCCCGCCGCGGGTGGGCGCCCGCGAGCGTGGGCTGCTCGGGCGCTCGTACGAGGGCTTCCAGCCGCCGCTCTCCTATCTGGTCGCCGCTCCGGTCTTTGCCGCGGCGGGCGACCACGAGCGCAAGCTGCGTGCCCTGAGAGCGCTCGGGGTCGTCCTGCTCGGGGCGGCGGTGTTCCTGACCTGGCTGCTGGCGCGCCGCGTGATGCCCGACGCTCCGCTCGCCGGCTTCAGCCTGGCGCTGACCTTCTTCCTGTGGCCCGGCGTGGTTGTGCGGGCGGCGACCTTCTCGACCGCGGCTTTGGAGCTGGTGGCCGGGGCCGCGCTATCGCTGGCGCTCTGGCGAGCGCTCTCGGAGCGGTCGGGGCGCTGGCTGGTGGCGGCGGGGGCGCTCACAGGGCTCGCGCTGCTGACCAAGCTGACGCTGATCGCGTTCGCGCCGGCGCTCGGCGTGGTTTGTCTCGCTTTCTTGCGCGAGCGGCGGGTGCGCCCGGTCGCCGCCGCACTGGCGGTGCCCGCGGCGATGCTCGCGCCGTGGCTGGCCTTCAACCTCGATCACTACGGCGCGCTCACCGGGAGCGACGAGGTTCAGGCGCTGACCGAGCCTTCGCTGAACCCCGGAGGCATCGACTACGGCGCCGGCGACCTGCCCGCCAAGCACGTGACGCTCTTGAACGGCGTGTTGCCGGACGAGTGGTGGGTGGAGTTCCTGTCGACGGCCAAGCGCCGGGTGCGCGACGTCGTGGTTGGGCTCGTGATCGCGGTGCCGCTGCTGACTGCGTTGCGGATGCGATCGGGCGAGCGCCGGCGCGCGCTGGCCGTGCTGCTGCTGCCGCTGGTGGCGGGGATCGCGCTGATGTCGCTGTCGCTGCTGGCCGACAACTGGGACGCGTTCTATCCGCGCTACCTCTACTGCACGCTGCCGGGCTTCGGCATCTTCGCCGCGCTCGGCCTGCGCCGGGCGTTTGGCGAGCGGGCGCTCGCGTGGATCTCGGTGACGCTCACGGCGCTGCTGCTGGCGCTCTGGGCACACCTGTCGACGGTCTCCCCGGCGACTGTGTAGGGCACCCTGCAGCGTCCATTGTCGACCTAGCGGTGGCGGGGACCGCTAACTCGACAACCGAGCAATAAAGGGCGGCACGGGAGCGCCACGGCAACCCGTCCCGCCCCTTATAGCCCGCCGTTCGCCGGAGCCCACAACGCGGCACGGCCCCGGCGGCCGGACGGACCCGGCGCCCATTGTCGACTTAGCGGTGCCTGGGACCGCTAACTCGACAACGGTTGGTCACCGGGGGGCCCGGCTCGCCGCGGCACGGACCCGCCCGGCTACGGCCGACGCTCCAGGATCGTGAACGCGCCGTAGCGCGCCCCCTCCCGGTAGCTTCGGGCGAGGTAGTCGTCGAGCAGGGTCACGCCGCTGGATTCGCCGGCGCGGTTGGGCTCGGGCGCCGCCGTGACCGGGGCCGTCCAGCGGACGACGAGCGGTGTCCGGGTGCGCTCGAGGTCGCGCACGATCTCGCGCTGGACCGGTGCGCTCGTGACCACGCCGGGGGCCTGGATGTCGTAGCGGGTCGGGTTCGGCCGGTCGGCCAGCACGTAGAACAGCGGGTGGCCCGACGTGACCAGGTCCGAGCGGCGAGTCGTTACGTAGATCGGATCGCCCGGCGCGACCTCTCGGCGCACGTGGCGCACCGCGGCCTCCAGCGGCTCGCGCGCGCTCGCTCGCACTCGGACGCCGTCCGCCGCCGGCAGCCGCAGCTCGGCGTAGTCGGAGCGCAGCTCGAGCCAGCGCCGGTCGAGCCCCTCCACGGTCGCCCACACCAGCGCGACCGCCACGGCCGCGCCGCCGCAGAGCGCCGCGACCGACCGGGCCGAGCGGCGCCGACCGGCCGCCACGGGCTCGCGAGCCGCGGCGAGCGCCCATGCCCCGAGGACGCCCACCATCACCGCCAGCGGCGCCGTGTGAAAGACGTCCGGCCGCGTCAGCAGGTAGTGGGCCATGCCGATCGCGAACACCGCGCTCGCCACCTGCGCCCAGCGCTCGCGCCGCATTCGCATGCCGAGCGCCAGCAGCGAGCCGGCCAGGCCGAGCACGAGCGCGAGCGGCAGGTAGAAGAGCAGCAGGCTCTCCACCGAGTCAGAGAAGAAACCGCCGACAGAGCTCGTGTTGAGCGGCCCGTCGTAGTCGAGCGGGAAGGGCAGCGACTGGTAATCGGAGAAGTCCTCCAGCGGATAGCGCACCAGCAGGTCCCACGAGTCGCCGAGCCCGGCCGACGCGACCACCGGCAGGTACAACACGAGTGCCACCAGCGCGGCCGCGCCCGCGAAGCGCGCGGGGTCGAGCGCGGAGCGGCCCGCCTCGCGCGGCCGCACCGCGTAGGCCAGCAGAATCCCCACGCCGAGGTAGGCAGCGAACTCGAGCCGCCAGGCTGCCGCGGCGCCGCAGAGCGCGCCGGCCAGGAGCGGGCGCCGCTCGAACGTGAGCAAGGCCCCGAGCGCGAACACGAGCGTCAGCGGGAACGGATGCGGCCCGGTCGGATACGCCATCGCGAGCGCAGCGACCAGCCAGCTCACGAGCGCGAGCCGCGCCGAAGCGCCGCCGCGCACGGCGAGCAAATAGGCGAGCACCGCCACCCCCGCGTCGCAGAGCACGCGCACGATCCGCCACACGAGCAGCGATGGCCCGAACGCCTCCCAAAGACCGCCGAGCAGATAGGACTGGCCCGGCGGATAGAACCACCAGAAGTCGCTGTACGGGACCTGGCCGTCGGCGATGCGGGCGGCCGCGGCGAGCATGAGGCCCTCGTCGTTGGGCTGGATGCCGTCGAGGATCGTGACTCCGGAGAGCAGCGCCGCTCCGGCGAACAGCAGCGCCAGCCTCACTTGGGAATGGCTGCGGTGCCGGCGTGCCGGCGCAACACGTAGACCGTCGCGCAGCCGTAGCGGCGGGTGTCCTCGAGCAGTGGTCCTAACGTCGATTCCAGATCGAGCAGCCCGGGGCGGCAGTCCGCGAAGGCAAAGCGCGCGCCGCTCTTGCGCACCAACGCGCGAGCGCGGGCCGGCGACATGCCGCCCACGAACAGCGCCTGTGTCTCCGTCACGCGCTCCTCCCAGTCCGGCGTCCACGAGAGCGCGCCCACGTAGACCTCGCGCCCCGTCCGGTACGGGAGCATGTGGCCCCCGTATGCGGGGGCCAGCACCCCGCCGGGTCTCGGGTCGCGCTCGAGAGCGTCGAGGGCGCGCTGCTCGCCGCCGAACACGAAGTACGGATCGCCGGCGGAGCGGACGCTGTTGACCACGACCTGCATCTTGTGGATCGTGCCCGGCACGATCATCAGCGCCAGCGCCGCCACGACCAGCCACGCGCGCGGGCGCTGCCAGACGCTCAGCACTCCCTGAACGGCGAGGATCGACAGCGGGATCGCAAGGCCCTGGAAGGAGTGGTACGGAAAGGTGCCGCCCGGCTGCAGGTAAACGGCCAGCGCGGCGAACGGCCACACCCGCAGCACCATCGCCTGCCAGTCAGGCGCCGGCAGGCGATAGGCCAGCGCCGCGGGCACGGCGAGCGGGGCCAGGGTCAGCACGATCGCCCACCACGGCCAGCTCCAGGTGGCCTGGCTGCCGGCCGCGTTGGACTCGGAGGCGAGCTCCCACGCCGGGTCGGTCACCGAGAGGACGAAGTAGTAGACCGCGGGGATCCCGACGGCAACCGGCACGGCGAGCGCACCGGCCGCCGGGCGAACACCCGCGCGCCACCAGCGCAGCCCTTCCACGGCGAGCACGATCAGCGCCAGCGTGACTCCCTGCCAGGGCTGCAGCCAGCACACCAGCAGCGCGCCCGCCGCGGCAAGCCACAGCGTGCGCCCCGACCGTGTCTCGCGCCAGCGCTCGAGCGCGAGCAGCACGAGCGGCATCAGAAACACCGCGATGGCGGTCATCAGATAGCCCCACAGGTACTGCACCGTCCACATCTCGCCCGAGATGAAGTCGAACGTGTACTGGCGCGGCTTGCCCCCCCAGCCTGTCCAAGCCACGAAGGCCGAGGCCGGCATCACCGCGAACAGCACCAGCAGCAGGGCGGTGTGGCGGCCTCCGCCGGGGGCCAGGTGCCGGCGCACGTAGAGCAGCGCACCGGCGAACGTCACCCCGACCGCCACCGGCTTCCAGAGCAGGTAGGAGAGCGGCACCGACAGGCCGGTGACCCGGTGCACAAGGCCCGACAGCAGAAAGCCCGGGTGCAGGAACGTGCGGCTGTCGGTCTCGAAGTCGTAGCGATTGCCGACCAGCCCGTGCTCGGATGCCTCGCGTATCCAGGTGAAGTACTGCAGCTGGTCCGAGGCGAGCAGCCCGTCCGCGCCGGTGATCGCCCGGCCCTTGGTCAAGAGCGCCGCCAGCACGGCAACCGACAGCGCGGCAAGTGCGACGAGCGCGCCGAGCTCCACCGTGTCGAGGCCGAATCGCCGGGCGAGGGCGTCGGTGCGCCCGCGCGGAAGTTGTCCTTCGGCTGCGGCGGTCGTCACGGCGGGGACGGTAACCGGTCAGCGACGGCCGATCGCACGGCGCAGGCGCCTCAGCACCTGGGCGGCGCCCGCACGCACTCCCTGCTCGTCGACGGTGTTCGACAGCGAGCGAAGGTACTGCGCACGCGCCGCGCGCCGGAGCACGTCGCGCCGCGGGCGTCTCCCGGGCAGGTCACGCCGGCGCGCGCACCAATCCACCAGCGGGCGGGCGGCGACCTCCCAGCGAAGGCTCGGCGCGACGCTCGCGATCCGTTCGCACACCTCCGCGCGCGCCCGCTCGTCGTCCAGCAGCTCGCGGCAGGCGGCCGCGAAGCCCTCCACGTCTCCGGGCTCGACCGTCCGGCCCAGGTTCTCGCGCTCCACGAGCTCGGCCAGCGCGTCGCCGCGCGTTCCGACCACCGGCAGGCCCGCCCAGATGTAGTCGAGCACTCGGGTGCGAAACGAAAAGCGGGCCTCGAGGTGGTCGAGATGGGCGGTCACGCCGACGTCCGCGTCGAGCAGCCACGCGCCGCGCTCGGCGTACGGGACCCAACCGGGGTTGAAGTGCACGCGCTCGCCATCCAGGCCCTCTCGCCGTGCGAGCTCGACCGCGCGCTCGACGAACGGCGCCTGCCCGGTGCGCTCCAGCCCTGGCCGGCCCGTCCCCATGAAGACCAGGTGGGTGCGCTCGAGCGCGGCCGTCGCGCGAATGGGCGTCTCGGCGTCGAGCCAGCCCCAGATCCCCCCGGCCCAGAGCAGCACGCGATCGCCGGCAGCAATCGAGGGGAACGCCCCCCGCAGCGGTGAGCGCTCGGCGCCGGCGGGCGGCTCGGCCGGGATTCCGAACGGGACGACGTCGATGAGCGTCCGCAGCGAGGGGTCGCGCCGGTAGGCGTCGAGCTCGATCAGCCCGTGGAGCGCCATGCCGCCGAGCCAGAGATCCCGCTGGCGCTCGCTCGCGCAGACGATGAAGTCCGCGACCGCGCATTGAGCCAAGGCGCGCGACGTGATCAGCTCCTGGATGCGCTTCTGGGCGCGCGGCTGTCGGGCCGCCACTGCCTCCAGCACCTCCATGACGATCGGGTTGTAGAGGTCGAGCACCAGACGAGTCGACAGCCCGGCGAGCCGGCCGAGCAGCGTGGGCGGCAGCTCCTGGGCCACCACGACGTCGTGAGCACGTGCCGCCGCGAGCAGCGTGTCGAAGTCCTCGAAGCCGGCCTCGATCAGCCCGATGCGCTCGTCCGGAGCACGGCTTGGAGCGGGCGCCGCCAACGTTACGTCGTGTTCGGCGCAGAGCGCGCGCGCAAGCTCGACCGCGCGCACCGCGGGGCCCGCCATGCGCTCGGCGGCGGGCTCCGACGACAGCACCAGCACCGACGCCCTCAAGAGCGCAGGCCCTCCAGCCTGCTGCGGTCGATCCCGCCGAGGGCCCAAAGCCCCGCGACGTACACGACCACGCCGAGCGGAACGAGCAGCGCGAGCGACCAGTCGCCCACGGCCACCAACACGCCGGCCATCGCGGCGCTCGCGACCAGCGCACGCCAGAGCAGCCGAAAGCGCGGCGTCACCCCGAGCTCGCGCCGCACCAGGACGAATCCTCCCGTCACGAGCAGCAGCTCCGACGCGACCGCCACCGCGGCGGCGGCGTCGATCCCGAGTGAGGGCACGAGCGCGAAGTTGAGCGGCACATTGAACGCGAGCGCCGCGAGCGCGAGCCGCAGCGCGCTGGTCTGGCGGCCTCCGGCGATCAGCGCGAGCCCAAACAGCCCGCTGACGAAGGCAAGCGCCCCCGCGAACAGCAGGATGCGCAGCGGGGTGGCGGCGGGGGCGAAGTCCTCCCCGGCGATCAGCCGTACGAGCTCCGGCGCCACCACGAGGCCGCCCGCGGCCAGCGGCACCCCGAGCGCGACGAACAGGTCGGCAGCGCCGTCCAACGTGCGCAGGGCGAGCTCGCGGCTGTCGACCAGGTAGCGCGACAAGAGCGGGAACACGGAGGTCATGACGATCGCCGGCAACACGCCGAGCAACTCGACCACCCGGTAGGCGAGGGCGTAGAAGCCGACCTCCTCGTAGGGCCGCAGAAGCGAGACGATCAGCGTGTCCGCACGAAAGTAGATCTCGGTCACCGCAAGCGCGCCGCCGACGGGCAGGGCCGCCTTGAGGAGCCGGCGCCAGACCGCCCTGTCGGCCGCCATGCGCACGACGATGAGCGGGCGGACCAGCCGCCAGGTCACGACGAGGGCGACCAGCGCTCCCACGGCGCCGGTCGCGACCACCACATAGAAGCCGAGGTCGAGCGCGACGGCGGCGAGCAGGGCGGCAAACGCGGCCAGGCGGCCGGCAACGTCGGAGATCGCCGCGCGGTCCATGCGCAGCCGGGCCTGGAGAACGGCGATCAGCGCGGTGTTGGCCAGCCCAAGCATCAGTGGTACGCCGGCGATCAGGATCGCCACCTGCACCTGCGGGGTGTAGGGAAGTGCCAGGCCGAGAAGGCCGCAGAGCGCGATCACGAGCACCGAGAGAGCGAGCCGCAGCGTCAACGTGTTGGCAACGAGGCTCTCGGTCCGGGCCGGGTCGCGGCTGATCTCGCGCACCACGACCGTCAGCAGGCCGAGGTCGGCCAGCAGCCCGAACATCTGCACCAACGCGAGCGCCAGCGCGAGCTGTCCGTAGCCCGAGGCGCCCAGGTAGCGGGTCGTCACAGCGACCGACAGAGCGCCGATGGCCAGCACGGCCGCCTTGCCGAGCGCCTGCGCCGCCGTGTTCCATGCGACCCGGCGGACGACGGACGCGCCGGCCGCGGGCTCCGGCGAGCTCACCCCGTGGCAGCCGGGTCCGGCCGCCGCTCGCCCGATCGGACGACAAGGCGAGCCGCGGGCGGGCGCAGGAGCGGCCAGCGCCGGCGGCGCTCGTCGAGGCGGTAGCGGGCCAGCACGCCGAGCGTTCGCAGGCCGTACTCCACGCTTGCGCCGAACGAGACGGTGGACGCCTCGAGGAAGTAGCGGGTGGGGATCGGCAGCTCGACCACGCGGGCGCGCCGCGCGACCATCTGGGCGAAGATCTCCTGGTCGAAGACAAAGCCGTCGTCGTTGCGCAAGAAGGCGATCGAGCGCAGGAACTCGGTCGAGAAGGCTCGGTAGCCGGTGTGGTACTCCGAGTAGCCGCGCCGGAACGCGAGGTTCTCGACCGTCGTCAGGAAGCGGTTACCCACCCACTTCCAGCGCGGCATGCCGCCCGCGATGGCCTCGTCCTCGAGCAGGCGGGAGCCGATCACCACGTCCGCGATGTCGTACTGGATCGGCTTGACCATCTGGGCGACCAGCGCGGGGTCGTACTGGTTGTCGGCGTGGACCATCACCACCGCGTCGGCGCCGTCGCGGATGGCCTGGACGTAACACGTCTTCTGATTGGCGCCGTAGCCCCGGTTGGCGGGCCGGCGCAGGACGTCGAGCCCCTCGCGCAGCGCGACGTCCGAGGTGTCGTCGGGGCTCGCGTCGTCCACGAGGAGCGCCCGGTCGGCGGCCTCCACCGGCATGCTGCCGGCGACAAGGGCGATCGTCTCCGCCGCCCGGTAGGCCGGAAGGACCACGTGCACCTTGAAGTCCCCGCCGCGGTCGCGCATGAGCGGCCGCCGCGGCGCGGACACCAGCACCTTGTGCGCGAGCATCACGCGCTCGTCTCCCAAGGAGAGCGTCAGGCGCCGGCGCCCGAGCGAGGTGCGCCCGACGCCGCGCGCGAGCGCCGCGAGCCGGCCGCCGCGCTCGGCGAGCCCGCCCATCCAGTAGGCGAGCTCGAAAGAGCGCCGCAGTGCGACGTCCTCGGAGAGGACCAGGCCGCGCGCCTCGAGCAGCTCTCTCAGCGTGCGGCGCGGAAACAGGAACGTGTGCGCAGGGATATAGGCCCACCAGCGCGATCCGGCCATGCGCGCGGTACGCGACGCCGGGTCGGGGGTCACGACGCAGAGCGCGCCGCCGGGGGCGAGCAGCCGCTCGCACGCGTCGAGCGCGCCGAGCGGGTCGTCGAGGTGCTCGATCACGTCCGCGAGCACGATCACCTGGAAGCGCCCGTTCGCCCCCTCCTCGGCCGCGAGCTCCTCCACCGGCTGTTCACGTACATCGAGCTCGAGCACCCCGCGCGCGTAGCCGGCGGCCGCCTGGGAGAGCTCGAGCCCGGTTACAGACCAACCGCGCCGGCGCGCCTCGTCGAGCAGCAGGCCGTGCCCGCAGCCGACGTCGAGCAGCTCGCCGGCAGGCACGTGGCGCCCGATCAGGTCGAGCAGCCGCCGCGCGCTCGCGCGCCGGCCGGCCTCCTCGGTCAGGTAGTCGTGGTCGGCCATACCGCGGTAGAGCCCGGCCAGCTCATCGCCGCTCGGCAACGCCGGTTGATGGACGACTCCGCAGTGCAGGCAGGCGTAGAGATCGCCGTGCTGGCCCGGGTCGTGGTTGGTCGGAGCCATCAGCTCCGGGGTCAGCGACGTAGCTCCGCCCGCCTGGCGCAGCTCGAGTGGGCCCTCGCAGATGCGACACACGGACTCGGTCACTGAGGCGGGCATCGTACCCGCACCTAAGATGCCCGCGGCATGCGCACCGCCCCCGAGCGTCCCCCCGCGCGCGTCTTGGCCGGCGTCGCCCTCCTCGCAGGAGCCACGCTCGCCTTCCAGGTTCTGCTCACGCGGATACTCGCGGCCGTCCTGCTCTACCACTTCGGCTTCCTGGCCATCTCGTTGGCGCTCGTCGGCGTCGGCGGCGGCGCCATCCTCGTCTACGTACGGCCCGAGTGGTTTGACCGAGTGGAACTCGAACGGGCGCTGGCGCGCTGGAGCATCGCCTTCGCCGCCGCGCTCGCCATCGGCCTGACGGTAATCGTCCGAATCGACTACACCTACACCGGCCTGGACCTCGAGTTCGCCCTGCGACTCGGGCTGGCCTGTGTCGCCGCGGCCGTTCCCTTCCTGTTCGCGGGCATCGCCATCGCACTCGCGGTCCGTGGTTTTGTGAGTGGCATGGGCCGCCTCTACGCCGCCGACCTGGCGGGCGGAGCTGTCGGAGCGGCCACGGTGGTCCCGCTGATGTGGCTGGTCGATGCCCCCACGCTGGCGGTCTCGCTTACCGCGGCCGGGTGCCTCGCCGGCTGGCTGTTCGCGGGACCGTCTTCGCCCGAGCGGCGAGCGGCGCTGCTGGGGCTCGGGGTGGCGGCAGCGCTCGTGGCACTCGCGGCATCCACGAGCGCGTACTACCTGTCGATCGGCGGGCCCCGGCCGGAGGCCGAGCGCTGGACACCGCTCAGCCGGGTGACCGCCTTCACTCCCGGCGGCGCCGAAGGGCGACGCGGGGTGGTGATCTACGACCGGGTCATCGCCGAGGTAATCCGCTACCGAGGCGGCCCCTACCCGGACTGGCGCACGACTCAGGAGGGTCCGGAGAGCGTGGGCTACGAGCTGACGCCCCGCCGCGACGCGCTCGTGATCGGAGGCGGCGGTGGTCGGGACGTGCTCACCGCGCTGGCCGCCGGGTACCGCCGGGTCGACGTGATCGAGCTCAACCGCGGCATCCGCGACGTGGTGACCGACGACCTTGCGGACTACACGCGCTCGCCGTACGAGCTCCCCGGCGTGCACACCAGAATCGGCGACGGACGCTCCGAGCTCGCGCGCAGCGAGCGCCGCTACGACCAGATCCAGATCGGCTTCACCGACACCTTCAGCCCCAATGCCGCCCACGCGTTTGCCCTTACCGAAAACAACCTCTACACGGTCGAGGCCTTCCGGGAGTACCTGGAGCACCTCAAGCCCGGAGGCGTCCTCAAGGTGTCCCGGCCCCGCAGCGACTTCGGCGATCAGGCGCTGCGGGTGACGGTGCTGGCGCTCGAGACCCTCCGTCGCGAGCAGGTCGCGGACCCGCGCCGTCACGTGGCTGTGATCCTCGGCGACTACGACGCGCCGTTTCGCTCATATGTCTACGGGACGGTGCTCGTAAAGCGCACCCCGTTCACCGCTTCGCAGCTCGAGACGATCCGCGCGCAGGGACGCGAGCGCGGACGCGGAGCGGTCTACGCGCCCGGCGGCCCGCAGGTCGGCGAGTGGCGCGCGCTCGCCGCTGCATCGAGTCCGCTCGCCTTCTGCGAAGCCTGGCGGACCGACGTCTGCCCGCCGACGGACAACCGCCCCTTCTTCTTCCACATGAAGCGCATCTCGGACGTGATCGGTGACGAGGGCCAGCAGGCGGGGACCGTCAACATTCCCGATCCGCTGTTGCTCCTGATGGTGGCGCTCGTGCTGCTGCTCGTCCTGTGCGCGCTGGCGTTCGCCCTGCCACTTGCCCTGGTGCGAGGCGGCGGGCGCCCGCCGGCCTCGGCGCTCGTCTTCTTCGCGGCGATCGGCGTCGGCTACCTCCTGCTCGAGGTGGTGCTGATCCAGCGGCTTGTCCTGTTCCTCGGCTTTCCGACCTACGCCCTGTCGGTCGTCCTGTTCGCCCTGTTGCTGTTCACCGGCCTCGGCTCGCTGCTGACCACCCGCGCTCCGCTGGGAGGCCGTCGCACTCTGACCGTTGCGCTTGGCGCCGCCTGCCTGCTGATCGCCGCCGTGGCGTTCGGCCTGGGTCCGCTTCTGGGCGCCCTGATCGGACTCCCCTTTGCCGCCCGGCTGGCCGTGACTGTGGCGGTGCTGGCGCCGCTCGGTGTGAGCCTCGGCGCCGCCATGCCGATCGGCCTGGGCCGAGTCTCGGGCCTGTGGCCCGCGGCGGTGCCCTGGGCCTGGGGAATCAACGGGGTGACCTCTGTGGTCGCCTCCGTGCTGGCCGTGGCGATCGCGGTGACCGCAGGCTTCACCGTCGCCACGCTCGTGAGCCTGGGCTGCTATCTCGTCGCGCTGGTGGGCGCCGTAGGGGGCCCCTGGCCGGGTGACGCCGACGAGCCGGCTCAGGCGCATGGCCCCCAGCCGGCCGTGGTCCCGGCTCAGCCTCGTTCGGCCGCGATCCTAGACTGAGCGCCGTGCCATCGCCCTGGATATCCATCGTCGTCCCCGCCTTCAACGAGGAGTCGGGCATCGCGGCCACCGTGGCGCGCCTCGGCGAGTGGCTCGACGAGCGCGGCGGCGAGTACGAGATCCTCGTCGTCGACAACGCCAGCGAGGACGCCACCGCCGCCCGCATGGAGCCGCTCTGCGACGGCATCCGCGTCCGGCTTCTGCGCAACGACCGCAACCGCGGCAAGGGCTTCTCGGTGCGCCGGGGGATGCTCGAGGCGCGCGGCGAGCTGCGCCTGCACTGCGACGCCGACTGCGCCAGCTCGCTCGCCTCGCTTCCGGCCATGGTCGAGCTGATCGAGGATCTCGACGTGGTCGTGGGCTCGCGGCTCGGCGAGGGCGCGCGGCTCGGGCGTCGCCAGCCGCTGCGCCGGCGCATAGTCGGCCGCAGCTTCCAGCAGCTCTGCCGGCTGCTGCTGCGTGAGCCCACCAAGGACCTCTACTGCGGCTTCAAGCTCTGGCGCGCGCCCGCCGCCGTCGACGTCTATTCGCGCACGCGCCTCGAGGGGTGGACCTTCGACGCCGAGACGCTGGCGATGGCCCGCGCGCTCGGCTACCGGGTCCGCGAGACCGGGATCGTCTGGACGGACCGGGAGGGCTCGCGCGTGCGGATGGCCCGGATCCTCGTGCCGGTGGTGCGCGAGCTGCTGGCCGCGCGCCGGCACGTTCGCACCGAGGCGCGGCTGGGCCAATCGGCGCACCTCGCAGCGGAGGCGGAGCCACTCATGCCGGAGGCCGCCGAGAGCGGCCCGTGAACGTGGCGGCCGAGCCCGCCGCCCGGCCGCGCGCCTCGATCCGGCCGCTCGACCGCTTCGAGGCCGGCGCGCTGCTCGTGCTGTTCGCGCTCGCGTGCGCCCCGCTCGCCGGGCTGCTCCTACGCGTATGGACCCAGGGCGGCCTGGTCACCGGCGGCGACGGGTTCCTCGTCGCCGACCCGCTCCAGTACCTCACCTGGCTGCGCGAGGCCGGCGAGCACGTGGGCGTGGCCAACCTCTACGACCTCGACGACGGCCCGGCGGCGTTCGTGCACCCCGGGGTGCTCCTGTCGGGACTGGCCCATCGGCTCGGGCTGGGGGTCGTGGCCGCCTACATGATCTGGAAGCCGGTCGCCGTGCTCGCGCTCTTTGCCGCCGCCGTGGCGCTGACGCGCCGCTTCCTGGTTCGCCGCGACGACCGTCGCCTCGCGCTCGTGCTTGCGCTCTTCTCCGCCTCCCCCGTCGCCGCACTGGTGGGTTGGACGGGCGTCGGCGGCAACGAGGTCAAGTTCGACTTCGACTTCGTCTCCGGCGAGCTGTGGCCGGGCACCTACCTCTGGGGCTACCTGTTCACGGCGATCGCGGTCGGCCTGCTGCCGCTCACCCTGCTCGCCTACGAGCGCGGCCGCGAGGGGGGCTCGCGCCGGGCGCTCGCCGCCGCCGCCGCTGCTCGGCCTGGCGGCGGCCTGGCTGCAGCCGTGGCAGGGGGCAACGCTCATTCTGGTCCTGGCGGCCACCGAGGCGCTGAGTCTGCGGCGCGGCCGCGGGGGCGGGGCGGGCGGAGCGCTCGGCGACCTGGCAGCGCCGCTCGCAGCGACCGCGGCCCCGCTCGTCTACTACTTCGTGCTCTCGCGCGCGGACCCGTCGTGGGAGCTCGCGGGCGCGGTCAACGACTTCCCGCGCTGGCCGTGGTGGGTCACGCTGCTCGGACTGCTGCCGCTGGCCCTCCCGGCCGCGTTCGCCTACCGGCTGCCGGCACCGGACTTCGGCGCACTGGCGCTGCGCGTGTGGCCCCTGGCCGGACTGCTGGTCTTCTACCAGCCCGCCGGCACCTTTCCCTTTCACGCCTTTCAGGGCCTCTCCCTTCCGCTCGCCGTCCTCGGGGTGCTCGCCCTGCGCTCGTGGCTCGGCGAGCGCCGCATCCCGCTCGCGCCGGCACTGGCGGCGGTCGCCGTCCTGTGCGTCGTCGGCACGGCGTACCGCGCCAACGAGCTGCGCGAGGCGGTCAACCTCGGCCGCCAGCCGTTCTTTTTGACCGAGTCCGAGCGCGACGCACTGCGCTATCTCGAAGAGCAGCCGCAGCCGGGCGGCGTGCTGACCCCGGTCTACAGCGGAGTGCTGGTGCCGGCCTACACCGGGCGCGAGACCTGGATCGGGGCGGGCTCGTGGACACCCGGATTCGAGCGGCGCCGCCAGGCCACCGAGGCGCTCTTCTCGGGCCGGCTGGATCCGCCCGCGGCGGGCGCGCTCGTCAGGCGGTCGGGCGCCTCCTTCCTGTACTCCGACTGTCACGCCCGCGCCGACATCGACTCGCTCGTGTCGGGCTTCACCGGGCCGCCCCGGCGCTTTGGCTGCGCGACGGTGTATCGCGTGGACCCGACCTATGCTGGCGCCGAGTGAACGTCCAGAGCGCGCGCTTTCCGCTGATGGACTCGCTCAGGGCGATCGCGGCGCTGTCGGTGTTCGTCTACCACGTGGCGTTCGTGTCGGGCTGGTTCGACGACGGCCTGGCCGGGCGCTATCTCCGCGAGCTGAACCTGGGCGTGTCGATCTTCTTCGTGCTCTCCGGCTTCCTGCTCTACCGGCCCTTCGTGGCCGCCCGCGTCGAGGGTGAGCCCTCCCCCGCGCTGGTGCCCTACGCGATCCGGCGCGTGGCACGAATCGTGCCCGCCTACTGGGTCGCGCTCACGCTCATCGCCATCTGGCTGCCGGTATCGGGAGTGTTCACCGCCGAGGGGATCGTCACCTACTACGGCTTCCTCCAGGCCTACGACCCCGACACGATCACCGGCGGGATCGGGCAGGCGTGGACGCTGACCGTCGAGGTGAGTTTCTACATCCTGCTGCCCATCCTGGCGTTCGGGCTGCGGCGGCTCCCCGGGCCCGCGGTCCGCGGCGAGCTCATGCTGGTCGCCGGCCTGTTCGCCGCGGGAGTTCTCTGGAAGGTGCTCATGCTCCGGAGCGGAGGCTCGCTCAGCGAGTCGCTCACCGCCTTCGTGACGCTCCCCGCGTTCCTCGATCAGTTCGCGGTCGGAATGGGCCTGGCGGTGGCCAGCGTCGTGGTCGCCCGGCGCACCGAGGAGCCGGCGTCCGTGCGATTGGTGGTGCAATGGCCGTGGCTTGCGTGGCTCGTGGCGGCGCTCGCCTTCGCCGCCCTCGGGGCGCGCGAGGGAGTGGTGGCGTGGGGACCCGGCAGCGAGCTGATCGAGACCCACGAGCTGAAGACGGTCGTGGCCGCCGGTCTGATCCTGCCGGCCGTATTCGGGCAGCCGAGCGAGGGCTGGGTGCGGCGCGTGCTCGCCTTCCGGCCGCTGTTGTGGCTGGGCCTCGTCTCCTACGCGTTCTATCTCTGGCACCTCGCCATCCTCGAGAAGCTCGATCGTGCGGGCGTGGCGAGCGACCTCGGTGCGGTCCCATTCGCATTGATCGCATTCGTGGCCACGGCCGCCGTCGCGGCGGCGAGCTGGTACGGCCTCGAGCGGCACGCGCTGCGCCTCGGCCGGCGGCTCGCTGGGGGCCCGGCCGGCGCGCTCGAGACGGCGGCGCCCGCCACACCCCTCGCTCCAACGCCCGACGCTTCCGGACGCCGCGCCTGATGCGCCGGCTGGCCGGCGCCGCCTCGACGGTGGTGCTCCTCGCCGGACCGTTCGTGCTCGCCTTCTTCTCAGGCGGGTTCTTCGACCGTCCCCGCCTGACCGCGGCGCTGGTGGCGTGGGCTCTGGTGCTCGTGGCCGCACTCGTCTCCCCTGTGCCGCTGCCGCGAGCGCTCCCCGGCCGGCTTGCGCTCGGCTCGCTAGCCCTGCTCTGCGGGTTGACCGCGCTGTCGCTCGAATGGGGTCCGCTGGCGCAGGACGTCGTCGACGACACCGGCAGGCTGCTGCTCTACCTCGGCGCGCTGGTCGCCGCCGTGGCGCTGCTGCGCGGTGCGCGAGCCCGGGCGGCGCTCGAGCCTGTGCTCGCGGGCGGAGCGCTCGTTGTCGTCCTCTACGGGCTCTCGGAGCGCTTCCTGCCGGGGCTGGTCGAGCTGTCCCGCGAGCGCCACGGCCGCCGGCCGCCTCGAGCAGCCGCTGACCTACTGGAACGCGATGGGCGGGATGGCCGCGCTCGGGATCGTCCTCGCGGCCCGGGTGGCCGGCGACCCCGAGCGCTCGCCCGCGCTGCGCGCGGCGGCGGCCGCGGCCGCGGTGCCGCTCGGACTCGGGGTCTACATGAGCTTCTCGCGCGGCGCGCTGCTGTCCGCATGCCTGGGCCTCATCGCCCTCTGCGTGCTCGCGCCGGCGCTGCGCGCTCAGGCGCGCGCCTGCCTGACCGCGGCGGTCGGCGCGGGGCTGGCGGCGGGGGCCGGCGCCGCGCTGCCCGCGACCCGCACGCTCGAGGGCGGAGGCCGCACCGGGCAGGGCGCCGTCCTGCTCGCGGCCGTGCTGCTGCTCGCCGCGGGCAGCGCGGCGCTGGCGGCGAGGGCGCCCGCGGGCCCCGAGCGCGCCCGGGCGGGGCTGCTCGTACGGCGTCCCGGTCTGGCGATCGCCGGGGTGATCGCCGCGATCGTGGTGGCCGTGGCGGCGGGCGCCGCGCTCGAGCGCGCCCCCGAGCCGGGCCCGTTCGGAGCCACGAGCGCCCGCTTTGCCTCGGCGGAAACGACGCGCTATGGCTACTGGAGCGTCGCGCTCGACGCCTTCGCGCGACCATCCGCTTCGCGGTGTCGGGGCCGGCGGGTTCGCCGTGGAGTGGCTGCGCGAGCGCGACGTTCCCGAGCGCGTTCACGACGCCCACTCGCTCTACATCGAGACCGCTGCCGAGCTCGGCCTCGCCGGCCTGCTGGCGCTCGCCGGATTGATCGCCGCGATCGTGCTCGCCGCAGGACGGCTCCACCGGCGGGCGCCGGGCTCGCGACCGGCCCGGCGGCGGCCATTGCCGCCTGGGCGCTCCACGCCGGCCTCGACTGGACCTGGGAGATGCCGGCACTCACCCTCGTTGCGCTCCTGCTCGCTGGCGCACTGCTCGCCTGGAGCGAGGAGGAAGGCTCAATCGCGTCGGCGCACGAAGCCGGCGCGTAGCTGCGCCTCGCGCCGGGCCGCCGCGCGCGAGGCCGGCGCGTCGACCCCCGTGAGCGCTCTCGCCAGCAGGCCCCAGGCGGTTGCGTTGTCCGGCTCGCGCGAGACGACGCCGCCCAGCTCGTCAGCGGCGCGGCGCGGCTGGCTGAGAAAGAGCTCGAACTGGGCGAGTGCCACCTCGGGCTCGGTGGACGGTGTGTGCCGGCCGGCGGCGAGCAGATCGCGCCTGACCTGCTCGGCCTGGGCGCTCGACAGCGGTGTGCTCGTGGCGAGCTCGGCGGCGCGCTCGTAGTCCCTCGCCGCCCCCAGCCAGGTCCAGAGCACGAACACCACCGCCAGGGCCACCGCGACCATTGCGACCCGCGCGGCAACCATCTATCCGAAGCGGCCGGGGCGCCACACGGGCCGGCGGGCGTGCGGCGGTCGGCGCGGGACCCTCGGCCATACCTCCAGGCGCTCGGCCGGGCCGTCGCGCAGGGCTGCCTCGACCTCGCGCGGAAACTCCCTGCGAAAGACCGCGGAGTCGAAGCGGCGCGCGTTCTCGACGCAGGCCTGCGGGTCGATGCTCGCGGCGTCGAAGCTCAGGACCGCCTCGGCCAGCTCGTCCGGCCCGCCGTGCCACCAGCAGCCGGTCACGCCGTCCACCACGTTCTCGAGCAGGCCCCCGGACCGCGCGCGCGATCACCGGCCGCCCCGCCGCCTGGGCCTCGACGGCGGCGATCCCGAACTCCTCGCGCGCCGGTCACCACCAGCGCCGGCAGCTCGCCAGCAGCCTCGCCGCCTCCGCGTCCGCACGCGGCCGGCGAAGCGGATCGTGGGCCCGGCGATGCTGCTCGAGCCGGCGGCGACCGGGCCGTCGCCGACGACCACCAGCGGCAGCCCCAGGCGGTTGAACGCCTGCGACGGCGACGTCGATCTGCTTGTGGGAGACCAGCTCCGACAGCACGAGGTAGTGGTCGCCCACGACCCCCCGGCTGCCGAAGCGCTCGGTGGCGACCGGCGGGTAGACGATGCGCGAGTCGCGCCCGAAGTACGCGCGGATGCGCGCCTGGGTGGTGCGCGAGTTGGTGACGTAGCGATCGACGCGCTGCGCCGCGATCCAGTCCCACTCGCGCCAGCGCCGGAACAGGCCGCGCAGCACCGCGCGCGACACCGGGTCCGAGCGCTCGGCAAGCGTTCGGTGGCGCTCGTTCCACGCGTAGCGGAACGGGTTGTGGCAGTAGCAGACGTGCACCGTCTCCTCGTCGCAGATCACCGCGTGCGCCCAGGCGCTCGAGCTCGAGACGACGAGGTCGTAGCCGCGACAGGTCGAACGACTCGATCGCCGCCGGATAGAGCGGCAGCAGCGCGCGGAAGGTGCGCGCGCTGGGCCGCATCCGCTGCAGGAACGAGGTGTGGATGCGGCGCCCGGCGAAGCGGCCCTCGGTGCCCTGCTCGTCGTAGACCGGCGTGAAGACGTCGGCCTCGGGCCAGAGGTCGCAGATCTCGAGGAAGACGCGGTCGGCACCGCGCACGCTCACGAGGAAGTCGTGGACGAGCGCGACCCTCCCTGTCGGCGCAGGCATGCTCACGGGCGCGCAGTCTACGGGGGCGGGCGGTGGGCGCTTGGCGGCACCAGGTCGCGGAAACTGCGGCAATGAGGGGGTCGGCCCCGATCGGGGCCGGGGTGCCTTAGGTTTTGGGGGCTATAGAACAAGAAGGTCAGGCACCGGCAGGGCGGCCCCTCCGCAGGGCGGTGACGACAGCGAGTCCCAGTGAAGTGGCTGGCCACTTCACCTGGGAGCTCGACTGTCGGAACGCAAGCCCGAGGCCGGGCGGCCCGGGCCGAAGCCGACCGCACGCCGTCGCTAGGCTGCCGACCCATGCTTCGAGCCCTCGCCGCCCTGCTCGTGCTCGCCTCGCTGGCCGCCGCACCGGGCGCCGCGCTCGCCCAGAGCGCGGGCGACGATCAGTACACCGATCCCTTTCAGGGCGACGAGGCACCGGCCGAGCAACCCCAGCCGGACGCTCCTGCCGAGCAGCCCGCCGCCCCGCCGGCGACCGTGGCCGAGGGAGGGACGACTCCGTCGCTGCCGCGCAGGCCACAAGCGCTCCGGCGCTTCCCCGGACCGGCCTGCCGCTGCTCGCGGTGGCGCTCGCGGGCGCCACGCTGCTCGGCACGGGCGCCGTTCTTCGGCGCCGCTGCTGACGCAGCCGGTAGCGGGGGGATCGTGAGGGTCGCCGTCGACGGCCGCGCGCTTCGCCCCGGCGCCGTCCACGAGCGCGGCGTCGCCGGCTATCTGCGTTGGCTGCTCGAAGCTCTGGGTGAGCTGGCGCCGGACGACGAATACGTGGTGGTCGTGCCGGGCGTGGCCGATCCCGAGCCGCTGCGGGCCGCGAACGTGCGCCTGCTTCGGCGGCGCGTGCCGAGCCAGTTGCTCTTCGGAGCGGTCCCCCTGCTCGGGCGCCCCCGGCTCGATCGCCTGGCGGCCGGCTGCGACGTCGCGTGGGCGCCGGCGCCACGGCCCGTCGCGATCTCCGGCGAGGTCAACTACGTGCTGACCGTCCACGACCTTGCGTTCGAGCACCGGCCCTCGGACTTCAGCGCCTACGAGCGCGCCTGGCATCGGCTCGCGCGCCCGCGCCGGCTCGCCCAAGCAGCGGCGCGGGTGATCTGCGTCTCCGCCCCCGTCCGCGACGAGGCGATCGCCGGCTGGCGCCTCGACCCGGAGCGGACGCGCGTTGTCGCGCACGGTCCCGGTCTCCCGCCGGGACCGGCCGCGGCCCTGCCCGACGGACTTGAGGAGGGCTTCGTGCTCGCGGTCGGCGCGCTCGAGCCGCGCAAGCGTCCCGGGCTGCTGGTCGAAGGCCACCGCCGCGCCCGCGAGCAGGGCCTGGCCGCCGGGCTCGTCTTCGCCGGCGACGGGCCGCTGCGCGGCGAGCTCGAGAGCACCCACGCCACCGTGCTGGGGCACGTCGGCGCGCCGCTGTTGGAGTCGCTCTACACAAACGCCCTTGCGCTGGCGTGCGTCTCGCGCGAGGAGGGCTTTGGATTCACGCCGGTCGAGGCGATCGCGCGAGGCACGCCGGCGATCGTCACGGAGCTGCCGGTCTTCACCGAGACACTGGGCCAGGGCGCGCTGCGAGTGGCCCCGGGCGACGCGGACGCGCTGGCCGAGGCCCTGCTCGCCCTGGAGCGCTCCCCGGGCTTGCGTGATCGCCTGGTGGCGGACGGGCGCGCGGCCACGGCTCGGCTCTCCTGGGAGCGCGCCGCGCGCGAGACTCGTGACGTGCTGGCGGAGGCGGCCGCGATGACCGCCTTCGCGATCGTCACCGTGATCCACGACTCCGAGCGCGACCTGCCTCGGCTGCTCGACTCGATCGAACGGCACCTGTCGCCCCGGCCGCAGGTGGTCGTCGTAGACAGCGGGTCGTCCGACGAGGGACGCGCGCTGGCCGCGGCGCGTGGCGCGCGGGTCGTGACGCTCGACTCAAACCGGGGATTTGGGGCGGGCTGCAACGCCGGCCTGGAGATCGTCGACGCGCCGGTGACCGCCCTCGTGAACCCGGACGTCGAGCTGCTGGACGGAGGCCTGCAGCGCCTCGCCGCCGAGGCCGCGCGCTGCGAGGCACTGATCGCCCCACGGCTGCTCAACAGCGACGGCAGCGTGCAGGACAGCGCTCACCCGACCCCCGGCCGGCTCGAGGCCCTGGTGCCGGCATTGGTCCCCAGACCGCTGCTCCCCCCGCCGCTTCGGTGCCGCTACGAGCCCTGGCGCAGCGACCGCCCGCGTCCCGTCGGGTGGGCCATCGCGGCCTGCCTCGTGGCCCGCACCGACCTGCTGCGGCGTCTCGGTCCCTTCGACCCTGCCGCGTTTCTCTTCTATGAGGACATGGAGCTCTGCCTGCGTGCGCGCCGGGCGGCGATCCCCACCTTGCTGCGACCGCAGGTGGCTCTTCGCCACCGCGGTGGCGCGTCGACCCTGCCGGCGCTGGGCGCACGCGAGCTGGGCATGCGCGCGCGCCGCCGGCGCGAGGTGGTCGCGCTCGAGGGCAGCACCGCCCTGGCTCTCGACGACCTCGCCGAGGCCGTGACCTACTCGACGCGCGCGGGCGCCAAGCGGCTGGCGCGTCGCGGCGGGGGGCTCGAGCTCGCCCGCCTGCGCGCACTGCGCGGCGCCCGTCGCGAGATGCGCTCTTGACCGCGCCGGTCGCCCTCAACGCGCGCGCCGCCCTGCGCAGCGAGATCGGCGGGGTGGAGCGCATATCGATCGAGCTCGTGGCCCGGCTGCCCGCGCTCCGCCCCGACCGCTACCGCGTCGTGCGTCCGCCGCGGGCGCTGGCGCACGCCGCGGGCCAGGCCTGGGAGCAGGGTGTGCTGCCACTCGCCGCTCGCGGCAGCCGGCTGCTCCTCTCCCCCGCGAACCTGGCTCCGCTCGCAGGACGGCGCAATGTCGTCTACGTGCACGACGCGGCGCCGCTGCGCGAGCCCGCCTGGTTCGGCCGCGCCTACGGCGCCTGGCACCGCTTCGCCCTGCGCCGCATCGGCGCCGGCGCCCGGCTGGTGCTGGTGCCCTCGCGGTTCGTAGCCGACGAGCTTCAGCGGCTGCTCGGAGTCGAGCCCGAGCGCATTCGGGTGATCCCGCCCGGAGTCGACAAGCGCTTTGTCCCGGGCGCGGGAGCCCGCCCGGCCGGCCTCGAACGCCCCTACGTGCTCGCGCTCGGCACAGACAGCGCACGCAAGAACCTGGCGCTGCTCGACCGCGTGACGCCCGCCCTGGCCGAGCGCGGACTCGAAGTGGTGGTCGCCGGGGTCGGTTCGCTCCTACCTGCGAAACGAACCCGCCGGCGCACGCCGGCTCGGCTATGTGCCCGAGGACGAGCTGCCGGCCCTCTACGGCCATGCCGCGGTGCTGGCGATGCCGTCGCTCTACGAGGGCTTCGGGCTGCCCTGCGTGGAGGCGATGGCGTGCGGGACGCCCGTGGTGGCCAGCGACGCCGCGGCGCTGCCCGAGGCCTGCGGCGGCGCCGCCCTGCTCGCCGACCCCGCCGATCCGGACGCATTTGCCGAGGCGCTGCTCGCGGCCGTGGGCCCGGAACGCGAGCGCCTGCGCGCCGCCGGCCTCGAGCGCGCACGCACCCTGCCCTGGGAGCGCACCGCGGAGCTCGCCGACGCGGCCGTCGGCGAGCTGCTCGCGAGCATTTGAAGCTAGGGCTTGTACCTGAGGACGAGCGGCGGGCAGTTGCACCAAGGGCTGAATCATGATTCACTTCTTCGTCGATGCCATACCGGCCCACCGAGCGCACCCAGGCGCGCATGCTGGCCACGCGCGAGCGGATCGTCTCCGTCGCGATGGAGCGCGTGGCGCGCGGCGGCTTCGCCGCGGCCGGCATCCAGCAGGTCGCGAGCGCCGCTCAGGTGGCTGTGGGCACCGTCTACCGGCATTTCTCCTCCAAGGGCGAGCTCTTCGCGGAGGTGTTCCGGCAGGCCTCGCAGCGCGAGCTGGACGTGGTCGTCGACGTCTCGCGAGCGGACGGCCGCACGGCACCCGAGCGGGTCGGTGCCGCCGTGGAGACCTTCAGCCGGCGCGCGCTGGCCGGCCGCGTGCTCGCCTACGCGCTGATCGCCGAGCCCGTCGACCCGGCCGTCGAGGCTGAGCGCCTGCGTCTGCGCACCGGCTACCGCGACGCCTTCGCGAGCGTGCTCGAGGACGGCGTGCGCGAAGGCGAGCTGCGCCCCCACGACTCGCGCACGGTGGCGGCGGCTCTGGTCGGCGCGCTGGCCGAGTCGCTCGTCGGCCCGCTCCACGCCGCGCGCGCCGGCTCGAACGAAGCCTTGATCGCAACCCTCGTCCAGTTCTGTCAGGAGGCACTCCCCCGTGCTCACGAGCGCGTCCACGCATGACGTAACCAACCAGCCGCCGCCGCTTGGCCCCTACAACGTCTTCGAGGCCGATACGGCCCTGCGCCAGGCACTCGAGCGCGAGGGCGGGAGCTGGGGTGTCGACCGGCTGCGCGACACCGGCGAGCTGGCCGGGTCGCCCGAGGCTCTCGAGCACTCAGAGCGCGCCGAGCGAAACGAGCCGATCCTGCGCACGCACGACCGCTACGGCGGGCGCATCGACGAGGTGGAGCTCGACCCCTCCTGGCATTGGTTGCTGCGCCAGGCGATCGAGCGCGAGATCCACTCGTTGCCGTGGAGAGATCCTCAGCCCGGCGCGCACGTGGTGCGCGGCGCGCTCCTGTTCGTCTGGGGCCAGGTCAACTCGGGCGTCATGTGCCCGGTCTCGATGACCTATTCGGTGGTTCCCGCTCTGCGGGCCGAGCCCGAGCTGGCAGCGCACTGGGAGCCGCGCCTGACACGCGCGAGCTACGGCGAGGGCGCGCTGGCCGGGATGGCCATGACCGAGAAGCAGGGCGGGTCGGATGTCCGCGCCAACACCACGCGCGCCGAGCCCGCCGGCGACGGGCTCTTCGAGATCACAGGCCACAAGTGGTTTTGCTCGTATCCGTCCTGCGACGTCTTCCTGACACTCGCCCAGACGCCGGCCGGGCTCTCATGCTTCCTGATCGAGGGCCGCGACCCGGGCTTTCGCATCCAGCGCCTCAAGGACAAGCTCGGCACGCGTTCGCTGCCCTCGAGCGAGGTGGAGTTCCACCGCGTGCGGGCGCGGCTGGTGGGCGAGGAGGGCCGCGGCGTCGCGACGATCATCCGCATGGTCAACCACACCCGCCTCGACTGCCTGATCGGCTCGGCCGCCGGCATGCGCTCGGGAGTCGCCCACGCTGTGCACCACGCCCGCCACCGCAGCGCGTTCGGAAAGCTGCTCGCCGAGCAGCCGGCGATGCGCAACGTGCTGGCCGACCTCGCGGTGGAGTCCGAGGGCGCAACCGCCGCCGCGTTCCGGATTGCCCGCGCCTATGACGAGCGGGATAACGGGGACGGCGAGCGCGCGGCGCGCGCGAGCCCTCCAGGTTTCCGCCGTTTCGCGACCGCCGTCATGAAGTACTGGGTCTGCAAGCGCGCGGTCGGGCACGCCGCCGAGGCGCTCGAGTGCCTGGGTGGCAACGGCTACGTCGAGGAGTCGGGCATGCCGCGGCTGCTGCGCGACTCGCCGCTCAACTCGATCTGGGAGGGCTCGGGCAACGTCGCCGCGCTCGACGTCCTGCGCGCCACCGTCAAGGAGCCCGACGGGCTGCCGGCCTTCCTCGCCGAGTGCGAGCTGGCGCGCGGCGGCAACGCCCTGCTCGACGCCCAACTCGACCGCCTGCGCGAGGCGCCGTTCCCCGAGGATCCGGAGGGCTCGGCGCGGCGCCTGGTCGAGGAGCTGGCGGTGACGCTCCAGGCGAGCCTGCTCGTTCGAAACGCGCCGCCCGCGATCGCCGACGCCTTCTGTGCAGGGCGGCTCGGCGAGGGCGGCCGTGTCTACGGCACGCTGCCGGCTTCGGTGGACACGGGCGCGATCGTGGCGCGGGCGCTGGCGGCGTGAGCTCAAGCGGGATTTTCACATCTCAGCTAGGTTGAGCACAATGACTACCTGGACTCGCCGCGCACTGGCCTGCGCACTCGCCCTCGCCCTGACCATCGCGCCCGCCGCTTCAGCCGAAGCCGCCAAGCCCAAGAAGAAGCCCGTCGACGTGAACGTCATGACGCGCAACATCTACCTGGGCGGGGACATCTTCCGGCCGATTCCGGCGCAGACCCTCGCCGAGTTCGAGAAGCTCGCGGGCGAGCTGTGGGTCGAGGTCCAGGGGACGGACTTCCCCACCCGGGCCAAGGAGCTGGCGAAGGAGGTCAAGCGGACCAAGCCGGACCTCATCGGGCTGCAGGAGGTCGCGCTCTGGCGCCGCGGGCCGGACGGCCTCAAGGACGGTGCCACCACCCCGTCGACGCAGGTCGTCTACGACTTCCTGGCCACGCTGCGCGCCGAGCTCAAGCGACTTGGCCTGAAGTACGCGGTGGGGACCAAGCAGACCGAGGCCGACCTCGAGGCGCCGACGGACGCCGGCTACGACGTCCGGCTCACCATGCACGACGTGATCCTGGTCAAGAAGCGCAAGGACCTGAAGATCACCAAGCGCCTGCACGCCAACTACGAGACCAAGCTCGACGTCCCGACGCCCGCCGGCACTCTCACGAGCAAGCGCGGCTGGACGGCGGTGGACGTGAAGTTCAAGGGCAAGCGGCTGCGCTTCGTGAACACACACCTCGAGGCGTTCGGCGACGCGATCCGCGAGGCCCAGGCGCGCGAGCTCGTCGCCGCCGGTGGACCTCTGCGCGGCAAGCGCCAGCTGATCGTGGTCGGCGACATGAACTCCGATCCCGAGGGCAGGGAGTCGCCGTCCGGCGCCTTCGACGTCCTCGACGGATTCGGCCTCGTCGACACCTGGGCCAAGCGCTTTGGGCCGGGCTTCTCGTGCTGCCTGAACCAGTCCGACGCCCGCGACACCAACGCCGACGGCTTCGACCACCGGATCGACCTGATCCTGGCCAAGCCGAAGCTCAAGGCGCGGCGCGGCGAGGTCGTTGGTGACGAGCTGGGCGACCGCGCTCCGAACGGCCTGTGGCCGTCCGATCACGCGGGCGTGGTCACGAAGCTGCGGCTGCGCTAAGAGGGGTCTGACCCCTCTCGCGCCGAGTCGTCGTCCTGTTCGGACGCCGCGAGGAACGCGATACCGGCGATCATCACGGCAACGCCGCCGAGCGCCCCGGCCACGCCTGCCGCGGAGTCGTGGATCTTTTCGTCGAAGGCGAGCGTGCCGAGCAGCAGGCTCGCGAGCGGATCGAATGACATCTGCGTGGACACCGCCGGCGCGAGCGCGCCGGCCTGGAACGAGCTCTGACTGATGGTCATCCCGACGTAGCCCACGACGATCAGCGCGTACAGGTGCCAGTCCTCGATCACGGCGAGCACGCCGTCGTCGAGTTGCTCGACGGTTGCCTTCGTAAGCCCCGCCGCCACCCCGAAGAGGATGCCCGCGGCCGCCCCCAGCAGCGCGGCCCGGGCGGAGGGCGAGCGACCTCGCGCGAGGATCACGAGCACGCCGCACACGACGGCGGCCACGGCGAACGAGACGGCCCACGCGAGGTTCGTGGCATCGTCGCGCCCGCCGCTCGGGTCGGCCAGGACGAGGAAGGCGGCAAGGCCGCCGGTGACCGCGAGCGCGGCGACCATGTCGCGCCCGCGCACCCGGCGTCCGCCGAGCTTGGCGCCCAGCGGCAGCGAGAAGACCACGGCCGTGGCCAGCACAGGCTGCACCACGACCAGCCGGCCGACGGCGAGCGCCGCCGCCTGACAGACGAAACCGAGCGCGAGCGCGGCGATGCCGGCCAGCCAGCGTGGCCGGCGCGCCAGGCGCAGCAGGAAGCCCGCGCCCCCGGCCTCCTTGCTGGACATGCCGGAGGCCACCTGCTGCTGGAGGACCGTGCCCAGCGAGAAGAGCAGGGCGGCGGCGAGGGCGAGGCCGACGGCCATAAGCGCCTAGATGGACGTGGAATCAGCCAAATAGATGGTTGATTCCATGGCCGCGTGTGCACGGGGGCGCACGGGACCAAGCTGGGCGGGGGAAGCAGGGCGAAGGCGATACCCGGAGGTATCGGCGAGCCCGATGACCCCGATCCAGCGAAGGTATCCGTGCGTCATCCGTGCGCGCGGGGTCGTGGAATCAACCATCTAAGGGTCGACGTCCCCCTCGAAGAACCCGAACGCCGCTCCGGCGGGGTCGGCCACGACCGCGAACGTGCCGTGGGGCGTGGCCGTCGGCGCCTCTCGCACGCTTCCGCCGAGCGCCTCCACCCGCGCCGTCGCGGCCTGCGCGTCCTCGACGGTGAAGATCACCTGCCAGTGCGGCGGCACCTCCTCGGAGGGCAGCGCCATGGCTCCCCCGTTGAGCCAGCCCTCGCGGTTGCGGATCTCACAGTAGGGCGGTTCGCTGGCCTCCACCGGCTCGTAGCTCCAGTCGAAGATCCCGGCGTAGAACTCCCTCGCCGCATCGAGGTCGGGCGTCGCGAGCTGGTTCCAGACCATCGTCGCGACCTGGTTGACGAGCCCCGCACCGCGATGCAGCCCCGGCTCCCAGAGCGCCACGACCGCCCCCTGGGGATCCTCGATCAGCGTCGTGCGCCCGACCTCCGCCTCGTCGGACACCGCACGCGGTCCGAGCAGCACCGAGCCGCCGCCGCCGCGGACCGCCGAAGCCACGGCGTCGGCGTCCGCCACCGAGATGTAGCTGAGCCAGGCGGGCGTGTAGCCCTGGGGCGCCTCGAACATGCCGGCCACGGGCCGCTCCTGCAGGGTGAACATCGTGTACTCGCCCATCGTTTGCCCGGCCTTCCAGCCGAACAGCTCACCGTAGAACTCGGCAGCGCGCGGGCGGTCGGTGGTCCCGACGTCGGCGAAGCAGAACGTGCCCGAGGCGTACTCCGAGCGTTCGCCCATCAGTCGTCGAAGCTGCCCGCGAACAAGCCGAAGACCGCGCCCTGAGGATCCTGGGCCACGACGATCTTGCCGCCGGGCACCTCCGTCGGGGGCACCATCACCTGCCCGCCGAGCTCGCCGATGCGCTCGGCGCTGGCCTCGACGCTGTCGGTCCCGAAGTACGTCAGCCAGTGCGGCGGCGCACCGGCATCGGGCTGCAGCTGCATCGCCCCGGCGTTCAACCGCTCGCCGACGTAGATGCCCCAGTAGGGAATCTCGCTGCCTTCCACCGCCTCGCTGCGCCAGCCGAACAGGCCGGAGTAGAACTCGAGCGCCCGCTCCGGATCGCTTGTGTTGAGCTGGTTGAGCGTCAGTGAACCGGGCTCGTTCACGATCTTCGCGCCGATGCTGCCGCGCGGCTCCCATACGCAGAACACCGCGCCGGTCGGGTCCTGGATGACCGCCATGCGCCCCGCGTCGAGCACGTCGAACGGCTCCATCATCACCGTGGCGCCCAGCTCCTTCGCCTTCGCGGCACGGTCATCGGCGCTCTCGACCGTCACGTAGGAGGTCCAGTGGGGCGGCCCGCCGCCGGGCGCCGCGCTGAGAGCCGCGACCTCCTTGCCGTTCTTGGTCAGCATGGTGTAGGTCCCGCCCCCGCCCTCTTCGGGAATCGGCATGTCGTCGTAGCCCCAGCCGAAGAGGCCCGTGTAGAAGCTCTTCGCCGCCTCCGGATCGCTCGTCGCGAGGTCGGTCCAGCTCAGTGTTCCCGGTGCATGACTCGTGCGTTCGCCCATGAGCGCGACCCTACCGAGTCGGATAGCGGGCAGCGGCCGCCGTCATCTAGCCGGCGAGCCCCTCCGCCTCGATCCCCTCGTGCGGGCCTTCGACGATCCGGTTGAGCCCCCATAGCAGCGCTCCGACGACCAGCAGCAGCCCGGCGCGCGCGAACGTACCGACGTCGTCAAGAGCACCGGGAACACCGACGGCGCATGGAAGTGCTGGTGGTCGACCGAGTCGCGGCGCAGTGCGAGCACCGCGATGTTCACGATCGTGAAGACGAACAGGAGCAGCAGCACGGTCGTGTCTGCGAGCGAGCTGAGGTCGCCGGTGGTGATCAGCACAATCGCGATCGCGGCCGTCAGGACGACGTTCAGGTTGGTCGACTCGGCGATTCCGCGCAGGTTGATCGCGGCCAAGAGCAGGATGAAGGCGATCGCGGCGAGCACGAGTGGCAGATCGACGAACTCGCTCAGGTAGTCCCCGGCGAAGGCGCGCGAGAGCGTGGCCGCGGAGGCGATGCCCGACGACATCACCGCAAACGCGACGATGAACGTGAAGAAGGGCATCCGGAATGCCTTGTGCGCATAGAGGGCGGCGCCGGCGGCCTGGGGATATTTGGTGACGAGCTCGGCATACGCGAACGCGCTGAAGAAAGCGAGCACGAACGAGACAAGGAACGCGGTCCAGATGGCACCGCCGACCTCGGCGCCCACCTCGCCCACGAGCGCATAGGTCCCGGCCCCGAGGATGTCGCCGATCACGAAGACCGTGTGCACCCGCGGGCCAATCGACCGCTTGAGCTTGGTGTCGACCTCGCCGCCCGAGTCGCGCCGCTGCCCGCCGCCTTCTGCCGATTCCATTCGCCCGGAGTGCCCACAGGGCCCGGTCGCGCACACCTCCGATGGCTGCCCTACGGTGGGCGCGACGAACTGAGCTGCGCCACTCCCTAGGCTGTCGCCTGGACGATGCCCCTACGCCGCGTTCTCCTACTGTCCGTTCTTGCGCTGGCCGTGTCAGCGCCGGTCGCGGATGCCCGCCGCGACGTGCCGGACGGTTTCTTCGGCACATTCTGGGGCGGCCTGGCACGCCAGGCCGATCAGTCCAAGCAAGATGCCCAGTGGGCCCTGATGGCCCGCTCGGGAGTCGAGTCGGTGCGCACGGTCTTCTCCTGGGGCGCGGCCCAGCCGATCGGGCCGTCGATCGCCGAGTTCACCGATTTCTCCGAGACCGATCGCATCGTCAGGCGCGGCGCGCAGCGCGGCATCAAGATCCTGCCGGTGGTCCTCGACACGCCCGGGTGGGCGCGTCAAATGCCGGTGGACGGTTCGCCTCCCGCAGACGTGAAGGACTACACCGAATACCTCCGCCAGCTCATCGACCGCTACGGGCCGTCGGGGAGCTTCTGGGCCGAGCATCCGAAGCTCCCGCGCCGCCCGCTGCGGGAGTGGCAGATCTGGAACGAACCGCACCTGCGCTACTTCTGGTCCGCCGACGGCTGGCCCGCCGGCTATGCACGCCTGCTCAAGGCCTCCTACCGGACCATCAAGCAGGCCGATCCCGGAGCTCGCGTGGTCATGGCCGCAGTGGCCGACTTCGCGTGGCGCCACGTCCGTAAGCTCTACGCGCAGGGCGTCCGGGGACGCTTCGACGTGGCGGCGATCAACTTCTACACCTCCACACCGGAGAACGTGGCACGGGGAGTGCGCAAGTTCAGGAACGCGTTGAACTTCGGTGGTGGCAGGCACACGCCGATCTACCTGACCGAGGTCACCTTCCCGGCCTCGAAGGGCCGCAACGAGGGACAGCGCCGCGCCTACTGGCAGAAGGCCTGGGAGACCACGGATCGCGGCATGTCACGTCGCGTTCGCGAGACATATGGCCTGCTGGCCGACCAGCGCAAGAACCTCCGGCTGGAACGCGCCTACTGGTACACGTGGTCCTCGAGCTACTCCCCGGGCGACTTCTTCGAATACGGCGGCCTGCTCAGCTTCGACGGCTCGCGCTTCAGGGCGCGGCCGGCTCTCCGCGCGTACCGCGCGAGCGCTCGGCTGCACCAGGGCTGCGCCAAGACGAGCGCGGGGGTTTGCAGGTAGAGCCGCACGAGCAGGCCGAGTTCGACGCGAGGTGTGACCGCGCGGGGGCTGCGGCGCGATTGCCGAGCCGCGGGTTTGGGCGACTGTCGCCGCTGGCTGGCGGCGCGAAAGCGCCCGTAATGTGCTGAATCGCTCACAACCCCCGCGGCGCCGATGCAACTCTCGTGCCCATGGGCCTCTGGACCGCCAAGGCACAGGCGAACGCAACGCCGGAGCAGCTGCTCGAGGTGCTGACGCATCCAGAGCAGATCCGGCGCTGGTCGCCCGTCGACTTCGACGCCGAGGACGTCGGCGGCCGGCGCCTGGCCGCCGGTACTCGCACGAGGGTGACCGGCCGCCTGGCCGGGGTCTCCGTGAGCTTCGACGTCGAGGTTCACGCCGCCGACGAGGAACGGCTCGAGCTCTCCGCCGAGGGTCCCATCGGGCTCGAGGTCCGTTACGACCTGGCACCCGCCGACGACGGAGCTGAGCTGACCGCATCCGTGAGCGTGCGCCGCGGCGGCGGCATCACCGGACGCTTCGTGGCCAATGCCGCCGGCACGCTGCTGTCGGCCGGGGCACTCGACGGCGCGACCGGGCGGATCGTCCGCGCAGCCGAGTCTCGGCTGTGCGCCGCGGCTGCGTAGGGCTCGGCCGGGCTATCGTTTCGAGCCATGCCAGACAGACCGCCGGTGCCACCGTTCACCGCCGAAACGGCACGCCAGAAGGTGCAGGCGGCCGAGGACGGCTGGAACACCCGCGACCCCGAGCGTGTCGCGGCCGCCTATACCGAGGACTCGCAGTGGCGCAACCGCGACGAGTTCTTCCAGGGCCGCGAGGCCATCGTCGCCTTTCTGGAGCGCAAGTGGGCGCGCGAGCTCGAGTACCGCCTGCGCAAGGAGCTGTGGTGCTTCACCGACAACCGCATCTCGGTGCGCTTCGAGTACGAGTCTCACGACGCCGAGGGGCAATGGTGGCGAAGCCACGGAAACGAGCATTGGGAGTTCGACGAGCACGGGCTGATGCGCCGCCGGGACGCGAGCATCAACGACTACCGGATCGAAGCAGGGGAACGGCGCATCGTTCCGCGGTGACCGACTCGGTAGAGCCGATGCCCTCGCCCGACCGCACCCGCCTGGCGCGTGCCTGCTACGAGGCCTACGAGACCGGCGATCGTCAGGCGCTCGAGGACCTGATTGCCGACGACTTCGCCTTCTGGAGCCCCCAGGACGACGGAATCGACCGCGCGACCTACTTCGAGCGCTGCTGGCCCGCCAACGAAACGCTTGCGGCGTTCGAGTTCAAGCGCCTCCACGAGCTCGGCGACGAGGTTCTCGTGACGTATGAGGCCGAGCGCAACGACGGCTCACGCTTTCGCAACACGGAGATCCTCACGTTCACCGGCGACCAGTTGACGCTCGTCGAGGTCTACTTCGGCTGGGACCTGTAGCCGCCTCCGCAAGCGGCTACCCGGGCAGGAGCCCGGCCAGCTCCTGGGTGAGCTCCTCGCCGAGCTCGGGGCGCCCGTCGAACAGCGCGGGCGTCGTCTGGAAGAGCTCGACGTGCCACCCATCGTCACCGCGACGGCCCACCACGGTCTGGATGGAGTTGCGGTCGGGCATGATCTGCGAGTCCTCGGGTGACACCATGCCGGCGACCGCGTGCAGAAGCGCCGCGTCCGAGCCCAGCGGCGTGACCGATCGGACCTTGGTGACGTAGGTGGCGGTCTGGTGGTCGGCGAAGATGCGACCGAGCTCGGTCTCGACCTCGCCGGATCCGAACATCTGGCTTCCGTCGAAGCCGATGACGAGGCCGTCGGAGGCGAGCGCCCCGGCCATCGCGCCGGCATCGCCTGCGTTCCACCCTTCGATCAGACGCCGGTACAGGCCGTTCATGGCGTCCTCGGCATTCATGCGCTCGCGACCTCCTGGAAGCTGGCCTAGGCGCGTCGCCCCTTTGCCGCCACGCCCTTGAAGAACGTGTAGCAAAACACGCCGTCCGCCTCGGTCGTCCTGTGGAGGTCTCGGACGCCCTCGTCGAAGCGCGCCGGCTCGATGAGGCCCGCCGCGATCGCCGGCTCCCGAACTCCCTCGATCATCGCCGTGAATGTCTTGCGGGTGAAACCGTCGACCAGCTCCGGCCGGCTCGAATCCACGTAGACCATCCGGGCCGAGACGCTGACGGCGTTGAGACCCGCTTCAGCCATCAGCGGGTAGAGCTCCCGGCCGATCAGCGAGTTGCCGCCGGCGCGCCGTTGCAGCTCGACCTGGCAGCCGATCGCCGCGTGCGCCGCGGCGCTATCGGGATGGAAGTAGGCCGATCCGTGATCGCCTTCGATGACGGTGATAGTGCCGCCTGGCTTGAGCAGCCCATCGAGAATCGCGAGCGCCTCGACCGGCCGCGAAAGATGCTCGAGGACGAAGCACACGAAGACGTGGTCGAAGGACTCGGAGCCGAACGGCGGAGCGAAGATATCCGCGTGCTGGAACTCGACGTTGGTGAGCCCGGCTGACTCGGTCCTGCGCCTGGCTTGGTCAATCGAGTCGGTGGAGACGTCGATCGATATGAAGCGAGCATCGGGGCTCCGCTGAGCGAGGGTGACGGTCTGGGCGCCGACGCCGCACCCGGCCTCGAGGACCAGGCTCCCGCCGGGGTACGCCGTGTCGGAGTGGAGCAGGTCGACCAGCGTGCCGGCCTGATCCTGCAGGCGCTCGCCCTCCCTCGCGTGGTACCCGTGTACGTACGTCTCGCTCATGACTGCGCGCCGATTATGGCGGTCCACCCGAGCCGAATAATGTACGGCCGGCGATGGGGTGTTATGGCGAGCGAGTCCTTCCGCACATCATCAATGTCCTGTGCGGGCTGAAGACGGTCGACCCGCTGCGGCGCCGCGTTTGCGACGGGCTCGAGGGGGAGGTAGTGGAGATCGGCTTCGGCTCGGGGCTCAACGTGCCCTTCTACCCCGCGGCCGTCACGCGGGTTGCCGCGGTCGAGCCCTCCGACGTCGGCTGGAAGCTCGCCGGCAAGCGCCTCAGCGCGGCAAGGGTCCCAGTCGAGCGGTCCGGGTTGGACGGCCAATCGCTGCCCTTCGAAGACAACAGCCTCGACTCCGCGCTGTCCACCTGGACGATGTGCACGATCCCGGACATCGCCACCGCCCTGGGCGAGGTGCGGCGCGTGCTGAAGCCCGGAGGGGCGCTGCACTTCATCGAGCACGGGCTGGCACCCGACGAGGAGGTGCAGCGCTGGCAACGTCGCCTCGACCCTGTGGAGAAGCGGCTGTTTGGCGGCTGCCATCTGACTCGGCCGATCGCTGACCTGGTGACAGCAGCGGGCTTCACGATCACGGAGCTCGACGTCTTCTACGAGGACGGCGCGCCGAAGGTCTTGGGCGCGGACTCGCTTGGCGTCGCAGTGTCTGCCTAGCGAGCGCACGGCGCCGAAATTCGGCACCGCGCTGAGTTTGAGGCCCCCTGGCTACAAAACCCAGGACGTTGGAGCAAGCGTCGCCTGCGGGACCTCGTGGGAGCGCCATCGCGTAGGTATCGGAGATGCGATTGGCATGGGCCGGCCTGATCGTTGTCGCGGGAGTGGCGCTCGTTGCCGTGCTCGCCAAGAATGACGCCGACGGCGGCGCGCGCGGCGGTACCGGCCTGGTTGTCGATTCCCCGCCCGGGCTGCTGGCCGCGTGTCGCACGGCGACGGCCTCGGCGCAGATGCCTCCGCGCTGCCCTGGCGCGGTACCGGTCCCCAACGGGCAGTGGGGACGAAGCCGGGCGCTCGACGACCGCCCGTGTCAGTACCTGATCGACGTCGAGCCCGGCCCCGACCGCGGGGCGCCCGACAGGCAACCGATCTTCCATCTGCTGTTTGGCGGACGCTGCCGGCCCTTCGACCTCACAGCCGATGGCGGGCGCTGGCCCGCCAAGGGCTTCATCACCGACGGTCTGCGCCTCGTGGGGCTGCGACCGCTGCGTCCCGGCGAGTCGGGGCGGCCGGACGGGTTCGCCCCCGCGCGGCCGCGTGTGCTCGCCCGGCTTCGGGTTGGCACAAGCCCGGCACTGCTGCTGCGCCAGCGCTCGTATCCGCTGACGACCGTGCACTCCGGGCACCTGGCCATCGTGTGGAACGACTCGAACGCCGGCTACACGGTGTCCGGCCATCCGTCGGAGCCGCGGACTGCGCACCAACGGCGGCTCGCCGTGCGCGCTCTGATGGCGATGGCGCTTGCGATGCGATCGCCCGCGCTGGCGGGCTCGGTTAGTGCCGCCGTAGCGGCGGCACGTCAACAACTGCAGCCATAAAGGGGTCGGCCCCGATCGCCGGGGGTTCGACGACTTTCTGTGCCTTTTTCGCACAGAAAGTCGTCACACCCCCCGCTCCCGCGTTCGGGTGCCTGAGGTTTTGGGTGCTATGCAACAACAAACTAAGGCACCCGGCTGTCGGAGCTAGGCCCTAACCCGCTCCGCTGCCCGCGTAGCGCAGCGAGCCGGGCGTCGTGAGCTGCTCGCCGGTCTCGAGGAGCGTCTTCAGGCCGGACAGGATCATCGGCCAGCCGCCGTAGATCTCGTCGTGGGCCCCGTCGCGCAGCTCGTCGTGGGTTACCACCAGCCGACAGGAATCCTCGACGGGCTCGATCTCCCAGGTCACTCGCGAGGTCCCCTCGCTCTTCACGTCCTCGCTCCAGAGCGCCGTGAAGCTCTGGACCAGCCGGCGTGGCGGGTCGACCTCCAGGTTCTCGCCCTCGACCAGTGTGCTGTCCGGCGCCCCTGAGGGATAGCCGGAGTAGGGCGAGCCCGAGGTCCAGTCGGACTCGACTCGCAGGCCGAAGCTGTAGCGCTGCCTCAGGTCCGGGTCGGTGATCGCCTCCCAGAGGCGCTCAGGGGTCGTCTTGATGTAGATCTCAAAGACCTTCTCCATCGTCTTCTCCTCGAGTGTCTTTTTGAGCCCTGTCAGCGTCGCCACCCAGGGCTCCGTGTACTTGCTGACCCAGCGGTCATGGACCAGCCGGATCGGGACGGGGTTCAGGAAATGCAGCTTCTCGCGGCCGCGCCGCTTGGTTGTGACAAGCCGTGCCTCCTCGAGCACCCGGAGGTGCTTCATGACACCGATGCGCGTCATCGGCAGCCGGCTCTCGAGCGCGGTCAGCGTCTGACCGTCCTCGGTGAACAGCTCGTCGAGCAGGCTCCGGCGCGTCGGGTCCGCGAGGGCCCTGAACACTGCGTCCATGCCGGCGATAATACGTAACCAGATGGTTACGTGTCAAGTGCGCCGGTCAAGCCGCCGCGCGCGGCCGGTACTCGTCGAACTCGGCAACGTGGAGATAGCGCGAGCGAGATCCGCGCAACGAGATCTCGTCCAGGGCGGTCAGCAGCCGATCGATGTCCTCGGTCGTGGTGCCCAGCCCCAGGCTCGCCCGCACGGCGCCCGGCAGAGCGGGGCGCCGCCCCGCGCGCAGCTCGGCGGCCAGTCGCCGGACCTCCGCGGGCGTCGTGCCCAGCAGCCGGGTGATCAGAGGATGGGCGCAGAAGCAACCGTGCCGAACCCCGATCGCGTATTCGGCGCTCAGGATCGCCGCCAGCAGCGGGTGGCGATAGCCCTCGAGGTTGAAGGCGGCAACGCCGATTCGGTCCACGGAATCATCGGACCACATCCTGAGCGCGCCAAGCCCTTCCACCCGAGCGAGCCCCGTCCAGAGCCGCTCGGAGAGGGTCCGCTCGTGGTCGGCCACGTTCTGCATTCCGATCTCGAGCAGGGCGTCGCAGGCCGCGCCGAGCGCCACGGCTCCCACGACGTTCGGCGATCCGGCCTCGTAGCGCTCGGGAACGTCGGCCCAGATCAGGTCCTCGAGCGTGACGAGCTCGATCGCGCCGCCTCCGTGCAACAGCGGCTGACCCATGCGCAGGCGGTCGCGGTCGCCCACGAGCACGCCGGCTCCGAAGGGCGCGTAGAGCTTGTGACCCGAGAGCGCGAGGAAGTCGATCCCCGTCGCGGCCATGTCGAGGGGACGATGCGGGGCAAGCTGCGCCGCGTCGACGAAGAAGGCGGCGCCGTGGCGATGAGCGATCTCGGCCAGGGCCTCGAGCGGCCACACCTCCCCGGTCACGTTCGACGCCGCGGTGACGGCGAGCAGATCGATCCGCGGCCACGCCGCTCGCAGATCGCGCTCGCAGGCGTCGCAGAGCTCATCCGCCGATGCCGTGAACGGCAGCGAGCGGATGTCGTGGCGCCGCCACGGGAGCATGTTGGCGTGATGCTCGGCCGGGCTGCTGAGCACGCGCGCGCCGGCGGGCAGCGCCGCGGCGAGCACGTTGGTCGCCTCGGTGGTGTTGCGGACGAAGATGACGGCCTGGTCGTCCCCGGCGCCGACGAAGCGAGCGACGCTGTCGCGGGCGTCCTCGAAGGCCGCTGTGGAGACCTGCGACTTCGCCCCGCTGCCGCGGTGCACGCTGCTGTACCAGGGAACGAAGGCCTCGACGGCCTTCCACACCTCGGGCATGGCTGCGGTGCTGGCGGCGTTGTCGAGATTCACGTAGCGCCGTGGGGTGCCGTCGAGGCAGGGCACCTCGAGGTCGTCGCCGATCAGTCGAACCGGAGTTGCGCTGAGGTCGGCGGGCATCGCCCAGCAGCATCCCGCGTAACCCATCCCGAGTGTGTGACTATTGACACAAATAGCGCATGTAGACCACGCGCGAGGCAAACGTCCGCGTCTCGACCAGCTCCAGCTCGATCCGCTCTCCAGCGGTGGGAAGAACGGCGTGCCCCCACCGAGCACGACCGGGCTGACGAAGATCTGGTACTCGTCGACGAGACCCAGCTCGATGAAGGTGGAGGCGAGGCCGGCGCCGCCGACGGCCAGGTCCTTGCCCGGCTGTTCCTTCAGCTTGGCGACCTCTTCGGCGACGCTGTCGCCGGCCAGCCTGGCATTGCCCTCGACCTTCTCGAGCGTCGTCGAGAACACGATCTTCGGCAGCCGCTTCCAGATGCGCGCGAACTCGAGCTCGTACTCAGCCGCCGACGCGTTCTCCTCAGCCGTCTCCCAGTACAACATCACCTCGTACAGGCGCCGCCCGCAGAATTGCGCGCCGAGCTCCCGCACCCGCTCGTTGTGGAACCGATGCAGCTCCTCGTCCGGCGCCGACCAGTCGATCTCGCCGTGCGGGTCGGCGATGAAGCCGTCCAGCGACAGAGTCATCGAGTAGATCACGCTGCGCATGGACAGCTCAGGCTACAGCCGCGGAGGCGGATCCCGACGGGTAGGCTCCGGCCGCGATGCCAGGCGCCGAAACGTTCCGCGCTTCCGCCGACGCCTACGAACGTCACGTCGGCCGCTACGGCTCGCAACTGGCGTCAGCGTTGATCGATTTCGCCGGAATCGAGCCGGGGACGCGAGCGCTCGACGTCGGCTGCGGGCCGGGTGCGCTCACCGCCGCGCTCGTGGAGCGCCTCGGACCGGCAAACGTCTCCGGGGTGGACCCGTCCGAGCCGTTCGCGGAGGCGTGCCGTGACGCGGCTGCCGGGCGTGGAGGTGGCCGTGGCGGCCGCCGAGTCGCTTCCCTTCGGCGATGGCGCGTTCGACGCGTCGCTGTCGCAGCTGGTCGTGAACTTCATGCGCGACGCCGCGGCGGGCGTGCGCGAGATGGCGCGCGTCACTCGGCCGGGCGGCGTCGTGGCCTCCTGCGTCTGGGACTACGCGGGCGAGATGACGCTGCTGCGGGCGTTCTGGGATGCCGCCCGGGAGGTCGATCCCGACCGCGGCGCCGCCGCCGACGAGGGCATCGTGATGGCCTGGTGCGGGGACGGCGAGCTGGCGGAGCTGTGGTCGACGGCCGGCCTTCGCGACGTGCGCTTCGGCTCGCTCGTGGTGCAGGCGAGCTATGCGGATTTCGAGGACCTGTGGTCACCGCTCCCGTCAGGCGTCGCCCCGTCGGGCGCGTTCTGCAAGTCGCTCGACTCAGACGGCCAGGCCGCCCTGCACGACGCCTACCGCCGCCGGCTCGGGGTCGGCGACGGGCCGTTCGAGCTGAGCGCGCGCGCCTGGGCGGTCGCCGGAACGGTCCCCTGAGGGGTATGGCGACCGGCAACGCCGATCTCGTCCGGCCCATCTACGAGGAATGGGGCCGGGGCAACTGGCAGCCCCGCTTCGAGGTCTACCACCCGCACATGCAGTGGGGCTGGTCCGAGGAGTTTCCCGGCCTCGCCGGGGTCTATGAGGACCACGCGGACCCCAATCCGCGACTGCGCGCCTGGCTCAGCGAGTGGGAGCATTGGCGCGCCGAGGCCGAGGACTATCTGGAGATCGGCAATCACGTGGTGGTGCTCGCGACCTACTACGGCCGGGGCAGGGGCAGCGGCGTGGAGATCCAGCAGCAGGGGGCGCACGTCTTCGAGCTGCGCGACAGCAAGGTGGTGCGGCTGGAGATCTTTGCGAGCCGGGAGAAGGCGATGGAGTCGGTGCGCTCGCGCTCACGCCGGTGAGAGGGCCGGAGCAGTCGAAGGCGGGCGGAACGATGGAGAATCGCCAGATCGCCGACCGCCTGGACGCGTTCGGGGCCTTGCTCGAGCTCGCCGACGGCAACCCGTACACGGTGCGCGCGTATCGCCGCGCCGCCGAGACGATCCGCGGCGCGGCGGTGCCCGTCGCGGAGCTGGTGCGGTCCGGGCGGGCGCGTGAGCTGCGCGGGATCGGGCCGGGGATCGAGGCCCGGCTGCGGGAGCTCGTCGAGACGGGCGACATCGCCGAGCTGGCGGAGCTCGAGCGCGAGCTCGCGCCGGACCTCGTCGGGCTCGGCCGCTATCTCGGCCTGGGGGCGAAGCGCTCGGTCGAGCTCGCGCGGGCGCTCGGCGTGCGCACCGCCGACGAGCTCCGCGAGGCTGCGGCCGCGGGCCGGCTGCGGACCGTGCCGGGTATCGGGCCGAAGACCGAGGCGCGGCTGCTCGAGGCGCTCAGCCGCGAGTCCGAGCCCGCAGCCGCGCCAGGGGCTGCTGCTAAACCGCGCCCGGGAGCTGGTCGCGGGCGTCGCGGCCGCCCTCGACGGCGAGGCGGCCGGCGACGTGCGCAGGTGGCGCGACTCCTGCGAACGTCTCGCGGTGGTCTGCGCCGCGCCGGATCCGGCCGCCGTGCTGGCGCGCTTTGGCTCGCTGCCCCAGATCGTCGCCGTCGTCGAGCAGGGCGAACGGCACGCCGTGGGCGTCACCGTCGAGGGCGTGCCGGTCGAGCTGGTCGTCGCGGACCCGCGGCGGTTCGGGACCGCGCTCGTGCGCGCGACCGGCTCGCCCGCGTACGTCGAAGCACTCGAGCCGCTGCCGGACGCGGCCCGACGAGGACGCTGTCTACCGCTCGCTCGGCGTCCCGTGGTGCCCGCCGGAGCTGCGCGAGGAGCCCATTCGCGGCGCGCCGCCGCCGCTCGTCGAGCTCGAGCGACATTCGCGGCGACCTGCACTGCCACACGACCTGGTCGGACGGCCGGGCGAGCGTCGAGGAGATGGGCCGCGCGGCCCGCGACCGCGGCTACGACTACCTCGCGATCTGCGACCACACGCCCGCCGTCGGCGCGGTGCGCGGTCTGACTCCCGACGACGTCCGCCGCCAGGGCGAGGAGATCGCCGCCGCCAACGAGGCTGCTCGCCCCGTTTCGCGTGCTGCGCGGAATCGAGTGCGACATCCTCCCCGACGGGCGCCTCGACCTCCCCGACGACGTGCTCGCGGAGCTCGACTGGGTGCAGGCGAGCGTCCACGGCGGCCAGCGGATGCCGGCGCCGGAGCTGACCAAGCGGGTCGAGGAGGCGCTGCGCCACCCATCGGTGCGCTGCCTCAGCCACCCCAAGGGCCGCTACATCAACCGCCGCCCCGAGAACGCGCTCGACCTCGAGCGCGTATTCGAGGTCGCGCTCGAGCACGACGTCGCGCTCGAGGTCAACGGGCTCCCCGCCCGCCTCGACCTCAGCGGCGAGCACGTCCGCGACGCGCTGCGCGCCGGCGTGCAGATCGTCTGCTCAACCGACGCCCACTCGGTGCGCGGGCTCGCGAACATGGCGCTTCTCGGTCGCCACCGCGCGCCGCGGCTGGACGACCAAGGCCGATGTCGTCAACACCCGCCCCCTCGACGGGATCAGCCGCGCCCGGCCTCCAGGAACGCCTCGTAGCGCTTGACCTCGCGCTCCGCGCGAGCGCGCTCTTCGGTCCCCTCCTCGGCGTTCTCCACGTTCGACTGCGCCTCCTTGAGCTTCGACTCAAACGACGAGCGGTCGATGTCGTCGGGCGCGATCGCCTCCTCGACCAACACGAGCGCCGAGTTCTCCACCACCTGCAGGTACCCCTCCCCCTGAGCGAAGCGCACCACGTCGGAGTCGGACTTGTAGAGGCGCAGCTCGGTCGGCTCGAGGATCGCCATCAGCGGCGCGTGGTTTGCCAGCACGCCGATCGAGCCGGTAACGGTGCGAGTCGAGACCATCTCGACCTCGTCCTCGAACACCTTGCCCTCGGGCGTGAGGACCTCGACGGGGAAGCTTACTCCTCGCCATTGCCGTCCTTCTCGTCGGCGCCGTTGTCGTCGCCGCCGTTCTCCGAGTCGTCCTTCGAGTCGGCCTCGTCCTCGTCCTCGTCCTCGCTCGTGCCGCCGGCCGCCTCGACGACTTCCTCGATCGTCCCCTTGAACAGGAACACGCGCTCGGGCAGGTCGTCGTGCTTGCCCTCGATGATCTCCTTGAACGAGCGCACCGTGTCCTCCACCGGCACGTAGGCGCCGGGCGTGCCGGTGAACTGCTCGGCAACGAAGAACGGCTGCGACAGGAAGCGCTCCACCTTTCGGGCGCGCTGGACGGTCACGCGGTCCTCGTCGGAGAGCTCGTCGATTCCGAGGATGGCGATGATGTCCTGCAGCTCCTTGTAGCGCTGGAGGATCTCGCGCACCTTGTTGGCGACGTCGAAGTGCTCCTCGCCGACGATGTCGGCCTTGAGGATCGTCGAGGTCGAGTCGAGCGGGTCGACGGCCGGGTAGATCCCCTTCTCGGAGATCGAGCGCGACAGCGTCGTCGTGGCGTTGAGGTGGGCGAACACCGACGCGGGCGCCGGGTCGGTCAGGTCGTCGGCGGGCACGTAGATCGCCTGGATCGAGGTGACCGAGCCCTGCCGGGTCGACGTGATCCGCTCCTGGAGCTGGCCCATCTCGGTCTCGAGCGTGGGCTGGTAGCCCACCTGCGAGGGCATGCGGCCGAGCAGCGCCGACACCTCCGAGCCCGCCTGCACGAAGCGGAAGATGTTGTCGATGAAGAGCAGCACGTCCTGGCCGCCCTGCTCGCGGAAGTACTCCGCCATCGTCAGGCCCGACAGCGCCACGCGCATGCGCGCGCCGGGCGGCTCGTTCATCTGGCCGAACACGAGCATCGTCTTGTCGATCACGCCCGACTCGGTCATCTCGAGCCAGAGGTCGTTGCCCTCGCGCGAGCGCTCGCCCACGCCGCAGAAGGCCGACAGGCCGCCGTGCTCCTTGGCCAGGTTGTGGATCAGCTCCTGGATGAGCACGGTCTTGCCCACGCCGGCGCCGCCGAACAGCCCGACCTTGCCGCCCTTGGCGTAGGGAGCGAGCAGGTCGACGACCTTGATTCCGGTCTCGAAGATCTCGCGCGTCGGCGTGAGGTCCTCGACAGCCGGCGCGGAGCGGTGGATCGGCCAGCGCTCCTCGAACTCGACGTCGCCGGCGCCGTCGATCGGGTCGCCGAGCAGGTTGAAGATGCGCCCGAGCGTGCCCTCGCCCACCGGCACGGTGATCGGGCCGCCGGTGTCGCGCACCTCGGTGCCGCGCGAGAGGCCGTCGGTGGCGTCCATGGCCACCGCGCGCACGCGGTCGTCGCCCAGGTGCTGCTGCACCTCGAGCACGAGCTTCGTGGAGGTCTCGCCCTCGGCCGCCTCGTCACCCTCGGCGTGCTTTATGTCTAGGTCGATCTCCAGCGCGTTGTAGATCCCGGGCAGGTGCTCGGCGGGAAAGGCCACCTCGACGACCACGCCCTGCACCTCCTCGACGTGGCCGACGACGGTCTCGCTGTCGCCCTGCTGCTCCTCGGTCTGCTCTGTTGCGGCTTCCATGAATCTCCTCTTGTACCTATCGAAGTCCCTCTGCGCCGGCGACCACTTCCATGATCTCCTGCGTGATCTCCGCCTGGCGCTGGCGGTTTGCCTCGAGTGTCAAGTCGTCGATCATGTCGCCGGCGTTGTCGGAGGCGCTGCGCATGGCGCTCATGCGCGCGCCGTGCTCCGACGCCGTCGACTCGAGCAGCGCCCGGTAGATCGAGATCTCGACGTAGTCGGGCACGAGCCGGGCGAGGATCTCCTCGGGGTCGGGCTCGTAGATCCAGAGCGCCCGCGAGTGCTGGTCGCCCTCGCTCGCGCCGCCGTCGCCGGCGTCGTGGCCCTCGTCGTCCTCGTCGCCGAGCACGTCCGCCTGCTGCAGCGGCAGCAGCGTCTCGTGGCGCACCTCCTGGTTGATCGCCGAGACGTAGCCGTTGTAGATGATCTCCACGCGGTCGACCTTGTCGTCGACGTAGGCCGCGGTGAGGCCGTCCGCGATCGCGCGCGCGTCCGCGAACGTCGGGCGGTCGGTGAACCCGGTCCAGCTGCCGCCCATCTCGAGGTCGCGGAACTGCAGCGAGGACACGCCGCGGCGACCGGACGCATACCAGAGCACGGTCTTGCCGTCGGCGCTGAGCTCGGCGGCGCGGCGGTTGCCGGCGCGGACGATCTGCGAGTTGAACGGGCCGGCCAGGCCACGGTCGCCGGTCACGAGCAGGATGCCGACGTGGTTGACGCTCTCCTTCTCCTGGAGGATCGGCAGGCTGGGGACGTTGTCGGCCGCCTGCGACGCGCGCGACGTCATCCGCCTCAGTGCGTCGGCGTACGGCCGCAGGGCCTCGATCCGCTGCTCGGCCCGCCGCAGTCGCGCGGCGGAGATCATCTCCATCGCCCGCGTGATCTTGCGGATGTTCTTGACGGAGCCGATGCGGCTGCGGATGTCCTTCAGCGAAGCCATCTAGGCGGTGGCCGCCTCCGCGTCCTTCTCCTTGCCCGGCTCCTCGTCCTCGTCGACGTCCTGCGCCTTGGTCTCGGACTCCTCGTCCTCGCCCTCGTCCGCGCCGTCGCCGTCGGCGCCGGCTCCCTTGGTGCGGCCCTCCTTCTCGCGCTCCTCCTTGGACACGATCCGATCGGACTCGCCCTCCTCGATCGGGTTGCCCTCGGCGTCGAAGTCGGGCCCGAAGTCGTCGATCGCCTCCGCGATGCAGTTGCCGAGCCGCGACTCGATCGAGTCGTCCCAGTTGCCCTCGGCGATCTGGTCCATCAGGTCCGAGTCCTCTGAGTGCAGGCGCTGGAGCATCATCTCGTGGAACTCGCGGACGCGCTCTACCTTGATGCGGTCGAGGAAGCCGCCGGTGCCCGAGTAGATCGCGGCCACCTGGTCCTCGACCGCCCACGGGGTGCGCTCGTTCTGGTTGAGCGCCTCGACCAGGCGGGCGCCGCGGTTGAGCGTGGCCTGGGTGTCTGCGTCGAGGTCCGAGCCAAACGAGGCGAAGGCCTCCAGCTCGCGGTACTGGGAGAGCTCGAGGCGCAGCTTGCCCGCCACCTTGCGCATGGGCGTCGTCTGGGCCGAGCCGCCCACGCGCGACACCGAGATGCCGACGTTGATGGCCGGACGCACGCCGGAGCGAAACAGGTCGGATTGCAGGAAGATCTGCCCGTCGGTGATCGAGATGACGTTCGTCGGGATGTACGCCGACACGTCGCCCGCCTGGGTCTCGATGATCGGCAGCGCCGTGAACGAGCCGCCGCCGAGGTCGTCGTTGAGCTTCACCGAGCGCTCGAGCAGGCGCGAGTGCAGATAGAAGACGTCGCCCGGGTACGCCTCGCGGCCCGGCGGGCGGCGCAGCAGCAGCGACATCTGCCGGTAGGCGAAGGCGTGCTTGGTCAGGTCGTCGTAGATGGCGAGCGCGTGCTGGCCGTTGTAAAGGAAGTGCTCGGCCATCGCGGCGCCGGCGTAGGGCGCCAGGAACTTGATCGGCGCGGCCTCGTCGGCCGGGGCCGCGACGATGATCGTGTGGTCGAGCGCGCCCGCGTCCTCCAGCTGGCGCGCGACGTCCACGACGACCGACATGCGCTGGCCGATCGCCACGTAGACGCAGATCAGGTCCTTGCCCTTGTTGTTGATGATCGCGTCGATGCAGATCGACGTCTTGCCGGTCTGGCGGTCGCCGATGATCAGCTCGCGCTGGCCGCGCCCGACGTTCGTCATGGCGTCGATCGGCTTGATGCCGGTCATCATCGGTTCCTTCACCGGCTGGCGTGCGACCACGCCGGGCGCCTTGAACTCGGCCGGACGGGTGTGCTCGGTGTTCACGTCGCCCTTGCCGTCGAGCGGCTCGCCGAGCGGCGACACGATGCGCCCGAGCAGCGCCTCGCCCACCGGTACCTCGAGCAGGCGGCCGGTGCGCTTGACCTGGTCGCCCTCGTCGATCTTGTCCCATTCGCCGAACAGCACGGCCCCGACGTTGTCGGACTCGAGGTTGAGGGCGAGGCCGGTCACGTCGTGAGGGAGCTCGAGCAGCTCCATCGACATGCAGTTGTCCAGGCCGTGCACGCGCGAGATGCCGTCGGCGACCGAGAGCACCGTGCCGACCTCGGAGAGATCGGCGCCGCCGTCCTCGAGCCCCTCGATGCGGTCCTTGAGGATGCTGGTGATCTCGTCGGGCTTGATCTGCACTTTGGGGACGTCTCCTTATGCCGCTTTGGCGACTTGCTTTCGAAGTTGTTCGAGCCGGTTGCGCACGGTCGCGTCGAGCACCATGTTCCCCACCTGCAGCCGCAGGCCCCCGAGCACGTCGGGATCGACGCTGGAGGACAGCTCGACCTGGCGGCCGGTCTGCTCCTCGATGCGCTTGCCGATGTCCTTCACGAGGCCGTCGTCGAGCTCGACGGCGCTCGTGACGGTGACCGGCAGCAGCTTGTTCTCCTCGGCCCACATCGAGTCGAATGAGCGCCGGATGCGAAACAGCGCCGGCATGCGGTGGCGCTCGGCGAGCAGCTCGAGGAAGTTGACGACGCGCTCGTCGGCATCCGACACGATCTTGCGGATGCCGTCGCGCTTCTCGGCGCTCGAGAAGTAGGGCGAGAAGAGGAAGACCTGGAGGTTGCGGTCGGCGTCGAGCGCGTCGGCGAACTCGCCCAGCTCGTCGTGCACGCGGTCGAGGGCGTCGCTGTCCTTGGCCGCCTCGAAGAGCGCCCGCGAGTAGACCTCGGCGATCTCCTCCACGCTGCTAGCCCTCCTCCTTGGCGCCGTTGCCGCGCTTGCTCTCACCGCTGAGCGCCGAGAAGTCGACCTCGCTCAGCGCTTCCTCGATCAGGTCGCGGTGGTCGTCGGGGGTAAGCGACTTGCGCGTGACCTTCTCGGTGGCGATCACCGTGAGGTTGGCGACCTCCTTGCGGATCTCGTCGAGCGCGCGCCGCGTCTCGGCCTCGATGTCGCGCCGCGTCGCGGCCATCAGCTCCTCGCGCTGCCTGACGGCGTCGGCCTTCGTCTCATCGGCGAGCGAGTCGGCCGCCTTACGCGCCCGGGCGGTGATGTCCTCTGCCTGCTCGCGCGCCTCGCGCAGGCGGGCGCGGTATTCCTCGAGCAGCTCGTCGGCCTCGCGCCTGGAGCGAGCGGCGGACTCGATCGAGTCCTCGATCGCCTGACGGCGCCGGTCGAGCGCCTCCGCGATACGCGGGAAGGCGAGCTTGTTGAGGAGGTACAGCGTGATGCCGAAGGCGAGCAGCGTCCAGATCATCAGACCGACGTTCGGGCTGACGAGGAAGCTACCGCCGCTCTCCTCCTCGGCGGCGGCTTGCGCGAAGACGAGGATGTCGCCCACCCCGCCCACTAGAGGAAGAAGGCGATCAGGCCGAAGATGAACGCGTAGAAGACGATCGCCTCGGTCAAAGCGAAGCCGAGCCACTGAATGCTCGTGATCTCCTCACGCATCTCGGGCTGGCGGGTGACCGACTCGATCACCTTGCCGAAGATGTAGCCGACTCCGATGCCCGGGCCGATAGTGCCCAGGCCGGCGCCGACTCCGAGCGCGATCGCTTTCAGACCCTTACTACCGGTCTCTTCTGCCACCTTGACGGCGTCTTGTGCGATGGGAAGGAAAAAATCCATTGGCCCTCCTGGGCTAGTGCCCTCCGGCGCTTGCCTCGCCGAAGTAGATGGACGTGAGCGTGGCAAAGATGAATGCCTGCAGCGTGGCGATCAACCCCACCTCCAGCATGAAGAACGCGATGGCCACAGGAAGGGTGATCCAGCCGAGAGCCGACAGGCCGAGCAGCACCGCCAGGCCGCCGCCCATGAACAGGATCAGCAGGTGGCCGGCCAGGATGTTCGCGAAAAGCCGGACCGACAGGGAGATGATCCGCATGAACTGCGAGATCACCTCGATGAAGAAGATCGGGACGGCCGCGGGGCCGGACACGCCGGCCGGGAGCCAGCCCTTCAGGTACTTGATCATTCCGTGCCGGCGAATGCCCTCGACCTGGTAGAGGATGAACACCGCGAGCGTCAGCACGAGCGGGATCGACAGGTTTGCTGTGGCGGCGTAGAGCGCAAACGCCGGGAAGTTGATGCCGGCAATCTCGATCGTCTCGTGGCTGTTCACCGGCAGCGGGATGTAGCCGAGCATGTTCGAGAACCAGATGAAGAGGAAGAGCGTGGCCACGAGCGGAAACCACTTCGCGGCCGCCTCGGAGGGCATGTTGCGGTTGGCGATCTGCGTGTGGGTGAGGTCGTAGGCGCCTTCGACGATCGTCTGCACGCGATTCGGCTTGTCCTGCATCCGCCTGGCGATCCACACCATCGTGCCGACGGTGAGCACGCACGCGAGCACCAGATAGAGCACGGCCTTGTTGAAGGAGAGGTCGATGGGGCCGATCTCGAACTTGATCCAGGGCTCGAGCTTGAACTCGTCCTGAGGCTTGAACTCCTCGTTCTTGCCGTCCGAGCCGAAGATGACGTAGAGCAGGATTGCCACGCCGAGATAGATGCCGACCCCCAGCAGGATCTTCTGCTTGCGCGTCACGGACGCTCCTCCGCGCCGAACGGCCGGGAGATCATCTGGCCGGTGAAGTAGAAGGTGAAGAGGGTGATCGACAGGATCGCCGCCGCCAGGCCCGCCTCACGCTCGCTCAGGCCAACGACGAAGATCGTGCCCGCGACGATCCAGCCGCGCAAGAGCATCGACCCGGCCATCAGACCGGCCACGGTACGGGGATCGTCGGAGGCTCGCGCACGCTTCTCAATTAGGTGCTGTACCCCTCGTTGAAGAAGCCAAGCACCCGCGGCGCCCGCCCAGCCGAGAATCGGCAGCCCCGCGACGATAAAGATGGGCAACGCGAGCGCCAGAAGCACGAGGTCGAGGTACCGCATCACGCGCAGCGGCATGGGTTCGGATGCTTTCAGAGCGTGCGTCGTCAAGGGGGTGTCCCGAGGGAGCGACGGGCCGGCGGCGTCTTGGTGCTCTCTCCGGGGTCTGGAAAGGTACATGACCGAGGGACTTTGTGACTACTTTGTGACAGTTGGCTCGCTCGACACCATCGGCGTCTACGGCTTCAGCGGCGAGGCCTTCATCGCCGCGCTGGAGGGCGCGGGAGTCGGCCTCGTGCTCGACGTCCGCCAGCGGCGCGGCGTGCGAGGTAGTGAGTATTCCTGGGCCAACAGCGTGCGGCTTCAGGCGCGGCTCGCGCGGGCCGGGATCGGATACCGCCACCACAAGGAGCTCGCCCCGACCACCGAGCTGCGCCGCCTGCAGTATCGAGCCGACGACGCGGCCGGGGTCGGCAAGCGCTCGCGCCGGCAGCTCGCGCCCGAGTACGTCGAGGGCTATCTCGAGCAGGTGCTCGATCGTGTGGACCTGGGTGCGCTGGCCGCGACCCTGCCTGCCGAGCACGGTCAGCGCGCTGCTCTGCGTCGAGCGCGACCCGGAGGCCTGCCACCGCTCGCTGGTGGCCGACCGGCTGGCGGCCGTGCTCGGCCTGCCGGTCCGCCACCTGCTGCCGGACTCAGCCGAGTAACAGGGTCGAGCGGGTGTGGCGCAGCGCCGCCCGCAGGGCGCCGGCCGGCGAGGGGTAGTAGAACGGCGAGCGCCCGTCGGTCAGGAGCTGCTCCAGGCGAGCCATGCCGCGCGGGCTCACCCTCGGCTCGTCCACCAGCTCCCGGGCCAGGTCGAGCAGCAACTCGCGCTCGGCGAGGATCGCCGAGCGCTGCACCGGGACGCGCGAGGTAGTCAACCAGTGGCGCGGCTGCTCTGCCGCCTCGACGGTACGGCGCAGCCCGTTCGCCATCCGCCGCCGAAAGCCGCGGGAGACGAGCTGCCTCGCGCGGCAGGCGAGCACGGCCGACGATAGAGGATCGGCGCCGGCGGCGAGCTCGCGATCGAGCGTGCTCCTCAGCAGGCGCGCTTGCAGCGGCTCGGTGAGTTCGGTGAGTGGCATTGGGGCCTCCTTGAAAAATAGGCCGTCGGAGGGTTGCTTGCTCCGATTTGCGCCCGAGCGCCTCGAAAACTGCAGCTACAAGGGTCGCTCCCAAGGGTGTGTTGACCTCTGCTGTCTGCATGCAGACAACGCGTCAAACCCCCCTCGCCGCCAGGGGGGTGTCGACTTCTGCTGGCGATATGCAGACAACGCGTCAAACCCCCCTTCGCCGCCAGGGGTCGGGCGACTTTCTGTGCGTGAATCGCACAGAACTCCGACACACCCCTACTCGGCCGACTCCGAGTTGGCGCCCGGGCGCAGGACGAGGACCTCGCCCGGTGCGTGCTCCAGCAGCCACGCCACGTCGTCTGCCGCAAAGCCGTCGCTCTCGCTCGTTTGCGCCGCCACCACGAGCGTGTCGTAGCGCTCGGTGTCCATCAGCGCCGACAGCGCGTGCCGCGGGGTACGCCCGCGCCCTATGCGCGAGTCCACTGCCACGCCCGCTCTCGTCGCGAGCTGGTCGATCAGCTCGAGGAGCGGCATCGCGGCTTCGGACTCCCGCAGTGGCACCGCGGACTCCAGCGACAGGTGGTGGGGGATCATTGCCAGGTAGGCCGGCACGAGGGTTGCGTCCTGCGCCCGCGCCAGCCGCAGCGTTGACTGGAGCGTGGCCTTCGAGATCCTCGAGCCGAGGAAGGGAAACAGGATGCGCCGGCCGGAGCCGCCCGTGGCCGCCCGTGCCCGCCGAAACGGGTTCATGATCCCCCGTCGAGACGCCGCGATCGGTCGGCCACGATGCGCACGTCGACCCCGGGTAGCTTGCGCATCAGCCGGTCCGGGAGCCAGACGCCGAGCCGCCGCAGACCGGAGTGCGGCTTCGGCTGGCCGATCAGCACATAGGTCGTGCCGCGCTCAGTGGCCACCCGGGCGGCGGTGTCGACCAGGTCGTCGCCCTCCTCCACGACCAGGGTCGCGCCGAGCACGGAGGCCAGGCGACGCATCGCCTCAAGCTGCTCGCGCTCCTCCCCACGCGGGGGCGTCCTGGGCGGCTGGACGTAGAGCAGGTCGAGCTCGGCGCCCAGTCGTTGGGCCGAGCGCCAGGCCCGGCGCACGAGCCGCTGCGAGCGCGGCCGCGGTGTGACGAGCGCCAGCACGCGTTCGGCGAGTGCGGTCGGGGCGTCGTCCGCCAGCAGCTCCTCGCGCGTGCCCAGCAACTCGGCGGCGGGAACGGCTCGCTTGGATTCGACGTCCTCGGCTGTCTGGCGCAGCGCCACCTCGCGCAACGCGGCGAGGTTCTCGATGCGAAAGAAGTTGTTGAGCGCGGCCGGCACGCGGTCCGCGGGGTACACCTTGCCCTCGCGCAGGCGGCCGATCAGCGCCTGCGGGGTCAGGTCCACGAGCACCAACTCGTCGGCCGAGGAGAGCACGCGGTCCGGAAAGGTCTCGCGCACGCGCACGCCGGTCAGCTCGGCCACCCGGTCGTTGAGCGACTCCAGGTGCTGGACGTTGACCGTCGAGAACACGTCGATGCCGGCGTCGAGCACGTCCTCGATGTCCTCGTGGCGCTTGCCGTGCTCCAGGCCGGGCGCGTTCGTGTGGGCGAGCTCGTCGATCAGGCAGAGCTGGGGGGCGCGGCGAAAGATCGCCGGCAGGTCCATCTCGTCCACGGCGGCACCTCGGTACTCGACCTTGCGGCGCGGGAGGCGCTCGAGTCCCTCGGCCTGAGCCTCTGTCTCGGGTCGCGCGTGCGGCTCGAGGTAGCCGATTACGACATCACGGCCGCGGGCCTGCTCTGCCTGGCCCTCCTGCAGCATGCGGTAGGTCTTGCCGACTCCCGCGGCCATGCCCAGGAAGATCTTGTAGTGACCTCGCACTCGATGCCCTCGCGCTAAGCGCCGAGGACATTGTGGATCAAGAGGTCGATCAGCTTGATGCCGATGAAGGGCGCGATGATGCCGCCAAGGCCGTAGATCAGCAGATTGCGCCGGAGCAGGGCGGTGGCTCCGACGGGGCGGTAGCGCACACCGCGCAGGGCCAGCGGCACGAGCAGCGGGATGATCAGCGCGTTGAAGACGATCGCGGAGATGATGGCCGACTGCGGCGTGCCCAGGTCCATGATGTTGAGCCGATCGAGCGGCCCTGTGGTCTCCCCCGCCGCCACATAGGCGGTCGCGAAGATCGCGGGAAGGATCGCGAAGTACTTCGCGACGTCATTGGCCACCGAGAACGTGGTGAGCGCTCCGCGGGTGATCAGCAGCTGCTTGCCGATCTCGACGATCTCGATCAGCTTCGTCGGGTTCGAGTCGAGATCGACCATGTTGCCCGCCTCGCGCGCGGCCTGGGTCCCGGTGTTCATGGCCACGCCCACGTCGGCCTGAGCGAGCGCCGGAGCGTCGTTTGTGCCGTCCCCGGTCATGGCCACCAGCCGGCCCTCGCGCTGCTCCTCGCGGATCAGCTCGAGCTTGCGCTCAGGGGTGGCCTCGGCGAGGAAGTCGTCCACCCCGGACTCGCCGGCGATCTTCGCGGCGGTCAGCGGGTTGTCGCCGGTCACCATCACCGTGCGGATGCCCATCGCGCGCAGCTGGTCGAAGCGGTGGCTCATGCCCTCCTTGACGACGTCCTTGAGGTAGACCACCCCGAGCACCTGCGAGTCGCGCGAGACGGCCAGCGGCGTGCCGCCCTCGCCGGCCACCCGGTCCACGACCGCCTTGAGCTCTGGCGGTGCCTGCCCGCCCTCGTCGGTGACGAAGTTGATGATCGCGTCCCCGGCGCCCTTGCGCAGCCGGTAGCCGTCGAGGTCGACGCCGCTCATGCGCGTCTCGGCCGAGAAGGGAACGAAGCTCGCCGAAGGGTCGAAGTGGTGCTCGCGGATGCCGTACTGCTTGGCGAGCACCACGATCGAGCGGCCCTCGGGGGTCTCGTCGGCGAGCGAGGCGATCTGCGCCGCCTCGGCCAGCTCCGCCTCATCCACGCCGGGCATCGGCAGGAACTCGGTGGCCTCGCGGTTGCCGAGCGTGATCGTTCCGGTCTTGTCGAGCAGCAGCACGTCGACGTCGCCGGAGGCCTCCACGGAGCGGCCCGACAGAGCGAGCACGTTGCGGCGCACGAGTCGGTCCATGCCCGCGATGCCGATCGCCGAGAGCAGGGCGCCGATCGTGGTGGGGATGAGTGCCACCAGAAGCGCGATCAGCGTGGCGATCGAGATGTTGGTCCCGCCGAACTCGGCGAACGGGCGCAGCGTCACCACCACCACCAGGAAGATCAGGGTGAGGCCCGCGAGCAGGATCCCCAGCGCGATCTCGTTGGGCGTCTTGCGCCGGGAGGCGCCTTCCACGAGCGCGATCATGCGGTCGAGGAAGCTCTCGCCCGGCAGCTGAGTGATCTCGACGACGATGCGATCCGACAGCACCTTGGTGCCGCCGGTGACCGCGCTGCGGTCGCCGCCGGACTCGCGGATTACGGGCGCGGACTCGCCGGTCACCGCGGACTCGTCGACGGAGGCGATCCCGTCGATGACCGTGCCGTCGCCGGGGATGAACTCGCCCGCCTCGACCACCACCACGTCACCGCGAGTCAGCTCGGAGGCCGGCTTCTCGCCGCCGTCGCGCAGGCGCGCCACCGTCTCGGTGCGCATGGCTCGCAGAGCGTCGGCCTGAGCCTTGCCGCGACCCTCCGCGAGCGCCTCAGCCAGGTTGGCGAAGATCACGGTGAGCCAGAGCCAGAGGGCGACCGTGAAGGTGAACCAGGCTGGCTCGTCGCCGCCGCCCAGCGGCTCCCCGCCGAAGGCCTGGATGAGCCAGCCAGCGGTTGTGATGGCGGCGCCGATCTCGACCACGAACATGACCGGGTTGCGCCACTGCACGCGCGGGTCGAGCTTGACGAAGCTCGAGATGAGGGCCCGGCGCAGCGCGGCGCCGCCGAAGAGGCTCTCCTGGCGCTTCATCGGCCCTCGCCGGCGTCGAGCGCGAGGTTGAGCCCGAGCACGTTGACGCCGGGCTCGCCGAAGACGCCGAGCCCGCGGCCGTCGGTGTTGTCCTCCACGAGCTCGAGCACCCGTTCGACGCCGAGCCCGCGCTCCTCGGCGACGCGGCGCGCCTGAATGCGTGCGTTGGCCTCCGAGATGTGGGGATCGACTCCGGACGCCGACGGTCGTGACCGCGTCGACGGGCACGTCGGCGCGTTTCAGGCCGGGGTTGAAGGGACGCTCGAGCTCGAGGTAGGCGACCAGGTTCTCCTCGAAGAGGTCAGCGAGCGCCTTGTTGTTCGGCCCGAGGTTGTTGAAGAAGGTGCCGGCGGGGTTGTAGCCCGTCACCGAGGGCCGGGACTGGAAGTAGGTGGGGTCGGCCTCGAGCAGCGGGTTGCCCTCCTCGTCCTCCACAGGTTTGCCGTTCTCGACGATCGGGCGCCTGAAGTCCTGCGCAGATCAGGCGCGAGCCGACCACCTCGCCGTCGCGCTCGACCTGGCTGCCGTCGCGCCTTGTTGGGCCACGCCACCTGGGCGATGCCCGTGGTCAGCAGCGGGTAGGCGACGCCGAGCAGGACGGTGAAGACGATGATGGCGGTGATGGATGTGGTGAGGTCGCGTCGCATGTCAGAAGAGCTGGTCGCTGAAGGCCTGGACGACCGGACCCGAGCAGCAGCGCAGGGAAGAAGGTGAGCGCCGCCACGATCACGATCACGAAGATCAGGAGGAAGACGAAGGTCGGCGTATCGGTACGGAACGTGCCGGGGCCGGCGGGGCCACGCGCTTGGTGGCCAGCGAGCCGGCGACGGCGAGCGCGGCGAGCAGCGGCACGAAGCGAGCCGAAGAGCATCGCCACGCCGCCGAGCAGGTCGGCGAAGGTGATGCCGAAGGCGCCTACGTTGCCGGGCGCGTTGGGCTGAACGTAGCCCGTGTAGCCCGCGAAGGCTGAGCCGTTGTTGTTGCCCTGCGAGGTGTACGCGTAGAGCGTCTCGGAGAAGCCCTGCGGTCCCGGATTGTAGATCGAGGGCGCGCCCCACTTCGTGGCGATCGCCAGCGCGGTGCAGACCAGCACGGCCAGCGCGGGATACAGCGTCCCGACCAGCACGAGCTTCACCTCGCGCGCTTCGATCTTCTTGCCGAGGTACTCCGGCGTTCGCCCGACCATCAGGCCTGCGATGAACACCGCCAGCAGGACAAAGAGCAGCATTCCGTAGAGGCCGGAGCCGACGCCGCCGAAGATGACCTCCCCGGTCATCATGTTCACCAGCGGCACGGTGCCGCCGATGGCCGGTGTAGGAGTCGTGAGCCGGGTTGACGGAGCCATTCGAGGCCACCGTCGTGATGGCGGCCCACAGCGCGCTGTTGAGCGATGCCGAAGCGCTGCTCCTTGCCCTCGAGGTTGCCGCCGGTGGTGCCGTCCTGGGAGACGGTTGCGACCTCAGCCGCCTGCTGGGCCGGCGAGCCGTTCTGCTCGGCGGCGTAGGTGACGGCGATCCGCGGCGACGAGCATGAGCGTCATCGCGGCGTAGAGCGCCCAGCCCTGCCGGCGATTGCCCACCATGCGTCCGAAGGTCGCGGTCAGTGCGGCCGGGATGAGCAGGATGAAGCAGAACCTCGATGAAGTTCGAGATGGCGGTGGCGTTCTCGAACGGCATGGCGCTGTTGACGTTGAAGAAGCCGCCGCCGTTGGTGCCGAGCTGCTTGATCGCGATCTGCGAGGCGACCGGGCCGAGCGCGAGCGACTGCTCGAAGCCCTGGACGGTGCGGTAGGTGACCGAGCCGCTCAGATTCTGGATCACGCCCTGCGAGACCAAGAGCAGTGCGCCGACGAAGGACAGCGGCAGAAGGATGTAGAGCAGCGTGCGGGTGAGGTCCTGCCAGAAGTTGCCGAGCTGAGCCACCTCACGGCTCGCGAACCCGCGGATCACCGCGGCCAGCACCGCCATGCCAACGGCCGCGGAGACGAAGTTCTGGACGGCGAGCCCGGCCATCTGCGAGAAGTACGAAAGCGTCGTCTCGCCGCCGTAGTACTGCCAGTTGGTGTTCGAGACGAACGACGAGGCGGTGTTGAAGCTGAGATCCCAGGTGCCCGAGTCGAAGCCCTCGGGGTTGAAGGGGTGGAGGCCCTGGGTGCGCAGGATCACGTACAGCGCGATCCAGAACAGAGCGCTGAAGACGAGCGTGGTGCGGGCATAGGCCTTCCAGTCCTGCTCGCGCCGCGGGCTCGACCCTAAGGGCTCGGTAGACGAGCCGCTCGAGCGGTCCGAACACCGGCGTCAGCACCACGCGTTCGTTTCGGTACACGCGCGCGATATAGCCGCCGAGTAGCGGCGTGAGCGCGGTGAGGACCGTCAGGTAGATCGCGATCTGCAGCCAGCCCTGAGCGGTCACAGCTTCTCGCCGCGCAGCAGGGCGTAGAGAAGGTAGGCCGCCACCAGCACCGACACCACCAGGCCGAAGAGCTCGGCACCGCTCACAGCGCCACGCTCATACGCGGTCGAGCCCTTCGATCAGCAGCAGCAGGACGCGAACGCGACCAGCGCGATGACGATGGACAGCAGATCCATTCGATTCAGCCGAGGTGAAGCGCGGCGTGGGCGTGGCGCAGCGCGACGCGCAGCTCCTCGTCGTTCCCCGCGACGTAGCACGGCGAGAGGCCGTCGGTGAGCAGTCGCTCGATCAGAGCGACGCCGCGTGGGCTGAGCTCGTCGGGCGACTCGAGGTCACTCGCCACCTCGAGGAACAGCTCCGCGCTGGGCGAGGATCGCGCGGCGGTTGAGCGGCACCTGGGACGTGAGCAGGGGGCGCGGCTCCTCGGCCGCCTCAATTATCCGGCGCAGGCCGGCAGCCAGGCCGGCGCGGCAGCGCCGGGAGCTGAGCTGGCGGGCGCGGCGCGAGAGCTCGGGGCTCTCGGCGAGATCGGCGCCCAGGGCGATTCGGCGATCCAGTGTGCTCTTGCGAAGCCACACCCGGGCCGGCTGGAGGAGTGTGGAAGAAGTCATGGGACCACTGTCGTCCCGGGTGCGGCAAGGCAGCGTCAAGAAGCGCCGCCCGCGTATCAAGATCGCGTCAAGAAGCTACGAAGCGGTACCCGATCCCCGGATCCGTTCGAATCAGGGCAGGCGCGGCGGGATCGGGCTCGATCTTTCGCCGCAGGTTGGCGATGTGCACGCGCAGGGTGTGGGTGTCGTCCTCGTAGGCGTGCCCCCACACCTCGCCGAGCAGGACGCGATGCGTCAGCAGGCGGCCGCGGTTGCGCGCCAGCACGCGCAGCAGGTCGAACTCGATCGGAGTCAGGTGGATCTCCTGCCCTTCGCGCAGCACGCGATGGCCGGCAACGTCGATCTCGAGCCCGTCGACCCTGAGGACGGGCTCCTCGCGGTGGCCCGCCCGCCGGAGCGCGGCGTTGAGCCGCGCCACGAGCTCGCCCGGGCTGAACGGCTTGGTCACGTAGTCGTCGGCGCCGGCCTCCAGCGCGCGGATCTTCTCGCTCTCTTCTCCCACGGCGGAGAGGACGAGGATGGGCATCTGCGACCACTCGCGTATCGAGCGGCAGATCTCGACTCCGTCTCCGTCGGGCAGGATCAGGTCGAGGATTGCCGCGTCGGGGGCCTTCAGCGCGGCCTCGTCGAGGGCCTGCTCGGCGGTCTGGGCGGTAACCACCTCAAAGCCGGCATCGCGCAGGATCACCCGTAGGGCGCGCAGGATCTGCAGCTCGTCGTCGCAGACGAGCACCCGGCGCCCGGCGCTCAAGGGACTCCGGTGGGCTGCTCGGCCGGCACGGGCAGCTGGACCACGATGGTGGTGCCCTGTCCGGGCAGCGACTCTGCTCGGATGCGCCCGCCGTTTGCTTCGACGAAACCGCGGGCGATGGCCAGGCCGAGGCCGGTGCCGGAGTGCTCGCCGGCGGAGTGGAAGGGCTCGAAGATGCGCTCGAGCTCCTCGCGCGCGATCCCCGGCCCGCGGTCGCCGATGCGCAGCATCAGCTGTCCGCCGGAGTTGCGCGCCCGCACGGTCACCGGGTCGCCGGCGGCGTAGCGGCCCGCGTTCTCGAGCACGTTGGCGAAGGCGCGCTCGAGCTGCCCGGCGTCCGCCTGGACCAGCGGGAGGCCGGCCTCGATCTGAACGTCGAAGCCGCCCGGCGGCGGCAAGACGGTGTCGATCGACGCGCGCAGGATCTCCTCGAGCGAGATCCAGTCCGCGTGCGACTCGACCCCGCCCGCCTGCAGGCGCGAGAGGTCGAGCAGGTTGTCGACCAGACGCGACAGGCGGGCGCTCTCGAGCGCGATCACCGATGTCAGCTCCTCGCGCGACTCGGCAGACAGCGTGTCGGAGGTGAGCCCGCCCGCGGCGGTCGTGATCGCAGTGAGCGGCGAGCGCAGGTCGTGCGAGACCGAGCGCAGCACCGCCGTCTTCACCACGTTCGAGCGCCGCAGCGCCTTCGTCTCGATCACCTGGGTCTCGAGCTCGTCGCGCTGGCGCGCCGCGACCACGAGCGTCTCGAGTGCCGGCACCACCCGGTCCTGCAAGGCCTCGAGGACCGCCGGCTCCGCGTCACGCGGCACCAACACGGTTCCCACGCGTGAGCCATCCACGATCAGCGGCAGCGCGCGGCGGCGCTCGTCGGAGTCGGCCCAGGCGAGCTCCACGCCCACCGATGAGAGACCGAATGCCGACGCGATCCGCTGCCCTGCCGTGCGCAGGGACGCCTCCAACTCGGCGCCCCCGAGCAGGAGGCGCGCCATCTCGGCGGTGAGGTCGGCCTCCGCTCGCCGCGTCTCGGCTTCGTCGGCGCGCGCGCGCGCGGCGCCGGCGACCCCGCTGATCACCGCCGCGGCGACGAGGAAGACGCCCAGCGCCACCCAGTTCTCTTCGTCGGCGATGGTGAAGTAGCCGGTCGGCGGGATGTGGAAGAAGTTGAACGCGACCGCGCTCAGCAGCGCGGAGAGCAGGCCGAACCAAAGGCCCCAGAAGATCGACACGAACAGCACCGCGAGCATGTAGACCACGCCGGTGGACACGACCGGCACGAGCTCGCGCAGCCCGAATATGAGGGCGGTGACGAGCGCGACCGAGGCTACGGCCGCCAGGGCTCCCGTCGCCGGTGAACGCTGATGGCGCACCCCATCATCTTGCCGCATGCCGGGGCGGCCGGAGCGGCAACCGACCTAGGAGAAGGCGTCCCAGCCCTTCAGCGAGGGCAGCGGATCGAACGGGCGCCCGCCCTCGTACCAGCCGGGCGCCGTCCACATCTCGAAGTGCAGGTGGCAGCCGGTGGCACGGCCGGTGTCGCCGACCTCGCCGATCTTCTGACCCGTGAACACGCGGTCGCCGGTGCGTACGAGCGCGGGTGCGCGCAGGTGCATGTAGACGTAGTCGATGCCGGTACCGGCCGCGTCGACGACCAGGTAGTTACCCGCCGCGGCGTGGTAGCCGGCGAACTGGACCTTGCCTCCGCGGGCGAGCGCGAGCTTGGTGCCGCAGTTCGCGAACATGTCCTGGCCCTGGTGGCCGCGGCCGCCGCCGAAGCCGTTGGTCTCCGACTGGCCGAGGTCGTGGCGCCCGCGGATCGGGAAGAGGTGGTCGCCGAAGAAGAAGCTTTCTTCGGCGCTGGAGGCGGCGCCGGCGATGCCGTCGCCGCGGAAGCGGTAGGCGCCGCTGCTGGCCACGCCGCCCGTTCCCTTGCCGTCCCAGCGGATCTCCGTCGCCGCTTCGGTGTCCCACTCGCGCACGACCTCGCCGGTCGACTCGCTCAGGAGCTCGACATGGCCGCTCTGCGCCACCGAGTAGGACGGCCGGCGGCGTCCGGCGTAGAAGAAGCGCGACGAGGGCGAGAGGTCGAGCGGCTTGGGCTTGGGAGCGTCGCGCACGCTCACGGTGAAGCTCGTGGTGGCGTCGTTGCCCCAGCGGTCGATCAGCGTCAGCCTTCCCGAGCGCGCGGCCTCCGGGACCACGCCGATCACGTAGCGGCCCGTGCGCTTCACGGCCCCGGCGGACACGTCGCGGCCGCCGCGAAAGACGATCCGCACCACGTTCTCGAGCCGCGAGCCGCGCACCACGAACGTGCGCCCGCGCAGCAGCGAGCCGCCCGCAGCACGTCGCCCCGGGCGAGTCGAGGCAGGCGGCCGAGCGCGCTGCCGGCGCCTCGGGGGCCGTTGCGCCGCCACCGCCCGCGGGGGCCGCCGTCGCGGCCTGGGGTAGGGCGACTGCCACCGACCCCGCGGCGACCAGCGACACCAGCACGTGCTTGCACTGCAAGGGCGAAGGCCTCTCTTGTTCGACGCCTCCGGGGTTAGCTGACGGGCTCGCGCTGAAGAGATTGCGCTACGGCCGCAGAACACAGTCGACTCGCCCCAAACAACTTGGTTCCCCCGTACCGCCGCAAGGCGGATTCGGCAGGCTCTACGAAGCGCGGGAGAGGTTAGCAGCGCTTTGGCTGCTCAAAGCTGCGAGGAAGCCCGTGACCACGGCTTCGTCGAACTGCGTTCCCGCGCCGGCCTCGAGCTCCGCCCGGGCGGCCTTCTCGCCGAGGGCGGGGCGGTAGGCGCGGTCGGCGGTCATTGCCTCGTATGCGTCGGCGACCGCGAGGATCTGCGCCTCGAGCGGGATCTCCTGGCCGGCCAGGCTCCGCGGGTAGCCCATCCCGTCGGGGCGCTCGTGATGCGCCAGGATCCACTCGCGCAGGTCCTCGAACTCGGGGTGGGCGAGCAGGCGCGCGGCGATCTCGGGATGGGTGCGCATCTGCTGCCATTCGTCTGGCATCGAGCGGACCTGGCTTGGTAACCACCCGGTCGGACACGCCGATCTTGCCGACGTCGTGAAGCACGCCGGCGATGCGCACGCGCTCGACGCGCTCGGCCCCCAGGCCGAGCTGGCGCCGCGGTCTGCTCGGCGTAGCGGCCGACCGTCTGAGAGTGGCCGGTTGTGCCCGAGTCGCGGATGTCGAGCGCCTCCGCCAGTCCGACGACGGTCGCGAGCTGCAGCTCGGCCCCGCCGGGGCCCGGCGTCGCCGCGAGCACGCGCGCCACCTCGGCGCTGTAGATGACCGAGCGGTCCTGCCGAGCTCCTTGGCGGCGTCCATCGCGCGCGGAGGCGGCGGTCAGCAGTTGCTGGCGATCGTCGCCGTGGTCGGGGCGGCTCGCCACCCCGAAGGAGATCGTCACCGGAGCCGCCTGGTCCGCGCACGAGCGGTAGCGCGGCGCGGCGCAGCCGCTCGGCGACCAGGAAGGCGCCGCGCTCGTCGGTCTCCGGGAGCAGGAGCGCGAACTCCTCGCCCCCGAGCCGTCCCGCCGAATCGATGCGCCGCTTCCACTTCTCCATGTCGCGAGCCACGAGCTGGAGCACCGCATCGCCCGCCGCGTGGCCACCGCGGGTGTTCACCTTCCGAAGCCCGTCGAGGTCGCCGACGATCACCGACACGCGCCGTCCCGTGCGCCTGGCAGCGCTCGAGCTCGACATCGAACAACTGCTCGAAGGCCCGCCGGTTGAGCAGGCCCGTGAGCGGGTCGGTTCGAATTGCGTCGGAGAGACGCGCCGCGAGACTGGCGATCTGCACGCGTTGGCGGAGAGTCACCGCGAGCAGGACCAGTACTCCGCCCAGCGCCAGCATGGACAGAAGTCCCATTCCACGGTATTTATCGGGCGAGTGGACGAGTTTGTTTAGCCGATGACCTCAACGGCTCGCAGGAGGGCGTCGACCACCTGCGCATCGAACTGCCGGCCCGACCTCGTCGCGGAGCTCCTCCGCCGCCGTCGTCGGCGCGCGCGCGACGGACGGTGGGGACGCTCGCTGGTCATCGCTTCGTAGGCGTCGGCCACGCCGAGGATGCGGGCCTCGAGCGGCACCTCGTCCCAGTCGTATCCGGCCGGATAGCCGCGCCCGTCGGGACGCTCGTGGTGGAAGCGGATCCACTCGCCGATGTCCCGGAAGTCGGTCGTCTCGACCATGCGCGCGCCGATCTCGGGGTGCGAGCGGACGAGCGCCCACTCCGACTCGGTGAGTGGGCCGGGCTCTTGCGCACCAGCTCGTCCGGGATTCCGACTCGCCCGACGTCGTGCAGGATGCCCGCGAGCCGCACGCGCTCGACCGAGTCCGGCGGCAGGCCGAGCTCGCGAGCGGTCAGCTCGGCAAAGCGACCGACCTGCTGGCAGTGGCTCGCGCTGCCGCTGTCGCGAACGTCGAGCGCCTCGGCGAGGCTGAGCAGCGCGCCCAGCTCGACGTGCGAGTCTCGCCCACGCGGCCGTGGTCTCGCCGGCGAGGATGCCCGGCACCTCCGCGCTCGAGATGACCGTGCGATTGCGACCGAGCCGCTTGGCGGCGTAGAGCGCCTGGTCGGCGGCGCGCAGCAGCGCCTCGAGCGACTGGCCGTGCAGCGGGAACGTGGCGATGCCGAAGGAGCCGTCATCGCTCGGTCTCGCCGCCCTCGACGTCGTGCGGATGCGCTCGGCGAGCATGTAGGCGCCGTGCTCGTCGCAGTTCGACCGCGAGCAGCGCGAACTCCTCGCCGCCGATGCGGGCCGCGAAGTCGAAGCCGCGCTTTGCCGGAGTGCACCTCTCGAGCCACCCCTTCGAGTGCGGCGTCGCCGGCGGCGTGGCCCGAGCTCGTCGTTGACCCGCTTGAAGCCGTCGAGGTCGGCGACGACGAGGCTGAGCGGCTGGTTCGCGCGGCGGGCGCGCTCCAACTCGATGTCGAACATCTCCTCGAAGCCGCGCCGGTTGAGCAGGTCGGTGAGCGGGTCGCGGCTGGCGGCGCGGCGAGAGGCCGGCGATGGTCCGCGACGCGCGCATTTGGAATCTGAGGAGCACGGCGGCCGTCGCCCAGCGCGGTCACCGAAACGAGCGCCGAGCACGCATCGCATCGGCACCCGGAAGCGCAAGCGCGACCAGCCCCGCGGCGGCGGCGAGACGCACGCCAGTGCGGCCGACGGGCATCCGCGCCCGCGGCGCCGAGCCGTCCCTGCGCCGGGTGTCGGCGGGCCGCGGTCGGGTGTCGCTCGGCGGCGGGTGAATCCGGGCCTCTCACTGAGCCATTATGTGTACGCCCCGCCGCTTCTCGCCACAATCCTGAGCGTGTGGGTCCAAAATCAGATCGTCCTGCGACCGCGACCGCGCGGATTTCACCTCGTCACCGACGAGGTGATCGACGGAGTGCCCGAGCTCCGCCGGCTGCGCGTGGGCGTCGCGCTCGTCTTCATCCAGCACACCTCCGCCTCGCTGACCCTCAACGAGAACGCGTCGCCCGACGTGCGGCGCGACTTCTCGCCTGGTTCGACCGGGCCGTGCCCGACGGCGCCGGCTACTTCGCCCACACGCTCGAGGGACCGGACGACATGCCCGCGCACATCAAGGCCTCGCTCACCGGGGCCGCGCTGACGGTGCCGGTCAGCGACGGGTCGCTGGCGCTCGGCACCTGGCAGGGGATCTACCTGTGCGAGCACCGCGACCACGGCGGAGCGCGCACGCTGATCGTGACGGCCTTTGGGGAGGAGGGCGGGTGAAGTCGTCCGCCTCTTGTGCGAACATGTGTTCGTGCGCTGGGACAACCTGAAGGTCGAGTCAGAGCACGCCCAGGCCCTCCCGGGCTACCGCGAGCCGGCGGCCATCCGGACGTTCGACGCCCCCGAGGCGCTCGACGTCCGCTTCTACGAGGTCCAGGCGAAGTCGATCCTCAACCGGGTGCCGAAGGCGTCGCGGATGCCGTTCCGCTGGACGATCAATCCGTATAGAGGTTGTACACATGCGTGTCGTTTACTGCTTCGCCCGCCCACCCACACCTACCTCGACTTCGACGCCGGCCGGGACTTCGAGCGCGAGATCGTCGTCAAGGTCAACACGCCGGAGCTCGCGCGCGCCGAGCTGATGCGGCCGGGCTGGAAGCGCGAGCACGTGGCGCTCGGTACCAACACCGATCCGTACCAGTGGGTCGAGAAGAAGCTACGAGCTGCATGCCGGGCGTGTGGGAGGCGATGCGTGACTCGCGCACGCCCTGCTCGGTGCTCACCAAGTCGCCGCTGCTGCTGCGCGACATCGAGCTGTTCAAGCAGATCCCGAGCTTCGCCGCCAACCTGTCGATCCCGACGCTCGACGAGAAGGCCTGGCGCGCCAGCGAGCCGCACACGCCGCATCCGCGCAAGCGCATCGAGGCGGTGGCCGAGCTCAACCGCGCCGGGATCCCCACCGGCGTGCTGATCGCGCCGCTGATGCCCGGCATCAACGACGACCCGCGCCAGGTCGAGGAGATCCTCGAGCTGTGCGCCGAGGCAGGCGCGGTGTCGATCGGCGGCATCTGCCTGCACCTGCGCGGCGAGGTGCGAGAGGTCTTCATGGACTGGCTGCGCTCCTACCGGCCCGACCTGGTGCCGCGCTACGAGCGCCTCTACGCGCGCGGCGCCTACGCGCCCCAGGCCGAGCGCGAGCGACTGTCGCGGATGGTGCGGTCGGCGGCGTGACTCCGGACCGGGGCCGGCTCGGGGTCGGGACGAGAGGCCCAGATGCCGACGCGCGATGCCGCCCGCGGCGAGCGTCGGCGCCGTGAGCCCGACGTGACGTGCCCGGTCTCCGCAGTCCGGCCAGGGCTCCGCGAGCCGGCGATGAGGGTGGGACGGGCGGCGCCGCCCCGACCCGGATTGGTCCATGGCGAAGCTGTTCCTGGCACCGCGGTCGAGAGGAAGGATCTGCAGCTATGTCATGCAGCAACCTGCACCTCGTCTCGCAGACCGGCCCGGGCGCCCGGCCACCCGGCGCTAGTCCCGCCCGACCGCCTCGAACTCGCCCGTCTCCACCTCGCGCTCGATCTCGTGCTCGATCTGCGTCTCGCGAGAGCGCCGGGATCTCGCCGGTCTCGACCTGGCGGCGCAGCTCGCGTTCGCGGAAGCGCTTGAACTTGAGGATCTCCAGCACGAGCACGAGGTAGATGCTCGCGGCGAACGCGATCGAGCGCGAAGGCGCCGATCACGATCGCCCAACCGGCGTTGAGCGTGCCGTCGTCGTCTGAGTAGGGCACGAAGCGCATCGCCAGCGCGAGCGCCGCCAGCGACAGAGTCCAGCCGTACAGGTAGAGCACCGTGCGGCGCTGGGAGAAGCCGATGTTGGCGAAGCGGTGGTGGAAGTGCCAGCGATCCGCCGAGTAGACCGGCCGGCCTGTACTTGATCCGCTTGGCCACCACGAAGGTGGCGTCGAGCGCCGGCACGGCCAGGATCAGCAGCGGGAAGAAGAGCGCGACGACGGCCGCCGTCTTCAGCACGCCCTGGATCGCCACGCAGGCCAGTAACAGGCCGAGCAGGTTCGAGCCGGCGTCGCCCATGAAGATCGAGGCCGGGTGGAAGTTGTGCCAGAGGAAGCCGACGGCCGCGCCCGCCGTGAGCGCGGCGAGGATGCCCGCGTACGGCGGTCGAGCGACAGCGCGATGATCGCGAACGTCGCCGCCGACGATCGTGCACACGCCCGCGGCGAGCCCGTCGGCGCCGTCGGTGAAGTTCACGACGTTCATCACCGCGACGATCCCGAGCAGCGTCAGCGGATAGCTCCAGTCGCCGAGATGCGATCGGGTCGACGAACGGCAGCGTGATGTTCGTGCACCCGCACCTCGCACCAGACGACTATGGCGGCGGCCGCGAACTGGCCGGCCAGCTTCACGAACGGGTGCAGGCCGCTCGGGCGGGCGTCGTCGACCGCGCCGATCAGCGCGATCGCGACCGCGCCGGCCACGATGCCGCGCGTCTCCTCGCCGCCGGGCAGGAAGATGAGCGCGGCAACGACGACCGCGACCAGGATCGCGAGCCCGCCGAGTCCCGGCACGGCGCGGTCGTGCAGGTCGCGCTCGCGCGGGTGGTGCATCACCCCGAGCCGGCGGGCGAGGCGGGCTGTGGGCGGAGTGGCCGCGAACGCGATCACGGCCGCGACGAGGAACGCCCAGAGGGCATCGAGCTCGTCCATCCGGGGCAGCCTACTCAGGGGCTCTCCCGTAACCGCTGATCAGGGCTGGAGCATCACCTTGATCGCGTGCGCACGTCGGCCTGACCCATCCGCAGCCGCCAGGTGACAGCTTTCATTCAGAAGCCGTACCCGGCCTCAGTCCGGAAACTCCTTGAGCTGGTGGGCCGGCAGAAGACCCTCGGTAGCCGAGCGAAACGGCGATCAGTGCGGCGACCGCCACGCTTCCGAGCAGCACCCACAACAGGATGAGCTGAAGGCGAACCGCATCGAGCGGCTCCGCGCCGGCGAGCAGCATTCCCACCATGATTCCCGGGAAGACGATCACCCCGGTGGTCTTGGTCGGTCGATCAACGGGATCATCCCCGAGCGCAGGCTGCGGGTGACCAGGCCGCGCACCGCCTGGTCCGAGGTCGGCGCCGAGCGCGAGCGTGGCCTCGATCAGGGCCGCGCCTCCGTCGCACCTCGTCGCCGAGCCGGTTGAGCGCCACGGCCGCGGCGGTCATCGAGTTGCCGATCACCATCCCGCCGACGGGCACGAGGTAGCGCGGCTCGGCCTCGAAGACGCCCAGCGCGATCACGATCCCGAGCGTCACCGACGCGGCGGCCCCGAGCGCGAGCATCAGCGGGAGCAGCGCGCCGGGCACGCCCTTGGCGCGGCCGTGCGCGGTGAAGGCGCCGAATACCACCATCACCGACAGCAGCGCCGCCACCAACCAGAGGCTGTCCGAGTCGAAGATCGCCTGGATCACGTAGCCGACCGCGGTCAGCTGGACGAACGAGCGCAACACGGCGATCGCCAGGTCCCCCTCGAGCTCCGCCCGGCGCCAGAACGAGAGGGCCATGGCCAGGGCGACCAGCGCCAGCGAAGCGCCCGACCTCCCCGAGCGAGACGTCGATCCGTGGTCACGGCCCGACCTCACCACCCGCTCGGCCAGCCGCTGCGCCTGCGCCCGTTCGTGGGTCACGAGAACCATCGAGCACGGCAGCGCGGCGAGCGCCCGCTCCACTCCCTCCTTGGCCCGCTCGTCGAGAGCCGCCGTCGGCTCGTCGAGCAGCAGCACCTCGGGCTCGAGCGCCAGTGCCCGGGCCAGCATCACGCGCTGCTGCTCGCCCACGGACAGGCGGGCGGCGTCGCGCTCGGCGAAGCCCGGGTCGAGACCGGCCAGCTCGAGCGGCGCGCAGCGGATCGACCTCGCGGCCGAGCAGACCGGGGCCGTAACGGACGTTGTCGGCCACGCTGCCGGGCAGCGGCGCCGGCAGCTGCGGCACGAGCACGGCGCGCCGGCGCAGCTCGAGCGGCGTCGAGCGAGCGGACGTCGTCGCCGTGGAAGCGCACGGTGCCCTGAGTCCGGGTCGGCCAGCCGGTTGAGCAGTCGCAGCAGCGTCGACTTTCCCGACCCGGAGGGACCGAGGATGGCCGTGGTGCCGGGCTCGAGCGACAGCGCTGAGGTCGCGCAGCACCGGCCGGCCCGCCCGGGCCAGCGAGACGCTCTCGAGCTCGAAGAGGCTCAGACCGAGGCCGGCGCCAGCTGTGGATAGAGCGGATAGCGCTCGGCCAGCGCGCGCGTGCGCTCCGAGAGCTCGCTGCGCTTGGAGTCGTCGAAGTCGCCGGTGAGCGCCTCGCCGATCACCTTGCCGATCTCGCGGAAGTCCTCGACGCCGAAGCCGCGCGTGGCCAGCGCCGGCGCTCCGATGCGCAGCCCCGACGACACCGCCGGCGGGCGCGGATCGAACGGCACCGCGTTGCGGTTGACCGTGATCCCGATCTCGTCCAGGCGGTCCTCGGCCTGCTGGCCGTCGAGCTCCGAGTCGCGCAGGTCGGCGAGCACGAGGTGGACGTCGGTGCCGCCCGTGAGCACGTTCACTCCGGCGTCGAGCATCTCCTCGGCCAGCACGGCCGCGCCCTCGCGGGTGCGCTGTCTGGCGCTCGCGGAACAGCTCGGTCTGGGCGATCTTCAGCGCCACCGCCTTGCCGGCGATCACGTGCATCAGCGGCCCGCCCTGATGGCCCGGGGAACACACGCGAGTTGATCTTCTTCGCGAACTCCTCGCGGCACAGGATCATGCCCGCCGCGCGCACCGCCCAGCGTCTTGTGCGTGGTGGTGGTGACGACGTCGCAGTAGGGGATCGGGCTCGGATGCTGCTCGGCCGCCACCAGGCCGGCGAAGTGCGCCATGTCGGCCATGAGCAGCGCGCCGACCGAGTCGGCGATCTCGCGGAAGCGCACGAAATCGAGCTGGCGCGGGTAGGCGGACCAGCCGGCGAGGATCAGCTTCGGCCGGGCGTCCTCGGCGATCCGCTGCAGCTCGTCCATGTCGAGCGCGAGTCCTCCTCGCGCACGCCGTAGGCCGACGATGTCGAAGTAGAGCCCGGAGAAGTTGATCTTCATCCCGTGCGTGAGATGGCCGCCGTGGTCGAGCTTCATGCCGAGGATGCGGTCGCCCGGCTCGAGCAGCGCCATGTAGACGGCGGAGTTGGCCTGAGCGCCCGAGTGGGGCTGGACGTTCACGTGCTCGGCGCCGAACAGCTCCTTGGCGCGGTCGATCGCCAGCTGCTCGGCGACGTCGACGTGCTCGCAGCCGCCGTAGTAGCGCTTGCCCGGATAGCCCTCGGCGTACTTGTTGGTGAGCACCGACCCCTGGCAGTCGAGGATCGCCTGCGGCACGAAGTTCTCGGAGGCGATCATCTCGAGCGTCGTCTCCTGGCGCTGTGCCTCGTTCGCGAAGCACCTCGGCGATCTCGGGATCGACGTCGGCGACGGGCTTGGTGAAGTAGTCCGGGCTCAGGTCGCTCATCGCGCTCGACCGTACCAGGGCAGCCTCGACCGCCTCGACGGGCACGGCGCCCTCGCGAAGGACCGCGAAGCGGCCGTCGTCGTGGTAGCCGGTCAGGTCGACGACCGTCGAGGGCAGGCCGGGCAGCTCGCCGCGCGTCCAGCACCATGTCGACGCCGGCGCGAACGCCGCATCGTCGACCTCGTCGAGCCGTGCGCGCCTCGCGCTCGCCGGAGAGGTTGGCGCTCGACTGCAGGACGGGCCAGCGCACGGCAGCCAGCGGCGCCAGCGGGCCGAGCAGACGCGGCACCCGGAGGCCCAGTACCTCCGGCTCCGGGCCGCACGCCAGCGGGAAGCGGCGCGCCGGATTGGGCACGAGCAGCGTCAGGGCGCCGGGCAGCAGGCGCTCCAGCCGCCGCGCGCGTGCGAGCCGGGCAGGTCGGGCAGCGAGGAGAGAGCGAGCTCGAGCGAGAAGAACATCACCGCGGCCGGCCTGTCGGGCCGCCGGCCCTTGAGTCTGTACATGCGCTCGACCGCCTCGCGCGAACCCGGCTCGGTGGCCAGCCCGTAAACGGTGTCGGCGGGAAAGAGGGCCACCCCGCCGACGGCGGTGCAGCGTTCGAAGGTCTGGACGTCAGCGGGATCCACGCACGTCACAGTGTCCCTTCCCGGCTATCGGGAGTCGGGCACCGCCAGCGTGAGCACGAAGCGTGCGCCCTGCGGCTCGGCGGGCTCCACGCGAATCGACCCTCCGTGGCGCTCGACGATTCGCCTGCAGATCGCCAGCCCCAGCCCGGTGCCGTCGTAGTCGTTGGCGGGGTGCAGCCGCTTGTAGGTGTGAAAGATCGTCTCGGCGTGCTCGGGCGGGATGCCGATGCCGTTGTCGGTCACCGACAGCTGGACGAGATCGGCGTCGAGTCGCCGGCCGTCGATCCGGATCTGAGGTACGAGACCGTCGCGGAACTTGATCGCGTTCGAGAGCAGGTTCTGCATGAGGCGCTCGATGTTCGCCCTGTCTCCCCACACGGCCGGCAGCGGCCCTACCTCGACCACGGCTCCGGCGTCGTCAATCGCCGGCGCGAGGTCTGACAGCACAGCGTCCACCAGGGCGGCCGTATCGATCTCCTCGGCCGGCCTCTCGCCCTGTCCGACAAGCGAGAACTCCAGGAGTCCGCGAATCAGCTCCAGCATGCGCTGGGCGCCGGCGCCCGCCAGCTCGATGAAGTGGGCGCCGTCCTTGCCGAGCTGGTCGGCGTACCTCGACTCGAGCAGCGACAGGAACCCGGTGACCACTCGCAGCGGTGCCTGAAGGTCGTGCGAGGCCACGTATGCAAAGCGCTCGAGCTCGCCGTTCGAGCGCTCCAGCTCCTGTTCCATGCGCTTGCGGTCGCTGATGTCGTAGCTGACGAGAATCGCCGCCGCCACACCGCCCTCGCCATCGGGAAGCGGCCCCGCCTGGTGGGCGTAGGTGGCAAGACCGTCGCTCGTCCGAGCCTCCCAGTGGCGCGTCTCGCCGGCGAGCACCGCAGGAAGATGCGCTCTGAGCAAAGCCTGGGCCTCGGGGTCGGCGGCCAGTTCGTCAAAGCGGCGCCCGATGAGCTCGCCGGCCGTTCGTCCATGCCTTCCGAGCGCGCCGCCCATCGCGGCGATGCAGCGGAGCTCGGAGTCGAACATCAGAACGCTCGTGCTCGGCAGGTTCTCTCCCACGCTGCGGTAGCGGAGCTCGCTCGCCTGAAGGAGCAGCTCTGCCTGCTTTCGCTCGGTGACGTCCTGCACCGTCCCAACGATCCGGACGACGTTGCCGTCGGGTCCGAGCTGCGGCCGGCCGCGCCCGGAGTGCCAGCGCAGCTCGCCGTCGGCTCGCAGGAGGCGATACTCGATCTCGTAGGGAAGGCCATCGACGACCGCGGCCCGGGCGGCCTGCTGGATCCGGCGGCGGTCGTCGGGATGAATTGGCTCGACCATGGCTGCGAGCGTGGCCGGAAAGTCCCCGGCGTCGGTGCCGTACAGCGCGTGCATCCCGTCCGACCAGGTGACGCGATCCGCGACCACGTCCCAATCCCAGCTGCCCAGCCGAGCGATCTCCTCGGCCTCCTTCAGCCCCGCCTGCGCGTCCTCGAGCTGACGGTGTTCGCGCTGCAGCTCCGCTTCGAGCTCCAGGCGCTCGGTGATGTCCCGGGCCGCCGCGTATAGCCTCCCCTCCTCGGGGACGCCGACGGCGTTCCACTCGAGCCAGCGCCACGCGCCATCCGGAGTGCGATAGCGGTTGCGAAACTCGACGGTGGTTCCGCCCGCGGCCAGGCGTGCCAACTCCAGGTCGCTCAGACCCGCGTCGTCGGGATGCACGAAGTTCGTGTAGGGCTGCCCGATCATCTCCTCCGGCCTCCAGCCCAGAATCGCCATGGAGGCGGAGTTGACCCTTTCGAGCACACCGTCGAATCGCACCTCGATCAGCAGATCGCGCGAGATGTCGAAGGAGCGCGCATCTCGCTCCAGGCCCTCCTGTGCGCGCTTTCGCTCGGTGATGTCTTCACAGGTCCCCAGGTATCCGGCGATCTCGCCGTCGGTGCCACGGAGCGCGACCGCGTTCCCCGATACCCAGGCCACCGATCCGTCGGGCCGCTGGAAGCGGTACTCCTCGCCGCTGAACGCCGTTCCGTTCGACATGGCGTGCCGCCAGCCCGCGACCACCCGGTCGTGATCATCCGGGTGGAGGGCCTGTACCCAGCCGTCCCCCGCGGCCTGCCGAGCGGTCAGGCCGGTCAGCGCGCACCAGCGCCTGTTGACGAACAGGCAGGCGCCCTGGGAGTCGCACTCGTAGATCCCTACCGGTGCGGCAGCGACGAACGTGCGAAAGCGATGATCTGAACTCCCGGCAAGGGGCATTCTGTCCCGTTAGTTCGCCCGTGGCGTGCTTTTCTTGAGCGCCACCGGCCCGTCAGCCGGCCCTGCCGACGGTCACGCGCTCGCGCCCCGCCAGATCGCGTCGCGTCACAGCATCGTGGAGCAGGTTTCGCACCGCCTGCGCCTGCGCCGGCGCGTGCTCGAGCGCCATGCGGGTGCCTGCCGGGGTCTGGGCAACCAGCTTGCGGATCGCGTCGAGGCCATCCCCGCCGGACACGAGCGCCGCGCGCGGCTCGTAGCGAACGATCTCCGCCGCGAGCCCGGGCCACTCGTCCTCACGCACGTAGGGCAGGTTGGCGAGGACCAGATCGAAGCTCCCCGCGGGCAGGCCGCGCGCCACCTGCACGTCGAGTGTGAGCCCCAGCCGGGCCGCGTTCGCCAGCGCGACGTCGACGGCGGCGGCGGAGGCGTCGGAGGCCGAGACAGCGAGGTCCGGCCGCTCGTCGAGCAGCGCCAGCGCCACGGCTCCCGAGCCGGTGCCGACATCGTGCACGCGGGCGCCCTCGGGCAGCCCCAGCGCCACCTCCACCAGCAGCTCGGTCTCCGGCCGCGGGATCAGCACGCGCGGATCCACGCTCAGCTCGATCCTCCGAAAGCCCTTGCGCCCGAGGATGTAGGCGACCGGCTCGCGCATCACCCGCCGCCGCACCCGCTCTCCGATCACGCGGGCCGCGGCCCCGGAAACGGCCATCTCGGGCTCGATCACGAATGTCGCGCGGTCGACTCCCAGGGCGTCGGCGATCAGGAGCTCCGCGTCGAGCTTCGGTGTGTCGCATCCCGCCGCCGCGAGCGCCGTGGTGGCGGCGTCCAGGGCGTCTCGGACGATCAAGCCGCCGTGACTTCGAGCATCCGCCGCTTCTCCTCGGCCTCGAGCGTCGCGGTGAACTCGTCGAGCTCGCCGGCCAGGACGCCGGGCAGGTTGCCCTTGGTCAGGCCGACGCGGTGGTCGGTCACGCGGTCCTGGGGGAAGTTGTAGGTGCGGATCTTCTCCGCGCGCTCACCCGATCCGACCTGCGCGAGCCGCGCGGCGGCGACCTCGGCCTGCTGGGCGGCCAGCTCGCGCTCGAGCAGGCGCGCGCGCAGCACGCGCATTGCCTTGTCGCGATTCTGGAGCTGGGATTTCTCGTCCTGCATCGAGACCACCAGCCCGGTCGGCTTGTGCGTGATGCGCACCGCCGAATCGGTGGTGTTGACCGACTGGCCACCCGGGCCGGACGAGCGGTAGACGTCGACCTGGAGGTCGTTTGGATCGATGTGGACGTCGACCTCCTCGGCCTCGGGCAGGACGGCAACGGTCGCCGTGGACGTGTGGATGCGTCCCTGCGACTCGGTCTCCGGCACTCGCTGCACGCGGTGGGTGCCGCCCTCGTACTTGAACACGCTGTACGCGCCCCGCCCCTTGACCGCGAAGGTGAAGTGCCCGTCACCGACCACGAGCGGCTCCTGGCGGAAGCCGCGGCGCTCGGCGTAGCGCGTCAACATGCGGTAGAGGTCGGCGGCGAACAGGCCGGCCTCCTCACCGCCCGTGCCCGGGCGGATCTCGACGATCACGTCCTTGTCGTCGTTGGGATCGGGCTCGACCATCGCCAGCCGGATCTCCTCCTCGAGCTCGCTGAGCCGGTCCTCGGAGGCGCGGAGCATCTCGCGCACCTCGGCCTCGTCGCCGTCCTCGGCGATCAGCTCGCGCGCGCCCGCGGCGTCGTCGGTCACGCGACGCCACTCGACCGCGAGCTCGTGCGCCGGCTCGAGCTGGCTGTAGGAGCGCCCGACCTCGGCGTAGCGGCGCTGGTCGCCGATCACCTCCGGGTCCGACATCTGCCCCGAGAGCTCCGCGAAGCGGCTCTCGATCTGCTCCACGAGCCTCTGAATCACACAGAGGAGGGTACGCGCCTACCCCAGCCCGCCTCCTCCGCAAAGTCGATCAAGCGCCCGAAGTAGTCCTCCACCGGCGGGCCCGGGCCGAGGCCCCGGTCGTCGAAGCGCACGCGCATCGAGAAGTAGGGGAAGTAGACCTCCATGCTTCGCAGCCCCGGGTTTCTGCGGCGCATCCATGGGTGGACCAGCAGCCCGTAGACCCGTGGAGGCAGGACTGCCGGCGGCTTTTGGCGCATGTGCAGCGCGGTCAGCTCCAGGATGCGATCGACGGTGGTCGCGTTGCTTCCGGCGACCAGGTGGAAGGTGCCATCCGGCCCGCTCGTGGCCAGCTCGACGGCGCGGTCGGCCACGTAGTCGACAGGCACGATGTCCACGGGCGACGAGCGCCGCGCCGGGATCGCCGGGATCCCCCCGCGCGCCAGGGCCTTGAGCGGCCCGTAGAGCACGTTGAACGTCGACGTGCGCCCGGTGCGGCTGTCGCCGACGATGATGCTCGGGCGCAGAACCTGCAGCGGCAGGCCGGCGGCGCGCTCGCGCAGCATCTGCTCCGCCTCGAACTTCGACTCCTCGTAGGGGTTGCGAAAGCGCTGCCCCACGTCGAGCTGATCCTCGCGAAAGAGGCCCTTGGGCTCGCCCGAGACGTAGGCGGTCGAGATGTAGGTCAGCCGTTCCAGCTCCTCGCAGCGCTCGGCGAGCTCGACCACGTGGCGCGTGCCCTCGACGTTCACGAGCCGCGACGCGGGCAGTCCCATGTCGAACGAGACCGAGGCGGCGCAGTGCAGGACGGTGGTCACGTCGCGCGCGAGGCGCTCGGAGGTCTGTGGGTCGAGCCCGAGACCCGGCTGCTCGATGTCTCCGGCCACGGCGCGCAGGCGCTCGTGCGGCGCCAGGCGCGCTGCTGCGCTCGCGTCGTTCTCGGCGCGCACGAGCGCGTAGACCCGCCTTCCGTCCCCGTCGAGCAGTCGGCTCAGGATCTCTCCGCCGAGGAAGCCCGTGGCGCCGGTGAGCAGCACCGCGCCCATAGCTGGGGCTAGATGGCTGATTCCACGGCCGCGTGTGCGCGGGGGCGCACGGGACCGAGCTGGGCGGGGGAAGCAGGGCGAAGCCGATACCCGGAGGTATCGGCGAGCCCGATGACCCCGATCCAGCGAAGGTATCCGTGCGTCATCCGTGCGCGCGGGGTCGTGGAATCAGCCATCTAAGCGACTACTTCCATGCCGATGAGGTCTTCCTCGCTCGCGGCACGAGGGTTCTCGACGGCCAGGACGGCCTCGAGCGCGGCGATCGCCACGGCGAGCTGGGTGAGGTCGGGCTCGCGGGTCGTCAGGCGCTGCAGCTGCATCCCGGGCCACATCAGCGCGCGCGCCCAGCGCTTGGTGCGGTTGCGGCCGAACCACTTGATCAGCTCGAAGGCGATGCCGGCGACGATCGGGATGCCGACCACGCGCGAGATGAACAGCCACTGCCAGTCGAGCTTTCCGAGCGGGGCGAAGACCACGATGGCCACGATCATCACCAGCAGCAGGAAGCTCGTGCCGCAGCGCGGATGGAAGCGCGAGAACTTCTGCGCGTTCGCGGGCGTGAGCGGCTCATTCGCCTCATAACAAGAGATCGACTTGTGCTCGGCGCCGTGGTACTCGAACACGCGCTGGAGGTCGGGCATGAGCGAGATCACCCAGAGGTAGCCCAAGAAGATGGAGATGCGGATCAGCTTCTCGATGAGCACGAAGACCAGCGAGTTCGGGATCTGGTCGGCGAAGATGTTGGTCAGGCCGGCGGGGAGCAGGAAGAACAGGCCGACCGCGAACAGCATCGCGAACACGATCGTGCCGACCCACGCGCCGCCGCCGATCTCCTTCTGGTCGCCCGCCTCGTCGGGCGGGACCTGCGCGTTGGCCGAGATGTTGAGTGCCTTGAAGCCGATCTTTAGCGACTCGGCCAGGGCGACCACGCCGCGCACGATCGGGACGCGCAGGAGGCGGTGGCGCTTGCTCCAGGAGACCAGCGGATGCGAGGTGATCTCGATCTCGCCCTTGGCCCCCTCCTTCGAGTCGGCCCCACCCGCCTCGAGCTGCTCGCTGGTGGGCTTGCGCACGGCAACCGCCCACGTGGAGACGCCGCGCATCATCACGCCCTCGAGCACCGCCTGACCGCCGATCGGCGCGTCCTTGGTGGCCTCCCGCAGGTGATCGGGCGCGTGGCCGTTGCTCGCGGAAGAGGCGCTCACGTCACCGATGGTATCGGCGGCCCGCCAAGCGGCCTTAGCGCTGCGGCAAGTCGGCGCACGCGGACTGCTGGACGTTGTCGTCCTCAGACGACTCCACGAGCACGCCGTCGGGGTCGGCTGCCACGGTCACCGAGGTGGTGCACTCGGGGCCGCGGAAGGTGAGCGTCCTGCCATCGCCCGGCCGCAGGAAGACGACCGTCACGGTGTCGACCACGCCGTCGTCCACCGACAGCCGGACCGCCACGCCCGAGGCCGCGGCGATGCCCGTGTTGGCCACGCGCACGTGGTAGCGCACAACTCCAGGCACCTGCGTCATCTCGGTCCCGACAAGCTCCGCGGTCAGGTTCGGCAGCGCTACGAACTGGCGGCACGGGGCCGAACGCCGGTGGGCCTTGGCGATCAGCTCGCCGCTCGCGTCATACCAGCGGTAGTTGACCTGCATGCGGTAGCTCGCGCCCTGCTGGAGCCCGCGAACGGTCTGGCGGTAGCCGAATGCCCCAACGCCGGGCTTGGACTTGCGCCAGCGCTCGAGCCCGGGCGCGGCCACGGCCTGGAACGCGCCGAGGCGCTTCTCGAGCAGCGTGAAGCGCATCCACATCCGGGCGCTCGCCTCGAACTTCTTCATCCGCCCGTGGAAGGCGGCCGAGTGGGCCTCGCGCGAGCAGTCGGCGAGCTTGACCGACGCGGGCGGCGCGGCCAGGGTCGGCGCGTCGCCCGACGCCGCCGAAGGCATGGCCGCCACCAGGGCGACCAGCAACACCGGCGAGATCAGGAGCTTGGCGCGCATGCCCCTTAAAAACAGCCGGCGAGCCCCGTAGTTGCGGGGCGGCCCGGCGCGGTCAGCTGCGGCCGGCGCGCGCGGCGCGGCGGCGGAAGCGCTCGACGCGTCCGCCGGTGTCGACCAGCTTCTGCCGGCCCGTGTAGAACGGATGGCAGTTCGAGCAGATCTCGACGTGGAGCTCGGGCTTGGTGGAGCGCGTCCAGAACTCGTTCCCACAGGTGCAGCGCACGTGGGAGGGAACGTAATCGGGGTGAATGTCGGCCTTCATGTCTCTACCGAGTCTACTCACCCTAGGTGGCTTGATAATTGGGCCCGTCGCCGCCCTCGGGCGGCGTCAGGCGCCCGCCCTTCGCGGTGATCGCGCCGCACTGCACGCAGTTCGACGGCGTGATCTGCAGCCGGACCTCGTGCTTGCCGTCGAGCGCTCCGTTGCCGTCCTTGCGGGCCGCCTCGAGCTCGTCATCGGGCACCTCGTAGACCTGCGCCGGGCACATGTTCTGCCACATCAGCGCGACCTCGAGCGGCACCTTGTCCTGGACGCGGATGTGGTTCGGCGCATCGTCGCGCGTGGCGTTGCCGCTGGCAAAGACCGAGGAGAGCTTGTCGAAGGTGGTCTTGCCGTCGGGCTTCGGGTAGTCGCGCTCGGGGCCGATGAAGACGCCCACGGTCGCGTCGTCGTGGGTTGCCCAGCGCCCACCCGGAAAGCGCCCGCCGGAGATCTCCATCATGTTCGCGATCGCGCCGCCGACCAGGAAGCCGCGCGCGAAGGGCTGGCGCATGTTGCGCGAGCGGTAGGTGTCGCGCTCGATGTCCGAGGCCGTGACCTTGTGGGTGTAGTTCGAGAGGTCGTCGCAGCTGCCGCCGGCCTTGAGCCGCTCGCAGATCGCCTCCGCCGCGAACATGCCGGCGTGCATGGCGTAGTGGACGCCCTTGAGCGTCGGCACGTTGACCATCCCGGCGCCGTCGCCGCACAGGACCATGCCCGGCGCCCAGAGCTGCTTCGGCCGCGCCCAGTACCCACCCGAGGGAAGCGTCTTGGCGCCCCACCCGACCCGCTTGCCGCCCTCGAGCAGACCGGCCACGAGCGGGTGGCCCTTGAGCTGCTGGAGCGCGTCGTGCACGGAGAAGCGTGCGTCGCGATAGTCGAGCCCGGTCACGAAGCCCATCGAGATCTTGTCCTCGCCCATCGGGTAGATGAACGAGCCGCCGAACTCGCGGTACTTCGCGGCGAAGCGCAGCGGCCAGCCCATCGTGTGGATCACCCGGTCGAGCGGCTTCTCGACCTCCCAGACCTCCTTGACCCCGATCTCCCACTGCTGCGGGTCCTCGGAGCCGATCTCGAAGTGCCGGATCGCCGCGCCGGTCAGGTGGCCCTGGGTGCCCTCGCAGAGCACGGTCGCCTTGGCGATCAGGTCGGAGCCCGGCTCGAAGTTCGAGAGCTCCTCGCCGTCGCGCCCGCGCCCCTTGTCACCCGAGCGCACTCCCACCACCCGCCCGTCCTCGACGAGCAGCTTGGCCGCCACGGTCTCGCCGAGGATGTAGACGCCGCCTTCCTCGGCCTGTTCTGACATCCAGCGCCCGAGCTGGGCGACCGAGGTCACGTGGTTGCCGTGGTTTCGAAACGGCGGCGGGGTGGGCTTGAGCGGGATCGCCCGCTTTCGGTTCGGCAGCAGGTAGACCGCGTCGGTGTCCACGGCGCCGTAGGTGGGCCAGTCCTCCTCCGCGAGGTCCGGAAAGAGCTTCCTCATCGCCGAGGGGTTCATCATCGCGCCCGAGAGCAGGTGCGAGCCCGGCGTCTTGCCCTTCTCCACGAGCGCGACCGGCACCTCGCCGAGCGACTCCATCAGCGCCTCGTCCTCGGCCAGCAGCTGAGTCAGGCGGATCGCGCAAGCGAGCCCCGCGGGGCCGCCGCCGACGATCGCCACCCCGACCTCGATGCGCTCGTCCTCGGCGTCGACGGGAGGCCCGACGAACTCCTTGGCGGAGTCGACCGGAGGCGGGAACTCGATCGGAGCGGTGGACACGGAGCGGGGCCCTGCTAGCCCTTCTTCGCCTTCACCGCATCGGTGAGCTTGGGCAGGATCTTGTTGAGGTCGCCCACGACGCCGAGATCGGAGAACTCGAAGATCGGCGCGTTCGGATCCTTGTTGATCGCAACGATGTTCTCGGCGTTCTGCATGCCGACCTTGTGCTGGATGGCCCCCGAGATGCCCGCCGCGAGGTAGAGCTTCGGCGCGACCGTCTTGCCGGTCTGGCCGATCTGGGCGGCGTACGGATACCAGCCGGCGTCCACCACGGCGCGCGTGGCGGCGACCGCGCCGCCGAGGGCGTCGGCGAGCGCCTCGCACTGCTCGAAGCCCTCCGCCTTGCCGAGTCCGCGGCCGCCGGCGACGAGGATGTCGGCGTCCTCGATGTTCACGTCGGCGCCGCGCTGCTCGCCGCGCTGGACCATCACGGCCTTGGTCGAGTGGTCCTGGAGCTCGATGTCGACGTCGACCACCTCGGCCGACCCGTCCCCGCCCTCGGCGATGTCGAAGGCGTTGAGGCGGCTGATCACGATGCCCGGCTCGCCCACGTAGCCGACGTCGACAATCGCCGAGTCCTGCAGGATCGGGCGCTCGGCGACGAGACGGCCGTCCTGGGCCTTGATCGCGGTGACCTCCATCGTCACGCCGGCGCCCAGGCGCGCGGTCAGCCCGGCGCCGATCTCGAAGCCGAGCAGGCCGCCGCCGAACAGCGCGTACTTGAAGCCGTTGTCGGTGATCACCTTGGCCATGACGTCGACGACCGGCTGGGCCAGGCCCTCGGGCGCGCTCGCGCGATAGACCTTCGAGGCGCCGTAGCCGCCAAGCGACGCGCACAGCTCGTCGGTGAGGTCGCCGCTGTCGCCGACCACCACCGCGGCGCACTCGCCGCCCAGCTCCTCGGCCAGCTTCGCGCCCTCGGACACGGCCCCGAGCGAGTTCTTGTTGAACTCGCCCTGGTAGTGAAGTGCGTAGACGAGGATCATGCCAACAGCTTCCTTTCGTCGAGCCAGGCGATGATCTTCTCGACCGTCTCGTTGGTGTCCTCGTCCTCGATGAGCTCGCCCGCGGCCTTGTCGGCCGGCGGGTTCACCGCCAGGACCTGTGTCTTGGAACCCTCTTCGCCAACCCTGTCCGGCTCGATCCCCACGTCGCCCGCGGACTTCGTGTCGAGCGCCTTCTTCTTTGCGCCCATGATCGCCTTGAGCGATGGATAGCGCGGCTCGTTGATGGCGTCGCCGACGGAGATGACGGCGGGCAGCTCGACCGCCACGGTGTCGTATCCGTATTCGGCCTGGCGCTCGCAGCGCAGCTTGCCGTCCTCGACGTCGATCTTGATCACCTGGGTGAGCGAGGGCATCTTGAGGTGGTCGGCGACCACGGCGCCGATCGTGTAGCACTCGCCGTCGTCCGACTGCTGGCCGAGCAGGACCAGGTCGGGCGACTCGGACTCGAGCACCTTCGCTAGCGCGTAGCCGGTGGCGCACACGTCCGAGCCGGCCAGCGCCTCGTCGGTCAGGTGCACCGAGCGATCGGCACCGAGCGAGACCGCCTTGTGGAGCGCGCGAAAGGCCGTCTCTGGCCCCATCGTCACCGCAACGATCTCGTCGACCTCGACCGCGCCGCCCTCGCGGATCTGCATCGCGGCCTCGATCGCGTGCGTGTCGAAGGGATTCAGGTTCTTCTCGCCCGAGCGGTCGAGGCGCTTGGAGCCTTGGTCCATGCGCTTCTCGACCGCTGCGTCGGGCACCTCTTTGACGAGGACGCAGATCTTCACGGAAGCTTTCTCCTTCGCTGGATGCTGACCGGGTGCCCCTGCCGTGGGCGACGGGGATGTTACCCCATTGACTGACTCGTCAATCGCCTCAGGCGCTACGCCGGCACGGCCTGCTTGATGTAGTCGATGATTCCCTGAACCGGGGCCCCGGGGGTGAACACCTCGGACACGCCCAGGTCTTTCAGCTCCTGGATGTCGTCGTTGGGAATCGTGCCTCCGACCACCAGCACCACGTCCTCGGCGCCCTCTTTCTTGAGCAGCTCGGAGATGCGCGGCACGAGCGTCATGTGCGCTCCGGAGAGAATCGAGAGCCCGACGGCGTCGGCGTCCTCCTGAAGGACGGTCTCGACGATCTGCTCGGGCGTCTGGTGCAGGCCGGTGTAGATGACCTCCATCCCGGCGTCGCGCAGCGCACGGGCGATGATCTTCGCTCCGCGGTCGTGGCCGTCCAGTCCGGGCTTTGCGACCACCACGCGGATCTTGCGTGTGTTCACCGAGCGGAAGCTACCAACCGCAGCCAGGCGCCGAGCACGATCGTGCCGAGGGCGAGCAGCAGGAGCGCGCCAGTGTCGAGGCCGGTGCTCGGAAGCGTGGGGCCGGAGTCGCTCTCGGCGCCCGCGGTCGAGCCGTCGTCCTTGGTACCGCTACCCGGGTCCTCGCTCGAGGTCGGCTCGTCGCCGCCCTGCGATGCCGCGCCCGCCACCGTGACCGTGCCCTTCATGAACGGATGCGGCGTGCATATGTAGCTGAACGTGCCGGCCTGGTCGAAGGTGTGCGAGCGGCTCCCGCCCTCGCCGTAGACGCCGGTGTCGAAGCTGCCGTCGTTGGCGGTCGCCGAGTGGGGAGACGGCCCGGCGTTGGTCCAGGTGACGGTGTCGCCAACGTTCACCGTCACCGCCGCGGGGCCGAAGTCGAAGTCCTTGATCGTCACGGTGGTCGAGGCCGCCGCCACCGCTTTTGGCTTCGGGTCGGCCGCTACGTCGTCACCGGGCGGCCGCGGCTGGGTCTGCGCCGGCACGGGCGGCGCGGGTGGCGCCTCGGCCGTCACGGGGGCGGGCGCGGGCTCAGGGGCTGCCGCCGGCGTGACGGGCTCGGCGGCCGGAGGTGCCTCGGCGGCCGGGTCCTCGGCCGCCGGGTCCGGCGGTGCCGGCCCGCCCTCGGGCTCCGCGACCTGCGTATCGGCGACCGGCGGCGGCTCCTCTGAGGCCGACAGCGGCGCCGCCACCACGAGTGCGGCGAAGACCGCGAAGACCGTCGTCAACCTGACCGCGCGGATCATGCGCAAATCAGCCTACATGTCGCAGAGTGGCTGCTAATGGTGCCAACGGCGCGTGAACTCGAACTCGGCGCGCTTGACCGTTCCGTCGTCGAGCTTGAGCATGAACTGGCGGCAGCTGCCGGCCCAGTCGCGCTCGGTCTTCCAGACCAGGACGTAGCGGTCCCGGCGATGGCGGAAGACCAACTCGCGGAACCAGCGCGGATGGCGGGCGGGCTCGCCCGCCACGGGCTCCTCGCCCGCTCCGCACTCGACCTCGGCCACCTGGGGCCAGCCGTCCTCGATCACGTCGCGACCCTGGTCGCCGCCCAGCTCGAAGCGGATCGGCACCGGCAGGCCCGCCCTCCAGCGGTTGACCTGCGGGCGGTTTCTGACCGGCCAGAGGAATCCCTCGAAGTCGTATACGACGCTGTAGCCGGCGCTTGCCGCGGACGTGTTCCCGGCAGCGTCCGCCGCATCGACGGTGAACTGCTTGGCGCCGACAGACCCGGTGTCCACCGCTGCGCCGTTCGGCACCGTGCCCTCGCACGAGGCGAGGCCGGAGCCTCCCTCCTCGTCGACACAGGTGTACTCGGCGAGCACCGGCGCGTCGAGCAGGTAGACGGCGCCGGCGAGCGGGCGGGCCAGGCTGATCAGCGGCGCAGTCGCGTCGCCCGCCACCACGTTCGCGGTATGCGTTACGGAGCGCCCGTTACCCGCCACGTCGCGCGCCGTGACGGTCACGCTGACCGGTCCGGGCACAGACGTATCGAGCCGAGCGCCGTCGGCCACGGTGCCGACACAGGACGCAAGTCCCGATCCGCCCGCCTCGTCGGCGCAGCTGAAGGCGGCCACCAGCTCGGCCCCGACCGCGACCTCGGTCGCGTCGACCGGGCTGCGCAGGTCGATCGCCGGCGCGGTCGTGTCGGGAGGCGTGCAGTCGGCGCCGGTGACCGTGATGGCGTAGGGCCCGCCGGCGCTCATCCGGCCGTTCCAGCCGGTCACCGGCTCCGCGGCGCCCGGACCGAGAGGCGCGAGGACCCCCGGCATGTCGATGAAGATGGAGCCCGCGTCGCTGCGTGGCTCGAGGTTGTACGGCGAGACGGCGAGGTAGTAGGTGCCCGCCGCCTGCGGCGTCAGCGCGTGCCCGGCCGGCAACGTCGACTGGAACACGCCGTCGGCGTCGTCGTTGCCGTACACGCCGAGGCCGTTCGCATCGAAGAGGTAGAGCTGCGTGTCGACGTCCGATCCGCCCACGGTCGTGGCGGAGAAGGTCCCTGCGCCAGTGAGGCAGAGCTTGTACATGTCCACGTCTGTGGCATCGGGGAAGTCCCCGGTGATCTGCGCGACGGTCTCGCCGGACAGGTCCTGAGCGGTGGCTGGAAGATCGCCTGCGTTCCCCAGCTCGCTCGCGGCGGTGGCGGCCGGAGCGGTTAGCAGCAGGGCGAGGATCGCCAAAGCGTTTGAGATGCGAATCATTGAGTGCCTCACGGGGTAGGTGTCCCGCGGCACGGAGGGGCCGTAGCTCGTAGATCGGGTTAGCGGAGCCGGGGGGTGAGGCGCCGCCTGTCCCTTTAGACGTGCGTACTAGCGGCCGGGAACGTTTGCCCTGCTCAGGTCGGGCGAATGCGCCCCGCGGACGATCAGACGGGGGCGCAGCCCACACCCCGGCGCCGAGGTGACCCGCGTCGAGAAGAGCCCTCGGCCGTTCTCGTACCACACGAGCGTCTTGCCGTCGGGCGACCAGGACGGGTCGGGCTCCGGGCCGATCTTGCGCCCGGGGCCGATCGCGCAACGGGGCTCCGAGGCGGTCGACGGATTGCCCGTCGTGTAGATCTGGATCGTGGCGACGCTGAGGTCGGCCGTATCGACCTGAAGGGGTCGGCGCATGACCACGAACTTGTTTCGGGCGCGTGTTGCCTCGGCGTCGGCGAGGATGTAGGAGTTGGTGCCTGTCGCCGGGTCCCGGCCTGGGTCGCGGTAGAACTCGACGCCCCGCGTCCTCTGGCCAACGCGGTTCGTGAAGATCTGGGCGTTGAAGATCCCGTAGCTGGTACTGAGCACCCGCTGAGAGTCGATCCAGGCGGGGTAGTGGTAGTCGTAGAACCCGTCCGTGAGCCCGATCTCCTTCGGTGGGCTCTTCCGGAAGTCGAAGAAGTCGGTGAACCAGGCGGACACCGTGGGACGGGTCTGCGAACTGCGTGGATCGTAGAAAGTGGAATAGAGGGCGTTCTCGGTTGCCGCTATCCGGCCGTTGGGCGATAGGTCGACGAAGAACGGCTCGGTCGAGAGGCTTGGCGATGGGTTGATCGCCCACTGGCGTGGACGGACGATGCGCCGGCCGTCGGGGCGGAAGGAGTGAAGGAAGATGCTCCTGAGGGCGACGATCGTCCCGTTGTCCGCGATGCTGGGCGAGTAGTAGGGGTTGCCTCGCGTGCCGTCGCGAGTGATGCGGACCTGACCCGAGCCGTTGGTCTTCGCCATCCAGACGTTGCTCTTCTTGATGAAGACCATCGAGGCACCCTGGGCAGAAGGGGCCAGCGCCAGCCCGACCAGCAGGAAGATGACGGCGCCCAACCCAAGCCTCGGCATATGACGCGGTTACCCAGGCCGGCGAGCGGTACACCACCGTGGCCGCGACCGGCTAGAAGACGGGTGTTTCGGTGTAGGTGCCGAAGACTTGTTGGAGCGATTGGATGATTTCGCCTTCGGTGCAGTGGGCGCGCGCGCAGTCGAGGAGTGGCTGCATCAGGTTGCGTTGGCCCTCGGCGGCTTGGCGCAGCTCGCTGAGCGTGGCTTCGGCGGCCTGGGTGTCGCGGCGTGCCCTGACGGCCTGGACGCGCCCGATCTGCTTTCGCTCCAGTCCGGGGGACATCTTGTGCAGCTCGGTTTGGCGTTCGTCTGTGTCGACGTGTTGGTTTACGCCGACGATGATCCGTTCGCCGCGCTCGATCTCCTCCTGGAGCCTGAAGCTGGCGTCGGCGATCTCGCGCTGTGGGTAGTTCTGCTTGACCGCCTCGACCATCCCGCCGAGCTCGTCGATCTTCGCGAAATAGGCGTAGGCCTCGCGCTCGAGGCGGTCGGTCAGCGCCTCGACGAAATAGGAGCCGCCCAACGGGTCGATCGTGTTCGTCACGCCGGTTTCGTGCGCGATGATCTGCTGGGTGCGCAGCGCCACCCGCACAGCCCGCTCGGTCGGCAGCGCCAGCGCCTCATCGAACGAGTTGGTGTGCAGCGACTGCGTGCCGCCGAGCACCGCCGAGAGCGCCTCGGTCGCCGTCCTGACGATGTTGTTAAGCGGCTGCTGGGCGGTCAGGCTGACCCCGGCGGTCTGGGTGTGAAAGCGCATCAGCAGCGAGCGCTCATCCTTGGCGCCATAGCTGTCGCGCAGCTCGCGCGCCCAGATCCGCCGCGCCGCGCGGTACTTCGCGATCTCCTCGAAGAAATCGATATGCGCGTTGAAGAAGAACGAGAGCCGCGGCGCGAAGTCGTCGACATCGAGGCCGCGCTCGACGCCCGCCTCCACGTAGGTAAAGCCGTCCTTGAGCGTGAACGCGAGCTCCTGGCCCGCCGTCGAACCGGCCTCGCGGATGTGGTAGCCCGAAATCGAGATCGGGTGCCAGCGCGGCATCCGCTCGGTACAGAACTCGACCATGTCGGTCACCAGCCGCAGCGCCGGATCGATCGGGAAACACCACTCCTTCTGAGCGATGTACTCCTTCAAGATGTCGGTCTGGATCGTGCCCGCCAAGCGCTCCGCACCCACACCCTGACGCTCCGCCGCCACCACATAGAAGGCCAGCATCACCGCCGCCGGCGCGTTGATCGTCATCGACGTCGAGACGTCGCCCATGTCGATCCCCGAAAAGAGCGTCTCCATGTCGTCGAGCGTGTCGAGCGCCACCCCCTCGCGCCCAACCTCGCCCTCGCTGAGCGCGTGGTCGGAGTCATGGCCCATCAACGACGGCATGTCGAACGCCGTCGAGAGACCGGTCTGGCCATGGCCGAGCAGATAACGAAACCGCTCGTTGGTCTCCTCCGCGGTGCCGAACCCCGCGAACTGGCGCATCGTCCACAAACGCGACGCGATACATCGACCCATACACACCACGCGTAAACGGAAACTCGCCCGGGAAACCCGATCCGCTCAAACGACCCGACGTCCTCGGGGCCATACAACGGCTCGACCGGCACACCGCTCAACGTGGTGAACAGCGCATCGCGCTGCGGCGTCACCGAAAACGCTCGCGATACCAGCGCTCGGCGTCCGTCATGGGCCGCGGCTCGACTGCCATAGGGGAAAGTCTAGGGCCGCTATCGCCAGCGCCGGTCGGGCCGCAGCCGCGCAGCCGCGTAGCCGCCGCCCCCGCCCACCAGGGCGACCGCCAGCACGGCCCCCGCGATCTTCAGCAGCGGCCCGAGGCGGTCGAAGCGCATGATGCGCCAGCCCTCGGCCGCGCGCCACCTTCTCGAGCGCGGCGTCGGGATTGACCGCAACCGGGTGGCCGACCGCGCGCATCATGGGCAGGTCCGACTCCGAGTCCGAGTAGGCGTAGGACTCCGCGAGATCGATCTGCTCGCGCGCGGCGAGCACGCGGATCGCCTCGCGCCTTGCCCTCGCGGTAGGTGAACGGCCCGTCCGCTCGCCCCGTATAGACGCCGTCGCGAACCTCCGAGCGCATGCCGATGCCGCCGTCGAGCACCAGCACCGCAGCCAGCACCTCGGCCAGCTCCTGGGATGCCGCCGTGACGATGTAGGCGGGCCGGCCCGCGTCCTGATGGGCCCACGCCTCGGCCAGCACCTCCCGGTAGAGCAGCGGCAGGATCCCGGCCAGCACGTCGGGACCGAGGCGCTGGAGGTCGATCACGCGCTGGCCGGCGATCGCGTCGAGGACGCGCGCGCGCAGCTCGTCGGTCAGCTCGTCGGTCGATCCCCGCAGGCGAAACCTCAGGTTCGCCCACGCGTCCCTCGCCAGCCGGCGCCGCGAGAGCAGGCCGTGCTTGTAGGCGGCGCGGCCGAAGTGGAGCGCGCTCGACCCCTCGATCAGGGTCTTGTCGAGATCGAAGAAGGCGGCGCCGCGCGTCTCGGCCACGGCGCCCAGACTAGGGAGCGGCTCCAGCGTCCTGGATTGAGAGTCTCCTGGCCGGCAAAGTCAGGACGGTGCCGGGCAAGTCGGCTCAGGCCAACGGCGGCTATGACGGGTGGGACTGGTCGGCGCGGTGCTTCGGCGCGGCCGGATTCTTTGCGTCCGTTGTCGAGTTACCGGTCGCTGGGCCCGCTTACTCGACAATGGGCCGGATCTGAGCGCGTTCCGGCCAACCCCTGATTGCCCGGGCAGCGCGACGGCGCCCAATGGACCGCGATGAGCTACCGGCGCTCGATCGGGCCTCTACCCGCCGTTGACCTCGATGATCACCGCGTCGCCCTGGCCTCCGCCCGAGCAGATGGCCGCCACGCCGAGCCCGCCGCCGCGGCGGCGCAGCTCGTTGGCCAGCGTCATCAGGATGCGTGCGCCCGATGCGCCGATCGGGTGGCCGAGCGCGATCGCGCCGCCGTTCACGTTCACCTTGGACTCGTCGACGCCGAGCATCCGCAGCGAGTTGAGCGCGACCGAGGCGAATGCCTCGTTGATCTCGAACAGGTCGATGTCGTCGACCTACAGGCCCGGCCTTCTCGAGCGCGGCCTTCGTGGCGTTGGCCGGCGTGCGGGCGAGGTAGGCGAAGTCGTCGGCCACCGCCGCCTGGGCGACGATCGTGGCCAGCGCCGGGCGGCCGTTGCGCTGCGCCCATTCGTCGGAGGAGAGCACCAGCGCGCCGGCGCCGTCGTTCACGCCGGGCGCGTTGCCGGCGGTGTGCGAGCCGTCCTTGTGGAAGGCGCCGCGCAGCTTCGACAGCGCCTCGAGCGACGACTCGCGGCGCGGCGCCTCGTCCACCTCGACGGTCGTGTCGCCCTTTCGGACCTGACACGGTCACCGACGACGATCTCCTCCGGGCAGCCGCCCCTCGTCGGTGGCCTGGACGGCCAGCTCGTGCGAGCGCAGGGCGAACCTGTCCATGTCGGCGCGCGTGATCTCGAGCTCGGCGCCGACCTCGTCGGCCTCCTCGCCCATGCCCTTCCCGCTGAACGGGTTGGTCAGGCCGTCGTGCATCATCGCGTCGAGCGCCTTCGCGTCGCCCATGCGGTAGCCGAAGCGCGCCTGCTTGAGCAGGTAGGGCGCGTTCGACATCGACTCCATGCCGCCGGCCACGGCCGACGTCGAGATCGCCCGCGCGGACCGCCTGGTCGACCATCCCCGCCGAGCGCAGCCCCGAGGCGCAGACCTTGTTGACGGTCTCCGAGGGCACCTCCTTCGGGATGCCGCCCTTGATCTGCGCCTGGCGCGAGGGGATCTGCCCCTGGCCGGCCTGCAGCACCTGACCCGAACACGACGTGCTCGACCTGCTCCGGGCTCACCTCGGCGCGCTCGAGCGCGGCCGCGATCGCCGTGCCGCCGAGCTCGGTGGCGTCGAGCGAGGCGAGGCCGCCGCCCATCTTCCCGAAGGGCGTACGGGCGGCGCCGAGGATCACGGTCTTTGGCATCGAGTCAGTCTCCTTGAGCTCGCGGGGTAGAAGTCTACCCACGTGCCGCGGCCATCCAGGATGCCCGGCCTATGGCCCTGGTTCGCGTAACCGCTCGCAGCGAAGCCCCGGAGGAGACCGTCGGCCGACACCCGCGTGGTGGGCCTGTTCGAGGGCGAGTCGCTGGCCGACGACGCGCTCCAGCGGCTGCGTCGGCCTGGGCGAGGCGAAGGCCGGCCTTCGCAAGGTGGCCGTCGCCCACGAGGACGCGCCGGGCGGCGGTCAGCGCCGCGTGCTGATCGCCGGGCTCGGCAAGCGCGAGGAGTTCGACGCCGAGCGCGCCCGCGTGGCCGCCGCCGCGGTCGGCCGCGCGCGCCAAGGAGCTCGGGGCCGTGTCGCTGTCGTGGGCCGCGCCCGCCCGGCGAGGGCGCGGCCGGCGCCGCTGGTCGAGGGCACGCTGCTGAGCCTGCTACGGCTTCGACCGCTTCAAGTCCTCGGCCGCCGACAACGACGACGGCGGCGGCCTCGAATCGCTCGAGCTGGCCGGCGAGGACGTCAGCGGCGACGAGGTCGAGCGCGCGCGCGTGGTGACCGAGGCCACCAACGCCGCCCGCGACCTGCAGAACCTGCCGTCCAACGTCGCCACGCCGACGCTTTCTCGCCGACCACGCCGCCGAGATCGCGCGCCGAGCATCGAGGCGCTCGAGGTCGAGCTGCTCGACCGCGACGCGATCGTCGCGCGCGGCATGGGCGCGTTTGCCAGCGTTGCGCAGGGCACCTACGCGGAGCCGCGCCTGATCGTGCTGCGCTACCGCCCGCGCGGACGCACGCCGGGCCGCACCTGGCGCTACGTCGGCAAGGCCGTGACCTTCGACACCGGCGGGATCTCGATCAAGCCCGTCGGCCAAGATGCAGGAGATGAAGTTCGACATGTCCGGCGGGGCCGCGGTGATCGAGGCCACCGGGGCGATCGCCCGGCTCGGGCTGCCGGTCAACCTGACGGCGGTGGTGCCCGCGACCGAGAACATGCCGAGCGGGCGCTCGGTCAAGCCCGGCGACATCGTCACCGCGATGAACGGCAAGACGATCGAGGTCAACAACACCGACGCCGAGGGCCGGCTGATCCTCGCCGACGCGCTCTGCTACGCGGTCGAGCAGGGCGCCGAGCGGCTCGTGGACATCGCGACGCTCACCGGCGGGGTCCTGATCGCCCTCGGCCACACCCACTGCGGACTGTGGTCCAACGACGACGACTGGTTCGGCCGCCGTCGGACGCCGCCTGCGACGCCACCGGCGAGATCGGCTGGCGCATGCCGCTCCACCCCGAGTACCTCGAGCTGACCAAGGGCACCTACGCCGACCTCCAGAACGCCTCCGACCAGCGCGTGGCCGTCGTCCAACTACGCCGCCGAGTTCCTGCGCGAGTTCGTCGACGAGCGGCCCTGGGTGCACGTCGACATCGCCGGCACGGCGTGGGGAATGACCCGCAACTACGTGGGCAAAGGCGCCAGCGGCTTCGGCACCAGGATGCTGGTCGAGCTCGCTCGAACAGCGAGCTAACCCGCTCGGACAGCGGGCCGGCGCCGTTTCACACCCGGTTTCACGCTGTGTGACATGGGTCACACTGCGGTTTGGACGGCGCCTGGCTGGCTACGGTCACCGTCGTAACTGATCGAATCCGTGCGCACTCGGCCGAGCCGAGTGCTTACGGCAAAGCCGGCCCTGTTCGCGCGGCAGGGGAAGTGATCGCGCGAACTCGGCAAGCCCTGGCGGCGCCGAAGCCCGGCGCGGGCCGGGCATCGACATTCCGGAGGTGGTCTCTCTGTCTCGACGGAGAGCGATCGTTGCGTGCGCTCGGCGGACGCATCTGAGACAAGCCGTTCGAAGGGCCGTGTTGCTGCTCGCCTGCGCAGGGCGCTGGCGGCGGTGTTGCTGGTCGCGCCGGCGCAAGCGCCCCGGGCCCAGGAGGCCGGGGCTCCGGCCGCGGCGCCCGAGCGCTCCCGGGCGGCGTACGCGGACTGGCGCAACCGGCTGGAGCGGCACGACCTGTTCGTCGGGCGCAACCTGCTCCCCGGCGTGCGCGTCGCCGACGATGCGTGGCGCCCGCCGGCAGCGAGCGAGCTGCGCCGGTCGATCGTGGCGATGCGCACGCGCTGGGGGCGCTGGCTCCGCACCACCGAGCGCGGCCGCGCCGTGCTCTTCGAGCGCAAGGTCCGCAACCAGGTGCCCGGCTGGGGCAAGTCCCAGCTGCGCTCCATCGCGAGCTGCGAGTCGCACGGCAACCCGCGCGCGATCGGCGGCGGCGGGGCCTACCGCGGCATGTACCAGTTCTCGTTCACGACCTGGGCCGTGGTGGGCGGCCGTGGCGACCCCGTCGCGGCCTCACGCTCGGAGCAGACCTGGCGCGCGTGGCTTCTGCTGAGGCGCCACGGCTCCGGGCACTGGCCCGTCTGCGGATAGACGGGATCTAACTGACGTTTGCCGCCTATGTGGCGGCAAACGTCAGGTCGCGCTGACTAGCTAGGTCGTCGTGCGCGGCTGGTGGTGCTCCTCGTCGCGCACGACGTTGCCGTCCTCGTCGCGCTCGAAGCGGCGCTCGCGCTCGGCGTCCGGCGTCTCGGTGCGCTCGTAGTGCTCGACCGCTTCGCCGTCGCCGCTCTCGGGCTCCTCGCCGAAGCCGTGAGCCGTGATCCCGTCGGGAGCGTGCTCGTGGTCATAGCGCTCCTCGGCCTCACGCTCGTCGACGTCGGGATCGAGCCTCGCGGCCTCGAGATGGCGCTCGCGCGCCGCGCGCTCCTGCTCCTCGGCCGTGGCTGCATGCTGGCGCGCCTCGGCCTCCTGGCGGCGGGCCTCGGCGGCCTGAACGTCGGCCTCCGCGCGCGTCTTGTCCGCCTGGGCACTATCGACCTCCGCCTCGCGGCGGATCTGTCGTGCCTCGTGGCGATTTGCTTCGAGCTTGCGCTCGCGGCTTTTCCTGCTCAACAGCGCAACCAGCGCCAGCAGTATCAGGACACCGACGATTATCGCGATGATTACTCCAGTGCTCATACCCCTCCGACTCCTTGCTCGGTAGCCATATAGGACTACCCACTAGTGAGTGTGGATATGCGCTATTTGGCCCGATCCATCGTCGGGAGGGCGCGTTTGACCACCTTCCCGGTGGCGTTGCGCGGCAGCTCCTCGAGGAAGACGACCTCGCGCGGAACCTTGTAGCGCGCGAGGTTCTTCTTGACGTGTGCCTTGAGGTCGTCCTCGCTTGCCTCCTGGCCGTTCTCGAGCACCACGAACGCGCGCAGGCGCTGGCCGAAGTCCTCGTCCTCCACGCCGATCGCCGCCGCCTCGGCCACCGCCTCGTGGCGCGTGAGCATGTCCTCGATCTCCTTGGGAAACACGTTCTCGCCACCGGAAACGATCATCTCGTCGTCGCGGCCCTCCACGAACAGCCGGCCCGCCGCGTCGAAGCGCCCGACGTCCCCGGTCGCCATCAGGCCGTCGATCACGTCCTTCGAGCCGCCCCCGGTGTAGCCCTCGAAGAGCATCTCGTTGCCGACGAAGATGCGTCCGGTCTTGCCCGTCGGGACCTCGCTGCCGTTGTCGTCGTAGAGCGTGACCACGGTGCCGCGCGGCGGCTTTCCCGCGGTGCCCGGCGCGGCGCGCATGTCGGCGGGCGTTGCGATCGAGGCCCATGCCACCTCGGTCGAGCCGTAGAGGTTGTAGAGCGTGTCGCCGAAAGCATCCATCCACTCGATGGCGAGATCGCCGGGCAGAGCCGAGCCGCTGGCGCAGACCGCCTTGAGCGAGGACACGTCGTACTTGGCCCGGGTCTCCTCCGGGAGCTCCAGGATGCGCGACATCATCACGGGCACCACCACCAGCGAGTCGCAGCGGTAACGCGCCACGTCGGCGAGGCACTCCTCGGGATCGAACTTGCGCCGCAGGACGAGGGTCGAGCCGAGGATGAGGCCGAGCGAGAAGTGCGCGAAGCCCCACGAGTGGAACAGCGGCGCCGCGATCTGAGTTACCTGCCGCGCCTTGAGTGGGATCCTCGAGAGCAGCGAGACCACGGGGTCGAGCGACTGCGGATTGCCGCGCGACGCGCCCTTCGGCGAGCCCGTCGTGCCGCTCGTGAGGATCACGGCGCGGCCCTCCTGCTCGGGTGGCACGACCTCGTCCGGATCGCCGCCGGCGATCAGCTCGTCGATCGTCGGGTCGGGGCACTTCTCCGAGTCGTGCCAGGCGACCACGCGCTTGCGCCGCCTGCCGGCCTCCGAGAGCAACCCGCGGAACTCCTCGTCGAAGACGATCGCCTTGGCCTTCTCGCGCCCCACCACCTCGGTCAGCTGGGGAGCCGCGAAGGCGGTGTTGAGATAGAGCGCGTGGGCGCCGAGCTTGGACACCGCCACCGTCGCCTCGATGAAGCCGCGGTGGTTTCGGCACATCACCCCCACCCGGTCGCCCTCGACGATGCCCATGTCCGAGAGGCCGTGGGCGAGTCGCGTTCGTGCGCGTGTGGAGCTCGGCGAAGGTCAGCGTGCCGAGCTCGTCGACGATGGCCGTCGTCGTTCGGGAAGCGGTCGGCGAGCGAGATCGAGCCCGCCGCCGGGCTGCGACCCCAGCGCGCCAGCGTCTGCACCACGCGCACCAGGCGGTCGGGCCGCATCGGCCGGATCACGCCGGCGTCGACCAGCACCTTGGCGTTGCCCGCGCTGTAGGCCACGCGCCCGGGAATGCTCTTGCTCTGCTCGCTCATCTCGTCGGCCGGTCCTTCGATCTCCGGCTTGAGAGTCTGAAGGCTCTCGTCCAGAGCCCGCGCCACCATCGGTTTCGAGACCTGCTCCGAGACCAGGCCGAGCAGCCCGCCCGGAGCGTCGTAGGCCAGCCGCAGCGTCACGGTCGTGCGGCCGTCGCTCGCCTCGCGCAGGCGCCAGCGCAGGCGCTGGTCGATGCCCGTGACGCTCGTCCACGCGAGGTCGGCCGGCTCGTCGAACTCGACGATCTCCACGATGCCGCCCACGTCGGCCGAGCCCACCCGCATCCGGGTCGAGTAGCGCGCGCCAACGCCGTGCCGGGCGCCGTCGTCGCGCTGCTCGAGGCGCGTGACGCGACTTCATGAAGGTCGGGTAGCGGCAGGGGTCCGCGACCTGCGCCCAGATCTCGTCGCGCGACGCGTCGATCGCGATGCTCTTCTCGACCCTCATCCCAGCAGCGGCAGGCGCCGCGCCTCCTGCGAGCGCCGACGAGCGCGGCCTGCATCCGGCCGATGACGCTCTCGTAGGCCTCGTCTGTGTCCAGCTCCGCCACGTCGATCGGCCGGCAGCACCTCGATCGTGATCTTGGCCGGCAGCGGGATGTGGCCGAGCATGTCCCCCACGTTCAGCCCCCACGGCAGCGCCAGCGAGATCGGCAGGACCTTGAGGCGGAACATCCGGTCGATGCCCGAGCAGCCGGGCGAGACCCTCGCCGCGGCTGAGGAAGAGCGCCGTCTCCTGTCCGCCGATCGAGACCACCGGTACCAGCGGCACCTCTTTCTCCTTGGCCAGCCGGATGAACCCGCGGCGACCGCCGAAGTCGACCTTGGCCGACTCCCAGGTCGGCCGGTGGACCTCGTAGTCGCCGCCCGGATAGACGAGCAGCGCGGCGCCCTTGTCGAGCGCCCGCTGCGCGTTCTGCGGGGTGGCGGCGACCGTGCCGTACTTGCGCAGCATCGCCGAGGCCGGGCATCGACAGCACGAGGTTGTGGGCGAGCTGGTAGAAGCGCCGCTCCACGCCGAAGTAAGTGCTGAACGCGAGCGTGAAGACGTGCGTGTCGGGCGTCAGGTTGCCGCCGGAGTGGTTGCCGACCAGCAGCACCGGGCCCTCCTCGGGGATGTTCTCGAGACCGCGCACCTCGGCCCGGAAGTAGAGGCTCGCGAGCATCCAGAGGCCCGGCAGGGTCTCGCGGATGTAGTCGGGATCGCGCTCGTCGAGGTCGGCCGCGGGCACGCGCCGCTGAGCCTCGGGCGACGGCGCCGGCCAGGCGCCCGGCGGCTCCGCAACCGCCGTGAGCACTCCCGCGCCACCGGGCGAGCCGGCGGGCTCGGACCCGTTGGTGCTCACGCGGCCCTGGCGCAGGCGTCGCCAGCAGCGGCCAGGTCGAGGGCGGGCCATCGGGGCGGCGGACCTTGTGCGGCGCGCCCGGCGGCAGACCGCGCAGCAGCTCCCGCGCCTCGGGCCGGCGCAGCTGCTCGAGCACCGTGCGCTCCGCGGTCTCGATCACCTGCGGCGGCGCGCGGCGCTCATCCAGTTGCGCGCCCATGGCAGCGTGATCCTCCGCGCGTCGGCTCGATCGTGAGCACCTCGGTGCCGAAGCGGCGCACCTTGCGCTCCTCGTGCGCGAGGCGCCGGGCGCCCGACCGGCGGCTCGTGGCCGCGACCCAGTCGAGCGGCTCGAGCACGGCGGGCCCGAGGCTCGACGACATCGGGTTGAGGCAGATCACGAGGTCGAGCCCGCGTCCGGCAACGAGGTCGAGGTTCGAGGGCGAGCAGACGCCGCCGTCCACGTAGCGGCGCCCGCCGATCGTTGCCGGGCCGGTAGAAGCCGGGGATCGCGCAGGAGGCCGCTACCGCGTCGGCGATCCGGGCGGGCGGGGAGCCGAAGCGCCCGAACGGCACGCGCTTGGCGCTCCCGTAGTCGCAGGCGACCGCCCAGTAGTTCGGGTGCTCGACCCAGTCCCCGGGCACGGCTCGTCCCACGACCTCCTTGAGCGACTCGGTCGAGATGAAGCCCGCTGGGAATCCAGCCCGCCATCAGCTGGCCCGGCGTGTGGCGAAGCGGCCTCGACAGCGCGGTCAGCGCCATGCGCAGCGAGCCGGGGCCGATCGGCGGCAGTCCGCGGTGGACGCGGAAGACCGCGCCCGCCGAGCGGTCGGCCTGCGCCGCCGGGCGGCCCGTCCGGGCCCAGGAGCCCCTCGAACGACTCGCCGCGCGAGTGGGCCACCATGAACCACGGCGGCACGCCCGCCGCGCACGAGCGCACCGATCATCGAGCCGGCGCTCGTACCGACGATGTACTCGGCGCTTCCCGGATCCCACTCGGTCTCCTGCGCGAGCGCATTCAGGCCACCCGTCAACCAGGCCCCGCCCAGCACTCCGCCGGCGCCGAGAACCAGGCCGACCCTCATGCGGGTCACGTTTCCATCACCCGTTCAGGGTAAACGCGCCGCCCGGCGATGAGTCCCGGGGTTTCGCCCGGTCTGCTAGTAGAGATAGAGAAGTAGGCCCCCGAGCTCCCAGGAGCCAATTGACAACGCACTCCCCCCTCGCGATCGAGGCCACCGGCCTCGTCAAGTGCTTCGGCGACACGCGCGCGGTCGACGGCGTCGACCTCGCCGTGCGCAGCGGCTCCGTGTACGGCGTGCTCGGCCCCAACGGGGCCGGCAAGACGACGACGATCCGGATGCTCGCGACCCTGCTTCGCCCGGATGCGGGCACCGCCACGGTCCTCGGCCACGACATCCTCGAAGAGGGCCACGCCGTGCGCCGCTCGGTCAGCCTCACCGGCCAGCTCGCGTCGGTCGACGAAGACCTCACCGGCCGCGAGAACCTGATCCTGATCGGCCGCCTGCTGGGGCTCAAGCGCCCGGCGGCCAAGGAGCGCTCGGGCGAGCTGCTCGAGGCCTTCGGGCTCTCCGACGCGGCGGGCCGGCTCGTCAAGAACTACTCGGGCGGGATGCGGCGGCGGCTCGACATCGCCGCGAGCATCGTCGTCACCCCCGAGCTCATGTTCCTCGACGAGCCGACAACCGGCCTCGACCCGCGCTCTCGCAACCAGGTCTGGGACATCATTCGCGTGCTGGTTGCCGAGGGCACCACGATCCTGCTCTGCACCCAGTACCTCGAGGAGGCGGACCAGCTCGCCGACGGGATCGCCGTGATCGACCACGGCAAGGTGATCGCCGAGGGGACGCCGGGCCAGCTCAAGGCCTCGGTCGGCTCCGGCGCGCTGCACGTGCGCCTGCTCGACCCGGAGCAGCGGCCCGAGGCCGAGCGGGTGCTCGGCCGCAAGCTCGGCGCGGTGACACTCGAGGCAGACTCCGCCGCCCTCTCCGCATCGTGCTCGCAGGCCGACGATGCTGCCGAGGCCGTGGCGGAACTGAGTCGCTCGGGCGTGCGGATAGCCGACTTCTCGCTCGGCCAGCCGAGCCTCGACGAGGTCTTCCTTGCCCTGACCGGCCATCCGGCGGAGGTCGAGCCGGGCGACGAGTCCAATCCGATCGAGGAGGAGCAGGCGGTATGAGCGCGACACCGACGACGCCCACCGCGACGACATCCACCGCCGACGAGAGCGCCGTTCGCAAGGCGATCTCCGCGACCTCGCGCCCGCCCGCGGCGAGCCCGGTGTCGGCCGCGCTGACGTTCGGGTGGCGAGGAATGCTCAAGGTCAAGCACGTTCCCGAGCAGCTCCTCGACGTGACGATCACGCCGGTGATGTTCGTCGTGATGTTCACCTACATCTTCGGTGGCGCCATCGAGGGCTCCACCAGCGCGTACCTCGACTACATCCTCCCGGGGATCCTCGTGATGTCGGTGCTCTTCACGACCGTGTACTCCGGCGTCGCGCTCAACACCGACAAGACCAAGGGCGTCGTCGACCGCTTCCGGTCGCTGCCGATCTGGTCGCCGGCTCCGCTCGTCGGGTCCCTGCTCGGCGACAGCGTGCGCTATGTCCTCGCCGGCATCGTGATCATCGTGGTCGGCGTAATCCTCGGCTACCGCCCCGATGCCGGAGTCAGTGGCGCGGCGGCGGCGCTTGCGCTGGTGGTGCTGTTCTCCTTTGGCCTCTCCTGGGTCTTTACGACCCTCGGACTGCTTCTGCGCTCGCCCAACGCGGTGATGAACGCGGGCTTCATGGGGATCTTCCCGCTGACGTTCCTCTCCAACGTCTTCGTCGTCCCGGACACCCTGCCGGCGGGACTCGAGGCCTTCGTCGAGGTCAACCCGATCTCCATCCTGGCGACCGCCTCGCGCGGGCTGATGGAGGGCAACGCCGACACGGGCGACATCGCGATCGTGCTGGCCGTCGCCGCGGCGCTGACCGCCGTGTTCGCGCCGCTGACCGTGCGCCTGTATCGCAGGGGCTGAGAGCTCACCGCGCCCGCCCCGCGAGCAAGGGCGCGAGAGCGCCGGCGATCCACACGAGCGCCACCGCCGGCTGGCCGAGCTCGAGCAGGTCGCGGGCGAGGAACCCGAAGCCGCAACCGCACAGCAGCGCCAGCCAGACGCCGGTTGCCCACTCGTGCACGCGCGCGAGCACCGCTACCCGATCCCCAGGAAGCCGAGCGGGTTGAAGCAGGAGTCGGCGATCTCCACGACCTCGTCGAGTGGCATTGCCTCGTTCGGCGCCCTCGGGTGGTCGCGCTCGTATACGAGGCGGCCCCAGCCGACGCAGAGGATCCAGAGCCGCTTGCCGGCATTCGCGACTCCTCGCAGCCGGTCGCGCGCGCGGGCGGGAGCCCCGTCGCGAGCGCGGGCGGGAACCCTGGCGAGCGCGGGCGGGAGCCGCGGTCGCGAGCGCGGGCGGGAGCCCTGGGGCGAGCGCCGGCCCCAGCCCGCACAGGCGGACCCGTCGCAAGCGGTCCCGTTGCAAGCGGTCCCGTTGCGAGCGGTTCCGGACCCCGCGCGTGAGGCCCCGCGCCACCGGCGCACCCTCCGCGCGCCGCGCACGTGATCCTCTGCGCCACCGCCGTTCCCAGCCCGCGGTCCGCGACCGGCGCCGCGAACGCCGCCAGCCCGCCCAGAACGAGCGCGGCCAGAAGCACCAGCCCGACCCACTCCAACGTCGCTTGTCCGGCCTGCGAGCGCACAGTCCGGCGACCGTACGAGGCCGCGGCGCACGCGTGGGTTCGCTGCGTGACAAGTGTGAATTGTTGAGATCAGTTTTTCCTTAGCCCGAACGTAATGTGCGCGATATCGGCCATCTATTACTCCGAGGCTTGACAGAACTCCTCGCGGCTGAGAGGGTCGGGCGTCGATGGCGACGGGCTCCGGCTCACTCAGTTCACTTCGCGAGCTCAACCGCCTGAAGATCGTGGACTTCCTGCGAATCAACGGCACAGCGAGCCGCGCAGACCTCGCCCGCCGCACAGGGTCTGTCGCGCTCCACGGTCTCCAGCCTGGTTGCAGACCTCCAGCGGCGCGGTCTCGTGACCGAGCGCGATGGCGATACGCCGGGCAACGGCAAGCCCGGCCGTCCGGCCACCCTGCTCGCGCTCGATCCATCCGCCGGCGCGGCGGTCGGCGTGGACTTCGACCACGACCGCGTGGGCGTCGCGGTGTCCGACCTCTCGCGCGAGGTGCTGGCCGAGACCTGGGCGCCCTGCGACGTCGACCACGACGCCGGCGGCGCCCTCGACCTCGCGGCCGCGAACATCGACCGCATCCTCGCCGAGGCGGACATCGAGCCGCGATCGCGTGCTCGGCGCGGGCATGGCGCTGGCCGGTCCGATCGACCACCAGCGCGGCGCGCTCCACCCCTCGGCCGTCCTGCCCGGGCTGGGCCGGCGTGGACGCCGCCAAGGAGCTCGAGGATCGCCTCGAAGTGCCCACCTACGTCGACAACGACGCCAACTGCGGCGCGCTCGCCGAGGTCACCCTCGGCGCCGGGCGCAACGCCCGCTTCGCGACCTACGTCTCGATCTCGTCGGGCATCGGCGCGGGCATGATCGTCGACGGCCGCCCCTACCGCGGGCACGCGCGGCACCGCCGGCGAGATCGGCCACGTGGTCGTCGACCCGCAGGGACCGATCTGCCGCTGCGGCAACCGCGGCTGCCTGGAGACGCTCGCCTCGAGCCAGGCGCTCGTGGAGCTGGTGCAGGCGAGCCGCGAGGACGAGCTCAGCGTCCGGCAGATCGATCGACTTCGCCAGGCGACGGCGACCCCGGCTGCCGGCGGGCGATCGCCGACGCCGGGCAGGTGGTGGGCAGCGTGGTGGCGGGGCTGGTGAACCTGTTCAGTCCGGAGATGGTCGTCGTCGGAGGCGACCTGGGAGAGGCCGGCGACCTGCTGCTCGACCCGCTGCGGGAGGCCGTCACGCGCGACGCGCTTCCCGCGGCGGCGGACGAGCTGCGGATCGTCGCGGGAGAGCTGGGCGAGCGGGCCAACCTGCTTGGCGCGCTCGCTCTCGTGCTCATGCAGTCCGAGCACGAGGTGGCCGCGCGCGTGGCCGGGAGCGCGGCGGCATGACTTGGAACGAAGGACAACACCCAAACGAGGAGGAGACACACGTGAGGAAGAGGAACACTTTCTGGGCGCTGGCTGCGGCCGGCGTCCTGGCCATGAGCGGCCTCGCCGCCTGTGGCGATGACGATGACGACGACGGCGGAGACAGCGGTGGCGGCGACAGCGGCGGCGAGACTCGCCAAGGTCGCGGTGCTGCTGCCGGACTCGAAGTCCTCGGTCCGCTGGGAGACGGTCGACCGGCCGTTCCTGCAGAAGGCCTTCGAGGATGCCGGTGTCGATGCCGACATCCAGAACGCCGAGGGCGACAAGTCGACCCAGCACGCAGCAGGCCGAGCAGGCGATCACCAACGGGGCGAACGTGATCCTGCTGGTGAACCTCGACTCGGGCTCCGGCGCGGCGATCGCCGCCAACGCCAAGTCGCAGGACGTGAAGGTGATCGACTACGACCGCCTGACGCTCGACACCGACGCGACGGACTACTACGTCTCGTTCGACAACGAGAAGGTCGGAGAGCTGCAGGGTCAGGGCCTCGTGGACTGCCTCGGCGACAAGCCGAACGCCGCAGATCGCCGTCCTGAACGGCTCGCCCACCGACAACAACGCGACGCTGTTCAAGAACGGCTACGACTCGGTCATCAACCCGAAGTTCGAGTCGGGTGACTGGACCGAGGTCGACGATCAATCCGTGCCGGACTGGGACAACCAGCAGGCGCTGACGATCTTCGAGCAGATGCTGCAGAAGGCCGACAACAAGGTCGACGGCGTGCTCGCGGCCAACGACGGCCTCGGCAACGCGGCCATCTCGGCCATCAAGCAGCGCAAGCTGCCGCAGATCCCGGTGACGGGTCAGGACGCCACGCTCGAGGGCATCCAGAACATCGTCAACGGCGATCAGTGCATGACCGTCTACAAGGCGATCGAGAAGGAGGCCCAGGCCGCCGCCGACCTGGCCATCGCGCTCGCCAAGGGCGAAGACGCCCGACGGCGGACACCGTGCCGATCGACAACGGGACCAAGGAGGTCCCGAGCGTCCTGCTCGAGCCGGTGCCCGTGACGAAGGACAACATCGGGGAGTACATCGGCAACCCCGACTTCCCGACCAAGGAAGACATCTGCGCCGGGAAGGTCGCGCCGAAGTGCGAGGAGCTCGGGCTCTAGTACGGAGTCCAGCCGTGGCGTGCCCCGGGGCGCCTCCGACGCCCCGGGGCCGCTCGGCGTAATGTGCCGGGCCCGATTCCGGGAGAGAGGACTGGATGAGCGACACACCGCTTCTCGAGCTGCGCGGCGTGAGCAAGCACTTCGGTGCCGTCGTCGCCCTGCACGAGGTCGACTTCAAGGTGCCCGCCGGGCCGCGTGACCGCGCTCGTCGGCGACAACGGCGCAGGCAAGTCGACGCTGATCAAGTGCGTGGCCGGCATCTACCGCATCGACGGCGGCGAGATCATCTACGACGGCAAGCCCGTGCACATCACCCACCCGCGCGAGGCCGCGAAACTCGGCATCGAGGTCGTCTACCAGGACCTCGCCCTCGCCGACAACCTCGACGTGGTCCAGAACATGTTCCTCGGCCGCGAGGAGCTCGAGGCGCTGCACACGCTCGACGAGACCAAGATGGAGGCTCGCGCGCGCGACACGCTCAAGACGCTCTCGGTAACGACGATCCGCAGCGTGCGCCAGACCGTTGCCGGACTCTCGGGCGGCCAGCGCCAGTCGGTGGCCGTGGCCAAGGCCGTCATGTGGAACTCCAAGCTGGTCATCCTCGACGAGCCCACTGCGGCGCTCGGCGTGGCACAGACGCGTCAGGTGCTCGACCTCGTCAAGCGGCTCTGCCGAGCAGGGCCTCGGCGTGGTCATCATCTCCCACAACCTGCACGACATCTTCGAGGTGGCGGACAACATCATGGTGCTGCGCCTCGGTCAGAACGTGGCCGAGTTCAAGCGCACCGAGACGACCGAGGAGGAGGTGGTGCACGCAATCACCGCCGGCAAGCTCTCCAAGGTGCCCGGCCTCGACACCGGGGCCGAGGAGGTGGTGGCGTGAGCACCGCGGCGCCCACCGCGCCCTCGGGCGCGCCCGCGCCGTCGTCCACCGAGAGCGGCGGCCTGGCCGGAGCGGCGCGCGAATGGTGGACCGACGTCCGCTCGGGCCAGCTCGGATCGCTGCCGATCATCCTCGGCCTGGTCATCATCGCGATCGTCTTCCAGACCCAGAACGACCGCTTCCTCACCGCCGGCAACTTCGTCAACCTGATCGTGCAGTCGGCGGCCTACACGACGATCGCGATGGGCATCGTGTTCGTGCTGCTGCTCGGCGAGATCGACCTGTCGGTTGGCTACGTCTCGGGTGTGGCGGGCGTGATCGCCGCCGTCCTGCTGATCCCCGACGGCAACGAGGTCGCCACGCCGATCGCGATCGCGCTTGCGCTCGGCTCGGGCATTGCGATCGGCACCTTCCACGGGCTGATCATCACGAAGATCGGGATCCCCTCGTTCGTCGTCACGCTCGCCGGGCTGATCGCCTGGAACGGCGTGGTGCTGCTGTTGATAGGCAGCCGCGGGACGATCGTGCTCCAGGACGACTTCATGATCGGCCTGGCCAACGACTTCCTGCCCGAGGCCACCTCGTGGATCCTCTGGGTGGTGGCGGTGGTGATCTACGCCGCGATCCAGCTGAACGAGGTACGCGTGCGCCGCCGGCCGAGCTCGACCACGACCCGCTCAGCCTGATCGGGCTGCGGATCGGGTTCCTGGCGCTCACGCTCGGCATCGTGGTCTGGGTGGCCAACGAGGACCGCGGCATTCCCTACGTATTCCTGCTCGTCGGCTTCTTCCTGCTCCTCTGGGGGTTCGTGCTGGGGCGCACGCGCTTCGGGCGCTACGTGTATGCGGTCGGCGGCAGCGCCGAGGCCGCGCGTCGGGCCGGCGTCAACGTGGACCGCATCAAGATCATGTGCTTCGCGATCTGCTCGTTCATGGCGGCGGTCGGCGGCCTGGTACTCGCCTCGCGGCTGCGCTCGGTCGACACCGGCGCAGGCGGCGGCGAGATCCTGCTCTACTCGATCGCCGCGGCGGTGATCGGCGGCACCTCACTGTTCGGCGGTATCGGGCACATCAAGAGCGCGCTGCTCGGGGCGCTCGTGATCGCCTCGATCGACAACGGGCTGGGCCTGCTCGGCCTGGGCTCGGGCGAGAAGTTCGTGATCACAGGTGGCGTGCTGCTGCTGGCCGTGACGGTCGACTCCCTGTCCCGGAGGCGGCAGACCCAGTCCGGTAGAGCGTGAGGCTGGGCCTCCTCTCCACCGCGCGCATCAACGAGAAGCTCGTGGCGGGGGCGCGACTGGTCGACGAGGTGGAGCTGTCGGCGATCGCATCGCGCGATCTTGCGCGGGCCGAGGCGCAGGCGGCGGAGCTCGGGATCGAGCGCGCGCACGGCTCCTACGAGGACCTGCTGGCCGACCCCGACGTCGACGCCGTCTACATCTCGCTGCCCAACTCGCTGCACGTGGAGTGGTCGATCCGCGCGCTCGAGGCGGGCAAGCACGTGCTGTGCGAGAAGCCGATGGCGCGCTCGGTGGCGCAGGTGGAGCGCGCCTTCGACGCGGCCGAGAGCGCCGGCCGCGTGCTGGCGGAGGCGTTCATGTGGCGCCACCACCCCCAGGCCCGCCGGCTTGCGGAGCTGGTGCCCCGGGTCGGGCGAGCTGCGGCTGGTGCGCGCGGCCTTCTCGTTCCCGCTCGCCGACGAGGGCGACGTGCGCCTGTCCGCCTCGCTCGAGGGCGGCGCCCTGATGGACGTGGGCTGCTACTGCGTGAGCGGCCGCGCCTGATCGCGGGCGAGCCGGTCCAGGTGAGCGGCGAGCAGGTCACCGGCGGCGACGGAGTGGACGTGCGCTTCGCGGCCACGCTGCGCTTCGGCGGGCGACGTGCTCGGCGCACTTCGACTGCGGCATCGACATGACCGACCGCGCCGAGCTCGAGGTGGTCGGCTCGGAGGGGTCGCTCGTGCTGGCCGACCCCTGGCACTCGCGCGAGCCGGTGATCGAGGTCCGCGCCGCCGACGGCTCGGTGGAGGAGGTGCGCGCCGAGAGCGACAACCCGTATGCGTGCGAGCTGCGCGACCTCGCGGCGGCCGTCTCGGGAGAGCGCGAGCCGCTGCTCGGGCGCGCCGACGCGGTGGGACAGGCGCGCACGATCGAGGCGCTGTACGAGAGCGCGTCGAGTGGCCGGTCGGTCCGTCCCTAGGCTGATGGCGACCGCCGCTCGCAGCGCCCTGCCGAGGGGGATCGCCGCCCTCGCCGAGCGCTATGACCCGGACGTGATCGACGTGCCGGGCGGCCGCGCCCTGATCCGCCTGCGGGTGGTCGGCGGCGCGGACTGGGACGCGCGCATCACCGGCCGGCGCGTGCGCATCTTCGCGGCGCGCGATGTTGGCGAGCCGGACGCGGTGATCTCCGCGGACCCGGCCACCTGGCTCCGCGTCGGCGCCGACGTGCGCGGTGGGCTGCGCGCTTTCGCGGCAGGGCGGCTGCGGATTCGCGGCAGCCTGCACCTGGGCGTCGGCTTTCTCGCTGCCACGAGCGGCTCGAGCGAGCGCGGGCGGCTTTCGTTCGAGACCCTGCGCACCGCCGGCGGGCGGGTGTCGGTGTTATCGGCGGGCACGGGACGACAGACGTTGCTCTGCCTCCACGGCCTCGGCGCGACGAAGGCGTCGTTCCTGCCGACCGTGGCGGCGCTGGCGGGCGGCTATCGCGTGGTGGCCATGGACCTGCCGGGCTTCGGCGAGTCGGACAAGCCGATCGGCGCGCCCTACGACGCCGCCTGGTTCGCGCGCGCTGCCGTTCGACACGCTCGACGCGCTGGGCGTTCGGCGCGCCTGGGTCGCCGGCAACAGCATGGGTGGGCGAGTGGCGATCGAGGCCGGCCTGATGGATCCCGGCCGTGTTCGCGGCCTGGTCCTGCTGAGTCCTGCGCTGGCCTGGCTGCGCGACCGCCGCTGGGCGGCGTTGGTGCGGCTGCTCCGCCCCGAGCTCGGCCTGCTGCAGGTGGCGCCGCGCTCGGTGGTGGAGGGCGCGGTGCGCCGGCTGCTACCCGGCGCCGGCGACGGCTGGGCCGCGGCCGGCATGGACGAGTTCCTGCGCTCCTACCTCACGCCGCGCGGCCGCGCGGCCTTCTATGCCGCGGCGCGCAACATCTACCTCGACGAGCCGCACGGCGACGAGGGCTTCTGGACCCGGCTCGAGTCGCTGCAGAGCAAGTCGCTGTTCGTGTGGGGCCGCCACGACACGCTCGTGCCGATCGGGTTCATGAAGCACGTGGAGCGGGCGCTGCCCCGCGCGCGCCACCTCGAGCTGGAGTGCGGGCACGTGCCGCAGCTCGAGCGGCCGCGCGAGACGCACGCGGCGATGCTGCGACTTCATGCGCGCGGGCTGAGCGGCCGCGGCCGCGCGCCGCCGCGCCGCCGCCCAAGGACGTCCTCCGTGTCGAGTTAGCGGTCGCGGGGACCGCTTAGCCGACAATGGACCTGGCCGGCGGGCCTAGACGTCGCCGCGGTCTTCGAGCTCCTCGTCCAGCTCACCGGGCTCGTCGCCCTCCTCGTCTTCGCGCTCGAAGCGCCCGAGCTCCTCGTCGAGGTCCTCGGCTGCCTCATCGTCGATCTCTGGGTGCTCCATGTGACTCTCCTTCGCTTGGGTACCTCGTGCTTCTACCCGGGCCGGGAGAGCAAACTCAGTGCCGCGCTCAGAAGTCCCCGCCGCCGCCGAAGTCCCCGCCCCCGCCGAAATCTCCCCGCCGCCGCCGAAGTCCCCGCCGCCGAAGTCCCCGCCGCTGCCGAAATCGCCCATGTCCGAGCCGGCGGCCGCGCCCGCCTCGCCGCCACCGTCCCAGCCCCCGAAGCCGCCGCCGAGCATCGAGCCGATGAACAGCCCGGGCAGCAGGCCGCCGCCGAAGAAGCCGCCGGCCCAGGGCCCGTAGGCGGGCCCGGCCTGCCAGTAGGGCACCATCCGACCGTCGACCGGCACCTCGCGCATGGTCGGGTCGAAGCCGTCCTTGACTCGCGCCGCGTCGGCCGCGCAGGCGGGCACGGTCCGCGTCTGGCCGCCCGGCGGTGCCCAGTCCACGTCGGTCACCGAGGGCCCGTGGCGCGGGTCGAAGAAGCACGGCGAGCCGCGCTCGGGCGCGGGCCGGCCCTCCATCTCGGCGCGGGCGAGCCTCCATCGCCCAGCGGCCCTCCTCGAGCAGCTCGGTCACGGGCTTGAGGTCCTGCGGGCGCCGGGCGCGGTCGTGCGCCGCCTCGGCCTGCTGGTAGCGCTCGACAGCCAGGGCGTAGTGCCCCCTGGCCTCGGGATCGGCGTCCGGCATCTCCATATCGAGGTCGAGCGCGCGGATGTCCTGGCCAAGCGCGATCACGTCGTCGCGGGCGACCGCCCTGACCTCCTCGAACTCGGCCTTGTCGCGCTTGCGTCGCTTCCAGCGCGAGAAGCCGAAGAGCGCGGCCGGGATCGCCACCACGGCCAGCAGCCAGCCGGGGAAGCCGCCCGCCGAACCGGAGTCGCTCGCGCTCTCGCCGGCGCGCGCGTCGCCAACCCAGCGAATGAACCTGTCGAGCACGGCCTCGGTGTCGTTACCGGGCTCGGCCTCGAGAGCCCGCGCGGCCAGCCGGCCCGCCTCGCCTCGGTCGAGCTGTCCGCTCGTTGCGCCGGCCCGGAAGGTCTCGCCGATCACCACGGCGTAGACGCCGCGGCTCGCCGACGGTGAGCGCGATCTCGCGCAGGGCGGCGTCGGCGCTGCCGGCCTCATCAACAGCGTCGGCCGGCAGGATGGCGATGTAGAGCGGCTCGGCATCCTCGTCTGCGATCTCCTGGCGCAGCTCCTCCGCCTCGTCGTCCGCGATGGCGCGCTCGGCGTCTGGATCGACATAGACGGAGTCGATGGCGAGCGCATTGGTCGCGGTGTCGAGGACGCCCTGGGCGTGGGCGAGTACCCGCGAGCAGCAGCCAGGCGGTGAGGATCACGGCGATACGCACTATCTCGCGGTACACGCCAGGGAACGGTACAACCCACTTGTGAGCTTCCCGCCCGGCCCCCGGCTGCCGCGCCTGCTGCAGGCGGCGCGCCTGACCGCAGAGCCCTATGACTGGATGGTCAAGCGCCACCAGCGCTACGGCGACGTCTTCAGCTCGAACTTCCCGTTCTTCGGGCGGGTGGTCTACGTGGCCGATCCGGAGCTCGTCAAGCAGGTCTTCACCGGTGACGCGACGGTCTTTCACGCGGGCGAGGCGAACACGCTCGCGCTCGGCGACACGCTGGGTGAGAACTCGCTGCTGACGCTCGACGAGAGCCGGCACATGTCCCAGCGCAAGCTGCTGCTCGCGCCCTTTCACGGCCAGGCGGTGCGGCGCTACACCGAGGTGATGGCCGAGGAGGCGGCGGCCGAGGTGGACTGCTGGCCGGTCGGCCGGGCGTTCTCGCTGCGGCCACGCATGCAGGTGATCGCGCTCGAGGTGATCCTGCGCGCTGTGTTCGGCGTGCGCGAGGGCGAGCGGATGGACCTCTTTCGCGAGCGCATCCCGCGGCTCGCCGAGCTCAACAGCCTGTTCGACTGGCTGCCCTTCATGCAGCGCGACCTCGGCGGACTCTCACCGGCCGCGCGCGCACGCAAGGCGCTGGCGGCGGTCGACGAGGTGATCTACGCGGAGATCGCCGAGCGGCGCGCGGCCCTGGCGGACGAGGACGAGGAGCGCGAGGACGTCCTGTCGCTGCTGCTCGCGGCACGCCACGAGGACGGCTCGCCGATGAGCGACGTCGAGCTGCGCGACGAGCTCGTGACGCTGGTCGTGGCGGGCCACGAGACCACCGCGACCGGGCTCGCGTGGGCCTTCGAGCGCCTGCTGCGCACACCGCGGGTGATGGAGCGGGTGCTCGGCTCGCTCGACGACGACAGGTACCTCGATGCCGTCGTCAAGGAGACCCTGCGCCTGCGGCCGGTGCTGACCGACGTGGGGCGGAAGGTCACCCGCGAGATAGAGATCGGCGGCTGGACGCTGCCGGCGGGCACGCTGGTGCTTCCCGCGATCGCGGCGATTCACGCGCGCGCGGACCTCTATCCCGAGCCGGAGGAGTTCCGGCCCGAGCGCTTCCTGGATGGCGCGCCCGAGTCGTACGCGTGGATCCCGTTCGGCGGCGGCGTGCGGCGCTGCATCGGGGCGTCGTTCGCGCAGGTCGAGATGCGGGTGGTGCTGCGAGAGGTGCTGCGCCGGGTGCGGCTGCGGGCGGACTCGAAGCGCGCCGAGCGTCCGAAGGTGCACCACGTGACCGTGATCCCCAGCCGCGGCTGTCGCGTGGTGGTCGAGGAGCGGCTAGGAGCCCCCGCTGCGCAGGGGCTCGCCGTCGCGGCCGCCTGAGGGCTCCGGCGCCGGCTGCTCGGCCGGCTTCCCGCACACGATCTCCTCGAGCTCGTCGAGCGCATGCTGCAGGCCGCGCATCAACGGCTTGAGGTCGCCGAGCAGCTCGCGGTCGCCCACGAGGCCGAAGTCGAGATGGTCGCGGTAGCTCATCACCGTCATGTTGAGTCCGACGCCGTCGGCGATCGCCGATACCGGGTAGTTGGCCTCGAGCTTCGCGCCCGCGAAGAAGAGCGGCTCGCGCGGGCCGGGCACGTTCGAGATGACGAGGTTGAGCGGCGGCCGCGTGCGCCCGAGCACGCCCATCGCGGTGCGAGCTGCGAGCGCCATGACGGCGGGCGGGATGAAGCTGGTGGCGTCCGTGAGCAGGTCGGCCGGCAGCGCGCGGTGGCGCTGCTTGGCGCTCATCAGCAGCTCGTGGGTGCGGATCAGGCGACGCAGCGGCTCGGGCTCGTCGGTCGGAATCGGGACGATCATCATCGACACGCGGTTGCCGAAGGTGCCCTGCTGCTCCTCGGTACGCACCGACACGGGAACCATCGCGACGAGCGGCTCGTCCGGCAGCTCGTCGTGGTCGATCAGCCATTCGCGCAGCGCGGAGGCGCAGAGGGTGACCACGACGTCGTTGACGGTGATGCCCGCGGCGCTCTTGATCGCCTTGACGGTGTCGAGCGAGACCTGGCCGATGGCAGCCGACGGTGGGGAGAGATCTTCCCGTTGAACGAAGTGGTGGGCGCTCGCGCGGTCGTGACCTCGAGCACGTCGGGGTCCTCGTCGGAGCCGAGCAGCTTGCGTGCGCGGGTGACCGCTTTGGTGAGCGTCGGCACGCCGGGGAGCGCGTTCGCGCCGGGCAGGTCGAACAGGTTGGGCAGGGCGGACGGCGCCGAGCGCAATGCGCGCACCGGCTGAAGCGGGACGCCGAGCAGGCCGCGGCCGAGCATCTCGAGCTCGCCCGGCGCGCGCTCGCCCTTGCCGTCGTCGTCGTCGTCGGGCGGCGGTGCGATCTCGCGGCCCTCGGGGCTCGGGTCGAGCAGGATCGAGAGCAGCTCGTTGCCGGACACGCCGTCGACCGCGGAGTGATGGATCTTGGTGAGCAGCGCGACGCGACCGCCCTCGAGGCCGTGGATCAGGTAGAGCTCCCAGAGCGGATGCCCGCGGTCGAGCGGGCGGGCGAAGATGCGGGCGACCGTCTCGCAGAGGCGCTCGTCGTCGCCGGGCGGCGGAACCGCCGACTCACGGATGTGGAAGTCGAGATCGAAGTCGGGATCCTCGATCCAGTAGGGCAGGTCCAGGCGAAAGGGGATCTCGGCCAGGCGCCATTTGAAGACCGGGAGCAGGTGAAGGCGCTCGCTGACCAGGTGGCAGATGTCGTCGTAGCCGATCTCGCCGGCGGGCGCGGTCGACGGGTCGTAGATCGCCAAGCCGCCCACGTGTCCGTAGGTGCGGGCGTCCTCCATGCGCAGGAACTGCGCGTCCAGGCTCGTTAGCTGGCGCACGCCTGCCTCCTCCTCCATCGGGGAACGGCTCTGCCTCTGGGATCATCCCCGATCCGCGCCGGTCGCGACCGCCGGGTCTCAGAGGCCGAAGCGCTGGAGCAGCCCTTCGGCGGGCTCGTCTTGGTCGAGGGTGGGCGGCGGCTCCGCACCGAGCAGGCCATGGAGCTTCGCGCGCAGCGCTGCTGGGTCCATTGGGTGTCCGGGCGAGCCGAGCGCCGCCTTGACGATTGCGATCTCCGCCTGTCCCTCGGCCGCGGTCGTGTTCAGGACGCATTCGGATTCGAGCAGGTCGGAGTTGGTCTTGATCTCGATCGCGTGGGCGCGCTGCACCGCATCGGGGTCGACCTGGGCGAAGCTCTCGACGTCGGGGGGCCCGTGCAGGAGGGTGAAGGCCGTCAGGTAGGGGATGGAGAACTTGGCCCGCAGTCCGTCCGCCGGTTCGGGTCCCTCGGCGGCGGCTTGCACCGACACCGGGTGCACGGTTACGGCGAGCTTGTCGGTCGCTTGGTGATCGTCGCGCACGCTTGCGGCGGCCTCGATCGCGCCGTGGGTCTGCAGACAGCAGGGCCAGGCCTTGATCCAGTTCTCGTCGATCGCCCGGTCTTCGCCCTCCCCCGGTCGCGCGAAGGTCCCGCCGGTGGCCTGCTCCCACCCGCGAGCGGCGGTCTCGAGCGGAACTCGCGCGCCCGCGCGCGCGAGGCGCGCGGCCTGAACGCCGGAAGCGGCGGCCAGGCCGACCTGGAGGGACTTGCCGTGCGAGCCGAACGCGGCGCGCAGCCCGCCACCCTGCAGGAGGGCAATCGCGAGCGCTGCGTCGAGCGGCGCGTCCAACAGGTGTGAGGCCGCCACGGCCGCGCCCGCCGGGCCGCAGACTGCGGTGGGATGCCAGCCGCGGTCATACAGCGCGGGGTGACTGGCGCGAGCGAGGGCGCCCATCGCCTCGAAGCCGCGGGCGTAGGCGGCGAGCGCGTCGCCGGTCGTCTTCTTGAGCTCGGCGGCGAGCACGAGGGCGGCGGGAGCGACCGGCGCGCTGAGGTGGGCGAGGCCGGGGAGGTAGGTGTCGTCGAAGTCGAGCACATGGCCGGAGGTGGCCGCGAAGACGGTGCGGTCCTCCACCTCGCGGGCGGCCTCGGCGGCCTCCTCCTGGCGGCCGCGAGCGGCGCAGCCGAGCCAGTCGAGCAATGCAACCTCGTAGCCGTCGGATGCTGCATCCGTCATCGCGACTCCAGGCGCTCCCGGAAGGCGCCCGCTCCGACCACCGCGGCGCCGTGCGCGCGAACCCTATCGGCAAGCTCGGAGTCGGAGGTGACCACCCGCAGGGCGGCTGGATCGTCGGCCGCGGCCACGAGGGCGGCGATGTCGTCGTCGGCGGCGTTGCGGCCGCGGCGTGACGCAAAGAGGACCTCCGTCTGTGCCGTGTCCTCGATCTCGAATGGGCGGCCGTCGAAAACGACGGTCACGGGCTCGCCGAATGTCCGCAGCTCATCCACCAGCTCGCGCATGGCGCGCGGGCGGTCGCGCCACCAGCCGGTGGGGCGCGAGCCGATGACGTTCATGCCGTCGACGATCCAGCGCGCCGGGCTCATTTGTCGCGGCTTCGCATGTAGAGAACGATGAAGACGACGAGCAGCACACCCGCGGCGATCTGCGCCGCAAGCGTGACGCCGATGCCCTCACCCTCGGACGCCTTGCGGATCATCGAGAACATCAGCGAGGCGCCGAAGAAGAGAACGAGCGTCCAGAGCACAGTGTTCCGTTCCACCGCGGCGACACCCTAGTCTCGAAAGCCGCGATGAACTCCCGTCCCGTACTGGCCGGCGTGCTCGGCGCGCTGGTGATCGCGTTCAGCGGCATCCTCGTGAAGCTCGCCGAGGTGTCGCCGTCGACGGCGGCGGTGTTCCGCTGCCTGTACGCGCTGCCGGTGCTCGGGCTGCTCGCGTGGATGGAGCACCGGCGCTACGGGCCGCGCTCGCGGCGCGACCGGATGCTGGCGCTCGCGGCGGGAGTCATGTTCGCCGCCGACCTGACGTTCTGGCACCACTCGATCGAGGCGGTGGGCGCGGGACTGGCGACGGTGCTGGGGAACATCCAGGTGGTGCTGGTCGGCCTGATCGCGTGGGCGGCGCTGGGCGAGCGGCCGGAGTCGCGGACGCTGGTGTCGATCCCGATTGTCTTTCTGGGCGTGGTCCTGATCAGCGGCGTGATCGGGGCGGGCGCCTATGGCGACGACCCGCTGCTCGGGGTGATCTACGGAGTGCTGACGGCGATCACGTACGCGCTCTTCATCATCATCCTGCGCCAGGGGAACTCCGACGATCGCCGTCCGGCCGGCCCGCTGCTCGACGCGACCTTCACCGGGTTCGTGTTCTCCGCTCTGGGCGGGATCGCGGTGGGTGATCTCGATTGGACGCCGGGACTCGAGTCGCAGGCGTGGCTGATCACGCTTGCTCTCACTTCGCAGGTCCTGGGCTGGCTGTTGATCAGCGTGTCGCTGCCGCGACTGCCCGCCGTTGTGACCTCGATCGTGCTGATGCTCCAGCCGGTCAGCACGGTCTTCCTGGCGGCGGTGCTGCTCTCGGAGGCGCCGAGCGCGGTGCAGCTGACGGGAGTGGCGGTGGTGCTGGCCGGGGTGGCGTTCGCGACGATCAAACCGCGGGCGACGGCGAAGGCCGCGGCGTAGTCAGCGGCCGGGCGAAATCGGCACGCCGGCAGGATGGCTCAGCTGGGTCAAGGAGAGACCGAGCCCTTCACCGGGTATGGCGACTCGTAGTCGTAGTCCGGTTCGTAGACCTCCTCGGGCGGTGCGAGCTCGGGCAAGCGGCAGGCGGCGCAGCGCGCGATCGATGCGGGGCACCTGAGCGATCAGGCACTCGCTCCGCTCGAGTTGGCCGGCAAACCAGCCGAGGTCCTCGCGCCACGCGAGGTTGTCCTCATCGCCTCCGCGCTCGATGTCGCGACGCGCGTGATCGATGAGCAACGAGATCGCCGCAACGGCATCCCGCTCGCGTCCCTTGCCGACACAGAAGGCCTTCAGAGCGCGGACGGCATTGCGCTCGGCCTGCGCCGCCTCGTCGGCCGGGGCCGGACGGCGGGCCGGCTCACTCTGATCTTCGGAGTCTCCGCAGCCGATGACGCTCAGGGCGAGTAGCGTGAGGAGGATCGCCGGCGCCCTCAAGCGCGCCGTCGCGATGGCCGGGCGATGCGAATTGCTCTGGCCTGGCTCGACACGCGCCCGCCGTCATCCACCGGGAAGGCCGAGAGCTGGACCAGCTCGCCCCTGTGCTCGAGGCCGGCTCCAAGAAGCGCTGGGTCGCCAAGGCTGAATGCACTGCCCATACCGGGCGTGGGCCGCTTGCGGCGGGCCGCGGCCAGAGCCGAGTGCAGAAACGCGGCGGCCGGCGCGGTACGGGCCGGCGTCTCCGAGGCCGCGAGCGCGTCAAGCGCATAGCCCTGGGCCAGCGGACCCAGAAGCGCGGCGAACACCTCGGGGCGGCTGACGAGGTCGAGCGCCACGGGCACGCCCGCCACGCAGGCGAGGGCGCCGACCTGGCCGTCGACGTGGTGCACAACGGTGCTGAGCGCGCGGAGATCGCCACGGCGGCTGTCGTAGAGATCGCTCATGGCGGCGCTGGCTGAGGCCACGGCGTGATCGGCGAGGCGCCCGCCCACCGAGGCCCAGACCTCTCCCTGATCGGAGTGGCCCTGCCGCTCAATCGACTGGCGCTTGCCGCGCCGCAACGACGGGTCGGCGGCCTGAGGGCTGGGGTGCATGGCCTCCCCGTGGCGCCGGTGGTCCCAGCGCCCCCGCTCGACACAGCTCACGTGCAGCTCAAGGCGCTCGCCGGCCGGAACGAGAACGGAGCTGTCAAAGAGCCGGTTCTGCTGCGCGCCGAGCACCTCCTCGCCCTCGTACACCAACAGCGGAAGATCGGTTGGGTTCTCGACGAGCAGCCGACTCACCGCCGCGCCCGATTCCAGTTCCTTGACGAGCGCCCCGACTTCGACCGCCTGAACGAAAGCGCGGTAGTCGAGGCGCGCAGGCGGGCCGAAGAAAACCGGGAACACGGCAAGTGGGCCCGCTACTTGCGGCTCGCCGAGAAGGTGGGTCTGCGTAAGAGTTGTCATGCCGGAAGGGTCTGCCGCCGGCGCCGTGACCTGACAAAGCTTGCTCCATCCGCTACAAGCCCTACTCTCGCCCGCCGCCTGTCAGGTTCCACCACCCCCGCTCGACCTCACACCATCCATTGGCCACCTTCCAAGAGCTCCCCGACCACCACCTGCAGACACGGACCGATGAGCAGCTCATCGCCTACATCCGCGCGGCCCGCGAGGCCGGACGTCACGACGCGATGAAGCCGGCGATCGCGATGCTCGCCTTTGGTTACTGGGACATCCTCGTCAACCGCGCCCGCCTCAAGCTGCCGGAGTCCGACGCCGAGCAGGTGGCCGGCGAGGCGCTGGAGAGCGCGATCGTGTCGGCCTTCGCCGGAACGTCAGTCGGCGAGTTCCGCTCCTGGCTGCACACAATCCTCTCGCGCCGGATCGCCGACTACTGGCAGAAGCGCGAGCGCACCATCCCCACGCAGAAGCTGGCAAGCGAGCACCAGGGCTCGGACGAGGTGTGGGGGGAGGAGCCGTCGGTGGGCTTCGAGGGCGACGCGCTGCACGCCCAAGAATGCGTGCGACAGGCGCTCGGGGAATTGCCGGAGGCCCACCTGGAGGTCGTTCAGCTCTACGTGCTCGGACCCCACTCGGCGACCGAGACGGCGACGGTCGCCGGTGATGACATGACGGAGGCCAACGTCCACCAGATCTCGTCGCGCTTCCAGAAACGGGTTCGGGAACTCCTCGACGAAGGAGACACTCCGAGGTAAGCCATGACGGACGTCGAGAAACTACTTCTCGAGTACAAGGAGGCGTACGCAGGCGGCGCCGGCGACCCGCGCCCGTTCCTGGAGCGAACGTCGGCGGACGATCGCCCGCTGCTGGCTGCGCTGATCGACGCATATCTAGAAGAAGCGCCGCGTCGGGAATTCTCGCCCCCCGAATTTCGCGAGTCGGCCGCGGCGCCGGTTGCCGAAGCGGTGCAGCGCTCCCTGGCCGGCTCGGCCGGGTTGTGGCCGGCGATGCTGCCGCGCCTGCGAGCCCAGGCGCGGTTGAAGCGAGCGGACCTGGTGCGCGAGCTGGCGGCGCGGCTCGGGGCCGAGTCAAAGCAGGACAAGGTCGCCGCCTACTACCACCAGATGGAGCAGGGCCTGCTGCCGGCCGCCGGGGTGTCGGACACGGTGCTCGAGGCGCTGGGGCGAATCGTGGGAGTGGCGGCGGAGTCGCTCCGGAAGGCGGGCGCGATGCCGGCGCCGGGGCCGCCGCGGATGGACGAGGCGGCGGTGTTCGCGCGGACGGCCCAGGCTGCGCCGGACGCCGAGACCGGGGCGCCGGCTGAGTCGCAGCCTCCTCCCGCGCGACGAGTGGGACGAGGTCGACCGCCTATTCCGCGGCAGCTGAGCGTCAGCTCCGCGCGTTGTAGCGCCGACTACTCGCCCATGCACCAAGTGATCAAGCTGTACCTGTCAGCGCTGCGCTCGGGCGATAGACCGCTGTCCGAGCGTCGCTCGCCCGCGTGGTGAGATCCGAGAGCCGGCTGGCGGCCGAAGCCGAGCACTCGCTCCAGTCGACTGCCCCGTACCCGCGCGCGATGGTCGCCACGGCCGCCGAGCGAACCGTGCGCCGAATCCTCCGGCGTTTGACCTGAGCTGCGTACGATCATCGATGATGGATGAGTCGATCGAAGAGCGCGCGTCGCGTGTGCTCTCCGGAGTGCCGGACTGGATCTGGAACGGCGACACCCTGCCCGTGCCGGTGGAGCACATTGCCGACTCGTGCTTCGGACTGCACGTGCGCGACGTTGCCGATCTGTCGTCGGCGCCCGGAGTGCCAGCGCTGGGCCCGGACCAGTCTCTGAGCGGACTGCTGCTGCCTGGACTGGGTGAGATCTGGGTGAATGCAGCGGAGGCGCGCCATTGGCCGAGCCGCCGCCGATTTACGATCAGCCACGAGCTGGGGCACTGGTGCCTGCACCGAGACGGAGGGAGCGGTGTGGTGTCGCTCGCACGCCGTCGACCCGCCCGAGGAGCCCGGCTCAGCCCCGCCGCCCGCCAGGCCTACCCGCCCGAGGAGAGCGAGGCCAACGAGTTCGCAGCGGCGCTGCTGATGCCGGCGCACCTGGTGCAGCGCCACTACGAGCGGCTACGCCGCCGTGACCCGCAAGGATGCTTCCAGGAACTCTGCCGGATCTTCGGGGCGTCGGGAGCGGCGATGGGGCGGCGTGTGAAGCGCGTCTTCTGATGCCCGCTCTACGCGTGAGCCAAGGTGGACCCGCGAGTTCCGAAGGGCAATCGGAACGAACCAATGCCCACAGATGCCACTCTGAGCGTTTGTGGTTGACCGGCGGATAGCGTGGCGAAATCTGCACGACTCACGCCATCACAAAGGCCGATACCTCCAGAAGCGAGCGACACCGACAACCGGAACCGGTCGCCTACGCTGCCGCTCGACACCGGCTGGCTGGAAGCATTTGCTGGACCAGCGACTCGGCAATGTGGGTTGCGAGGAGTGTGGGCACTGCATTACCGATCTGCTTCGCGACCGACGTCATCGACTGATGCTCTGGAAGAATGAAGTCATCCGGAAGCGTCATGCAGCGCGCCGCTTCGCGCACCGTAATCGGACGATGCTCGCTCGGGTGGAGGTAGCGGCCCTTCTCCGGCTTGTAGAACTCGGTACGGATCGTAAAGGCGGGCCGATCCACCAGTCGGGTGGAGAAGCACTGGCGGAACTATCGATCCCTTCGACGACGACCGTTTCAGGCCTCTAAGCAGAGCTGAACGGGCGGCGGCCTTGGCCTGGCTCTCTCCGAATTTCGACTTCGTGCCATCCATGCAATCGAGGATCGCCGACGCGGAGGCTGAGCTGGTTTGTCTCACCGAGAACCAGGCCCGTGTGCTTCGCTCAATCCGAACCAAGCCACGGGCGCTGATCCGTGGTGGCGCAGGCACCGGCAAGACCCTTTTTCTGGCGGTCGATGAGGCGGTTCGACTGGCCACTGGGGACAAGCAGGTGCTCGTCCTATGCCGTTCCCATCCCCTCAGGGACTATCTCCAAGAACTAGTCGGGCGAGGAGCCCTAGTCCGAGTGGAGGATTTCGAGTCCCTTGCCTGGGACCTCGTAGACAGGGCGGGGGGGCGTGCGTCGATGCCCGACGCCGAGCATGGGGACCTTCTCACCGTCTTCCTCCCCGACCACGCCGCCCAAGCGGCCATTGATCTCGACGAGGCCAACACGGTCGAAGCCCTCGTCATCGACGAGGGCCAGGACCTCCTTTTTGAGGGCGCGCTGGACCTGATCGACATGCTGCTCGCCGGCAACCTCGCCGAAGGCACATGGCGGGTCTTCCTCGATCACAAACAAAACGTGTTCTCGGCTGTCGACGCCCAGCAGTTCCGTCGGCTCACTGACTCCGCCGTAACTGAGCTCGATCTCGTCGATAACTGTCGAAACACACCCCAGGTCGCGGTGACCACATCGATGCTCGCCGCCGTTCCCTTGGACAAGCTGCTGGCGCCCGATGGGCCCGATGTCGACTTTTCCTGGGCGCTTGACGCACGGGACGAACTCGAGAACGCCGCCCTGATGCTCAATCGCTGGGTAAGACGTGGGATCCCAGCGGAGAGCATCGTGGTCCTGGGTGAAGCACTCGCGAACCGCCGTCCATCTCTTCCTCAAGGCCCTCAGTGACCAGACGTCAGCTCCGGTCCCGTGGGGACAACGGGAGGCAGGTCGCGCGGCCTGGTCTGCCGTCGATGACTTCAAAGGGCTCGAGGCATCAGCGGTCATCGTGACAGAATTGAAGTGTTCTGAGTTCCCGCGACAGTTTGCGGAAGGTCTATGTGGGTTGCTCACGAGCCAGAACCATGTTGGGCATAGTGCTCTACGAGGACCTGCGCGAAGAGTTCACCGAGAGGGCGGGCGAATTCGGCCGTGCGACAGCCCCCAGCCACGCGTGCCCTGAAGCTGAACGCCGTCGTACGGACAACCGCAGCGGACGCTCTCAGCTTTCTCACCCGCTTGACAAGCGGCGGTCATGAGCGACCAGTCCCTAGCCCTCCCCCGCCCGGCCCGTCACCCCGTCCTGCCGCGCCAGCATCCACTCCAGCGCCCCATCCGCCGGCATCGGCCGCGCCAGCGCAAAACCCTGCACGCAGTCGCACCCCAACGCCGCCAGCCGGTCGCAATCGGCCAGGTCCTCCACCCCTTCGGCCACCGTCTCGCAGCCCCAGCCCGCGCGCCAGCTCGATGATCGACCGCAGGATCGCCTCGGAATCCGAGTCGGTCGCCGCGGCGCGTCACAAACGCCTGGTCGATCTTCAGCGCGTACACCGTCAGCTCCCGCAGGTAGGCCAACGACGAGTAGCCCGTCCCGAAGTCGTCGATCGAGGTCCGCACGCCGATCGCGCGCAAATTCGCCAACGCGGCCCGCGCCGCCGCGTGGTCCCCCATCAGCGAGTCCTCGGTTATCTCGATCTCCAGCAGCGCCTCGCCGTCCAGCCCGGCTCGCCGCAGCTGCGCCTCCACCGACCGCGGGAACCCGGGGTCCAGCAGCACCCGCGGCGACACGTTCAACGCCACCGGCACCGCGCACCCTCGCTCGCGAAAACGCCGGGAGTCAGACGGTCGCCATCTCCAAAGTCAGCTGCGTAAAGGGAATCGCCAGCCCCGTCATCTCCGTCAGCGGCACGAACACACCGGGCGGCACCGATCCCAGCCCGGGATCGGTCCAGCGGGCCAGCGCCTCCACCCCCACCACCCGTCGGCCGGCCAGCTCGATCTTTGGCTGGTAGTGCAGCTCGATGTCCGCGGGCGTCGATCGCTCGCTTCAGGCTCGACACCAGCACCAGCCGCCGCGGCGCCTCCTGGTCCATCTCGCGCGCGTAGAACTCCAGCCGCGACTGGTTTCGCTTCGCTTGGTACATCGCCGTCTCCGCGTGCTGCACCAGCAGCGCCGCGTCCGACCCGTGCTCGGGGAACATCGCGAGCCCGCAGCTCGCGTCCACGCTCAGACTCGCCCCCGCCACCTCCACGGGCATCGAGAGCCGCTTCAGCAGCTCGCGTCGTCGCCGCCTCGGCCTCGCGGCGTCGGCCACCCCCGACAGCAGCACCCCGAACTCGTCCGCTCCCAGCCGCGCCACCGTCTCGCCCGCCCGCGTCGAGCGCTCCAGCCGCTGAGCCACCTCCACCAGCAGCGCATCCCCCTGCGGCCGCCCGAGCGTGTCGTTCACATCCCGGAAGCGATCGAGGTCGAGCGTCAGCAGCGCAACTCCCAGATCGCCGGCGGACGCACGCCGCACCGCCTGCGCCACGTGCTCGCTCAGCAACGCCCGGTTGGGCAGCGACGTCAACGAGTCATACAGCGCCAGCCGCTCCATCTCCGACGCCTGCTGCGAGGCCACGTGGATCGCGGCCATCGGCAGCGCCAGCACCGGCACCAGATACAGCCAATTCTCGGCGATCACCGCTACCGGCGGCCCCAAAACGAACAGCGTCCCCGCCGACCAGCTCCGGAACAGCAGATCGGCAATCAGGTGGCCGCGCACCGCAATCTCCATCTGCAGCGCCTCGGCCGTACGCACCAGCGACGAGTTCACGAGGAAGAACGCCACGGCGGACGCCGTGATCGCCGGCAGCTCGTCGGCCTGGAGCGAGTCGCCGCCGCTCGAGAGCCCTGTGCCGCCCAGCAGGTCGAGCACGGCCCCGGCCACCGCCCAGGAAATAGTCAGCTGGGCGAGGTTGAAGACGATCTTGTCGGCGGGCCGGCGCCTGATCAGGTCCGCGATCAGCGACGACGCTGCCTGCACGAGCGCCACCTGCGGCGCCCCGTAGATCAAGAGCATCGCGAACCCAAACGGCGTGGAGAAGGTCTCCTCGCCCGTCTGGCCGTGCACCTGGATCGGGTAGAGCTCGCCGAGCAGGACCAGCCCGGCGAGCAGCCAGAACTCCAGGTCGAGCGGCCCGAACGATCCGGCCGCCCCGACCACCATTGCGAGCAGGAGCGCGAGTCCAGCGGCGCTTACGAGCCGTAGGTAGACCGCGAAGGTGGGACGCAGGCTCGACACTGGACGGGCAACGGCCGGGTGGCTTTACTCGACCGCCGCTCCTCCATGAGCGGGCCAGATCCGACAGAGGCCGTGTTACAGCTTACGCGGCGCGCCCAGCGCCTCAAGCAGAACCAGCAGGCTTCCGAGGGCAACGGCGGAGCGGTAGGCGTTGAACTTGACGGCGGTACGGGAACGACGGAGCTTGGACGGCATTACGACCTCCAGGTGGGGTTAAAAGTGCCGGGGGCGACACTTGACTGCCTGACAGACCGTCCTATCGGACGAGTTTCCAAAGCTTTAGAGCCCGACCGCCTCGCCTGGACGAATGTACGAGGGACGTACGTCCAGGTCGCCGGCACGACTCAAGCTGGACGTTGATCGCGCCGATGCGACGAATGCCCTCGATGACTCTCGCGTTGGCCTTCATCCTGCTCGTGCTCACGGTTCCGCTTGCCGGCGGCCGCCTGACCCGCCTCGAGGACGTCCGGCTGCGCTCGATCTGGCTCGCCGGGCTGGCCGTCGCGATCCAGGTCGTGATCCTCGCTTTCGTCCCCGACGGCGACACCACGACCCTGCGCGTCGCCCACCTCGCCTCCTATGCCCTCGCCGGCGCCTGCATCCTGCGCAACCTCCACATCCCCTTCGCCTGGATGATCGGGCTCGGCGGCCTCCTGAACCTCGTTGCGATCGCCGCCAACGGCGGTGTCATGCCCGCTCGCCTGGGCGCCCTGCAGGCCGCGGGCCTCGAAGGTCGGCGGCAGCGAATTCACCAACTCCGACGCCGTCGAGGGCGCCAACCTCGCCTTCCTCGGCGACGTCTTCGCGATCCCGGCGGGCTGGCCCGGCGCGAACGTCTTCAGCGTCGGCGACGTCGTGATCGTGCTCGGCGCGCTGCTCGCTCTCCATGCTCTCTGCGGCTCGCGTCTCGGCGCGAGGCTCCCCCGCCTGCCCGGCCGTGCCCGCGCCGTCGCGCGCTGGTAGGTTCCCCACCTTGTGAAGAAGCTGTCGATTTTCGCCCTCTGCCTCACAGCCGCCCTCGCGGGACCGGCCGCGGCCGAGGCGCAAGCTCCACTCGTCGAGATGCTCACGGTGTCGGAGTCGATCACCGTGACCGCGGACGCCCCGCGCTCGCTCACGCTCGGCTGCCCCGGCACGTCGGTCGCCGTCAGCGGCTCGGTCACCACCGGGCTCGGCACGCTCACCGACTCCATCCCGCGCCGCGGCGCCAGCCACTGGACCTTCCGCTTCACCTCGCCGGGCGGCTCGCACGAGGTGACCGGCGTCCTGCGCTGCGTCCGCCTGAACCTGCCGGGTGGGGTCGACGGCGTGAGGCTCGTGGTCGGCTCGGCCGTCGAGCCCGGCGTCCTCGTCGCAGCCGGGAAGACCGAGCGCGTGGCCGTCGGCTGCCCGGCCGACCAGGTCCCCACCGGCTGGGGATTCAAGCGCATCAGCGGCGGGAACTCGATCGCCGTCACCGCCGCGGCGCCGTCGCAGGCAGGCTGGGTCTTCAAGCTCGAGAACAGGGGCAGCTCCGCCGCCCGGGTCACCCCGCGCATCCGCTGCCTCGCGAGCACCCAGCGGGCGAGCAGCGGCCAGCGGCACAGCTTCTCGCTGCGCGCGGCGTCCTTTGTCGATCGCATCGACGCCGGCGCCAATGAGGCCGAGGCCCACGCCTGCCGCGCCACCGAGTACAGCCTCTCCACGGGCGTCTCGCTCGACTCCGCCGACGACATCCTGCTGAAGGGCACCTACCCCGCGGGCCTGCGCGGCGGGCGCTGGAGCTTCCGCCAGGCGAACGGTCAGAGCACCGTGAAGACCACCCTGCTCTGCCTGGCGAGCGACACCAGCTTCCACTAGCCAAGTCAGGGCGCGGGCGCCGATGAACTTCGACCTGACCGACGAGCAGCAGGCGGTCCGGACCCTCGTCCGCGACTTCGCCGAAGGCGAGGTCAAGCCGGTTGCCGAGGAGCTCGACCGCACCAAGAGCTTTCCCGTACGAGATCGTCGCCCAGCTCGGCAAGCTCGGCCTGATGGGGATCCCCTACCCCGAGGAGCTCGGCGGCGGCGGCTCGGACAACCTCTCCTACGCGCTCGCCGTCGAGGAGCTCGCGCGGATCGACAGCAGCGTTGCGATCACGATGGCCGCCCACACGAGCCTCGGCACCTGGCCGGTGTACGCCTTCGGCTCGGACGAGCAGAAGGCCGAGTGGATGCCCAGCCTGTGCGCGGGCGAGCGGCTCGGCGCCTTCGGCCTCACCGAGCCCGAGGCCGGCTCGGACGCCGGCAACACGCGCACGCGCGCCGAGCTCGACGGCGACGACTGGGTCATCAGACGGAGCAAAGCAATTCATCACAAATGCGGGCACGACCATCAGCGGCTTCGTCACGATCACCGCCAAGACGGGCAAGGACGAGATCTCCAACCTGCTCGTGCCCAACGGCACGCCCGGCTATGAGATCGGCGCGGCCTATCGCAAGATGGGCTGGAACGCCTCGGACACCCGGCCGCTCAGCTTCGAGGACTGCCGCGTGCCCGAGGAAAACCTGGTCGGGCCGCGCGGGCAGGGCTTCAAGCAGTTCCTGCAGACCCTCGACGGCGGCCGGATCGGCGTGGCGGCGATGGGCCTCGGCCTGGCACAGGGCGCGCTCGACGAGGCGCTCGCCTACGCCAAGGAGCGGATCGCCTTCGGCCAGCCGATCTCCAAGTACCAGGCGATCCAGACCAAGCTCGCCGACATGTCCACGGAGATCGAGGCCGCTCGTCTGATCACCTACAAGGCCGCGCTCGAGAAGGACGCCGGCAGGAACTTCTCGCTGACCGCCGCGCAGGCCAAGCTCAAGACGGGGCGACTCGCGGTCAAGGCGAGCGAGGAGGCCGTGCAGATCCACGGCGGCTACGGCTACATCGAGGAATACCCGGTCTGCCGCTTCTACCGCGACGCCAAGATCCTCACCATCGGCGAGGGCACCGACGAGGTGCAGCAGATGGTGATCGCCCGCGCGCTCGGCTGCTAGCCCAATGGGGTTGACCTGGAGCGCCCTGCGGGCGTAGCGTTGGGATCCGACTCACCCCGACCCAAGGAGGTCGTCTTATGGCTGACGCCAGCCTGTTCATCGGCTGGGGCAAGGTTGTGCGCGGGCGGGAGGAACGCGCGCTCGATGTCTTCAACGAGACGATCGAGTTCTATTCCCAGCTCCAGGGAGACGGGCGGATCGAGAGCTTCGAGCCCTGCCTGCTGTCGCCGCACGGGGGCGATCTGGAGGGGTTCGTGCTCTTACGCGGATCAGAGGAACAGATCGACGCGGTCCGCCACGACGAGGATTTCGCGCGGCTCATGCAGAAGGCCGACCTGATCGTCGACAACCTCGGGGTGATCGACGGTCTGATCGGCGAAGGCATCGCACGAGGCATGTCGATCTACCAGGAGGAGTTGGCCACCGTCTCCTAACCGGCGACTAGGGTGCGGCGCCAATGCGGCGCACCTTCGCCCTTTGGCTGCTGCTCTTCGGCGTCTACGCCGCCACGCTCGGCCTCGACGCCTTCGGCGCTTCCGACTACGCCGGCGACGAGCCTCATTATCTGCTGGCCGCCGAGTCCCTGGTCGACGACCGCGACGTCGACGTCCGAGACGAGTACGCCGCCCGCGCCTACGACGACTTCTACCCCTACGACCTCGACAAGGACGGGCAGGAGACCGAAGGCCGGCTCAACGAGCCGCACGGGCTCGGCTTCCCGCTGCTGATCGTCCCGGCTTACCTGCTCGGCGGAGCGACCGGTGTCGAGCTCTTCCTGGCCGCCATCGCCGCGCTTTCGGTCGCGCTCGCCTACCGGCTCGCGCTGTACGTCGTCCCCGATCCGTGGGCGCTCGCGGCCGCCGCGGTCGCCGGGCTGAGCCCGCCCTTTCTCGCTTACGGCACCGCCGTCTACCCCGAGCTGACCGCCGGCGCCGCGCTGGCCGGGGCCGCGCTGCTCGCGATCGGTATCGACACGCGGCCCGGATGGCGAGTCGCCTTCGGCTGCTTTGCGCTGCTGGGGATGCTGCCGTGGCTCGGCACCAAGTTCGTGCCGGCCGGCATCGTGATCGGCGCGTTCTGCGCGCGCTCGCTGTGGCGCGCGCGCCGGCGCACCCTCGCGGTCGGCGCGGTCGAGCTGTCGCTGTTCAGCGTGGCCCTGTTCGTCGGCCTGAGCGAGGGGCTCTACGGCGGCCCGACCCCCTACTCCGCCGAGGCTGCGGGCGATTCGGCCACCGGCGCCTCCTCTCCCGGCGGCTACCTCGACCGCGCCTACCGGCTGGTGGCGCTCTTCATCGACCGCGAGTTCGGCCTCTTGCGCTGGGCGCCGGTCTTCGCGCTCGTGTTCGCCGGCCTCTGGTGGCTGTGGCGCTCCCACCGCGAGCGCCTGGCGCGCGCCGTCCCGCAGCTTCGCGAGATCGAGTTGACCGCCGACCTGTGCGCCGCCGTGCTCGGCGTGCAGCTGCTCGTAGCCGCGCTGCTCGCCCCGACGATGTTCGGCTTCTGGTTTCCGCCGCGCCACCTGGTGGCCGTGCTGCCGCTGGCGGTTCCGCTCCTGGCTCTGGGCCTGCGCCACGCGCCGCGAGTGGGCTTCGTGCTCGCGGTTCTGACGCTCGCGGCGTCGGCCTGGCTCTACGTGGACCTGCGCTGGGCGGGCGGCTCGTTCGTGACCGACCGCCCCGATGCTCCGTTCGGTCCCCTCGAGGCAGTGCTTCCGCGCTTTGAGCCGGGCGGCGGCTGGGCGTACTGGCTGGCCGGGGCGATAGCAGTCGCGCTCGCAGCGTTCGTGGCGCGCGAGGCGCTCGCGGCCCGGCGGGTGCCTATCCGGTGACGCCCGACGGCGCGCCGCCGTAGGCGGGACTGATCGCCACCGGAGCGCTGTCGGTGCGCCGAGCCAGATTCTGCCCGGTCACGATCGCGGTGTTCTTCACCCGCCGGAAGGCAAAGCCGCGCTGGGCGCGCGTGACGACCTTCAGGCGCAGGACGCTGCCGGGCGCCATGTAGGTCCGCCGCCAGCAGGCCTGGCCCGAGCGGAAGGTCGCTCCGCGGGCCCGCACGAACACCAGGCCGTCGGGCAGGCGGTCGCAGATTCGAACTCCGGACCCGGCGCCCTTGCGCATCCGCACGACGATCTTGAAGCGCACGAGGCCGCCGCCGGCCACCGCTGCCCTGTTGGCCCTCTTGGTAAGCGAGTAGGCCGCCCTCGGTGCGCGCACGCGCACCCGCGCGCTGTCGCGGTTGTCGCTGTCGTCAAGATCGCTCTCGTCGGCAGCAGCGCTGGCGGTATTGTCGAGGCGGCCGGCTCGCAGAGGCCGTACCCGCAGGTGCACCCGGGCGCTCTCGCCCGCGGCGAGGTTGCCGAGCGAGCAGCTGATCGCCTGGCCGCGGCGGGCGCAGTGTCCGCCGCCCTCGATCGAGGCGGACACGAGCTTTACATCGGCGCTCAGGGTGTCGGTCAGCTTGACGTTGGTGGCCGGGCCGGGGCCCGCGTTGCTGACGTCGATGAAGTAGGTGAACGCCACGCCGAGCCGTGGGCGCTCCACGCTCGCGCGCTTTACGACCGCCAGGTTGGGCGCCGTCGGCGGGGGCGGCTGCACCGGGGTGATCACCTGGTCGGTGTTGTCGCCTGGTGTCGGGTCGGGCTGGTCGGAGCCCACTGTGGCGGTGTTGGCCACGTCGGTGCCAACGGGGAGATCCGCGGGCACGCCGGCCACGATCGTCACCTGCGCCGAAGCGCCGGACGCGATCGTGCCGAGCGCGCAGGAGACCGTGCCGCCGGCCTCCGAGCAGGCGCCCTGGCTCGGCGTTGCCGACATGAAGGTGAGGCCGGGCGGGAGCGGATCCTCGAGCGTGACCCCGGTGGCCGGTGAGGGACCGCCGTTCGAGACCACGAGCGTCCAGGTGACGGTGCCACCCAGCGTGGCCGTTCCGGCGGTCTTATCGAGGGTCAGGTCGGCCGCGGGGCCAACCGAGGTGTTCGCCGAGTCGCTGTCGTTTGAGCTGTCGGTGTCGGCCTGGTCACCGGACACTACGGCGGTGTTGGTGAGGGTCTGGTCGGCGAGCGCGAACGGCACCGCCACCACCAGGTCGAACGTCTCGCTGGCGCCGGTGGCAAGGTCGCCGACGTCGCACGTCACGATCTCGCCGGCGGCCGAGCAGTCGCCCGCAGGCACCGAAGAGACAAGGCTCGTGCCCGCGGGAAGCGTGTCGACCGCCTGCACACCGGTGGCGTCCGAGGGCCCGTTGTTGGTCACGGTGAGCGAGTAGTCGGCCTCGCCTCCCGCCGCGGCCGTGGCGTCGCCGGTCTTGACGATTGCGAGGTCCGCCGCGGGGGCGACGGTGACCGGGGCGTCGTCCTCGTCGTCGGTGGGATCGGTCGGGGAGGAGACCGAGGCCACGTTCAGGATCGAGCCATCATCGTCCGCGTTGACGACGAGCTCGATGTTCGCCGTCATGCCCGCCGCGATCACGCCGAGAGCGCAGTTGACGATCCCGGCGGCCTCCGAGCAGGTGCCCTGGTCGGGCGTGGCCGACACGTAGCTGACCCCAGCGGGAAGCACGTCTCTGACGGTCACGGCCACGGCGTCGGACGGGCCGTCGTTGGTCACGGCGATGTCGTAGGTGATCTGGTCGCCCTGGATGAAGGTCGGGGCGACGGTGCTCTTGTCGATCCGCAGGCCGGCGGTCGCGCCGATCAGGGTGGTGACGTCGTCCTCGTTGTTCGAGGAGTCGGGATCGGGCGTGTCGGAGGTCACCTCGGCGGGGTTGACGACGTTGCCGGTGGCGCCCGAGAGCACCTCCACCTGGAGGTCGAGCTCGCGGTTCGCGCCCGCCGCGAGCGTGCCGAGGATGCAGGTGACGGTTCCGGCGGAGTGCGTGCAGGGCGACTCGGCAGACACGAATGTCACGTTGGCGGGCAGCACGTCGCTCACGACGACCCCGAGCGCGTCCGAGGGCCCGGCGTTCTCGGCCCGCAGCACGTAGTCGATCGTCTCGCCGGCCGTGACCGAGGCCGGGCCCGTCTTCTGAATCGACAGGTCGGCGCTCGAGCTCACCACGAAGCTTCCGGTATCGGAGACCGGGGTCGGCAGCTCGTCCGAGAGCACTGAGGCGTTGTTGGTCAGGGTGGTGCCGTCCGCGAGGCTCGCCGCGGGCCTGACGGGAACGGTGATGGTCACGCCCGCGCCCGAGGCGATCGAGGCGATGTTCCACACGATCGTCGTCTCGCCCGGGCCCGGGCCGGGGGTCACCGAGGCCTCGCTGAATCCCGTGCCCGGCGCGGCGGTGGCCGTACCTGCCGCGTAGGCCGCACCGGCGGGAAGAACGTCGGTCACCACGACATTGCGCGCGGTGCCCGTTCCCGTGTTGTCGACCTGGACGGTGAAGTTCGAGAGCGCCCCCGCCGTGGCGGCGCCGGCGTCCGGGGTCTTTGCGATCGACAGGGCCGGCATCAGCAAGATTGCCTGTGCGGTGTCGGAGTCCGCGTAGGGGTTGTCCGCGCTCCCACCGGCCCCGGAGGCGTCCACAGCGTCGGCCGAGCCCGCATTGATGTGCGGGTTGCCCGCACCCGAGCCCGGGGTGGTGGCCGAGGCAAGGGTGGGCCGGGCGCTGAAGGTCAGGACCATCTGGGCACCGGGGGCCAGGTCGCCGACGTTCGACCACGAGAGCGTGTCGCCGGTCGGCGCCGCGGTCACGGTCGGCTCGATTGCCCCGCCGGGTGCGAACGAGGCACTGCCGGCGACGTAGGTCCAGTTCGGGGGCAAGACATCGCTTACGTCGACGTCCAGGGCGTCGGCGGCCGAGGACGTGTTGGCGATCACCACGCGCCACGGGAACGCCTGCCCGACCTCGGCGTTCGCGGTGTCCGGATTGCCGGACGCGCCCGTGGTCTTCGTCACCGTGAGCTGAGGCAGGTCCACCACGAGCGTGACCGTGTCCGACGGGACGATGGTGTACTCGCGATAGTCGTGGCCGTTTGCGGTGCGTTCGGCCTGGGACACGCCCCAGTAGCGGTCGACGTCCGCCGTGTTCAGAACGAGCTGCCCCTGTGAGAGCCCCGGCGAGGCGACGAGGTCGGCCGTATAGCGCACGATGACCGTGGCTCCCGGAGCGATCGGACCGGGAATGATCCAGTGGATGTCGGGATCGCCCGCCGTCCAGCCGTCGGAGGTGACGAGCGCGGAGCCGGTGGTGAGCACCACGTTCTCGAGCTCGGCATCCGGCTGATCGCTCACCTCGACGTCGTAGGCCGGCGAGCTCCCGTTGTTGGTCACGGACACCGTGTAGGTGTAGGAGTCACCCGGCTGTGTCGGCCGGATGTCATCGTTCCCGGCGTCGTCTGTGACGGACTTGTCGAGGCTGAGCGCGGGCTCGGTGACAGTGGTGAGCGCGGTGGCGAGCGGCGTGCTCTCGTCGAAGCTCGCGGAGGGCGGGATGCTCGATGGTGTGCCGAGGTCGTTCGTCCTGTTGGCGTAGACGGCCACGCCGTTTACAAGCGTGTTCCCGGCCACCACCGGCGTGGCCGGCGCGGCATAGCTGTCGTCGACGTGAGCGCGGTAGACGATCCGCACGGTGCGGTCGGCCGCGGCGGGCGCGAGGTCGCCGAGGAACCAGCCCAGCCTGGTCTCGCCGCCGACCTGTGGCTCGGCCGGGAGTGCGCTGCCCGTGATGCCCGGCACGCACGGCGCGAGGCAGGTGACGCTGGTGGTGGAGTCGTAGTCGTAGCCGTCTGGCAGCGTGTCGATCACGGTCGTGTCGAAGAACTCGACTCCGCCCGGGATCACGGCGTCGACGGTGAAGACCCGCTCCTCCCCGATCGTGGCGGTGGGCGCAGAGACCGTCTTGGTGATCAACGCAGTGCCGAGGCGCACGCTGTCGTTTGCAGCGGCGACGTAGCCGATGGTGCGGGTGCTGGAGGGGCCGCGCTCGCCGCCGTCGTCGTCGGTGACGTCGGGCAGGCTCGTGCCGGTGAGCGTGGCGGAGTTGGGGAAGGTCGTGCCGACCACCGCGGGATCGTCGATCTCCACGTCGTAGTCGAGCGCCACGCTGGCGCCGGGCGCGAGGCTCGTGACGTTCCATGTGATCGTGCGCGCGGCGGAGTTCCAGATTCCGAGGTCGGGACCGACCGTGGCGCCGTTGGCCACCGGCACGCCGGCGTTGACCGGGGTCACGCCAAGCGGCAACGTGTCGATTGCGATCAGATCGTGCGCGGTGGAGACCCGGGTCCCCGAGCCGTTGGTCGCCGTGACGATGTAGTGGACGATCTGACCCGGGTCGACCGCGTCGTCGGCGTCGTTCTCGTCCTTGGCGAGGCTGAGCACCGGCTCGGAAACGTTGGTGTTGACGCTTCCCGTCGCGGTGCGCGCGGTTCCACCCTGGTCGTCCCAGGCCAGCGTGCCCGAGTTGGGCACCGGGGTGCCGGCGCCCGTCCGGAAGTTCGTGATCACGTCGGCGAGCTTGGCCTTGAAGGTCACCACGAGCACGTCGTCGCCCGAGCCCGCCGCGTTTGTATAGCTGCTCGGGAACGCGACGCCGACCGTGGTGGGGCTCCCCGACGCGGTCAGGGTCAGCCCGCCCGTGGGCAGGCTCGTGCCGTTGAGCGTGGCGGCGGCGGTTCCCACCATGTAGGTGAGACGAGGGCTGAGCACGTCGGTCAGCGTCGGCGAGTCGTAGATCGTCGTCCCCTGGGGAATAGTCGCCGTGAGGGTGTAGGTGATCTCCTCGCCGATCGCCGCGTCGGTCGCGGCGTTGTTGCCCGGCCCGGTGACCTCGGTCGCGCGCGCCTTGACGAGCGTGACGGGGTCGGTGAAGACGTTCGACACATCGTCCGCGCGCACCGCGTTGGGCGTCGTCAGGGCCGGATCGATGTTGTTCTCCGGGATGTACAGGAACGAGCCGCCGATGTTGGTGTCGCTCCTATAGCTGCGCACGCCGGCGGTGTTCGTGAGCGTCTGACCGGGCGAGACGGTCGTTGGGATCACGAGGTCGTAGGTCAGCGTGTCCGAGGCGCCGGCGGCGAGCGTCAGGCCGCTCCACTCGATGCGGTCGGGCACCGTGTTACAGGTGCCGCCGTCGCTGATATTCGTTACCACCGAGCAGTCGATGCCCGCGGGAAGGTCGTCCCAGACCTGGATGTCCTCGGCGGCGCGCGCGCCGTCGTTGGTGATGTCGACGCGGTAGGTCACGGTGTCGCCGCCCTGGACCTCGCGGTTGTCGGTATTGGCCGGGAGCCCGCCGGCGGGAGCGTCGTTGACGTCCCGGACGCCCTTGAGCAGCGACAGCTCGGCCTCGTCGCGCTCGAAGTCCACCTGGTCGCGCAGCGGGAAGGTGGTGCCCCCGCTGTTCGCGTAGGCGAACTTCATCAGGTTGCCGGGCACGTCGCCCGACGTGGAGCTCGAGTCCTTGGTCACGATGGTGCTGAAGATCCACTCGAAAACGAGCCCGCCGCTGTCCACGGTCGTGCCGAGGTCCCAGATGAGCACACCGGCTTGGGTGTCGTCGAGGGTCGAGGACACGTCGTTGGCGGCGGTCGGCACGGCCGAGCCCGCCTCGTACACGGTCCCGATCGGCAGGAAGTCCGTGACCCGGGGCAGGCCGGAGTCGAGCTGGCCCGCGAAATCCACGCGCACCTTCCAGCAGACGCGGTCGCCGGGCCCATAGAGCGGCGGCGGGCCGTCGACGTAGGTCGCGGCCAAGCAGCTCACCGGGCTCACCTGCGGCTGGGCCACGCGCTTGTCGATCGTTACGCCGCCGGCCTCCTGGCCGGCGCTCGACTCGTCGACGTCGTCGATCCCGTCGATCTCGTCGCCGTCGATCGGGGTGCCCGTGCCCGTGCAGTCGGGATCGGCGGGCGCGCAGATGGCGAAGTCGGCCCCCAGCACCGAGACGTCGTTGACCCAGGAGTCGCGGGTGAGGACCGGCCCGTCGTCGACGAAGTTCTGCTGGTAGAAGGCCCGCGTGCGGGTGGGGAAGGTGATGTCGAAGTTAGCCGACGGGCCCATCTGTGCCAGCGCCGGGACCGTGGAGTCGTCCCACTCGAGCGTCCAGCTGCCGTCGCTGTTCTCGGTGACGTCGCTGTAGGCAGAGGATGGGTTCTGGCCGCCCACGGCGTTGCACTCGGCGTTCGCGGCGGGCGGAGTCGTCTCGAAGTTGGGCGTGCCGCCCAGCGGGCACAGGCCGTTGGGGAGGGTGTCGGTCACGCGCAGGTCATCGACATAGCGGTACTCGGAGGTCTCGAGGTTGAGCGTCCACACGCTGATGTCGCCCTGGACGATCGTGGCGTCGTCGACCGACTTGTGGATCGCCAGGTCTTCGGCGGTGCGCGTGAGGCTGACGTCGTCGGACACCGGCAGCGTCCCGTTGTAGTTGCCGGCCGCCCGCGCGTAGTTGGTCAGCGCCTGCTCGTCGCTCGTCTCGGCGCCCGAGTTGTTGTCGAGGTTCGAACCCTGGGTCCCAGCCGCGGGGGTCGGCGTCATCCCGGCCGGCCAGGCCGTGGTGTTCTCGCGGATCGGGATCGCCGCGACGTAGCGCAGCGTGATGGTCTCGCCCGGACTGAGCGTGCCCGCGGCCGGCGTGAAGCGCACGTGGGTGTAGACCGCCAGCGGCCGCGGCCCGCCGCCGTCGGGGTCGGTGAGCAGCGTCTCGACGAGGGTTGGAGCGATGCAGCCCGGAGCCACCGGAGCGTTGCCCGGGTTGAGCGGCCCGGACCCCGGGTACTCGTTGGTCTGGCCGGGGTTGGTGGGGGCGTCGGTGGTGTTGTCCGCGGTGCCACACCCAAGGAACTCGAGGCCGGCCGGCAGGTAGTCGTCGACCACGAGGCTCGTGGTGGGCTGGACCCCGTTGTTGCGGACGTTCAGCGTGTAGACGGTCTGGTTGTCGTGGGCGCCGCGCAACAGCTCGCCCTCGGGGCTCGGCTCGGACTTCACGATCTCAATCGCGGCGATCTGCGTTACCGCGGAGTCGGTGGCGAAGCCGGTGTACGAGTCGGCCGCGGGGCCGATCGGCGTTCCCGTGGCGGTGAACTTGGCCAGAAAGCGCGGGTCGCTGTTGACGTACGCGCCGGCGTCGTTGGTGTAGGTGCTGCCAACGGTGTAGGTGGTGGTCGAGTGGCGCACCTGATAGCTCAGGCTGTAGGACGATCCGCCGCTCAGGTCAGACACGTTCTCGAAGAGGAGGGTGGTCTGTCCGGCGGCCGGCGCGTTCGGCAGCACCCGCGGCGCGACGGTGGCCGAGCCTGCCACGTACGAGACGCCGACCGGCAGCACGTCACGGAAACTGAGGTTGTAGCCGGTGGGGCCGGACGGGTTGCTCGCGCTGAGCGTGACCGTGGAGTCCTCGCCGAACAGCACGCTCCCCGGCGCATCCTTGTTCATCGAGATGTTCGGCGTACCGGCGGCCTGGGCAGCGGGCGCGGCGACGCCCAGCAGGGTGACCAGCAGCGAGAGAAGGAGTAGTTGGAGGCGCATGGGTAGGGAGGACTCGCCGCGGGCGGTCCTCACCCCGTTATCGGTCCCTCCCAAACGGACTGAAGCCTCCGTCAGGGCGCGACCAGCACCGGCGTGCCCTCGAGGGCACGAGCAGCGAGCCAGGAGATCGCGCGGTTGTCGATCCGCACGCAGCCGTGCGAGAGGGCGGTGCGCAGCGGATCCGAGAGCAGCGAGCCCGAGCGGCCGTGGATGGCCACGCGGCCGGCACCGCCGCCGAACTGGAAGAGCACCGGCGAGTGCGCGGTCAGGTGCAGGGCCCAGGGGCCGAGCACACCGGGGCCCTGGCGAATTCGCTCGCCGATCGCGAACAGGCCGTGCGGTGTCGGAGTGCCCGGGGCGCCGACGACGGCACCGAAGCGGCGCACGCGCCGCCCCGCCCGGAAGACCGTCACCGTGCGCCGAGTCGTGGAGATGCGGACCCGCCAGGGCGTCGCGCTCAGGCGCACGCGGTCAGCGGGGAGCCAGGCGGCCGCCGTGTTGGGTCGCGACGGCAGGCGCACGCGCAGCCAGCGCCGCCCGCGCACTCGCGAGGCGAGCACAAGCAGGCGGACCGGCCCGCCGCCCCAGTGGGCGGATGTGGCGAGCAAGCCGACCCGCCGTCCGGCGGGTCGGGCGCGGATGGCCGTGGGAACCACGAGCTCGGCCGTCCAGGCGCGGGTTGCGGTCGGGCGCAAGGGCGTGGAATCGCCGGGCGCGGCCGACGCCGCCGGCGCCATCACGGCGAGCGCGATCAGAGGGGCGACGACGCGCGGGAGCAAGGCCACACTTGCGTATCGGCCGAAGGCCTCGCGCGCTGGAGCCGATTACGCTTCCCGGACCGTGGCCGACGCCAAGACCTTCCGCCACCTCGCGCTCGCCCTCCCCGACGTCGAGGAGGGCACCTCCTACGGGACGCCGTCCTGGCGGGTACGCGGCAAGTTCTTCGCGCGCCTGCGCGACGAGGAGACCGTCGGAGTCGTCAAGGTCGAAAAGGGAGAGAAGCAGCTGCTCATGGAGGCCGAGCCGGACGTCTTCTTCGAGACGCCCCACTACAAGGGCTACGGCTACTTCCTCGTGCGCCTGGAGGCGATCGGCGACGACGAGCTGGCCGAGGTGGTCGAGGACGCCTGGCGACTGGCCGCGCCCAAGCGCCTCGTCAAGGAGCGCGACGAGGCTATGACCTCCCGATGATCACTCCCACGGCGGCCACCTGGGGCTGCATCCGAGCGGCGCCGAACTGGTGCTGAGGGGGCTGTGCCCGGACTGCGCGTGAGGGCCCGCGATCCGCTCGCGGCGCGTCCATTGTCGACTAAGCGGTCCAGGCGACCGCTAACTCGACAACGGAGCTCGCGCGGCTAGGACGAAACCGCCGCCTGCGGGCGCGCCGCTGCGTCCCACCACCGCTCGACGCGTCCCACGAAGACCCCGGGCTTGTCGGCGTACAGCCGCGCGCCGAGCGTGAACGCATCGGCCTGGAGCGCGGCGCGGCGCTCCCGCGCCGCCTCCTCCAGCGGACCCAGGTCGGCGGCGCCGCGCGTGCTCGCGCGACCAGGCCACCAGCACCGCGAGGTCGTGGTCGTCGCCGAGGCGGTCCGAGAGCTCGTGGGCCTCGTCGCCCAGCGCCTTCATCACCGGCTGCCAGCTCTCCTCGAGGATCGTGCAGTGGTACCAGAGGTCCTTCGAGCGCTTGCGCCACTCGTGCAGGCGCTCGGCGGTCGGGTCCTTGCGCGCGGCGCGAAAGCGGTTGCGGCCCTGGCGGTACATCCGCCGCAGGCCGTCCTCGAAGACCTCGAAGCCCTCGCCCTCGAGCGGCCAGTCGGCGACCCGCCCGCGCGCCTCGGTCAGGAGCTCGGTCGCGGCCGCCGCCGCCTGTCCGCGCGCGCCGGCGGACGTCTGGAGCTTGTGCGCCTCGAGCGCTTGGCGCAGCGGCCCGCCGTCTGACGCCGGCAGCTCGAGCGACTCGAGCGTCGCAAGCATCACGTCCGCGTCGCGCACGCCCGAGAGCTCGCGGGCGGCGTCGCGGAAGGCTGCCATCTCGCGCCGGTAGACCTTCTCGCCGATCTCAGCGCGGACGAGCCGCAGCAGCGCGCGCAGCTTCTTCATGTCCTTGCGCGCACCGTGGACGGCATCCTCGGGCGTGCTGTCGGTGCTGCCGCTCAGCTCGTCGAGCGCGTGGTCGATGCGACCGCGTGCCGATCCGCGCGATCTCGGTCGGGACCGGTTCGCCGATCTCCAGGGAATACGCGCGAGTGGACACCTACCGAGCCTACCCGCGGCCGGCCTGCTCAAGCAGCTTCGCCGCGGCGCTGGCCGGGTCGAGCCGGCGCGCAACCACCTCGTCCAGCAACTCCTTCACCGACTCGTCATCTCGCACCTTGGCCTCGAGCTGCGCGTCGCAGCCGCCCGGCCGCCAGGGCGAGTACCTCGTTCATCAGGTTGCGCCGGCGGCGCTCCGCCAGCGTTCCCTGCTCGGTGATCCAGGCGTGGTGCTCCGAGATCTTCTCGGCGAGCTCGTCGATCCCCTCGCCCCGGCTCGCCTCGGTCTTGAGGATCGGCACGCGCCAGCCCTCCTGCGGACCGAGCGACAGCACGCCGCGGATCTCGCGCACCATCGTGTCGGTGAGCGGGTGATCGCACTTGTTGACCGCGATCACGTCCGGGATCTCCATCACTCCGGCCTTGAGCGCCTGGATCGAATCCCCGCTTCCGGGCATCAGCACGAGCACAACCGTGTCGGCGTGGTCGATGATGTCCACCTCGGCCTGCCCCACCCCCACCGTCTCGAGAAACACGTCGTCCTTGCCGCTTGCGTCCATCAACAGCGCCGTCTGCAGGGCGGCCTCGGAGAGGCCGCCGAGCGAGCCGCGGCTGGCCATCGAGCGGATGAACACGCCGGGGTCGAGGAAGTGATCGGCCAGCCGGATGCGGTCGCCGAGCAGGGCGCCCTTGGTGAAGGGCGAGCTCGGATCGATGGATAAGACTGCGACCTCGCGCTCGGCGGCGCGCGCGTTCTCGATCAGGCGGCCGATCAGCGTGGACTTGCCCACTCCGGGCGGTCCGGTGAAGCCCAACACCCGCGCGCGCCCGGTCTTCGGATAGACCTCGCGCACGAGCTCCCAGCCCTCGGGATCGTCGTTTTCGACGAGCGAGATGGCACGCGCGAGCGCGCGCTTGTCGCCGGCGAGCAGCGGCCCGGAGAGATCTGCGGCGGTGCGAGTCCTCGTCACTCGTACGCGAGCGCTTGCAGCACGTCGAGCTTCGCCGCGCGCCGGGCGGGCCAGATCGCCGCCAGCACGCCCGCCAGTGCCGCCAGCGCCAACAGCGCCAGCAGCACGCCGAACGGGTAAGCGAGCTCGAAGCCCTCGTCGGCGAGCGGCCGCGACACGAGCGCGGCGAAGATGACTCCGAGGATCGTCCCGAGCACGGCGCCGATCAGCGCCGTGATGACCGCCTCGTAGCGCACCATCCTGCGCACCTGGCGGCGCGACATCCCCACGGCGCGGAGCATCCCGAGCTCGCGGGTGCGCTCGTGGATCGAGAGCATCAGCGTGGTGACGATCCCGAGCAGCGAGATCACGATCGCCAGGGCGAGCAGCACGTAGAAGAACGAGACGAGGCCGTTGATCTGCTCCTCGGACTTCTCCTTGAGCTCCTGCTGGTTGAGCACCTCCACGGTGGGAAACGACGCGCTGAGCGTCTCGTCGATCTCGTCCTTGCACCGCATCCGCGTCAGCGCCGGGCGCCAAGGTCAACAGAGTGAGGCTGGGGGCCACTGTGCCGAAGTCCCGGCGCAGCGCGGCCTCGCTGATCAGGACGTTGCCGAGCAGGTCGGCGTTGTCCTCGACCGAGCCGGTCACTGTGAAGCTCACTCGCTTCTCGAGAGGCGTGATGACCCTCACCTTGTCGCCCACCTCGATCCCCTGGCCCTCGGCCCAGGCGTCGTCCACGACGGCGTTCGACTCGCCAAGCTCGCCGAGCAGCGCCTGCGAGCCATCCTTCCAGTCGAGCGAGAGCACCTGGTCGGCGGTGGCCGGGTCGACGCCCGCGAAGCGCACGTCCTTGCCGTTTCGCTCGGCGCCCGCGTAGGAGAGCGATGAGACCGTTTCCACGCCGTCGACCAGACCGGCCTGCTCGGCCGCCTCGGCCGCGATGGGCGAGAAGCCGTCGGTGTTCTGGAGGATCACGTCGCCCTGGAAATTGCGGTCGATGGTCTTGCCGATCGACTCCGATATGCCGGCTGCGAAGACGGTCACGAACACCACCACCGCCAGCCCGATCATGAGCGCCGCCGCGGTGGTGGCGGTCCGGCCCGGCTTGCGAACGGTGTTCTCGCGCGCCAGGCGCCCGGTCACGCCCGCCACGCGCTCGAGCGGCCAGCCGGCCACCGAAGCGAGCGGCTTGACGAGCCGCGGGCTGAACAGCGACACCCCGAACATGGTCATCACCGCGCCACCGCCCACGAGTATCGCCGCCGCGCTCGAGGACGCGCCGCCGAACAGGCCGCCCACCATCAGGCCGAGGCCGATCACCCCCAGCAGCACCGCCACCACGGTCACGACGCGGCCGCGCCGGCGGCTCTCGGGCAGCTCGGCCTCCTGCAGGGCGGCCATCGGCGACACGCGCGTGGCGCGCAGCGCCGGCGTCAGCGCCGACACGAGCGTGACGATGATGCCGACCAGGAGTCCCACGATGATCGTGCGCGGCTCGATCACGGTGCCCGTGTTGGGCAGGTCGATGCCGAATGCCTTGAAGATCGCGTTCAGCGCGGCGGCGAAGCCGATGCCGCCGATCACTCCGAGCACCGAGCCGACCACGCCGATCACCGCCGCCTCGAGCACGACCGATCGCAGCACCTGGCCCCGCGTCGCTCCGAGCGTGCGCAGCAGCCCGAGCTCGCGGATGCGCTGCGCCACGGTGATGTTGAAGATGTTGAAGATCAGGAACGAGCCGACCAGCAGCGTCACGCCGCCGAACACGAGCAGCACGATCGTGAAGAACGAGAGGTCGGACTTGATGTCGTCCGACTGGCGAGCGGCGGCCTCCTGGCCGGTCTCGACCTGGACCTGCGGCGGGAGCGCACGGTCGATCCGGGCCCTGAGCTGGCGCGCGGAGACGCCTTCCACGGCAGACGCCTGGATGCCGTCCAGCTTGCCGCGCTTGTCGGTCACCCGCTGTGCCTCCGGGAGCGTCAGCGCGGCGGTGCTGGCGCCGCCGGAGTCGGTATCCCCCAGCCGCTGCAGCCCGACGATCTTGTAGGCGGTTACCGCGCGGTCGCCGGCGATGCGGAAGGTGTCGCCGATCTTGAGGTTCTCATTGTCCGCGGTGCTGGTGTCGATCGCGACCTCCCCGGCGGTGCGCGGCGGGCGCCCCTCGACATAGGTCAGCGTCTCGAACGGCTCGGGGGTGGACGACGCGATGAAGTTCGGAGCAAAGCCGCGGGTGAGCGGGTCGCCCTTCTCGTCTACGAAGCGCCCGATCGAGAAGATGCCGCCCTCCGCGGCCTTCACGCCATCGACGGCACGCACGCGGTCGAGGAACTCCTCCGGGAATGGGGGCGCCTGGATGTCGTCCGCAGTTGCCGCGCGTGGTCGGGGAGACCGAGACGTCGGTGCCTACGAAGGCGTCGTCCCAGGATCTCGTCGAACGACGCATTGATCGTGTCCGTGAGCACGTAGCCGCCGGCGATGAACGCCACGCCCAGGAACACGGCCAGGGTGGTGACCAGTGCGCGCAGCTTGCGCTGCGCGAAACCGCGGAGGGTGACGCGGGTCACGCCGCCTCTTGGGTGCGGTCGCTTTCCACCAGGCCGTCGCGGATCACGACGAGGCGGTCCGCGAAGGAGGCCGAGTGATCGTCGTGGGTGACCATCACCACGGTCTGTCCCAGCTCGTCGACCGAGCGGCGCAGCATGGCCAGCACGTCGTCGCTCGACTTGGAGTCGAGGTTGCCGGTCGGCTCGTCGGCGAACACCACGGCCGGCTTGGACACCAGGGCGCGGGCGACCGCCACGCGCTGCTGCTGGCCGCCCGAGAGCTCGGCGGGACGGTGCGTCAGCCGGTCACCGAGCCCGACGGTCTCGATGAGCTGGTCGAGGTAGCCGTCGTCGGGCTTGCGGCCGGCGATCGAGAGCGGCAGCACGATGTTCTCGCGCGCCGTGAGCACCGGGATCAGGTTGAAGAACTGGAAGATGAAGCCGAGCTTGTCGCGGCGCAGCCTTGTAAGGTCGCCGTCGTCGAGCCCGGTTATCTCCGTCCCGTCGAGGGTCACCGTGCCGCCGGTCGGGCGATCGAGGCCGGCGAGGATATGCATCAGCGTCGACTTCCCGGAGCCCGACGGGCCCATGATCGCGCTGAAGCGGCCGCGCTCGAACGAGACGGTCACACCGGCGAGCGCGTCGACGGCTGCGGCACCCTCGCCGTAACGGCGGCGGACGTCGGTGGCGGTGACGATCGAATCCATGAGACCGCAGCTTGCCAGTCCGAGAAGTTGCATGCGGTCTGGATACCCGGCATCCTTTCGTCCGCTTTGGATCCCAAGACCATGTGGGGCGCCGGAAACTACGCCGCGGTCGCGGAGAAGATCGAAGAGATCGGCGAGGCCTGCGTGGAACGAGCCGAGGTCGCCCCTGGCATGGACGTGCTGGACGTGGCCTGCGGTACAGGAAACGCGTCGATTCCCGCCGCACGGGCGGGCGCCCGGGTGACGGGCCTGGACTTTGCGCCCGGCCTGCTGGACATCGCTCGCGAGCGGGCCGCCGACGCCATGGTGGAGGTCGTCTGGATCGAGGGCGACGCTCAGGAGCTGCCATTCGCCGACGCCAGCTTCGACCGCGTCATCTCCACAATCGGCCACATGTTCGCGCCTGACCACTCGCGAACCGCCGCCGAGATGAAGCGCGTGGTGCGACCGGATGGGCGGATCGGCATCTGCTGCTGGACCCCCGAAGGCGGCATCGGCAAGATGTTCCGCGCGATAGCAGCCCTGGTGCCTCCCCCGGAGGGCGCGGCCTCGCCGCTCCTGTGGGGAACCGAGGAGCATGTGCGCGAGCTGCTCGGCGAGGCCGAGTTCGAGCGCCGCGAGGTGGAGTGGCGGGACGCCTCGGTCGAGTCCTACGCCGACTTCATGCTCGAGAGCTTCGGACCGCTGCTGAACGCCCAGGAGGTGCTGGGCGAGCGCAAGGGCGAGCTGCGCACGGCGTTCATCGGCTTTCTCAACGAGGTGAACATGGCGACCGACGGCACCGTTCGCTTCCGCGGCGAGTACTTGATCTCTGTTGTGCCTTCTTAGAGCGCGGCGCGCTCGAGCACGTCGATCTCCTCGAGCGCGTGTCCCGCGCCGAGGACGACGCATGTGAGCGGGTCGTCGGCGATGGACACCGACACGTGGGTTTCCATCTGCAGGCGCTCGGCGAAGCCCCGCAGCAGCGCCCCTCCGCCGGCGAGCAGGATGCCGCGCCGGGTCAGGTCGGCGGCCAGTTCGGGCGGGGTGTTCTCCAGCGCGTCCTTGACGGCGTTGATGATCTCCACCGCCAGCGGCTCGAGCGCCTCGCGCATCTCCGCGCTCGTCACCTGCGCCTCGCGCGGCAGGCCGCTGGCCGGATCGCGGCCGCGTACCTGGAAGGTCTCCTCGCTCGCGTCGGGCTGCACCCCGCCGACCTCGAGCTTCACAGCCTCCGCGGTGGTCTCGCCCACCGCGAGCCGGTGGTGGCGACGGATGTACGTGGCGACGGCCTCGTCGAAGTCGTAGCCGCCCAGGCGCAGCGAGCGCGACACCACGATCCCGCCGAGCGAGATCACGGCGACCTCGCTCGTGCCGCCCCCGATATCGACCACCACGTTCGCGATCGGATCGCCGATCGGCAGCCCGGCGCCGATCGCGGCGGCCATCGGCTCCTCGATCAGCTGGACCGAGCGCCCGCCCGCGACCAGGCAGGCCTCCTCGAGCGCGCGCCGCTCGACATCGGTGATCCCCGACGGCGCGCACATCACGAGGCGCGGGTGGGCAAAGCGCGAGCGGTGGACGCGGCCGATGAAGTGGCGCAGCATCGCCTCGGTCTGCTCGAAGTCGGTGATCACTCCGTGGCGAAGCGGGCGCACCGCGGAGATCGACGCGGGCGTGCGGCCGATCATGCGCTGGGCCTCCTCGCCGACCGCGTGAACGTCCCCGGTGCGGGTGTCCACCGCCACCACCGATGGCTCGGAAACCCGGATTCCCTCACCGCGGAGATAGACCAGCGTGTTGGCGGTGCCGAGGTCGATCGCGATGTCGCGACCGCCCAGGCGCGCGCGATGGCGTCGCTTTCGGCGCATGAAAAGTCCTGCAAAGCCTATGCGTCAGGCTTTGAGGAATGTGAGAACTGCAAGAACCCTTCGATGATCCTCGCTCGCGGGCGCCAACCCGAGCTTGCTGAAGATCGAGGTCACGTGCTTCTCGACGGCCCGTTCGGTGACGACCATCTGCTCGGCGATCGCGGTGTTGGAGCGGCCTTCGGCCATCAGCCCGAGCGCCTCGCGCTCGCGCGGGGTGAGCTCCTCGAGCGGGTCCTCGCGCCGCGCGCGGCCGACCAGCTGAGCGACGACCTCGGGGTCGAGCGCGGAGCCTCCCTCCGCCACTCGCCTGACCGAGTCGATGAAACGCTCGACGTCCGCGACGCGGTCCTTGAGCAGGTAGCCGACCCCGCCGGCGGTGTCGCCGACGAGCTCCAGCGCGTAGCCCTCCTCGACGTACTGGGAGAGGACGAGCACGCCGGTTCCGGGGTGCTCCGCGCGGATCTGCAGAGCGGCGCGCAGGCCGTCGTCGGTGTTGGTGGGCGGCATGCGGATGTCGACCACGGCGACGTCGGGCTTGTGGGCGTTGACCTTGCGCAGCAGGTCGTCGGCGTCGCCCGCCTGTGCGACCACCTCGAAGCCCCATTCCTCGAGTAGCCGCACGACGCCTTCGCGCAGCAGCACGGAGTCGTCTGCGACGACTACCCGCAAGGGATCCTCGCCGTGATCGTCGTGCCCCGGCCGCGCTCCGATTCGACGTCGAGGCGCCCCTCGATCACCGCCAGGCGGTCGGCCAGCCCGCGCAGGCCCGTGCCGTTCTCGGGGTTGGCGCCGCCGACGCCGTCATCGGTCACCGAAACCACCACCCGGCCATTGTCGCGATCCACGTTGACGATCGCATGGCTGGCCCCGGCGTACTTGGCCACGTTGGTCAGCGCCTCGGCCACGACGAAGTAGGCGGCGAGCTCAACCGCCTCCGGCAGGCGCTCGCCCGGCAGCGACTCGAGCTCGACCGGCACCGGCGCCCGCCGGGCGAGCGTCTCGAGCGCGGTGTCGAGGCCGCGGTCGGTCAGCACCGCCGGGTGGATGCCGCGCGCGAGCTCGCGCAGCTCCTCGAGCGCCGCGTCGAGCTCCTGGCCGGCGCCGACCAGGAGCCGGTCCGCGGCATCGGGGTCGTCGCGCAGCTTGGCGCGGGCCAGGCGCATGTTGAGCGCCATCGACACGAGCCGCTGCTGGGCTCCGTCGTGGAGGTCGCGCTCGAGCCGGCGCCGTTCCTCGAGCCCGATGCGGAGCATCCGCTCGCGCGAGGCGCGCACCTCCTGGACCTTCGCGCGCAGCTCGGCCTCGAGGCGCTCGTTCTGCAGGGCGAGCGCCGCGGCCGCGCCGACCGCGCGGACGTGATCCTCGGCCTCCCGCAACGAGCTGTCGTAGACGATGGCGGCGATGCAGTCGCCCTCGCGCTCGACCCTGGTCACTGAACGGCCCGAGCCGTCGGGCGGCACCTCGTAACGAGAGCCTTCGGCGTCGACGAAGCGCTCATCCTCGGGCAGCCAATACACCAGCTCCAGCGAGCTGTCTCCCAGCGCACGAGCCAGCGCCTCGCGCAGCTCGCCGGGCCGCGGCGCTTCGCCCAACCGCGCGATCAGCTCGCCGACGGCGCCGCCCTGGATCATGCGCGCCCGGACAAGCGACGCAAGGAAGAGGTACGGCATCAGGGCGAGCGGTACGAGCGTCACGAGGAAGGCGACGCTCTCGACCTCGCTCTCGCGAGCGGTCGACTGCGAGACGAGCACTGCGATCAGCGCGAGCATCATCGCGATCCCGGCGCCGTAGACCGGCGCGTACAGGCGCCGCTCCGGAGCGCTGGCCCGCCGCCAGCGCCGGATCAGCGACACGAGCACGGCGATCACCAGCAACAGGCCGACGACGTTGATCACGACGCTGGCGACCTGTACGAAGGTCTCGTAGCTGTGCACGAGGAGGACGTTCTCCGGACAGTCGGCGCAGTCGAAGGCCTCCTTGGGATCGGCGAACAGGAAGAACGGCACCACCGCCAGGGTCGCCCCGTACGAGGCGGCCACGATGCGCCGCTCGGCGCGGGTCTGGATGCGGCCCGTCGGCGCCGCCAAGAGCATGTGGATCGCGGTGGCGAAGTAGAGCGATCCGAGGGCCTGGCCGAAGGTGAACAGCACGGGGATGTCCGAGCTGCCGAGCACGCCGACGAACCAGGCGAAGCCGGTCGCGGTCATGAGCATGCCGACGCGGTTGTCGGGCCGGCGCGCCCAGGCAAACAGCCCGACCCCCACGAACCCCCAGCCCACCGTGAGCGCGAGGGCGGCCCAGAGACCGCGAGGGGTCACGAAGTCGCTGGTGAGAATGAGCGCGAGGTCGATGAACCCGAAGACCACGCCTGCCGCGGCCAGGCCCCACAGAGCGCGCCGCAGAGAGGTCAGAGCAGCGCCTCCAGGGCCGCGCCCGAAAGCTCCGACTTGGGGATGAACCCGCGCACTCCGGTCAGGACGCCGATGTCCTCGAGGTCCCGGCTCGAGGTCAGGACGATCGCCGGTGCCGAGCCGTTGACGCTGAGCCGGGCGGCGACCTCGCGCCCGTCGATGTCGGGGAGCTGGACGTCGAGCAGGACCACATCCGGCCGCAGCTCCTCTACCGCCCTCAGCCCCGAGAGGCCGTCGTTTGCCTCGCCGACCACGTCGAAGCCCTCGGCCTCGAGCAGCATGCGCGCGCTGGCCCGGAAGCTCGGGTGATCGTCGACGATGAGGACTGAGGTGGCCATCTGAGAGTTGATTGTCGCTGCGAGCGGCCGTTTAGCCAATACGGATAGCCGCACATATCATCCGCCGCCCAATGGAGGGCGCCACCGAGCCTGTAGCCGCGCCACCCGCGGACCTGCCGCCCGAGCTGCGCGGGCCGCCTCCCCCGCGCCACGGCGGCCCGCTCACCGTGCTGCGCTTCATGCGCCGCAAGGGGATGCTGAACGCCAAGTACGGGCTGCTCGCGCTGCGGCTCGTGTGGTGGAAGCTGCGCCTCGGCCGCCGGCTGAGGCTGGACGGGCTCGCCTTCATCGGCCCCGGCTGCAAGCTCGAGGTGAGCTCCAATGCGGTGCTCGAGCTCGGACGCTGGTCATGGGTCGGACACGGGTGCAAGATCCGCTGCCACGAGGGTGTGGTGTCGCTCGGGGCAAAGAGCGTGATGGGCCAGGAGTGCACGATCTCCGCGTTCCAGCACGTGTCGATCGGACGCGAGTGCGTGATCGCCGACCGCGTGATGCTGATCGACTTCGACCACGGCACCGTCGAGGTCGACCGCCCGATCCGGCTGCAGGGGATCTACAAGCGCGACGTGCACGTGGGCAACAACGTCTGGATCGGCTACGGCGCGTGCATCCTGCGCGGCTGCGCGATCGGCGACAACGCCGTGATCGGCACCAACGCGGTGGTGACGAAGGACGTGCCCGCGAACGCGGTTGTGGGCGGCGTGCCCGCGCGTCTGATTCGGATGCGGGCGGCGCCGGCGCGGATGCGGTACGAGTAGTCGGCGGGCTCGCGGGGCGTCTCGCTTTGCCCATGCGTGAGCTCGATGGACGCGATCACTTCGGCGCGGGCCTGGCTGTCGTTGAGCTTGTCGGCGGCGCGGCAGCGTCAAGCCGCGCCTGGTACTCCTCCTCCGTGACCCCACCGATCGCATCGCGCAGGCGCTCCCTGTATCGATCGGTCGGGCGGTCGGCCCGGAACCGGTGCTCGGCACGCGCCTGCTTGGCCGGGCGGCGCTCCCCGTAGAAGCGCTTCGCCCAGACCGAGCGCGGCTTTGCGAGCCGCAGCCCGGCGTAGACGGCGAGCCCGGGGACGAAGACGCCGAACAGGGCATGCACGAGTCGGTATTTGGCGGCGGCGATCAGCACCCAGCCGAAGTGCCACGTCGCCGCCCCCACGGTGGTCGCCAGCACTGCGGGCGAATCGTCGTCGATCCGTGTGGGCACGAACGCGAGCAGTACGAAGCCGATCAAGCCCAGGGCAATCAGCGTCGCGTCGATCGAGCTACGGCCCTCGCGGGACCAGTAGACATCGTCGAGGTGCAGCCACAGGGCGTACTCGTCGATGGTCAGGCCGAGGCCGATGCCGAAGAGCACCGCGTAGATCGCGTACCACGGACCGTCGGTCTCCCCTGCCGCGAAGCTAAGGCCACCGGCCAACATCATGAGCACGATCCCGAAGAAGAGGTGGTGCACATGCACGCCGCCGTCGGACACGACGCTGCCCGGCCACCACGGCACGCGGGGACTGCGCATCAGGCGGGTCGAAAGGCGAATGAACCCGAACGCGCCCACGAAGCCGATCAAGGCCAGGAAAAGGAACCGGCGTTCGTCGAGGCTGCCCCACGCTTCCCCGATGACGGAAGCAAACGCGCCGTTCATCGGCCTAGCCTCTCCGATCCGCGCGGGCGCGACAAGCCCGGGTCCGCCGCCGCTCAGCGCATCGCGCGTTCGACCAGGCGCGTGCGCGGCGCTCGTTCGGGTGCCCGCCGTCGCCCGACAGGGGTCACCCGACTCTCCACATCCGGCAACCACGCGGCCCAGCCCGGCGCCGGGCGCGTCCATTGTTGACTTAGCGGTGCCAGGGACCGCTAACTCGACAATGACGCCCAATCCGGAGCACTGGAGCGCCACGGCGACCCGTCCCACCCGTTATAGCCCGTCGTTCACCGGAGCCCTGTACCCGCGCCGCCCGGCGCCGAGCTCACAGCCCCAGCGCCCCCTTCATCACCTCATCAAGCTCGCTCGGATCGACCCCGTACTCCTCCCGGTAAGCCCGCCGGGAGGCCGAGTCGAAGAGCGCCAGCACCAGCTCCTCGCGCGAGGACCCGAAGCGGCAGGCCGCCCGGTCGACCACCTCGAGCGCCACCCCCTCGGCGAAGCCCTCCACCCCGCCGACGGACCGGCGCTCGCGCTCCTTGCACGGGTCGGCGATCTCGACCGGCTCGGTCTCGAGGCGCTCCTGCGGCGATCGCGTAGCCGGTCGGCACGGCCAGGGCCACCAGCACGGCCGCGCCCACGATGCCCGGCAGCGCCGGACCCGCGGCAGCAGGATCAGCGCGGCCAGCAGCGCCATCGCGCCGGTGAGCACGAACGCGGGGCTGAACGCCGACGTCGACGGCGGCCAGCACCACGTCGTCGAGGTCGGCCTGCGAGGCCGCGCAGCTCGCGGCGCACCTGCGCGGGGTCGGTGCGGCCCTCGACGCTCTCGCTCAGGTCGTCGAGCAGGCCGCTTCCGCGCGTCGGTGCCGAGCTGCTCCTCGAGTGCGCGCAGGGCCTCGGCGAGGTCGTCTCCGTAGGTGTCCTCGAGTCCCTCGAGCTCACTCAGCAGGTCGTCTGTATCGATCCCCAGGCTCTCCTCGATCTGGCCGAGCAGGTCGTCGGACTCCTCCTCGCGCAACTGGTCCTCGAGGCGCTCGAGGCGGCTCAGGAAGTCGCGGTCCTCGCGCGCGATCCTGCGGCGCTCGCGCGTCATCGCCAGCGCGAGCGCGTCGCGCGGGTTCTCGGACTCGATGTCGGCGAACAGGCGCGGGGCGAGCTCGATCTTGTCGCTCGGGGGCAGCGCGGCGTCGAGCACGAGCGCGGTGCCGCGCTCGCGTGCCAGGTCGACCTGCTGGTCGAGCTCGGCCGCCACGATCGGGGCCAGCGCGACGAGGGCGAGCGTGATGCCGAGCGTGGCGCAGGGAGAGCAGCGCCGCGGACTGGCCTCGGGTGCGCTCGGGAAGCAGCTCGCCGGCGAGCGCCGGAAACGCCATGCCCATCCCCACGCCGGCGAGCAACTGAGGGACGATCGTCCACCAAGCCGAGGCCTCTGGCAGCAGGGCCAGGCAGGCGATGCCCCCGGCTACGAGGACGCAGCCGGCGACGGCGCGCGTGACGGGCGCGCCGCGGATGAACGACCCGGCCACCGCGGCCACCGGCAGGACGGTCACCGCCGCCGCCGCCGCAAGCGGGTCGATGCTCCAGCCGCTGATCAGCAACAGGACGAGCAGGAAGACGACCGCCGTGAGCGCTCCGGACAGCAGCGTGAGCGCAATCGCGGCGAGCACGTCCCTGGGCGGCCGCGGCAGGTGCTCGCGCACGGTGGCCATCGGTGTGGCGAGCAGCGCCGGCGCTGCCGCCAGCGCGATCGGTGCCTGTACGAGGAAGATCGCCCGCCAGTCGAATGCCTCGGTCAGGATGCCGCCGAGCGCGGGCCCGGCGGCCGTGCCGGCCACCGCCGCACCGAGCCACAGGCGACGTCCGCTGCCGCCGCCGTCGAGCGCGTCGAACGCGGCCGCGAGCAGCGCGGACGCCCCGATCGCCTGGAGCGCGCGCATCAAGAGCAGGAACTCGAGCGAGTCGGCGGCCGCGCACCCGAGCGAGGCCGCGGCGAACAGCAGCGCGCCCGCGGCGCCGGTGGCCCGCCCGTGCAGAGCCGCGCTCAGCGGCAGGCCGATCGCGAGCACGCCGGTGTAGACGGCGATCACCGCCGCCACGCCCTCGACCGTCGTGTCCAGCTCGAGCAAGAGCGGCGGCAGCGCCAGGACGACTACGGCCGCATCGGCGAGCGCAAGGCCGGACGCAACCGCGATCAGAGTGCGCTTCACCAGGGACTTTGTAGCGGACTGGCGACGGCAATGGTGCGGATATCCGCACCACACACACTCGATGAGACCGCATTTGACTCGCCACATGAGCCTGGCCGAGACTGAGCGCCATGACCACCAAAACGAACAACAACATCGCAGCGCGCGCCGGTCGCTGGAGCGCGCAACACCGCAAGAAGGCAATCTTCGGCTGGCTCGCGTTCGTGATCCTGGCCGTCGTCATCGGCGGCTCGGTGGGCACGCGCACGCTCACCGACGAGGAGTACGGCATCGGCGAGATCCGGCCGCGCCGACGAGGTCGTCGACGATCACTTCCCGGACAAGGACGGCGAAAGCGTCCTCATCCAGAGCCAGAACGGGGTCAAGAACAACCGACCAGGCTTTCGCGAGGTCGTGGCGGACGTAGTGGCCAAGCTCGAGACGACGAAGGGCGTGCGCGAGGTCGAGTCGCCCTACGCCGCGCGGCAACGACGGCACGCTGTCGGAGGACGGCAAGTCCGCGCTCGTGACGTTCGAGCTGCCCGGCGACGAAGCCCCGAGGACGCCGTGGCCGCACCGCTCGCCGCGGTCGACAAGCTCGACCAGGCCCACCCGGGCTTCCGCGTCGAGGAGTTCGGCGACGCCAGTGCCGACAAGGCGATCTCACAAGGCGTTCGAGGACGACTTCAAGCGGGCGGAGATCACCTCGCTCCCGATCACGCTGATCATCCTCATCCTTGCTTTCGGCGCGCTGCTGGCGGCCTTCGTGCCCCTGCTGCTCGCGGTCACCGCCGTTGCCGCGGCGATCGGCCTGATCGGCCCGATCAGCCAGATCTGGCCGGTGGACGAGGCGATCAGCTCGGTCGTGCTGCTGATCGGCCTGGCCGTGGGCGTCGACTACTCGATGTTCTACCTGCGCCGCGAGCGCGAGGAGCGCGCCCGCGGGCTGTCGCGAGGAGGCCGCGCTCGAAGCCGCGGCCGCCACGTCCGGGCGAGCGGTGCTCATCTCCGGGGTCACCGTCGTGGTCGCGATGGCGGGCATGTACTTCGGCGGCGCCGCGACCTTCATGTCGTTCGCCACGGGCACGATCCTGGTGGTCGCGATCGCGGTGGTCGGCTCGCTGACCGTGCTGCCGGCGATCCTGTCGAAGCTCGGCGACCGGGTCAACAAGGGCCGCGTGCCGTTCCTCAAGCCGGAGCGGCGGACCGGCGAGCCGCGCGTGTGGTCGGCGGTCCTCGACCGCGTGCTCAAGCGGCCCGCTGGCTCTCCGTGATCGCGGCCGGCGGCATCCTCGTGGTGCTCGCGCATCCCGGTGTTCCACATCCACACCGCGGACTCGGGTGTCGACGGGCTGCCGCGCAGCCTCGAGATCGATGCAGACCTACGACCGCATGCAGGCCGCGTTCCCGGGCGAGCAGTTCACCGCGGACGTCGTGGTCGAGGGACGCGTTTCGGACTCGGCGCTCGCCGAGCTTCGCGAGCGCGCTCGCGAGTCGGACTCGTTCAACGAGCCCGTGACGGTCGAGATCAGCCCCGACGGCAAGGCGGGCATCGCATCCGTGCCGCTGGCCGGCTCGGGCACCGACCAGCACCTCGATCGACGCGGTCAAGGAGCTGCGCGAGGACGTCGTGCCGGAGGTGTTCGCCGGCGCCCAGGTGGTCGGCGTGACCGGCTTCACCGCCGGCTCGCTCGACTTCAACGACGTGATGGCGTCCACATCTGGTACGTCCTCGGCGTTCGTCTTCCTGATGGCGTTCATGCTGCTGCTGGTGACGTTCAGGTCGATCGTGATCCCGATCAAGGCGATCCTGCTCAACCTGCTGTCGGTGGGCGCGGCGCTCGGAATCGTCACCTGGGTGTTCCAGGACGGCCACTTCGAGGACTTCCTGAACTTCCAGTCGAACGGATCCGTCAGCTCCTGGTTCCCGCTGATGCTGTTCGTGATCCTGTTCGGCCTCTCGATGGACTACCACGTGTTCATCCTGAGCCGGATCAGGGAGGCCTTCGACCGCGGCGAGTCCACCGACGACGCCATCGCCCACGGCATCAAGTCGACCGCGGGCGTGGTGACCGCGGCGGCGCTGGTGATGGTCGGCGGTGTTCTCGATCTTCGCCACGCTGTCGTTCATCGACATGAAGCAGTTCGGCGTGGGACTCGGCGTCGCGATCCTGCTCGACGCCACGCTGGTGCGCGGCGTGCTGCTGCCGGCCACGATGAAGCTGCTCGGCGACTGGAACTGGTACCTGCCGAAGTGGCTCGAGTGGCTGCCGAAGGGTCCCGCGCTCGAGGGCGCACCGGACCTGCCGGAGCCCCAGCCGGAGCACGACCACCCGGTGCGGACACCGCGAGCGCAGCCCGCGGAGGCATAGAGTCGGCCGAATGGCAGTTCGACAAGAGGCTCGTGGCCCGGTTCTCGAGATCACGCTTGACCGTCCCAAGGCCAACGCGATCGACCGGGCCACGAGCCTCGAGCTGCTACGAAGCATTCGCCCGCCTGCGTGACGATCCCGACCTGAGGGTCGGGATCTTCACCGGTGCGGGCGAGTCCTTCTTCTCCGCCGGCTGGGACCTCAAGGCCGCCGCGGCGGGCGAGGAGGACCCCTCCTCGGACTTCGGTCCCGGCGGGTTCGCGGGCCTGACCGAGATGTTCGACCTCAACAAGCCCGTGGTCGCCGCCGTGAACGGGATGGCGGCCGGCGGCGGCTTCGAGATGGTGCTCGCGTGCGACCTGATCGTGGCCGCCGACCACGCCGAGTTCTTCCTGCCCGAGGTCTCGATCGGCATCGTGCCGGACGCCGGCGGCGCTGCAGCGGCTGCCGCGCCGGCTGCCGTGGTTCGTGGCGCTGGACCTGCTGTTCACGAGCCGGCGCCTGAGCGCCGGAGAGGCGATGCGCTGGGGGCTCGTGCGCTCGGTGGTGCCCGCGGCGACCTGCTCGCCGAGGCGCGGCTGGCTGGCCGATCAGATTGCGGCGGCGTCCCCGCTCGCGGTGCAGGCGGTCAAGGAGATCGCGCGGCGCGGCGAGGGGCTGTCGGTGAAGGAGCCGTTCGAGGCCATGGCCGCGGGCGACCTGCCCGCATACGCGAAGGCCCTCGCCGCCGACGAGTTCGCGGAGCAGGCACGCGACTTCGCGGAGCGCCGGACCGGCCGTGACGGTCGCGCTCGTGACCGGCGGCGGCACGGGAATCGGCCGGGCGACAGCCCTCGAGCTGGGCCGCGGCGGAGCGTCGGATGGCGATCTGCGGGCGGCGCGCGGAGCCGCTCGACGCAGTCCGAGCCGAGCTCGAGGGGGCCGGGGTCGAAGTGCCTGGTCCGTCCAACCGACCTCCGCGAGCCCGACGAGGCGGATGCGCTTGTCGACGAGACGCTCGCGGCCTTCGGACGCATCGACGTGCTCGTAAACAACGCCGGTGGCCAGTTCACCGCGCCCGCCGAGGAGATCACGCTGAAGGGCTGGCGCGCTGTCCACCGCCTCACCGTGGACGCCGCCTGGCACCTCACCCGCGAGATCGCCGTGCGCTCGATGATCCCGAACGGCGCTGGGGTCATCTTCTTCAACGGCTTCAGCCCCCGGCGCGGCCTGCCCGGCTACGCGCACGCCGCGGCGGCTCGCGCCGCGCTCGAGAACCTCGCTCGCCGGCCTCGCCGTGGAGTGGGGCCGACACGGCATTCGCACGATCTTCCTCGCGCTCGGCAACATCCACACCGAGGGCCTCGAGTCCTACGGCGACGACCTCGCGGAGATGGCGTCCCACGCGCCGCTCGGGCGGCTCGGCACCCCCGAGGAGGTGGCGGCGACGATCGCCTTCTTGGCCTCGCCCGGCGGGGGTTACATCACCGGGCACCACGGTTACGATCGACGGCGGGCTGGACGCTCGGTAGCGAGGACCGTCGGGCCAGGAGTGCGTCGCGCTGGCAGGAGCGATAAAGGGTTGGCTCGGTGAAACGACGCTCGAAATCCGCCGCACGGTGAGCGCCGCGGCGACCCGAGCGAGCCGCACCGTCCTGGGTTTAGTGGCCACTGACCAGCAAAGTCAGCACGCTGCGAAAAAGGGAGCGCCGCGGCAACCCGACCCACCCTTCATAGCCCGCCGTTGGCCCGAGCCCAAGCAACCCGGGCGAGTCACCACCCGCCTCCCTCAAGCCACCCCGGCAAACTCCCGCGGACCCAGCCCCAGCGCCTGCGAGGCCGCGTCGCGGCCGGTGCGCACCGCGCCCTCCATGTAGCCGGCCACCCACTGGTCCGAGCCGCAGACGTAGAAGGGCGGCTCGTGGGTCCCGTGCAGCGGGCCGACCGCCATCACGTCGCCCGGGCCGCCAGCCGGTCACGTAGCCCTGCGTGAACCGGTCGAGCCCCCAGATGCGCTCGCCGTAGAGGATCGGGTCGCGCGCCGCGCTCGCCGATCAGCGCCGCCAGCACCTCGAGGAACTCGTCGCGCGGCGCTGCGGCTGAGGTGCGCCAGGAAGGGGCCGAGCCGGTCGGGCGGCGTGAGCGACGAGAGGATGCCCGTCGCGCTGGATCCAGACGGACGACCAGACGCCGTCGGTGGTCGCGCCTCCGACCTCCCAGAACGACGTCGGGTAGGCCACCACCGTCTTCGCGGCCAGCGCGCTGCGCTGGCTGTGCAGCGAGCGCAGCCGCGCGCTCGGAGACGCCGGTGATCGCGACGTCGCGCAGCGGGCCGACCGGCATGGCGCTCACGACGGCCGTCGCACTCGATCCGCTCGCCGCTCGCCAGCGTGACCGCGCAGCCCGCCGGACGCCAACGTCGATGGCGGCCACCGACGGCGCCCAGGCGCAGGCGCTCGCCGAGCTCCTCCGCCATCCGCATCGCCACGCGTGGCCGAGCCCTCGGCCACGCGCTGAGCGTCTCCCAGTGGCTCTCGTCGTAGAAGCCGCCCCCGCCCGCCGCCGCCTCCTTGCGCAGCTGAGCGAGCAGCGAGGTGCGCTCGATCGAATCGACCGACAGCGAGCGGTGCCATGTGCTCGACGTGGCGGATCACGCCCGGCCGCGCGGCCACCGACCGCAGCCAGGCGCCGACGCTCAGCGAGTCGAGCCGCTCGGCGTCCGGATGGCTCCAGGGATCGTCCGGGTCGACGCCGCGCGAGAGCGCGGCCAGCTCCAAGTCGACGCGCTCGAGGTCCTCGCGGTCGGCCTCGTCCATCCAGGGCGCGCCATTCGCCGACCGCCACGCCCTCGTCGGCGCCCCAGGCGTAGGGGAGATCGATGGCTGTGTAGCTCGGCTCGAGCGTGAGCCCGAGCTCGCCCACGAGCCGCGTGTAGGCCACCTGCCACTCGGCCGTCAGCTCGCCGCCGAACTGCACCGGGCGGCCGTCCGCCAGCCACTCCTGCTCCACGCGCCCGCCGGGACGATCGCGCGCCTCGAGCACCAGCACGTCGGTTCCCGCGAGCGCGAGGTCGCGCGCGCAGGCCAGCCCGGCCAGCCCCGCCCCCACCACGACCACGTCCCATGTTGACTTTGTAGTCAGTCGCACGATTATAATCCGCCGCCATGACCTCCGGCAACGGGCTCCAGCAGACCGCCCTCGACCACCTCTGGCTGCACTTCACGCAGATGGGCGACTACGACGAGCCCCGACGATCTCCAGGTGATCGTCCGCGGCGACGGCTGCCACCTCGAGGACGTCGAACGGCAAGCGCTATCTCGACGCCCTCGCCGGGCTGTTCTGCGTGAACATCGGCTACGGCTACGGCGAGGAGATGGGCGAGGCGGCGGCCGCCCAGATGCGCGAGCTGCCGTTCGCGATCAACTGGACCTTCGCCCACCCGCGCTCGATCGAGCTGGCCGCCGAGCTGGCCGGCCTTGCGCCCGGCGACCTCGAGCCGCTGCTTCTTCGTCTCCGGCGGCTCCGAGGCGGTCGAGGCCGCCTGGAAGCTCGCCCGCCAGTACCACAGCGCGCGCGGCGAGCGGCGCTGGAAGGCGATCGGCGCGCCGCGTGGCCTACCACGGCACGACCATGGGCGCGCTCTCGATCAACGGCTGCACCGACCTGAAGACGCCGTTCGAGCCGCTCGTGCCCGACGTCGCTGCACGTGTCGAACACCAACCGCTACCACCGTCCGCCCGAGCGAGACCGAGGAGGAGTTCACGAGCTTCCTGCTCGACGAGCTCGACGCGACGATCGTGCACGCCGGCCCGAGCACGGTGGCGATGGTGATCATGGAGCCGGTCCAGAACGCCGGCGGCTCGTTCATGCCGCCGGCCGGCTACTTCGCAGGGCGTGCGCGAGCTCTGCGACCAGCTACGGCATCCTGCTCTGCGCCGACGAGGTGATCACCGGCTTCGGCCGCAGTCGGGCACTGGTTCGCCTCCGAGCGCTTCGACATCCAGCCCGACCTGATCACGACGCGCCAAGGGGCTCTCGTCGGCCTACGCCGCGATCGGCGCGCTGATCGCAAGCGAGCGCGTGATGGAGCCGTTCGGCAACGCCGGCGAGATGTACACGCACGGGATGACCTTCGGCGGCCACCCCGTCCAGGCCGCCGTCGCGCTCAAGAACATCGAGATCATGAAGCGCGAGCGGATCGTCGAGCACGTGCGCGAGCACGAGGCGGACTTCCGCGCCGCGCTCGAGCCGCTGCTCGAGCTGCCGATCGTGGGCGACGTGCGCGGCTGCGGCTTCTTCTACGCGATCGAGCTGGTCAAGGACAAGGAGACGCGCGAGAGCTTCTGCGACGAGGAGTGCAACGAGCTGCTGCGCGGCTTCGTCTCGCCGCAGCTCTTCGAGCGCGGCCTGATCTGCCGCGCCGACGACCGCGGCGACCCCGTGGTGCAGATCTCGCCCGCCGCTCGTGGCCGGGCAGGAGGAGTTCGACTTCATCGCCTCCACCCTCGGCGGGGTGCTCGAGGAGGCCGTCATCGGCCTTCGACGCGGCTGAGTCGTCGGCGCGGGGCACAACGGCCTGGCCTGCGCGGCCTACCTGGCGCGCGCCGGCCTGCGACGTGTGCGTGCTCGAGCGCCGCGACGTCGCTCGGCGGCGCCTGCGTGACCGAGGAGGTCTGGCCCGGCCAGCGCGTGTCGCGCGCGTCGTACGTGGTCTCGATGCTCCAGCCGAAGGTCGTGCGCGACCTCGAGCTCGAGCGCTTCGGCTATGAGGCCATCCCGCTCGACCCGGCCTTCGCGCACCGTCGCGGCGGACGGCCGGCCGATCTTCTTCTTCAACGACGACGCGCCAACGCGAGCGTCGATCGAGCCCCACTCGCGCAAGGACGCCGCCGCCTACCCGGGCTTCGAGGAGCTGCTCGCGAGGATGGCCGGCTTCCTGCGCCCGCTGATGCTGCGCCCGCCGCCGGCCGTCGGCTCCAAGCGGCCCGGCGACCTGCTCTCGCTGCTGCGCGAGGCCGGCCGCGCGGCGGGGCTGAAGAAGCGCGACATGCACGAGCTGTTTCGCGTGATGACGATGTCGGTCGGCGACCTGCTCGACGACTGGTTCGAGAACGACGCGATCAAGGGCGCCTTCGCGTCCACCGGCGTGGTCGGCGTCTGGGCCGGGCCGCGCACGCCCGGCACCGCCTACAACCTGCTCCACCACGCGCTCGGCGAGCTGAACGGCGTGAGCGGGCTGTGGGGGCACGTGAAGGGCGGGATGGGCGGCATCTCACAGGCGCTGGCACGCAGCGCCGAGGCGGCGGGAGCGACGATCCGCACCGGCGACGGAGTGCGCTCGATCGACGTCGCGCGACGGCCGCACCACCGGCGTCACGCTCGACTCGGGCGAGGAGATCCGCGCGCCGCTCGTGGTCTCGTGCGCCCACCCGCGCACCACGGTCCTGGAGCTGGCCGGCGCCGAGCACTTCCCGGACGAGGTGGTGACCGACATGCGCCGCTACCGCAGCCGCGGCGGCTCGGTGAAGATCAACTGCATCCTCTCGGAGCTCGCCCCGCTACGAGCGGGCCTCGAGCGAGGAGGCGGCCCATCTGCTGGGCACCGGCCTGGCGCTGTGCCCGTCGATCGACTACCTGGAGCGCGCCTGGCAGGACGCCGTGCGCGGCGAGCCCGCCGCGGCGCCCTACGTGGAGGTCGAGGTGCCGAGCGGCGTCGACTCGTCGCTGACCGACGACGGGACGCACGGTGCTGACGATGTTCACCCAGTACGGGCCCTACCGCGAGCCGAGGACTGGGCCGAGGGCGACCGCGAGGCCTACGCGCAGCGCTGCCTCGACATCGTGGCCGAGCACGCGCCGAACGTGAAAGACGCCCTGATCCACTACGAGGTGCTCGCGCCGCCGGACCTCGAGCGCATCTTCGGCCTCGTCGACGGATCGATCTTCCAGGGCGAGCAGGGCCTCGACCAGATGGCGTTCATGCGCCCCTCCCCCCTGCTCGCCCAGTACGCGACGCCCGTCGACGGGCTCTACCTCTGCGGCGCGGGCACCCACCCGGGCGGCGGCGTGATGGCGGCGTGCGGGCACAACGCCGCGCAGCGCATCCTCAAGGACCGCGGCTCGCTGCGGCGCCGGTTGGCTTCGGCCAGGCGATAACCGACAGGGCTACTCGACTCGCCGATCGCGATCGGGTAGCGTCGCCGGATGAACTTCTCTCGGCTGCGCTCACACCTCACCTACGCCAACATCGTGGCGTCGCTGGCCCTGTTTCTCGCGCTGGGCGGCGTCGGGTACGCGGCCGCGACGATCGGCAGCGGTCAGATCAAGAACAACAGCGTGCGCAGCAAGGACATCCGCAACAAGACGGTCGCGGGCAAGGACGTGAAGGACAACGCTCTCGGGGTCGGCCCAGGTCAAGGAGAGTGCCCTTGGGAAGGTGCCGGCGGCGCAGGCCGCCGACACGGCTACGACCGCGGCCGCCGCGGAAAAGCTCGACGGCCTCGATGCAGCGGCCATTGACTTCAGGCCGCTCAATGGGCCGGTGGCGTTCACCGAGGTCCTGAACCTCGGCGGTCTCGTCCTCAGGGCCGAGTGCACCGGCGCCGACAACCTGAACGTTCAGGCCGACACGACCGTGGCCGACGCGATCATCACGTCATCCATGGTGCGGGACGCGTCCGCCGACACCCAGCACGCCGTGCACGACCCGGACTTCAACCCCGGTGACAACCTGGACATCCTCGCCAGCGCCGGCGCCGGAGGCACGTCGTCATTCGACGTGGGCGGCACCCTCACCTATTCGACCCCCGCCGGCGTGACGGTCACCGCGACCTTCCAGGCCGATGAGATCCCGTTCGGGGCCGGCGATGGCTGCCTCTTCGCCGGGCACGCACTGCGCTCGGGCTGACAAGCGTGAAAAGAGTGCTCGTCACCGGCAGCGCCGGGCACCTCGGCGAGGCGCTCGTGCGCACGCTGCGCTCGCGAGGCCGCGAGGTCGTTGGGCGTCGACCTCGCTCGAGTCGCCCTTCACCGACGTGGTCGGCTCGATCGCCGATCGCGACGTGGTGCGGCGCTGCCTGGACGGCGTCGACGCCGTCCTGCACGCGGCCACGCTCCACAAGCCGCACGTGGCCACCCACACGCGCCAGGCGTTCGTCGAGACCAACGTCACGGGCACCCTGAACCTGCTCGAGGAGGCCGTGTCCGGCGGCGTGCGAGCGCTTCGTGTTCACCAGCACCACCAGCGCGTTCGGGCGACGCGCTGGCACCGCCGCCCGGAGCGCCGGCGGCCTGGATCACCGAAGACGTCGTGCCCGTCCCGAGGAACATCTACGGCGTGACCAAGACCGCGGCCGAGGACCTCTGCCAACTGGTCCACCGCGACGACGGCCTGCCCTGCCTGATCCTGCGCACCTCGCGCTTCTTTCCCGAGCCCGACGATCGCGACGAGGTGCGCGCGGCCTACGACGACGGCAACCTGAAGGCAAACGAGCACCTGTACCGGCGCGTCGACCTCGAGGACGTGGTGAGCGCGCACCTGCTCGCGGCGGAGCGGGCTCCCACGATCGGCTTCGGCAAGTACATCGTCAGCGCCACCACCCCGTTCAAGCGCGAGGACCTCTCGGACCTGCGCAGCGACGCGCCGGGCGTCGTGCGGCGGCTGTATCCCGACTACGAGGCCGTCTACGAGAAGCGCGGCTGGACCATGTTCCCGAGCATCGAGCGCGTCTACGTCAACTCACGTGCGCGCGACGAGCTGGGCTGGGCGCCGCGCTACGACTTCCGCCACGTCCTCGACAGCCTGGCGGCCGGTGAGGACCCGCGCAGCGACCTCGCGCGCGCGGTGGGGGCAAAGGGCTACCACGACGAGTCGGTCGGGCCCTACACGGTCAGGGCCTGAATCACGTCCTTTGAATGGGTGACGGGGAGGCGGTTGCCCTCCAACTCGATGCGTGAGTCGCTGTCTTCGTGGATCAGCTCGAGCACCCGGACGTTCACTCGCTGGTGGACCTTGGTCGTCAGTCCCGCGCGCGGAGTCTGGAACGCGAGCTGTGTGGGCTCCTTGCGCCGGCTGGCCCCCGCAAAGCCGTACACGGCGCTCTCCGACACGCCGATCAGCATCGTGTCGGGCAGGCCCGAGTAGCCGCCCGCCACGCCGCGCCCGGCCAGCGAGCCGGCCGCCAGCCCGATGGCGTCGCCGGCCGTGCCGAGCAGGCTCCCCGCATCGGCGCCCGCCAAGCCTCCGACGAACATCCCGCCGCTGTGACCGCGCGGATAGAACTGGCCGGCGGCCACGATCCGATCGTCGATTCCGTGGTGCTCCAGCGCGCGCTGGAGCAGCTCGACCATCTGCTCCTCTGACATCGCCGCCTCCTTTAGCGCTCGATCCTGAAGCTCGTCTTCGCCAGCACCGAGTAGCCGTCGTCCATGAGCAGCCCGGCCACATAGCGCCCCGGCTTGAGCGTCCCGAGGTCCGCCTTGGTCATCGTCAGCCGGCCGTGCGGCAGCGCCCCCACGTAGCTGAAGCCCAGATAGTTGTAGACGTTGAGTGGGCCCGCGGGGAAGATCCCGACCCAGTCGAACTTGTTGCCGGGGGCGTTGCGCCAGCGCAGGCGGATCGGCTCTCCCGGCGCGTAGACCGACTGGGCCGAGCGCACGCGTGGCTGTGCACCGCGGGACAGGACCCAGAAGCGCGAGGTTGCCTCCACCCCACCCTTGCCGTTGAGCAGAGCCGCTCGGTAGGTGCCCGGCTCCAAGTAGGACGTGCCGAAGAAACCCGCCTGGTGGTCGGACGCGTCGATGATCGGCAGCGTCACGATCGGGCGGTCGCCATGCAGCGGCAGGATGCCGATGCGCCGGCCGCGATGGCTGGCGTAGCGGATCGTCAGCCGATCGCCCCGGTGCACCACCCGCTGGTCGGTGTCCACGAGCGCCGGCGCCGCGGCGGCATCGACCTCGAAGGTCGAAGCCACCGCGCGGTGATCCGAGCCCCAGCGCTCCAACCCGACATCCACGTCGGGGCCGCCGAGCTCACCGACGAGCAAGCTCGACAGGGTGGCGGCCGGGCCCCGCGCCATCACCCAGTCGATGCGATCGACGGTCTCCTCCTTGCGAACACGCGGCGGCGGCGTGCCCGCCGTCCAGGTAAAGCCCGGGCGGGCCGCCGCATCGGGATGGGCCTCGCGGTATGAGTCCCGGAAGCCCGCGCCGCTCAAGGCCCTGGACACGGGCCAGGGGAAGGCCTCGTCGAGATGCGACGGGGAGTTGAAGTCCCCGACCAAGAAGGTCGGCACCCCGGCGTCGGACAGTCCCGACAGCGGACCCAGATAGGGCTTGATCTCGCCCAGCCGAACTGCGCGCTCGTTCTCCAGCACTGCGCGCCTCGACTTGCCGTCGCGCTGCAGCTCGGGGCCATAGGGGCTCGAGGGCAGATGAACATTGGTGATCGCCACCACCTTGCGCGGGTGGATCGCTACGTAGGCAAACCGGACTCCTCCGCGCCGCGCCGCGTAGAGCGGATAGCGAGAGATGAGATGAAGGCTCTCGTCGACATACGGGAGGCCGGCCGAGCGCGCGATGGCGCGAATGTTGCCCTCCGGCTCCTGCAGGCCCACCACGTCGGCGTCGGCCTCGCGGATGGCCCGCCCGATCTGTTCGAAGTCGACCTGCACGCCGCCATACCAGACATTGAACGTCATCACGGTCAGCGGCTCGGCGGAGGCGGGCGCCGGCGCGACGGCGGCCAGCGCCGCGAGCGCCGCCACGCAGGCGGCGAGCCGCCTCACCGCAGTACCAGGGAATGCTCGGGGTGCCAGCCGACCTTGACGCGATCGCCGATCACCCAGAGGTTGTCCGACTTGACGCGCGCGGTGTTCTGCTCGAGCGCCACCAGGCGCACTCCGTCGGCGAGCTCGACGATCACCTGCGTCGTGGTGCCCACGTAGACGCGCTCGACGATCGTCGCCCTCGACCGAGACCATGCCGTCCTCGAGCTCGTCCACCCAGATCTTCTCCGGGCGCACCGAAAGCTGCACGGGCGTGCCCTCGGCAACGTCGGCGGGCACCCTCGCGGCGCAGCGGTCCCCGCCCTCCAGTCGCACGCCGCCGTTGGCCGTCACGCCCGGCAACAGGTTCGACACGCCGATGAACCCGGCCACGAACGGTCCCGTGGGATGCTCGTAGACCTCCTCGGGGGTGCCGCACTGCTGCACCTTGCCACCCTCCATGACCGCGATCCGGTCGGACATCGCCAGCGCCTCCTCCTGGTCGTGCGTGACGTAGAGGAAGGTGATGCCCACCTCGCGCTGGATGCCCTTCAGCTCGACCTGCATCTGCTTGCGCAGCTTGAGGTCGAGCGCGCCGAGCGGCTCGTCGAGCAGCAGCACGGACGGCCGGTTGACGAGCGCGCGGGCGAGCGCCACGCGCTGCTTCTGACCGCCGGAGAGCTCGCGTGGGCTGGCCTTCTCGCGGCCGAGCAGCTCGACCAGGTCGAGCGCCTCGGCCACGCGCGTGCGGATCTCGTCCTTGGCCACCTTGCTGGCGCTTGAGCCCGAACGCCACGTTGTCGGCGATCGCTCAGGTGCTCGAAGAGCGCGTAGCTCTGGAAGACCGTGTTGACGTTGCGCTCGTAGGGCGGCACGGTCTCGACGGGCTCGCCCTCGAGGTAGATGCGCCCCTCGCTGGGCTGCTCGAAGCCGGCCACCATGCGCAGCGTCGTCGTCTTCCCGCAGCCCGACGGCCCGAGCAGCGAGAAGAACTCGCCCTGCTCGATCTCGAGGTCGAGGTCGTCGACCGCCACCGAGTCGCCGAAGCGCTTGGTCACGCCCTCCAGATGAATTGCCGAATCGCTCATGCGCCCTCCCGGCCTAGCAGGACCCCGAGGCCGCTCTCGCGCCGCCCGAGCAGGCGCGGCAGCAGCAGCGCGAGTCCGATGGACAGCGTCGACACGACGAGCATGAAGGTTCCGATCGCGTTGATGGTCGGCCTGACGCCGAAGCGGATTTGCGTCCAGATGCGCACCGGCAGCGGCTGCGGCGACTCGCCGGTGGTGAAGAACGAGAGCACGAAGTCGTCGAAGGAGAGCGCGAAGACGAGCAGCCCGGCGGCGATCACGGCCGGCCAGAGCGCCGGCAGCGTGACCAGCCGGAAGGTCTGCCAGCGCGTGGCGCCGAGGTCCATCGCCGCGTCCTCGACCTCGCGGCCGAGCGCGGCCAGGCGCGCGCGCACCACCACCGTCACATAGGAGATCGAGAAGGTGATGTGCGCGAGCACGATCGTGGTCAGCGAGAGCGTCGAGGCCCGACCTGGGTGAACAGCAGCAGGCCGGAGACGCCGGCCACGATCTCCGGGCGTGACGAGCGGGAGCAGCATCAGTCACGTTGGCGCCGTCGGACCAGCGCGTGCGCGAGCGCACGAGCCCGTAGGCGAGCGCCGTCCCGAGGACGGTCGCGACGACCATCGTGATGAGCGCGATCTCGACGCTCGCGATCAGCGAGTCGCGCAGCGACTCGGTCTGGAAGAACGTCTCGTACCAGCGCCAGGCTGAAGCCCTCGAAGTCCTGCAGCGAGCGGCTCGAGTTGAACGAGAACAGGATCACGAGCACGATCGGCGTGAACAGGAACACGAAGAAGAACAGGCCGGTGAACAGCTTGAGGAAGCGCGGGCGGTCGAAGCCCTTTGGCGGCTTGCGGCGCGGCCGGCTCGGTCCGACGGGGCGGAGCGGGCGGTCCCGGGCCGGCCCGTCGACGGTGCTCACGCCTCCGCCTCCTTTGCCTCGCGCGCGGCGGAGCGCAGGTAGAGGATCATCCACATCAGCAGGAAGAGCATGATCACGACGGTCAGCGCCGCGCCGAAGGGCCAGTTGTCCGACGCCTGGAACTGCTGCTGGATCAGGTTGCCGATCATCACCTGCTCGGGCCCGCCGAGCAGCGAGGCCGACACGAAGTCGCCCACCGCGGGCAGGAAGACGAGCACCGAGCCGGCCAGCACGCCCTGGAATCGTGTGCGGCAGCGTCACGTGGCGGAACGTCTGCCACGGGCTGCCGTAGAGGTCCTTGCCCGCCTCGATCAGCGACGGGTCCATGCGGTCCAGCGAGGCGTAGATCGGCAGGATCATGAAGGCCAGGAAGCCGTAGACCAGGCCGCCGATCACCGCGTAGGGCGTGTTGAGGAAGCGAAGGTCCGACGCCGAAGATCCCGTTGACCAGGCCGTCGTCGCCGAGCATGGCGATCCAGGCGTAGGTGCGCACGAGGTAGTTGACGAAGAACGGCAGCACGACCAGCGCCAGCAGCACGTTCTTCCAGCGCCCGCCGAAGATCGCGATGTAGTAGGCGACCGGGTAGCCGATCAGAAAGCAGATCCCGACCGTGGCGAGCGCGAAGCCGACCGAGCGCACGAGCACGGGGATCAGGTCGGGATCGAAGACGCGGCTGTAGTTGTCGAGGCTCGTCCCGTAGATCGCCTCGCCGAGGTCGTCCGTGTAGCCGAACGAGATGCGCGAGCACGAAGCCGAGCGGGACCACGAACAGCGCCAGCAGCCAGAGCCCGCCGGGGACCAGGAAGGTACGCGGCGAAGCGGTTCTCGTTCATCGGCCGCGCTACGAGACCCTGAACTCCGTCCAGACCTTGTCCCAGGCGAGCCGGCCCTCGCCCTTGAGGTTCTCGAACTGCTGGCCGTTCTCCAGGTCCTCGACGGTCACGTTGATCTCCGGGTCGTCCTTGACCAGGCCCTGGAAGGCCTCCGTGGGCGCTCCGTCGTAGGGCATCGGGTAGCCGATCCACTCCACGTTCTGGGCCGCGTTCTCGGGCTCGAGCATGTACTCCATGAACAGCAGCGCGGTGCCCGGGTGCTTGCGCGTTGACGGGATCACGAAGTTGTCGCTGCCGACCGGGATCCCCTCGCTGCACTTCTGGAACTTGTAGTCCTCGGGGTTGTCGACCTGGTTGCGGATGTTGACGATGTCGCCGTTCCAGAGGTGCTGGATCCAGGCGTTGCCGCTGACGTCATGTTGGTGATGGTGTCCGCCGAGATGCCGCGCAGCTTGGGCTTCAGGTCGACGCAGGTAGTCCTGCGACTTCTCGAGCTTCTCCTGGATCGGTCTCGTTGAGCGGATAGCCGTTGACCAGGTTGGCCATGCCGATGCCCTCCTGGAAGTCGTCGAGCAGGAACGAGCGGTCCTCGGTGTCGACGTTCCCGAGGTCGCGCCACGAGCCGGTCATGCCGTCGACCTTGTCGGCGCGGTAGCCGAGGCCCGGTCGCGTACATGCCGTACGGCGTGGAGTGCTCGGAGCCTCTGGTCGTACCAGGGGTCGGCGAACTGCTTGTAGACCTGGTCGACGTTCTTGAGCTTGTCGCGGTCGATCCGGCGGATCAGGTTGCCCGGATCGAGGCGATCGCACGTACTCGGCGCTCGGGAAGATCACGTCGTAGGCGATCCCGGCGCGCAGCTTGGCCATCATCGCCGACATCGAGTCGAAGTACGACTCGCGCACCGTCACGCCGTAGAGCTTCTCGAAGCCCTTGACCAGGTCCGGGTCGATGTACTCCGAGTAGTTGAAGTAGACGAGGTCGCCGTCGATCTTCTTCTTGATCGGCTTCTCGGTCTCCGCCTTGGATGCCGCGAGCTGACGTTCCCCACCCCGCAGCCCGCGAGGCCGAGGCCCACGGCCAGCCCGCGCCGCCCGAAGCAGCTCCCTTCGGCGATGTCCGGTTCAGCGTCGTTCCTCATGCCGCCTCCCTCAGCTCGCAGCCGAGCTCGCGCTCGGCCAGCCGCAGGCTCAGCTCCTCGGCGCGCTCCGGCGTGACGTCGATGTCGCTTCAGGGCGATCTGCACGGCCAGTCCGTCCAGCAGGGAGGCCAGCACCACCGCGAAGTCCTCGGGTACCGCCGGACCGAACTCTCCTCGCTCCTGACCGTAGCTGACGACCTCCGCGATCGTCTGCCGCCAGCGGCCGTCGAGCTCCGCGCGCACGATGGCCCAGCTCCGGATCGCGCAGCGCCTTGGTCCAGAGCTCCATCCACAGCGCGGCGTCCCAGTCGCCCTCGCCGGCGCCGCCGGCCACGATCCGCACGAGCCGCTCGCGGGCGCTCTCGATCCCGTTGAGCTCGCGCTCGAGGTCCTCGTAGTAGCGCTCCTCGGCCGAGGTGAGCGCCTCTTTCAGCAGCTCGGCCTTGGAGGCGAAGTAGTAGAGAATCGACGGCGCGCTGGTGCCCACGCGATCGGCGACGTCGCTCACGCGGGCGTTCTCCAGGCCGCGCTCGCGAATGACCTCGGCTGCCGCGCCGAGGATCGCGGGACGCCGACGTGGTCTAGCCGCGGACGCGGGCTCACGCCTTCGAGCTCCCCCTCTCAAAAAGCTGAACCATGATTCAAGAAACCTAGCCCGCGGCCAGGGATCGGTCAAGCCCGATTTCGGACGGCCAGGAAGTCCCAGATCTGCTCGCGCGCGTACTCGATCGCCGAGCTCGCCGATCAGCACCCGGACGCCCAGGCCGTCGCTCAGCGCGATGCGCCCGATCGGCCAGCGGCCCGGCGTCGCCGTCGTAGCCGCAGGCCTCGATTCGCCTCGGTGAACCAGTCGCGCATGCGCTCGTAGAGCCGCGCGGCGGTGGGCGCAGCTCGGGATGGCGCACGGTGCGCAGCCACAGCTCGACCCACAGCACCCAGTCGCGCTGCAGCGTGCCCGGGTAGGGCAGGCACTGGTCGATCATCGCCAGCAGCCGCGCCTCGGGCGCCGCCGCGTCGTCGTCGTCGGAGCCGTAGCGTCGGCCTCGCCCAGGCGCACCTCGCCGGCGAGCTCGAAGGAGTACTCGAGCGCCTCCGCGAGCAGCGCCTCGCGGGTCTCGAAGTGGTAGTGCACCAGCGAGGTGCGACACGCCGGCGTCCATCGCCACGCGGGCGATGCGCATCGTCGTCGATGCCGTCGCCGGCGATCCGCTCGACCGCCGCCGCGAGGATGCGCTCGCGCGCGCCGCGCTCGGAGGATTCCGCCGGCGCGGAGGCGCTCACGCGCTCTCGGCGAGGTCGGCCCGCACCTTGTCGGCGAACCAGCCGAGCGCCGCCTCGCGCTGCGACAGCGGCCCGGGCTCGAAGCCGCGCGTCTCGAGGCCGGCCTGCTGGTTGGCCACGAGATCGACGTCCTCGTCGCTGACCAGCTCGGTTGACCTTGCGGTTGGCGTACTGCACGGCGCGGCGTGCGCAGGCTCGAGCTCTCGCGGCAGCAGCGTGAGCGCCAGGTCGGCCGTGGCCAGGTGGCCCTTGGGCCCGATGCGCCAGATCCCGACCTGGTCGGGGTAGAGGTCGATCGTCGTGTTCGGGTAGATGAAGAAGTAGCGCCAGACGCGCCGGTCCTCCTCGGTCAGCCCCGGCATCGGCTCGACCAGCCGCTGGTAGGCGCGCTCCATCAGGTTGCCCGACGGCTTGTCGCGCAGCGGCGGCTCGAAGCAGACGCCAGTTCTCGTGCAGCTCGACCTCGTAGCGCTTGTAGTCGAGCAGGCGCATCAGCCCGGGATGGGCGATCGGCACGTGGTAGCCCTCGAGGTAGTTGTCCACCACGATCTTCCAGTTGGCGGGCTGGCTCGACGGGCCTCTCGGTCGCGCGGGCGCGAGGCGCTCGAGGCCGTAGCGCTCGAAGCGCTCGGCCAGGTCGCCGGACCTGCTCGGCCAGCGGCGTCGCGTCCATGTCGAGGTTGACGAACACGAGGCCGCAGAGGACCTCCACGCGCGCGGGAAAGAGCCCGAGCTGCGACTTGTCGAGGTCGGCGATCGAGCGCCCCTCGGGCACGCCGATCAGCTGGCCGTCGAAGCGGTAGGTCCAGCCGTGGTAGCGGCAGCGGATCGCCTTGCCGCACTCGCCCGAGCCGCTCAGCAGGCGCGACCCGCGGTGGCGGCAGACGTTGCGAAACGCGCGCAGGGTGCCGTCGTGGTCGCGCAGGACCAGCACCGGCTCGAGGCCGGCGTCGGCGGTCAGGTAGCTGCCCGCCGTCCGGCAGCTGCGACACGTGCGCCGACGAACTGCCAGGTGCGCGCGAAGATGCGCCGCTGCTCGACGCTCGAGCACCTCGGGATCGCGGTAGAGATGCGGCAGGAGTGCCGGGGAAACCGCTTCGGGAGTCACTGCTGTGGCCATTTGAGGGTTCCTGACTTTGTGGTCAGTCGCATGATATCATGGCCCCTTGCGCAAGAACAACGCTTCGCGCCCGGCCTGCCGGGCGCTTGCGCCCGGCGGGTGCCCGCTACGCATGGCTTTCCATCACCCCAGAGCCCGAACGCGAGCTTCCCGACGCGGTCGCGCAGCTGCGCGGGACCGACGCCGCGGCTGAGCGAGCGCGGGTGGAGCGACTCGTCACGCACGGCAGACGCCGTGCATGGAACGCATACATGGCCGAGGCGGCCGCGCTGGCCGCAAAGGCGCCGCCCGGTGAGGCCCGAGAGATCGTCCTCGACGTAGTTCATCAACCACGACAACCTGAAACTGGGTCTCCCAGGAGGATTCGCATGACCATCTCCACCGCCGCTCCAGGCCTCACGACCGCCACGGACTTCACGCCCGAGCAGCTCGACCTGCAGGAGCGCGCGCGGCGCTTCGTCGACGAGGTGCTGATCCCCAACGAGGAGCTGGCCGAGCGCAGCGGCGGCAACGTGGGCGACGAGCTCAAGCAGCGCATCAAGCGCGAGGCGGTCGAGGCGCGCCTGTCGGGCGGGCTCCACGCGCCCGAGCACGGCGGCCAGGGCTGGAGCAAGACCGAGTGGTTTCTCGTGGAGGAGCAGCTCGGCCGCTCGACCAACGCGCTGTCCTGGTACATGCCGGGTGCCTACAACGTGCTCGCCAGCGGGACCCCCGAGCAGATCGAGCGCTGGCTCAAGCCGGCGCTGCGCGGCGAGCTGCACGACGCCTACGCGGTCACCGAGGAGGAGGCGGGCTCCGATCCGTCGCGCATCGAGACCACGGCTCGGCGCACCGAGGCCGGCTGGGTGATCGACGGCGAGAAGTGGTTCGTCACCTACGGCGACGTGGCCGCGGTCTACATCGTGATGGCCAACGCGCTCGTGGACGGCCAGACGCTGCCAACGCTCTTTCTGGTCGACCGCTCGCTCGACGGGCATCGAGATCGTGGACGACCCGCCCTTCACGCACACCTATCCGCACGGGCATCCGACGGTGCGCTTCACGGGCGTCGAGGTGGGCGAGGACGCGGTCATCGGCGGCCTCGGCGGCGGCGAGGACCTGCAGCGCGCGTGGTTCACCGAGGAGCGGCTGGGCATCGCCGCCCGCGGCGTCGGCTCGATGTGGCGGCTGATCGAGGAGACGACCGCCTGGGCGCTCGGGCGCGTGCAGGGCGAGAGCCGGATCATGGACTACCAGGGGGTGTCGTTCCCGCTGGCCGACTCCGCCGCCGACGCCGCCGCCGGACGCCTGCTGACCCTCGAGGTGGCGCGCCTGGTGGACGCGGGCGCCGACCCCAAGGTGGTGCACGCCAAGGCGTCGATGGCCAAGCTGTTCGTGAGCGAGGCCGCGTGTCGCTGCGCCGACCGCTGCGTGCAGATCTTCGGCGGTCGCGGCTACATGCGCACCAACGTGGCCGAGCGCTTCTTCCGCGAGCTGCGCGTCGACCGGATCTGGGAGGGCACCAGCGAGATCCAGCGGCTGATCATCGCCCGCGCGCTCGAGCGCCGCGGGGTCGAGCGTACGCTGCACTAGGTGAGGTCCCTCGACCGGCTACTGCACCCCGCGACGATCGCCGTCGTCGGCGCGACCGAACGCGACGGCTCCTACGCCGGCGAGACCCTGCTGAACCTCCGTGCGCTCGGCTACCCGGGCGAGGTCTGGGGAGTCAACCCGGGCCGCTCGCAGGTGCACGGCTTCCGCTGCTTTGCCTCGTTGTCGGACTGCCCCGCGCCGCCCGACGCGGTGGTGGTGGCGATCCCGGCGCCCGGCGTGCCCGCCGTGGTGGAGGAGGCCGGCGCGCTCGGCTGCGGCGGGGCGGTGATCTACGGCGCGGGCTTCGGCGAGATCTCCGACGGCAAGGCGCTCGAGGACGAGCTGGCCGCGTCGGCGCGGCGTCACGGCCTGCCGATCTGCGGGCCGAACGGAAACGGCATCGTGGCCCTCCACGAGCGGGCGGCTCTGTGGGGAGACGCCCTGCCGGCGCTCGAGCCCGGCCGCGTGGCGCTCGTTTCGCAGAGCGGCAACGTGGCGGTGAACGCGCTCGGCCACGCGGCGCGGCCTGCGGCTGCACACCGTGATCTCGTGCGGCAACGCGGTCGCGGCTCGACATGTCCGAGTGGATCGGTCGCGCTGGCCGAGGCCGAGGGCGTGGGAGCGATCGCCCTGTACCTCGAGGCCGACGGCGACGGCGCCGCTGCTGTGCGAGGCACTCGCCCGCTGCGCCGAGCGCGGCGTCGGCGTCTCGGTGCTCAAGGTGGGCGCGTCCGCCGCGGGCGCCACCGCCGCCGCCGCTCACACGGGGGCGATCGCCGGGGACCATCGCGTCTTTCGCGCGCTCGCGGAGGAGGCCGGGGCGGCCTGGGCCGGCGACGTCCACGAGCTGCTCGAGCTGGCCAAGGCGCAGGCCGTGCCGGGGGGCCGGCCGGCGAGAGCCGGTGGCCTGGCGATCCTCACCTGCTCCGGCGGCGACTCGGCGCTCGCCGCCGACGAGTGCGAGCGGATGGGACTCGAGCTTCCCGCGCTCGGCGAGGAGACCGCGATCCGGCTGCGCGAGCTGCTGCCGAACGCCGCGACGGTGGGCAACCCGCTCGACTACACGGCGCTGATCTGGGGCGAGGTCGACACGCTGCGCGACATCATCGCGGCGGTCGGCGCGGACCCCGCGATCGACCAGGTGCTCGTCCTGTACGACCAGCCTGTCGGCATCGACGGCGCGCCGGAGGAGTCCTGGACGGCGGTGCGCGAGGGCATCCACGCGGGCGCCGCGAGCAGCCCGGCGCCGGTGATCGTGGCCTCCACACTCCCCGAGCTGCTCGACGACGCGGCCGCCGCGCGCTTCATCAAGGCCGGGATCCCCGCGGTCTCGGGTCTGCGGACGGGCCTCGCCTGCGCCGCCGCTCTGCGCCGGCCGACCGGTGACGCGGGCCGGCTGCGCGAGATCGCACGGGTGGCCGCGCTTCGGCCGGCCGTCAACGGGGCCCCGGCCGCGAGCCTCCCCGAGCACGAGACCAAGGAGCTGCTGCGCGCCGCCGGAGTGGCGGTCGTGGAGGGACGCCTGGCCGCAGGCGAGGACGACGTCGCGCTCGCCCTCGAGGAGCTGGGCGCCCCGCTCGCCCTCAAGCTCTCGGCGCCCGCACTGCTGCACAAGAGCGAGCTCGGAGCGCTGGCGCTCGACCTCCATAACGCCGATGACGTCCGTGCCGCCCACCGGCGCCTGCTCGCCCTCGGGATCGAGGACGCCGTCGTGCTCGCCGAGCGCATGGCCGCGCCGGGCGTCGAGCTGCTGGTGGCCGCCCGCCGCGACGCGGTCGTGCCCGCGCTCGTGGTCGCGCTGGGCGGAATCTGGACGGAGATCTACGACGACGCGGCGATCGTGCCGCTGCCGGCGAGCCCCGAGCGCGTCGAGCAGGCGCTGCGATCGCTGCGCGGGGCGCCGCTGCTCACGGGCGGGCGCGGGCGGACGCCACTCGACCTGACCGCGGCCGCGCGCCTCGCAAGCGGCGTGGGCGACCTGCTCGTCGAGAGCGGCCTGTCGCTTATCGAGCTGAACCCGGTGTTCGTGCACGAGCGCGGCGCCGTGGCCGTGGACGCGGTGGCCGTTCCGTGAGGGCGGCGGTCGTCGGCGCCGGGCTCGCGGGGCTGACCGCGGCCTACGAGCTCCAGCGCGCGGGCTCGGAGGTGGTGGTGCTCGAGGCACGCGACCGCGTCGGCGGCCGCGTCTGGTCGCGGGAGCTTGACAACGGCGCGATCGTCGAGATGGGCGCCGAGTTCGTGCTGCCCGGCAATACCGCGGTGCGGGAGCTCGTGGACGAGTTCGGCCTCGGCCTCTGGGACAAGGGCATGCGCTACGGCCGCCGCGAGCCGCGCGGCGCAGACACCAACGCCGACGAGCTCGAGGCGGCCGCGGACCTGGTCGGCGCAGCGCTTCGGACCGCCTCGCCCGATCTGCCCGCGCGGCGCTTTCTGGAGGCGCTCGACATCGCCCCCGCCGTGCGCGAAGCCCTGCTTGCCCGGGTCGAGATCTCGAGCGCCAACTCGGCCGATGTGGTCGCGGCGCGCGACCTTGCCGGCCTCGCGCACGTCGACGACGCCCCGGCCCCCAGCGTCGCGCGCGGCAACGGACGGCTCGCTCTCGCGCTGGCCGGCGAGCTCGGCCAAGCGGTCCACCTGCTCCAGCCCCGTGACGAAGGTTGGCCACACAGCCGATGGGGTGCGAGTGACCGCCGGCGCGGGCGAGGTCGAGGCAGACGTCTGCGTGGTCGCGGTGCCCGCCAGCGTCGTCGGGCGCGTCGAGTTCGATCCGCCGCTCGCCGGCGGGCTCGCCCAGGCGCTCGCCGAGATCAGCTACGGCCACGCCGCGAAGCTCTTCGTGCCGCTCCGAAGCCCCTCCGGGCCCGGGGCGGTGATGTCGGTCCCCGAGCGCTACTGGAGCTGGACCGCGACCGGCGACCGCGACCAGGTCCAGCCGGTCGTGAGCTGCTTCTCGGGCTCGCCGGGCGCCCTCGCGGGCCTCGAGGTCGAATCGGGGCCCGACCGCTGGCTCGCATCGCTGCAAGACCTGCGGCCCGAGCTCGACCTCGATCCGCCAGGTGCCCTGCTGTCCACCTGGTCAGACGACCCATGGGTCGGCGCCGCCTACTCCACGTCCCCCCCGCTGCCGGTGGCCGAGCTGTTCGCCGCGCCGGTCGGCCCGCTCGCCTTCGCCGGCGAACACCTGGGTGGCGAGTTCGCCGCGCTCATGGAGGGCGCGATCAGGAGCGGCCGGCGGGCGGCCCGTGCTCTGCTTGACCGTCCGCGTCCCTAGGCGGGTGGCGGGTGATAGCCGGCGTGGTCCCGGCGGTGACGTAAGTCCAGCGCGAGCGCCGGCCAAACGCCGGGCCGACGTAGAAGCGGTTCTCGCGCCGCACGAGTACGACGCATGCGAGCGCTCCCAGGAGGGCAATGCCGGCACTCGCCAGGAAGGTGATGCGGAACGAGTCCACATGCGCGAGCACGTTGTCCTGAATGGCCACGCGAACCACGCGGGTGTCCACCGTCGTCTGGCCTCGACCCGCCTGCTCGGCCTGCAGGATGTACTCCTTGAACTGGTCGATCTCGCGCTCGGTGACGTTGATCCCGCGATCGGCAAGCCGCTCCTCGGTGATGCGCTCGGCGGCCCCGACCTCGACTGCGGTGAGCCCCGCGATTCCAAGCGCGCCACCGAGCTGCTCAGCGGTGTTGATGCTGCCCGCCGCCTGGCCCTGAGACTCCGGCGGCACCGATCCCAGGCCGGTCGGATCGTTCACGGTGAGCACTACGCCCAGGCCCAGTCCCTGGAGCACGAGGCCCGGTATCAGCGCAGCGACGGTCTGCTCCGCGACGGCGACGGCCAGGGCCGCGCCCGAGACCGCCAGTATCAGGAACCCTGCCACCAGCGGCACGCGCCCACCCCTACGGTCGAAGACGCGTCCGGCCAGCGGGCCGGCGAGGATGATCGGTATCGAGGCGGGGAGCAGCGCGATGCCCGCCACGGCGGGGCTCACGCCGATCACGAGCAGGAGGTAGAACGGCAGCAGGAAGCCCAGCCCGAGCTCTATGGCCCCCGCCAGCACCTGGCTGATGTTGGCCGCCAGGAAGTTCGCGTGTCGAAACAGCCGGAACTCGAGCAGCGGGGCCTCGACCCGCGACTCGATCAACACGAACGCCGCGAGCAGCATCACGGAGGCCAGCAGCGGGAGCACGGTCTCGGGCGAGCCCCAGCCGTCCGATTGGCCCTGGCTCAGCCCGAACACGAGCGCCACTATCGCCAGCCCGAAGACCACCGTGCCCGCATAGTCGATGCGGGGCCGCTCGTCGCCTTCGGGCCGCAGCGGCGGAGTGGCCGAGAGCGTGAGCACGATCGTGACGATCGCCAGCGGAACGTTGATCAGGAAGACGAGACGCCAGTCGATGCTGGTGAGGAGGCCCCCGAGCACCGGTCCGAGCGCGGCGAAGAAGGCCGAGCCCCCGGCCAGGATTCCCAGCGCGGTGCCGCGCCGTTCCTTCGGGTAGACCGCGCTGGTGATCGCCACCGCGGTGGGCATCATCAGGGCCGCCCCCACACCCTGGACCGCGCGTGCGGCGATCATCATCGGCATGTCCTGCGCGCCGCCGGCCGCGGCCGTCGCGAACATGAATATGAGCGCGCCGGTGAGAAACACCCGGCGCAGGCCGAGCAGATCCCCCAGCCGCCCGCCGAGAACCATCAGCGCGGCGAGCGGCAGGATGTTCGCGGTGAGGATCCACTGGCCCTCGGACACCGCGCCGCCGAGGTCGGCGATCGCGTCGGCTGTGGCCAGGGGCACAGCCGTCTGGTCCACGAGGATCATGCTGGCCGACAGCGTCATCGCGGCCAGGGTGATCGGCGCGCTCCCTGATCGGGCGGCACCCTGGGCGTCCGCTGTCACCGCGCAAATCTAACCGGCTCAGGAGCGTCCGGACGCCGACGTAGCGTGGGCGGCCATGGAGAAGCAGGCCCGGACCGACCTCGGCCGCATCGTTGCCTTCACCGACGGTGTCATGGCGGTGGCGATCACGCTTCTCGTGCTCAACATCGAGGTCCCGGACGTCGACGGTGCCGACCTCGGCCAGGCGATGGTGGACCTGCTGCCCAGCTTCGGGGCCTACGTCCTCAGCTTCGCGCTGGTCGGACGGTTCTGGATCGTCCACCACGCCATGTTCGAGCGCCTGCGGGCGTTCGACGGCCCGCTAATGGCGCTCAACCTGGTCTTTCTCGCGGCGATCTGCCTGATTCCGTTCTCGGCCGACCTGTTCGATCGCTACGACGATGAGCCGATCGCCGCCGCGGTCTTCGGCGGGATACTCGGGGTCGCCTCCTTCGTCAACTGGTACATGCACATCCATACGCTGCGAGCGGGACTCGTGAAAGAGGACCACCGAGGCCAGACCGCCGTCTTTGCCAGCCCGGTGGCCTTCGGCTTCACCGCGATCTTCCTGATCTCGGTTCCGCTTGCCTTCGTGACTCCGATCCTCGCGCAGGCGCTGTGGATCTCGACGATCGTGCTGCGCTATCCGCTGCGAAGGGCGACCGGGCGCACGAGCTCCTCGTAGACCTCGCCCACCTGGCGGGCGACGTCTGCCCAATCGAAGCTCAGCACGTGCTCGTTCGCCTCGGCCACGAGGCGGTCCCGGAGCTGCTCGTCGGTCAGCAGCCGCTCCGCCATCGTGGCCAGCGAACGCGGATCGCGGGAGCGAAAGCGCAGGCCCACGTCCTCGTTGGGCACCACCTCGCGCAGGCCGCCGGTGTCGGCGACCAGGCACGGGCAGCCGGACGCCATCGCCTCGAGCGCGACCAGGCCGAAGGGCTCGTAGATCGAGGGCACGACCGTGAGGTCGGCTATGCGGTAGAGCGAGTGCAGCACGTCGTCGCCGATCCAGCCGAGGAAGGTGCCGTGGTCGTCGAGGCCGAGCGCGGAAGCCTGCGCGCGCAGCTCCTGCTCGGCGGTACCGGAGCCGGCGACGATGAAGCGAACGTTGCCGACCCGCTCGATCAACCCGGGCAGCGCCTCGAGCGCCAACTGGAAGCCCTTCTCGTACACGAGCCGGCCGACCAGCAGCACGAGCTTCTCGGTGGGCTTCGCGAAGCGCCCGCGCAGCGTGTCGAGGTCATCCACCGGCACGAGCTCCGAGGGGTCGATGCCGTTCGGGATGACCGCCACGCGCGCCTCGTCCAGGCCGTAGACGTCGGACACGTGCTCTCGCATGTAGGCCGAGCAGGTGATCACGCGCTCGGCGCGGTTGGCCATCCACGTCTCGACTCCGTGGATGTAGGACTGCGGGTGCTTGTCGACCCAGCCCTGGTGGCGCCCGTACTCGGTGGCGTGGATGGTCACCGCGAAGGGGGCGCGGAAGCGCTTCGCCAGGTGGTCGCCGGCGCTGGCCACCAGCCAGTCGTGGCCGTGGACGACGTCGAAGTCGAAGCGGTCGCCCAGCTCGACTCCGACGGCCAGCATGTCCGAGTTCATGTGCTCGATCCAGGCGACGAACTCGCCCAGGTCGCGCGGGCGCTGGGGCTCGCGGACGCGATGGATGAGCACGCCGCCCGCATCCTCCTCGACCGGGTCCTCCTCGCGGCCGCGGGCGATCACGTGGATATCCATGCCCTGGGCGGCGAGGCTCTCGGCGAGCTTGCGCACGTGGCGCGCGAGACCGCCCTCGATGAGTGGCGGGTACTCCCACGAGAGGATCAGGGCGCGCATGCTCAGGAGGTTGCCAGCGAGGAGAGGTCGAGGTCGGGCGCGAGGTGGCGAAGGTTGGGATCTGGAGCGGGCGCGGAGTCTGCCAGGGCGGCGAGGGCGGCCTCGAGGGCGGTCGAATGGGCTTTCAGGCGCTGATGAGGGTAGTCGCTCGCCAGGTCGCCGGTCGCCATGAAGGCCCAGTCGCTCGACTGGATCGCGAGCAGCTCGCGGGCCGCTCGTTCGAGTGCGGCGCGCGGCTGGGCGTGCCCCGACGCCCTCGCAACCGTCCGCAGCTCCGCCCGGCGCGCTGCGAAGGCAAGCTCGGCGACGGCGGGCGAGTCCCAGGTCGACAGATCCTTGCCGGCCCCCCAGCTCGAGGGCGCGAGCGCCGTGGCGGCCGGCTCGACGAGCCCCAAGCCCTCGCTCACGGTCACAAGCCGCAGGCCGGCCCGGGGCGCCTCCTCCAGCACCGCAGCGAGCCAGGCCGGTCCCTCGTACCACCAGTGCCCGAGCAGCTCGGTGTCGAGCGCGCAGCAGACGAGGCCGCCGCCCGCGGCGCGCGCGCTCACCCGCTCGACGAAGTCGCGTGCGTCCTCGCGCGCCTGCGCCTCCGCGGCCTCGCGGTCGTACGGGCCGCCGGAGTTGTTCCAGGGCCGCAGGTCGTGGACCGTGCGCCGGTGGTAGTCGCGGTAGGCGGCGCCGACGGGATAGCCGTCGCGGTTGTTCCAGACCAGCTCGACCGTCTCCCAGTCGATCGGCACCGCCACCGGTCCGGCCTCGGTGGCGACGGGACGCAGGTGGTCGAAGCCGGCGATCCGGGTCTGGTCGACGCAGAAGGCGCGTACTCCGTGATCGGCGAGGTCGCGCTCGAGCCCCGGCTCGAACGCACACTCCGGCAGCCAGAAGCCGCCCTCCCAGGCGCCGAAGCGCCGTACGTGCGAGGCGGTGCCGGTGGCGAGCTGAAGCCGCCGCCCGGCGTCGGTGGCGAGCAGCGGCAGGAGCGCATGGGTGGCGGCGGAGGTCCAAAGCTCTACGCCCTCGAGCGCACCGAAGGCGCCGACGAGATCGCGCCCGCGCCGCTCGAAGGCCTGCTCGGCGAACACGTAGTCGGCCGCGGCGCGGCGCACCTCGGCGGCCAGCGCCGGCTCGCCGCCGCGTTCGAGCTCCGCGCCGTCTTCCGCGTGGATCACGGCGCGGATGTCGCGCTGGAAGGCGAGGTAGCGCTCGCCGGCGTCGCCGCGCATCGCCTCGAGCTGGTCGCACAGCACGGGAGTGAGACCGATGGTCACCGGCGCGCCGTCGACCAGGTCGAGCAGCGGCAGGTACACGCTCGCCACGGCCTCCCATAGCCATTCCTCGCCGAAGGGCCAGGTGCCGAAGCCTTCGACGTAGGGCATGTGCGAATGCAGGACGAGCGCGAGGGCCCCCGGGCGGCGGGAGCTCATGCGGGCATCGGACTGGGCGCGGGGCCGGCTCGGCGCGAGACCAGCACGCAGGCGAGCAGCATCAGCAGGCCGATCACGATCGCGGGTACCGGGGCGATCGTGAGCGAGGCGACCGCGTTGAACGCTGCGTGCGTGGCGATGACCGCGAACAGCGAGCCCGTGCGCTCGTATAGCAGGCACTGGACGAGCCCGAACGCGGCGATGATCAGCAGCAGCACCGGCTCTGCGTAGTACTGGAGGTGCACCGACGCAAACACACAACCGGTGAGCAGCGACGCCGACCAGACCCGCATCCGTGTGCGAAGGGCGCGGTAGAAGAACGCGCGGAAGAAGATCTCCTCGGCCACCGGGGCCAGCAGCACGACCACGATGGCGACGGCGATCCCAGCCAGTCCGCTGAGCTTGCCGAGCTCGTCGATCTCCGTGTCGTCGACGCCGAGCAGCTCGACTACGGCGACCTCGATGCCGAGCATGAGCGCAAACGCGAGCAGCGTCCAGCCGACCGTGGGCCAGAACGGGGTGGAGCGCACGCCGAAGTGCCAGGCCCGCGGTGTTCGCTTGAAGGCGGCGAACAGCACCGCCGCGCCGACGAACACGCCGTCCTGGAGCAGCGCCAGCACGAGCAGCGCGATCGCGCCGAGGGTGTCCGAAAGGCCCGCAAGGAAGATCAGCGGCAGCACGGGCACCACCGCCACCGAAACCGCGAAGAACGATCCGATCAGCGCCACCGGCGCGTACCACGGCGGCCAGGGCGGGCGCGCCGCCGCCGGGAGCTCGGGCGGATCGGGCAGCCGCCCGACGCGCCTCAACGCAACACCGCGATGAAATCGAGCGCGCGCTCCATGTCGGTCCTTCTCAGAACGAAGTCGCGCGCCGAGATCGCCGGGGTGAAGCGGTCGTAGAACGGCTTGGTCACCCTGAGCGCGGCGTGCACCTGGTCCCAGCCCGCCCGCAGCGCCAGCTCGTGGGCACGGAGCTTGCGCGCATGGAAGAGGCCGTAGAGCTCGAAATCGCCGGCCACCTCGGCGCAGAGCGCGCGGAACTGCTCGGCCCGGTACTCGCGCAGGTGCCACGGATTGTCTGACTTCTCGGCCCCCGGGGGCGCCAGCGTGAGCAGGTTCGGGGTGGACACGTACAGCGTGTCGCACATCCTCTTGAGGCGCGAGAGGACGCCGGCGGGGTCGGCCACGTGCTCGATCGTCTGGAGAAACACGACGGCATCGCAATCCTCCTCGTAGCGCTCGATCAGGTCGCGCTCGAAACGCACTCCCGGACGCGTGTACTTCGCGCGGGCGTGCTCGTAGGCGTCCGGGTTGGCATCCACTCCGGTCACCTGCCGGGCGCGCCGCGCAAGCACCTCGGTGCCGTAGCCCTCGCCGCACGCCATGTCCACCACGCTGCAGCCCGGCACAACGCTCGGCGATCCACTCGTAGACCGCGAGGTGGCGGCGAAACCAGTAGTTCTCGGCCGGCACGTCGGGAAGCGTGCGCTCGCCGGTGAGCTCGAGGGCCGGCACCCCGTCGGGCTGGCCTTGCTGGACCGTCTCCCGCATTCGGCGGGGATTCTAGGAGGCGCTTCGCGCCAGGCATTACCCTCCCTCGGCCATGGCGACGCCGCACACCATCCGCGACGCCAACGTGCGCTACCACGATCTCGCCGCCGGGCATTACGACTCGAAGTGGGGAATCAACTACGACGACGTCGGGCAGGGGCAGGTGGTCGGAAAGCTCCGCAAGGCGCTCGGGACCGAACCGGGGGTCTTCGACCGGGCGCTCGAGATCGGGGCCGGCACCGGCTACTTCACGCTCAACCTGATGCGCGCCGGCGTGATCCGCGCGGCCGTCGCCACGGACATCTCGCCCGGAATGCTGCGGACGCTGTCGGACTCGGCATCCGAGCTCGGGCTCACGGTTGAGACTCGGGTGTGCGAGGCCTCGGCGCTGCCGTTTGCCGACGCGTCCTTCGATCTCGTCTTCGGTCACGCCGTACTGCATCACCTACCGGATCTCTCCGGGGCCTTTCGCGAGTTTCGCCGCGTACTGCGTCCGGGCGGGGTCGTGGCCTTCTGCGGCGAGCCCTCGCGCTACGGGGATCGCATCTCGGCCCTTCCCAAGCGCGGAGCGCTGGTGCTGGCGCCACTCTGGCGTGGCCTGATGGGCGCCGGCGAGCGCCCGAACGGCGTCAACGGCGCGGGGGGCTCGGAGGAGGAGCGGCTGGAGCGGGTGGTCGACGTTCACGCGTTCACGCCCGCCGAGCTCGGCGCCCATGCCGCGGCGGCGGGGCTGACATCGGTGCGGGTCTGCGGCGAGGAGCTCGCGGCGTCGCTGTTCGGATGGGTGAATCGCACCCTCGAGGCGACCGCCGAGCCCTCCGAGGTCCCGTGGGCCTGGCGCGTTTACGCCTACCGCGGCTACCTGTTGCTGCAGCGGCTGGACGGTGCGCTGCTCGAGCCGCGCCTGCCGGCGGCGCTGTTCTACAACCTGCTGGTTTCCGCTCGGGCGCCCGTTCTCTAGCTGTAGGCCAGCGCCAACGCCGGCGCGGCCGCCAGCGCGATCAGCAGCACATCGCGCGCTGTTGGCCGAAGCGCTTTTCTTGCTGGGGAAGCGGGTGCCTTGAACTCAGCCGATTCGGTCACGACCCAGGTGAGCACCGCGTCCAGGAACGGCACGGGCCGCTTCGGCACTCCTGTCAGCTTGTCCGCGAGCGTCCTTCCGGCCGCGGCCAGGCGGCCCTCCGCCGCGAGCTGATCGAGCACCGCGCCCGCCTCGGTCGCGCCCGGCACGCGGCGAAACTTGCCGAGCGCGCGCCGGGACACCTCGCGCAGCCCCTCGGCGCCCGCGGCGCCCCTGAGCCAGGTGGCCGTCAGCACGAGCAGGGCGGCCCGGGCGGCGCGCCGAAGCGCGGTGTCGAGGCCGAGCCCGCCGCCGAAGGTGAAGAGGAAGGCGCCGCCGGCGAGGATCGCGGCGAATACCAGGCCGGCGGCGAGCGGCTCGCGGTCGGGGCGGGCGGCGATCCAGGCGATCGCGAGCCAGGCCGTGACCGCTGAAAGCAGCAACCATGAGGTGGAGAGGAGCAGCAGCGTGAACGTCACCGCCGCGGCCAGCGCAACCGCCCGCGGGTCGAAGCGGCGCCGATTCTCGGCCTCGGTCTCGTCCGACTGACGTTCGCCGCCTATGTGGCGGTCAACGTCAGTCGCGCTGGCTGCCGTGTCATCCCACAGCCGCAAACCGCGCCGGTAGACGAGCACCTGGACCGTGCTCGCGAAGGCCGCCCAGGCCAGCAGGCCGAGCGCGGTGAGCACCAGCGCGTCCGCGGTTCCGACGTCGAGGCCGACCCGGCGGCCGAGGGCGTCGTAGGTCCCGGCGTAGGCATCCAGCCCGCCCGTGATCACCCAGATGAAGAAGGCGGTCGTGGCGGTGTTGTGCAGCAGCCGGATCGCCGCGCAGGCGAGCACCTGCGAGGGGGCGGCCCAGCCGCGCGCCTCGAGGCGGCCGAGCATCGGCGCGGTGGCCGCCTGGGTCAGCGGGATGCCGATCCGGGCGGGCCCGATGATCGCGACCGTCTCGAGCATCGCGGCCGCACTTGCTCCAAAGCCCAGTCGCGCACCGCGGCGCTCCGCCACTCGGGCGAGCGCCACTCCGCCCGCGAGGGCGAGCCAGAACCCCCCAGTGGGGGCCGCGCGCGCCGCCAGGAAGGAGACCACGGCGACGTGGGCTGGTCCGGAGGGCACGGCCTGGGCAGAGGTCGCCATGCGGCGACCGTAGCGGGCGGCCGTGCCCTACCAGTTGGACTTCGCTATTCGGTTGGAGGGCTTAGGATCCGGTGCCGGCGTAGCGCCGAATCGGGGACTCGGCTATGCGCCGGCCCAGATCCGCCACCTGCTCGTCGCTGAGATTGTCAGTCGGGAAGCCAGCTTGCTCAAGCTCCTCGCGAACCGTTGAGACGCCCTCGATGAAATCGAGCTTGGCGCCCAGCTTGACCATCACAGACTTTGCATTCTCGTCTTCGATGGCCGCGCTACCGTCGGCTGCGGGCTTGAGGAGCCAGGACTTCACGGCTTCTGCCTCGGCGAACGTCAGCTCGAGCGTAATCGTGTGATCCAAGCCCTCGGGGAGACCGTTCGTCACCTCAATGGACATGTGGCGAGTATCGACGGACGTACGATGCCTCTTGAGCGCTTGCCAGGGGGGCTGGACGCTCTCTAGACCCTGTAACGGGCAAAAGCCCCTTGGCGAGCCTCTCGGTGGTCGACGATCGGCTCCGGATAGTCCACTCCGATGACGCAGCCGGCGTCGCGCTGCACCTCCTCCGGCATGGTCCACGGCTCGGCCAGCCAGCGGTCGGGGACCTCCCGCAGCTCCGGGACGTAGCGCCGCACATAGACGCCGCCCGGGTCGTAGCGCTCCATGTGGCGGGCGGGGTTGTAGATGCGCCGAAAGAACGGCTGCGGATCCACTCCCACCGACGCGATCCACTGCCAGTTGCCGTTGTTGTTGGCCTGGTCGCCGTCGATCAGGAGCCGCATGAACCAGCGCTCGCCGGCGCGCCAGTCGATGCCCAGGTCCTTCGTCAAGAACGAGCCGACCACCAGCCGCGCGCGGTTGTGCATCCAGCCCTCGCGGCGCAACTGCCTCATCCCGGCGTCCACCAGCGGATAGCCCGTCCGTCCGTCGCACCACGCCTGGAAGTGCTCCTCGTCGTCGTTCCAGGTGATCTCTCCGCGGTAGCGCGGCTGGAACTCGGTGCGCGCGTTGGCCGGGAAGTGGCGCAGCACGTGGTGGTGGAAGTCGCGCCAGCAGAGCTGGCGGCGAAACGCCTCGGCGCCCTTGCCGCGCGGCAGGCGCTCTTCGACCTCGCGCGCCGAGAGGCAGCCGAAGTGGAGATAGGCCGAGAGCCGAGAGGTCCTGTCGCGTCCCAGGGCGTCGTGGTTGTCGGCGTACTCGCGCACGCCGTCACCCAGGAAGCCCGAGAGGCGCTCGCGGGCGGGACCTTCCCCACCGGGCAGCGGGTCCGCCACCTCCTGCTCGAGGCCGAGGGCGCCCAGCGACGGGATCCGTCCTTTGCCCAACCCGGGTGGCAACTTGCCGAACGCGCGCGGGCGCCCGAGAAGCTCGCGCCGCGGCTGCTCGAGCCAGCTGCGATAGAAGGGGCTGAAGACCGTGTATGGCTTGCCTTTCTGCGTGCTCAGCGCGGTGAGGTCGTCCACGGCGTGCAGGCCCGGATGGGCGCACGGCTCGACCCCGGCAGCCTTCAGCGCCCGCCAGACCCGCTCCATGCGCCGCCGCGCGAACGGGCCGGAGTCAGCGCTGAAGTGCACGTCGCGCGCTCCGACCTCGCGGGCCAGCTCGACGAGCTCGCGCTCCGGCGGCCCGCGGCGGATCACGAGATTGCCGTCGAGGCGCTCGCGCAGGTGGGCCAGGCATTCCAGCATGAACTGGGTGCGCGGCCCGGAGGCGTGACGACCTGCCAAAAGACGCTCGTCGAGGCAGAAAACCGGCACCACGGTCGCGCGGCGATCGAGCGCCGCGCGCAGCGCCGGGTGGTCGTGCAGGCGCAGGTCGCGGGTGAACCAGACGATGGCGGTCACACTGGGAGTACGGACGGCTCTAGCCTTGGGACGATGGGCCAGACGCTCGACCGCTTCCCGCTCTTCCCGCTCAGCCTGGTGCTCCTGCCGCATGAGCTCGTCCCGTTGCACATCTTCGAGGAGCGCTACAAGCTGATGATCGGCGAGTGCCTCGAGCGCGACAGCCAATTCGGAATCGTCTGGCTCTCCGACGACGGCCTGAAGGAGATCGGCTGCTGCGCCCGCGTCGGGGAGGTGCTCGAGCGCTTCGAGGATGGGCGCGCGGACATCCTCGCCGAGGGCACCGATCCGTTTCGGCTGTTGCGCCGGATCGACGACATGCCCTATCCGGCCGGAGAGATCGAGTTGCTCGGCGACGAGGAGGCCGGCGACCTCGCGGAGGCCGCCGAGGCCGCGCGGCGCCGCTACTCGGACCTGATCCTCGAGGTGACCGAGGAGGCGCCCGCCGCGGAGGAGCTCGCCACCTCGACGCCTACGCCATGGCGGCCACGCTCGACGTGGCCCTCGAGGCAAAGCAGATGCTGCTCGAGCTGCGTTCCGAGCGCGGCCGCCTCGAGCAGCTCGAGGGGCTTTTCTCAGAGGCGCTCAACCGCATCCGCCACGCCGAGCGGGCGGCCGAGCGCGCCAAGGGCAACGGCAACCTGAGCTAGCGGACCTTCTCGCAACATTGTTGCTCCAGCGTCCTGACTTTGCTGGCCGATGCCATCAAAAGTCAGCGTGGTGGCGCGGGCCACCCAATTCAGGCGCTCGGGGCCCGCAACCCGTCCCACCCCTTATAGCCCGCCGTTGGCACGCGCCCACCTAAATCCAGCGCTCGGGCAAGCCGAAGCGCTCAAAGGGCCGCGGCGAGGCGTGGATCGAGTCGCCCTCGACGAGTTCGTCCTAGCCCACAACCCGGGCCGCGCCGCCGCGGCGCGGGTCCCCACCTCCGCTGAGCTCGCCCGTCTCGAGGTTGCGCGCCACGGCCTGCACGCCGCCGAAGAAGAGGTTCTGCTCGCTCCAGCGGCGCACCGTCCAGCTCGACTCCGCGAGGCGGTCGAGCGCGTCGGGGTCGATGCCTGGCTCGGCATCGAGCTCGCGCCCCTCCACGTGGATGCGCGGCCGGGTGACCGCCTCCTCCGCCGGCAGGCCGTGATCCACCACGGCGAGGATCGTCTGCAGGATGGCCGAGCGGATGCGGTTCGAGCCCGCGCTGCCGAGGGCGATCTCGGGGCGCCCGTCGCGCAGCACCACGGTCGGGGCCATCATGCTCGGCACGCGCGCGCCGGGCTCGTGGAGGTGATAGCCGAGCGGATTGAGGTCCTCCTCGCCGAGCATGTTGTTGAGGTGCATGCCGGTGCCCGGCACCACCACCCCCGAGCACGAGCCGTTCGAGCAGGTGACACTCGCGCAGGCGCCCTCGGCGTCCATGACCGCGATATGGGTCGTGTTGCCGAGCCGCGAGCGCACGTCGGTGGCCACCCCGTCGAGGGCGTCCTTGCGGAGGAAGCGCTCCAGATAGCCCTCGCTCGCGAGCCCCTCGAGGAACTCCTCGTCGCGCGCCCGGTTGGTGGAGGCGATCACCTCCGCGACCACCGACGGGCCGTGCGGGAGGTCGAGGCGTTCGAGGATCCCGAGCGCATCCGCGATCAGGATCCCGCCCGAGGAGGGCGGCGGGTTGGTGAGCACCTCGCGGCCGCGGTAGGTGACGCGCGCCGGCTCGCGCTCGACCACGTCGTACGCGGACAGGTCGTCGCGCGTGAGCAGGCCGCCGCGCGAGAGCAGCCACTCGCTGACCGCCGCGGCGACGTCGCCCGAGTAGAGGAAGTCCGGGCCCTCGGAGCCGAGGCGGTCGAGCAGGTCGCCGAGCTCGGGGAAGCGAAACCGCTCGCCCTCCTCGAGCAGCGTGCCGCCCGGCGCGTACAACGCCGAGCACTCGGGCGTCGAGCGGAAGATCGGCTCGAGCACCGTGAACAGGAACGCCTGCATCGGCACGACCTCCACGCCGTCACGGGCGGCCCGCGCCGGACGCTCCGTCAGGTCTCGCAAGGCGAGCGTGCCGAAGCGCTCGAGCGCCTGGGCGAGCCCGAGCGTCGTGCCGTAGGCGCCGCACGACGACGGCCCGACGTTGAAGCGCTGGACCGCGTCGTCGGAGAAGCGGATGTCGATCGGCGTGAGAGCGGCCGGCCGGCGGTCGTCGAGCCCGCAACCCGGCGCGGCCACGAAGAAGTCGAGCAGGTGGTCCTCGCCCGGCGCCGTGTGCACGAGCATGAACCCGCCGGCGCCGGGGCCGGTCAGCGGCGACTCGGCCACGAACGACATCAGCACGCAGGCCACCGCGGCATCGACGGCGTTGCCGCCTTCGCGCAGCACGTCGGCTCCGGCCTCTGCCGTCAGCGGATGACCGGCGGCAACGACGCCGCGCATGCAGGGCACGCTAGCGCGGGATGAACTCTGGCACGTCGATGTCGGCCAGGACGCTCGACGAGCGCTCCCGCCCGCGGCGCACGCGCGGCTCGGCGTCCGCCGGGATACGCGCCTCGCTGGAGTCCCCGCGCGGAGCGGCCCGGGGGACCGGCCGGTCGCCGTAGCCCGTCGCCACGACGGTGACCCACACCTGGTCCTCGATCTTCTCGTCGATCATCGCGCCGAAGATGATGTTGGCCTCCGGATGGGCCGCCTCGGCCACCGCCTTGGCTGCCTCGTTGACCTCCCATAGCGAGAGGTCGCGGCCGCCGGTGACCGACAGCAGGATCGAGCGCGCGCCCTCGAGCGAGGTCTCGAGCAGCGGCGACTCGATGCGCGTGCTCGACCGCGTCCATCGCGCGGTGCTCGCCCGTGCCCATCCCGATCCCGAGCAGCGCCTGGCCGGCCTCGGCCATGATCGTCCGCACGTCGGCGAAGTCGAGGTTGATCAGGCCCGGCAGCGTGATCAGGTCAGAGATGCCCTGGACGCCCTGGCGCAGCACGTCGTCCGCCACCCGGAACGCCTCGACCATCGAGGTGGACTTGTCGAGCACCGTCAGCAGGCGCGCGTTGGGGATCACGATCAGCGTGTCGACCTCGCGAGCGAGCTCGTCGACGCCGCGGTCGGCCTGCTCGCTGCGCCGCGCGCCCTCGAACGAGAACGGCTTGGTCACGATGCCGACCGTCAGCGCGCCGACCTCGCGCGCGATGCGCGCCACCACCGGGGCCGCACCGGTCCCCGTGCCTCCGCCGGCGCCGGCCGTGACGAAGACCATGTCCGAGCCCTTCAGCATGCCCTTGAGGCGGTCGTAGTCCTCGAGCGCGGCCGCGCGGCCCAGGTCCGGGTTCGAGCCCGAGCCGAGGCCGCGGGTGATCTCGCTGCCGATGTGGACGCGGTTGGAGGCGGCCGAGCCCTCGAGCGACTGGGTGTCGGTGTTGACGGCGATGAACTCGACGCCCTCGACCTCTGCCTCGATCATGCGGTTGACTGCGTTGACGCCCGCGCCGCCGACGCCGACCACGCGCAGCATGGGCTCGGTCTTGCGCGACTGCGAGGGCATCGCGTAAGGAGAGACCGGCGGCTCGGGCTCGTGATAGGCGGGCGGATCGGGTGCCTTGTCGAGGATGTTCTCGGGGATGTCCGCCGAGAACACCGTGCGCAGGCGCTCCTCGGGTGAGGGCACGCCCTCGTAGCGGCTGCGGCCGCGCTCGGGCTGCGACTCCTCGTCGCGGCGGCGGGCGCGCTCCTCGGCGCGGCGCGCGGCCTCGGTGGCGCGCTGCTCGAAGTTGCCGTCCTCACGGCGGTCGGCGCGTGGCTCGGGACGCGGAGCGGGCGCCGGGCGCGCCGGCGGCTCGGACGTCGGCTCGTCCTCGGTCTTACGGAAGAGCTGGGCCAGGGGTCCCTCGCGCATGCTCGCCCTCTTACCGCTTGCCATTCGCCAGGACCTCCTCCGCTAGCTGACGGTAGGCGTAGGCCGCCTTGCCGTCCGGGTCGTACTTCAGCACCGACATTCCCTTCACCGGAGCCTCCGCGAACCGCACCGTCTTGTTGATGCGCGAAGCGAACACGCGATCCCCGAAGTTCTCCTCGAGGATCTCGATCGCTTCCTTTGCGTGGACGGTGCGGTTGTCGACGAGCGTCGGCAGGATGCCCTCGATCTCGATATCCGGGTTGAGCTCCTCACGCACCATCGACAGCGTGTTCTGGAGCTGGATCAGCCCGCGCATGGACAGATACTCGCATTGCACGGGGACGATCACCTTGTGGGACGCCGTAAGGGCGTTGATCGTGAGCAGCCCGAGGCTCGGCGGAGTGTCGATGAAGATGTAGTCGTAGTCCTCGAGGATCGGGGCGAATGCCTTCTTGAGCGCGCGCTCGCGGCCGATCATCGTCGACATCGCGATCTCGGCGCCGGCGAGGTCGATCGACGCGCACGCGACGTCCACCTCGCGCTTGCGGATCACCTCGCGGATCGAGACCTGATGCACGAGCACGTCGTACATCGAGAGCTCGAGCGTGTCGGGGTCGATGCCCTGGCTCATCGTCAGGTTGCCCTGCGGATCGAGGTCGACGCAGAGCACGCGGTGCCCTCGCTCGACGAACGCCGCTGCGAGATTGAGGGTGGTGGTCGTCTTGGCGACGCCGCCCTTCTGGTTCGTGAAGGCGATGACCTTTGCCGTGGGCTCCATACGCAGTGCCTATTCGCACGGACTGGAGCTGATTCCTTCCCGTCAGGGCGCGCCGGTTGCCCAGAGCCGTTCGCCGTCCCAGGCGCCCGTGATCACCAGGTCGGGGTCGTGGCCGCCGGCATCGGCGCGCCGCGAGGCCAGCAGCTGCAGGCGCGCGGTCAGCGGGATCTGGGCCATCAGCTCGTCGGCCGGCTGCGACTGGTCGAGCTCGACCGCGGGCACGCCCTCGGCCCGGGCGGCGCTCGCGAGCTGCCCGAGGAAGCCGTCCTCGTCGCGAGCGGCGCCGAGCACGATCAGCGCGTCGTCGGCTCAGCGGCACCGCCGAGCCGTGCAGCAGGAACTCCGCGTCGAAGCCCTCCGCCGCCAGGCGCGCCGCCTCCCGCAGCTTCAACGCGCCCTCGCGCGCCGTCACGGCGCCGGGCCCAGAGCCGGTCGAGCACGAGCAGTCGCGCCGGCTCGGGCACGCCCTCGATGCCGGGCTCCTCGAGCGCCGCCTCGGTGGCGTCCGCGGCGGCCACCACCGCCTCGGGCCCGAGCCCCTCGGCGCCGAGCTCGCCGGCGATCAGCGCCAGCACGGCGAGCGCCGCGGTGTAGCTGCGCGTGTAGGTGTCGGAGCGCTCCGTTCGCGCCGGTCTCGATCGCCTCGGGCCAGCCGACGCCGTCGCCGGTGATCGAGAGCGTCCGCGCGCCGGCGTCGAGCGCGCGCTGTCGCGACGCGCGCGCGTACGCGGTCTCGCCGGTGTGCGTGATCACGACGATCACGCCGTCGCCGGCGCGCAGCGGCGCCCAGCGGGCGAAGTCGCATCGAGGAGGCGAAGCGAGCGTCGACCCCGGCTCGGGCGAACATCGCGGCGCCCAGCTCGGCGGCGTGCCAGGCTCGTCCCGGTGCCGACCAGCCAGAGCGCGCTCGCCGGCGGCGAGGCGCTTGGCCTGCGGACGGCAGGTCGAGCGCGCGCGAGGCGGCGCAACTCCTCGGGCTGGGCGCGGATGGCGCGCTTCGAGCTCGGTCACGGGCGCCACGCTAGCGTCCGCCGCGTGTCCGCGCTGCTCGACAAGCGGCTGATCGTCGTGACCGGCAAGGGCGGGGTCGGCAAGACCACCGTCGCCGCCGCGCTCGGCCTGGTCGCCGCCCGGCGCGGGCGGCGGACGATCGTGGCTGCGAGGTCTCCGCAGCAGGAGCGGCTCGCCGGGCTGTTCGGCGCGCGCGTCTCGGCCACCGCGAGGTCGAGCTGCGCCGACGGCCTGTTCGGCGATCTCGATCGCACCCGAGCGCGCCATGGACGAATGGCTGCGCCACCAGCTGCAAGTCGTCGGCGCGCTCGCCGGCCTGCTGGGCGGCAGCCGGCTCTTCCAATACCTCACCGCGGCCGCCCCGGGCGTGACCGAGCTGGTGACGATCGGCAAGGTCTGGGACCTCGCCCAGCTCGAGCGCCGCAGTCGGCGGCACGCGTCCGTACGACATCGCGATCGTGGACGCGCCGGCCACCGGCCACGGCGCTGGCGCTGCTGCGCGCCCCGCGCACCTACGCCCACGATGGCGCGGGTCGGGCCGATCGCCAGCAGGCGATCGCGATCGACGACTTCCTGCGCGATCCGCGCGGCACCGGCGTCGTGGCGGTGGCGCTGCCAGAGGAGATGCCGGTCAACGAGACGATCGACCTCGCGCTCAGCCTGCGCGCCGACATGGGCATGGAGATCGAGCGGTCGTGGTCAACGCGCGTGCTGCCCGGATCGCTTCGACGCCAAGCGAGGCGGAGCGGCTCGCCGACGTCGGCGAGCGCGGGCCTCGCAGGCCGCGCGGGCCGCGTCGGCCGCGCCGTGGCCGAGCACACCGCGCGGGGGACGCAGCGCGAGCAGCTCGAGCGCCTGCGCTCGAGGCGCGCGCGCCGGTGGTCACGCTTGCCGTTCCTGTTCGAGCCCGAGCTCGGCGGCGCGAGCTGGAGCAGCTGTCGCGACCGGCTGGAGGAGGAGCTGTGATCGAGGACTGGCTCGAGCGCAAGGAGGTCTGCATCTGCGCGGGATCGGGCGGCGTGGGCAAGACCACCACCTCGGCGGCGATCGCGCTCGGCATGGCGGCCCGCGGGAAGCAAGGTCGCCGTGCTCACGATCGACCCGGCGCGCCGGCTGGCCAACGCGCTCGGCCTGCCCGAGCTGGGCAACGAGGAGCGGCGCGTCGAGGTCGACGTGCACGGCGAGCTGTGGGCGATGATGCTCGACGCCAAGCGCACCTTCGACGAGCTGATCGAATGGCACGCGCCCGACGAGCGCCACCCGCGACGCGGTGCTCGCCAACCGCATCTACCAGGAGCTCTCGAGCGCGGTCGCGGGCTCGCAGGAGTACATGGCGATGGAGAAGCTGCACGAGCTCCACCAGGACGGCCGCTACGACCTGCTCGTGCTCGACACGCCGCCCACGCGCAACGCGCTCGACTTCCTCGACGCACCGCAGCGGCTGTCGGCGTTCATCGACTCGCGCTCGCTGTCGCTGCTTACTCGCGCCCGCGCGCTTCGGGCTCAAGGTGCTCGGGCGCGGCACCGGCGTGGTCTTCTCGGTGATGAAGCGCGCGACCGGCATCGACCTGCTCAAGGACCTGTCGCGACTTCTTCCAGCGCTTCGGCGACATGACCGACGGCTTCCGCGAGCGCGCCGAGCGCGTGAACGAGCTGCTCGGCGCGATCACCGCAGCGCCTTCGTGCTGGTCACCTCGCCGCGCCGCGACGCGATCGAGGAGGCGCGTCTACTTCCACCGCCGCCTCGTCGGAGTCGGACATGCCGTTCGCGGGTGTGTGGCCAACCGCGTGCACATGGGCGGGCGGCGCGGCGCCGCCGGCGGCCGACGCTCGAGCGGCTGGTCGGCGCCGAGCTGGCCGCCAAGGTCGCCGATGCGGCCGCCGGCGACGCGCCGGCCTGGCCGAGCGCGACCGCCGCAACCTCGACCGAGCTCGCGCCGCCAGCTTCGACCGCACGCCGCTGATCGAGGTGCCCGCTGCTGGACGACGACGTCCACGACCTCGACGGCCTGCGCCGGATGGACGAGCTACCTGTTCGCTCCGAGCCGGCCGCTCAGACCGGCGCGGAGTAGTCCTCGGGGTCGTCGCAGCCCCAGTCGGCCGACGGCGTGACCGCCTCCAGCTCGGAGGTGTCCGGCTCGGGCTCGGGGTCGGCGCTCGGGACCGGAGTCGGCCGCGATCGGGGGCGGCGGCGGCTCCTCGACGCGCAGGTCGCGCGCCTTGATCTCCATGGGGCGTCGGGAGTCTCGAGCAGGATGTCGTCGGCCACGCCCTTGAGGTCGGCGTCGAGGTAGCCGCAGAGCACGTCGCGAAGCAGTCGCGCGCAGGTGGCCCTCGACCTCGGCGACGAGCTCGCCGGGCGACTCGGCCTCGCGCCGGGCGAGCGCGGCCGCCGCCCATCACGAACCGCTCGAGCTGCGATCGCCGACTCGACCGGCGCTGCACCATGCCTGCGCGCGCCCTCCTCGGCGCAGAGCGCGGCCACGCGCAGGGCGAGGCTCGGCCTCCCCGGCGTCGCTGGTGGCGTCGAGCAGCGCGCGCAGGCCGAGCAGGTAGTCCGACAGCGCCTCGTCGTCGCGGGCTCGCTCGCAGCCGATCTCGAAGCGCCCGCAGCGCCCAGCGACCGCGCTGCGGTCGGGGACGCCCCGCTCGAGAGCGGCGAAGAACTCGCGCAGGCCGTCCTCCTCGCCGGCGCGAGCAGGAAGCTCAGCCCCCGCCGCTGCGGCTGCGCGCCGCCGCCGAGCGCCAGCGGCTGCCAGCGCCCGCTCGTCGGTCCGCCGCCAGCCCGGAGCGCCCAGGCTCGACGAAGCCCGGCGCCCAGAGGCGCAGCGCGCGTGACCACGCGCGCGAAGCGCTCCGCCGGCCTCGCCGGCCGGGATCCCCTCGTCGGCGGGCGCGTCGCGCTCGAGCACGCAGAGCACCGCCGGCTCGCCCTCGCCCGTCCTCGCCCCAGACCGCCTCCGCGGGAGCGTCCACCCCCTCGCCGCGCTCGAGCCACAGCCCGCCGCCGAGATCGACGCGGTCGACCTCGATGCGCCACCCCGCGCAGCGGCGCGACCACGCGCGCACGTACGGAGTCGCGGTAGAGCGTGAGCTCGACCTCGGCGTAGACGCGCTCGAAGCGCTCCTCGGGGAAGCCGAAGCTCGTGGCGTCCTCGTAGAGGCGCTCGAGCATCGCCCGCAGCGCCGGCTCGGCCTGCTCGCCGCGCAGGCCGTTCACGCGCAGCAAGACCGAGGCGCCGGCGCCGAGCTCGTCGGCCGCGCGCCGGCAGGCCGGCAGCTCGCGCAGGCGCGCCCAGCGCTCGGCCAGGAAGGCCTCGGTGCGCGGCTTGTAGCGATAGAGCGCGGGGCCGCGCTTCGGCGCCCTCGTCGATCACGTCGAACTCGACCTCGGCGCCGTCACGCAGGTCGTCTGTGAGCAGCGCCGCGGACTCGAGCGCGAAGTCCCGCAGCGCGTCGTGCAGGAGACGGTTGCGCATAAGGGCCGGGTTCGCCTCGCCGAGGTCGCGATCCTCCATGCGTCATCCTGGTCCGTAGAACCGATATGGCCCACAGCGCCATCGCTCCCGAGCTCCAATCCGTCATACGAGCACTGCCGGCGGCTGCACCGCCGCTTCGATCCCACCTACTACTGGGCCACGCGCCGCCTGCCCGAGGACGTCCGGCCCGCCGTGCACGCCCTGTACGCGTTCGTGCGCACCGCCGACGAGATCGTCGACGGGCCGCGTCGCCTCGCCGAGCCCGGCGGCTCGCCGCGCGGCGCTCGACCGCTTCGAGGGCGAGCTCGAGCGCGCGCGCGGCGGGGCATCGCTCGAGCGAGCCCGGTCGTGACCGCGCTGGTGGACGCGGCCGGGCGCCACCGAGCTGCCCCTGGACGAGCTGGAGCTCTACTTCGACTCGATGCGCATGGACTGCAGCCGGGTGCGGATCGACGACCTGGAGCGAGCTCGAGCGCTACATGCTCGGGCAGCGCCGGCTCGGTCGGCAGCATCCTCGCCGGCTCTGCTCGAGGTGCCGCGGCGACCGGCGCGACAGCTTCGTGCAGCCTCGCGCTCGCCTTCCAGCTCACCAACTTCATCCGCGACGTGCGCCAGGACTGGGAGCTCGACCGCATCTACCTGCCGGCCGAGGACCTCGAGCGCTTCGGGGTGACCGCCGGCGAGATCGACCGCCGCGAGCCCAGCCCGGGTTTCGCCGGCTCCTGGAGCTCCAGGTCGCCCGCGCGCGCCAGCTCTTTCGCGACAGCACGCCCGCCGCGCGAGGCCGTGAGCCCGCGGGTCCGGCGCGGAATGCTGATGGCGCGCAGCGTGTACGGAGCGGTGCTCGACCGCACCGAGCACCTGAACTTCGACGTGCTGCGCCACCGCACCGACCTGCCGCCGTGGCGCCTGGCCGAGGCCGTGGCCCAGGGCCTGCGGGCGCGAGCGTGACACGCCGCGCCACGCTGCGCGGGGCCGAGCGGACGCCGATCGAGGACACGGCTCGCCGACGTGCTGATCTGCGGCGCGAGCTTCGCCGGCCTGGCGGTGGCGGGCGAGCTTGCGGGCAGCGGCGCCGACGTGCTGCTCGTCGACCGCTACGAGATCGGCGAGCGCGCCACCTCGGCCTGCGCCGCTCCGCTGCCCTGGCTCGAGGCGCTCGGCCTGACCTCCGCGGTGCGCCAGGTGATCCCGTGCATGAGCTTCCACACGCCCCACGGGTCGGTGCGCTACCGCCTGCCGTGGAGCTGGGCGGCCTTCGACTACCGCGAGCTGTGCGAGCTGATGTTCGAGCGCTGCGACGCGCGCTTCGAGATCGCGAAGGTCGCCGGCCGGCGCGGCGCGGCGGTCGCTGACCGACCGCGGCGAACTGCGCGCCCCGCTGGTGGTGGACGCGCTCGGCTGGCGGCGCGTGCTGGCGCTCGAGGGCCACCAGCCTCCCGAGGCGCCGCTCTCGCGCGGCCTCGAGGTGCACCCCGACGGCGGCGGCGAGGACCTCGACGTGTGGATCGAGCGCTCGCTGGTGCGCCACGGCTACGGCTGGAGCGTGCCGGCGGGCGGCGAGCAGCGAGTGGGTGTCGGCTCATACGAGCCGCGCGACCACGTCAAGGAGCCGACGGTCGCCCTGGCGCGGCGGCTGGAGCGCGCCCGCGGTTCGCTATCAGGGCAACTGGTTTCCCCACCGGCTGCGCCGCGCCGCCGAGGACGGCGTGTTCTTCGCCGGCGACTCGGCCGGGCACTGCTTCCCGCTCTCGGGCGAGGGAATCCGCACCGCGCTCCACTTCGGCATCGCGTGCGGCGGCGAGCTGCGGGCCGTGCTCGACGGCGAGCGCACGCGCGACGAGGCGCTGCGCCGCTACGCGGCCTTCAGCGCCTCGCACGCCCGGGCCTTCGGGCTCGCTCTGCGCCTCCAGTGGCTGATCCCGCGCCTGCCTCCGCGAGCGCTCATGGCCGGCCTCAAGGCCTTCGGCCGCGGACCGCTGGTCGAGCGCGCCTTCGGCTGGTATCTGGAGCAGGCGCCGCCGGTCTACGCGGCAGAGGCGGCGGGCGCGCAGTCGCGGACGCCGAGCCACTCGCTGCCGTAGCGGCGCATGTCTTCGATGAGTGGCACGAGCGCCTCGCCCTTGGCCGTGAGCGAGTACTCCACGCGCGGCGGCACCTCCGGGAAGGTGTCGCGCACGACCACGCCCTGTTCCTCGAGCGCGCGCAGGCGCAGCGACAGGGTGCGCGGGCTGATGCCCGCCAGCGAGCGCTCGAGCTCGCAGAAGCGGCTGCGACCCTCCGCGAGATCGCGGATCACCAGGATCGTCCACTTGCCGCAGATGATGTCCGCGGTGGCGCAGACTGGGCAGCTCGGATCCGGCATATACGCCAGTTTAGCTCAAGACTTCACATACTGAAGTGGGTGGAACCCAGTGCGCGCGGCCCCCGCGACGGTTACCAGAGCGTCGAGCCCGGCAAGGACCGTCGGATCAGGGGTGCGTCGCGCTGCCTGGAGCAATAAAGGGTTGACCCGGCGACGCGCCCGAAATCCGCTCCATTGTCGAGTTAGCGGTTCCTGGGACCGCTAACTCGACAACGGACGCAGAATCCGGGCCGCCACACGGGAGCACCGCGGCGACCCGTCCCACCCCTTATAGCCAGCCGTTGGCCCGAGCCCACGCAACCCAAGCGAGTCGGGAGCGTCGATCAGCCACCCAGGTTGCCCAGCAGGCCGCCGCCGGACCCGCCGCCCGCGGGTGCCGCGGTGATGCGGCCCTCGCTCGGCTGCACGAGCACCCAGCCCTGCCCCGTGAACGACATCTGAATCGACTCGCCCGAGCCGCGGCCGATGAAGTTCTTCAGCTTCACGTCGGTCTTGATCGCGGTCTGGACGCTCGAGGCCCAGGTGATCGCGGCCTGCGGGTCCGCGAACGTCGGCGCCTCGCCGGTGTTGAGCAGCACCGGCGGACCGTCGGAGATGATCGACACCCAGCCCGTGCCCTGCAGCGAGGTGTTGAAGAGGCCGCCGCCCATCATGCCGCTCGCGCCCTGCACGCGCTGGATGTCCCAGTCGATGCCGGCGTCGAAGGCGAGCAGGTTCTGCCCGTTGACGGTGATCGCGTCGTTCTCGAGGTAGAGCAGGTGGATGTCCTGGGCGGTGTCGGCCAGGAAGACCTCGCCGGTGCCGGTCATCTTCATCAGCGTCGTGCCCTCGCCGGACACCGCCTTCTTGAGCATGCGGCTCATGCCGCCCGATCCGGCGTGCTCGAAGCGAGACGTCACCCTGGTAGGCGACCATCGAACCGGCCTTCGCCTGGATCGTGATCTGGTCGAGGCTTACCTTCAGGAGCTTCGAGTTCTGGAGCGCGAACGCCTGCTCCGACTTCGTCTCCTGAAACTCACCGAGAGTGCTCTGCAAGTCCGTCTCCTTCTTAGAACGTCCGAGGGCCAGGGTCAACTGTGGGGGGAATCCTCGCAGTCGTCAAGAGCAATTCGTCCAGTCACGCTACGCTCAACGGTCTTGGTTTGCCGCGCTGTCCTCCTGGCCCTGCTGGCGCTTGCGCTCGCGGCCCCGCTCGCGCGGGCGGCGGACCCGATCATGCCGCTCTCCGAGGTGCGAGCGGGGATGGCCTGCGCGGGGCTGTCGGTGATCCGCGGCACCGAGATCACGAGCTTCGACGTCGAGGTGCTCGACGTGATCGCCGACGACGCCGTCGGGCCACGCATCCTGGTGCGGGTCTCGGGTCCCGCCGTTGACCTGACCGGTGTCGGGCCGGGCTTCTCGGGCTCCCCCATTCTCTGCGGTGGTCGAAACGCCGGAGCGATCTCGGAGGCGATCGGCGACTACGGCAACAAGGTGGTCCTGGCCACGCCGATCGAGTCGATCCTCGGCGCCGGCCCCGCCGCGCTGCCCGCCGGCGCGCGCCGCGCCCCGCGCCTGCTGCGCTCGGCGCGCTCGCTCGCGGGGCCGCTGACCGTCTCCGGACTCTCGACCGGTACGCGCCGGCTGCTGGCCAGGGCCGCGCGCCGCGCCGGGCGCATCGTGCTGGCCGCGCCACCCGGTCCGGTGGGCGGCTATCCGCCGCAGGAGCTGCTCCCGGGTGCTGCCGTGGCCGCCGCGCTCTCGACCGGCGACGTGTCGCTGGGCGCGGTGGGCACGGTCGCCTACCGCGACGGCGATCAGGTCTACGCCTTCGGACACTCGCTCGACGGCCTCGGGCGGCGCGCGCTGTTCCTGCAGGACGCGTATGTCTTCGGCGTGATCGGCAATCCGATCGGTGTGCCCGACCTCGGGGCGATCACCTACAAGCTGACCTCGTCCGGCGGCCACGAGCTGGGTTCGGTGACCAACGACACCTTCTCGGCCATCTATCGGCAGGACCGGCGCCGACCCGCCCTCGATCCCGCTCGCGTGTGACCGCGCGCGAGCGCGGCGGCCGGAGCGTCTCGCTCTCCTCGCGCATTGCCGACGAACGCGCGCTGGGGCTCGGGGTCGACCTCTCGTTCATCGCGCCGCTGGCCGCGTCGACCGCCGTCGACCGCCTGCTGGATGCCTTCGAGCCGGTGACCCTGAAGGTCTGCACCCGCATCCGCGTGCGCCGGCGCAGCGCCCCGCTCGGCTTCTGCAACCCCTACTTCGACATCTTCGACGCGCTCACCGACATCGCGGATGCCACGTCGCTGGTCGAGAGCTTCGACCTCGCCCCGCTCGACATCAGGGGCACGTGGGTGAGCATCGCCGCCGAGCGCGGCGTCGTGGACGACGCTGATCGTCGGCGCGAGAGCCAAGCGGCGGGTGCGCGCCCGGACAGCGCCTGCGGGTCCGGGTGGCCCTGCGCCGGCGCGGCGGCCGGGCCGCGGACCGTGACCGTGCGCGTGCCCATCCCGCCGCGACGTTCAACCCGGGCGAGCGCGTGCTCGTGATCGAGGGCAACGGCTTTGCCTCAGACGGAGGACGAGCTCATCATCGAGTTCATCGAGGGAGCTCGCGCGCGGCGCGCGGGCGGCCGGCGCGAACGTGCACCCGCGCGCAGCGCCGAGGCGAGCCGCGCACCGTGCGTCAGCTCGCGCGTCAGATCGCGGCGCTACGACAGCGGCTCGGCATCACCGCGCGGCTGCGCGGGCGCGAGCCGCGCCTCGTGCTCGCGCTCGGACGAGGTTCGCTTCGACGGCCGCGCGAAGCTCAGACTGCGGGTGGTGACAGGCGAGCCGCTGACCGCCGGCTGCGTGCCGTTGGCCCCGCCGCCGCGTCGCCCTGGACGCTTCGTCCTCGGCCATCTCGTCCGCGAACACGGACTCGACCGACGTGTGGCGCTGGCCGTCCGCGCTCACGAGCAGCTTGAAGTCGTGCGGGTGGGTAGCGGCCTTGAGCGCGTCGTCCATCGCCACCCGCCCGGCCTGCACGTGGTACAGCAGAGCCTGGTCGAAGGTCTGCATGCCGTAGTAGGCGCCCTCGAAGATGACCTCGGGCAGGCGCCCGGTCTCCTCGGGGTTGATGATCATGTCCCGCACGCGCCCGGTCATTCGCAGGATCTCGCAGGTCGCCACGCGGCCCAGGCGATCCGGGGTCGGCACGAGGCGCTGCGAAACGACCGCCTTCAGCGTCCCGGCCAGCATCGAGCGAGCCTGGCGCTGCTCGGCCTGCGGGAAGAAGTCGATGATGCGGTTGACGGACTCCGCCGCGTCGACCGTGTGGATAGTCGAGAGGACGAGGTGGCCGGTCTCCGCCGCCGACAGGGCGGTACGGACCGTCTCCTCGTCGCGCATCTCGCCGACCAGGATCACGTCGGGGTCCTGGCGCAGCACTCGCCGCAGGGCGCGGGCGAATGAGGCTGTGTCCTCGCCGACCTCGCGCTGGTTGATGATCGACAGCTTGTCGCGATGCAGGAACTCGACCGGGTCCTCGATCGTGACGATGTGCTTCGCGTAGTTGGTGTTGATGTGGTTGATCATCGCCGCGAGCGTCGTCGACTTGCCCGAGCCGGTGGTGCCGGTGAGCAGGATCAGGCCGCGCTCCTCGTCGGCGATCTCGTCGATGACCGGGGGCAGCAGGAGCTCCGTCGCCGACTTGATCTGAAAGGGAATGGCGCGGCACACGATCGAAACCGAGCCGCGCTGCACGAAGGCGTTGACGCGGAAGCGCGCGACCCCGGGGATCGAGTAGGAGAAGTCGACCTCTCGCTCGGACCGGAAGCTCTCGAGCTTGTTCTCGTCCGTGAGCATGTGGAAGAGCGTGCGCTCGGTGTCGTTCGGGGTCAGCGGGTCGGCGTCCGAGATCGGCTCCAGCTTGCCGTGACGACGGATGATCGGGCGCGAGGGGACCTTGAGATGGAGGTCGGAGCCCTCCGTCTCGATCACCCTCATCAGGGCAGCATCGATGTCGAACATAGGTCTCGAATCGGCATTCCCGCCCCCGTCTTGAAGCCTGGCGAGGCTCATCTGGACGCCTCAGGGACCCGCGACTCGCCCGCCTGACGTTTGCCGCCTATGTGGCGGTCAACGTCAGCCGCGTGGTCGGCGCGGCCGTCCCACAGGCGCAGGGCGCGGCGCGAGGAACCGCTCAGGCGACGTCGCGGAGCTTCTGTGCCTCCGCGAGTGACTGCAGCTTCTTGAGCGACTGATTCTCGATCTGGCGGATGCGCTCGCGCGTGACGTTGAAGGTGCGGCCGACCTCGTCCAGCGTCCGCGGGTGCTCGCCGCCGAGCCCGTAGCGCAGCTCGAGCACGCGCCGCTCGCGGTAGGAGAGGTTCTCGAGCGCCTCGCGCAGCGCCTCCTTGGTGAGGATCTCCGCGGCCCGCTCGTACGGCGACTCGGCCCGCTCGTCGGCGATGAACTGGCCGAACTCCGACTCCTCCTCGTCGCCGACCGGCTTCTCGAGCGACACCGGCGCCTGGGCCGAGCGCTTGATCGACTCGACCTCCTCCGGATCGATCCCCGTGTGCTCGGCGATCTCCTCGGGAGTGGGCTCGCGGCCCAGCTCGGTCACCAGCTTGCGCTCGGCGCGGCCGATCTTGTTGAGCTTCTCGACCACGTGGACCGGGATGCGGATCGTCCGCGCCTTGTCGGCCAGCGCGCGAGCGATCGCCTGGCGGATCCACCAGGTCGCGTAGGTCGAGAACTTGAAGCCCTTGCGGTAGTCGAACTTCTCGGCCGCGCGCACCAGGCCGAGCGTCCCCTCCTGGATCAGGTCGAGGAAGGGCAGGCCCTGGTTGCGGTAGTTCTTGGCGATCGAGACGACGAGGCGCAGGTTCGACTCGACCATCTTCTGCTTGGCGTCGAGATCGCCGCGCTCGATGCGCTTGGCGAGGTCGACCTCCTCCTGCGCCGTCAGCAGGCGCACCTTGCCGATGTCCTTCAGGAACAGCTGAAGGGAGTCGGTGGTCATGTCCGGCTTGAGGTCGATCGCGGCCTTCTTGCGTCGGCTGCGGCGATCGACGGCGCGCTCGACCTGCGGCTCGGCGGCCGTCGGGTCGTCCTCGACCAACTCGATCTCGCTCTTCTCGAGATAGCCGTGGAGCTCCTCGATGTCGCCCTCGTCGACCTCGACCTCCGCGAGGGCGGTGGCGACCTCGGCGTAGGTCAGAACGCCCGTCTGCCGCCCCTTGGCGACGAGGAGCCTGACCTCTTCGAGCTCTTGCAGTTCGGCTACAGACATTCCGTTCCTTGGGGTCAAGCAGGGCCTGGCAACCTGGTGCCAGGCCCAGTCAAACAGACGACGTACACACTAAAGCTACACATGATGAAGTCAAGCATTGGAAAGCCCAAATTCCGGTGACTTGCCGGTCAACCAACCCTCCAACTCGGTCCGCCGTGCGCGGTCCGCCAACAACATTAGTCGTGGTTCAGACTTGTCCCCAGATCGGGTAACACGCCAAACCTAGCGACGGTATCTCCCTCGTGGTGTACCCGGACCGGCGAGTAATAGACTGCCGGGCCATGAGCGACGACGAAGGCGTGCTCGGAAACCTGCCGCGCTCGCGGCCGGGCCGGCGCAGCGACAAGCGCGCCGGGGGCGCGGCGAAGGCCGCGGCCCCGAGGCCCAGCGCGCCGCCGCCGCCGCCCAAGCGCCGCGCCAAGCCCGCCGCCGCCGCCAAGCCCAAGCCACCCCCGACGTCACCGCCGCCGGCCGCGGAGCCCGCTCGGAGCGGGGATCCGATCGGCACGGCGTTCCGCACCGTGACGGGCCTCGCGGCCGGGGGAGCGCGGGCGGCGAACGGCCTGGCCCGCGGGGTGCTACGGCGCCTTCCGAAGCCCTAGCCACAAATAATCCTCGGCGTGACCACACTGGCCAAACCCCATCCTCCGAGCAGGGGAACCCGCTCGCAATTCGGAGTATGCTGTGCTGTTCATGCCATCTGGCGCGAAGGAAGCCCCTCGCTGCCTCATCGTGGACGACCATCCGGTCGTTCGAGCGGGGGTTCGGGCGGTCTTGGAGCAGGCGTTCGCCGGCTCCACCGTCACCGACGCCTCCTCTCTCGACGAGGCCGCAGCTGCCGCTAACGGCGAGCCCCCGGACGTCGTCATCGTCGACCCATGGCGCGTCGGCGTGGACGTGGCCGATGTGGTGGGCCGCCTGCGCAGCGAGCTCGGTGCCCCGATCGTCGTCTTCACCTCCGACGGCGGAGCGCGCCTGCTGAGCGAGGCGCTCAAGGCCGGAGTCAAGGGCTATGTCCGCAAGGACTCGCCATCGGAGGACCTGATCCGCGCGATCGAAGCCGCTCGCGCCGGCGAGTTCTACGTGGATCCCGGCCTCTCCTCGACGATCGTGCTCGACGAGGGCGATCGCACGCTGAGCGCCCGCCAGCGCGAGATCCTGCAGATGCTCGCCGACGGCATGCAGACCGACGCCGTCGCCACGAAGCTCGGCCTCTCGACGGAGACCGTGCGGACGCACACCAAGCGCATCCTGGCCAAGCTCGAGGCCTCGACGCGCACGCAGGCCGTGGCGATCGGCATTCGCCACGGGCTGATCGACTAGACCTAGCTCTGGGCCTCCTCGGCCACCTCGCCCGACGGCGGCTCGCCCAGCGCCACGCTGTCACCCGCGGCCTTGGCCCGGTACATCGCCCGGTCTGCGCCGTCGATGAGCAGCTCGGCGTCGTTTCCGTGCGCGGGGCAGGACACCACGCCGATCGACAGGCTCACGGGCGGCTCGTCGGGCGTGGCGACCTCCTCCTGGACCGCGTGCGACAGCCGCTCGGCCAGCTTGACCGCGGCGTCGGCCTCCTGCTGCGGGGGCCAGCACGCAGAACTCGTCGCCGCCGAGCCGCGCCGCGACGTCAACCGTGCGGATCGAGCGCCGCAGCGACATGGCCACCTGCATCAGCAGGCGGTCGCCGGCCTGGTGGCCGTGGGCGTCGTTGATCCGCTTGAGGCCGTCGATGTCCATCAGCAGCAGGCCGAACGGGTGCCCGTAGCGCTTCTGCAGCTCGAGCATGTGGCCGATCGAGCGCTGCAGCTGGCGCAGGTTGCCGAGGCCGGTGAGCGCGTCGGTGTTGGCCTGCGACTCGAGCTCGCGCGAGCGCCGGCGCACCAGCTCCTCGACCGCCGCAGCCTGGATCGCGCCCGTCGCGTCCACCAGCCGCTCGACCGCATCGGCGAACCGCTCGGGGTCGCTCTCGGCCAGCTCCTCGCGCAGCGCGCGGACCAGCACGGCCTGGAGCGACGAGATGTCGCGGGCCACCTCCGCCGGCACTGGTCTCGCGTGCCGCCTGCGCAGCGCCAGCCAGCGACGCGGCGCGCTCGGCCTGCTGCGTCGGTGAGCTCGTAGGGATCGCCGTTGGAGCTCGGCGACCGCGTCGACGATGTCGCTGATCAGCTCCGGGAGCTCGCGGGCGATCCGCTCGGTCGGGAGCTCGCTGATCTCGTCCAGCGAAGCGCGCTCGATCACCCGGACGAGCCACGCCTTGGCGAGCTCGTCCCTCGATCGATCGAGGCGCGCGAGCGGGCCCCGGATGGGTGTCATGCGGCGGCGATCAGTTGTTGCACCGGACGTCCCGTTGCGGCGACCCGATCCTACCCACGTAACGAGTCCTGAAGGCCGGATCTTGCACAGTGGCAGCGAGGGGCCCGACAGGAAAGGCGCAGCGTGCGGCTTTGGCGCTCCTTGCGAAGATTCACGCGGTGGCTGAGCTGATCTCGATCGAGCAGGCGCGGCGAGCGGGTGCTCGCCGCCGTGCGGCCGCTCGGCCTCGAGGAGGTCGCGCTCGGCGCCGCGCTCGGGCGCGTGCTCGCCGAGGACGTCGCGAGCGCGATCGACGTCCCGCCCGTTCGACAACTCCGCGATGGACGGCTACGCCGTGATCGCCGGGCGGCGAGGCGACCTGGAGGTGATCGACGAGTCGCGCGCCGGCCGGCCGGCGGCGAGCTCGGCTGCGACCCGGGACCGCGATCCGAGTCTCGACCGGGCGCGGCGGTGCCCGCCGGGGCCGACGGCGGTGGTGCCGGTCGAGCGCACCGAGCGCGACGGCGACCGGCGTGCGCGTGGAGGCGTCCGAGGCCGGCGACAACGTGCGACGCGCCGGCGAGGACGTGCGCGCCGGCGACCCCGTTCTGCGGCGCGGCACCGTGACTCGGGCCGGCCGAGCTCGGCGTGGCCGCGTCGGTGGGACGTGGCCGGCTTGCCTGCGCGCGGCGTCCGCGCGTGGCGCGTGCTCGTGACCGGCGACGAGCTCGTGGAGCCGGGCGAGCAGCTCGGGCCCGGCCGGATCTACAGCTCGAACGCCTTCGTCGCTGAGCGCGCTGGTGGAGCGCGCGGGCGCCGAGCTGACCGCGCGCGAGACCGTCGCCGACAGCGCCGAGTCCACTCGCGCGCGCGTTCGCGGGGGCGCTCGACGCCGCGGACGTCGTCTGCGTGTCGGGCGGCGTGTCGGTCGGGCCGCACGACCACGTCAAGCCGGCGCTCCGGCGAGCTCGGCGTGGAGGAGCGCTTCTGGGGGGTGCGCCTGCGTCCCGGCAAGCCGACCTGGTTCGGCACGCGCGGCGCAGACGCTCGTCTTCGGGCTGCCCGGCAACCCGGTGTCGGCGATGGTCACGTTCGTGCTGTTCGTGCGCCCGGCGCTCGCCGCGCTCCAGGGCGCCGACCACGCGAGGCCACGCCGAGTGCACGCCGTACTCGAGGAGACGTGCGGCAACAACCCCGTCGCGAGCACGCCGTCCGGGTCAGTCTCGAGCGCCGGCGACGATGGCTGGCACGCGGTCACCACCGGCGCCCAGGGCTCGCACGTGCTGACCTCGATGCTCGGCGCGCGACGGGCTGGCGCTGGTCGCCCGCGGGCGACGGCGAGCTTCGGGCCGGCGCGCGCGTCGAGGTCGAGCTGCTGTGAGGCGGCGCGACCCGCGGCGGCTGATCGCGCGCCGCCGGCGTGCCCGGGCGCGGGTGAAGCTCGTGCGAGCCGCAGTCCGAGTACGCGACCGGACGGCAGCATCGGCTCGAAGCAGGCGGCCGAGGTGACGCTGCCGCGCGCCGAGCTCGACCGGGTCTGGTCGGCCGAGTACCTCGAGCGCCTCGCGCGCACCTACTGGCACTTCCTCACGCGGATCTCGCTCGGTCTCCTGCGCGTGCTCTACACCGACACCTCGCGCGAGGTGGTGCTGCTCACGCGCCCGTTCGTGCTGCTGCGCTTCCGCGCGCCCGAGTACGAGACCGAGATCGACTGCGGGTCGGTGACCTGGCCGATCGACGAGGGACTGCTCGTGGCCGCCAACGGACGCGGCCGCGGCTACCTGCGCGTCACGGTGCGCCGCTCGCCGCCGACCGACCGCTCAGAATGGATCACGGCGACGGTCACCTCGGAGGTGGTGAACTTCTACCCGGTGATCGCCGCGCGGATCGGGCGCTGGATCTACAACCAGACCCAGCTGCGCATCCACGTGATCGTCACGAACGCGTTCCTGCGCTCGCTGGCCAACCTCGAGCTTCAGCCCTCGGTGACCGGGCGGCTTGTGGTCAGCCCAGCTTCTCTCCCACGATCTCCCGCAGCTTCGAGCGGTCGTGGCGAGCCGTGATCGTGCGGACCGTCCCCGAGCGCGCGCGCATCGAGATCGACTCGGTCGTGGCGCCCTCGGGGCCGATGAAGTGGACGCCCTCGAGCATCTCGCCGTCGGTCACGCCGGTGGCGGCGAAGAACACGTCCTTGCCCGACACCAGCCGGTCGCGGTCGAGCACCTCGTCGAGGTCGTAGCCGGCCTCGAGCGCGGCGCTGCGCTCCTCGTCCGAGCGCGGCCACAGCCGTCCCGAGGATCTGCCCGCCGGTGCACTTGATCGCCGCGGCGGCCAGCACGCCCTCCGGGCGTGCCGCCGATGCCGTACAGCAGGTCCACCGGGCGAGCCCTCGGTCACCGCCACCAGCGCGGCCGACACGTCGCCGTGCGGGATCAGCCGGATGCGCGCGCCCGTCGCGCGGATCTCCTCCATCGCGTCGTCGTGGCGCGGGCGGTCGAGCATGATCACCACGACGTCGCCGACCGACACGCCCTTCTCCTTGGCCATCAGCTGGAGCGTCTCGCCGAGCGGCCGGTCGAGGTCGAGCAGGTGCGGCCATGTCGCGCGAGGTGGCCATCTTCAGCATGTAGACGCACGGGCCGGGATCGAACATCGTGCCGCGCTCCGACAGGGCGATCGTGGCGATCGCGTTCGGCAGGCCCTTCGCGCACAGCTCCGTCCCCTCGAGCGGGTCGACCGCGATGTCCACCTCGGGCGGCGATGCCGTCGCCGATGTGCTCGCCGTTGTAGAGCATCGGCGCCTCGTCCTTCTCGCCCTCGCCGATCACGACCACGCCGTCCATCGAGACCGTGTCGAGCAGCAGGCGCATCGCATCCACGGCGGCGCCGTCCGCTCCCTCCTTGTCGCCGCGGCCGATCCAGCGCGCGCAGGCCAGCGCCGCGTACTCGGTCGTTCGCACGAGCTCCATTGCCAGGTTGCGGTCGCGGGCTCACCCCCATGAGCCGGACGCTATATGACGCCGGGAGGCTTGCGCGCGCTGGTGTAGAAGGCCTGGCGCAGGTAGCCCGCCGACGAGCATCCCGGCCGAGGCGATCAACGCGACGAAGTAGCCGATGCCCAGGCCGATGTCGACCGCAGTCGCCGGGCCGGCCGAGGATGATCCCGTTGCAGAGGATCAGCACGAAGGCCGTGATGCCGACGACCATCGTCACCTCGCCGGGCTTCCAGGTCAGCTTGTGCCCGCGGGCGACGATCCACGAGAGGATGAAGGGGGCCAGGCACGCGAGCACCAGCAGCCAGTCGAGGGTGGAGAACACCGCCCAGGCGCTGGCGCTGTCGCCGCCGCTGGCGCCCGACGAGCCGCGAATTCGGGTTGTCCGCGCTCGTGCGTGAACCACGGCAGCCAGAGCGAGACGAGCAGCACGACGGCGGCGCCCATCCCGAGGTACTCGCCGGGCGTACAGGCGCGAGAAGTCGAGATAGTCCCTCCTCCGCTCAGCGCTCGAGGCCTCCATCCGGCCCAGACCGTACACGCGCGGGATAGGCTCGTCGCAATCCCCGACTCATAGGAGGACCTCAGTGGCGGTCACGAAGATCATCGAGGTGGTGGGCAGCTCGCCCGAGAGCTCGGACGGAGCGGTCAAGGCAGCGCTGGACGATGCCCGTGTCAGTCGCTGCGCAACATCAAGGCCGTGGACGTGGTGTCAACCGGTCTGCGCGGCGACAACCTCGACGAGTGGCGCGCGCTCGTGCGCATCTCCTTCCTGGTCGAACGCGTCTCCGAGTAGGGGCTACACAGGGCGGAGCGGGAGGCCGCGCTGGGGCACCGGCGAGGACTGCACGATCGACGTGGTCGTCTGCCCGTAGGGCGCGAAGCGGTCGATCAGCTCCTCCAGGTGCTCGACGTCGCGGACGTAGAGCGTCATGAAGTAGCAGTCGTCGCCGGTGATGCGATGGCACTCGACCACCTCCGGGCGTGCGCTGGGCGAGCTCGGCGACCTGCGTGAGCTCGCGCGGGGCCGGGCGGATGCGCAGGACGGCGCTGAGCGAGTAGCCGACCGCCCGCGGATCGACGGCGGCGCGGTAGCCGGTGATGACGCCGGCCTCCTCGAGGCGCTGCAGCCGCTCGGCGACCGCGGGCGCCGAGAGGCCGACCCGGCGGCCGAGCTCGGCCAGCGTGAGGCGGGCGTCGGCCTGCAGCTCGTCCAGGAGGCGGAGGTTCGTGTCGTCGAGCGCGGTTCTGCCGTTGATTCGAAGGCATAGATGTCGATTTACCTGTCGATTGTGCCTGGAGCCTACTCGCTCAGCGCCGCGAACGTTGCGAGTCGCATGCGATCGCGTGCCCGCCACATCTCTACTTCGTCGTCAGCGCCGTCTTCCACTACCTCGGCCCGGCGTTCGCCGTGCTGCTGTTCGCCCGCGTCGAGGTGCTGGGCGTGGCGTGGCTGCGGATCGCCGCCGCGGCGCTCGTCTTCGCCGCTGTGGCGGCGGCCCTGGCGGGTCTGCGCGACGCCGCGCCCCGCCGCCGGCTGCTGGTCGCCTGGGGCGTGGTGCTCGCGGTGATGAACTGCTGCTTCTACCTGGCCATCGACCGCCTGCCGCTGGGCACCGTGGCGGCGATCGAGTTCCTGCCGGTCATCGTGCTGGCGGCGCTCGGCGCGCGCACGCGCGCGCAACGTCGCCGCGCTCGCGCTGGCGGTCCCGGGCGTCTACCTGCTCACCGGGGTGCAGCTCGACGGGCGAGCCGCTGGGCGTCGCGCTTCGCCTTCGCCAACGCGGTGCTGTTCGCGCTCTACATCGTGCTCGCGCACCGGGTCGCGCGACTCGAGCGAGCTGAGCGGCATCGACGGCCTGGCCGCCTCGATGCTCATCGCGCGCCGTGGTGGTCACGCCGCTGGCCGGCTGGGCGGCGCTGCCGGCGTTCGGCGACCCGGTGGCGCTGGCGGCCGGGATCGGCGTCGGCGATCTCGTCCTCGGTGATCCCGTACGTCGGCGACCAGCTCGCGATGACGCCGCCTGGCCGCGCTCGACCTACGCGCTGATGGTCTCGCTGCTGCCCGCCACGGCGACCGTCATCGGCATCGTCGTGCTCGCGCAGATCCCGTCCGTGGCGGAGCTGCTCGGCGTCGCGCTGGTCGTCGTCGGGGTGGCGGTGCACCGGGAGCGCCCGCGCGTCGCGGGCGCCTCGCGCAAGGCCGCAAGCGTCCCCGGATAGGCTGACTCGCCGCATGGACCTGAACGGGATCGGCGCGCTCGTGACCGGCGGAGCCTCCGGGCTCGGCGAAGCGACCGCGCGCGAGCTCGCCGGCCGGGGCGCCCGCGTGACCGTCGCCGACCTGAACGAGGAGAAGGGCGAGGCGCTGGCGAGCGAGCTGGGCGGCGGCTTCGTCTTGGCCGACGTGACCGACGAGGAACAGGTCCGGGCCGCGGTCGCGGCGGCTGACGGGCTGAGCCTCGCGGTCTCCTGCGCGGGCATCGGCTGGGCCGAGCGAACGGTCAAGCGCGACGGCCCGGCCGCGCTCGGGCCCTTCGAGACCGTTGTGCGCGTCAACCTGATCGGCACCTTCAACGTGCTGCGGCTCGCGGCTGCGGCCATGGCCGAGAACGAGCCCGACGATCAGGGCGAGCGCGGCGCCGTCGTGATGACCGCGTCGATCGCTGCCTTCGAGGGCCAGATCGGCCAGACCGCCTACGCGGCGTCGAAGGGCGGCGTGGTGGGTCTGACCCTCCCCGCGGCGCGGGACCTGGCGCGGCTAGGCATCCGCGTCTGCACGATCGCGCCGGGCCTGTTCGACACGCCCCTGCTTGCCGGGCTGCCCGAGGAGGCGCGCCAGGCGCTCGGCGCTCAGATCCCGTTCCCGTCGCGCCTCGGGCACCCCGCGGAGTACGCGCGGCTGGCCTGCCACATCGCCGAGAACCCGATGCTGAACGGCGAGGTAATCCGGCTCGACGGCGCATTGCGGATGCCGCCGCGGTAGCAGGGCCGGGCGCTCGCTAGCCTCCGCAGCCATGCCTGAAGCAGTCATCATCGACGCCATTCGAACACCCATCGGCCGCGCCTTCAAGGGCTCGCTTGCCCAGCTGCGCCCGGACGAGATGGGCGCGTTCGTCGTAGACGCCCTTCTCGAGCAAAACCCCGGCGTCGATCCCGCCCTGATAGAGGAGGTCTACTGCGGGGTCGGCCTGCCGCAGGGACTCCAGGCCTTCAACCTCGGCCGGATCATCGCCCTGCTCTCCGAGCGACTTCCGCTCACCACCAACGGGACGACCATCTCGCGCTACTGCGCGTCGAGCCTCGAGTCGATCCGCCAGGCGGCCAACGCCGTCGTCGCCGGCCAGGGTGACGCCTACATCGCCGCAGGGGTCGAGTGGGTGTCGCGCTACAGCGAGGCCGTCGAAGGAGCGCGCCCGCAGGATCAGAACGAGAGGCTGCAGGGAAGAAACGGCGATCCAGACGCCTACATCTCGATGGGCCTGACCGCCGAGAACGTGGCCGAGCGCTACGAAGTCAGCCGCGCGGACATGGACAAGTACGCCCAGCGCTCCCAGGAGCTGGCCGTGCAGTCCCAGGACAACGGCTACTTCGACCGCGAGATCGTTCCGGTCACGCTGCCGGACGGCACCGCGGTCGCCAAGGACGACGGTCCCGCGAGCGAGCTCGACACTCGAGAAGCTCGCCCAGCTCGACCCCGTCTTCAAGGAGGACGGCACGGTCACGGCGGGCAACTCGTGTCCGCTCAACGACGGCGCGGCAGCGGTGCTCGTCATGTCCGACTCGAAGGCGGACGAGCTGGGACTGACGCCGCGCGCGCGGATCATCACCTCCGCCACGGCCGCAATCGAACCCGAGTACATGGGCGTCGCGCCGATCGGGGCGATCGGCAAGGTGCTCGACCGCGCCGGCATGTCGATCGAGGACGTCGACACGGTCGAGCTCAACGAGGCCTTCGCAGCCCAGGTCATCCCGATCATGGACGTGTGCGGCATCCCGCTCGAGAAGATGAACCCCCACGGTGGCGCTATCGCCCTCGGCCACCCCTTCGGGATGACCGGCGCACGCATCATGACCACGCTGCTGAACGGCCTCGAGGCCGACGACAAGACGATCGGGCTCGAGACGATGTGCGTGGCCGGCGGGCAGGGCCAGGCGATGCTGGTGGAGCGCCTCGGCTGAGCGCCGCCGGGGTCAGGGCCGAGGGGTGCCTGAGGTTGTGGGGGCTATAGAACAAGAACCTAAGGCACCCGCATCGGCGAGTGCGCGAGCGCGATGGGCGCGGCCCGCTAGCTTGCCGGTATCTCGCCGCGCTTGAGTGCGAGCGCCACCGCGTGCACTCGCGTCGATGCGCCGAGCTTCGTCATCGCGTTGCGCACGTGCGTGCGCACCGTCTCCGAGGAGAGGTAGAGCTGCTTGGCCGCACCCTCGCCGGACAGGCCCCTGCTCAGCAGCAGCAGGATCTCGCGCTCGCGCGGGGAGAGCAGGCGGACATGGCCATTTCCGTTGGAGAGCGAAAGCAGCGACTTGACGCGCGGATCGAGCCACTCGCCTCCGGCCGCAACCGTTCGGATCGCCTCCTCGAGCTCCTCGGGAGTGCCGCTCTTCAGCGCGAAGCCCGCCGCGCCTGCGTCGAGCCCGTCGAGCAGGTGCCGCTCGTCGGCGGTTCCGGTGTAGAGCACGATTCGCATCGCCGGGTGCTCGGCCAACAGCCGGCGGGTGAGGTCCGCCCCGCTCTCGCCGGGCAGGGCGAGGTCGATCAGGGCGATGTCGGGGCGCCGGCGCAGGATCAGCGCCTCGGCGGACTCCGCGTCGTCGGCCGTTCCCACGACGTGGTGACCGTGGCGGCGGAGCAGCAGCTCCACGCCGCGGCGAAGCGCCACGTGGTCATCGACTACGACGACGTTCAAGGGGTTGGCATCAGGGGTCATGCCTAATGGTCCTGTCGGCAGACCCCGCTTGGCCCTTTACCGCGCAGAGGCCGAACGCTCCCGCGCGAAGGCCTCGATGAGACCGGCCAGGCGCTCCGGCTGGTCCTCGGCCGAGAACGTTCGCGCGTTCTCGATCAGCTCGAAGCGCGCGCCCGGGATCAGCTTGGCCAGCCGCTCGCCGTGTGCGGGCGGAAAGAAGCGGTCGTTCGCGGACCACGCGATGAGGGCGGGGCGGTCCCACTTGGTGAGCTTCAGCGCCGCGTCGATCGTGTACTTGGGGTCGAGGCCCGCCAGCACGCGCCGCAGGTCGCGGCGGATCGCCCCCCGGCTGAGCGCGGGCAGCACATAGGAGTCGTCGGCCTCCGGATCGATGGGCTTGTTCGTAAGCCAGCCGTAGGCGATCGGCAGCCGCCGCAGCGCACGCAGTCGCAGGCCCCCAAATGCAAGCGGGATCGCCCCGGGAATGGCCGCCGGCGCGAGCACGATGCGAAAGAAGCGCGGCGGGAAGTTCTCGAACGCGTCGCACGAGGTGAGCACGAGCGCGCCGATCCGCTCGGGCCGTGTGACCGCAACGACCTGGCTGAGACCGCCCCCGGTGTCGCTGCCGACGAGCGTCACGCAGTCGAACTCGAGCGCCTCGAGCGCGTCCGCGATCAGGTTCGCCAGGGCGGGCACGCGCAGGTCGGCCCCCTTTGGCATGGCCTCGAGGTGGGAGCCCAGCGGCAGATCGAGCGTCACGCGGGTGAAGCCGTCGAGGCGCGGGACCACCTTGCGCCACAGGTTCGCGTTGACGAGCGCGCCGTGGACGAACACGATCGGCGGCCCCTCGCCGGTCACGTGCGCGCGGATGCGCCTGCCGCCGCCCAGGTCCAAGACCCTCGCGGGACCCAGCGACTCTGCTCTCCAGCTGGCTCGGTCGGCCATGGCGGCTACGGAACCAACACGATCTTCCCGAGCTTGCCGCCGGCCGCGAAGCGCTCGTAGGCCGCCTCGGCCTCGTCGAGGCCGAAGCGCGCGGCGACCGGCACCGTCAGGGCGCCGGTCTCGAAGTGCGGAAGCACCTGCTTCTCCAGCAACCGCGCGCACGCGGCCTTCTCCTCCAGCGGGCGGGCGCGCAGCGTGGAGCCGTGGATCCGGGCTCGCTTCTGCATCACGGCCAGCAGGTTGATCTCCGCGACCGGGCCGCTTCCTCCAACGCCGATCACCGCGATGCGCCCGCCCAGGGCGAGCGAGTTGAGGTTCTCCGCGAGGTTGGCGGCGCCCACGAGCTCCAGGATCACGTCGTAGGGCCCGTGCTCGCCGAAGCCATCCGGGGCGACCGCCGTGGCTCCAAGCTTGCCGACCTCGCCGCGATGCTCCTCACGGCGGACGGTCGCGGTGACCCGCGCCCCCGCCTCACGACCGAGCTGGACGGCGGCTGTGCCCACCCCGCCGGCCGCGCCATGCACGAGTAGATGCTCGCCGGAGCGCAGCCCGGCCTGGGTGAAGATCGCGTCGTGCGCGGTCGTAAAGACCTCGGGCAAGCCACCCGCCTGCGGCCAGTCGAGCCCCTCCGGGACCGGCATGGCGGCGCGCTCGTGCACCACCGCGAGCTCCGCCTGAGCTCCGCCGCCCACCACTGCCATCACCCGATCGCGTTCGGAAAACCGGGCGGCGCCGGGGCCGGTCGACACGACCTCTCCCGCCAGCTCGAGCCCGGGGATGTCAGGCGGCGAGCCGGGCGGCGCAGGGTAGGCGCCCTTGCGCTGGAGCATGTCGGCGCCGTTGATACCGGCGCCCCGGACGAGGACGAGGACCTCGCCGTGGCCGGGCTCCGGGTCGGAGCGCTCCTCGACCACAAGACTGCCGTCCTGGACGGTTACCGCCTTCATCCGCGGGGAATCTACTTGCGCCACTCGAAACGGTCGCGTCCAGGCCGATGAATAGGGTGCAGAGGCCGCGTCTTGACGGGATCCGCTTCCACACCGCGCAGCGCCCGGCCGCCGATCTGGCGGGAGGCTCGTTTTGGGCTCGAGGCCGCCGCTCTGCTGCGCGATCCGATCTTCAGAGGCGTGGGCCTCAACGACGGTCGCGGCCGGCCCGTGCTGCTGATACCCGGCTTCCTGGCGGGCGACGGATCGCTCAGCGTGATGGCCAACTGGCTAAAACGCGCCAACTACCGGCCCACGAGGGCGGGCATCCGCGCCAACGTCGACTGCGCCGACGCCCTGTTGGGGCGCCTCGAGGAGCGGCTCGACCCGATCGTCTCAGAACAGGGCAGGCGCGCCGCGATCGTCGGTCAGAGCAGAGGCGGAGGGCTCGCCAAGGCGCTCGCGCACCGCCGCCCCGATCTGGTCTGCGGGATCGTCACGCTGGGCTCGCCGCACGTCGAGCCGCTGGCGATCCATCCACTGGTGAGGCTGCAGGTCGAGGCCGTCGGACGGCTCGGCACGCTCGGCGCGCCGGGACTCTTCAAGCGCTCCTGCCTCGAGGGCGACTGCTGTGCCGGCTTCTGGGAGCAACTTGCCGGGCCCCTCCCCGCCGACGTCGGCTTCGTGTCCGTCTATTCGCGCAGTGACGGAATCGTCGACTGGCGCGCGTGCCTGGATCCATCGGCTGACGAGCACGTCGAGGTGGATGCAAGCCACTGCGGAATGTCGCTCAGCGCGGCCGCCTGGCGAGCCGTCGCGACGTCGCTGGAAAGCTTCCGCCGCGCGGAGGCGCGCCGCGGCCCGGCTCCGCCCGCGCGGGTCGCGCGCCTGCCACGCGCGGCGTAGGCAGGCGAGGGCGCCCGGCGGCCGGCGCGCGCGGCGTCTACGCTCGCGGCTCGTGAGCGAACCGTTCGGCCCACTGGTGACCGTGGACTGGCTGGGCTCGCATCTGGGCGGGCGGGACCTGGTCGTGGTCGACTGCCGCTTCACGCTGACCGACCCCGCGGCGGGTCGCCGCGGCTGGCTCGAGGGCCACGTGCCGGGCGCCGCCTTTCTCGACCTCGGCCGCGACCTATCCGGCGCGCTGCGCGACGGCGGCGCCACCGGAGGCCGCCATCCGCTGCCGGATGCCCGCGCGTTCGAGGCCTCGGCGCGCCGAGCGGGAATAGACAAGGACTCGCGCGTGGTCGCCTACGACGAGGCGGGCGAGGGCGGCGCCGCCCGGCTCTGGTGGCTGCTGCGCCACTTCGGCCACGACGCCGTGGCCGTGCTCGACGGCGGCCTGCGGGAGTGGTGCCGCCGAGCCTCACCGCTGCAGGCCGGCACCGAGCAGCCGCTCGCACCGGGCGGGTTCACCGCGCGAGCCCGCCACGGGGACACCGTCACGGCCGAGGAGCTACAGGCCGAGGCGCCGCGCCTGCTCGACGCGCGTGCCCGCGAGCGCTTCCGGGGCGACGCCGAGCCCATGGACCCGATGGCCGGCCACATCCCCGGAGCGCACAACGTCCCATTCGCCGAGCTCGCGCCCGACGGGCGCCTTCCATCCCCGGCGGAGTTGCGCGAGCGGCTTGGAGAAACCCCGTTCGTGGCCTACTGCGGCTCGGGCGTCACTGCATCCACGCTGCTGCTCGCCGCGGAGGCCGCGGGCATCGAGGCGCGCCTGTATCCCGGGTCGTGGAGCGAATGGTCGCGCCGGGGGCTTCCCGTCGAGCGGGAGGCGCACTAGCTCCGGTCGAGATAGCGCCAGCACGAAAACCGCTCGGGTGTCAGGCGCAGCAGCGGCCCGGGCGGCGGGTCGGCTCGGTATTGCTCGTACCTGGCGACCAGGACCCGGAGCGCCTCTGGGGCGTCCTCCGCAGAGAGCACAGCCACGCTCCCGCGCAGCTCGACCCATGCGAGCCGCGACCAGTCGTCGTCGTAGACGTCGACAAGCAGCGCCGCCTCCGGGCGCCGGCGCAGACGGCGCACCCGTGCCGGCTCGGCCGCCGACTTCGGCTTCTGGTCGATCGCCGTCCAGATCGCGCCGTTGTGAGCGGCGAAGGTGACCGGCAGAACGCGCGGCAGGTCGTCCTCGTCGAGCAACCCGAGCCTCGCGACGCGCGCGCTTCCGATCAACTCCAAGGCCCACCCGGGTAGATCCTCTAGCGTCACACGCCGAGGTTACGAGAGGAAACGGAGCGCATGAAGATCGGAATCGGACTGCCCACCACGATCCCCGGCGTCACCCGGGCCCAGGTGATCGACTGGTCGAAGCGGGCGGACGAGGCGGGATTCTCGATGCCTCGGCACGATCGACCGGCTCGTGTACCCCAACTGGGACTCCCTGGCCGGCCTCAGCGCGGCGGCGGCGGTGACCGAGCGCATCGAGCTGACCACCTCGATCCTGCTCGCTCCTCCGCGCGAAAGCGCGGCCGTGATCGCCAAGCAGGGCGCGACGATCCACGTCCTCTCGGGCGGGCGCTTCGTGCTCGGGACGGCGCCCGGGGGGCGCGACGACGACCACGAGCCGTTCGGGGTGTCGACCAAGGGGCGCGGCAAGCGCCTCGACGAGATGCTCGACCTGATCAAGCGCCTGTGGGCCGGCGAGGAGGTCGGTCACGCCGGCGGCGTCGGGCCCGACGTGTCCGCCAACCCGCCGCCGATCATCGTCGGCGGCCAGGCCGATGCCGCCTTCCGGCGCGCCGCCAAGTACGGCGACGGCTGGATGATGGGTGGCGGACCGCCCGAGAGGTTCGGCGAGGCTCGCGCCAAGCTCGAGGCCGCCTTCCGCGACGCCGGCCGCAAGGAGACCCCGCGGGCGATGTCACTCACCTATTTTTCGCTCGACGACGATCCCGAGGCTCAGACGCGCTCCACGATCGGCGACTACTACTCGTTCCTGGAGCAGTACGCAGACATGGTCGTGGCGGGCACCGCCAAGGGCGTCGACGAGGTCAGGGAGCGCGTCAAGGGCTTCGAGCAACAGGGCTGCGACGAGCTGATCATGTTCCCGGCCTCCTCGGATCCCGATCAGGTCGACAAGCTCGCGGCCGCCGTGCTGTAGACGCAAACCGCCTCGCTTCCGTCCACCGCGACCGCCACGATGGCGGGTGGATGCCTTCGGCCAAGCTCCTGATCGGCGGCGCCGCCGCCACAGCCGCGCTCGGCATCCGCGTGGCGCGTTCGATGTACGGCCGCTGGCAGCTTCTCCCCGAGCCCGACCGCCAGCAGATCGAGATGCTCGCCGAGGACCTCAAGCAAAAGGCGCTCGAGCTACGCGGCGCACCGGACCGCGGGGCGGCCGAGAAGGACCTGCGCGCGGCCAACGAGACGCTCGCCGCCGCGCTTGTCGAGACGGCGGAGGCGAGCTCAGACGTCGGCGCGGAGGAGGTGCGCGAGCTTCGCGAGGACCTGCGCCGCGAGCTCGCGCGACTGGCCGACGCGGACATCAGGGCCTCGCGCGGCAGCGGCGACCGCCGCCCGGCCGCCGGCTGAACTGTTAGGCGTTCGCTAATCAGGCGCGGGCCCACTGCCGCGCCTGGGTAGGATCCCGACTTCCTCCGGGAACCCCCACCCGTGAATAATTCAGACTCCGCCCAGCCGCCGGGGCCGTCGTCACGCCCGCCAGCCGCCACCCTTGAATTTCGGGAGGCGACCAAGCGCTATCCGGGCCAGGACGAGCCCGCCGTCAACCGCCTGTCGCTCGAGCTGCCGGCCGGCGAGATCTGTGTGCTCGTCGGTCCCTCCGGCTGTGGCAAGACGACGGCCATGCGGATGGTCAACCGCATGATCGACATCACCGAAGGCGACATCCTGCTCGACGGCCGCAGCGTCAAGGAGCGCCAGCCGGCCGAGCTGCGCCGCGACATCGGCTACGCCATCCAGCAGATCGGCCTCTTCCCGCACCTGAGCGTGGCCGACAACATCGCCACCGTCCCGCGGCTGCTGGGCTGGGACAAGGCCCGCATCCGTGCGCGAGTCGACGAGCTGCTCGAGCTGGTCAGCCTCGACCCGCACGAGACGCGCGACCGCTTTCCCGCCCAGCTCTCGGGCGGCCAGCGTCAGCGCGTCGGCGTGGCACGGGCGCTGGCGGTCGACCCGCCGCTGATGCTGATGGACGAGCCGTTTGGAGCAATCGACCCGATCAACCGCGAGCGGCTCCAGAACGAGTTCCTGCGCCTCCAGCAGGAGATCCGCAAGACGATCGTCTTCGTCACCCACGACATCGACGAGGCCATCAAGATGGGCGATCACATCGCGGTGCTGCAGCAGGGCGGCAAGCTCGCGCAGTACGCCCCGCCGGCGGAGCTGCTCATGTTCCCCAACGGCAAGTTCGTGGAGGACTTCGTGGGCGCCGATCGCGCGCTCAAGCGGCTCGCCCTCCAGCGCGTGCGCGACGTCGATCTCTGGAAGGCGCCGCTCGTGCGGGTCGGGGAGCCCGTCGCCGAGGCGCGCGCCAAGTCGGTCGACAGCGAGGTCCCCTATTCGCTGCTGATCGACGAGGCCGGCCGCCCGCTCGGCTGGCTGTCCGAGAAGGGGCTCCAGGGCGAGCGCGTGGAGGAGGAGCTGCGCTCGGCGGCCAACCCGGTGCTCGAGCTCGACGACATCCTGCGCGACGCGCTCTCCCACCTGCTCGAGGAGGAGGCCCAGTACGGGCCCGTGGTCAACCACCGCGGCGAGGTCTGCGGGGTGCTCTCGATCGAGATGCTCGCGCACGCGCTGCGGACCGACCCCGAGCAAGTGCCGAGCGGAGCGGACGCCGCGGCATGAGCGCCCTCCTCGCCCAGGTCGAGATCCGCGACCGCACGGACACCTGCGAGGCCAACAACGGCTTCTGCCCCGACTGGATCATCGACAACTACGACCGCTACGTGGACCCGTTCCTCGAGCACGTTGTCCTGACGCTGGCGACGCTGGTGATCGGCTTCGCGATCTCGTTCACGCTCGCGCTGATCGCCTACCGCCGGCGCTGGCTGATCAACCCGGTCACCCAGGTCACGGGGATCCTCTACACCATCCCCAGCATCGCGGCCTTCTTCCTGCTGTTGCCGCTCACGGGGCGCGGCACCGACACCGCCCTGATCGCCCTGGTCGCCTACGTGCTGCTGATCATCTTCCGGAACGTCCTGACAGGGCTCGACAACGTGCCCGAGGAGACCAAGGATGCCGGCCGCGGGATGGGGCTGACCGACCGCCAACTGCTCTGGCGCGTGGAGATTCCCCTTGCCCTGCCCGAGATCATGGCCGGCCTTCGCATCGCGGCGACCACCACGGTCGGGCTGGCCACGCTCGTCTTCTTCGCCGGCGCCGGCGGGCTCGGCGAGCAGATCTTCGCGGACATCACCTTCAAGTCGAACGTGGTCGTGGCCGGCGGGCTCGCCGTGCTGCTGGCCGTGGTGCTCGACGGCCTGATCCTGCTCGTCCAGCGGGCGATCACGCCCTGGACCCGCGCGGTGGCGGCCAAGTGAACACGACGCTTGCGTTCCTCGGCCAGTTCGGCGACGCGGTCAACTTCATCTTCAGCGAGCACGAGTCGCCGGCCGGTGGCTCCCAGGTCGGCGGGCTGGGCGAGCTGTGGGAGCTCATGAGCGAGCACCTGAAGCTGTCGGTCGTGTCGATGCTGATCGCGTGCGCCATCTCGATCCCGCTCGGCCTCTGGCTCGGGCACGTCGGCAAGGGCGGCTTCCTGGCCATCAACGCCTCCAACGCCGGGCGCGCGGTCCCCAGCCTCGCGCTGATCGCGTTCTTCGTCGCCTACATCGGGGTCGGCTTCACAAACCTCACGCTGGCCCTCGTGCTGCTCGCGATCCCTCCGATCCTGACGAACACCTACACGGCCGTGCGCCAGGTCGAGCCCGAGGCGGTCGACGCGGCCCGCGGCATGGGCATGACCGGCGCGCAGATCGTCCGGCGCGTCGAGCTGCCGCTCTCGCTTCCACTGATCTTCGGCGGCATCCGCATCTCCGCCGTCAACGTCGTCGCCACCGCGACGATCGCTCCCCTCGCGGGCGTGATCACGCTCGGCGACCCGATCATCAATGTCAACACCTACGGCGACGAGGGAAGGCTTGCGGCGGCGATCGTCGTGGCGCTCCTTGCCGTCGTCACCGAGGTCTCGCTCGCGGCGGTGCAACGCGCCGTCACGCCGCGCGGCCTCAAGCTCGAGGCGGGCGCGCGATGGCGCCGTTTCGCCGTTCCCATCAAGAGGAGGGAGGTCTCCACATGACCAAGTACCGCTGGCTGATGCTGCTGGCGCTGGTGATCACGGCCTTTGCCGTGACCGGTTGCGGCAACGATGACGACGACGACGGAGGCGGCGGCGGCTCTGAGACGACCGCCGAGGAAGGAGCGGCGTCGGCCGCGATCGTGAAGAACGACGCCAACGCGGCGACCAAGATGACCATCGGGTCGAAGAACTTCACCGAGCAGAAGATCCTCGGTGAGATCTACGCCCAGGCGCTCGCCGCCGCGGGCTATGAGATCTCGACCGAGCTCGGCCTCGCCGACGAGAAGACGGCGCTCAAGGCGCTCGAGCAGGGCGACATCAGCGCCTACCCCGAGTACACCGGCACCGCCCTGACCTCGTTCTTCGGCGTTAAGGCCGATGCCCTGCCAAGCGACGAGGACGAGGCCTACGAACAGGCCAAGGCTGGCTTTGCGAAGAAGGACCTGACGGCGCTCCCACCCACGCCGTTCGTGAGCTCGAACGAGGTGGCGGTGACCAAGGAGACCGCGGACAAGGAGGGTCTGGCGAAGATCTCAGACCTCGAGGGCAAGTCGGAGAACCTGACCCTCTACGGCACGCCCGAGTGCCGCCAGCGCCTCGACTGCCTGCTGGGCCTGCAGGAGGTCTACGGCCTCCAGTTCAAGAAGTTCGTGCCGGTCGACCCCGCCCTGCGCCACGAGGTGCTCAGCAAGGGCCAGGCCGACGTCTCGATCGTGTTCACCACCGACCCGCAGAACAAGCGCGAGGGCTTCGTCCTGCTCGAGGACGACAAGGGCATGTTCCCGCCCTACAACTCGACTCTCGTCGTGCGCGACGACATCGTCGAGAAGGCCGGACCTGACCTCCCCGAGGTGGTTGGCCGCGTCAACGAGGGCCTGACGGACGAGGTCATGCAGGAGCTGAACGCGCGTGTGGACCTCGACAAGCAGACACCGAAGGACGTGGCGGGCCAGTACCTGGAGGAGTCCGGGCTGGTCGAGGGCTAGCTCTCAGCCGTATAAGGACGGATGGAGTCCGTCTGGGATTATCCGCGCCCGCCCGCCGTCGAGCTCTCGACGCGGCGGGCGCGGGTCGTGCACGGGGGTGAGCTGGTCGCGGAGTCGACCCGCGCGCTGCGCGTGCTCGAGACAAGCCAGGCGCCGGGCATCTACTTTCCGCCGGAAGACGTTCGTCTGGACCTGCTCGAAGCGCACGAGCGGCGCACTTTCTGCGAGTGGAAGGGCCACGCGAGCTACTGGTCGCTGCCCGGTGCGCCCGCCGCGGCATGGTCCTATCCCGAGCCGATCCCGCCCTTCGCCGCGCTGCGCGACCATCTGGCCTTCTACCCGCAGCGCGTGGACGCCTGCTTCCTGGACGAGGAGCAGGTGCAGGCCAACGAGGGCGGCTTCTACGGCGGCTGGATCACGGCGGACATCGGCGGGCCGTTCAAGGGCGGTGCGGGCACGGCCGGCTGGTAGATCCCATACGGCCGGGTCGAGATCAGCTACATTCAGCGGTCGGCCTTATGACTGGAACGAAGCCCGGCTTCCCCGAGATTCCATGGCGTCGGACCCTCGCGGTGGCGGGCTTCCTCGCTGTCCTCGCCCTTCTCATCCTCGCCGCCGGCCGCTGGTATGCCGCCGCCGAGGGCCCGGCGGGCCGGCTCGTTCAGCCGTCGGGCAAGACGGGGTGCATTCACAGAACCGGCGTCAACCAGTGCGCGCGCGGGCGGGCGATCACGAGCCCGCAGGACATCGCGATCAGTCCCGACGGGCGCCACGCCTACGTGGCCGCCTACGGCAGCCACGCCGTCTCGGTCTTCGAGCGCGACGCAAAGAGCGGCGCCCTGAGCCAGCTCGCGGGCAGGCGCGGCTGCGTGAGCCACGGCCGCGCCGGCACCTGCGCCGCCGGTCGCGCGCTGGGACGACCGTCCGCGGTGGCCGTCAGCCCGGATGGGCGCAACGTCTACGTCGCGGCGTCCGCCAGCCGCGCGCTCGCGGTGTTCGCCCGCAACCGCCGAACCGGGACGCTCCGCCAGCTGGGCGGGGCGGCCGGGTGCATCAGCCAGTTCCCAGAAGGAGGGTGCACCGACGGCCGCGCGCTGAATGAGCCCGTGGCCGTGGCCGTGAGCTCGGACGGCAGCCGAGTATTTGTGGCCAGCAGACGGTCGCCGAGCGCCGTCGCGGTCCTCCTGCGAGCCGCCGACGGAACGCTCACCCAGGCCGAGGGCACGGCCGGCTGCATCAGCCGCGCCGGCTTCGACGGTTGCGCCCCCGCGCGAGCGCTGCGCTCGCCGGAGGACGTCGTCGTCAGCCGGGACGGCCGCAGCGTGCTCGTTGCAAGCTCGGGCAGCCAGGCCGTCGCAAGCCTGCGCATGGGAGCCGGGGGGCTGTCGCAGCCGGCCGGGCCGGCGGGCTGCATCTCCAATGGAGGCGCGGGCGGCTGCGCCGCCGGCCGCCATCTGCGCGGCCCCGTCGAGCTTGCGCTGGCCCCCGACGGCCGCTGGCTCTACGTGGCGTCGTCGGGCAGCGATGCCGTGGCCGTCGTGCGCCGAAACCGGATCACGGGCGAGCTGCGCCAGGCTCGGGGAAAGCCGGGCTGCATCAGCCAGTTCGGGGCCGGCGGGCGCTGCGGCGCGGGTCGCCTGCTCGACGAGGTCTGGAGCGTCGCCGTCAGTCCCGACGGCGCGAGCCTCTACACCGTCTCCTCCAAGGTCAACGGGCTGGGTGTGATCGCGCGCAACCCGGCAACCGGAGCGCTGGCGCCGCTCGCCGGCCGGCGCGGGTGCTTCATCCGCGCCGGCGTGCTCGGCTGCCCGGAGGGACGCGGCCTGACCGTGGCCGTGGCCGTGACGGTGAGCCCGGACGGCCGCAACGTCTACGTCGCCTCCGAGGACTCCTACCTGGGGGCGATCGCGATCTTCCGCCGGTTCGTGCGGTGAGCCGCCCGGGCTGTCAAGAGCCAGGCTCGCCTGCCTGCTCGCGCCCATGATCGCGCTGCTCGCTCTGACCGGACCCGCCGGGGCGCAGGAGGGAACCCCGAGCGCCCCGGGCGCCGGGCCGCCCGGGCCCAACGTGGTGCTCGTGATGACCGACGACCAGACCGTCGCCGACCTGGCGGTCATGCCCCGCACGCGCAGGCTGATCGGCAACGCCGGCGTTACGTTCTCCCGCTCGTATGTCTCTTACCCGCTCTGCTGTCCGTCGCGTGCCACCTACCTCACCGGGCAGTACGCGCACAACAACCACGTGCTCTGCCTCTATCCGGAGTGCGGCGGCGGCGTCCAGGCACTCGACACCGACGAGTACCTGCCCGTCTGGCTCGACCGGGCCGGCTACGTGACGGCGCACGTCGGGAAGTACCTCAACGGCTACGGGCTCGGGGGGTCCGCCGACCACCCGCCGGGCTGGACCGAGTGGTACGGCCTGGTGGACCACTCCACCTACCGGATGTGGGGGTACAAGATCCACGAGAACGAGCGCACACGCACCTACGGCCGGCCCCTGGTCGAGAACCCGCGCTACTACCAGACCGATGTGCTGACGAGGAAGGGCGTCGCGTTCATCAGGCGACACGCGCCCGAGGACGCTCCCTTCTTCCTGTCGATGGCCTTCGTGGCGCCGCACCACGAGTCGAGCTTCATGCAGAAGCAGACCGGACACCTCGTTCGTCCGGCCCCCCGCCACCGCGGAAGCATGCACGACGCTCCGTTTCCTCGGCCGGCGAGCTACAACGAGCAGGATGTTTCGGACAAGCCCTGGTTCCTCGCTCGCTGGAACCCTCCGCTCAGGGCTTCGCATCACGTAGCGATCCAGCGCCGGATGCGCGAGCGCCGGGAGTCCCTGCTGGCAGTCGACGAGGGCGTGGCGCGGATCGTCCGCGAGCTCGCGCGCCAGGGCGTGCTCGGCAACACCTACGTCATCTTCACCTCCGACAACGGCTTCATGCAGGGCGAGCACCGGGTGCCACTCGGGAAGATGCTCCCCTACGACCCCTCCACCCAGGTGCCGCTGCTGATTCGCGGTCCGAACCTGGCCAGGAACCGCACGTCGAAGGCCCTGGTCGGCAACGTCGACCTGGCTCCGACGGTCCTCGACGCGACGCGGGCCAGAGCCCGCCTGCGGCTCGATGGCCGCTCATTTCTGCCCTTCGCGCGAAACCCGCGGCTCAGGAGCCTGCGGCCGCTGCTCCACGAGACCGGGGGCAACGGCGCGCGCGGGCGCGGCAAGAAGGAGGAAGGGGCCAAGGGTTCACAGCCCCGGGTGCCGGCCTGGCGCGCGGTACGCACCACGCGCTGGCTGTTCGTCGACTACGAGGGCGGCCAGCGCGAGCTCTACGACCTGAGGCACGATCCCGCCCAGCTGCACTCGCTGAGCGCCGACCCGCGCTTCAGGGTGCGCCTGCGGACGTTGCGGCGGATCCTGACCGACCTCGCCGATTGCGCGGGGGACAGGTGCCGCGAGCGGGCCGCCGCCTCGGTGCGCTAGGGGCAGTCTGAGCAGGGCCGGCCGGCGGCTGTCGCGCGGCGGGCGCGGCTGCGCGCGTTCGGCTTGATCGCGCGCGCCATCCAGGAGTCGAGGTGCTCGAGGTGCTGCCTACCCGATGTCAGGCTGTAGGCGATCAGGATGGCGATGAACAGCGTGTACGCGCTCACCCGGCCCGTGCTTGCGAAGTCCCAGACGCCGAGACCCACGATTCCGGCGCTGTCGAGCACGACGCCGACCACGAACAGACGCGTGATGCTCTCCATCCCGTAGCGGTAGCGCAGCACAAGGAACGCGGCCAGCATCAGCCAGAAGCCGGCCTCGAGGGCGATGGCGAGTGTCCACTTGAGGTCCATGGGTTTATTTATATCATACGTTCGGTATACAATCAAGCTCATGCCGAAGATCGTGGATCACGAGCAGCGCAGGTCCGAGCTGGCCGCGGCGGTCTGGCGCCTGGCGTCACGCGATGGCCTGGAGGCCGTCACGGTGCGGGCTGTCGCTGCCGAGGCGGGCTGGTCCACCGGCGCGCTCAACCACTACTTCTCCGACAAGGAGGAGCTGGTGCTGTTCGCCTTCCAGATCGTCGCCGACCGCTCCGGGCGCCGCATTGCCGCGGCGCTCGAGGAGGGGCGCGGCGGCGACGGACCGGCGCTGCGAACGCTCGTGGCCGAGATGCTGCCGCTGGACGCCGAGCGCCGCGCCGAGGTGAGGGTGTGGTTCGCGTTCCTCGGCCTCGCGCTCACTCGGCCGGTCCTCGCCGCCGCACAGCGCGACGCCTACCGCGCCTGTCGCGCACTGACGACCGAGATGGTCCGCGAGGCCCAGGAGCGTGGCGAGATCGACCCGGAGGTGGACGCCGAGTTCGAGGCGACGCAGCTCGTCGCCTTCGCCGACGGCTTGGCGGTACAGGCCACCTTCGAGCCGCGCGCCTTCTCGCCCGCCCGTCAGCTCGAGATCCTCGATGAGCGCCTGGCGGTGCTCGTGCCCCACGCCGCGTAGGCTCGGCTCCGTGACGACCGTCGAGCCGCTGCGTTTCGAGGACGGCGCCCTGCTGGTGCTCGACCAGCGCGCGCTGCCCGCGGAGGAGCGCTGGATCCGCTGCGAGCAACCCGAGCAGGTGGCGGACTGCATCCGCACGCTGGCCGTCCGCGGCGCCCCGGCGATCGGGGTGGCGGCGGCATACGGGATCGCGCTGGCCGGCGACCGGCAGGCCGCCGCCGAGCTGCTTCGCTCGACCCGCCCGACGGCCGTCGACCTCGGCTGGGCGGTCGAACAGGCGCTGGCCGCCGAGGATCCGCTCGCCCGCGCGCGCGAGCTCCACCGGGCGCGCTACGAGGCCGACCGCCGGCTCGCGGAGCTGGGCGCGGCCCGTTTCGAGGAGGGCGACCGGGCGCTCACCCACTGCAACGCCGGCGCGCTCGCAACGGCCGGCTTCGGGACGGCGGGCGGCGTGCTGCACGCGGCCTGGGAGCGCGGCTGCCTCGAATCGGTGTGGGTGGACGAGACGCGCCCGCTCAACCAGGGCGCGCGCCTGACGGTCTACGAGCTCGCCCGGGCGGGCATCCCCCACCGGCTCGTAACCGACTCGAGCGCCGGGACCCTGATGGCGCGTGGGCTCGTCGACCGCGTGGTCGTGGGGGCCGACCGGATCGCCGCCAACGGAGACGTCGCGAACAAGATCGGCACCTACCCGCTGGCCGTGCTGGCGGCCCGCCACGAGATCCCCTTCTACGTCGCGGCCCCCCTCTCGACGCTCGATCCGGCCACCCCCGACGGCGACGGCATCCCGATCGAGGAGCGCGACCCGTCCGAGCTGGCCGCTGGGATCGCGGCGGTGAACTTCGCCTTCGACATCACCCCCGCCGAGCTGGTGAGCGCCATCTTCACCGAGGCGGGGACGCTCGAGGCGCCCTACGGAGAGGCGATCGCCCGTGTCACCGCGCGCTGAGGTCGTGGCCGCCGCGCGCGAGATGATGCGGCTCGGCCTGGTCGCCGGCTCGTCGGGCAACGTCAGCGCCCGCGAGGGCGAGCTGGTGCACATCACGCCGAGCGGCCTGCCCTACTCGGACACGACTGAGGACGACCTCGTGACCCTCGCCCTCGATGGGACCGTGGTCGCCGGCCGGCGCGAGCCCTCGAGCGAGCGGCGCGTGCACCTGGCCGTTTACGCCGCGCGTCCCGACGCCGGCGCCCTGATCCACACCCACAGCGTCCACGCCACCGCGTGGAGCTTCCTGGACGAGCCGCTCGACACTCAGACCGAAGAGCTCGAGCTGGCCGTCGGCGGGCCCGTGCTCACCGCTCGCTACGCGCCCACCGGCTCGGATGAGATCGCCCGGGAAGCGGTGCGCGCACTCGACGACCGCGGCGCCGTCCTGCTCGGGCGCCACGGCGTGCTGGCCCTGGGCGACTCGCCCGCGCGCGCCCTCGACGCCGCGGTGGTCGTCGAGCGCCAGGCGCAGATGGCGTGGCTGTTGCGCTCGGTCGAAGCACGGCAGCCATAAGGGGGTGACTCAGGGGGTGTGACCTCGATCCGCCCGGGCCCCTTATTGCTGCAGTTTTTTGGCGAGACACAACCGTGACCAACCGCACACAAGCAAGCGGGCCGGCGCGACACGATCATTGCGTGCTCAAGCGCCTTCAAGACGGAGCCTCGATCCTCGTCCGGCCGATCCGCGCGGATGACAAGCGCATGCTGGAGGACGGGCTGCGGCATCTCTCCAAGGAGAGCGTGCAGCGACGCTTTCTCACACCCAAGAGCAGCTTCAGCCGGAGCGAGCTGCGATACCTCACAGAAGTGGACGGCCGCGATCATGTGGCGCTGGTTGCCGAGGAAAACATCCGTGCGCACTCGGCCGAGCCGAGCGCTTACGGGCGAGCTCCCTCTCAACCTGCACGCCGCCTGATCGCGGTCGGTCGCTTCGTCCGACTTCACGACGACCCCGAGGCCGCCGAGGTGGCGATCGTGGTCGCAGACGACTGGCACCGCCGCGGTGTCGGCTCAGCGCTGTCCGAGTCGCTGGCCGACGAGGCCCGCCGCCTCGGCATCCGCCGCTTCACGGCGACAATGGCGAGCGACAACCTGCCCGCCCACAGCCTGATGCGAAAGCTCACACGCCGCCTCGAACAGCATCACGCGGGATTCGGCGTGGACGAGCTCGTGCTCGACCTCGCGGCCTGAAGCGCTCAGCCCGGCGCCCTGCGGATCGAATCTCCCGCCCGCACGACGCCTCCCTCGACGATCCTGGCGTTCACTCCGCGCAGGTTCAGGTCGCGGCCGACCGCCGAGTTGACGAACTTCAGGGCGTCGAGACCGAAGCGGGCCGAGAACTTCCCGCAACCGCGGTGCGGCTCGGCCGTGATCTCGATGACCGCCGAGCCCACGGCGAGCCGGGTCCCCGGCGGCAGGTCGTCGTAGCCGAGCCCCAGATCCACGTACAGCTGGTCCCCGGCGAGCGGCCAGCGCTCACGGGCACCTGCCACGAGCGCGGCGGAGCGAGCGTTCATGACGGTCAGCTGCAGGTCGGGGTGTGCCGAGCCATCCTCGGTCGCCTTGCTGCCGCGAGTGCCCCAATTGTCGCCCACCAGCCCCACACCCACATCCAGCTCGGCCTGCTCCAGGATCTCCCGCTCGTTCTCCGCAGGGCGCCGGACGACCAGCTCGACCACGCCCGCGTCCTTCGGCGAGCGGCGCACGTCGGGGAGACCGGCCTCGAGCGTGGCGAGGTCGAGGTGATCCGCGGCCTCCCCCTTCGCTAGGAGACCGTCCACGTCTCTCCGGAGTGCAGCAGCTCCTCGAGCTGCTCGGGCCCCACGGCGGCCCTGTTCTCCTCCAGCGACTCCGCCAGGTCGGCTCCGTAGACAGGGCGCTTGACCGAGCGAAACACGCCAATCGGCGTGGGACCGGTCGGTCGGGCGGACAGGTGCGCGAGCTCGAAAGCGAGGCCGGGCTCGAGGCGGTGGGCGTCGTGGGTCACGAGGGCCTGCTCCCCGACGTCGGCCACGTCGACGAGTTCGAGCCGGCCGTCGGCGCCGCGCGCCACGCCGCGCTCGCCGTCGAGCCCGAAGCGGATCGGCTCGCCGTGCTCGAGGCGGATCTGGTTGAGCTCCTTCTGGCCCTTCGCCCGCACGGCGTCGAAGGCGCCGTCGTTGAAGACGTTGCAGTTCTGGTAGATCTCGACGAAGGCCGTGCCCTCGTGTGCCGCTGCGGCGCGCAGCGTCTGCGCCATGTGCTTCTTGTCGGTGTCGACCGTGCGAGCGACGAACGTCGCCTCCGCGCCGAGCGCGAGCGAGACCGGGTTGAAGGGATGGTCCTGCGAGCCGAAGGGAGTGGACTTGGTGACCTTGCCCTCCTCGCTCGTGGGCGAGTATTGGCCCTTGGTGAGCCCGTAGATCTGGTTGTTGAAGAGCAGGATCTTCAGCGGCACGTTGCGGCGCAGGGTGTGAATCAGGTGGTTGCCGCCGATCGAAAGCGCGTCGCCGTCGCCGGAGACCACCCACACCGAGAGGTCCGGCCGCGAGGTCGCCACCCCGGTCGCGAGCGCCGGCGCGCGGCCATGGATGCCGTGCATCCCGTAGGTGTCCATGTAGTAGACAAAGCGCCCTGCGCAGCCGATCCCGGTGACGAACACGATCTTCTCCGGGGGAACGCCCAGCTCGGGCATGAAGCCCTGGACCGAGGCCAGGATCGCGTAGTCGCCACAGCCCGGGCACCAGCGGGTCTCCTGGTCGGAGGAGAAGTCGGCCTTGGCCAGCACCGGGAGCTCGACGGCGTGCTGCGAGCCGCCGCCGTTGGTGTGCTCGCTCATGTCAGGCGCTCCATCACCTGTTCCATCACGTCGCGCGTGAAGATCGGCATGCCGTCGACCTTCGTATAGCTCTCGACGTCGATCAGGAACTCCGAGCGCAGCAGCATGGAGAGCTGCCCCAGGTTCATCTCGGGGACCAGCACGCGCTCGTAGGTGCGCAGCGCGCTCCCGAGGTTCGCGGGCATCGGATTCAGGTGCTTGATGTGGGCCGTTGCGAGCTCGAGGCCCTGCTCGCGGCGCAGCCGCCGCGCGGCGCCCTCGATCGCGCCGTAGGTCGAGCCCCAGCCGAGCACCAGCAGCGTGGCGTCGCCGTCGGGATCGTCGACCTCGACATCCGGTACCTCCACGCGCGCGATGCGCCGGGCGCGCAGCCGCGTCATGTGATCGTGGTTCTCGGTGTCGTAGGAGATGTTGCCGGTCACGTCCTCCTTCTCGAGCCCGCCGATGCGGTGGCGCAGCCCGGGCGTGCCCGGCACGGCCCAGGGACGCGCGAGCTTGTCGTCGCGCAGGTAGGGCATGAAGCCCTCGTCGTGGTCGGGCGCGGTGGCGAAGTTCGGGTCGATCGCCGGCAGGGCGCTCACGTCCGGCAGCCGCCACGGCTCCGAGGAGTTGGCCAGGAAGGTGTCCGAGAGCAGGATCACCGGCGTCCGGTGGGTCACGGCGATCCGGACCGCCTCGATCGCGGTGTCAAAGCAGTCGGCGGGCGTGGAGGCGGCCACCACCGGCAGCGGCGACTCGCCGTGTCGCCCGTAGAGCGCCATCAGCAGGTCCGCCGCCTCGGTCTTGGTGGGCATGCCGGTGGACGGCCCGGCGCGCTGGACGTCGACGATCACCATCGGCAGCTCCATCGCCACCGCCAGCCCGATCGTCTCAGCCTTCAGGTCCATCCCCGGACCGCTGGTGGCCGTGACCCCGAGGCGCCCGGCGAAGCTCGCGCCGAGCGCCATGTTCGCCGCGGCGATCTCGTCCTCGGCCTGGACCGTGTGCACGCCGAAGCGGCGGTGGCGCGAGAGCGCGTGCAGCAGCTCGGAGGCCGGGGTGATCGGATAGGAGGCCAGGAAGAGCCCAAGGCCGGACTGGACGCTCGCCGCGATCAGCCCGAGCGCGAGCGCCTGGGTGCCGTTGACGTTTCGGTAGGTGCCGGGCGGCGCCGGCGCGGCGTCCACCTCGTAGTGGACCGCGAGCAGCTCGGCGGTCTCACCGAAGTTGTAGCCCGTGCGAAAGGCGGCCAGGTTGGCGTCACGCAGCGGCGGCGCCTGCGCGAACTTCTTCTGGATCCAGTCGGTCGTCGGCTCGGTCGGACGACCATACATCCAGGAGACCAGCCCGAGCGCGAACAGGTTCTTGCAGCGCGCGGCATCGCGCGAGGTGATGCCCTCGATCTCCTCCGTGGCGCGCACGGTCATCGAGGTCATGGGCACTCGGAAGAGCTGGAAGTCGTCGAGCGAGTCGTCCTCCAGCGGGTTCGCCGTGTAGCCGGCCTTGCGCAGATTGTTGTCGGTGAAGCCGTCCTCGTTGACGATGACGACGCCGCCCTTTTCCAGCGCCTTTACCTGGGTGATGAGCGCGGCCGGGTTCATGGCCACGAGCACGTTGGGGTTGTCGCCGGGCGTGAGGATGTCGCGCGAGGCGAAGTGGATCTGGAAGGCCGAAACGCCGGCGGGAGTGCCGGCCGGCGCGCGGATCTCGGCCGGGAAGTCAGGCAACGTGGCCAGGTCGTTGCCCACCATCGCGGTGGCGTCGGTGAAGCGGCTACCGGTGAGTTGCATGCCGTCACCGGAGTCGCCGGCGAAGCGTACGACTACGCGATCGATCTTCTCGAGGGTCTTTTCGTCCATGCAAGGGCCGAAGAAACGGGCCCAGTCTCGAGTGTACCCTCATGCCCGGCCCGCGCCGCGATCGAATAGGATGCCCCGCCCCCGGCACCGGTCGAGCACCATGAACGTCTCAGTACCCAAGGAAACGGCAGGTGGCGAGCGGCGCGTCGCGCTGGTGCCCGAGGTGGTCGAGCGCATGGCGAAGAAGGGCCTCGAGGTCACCCTCGAGGCCGGCGCCGGCGACAGCGCCAGCCACGTCGATTCCGCCTACGAGAAGGCCGGGGCGGTGCTCGGCGACGGCTTCGGAGGCCCGGTCGTGGCCAAGGTGGCGCCCCCGAGCACGGAGGAGGTCGGGCGCCTGGCGCGCGGGTCGGTGCTCGTGGGCTTCCTCTCCCCGCTCACAGCCCACGAGACCGTACGCGGACTTGCCGAGGCCGGGGTCACGAGCTTCGCGATGGAGGCGATCCCGCGGATCACGCGCGCCCAGTCGATGGACGCGCTCTCCTCGCAGGCGACCGTCGCCGGCTATCGCGCGGCACTGGTCGCCGCCCAGGAGCTGCCGCGCTTCTTTCCGATGCTCACAACCGCCGCGGGCACGGTTCGCCCTGCCAAGGTGCTCGTGCTGGGCGCCGGCGTGGCCGGGCTCCAGGCGATCGCCACCGCGCGCCGGCTCGGCGCGATCCTCTCGGCCTTCGACGTGCGCTCGGCGGTGAAGGAGCAGATCGAGTCGCTCGGCGCCCGTTTCCTCGAGCTCGACATGGGCCTCGAGGACGCCGAGGCCGCGGGCGGCTACGCGCGGCAGCTCACAGAGGAGGAGCAGACCAAGCAGCGCGAGCTGCTGGCCATCGAAATCGGCAAGGTGGACGCCGTCATCTCGACCGCCGCGGTCCCCGGCCGCCGCGCGCCGCTGCTCGTGACGGCGCAGGCCGTCAAGAACATGAAGCCCGGATCGGTGATCGTCGACCTGGCGGCCGAGACCGGCGGCAACTGCGAGCTGACCGAGCCGGGCGAGACGGTCGTCCGCGAGGGCGTCACGATCGCCGGCCCGACGAACCTCGCCTCGACGATGGCCGACCACGCCTCCTCGCTGTATGCCCGCAACGTCCAGTCGCTGCTCGAGCTGATGGTCGGCGGCGAGGGCGAGCTGAGCCTCGACTTCGACGACGAGATCATCAAGGGCGCCTGCATCACCCACGAGGGAGAGATCGTGCACGAGGGCGCCCGCAACGCGGCCGAGGGAGGGCCGGCGAAGCCGGACCGGTCAAGCGAAGCCGGAGGCGAAGCTTCGAGCTCAGAGCGCGGGGCTGGAGGCCCCGCGGAGGTCTCCTAAATGGACCTGCTTACCGAGCTGACCATCGTCGTGCTCGCCGCGTTCGTCGGCTTCGAGGTCATCTCGAAGGTTCCGAACACGCTGCACACGCCGCTCATGTCGGCCACCAACGCGATCCACGGCATCGTGCTGCTCGGCGGCCTGCTCCTGATCGGCGAGGCCACCGGGTTCCTCGACGAGCTCCTCCTTGTGATCGCGATCGCCTTCGGCACCATCAACGTGGTCGGCGGCTTCCTGGTCACCGACCGCATGCTCGAGATGTTCAAGAGGCGCGACTGATGTACATGGCCTCGTTACTCCAGGACCCGGACTTCATCCGGGTCCTCTACATCATCGCCTTCATCTGCTTCATCCTCGGCCTGCACCTGCTCAGCCATCCGCGCACGGCGCGCAAGGGCAACATGGTCGCCGCGGCCGGGATGGCCGTGGCCGTGATCGCCACGCTGCTGATCGAGTCGGTAGGGGACTACCTGCTGATCGCGGTCGGAATTGCGATCGGCACGGCGATCGGAGCCCCCGCGGCCCGCAGGGTGAAGATGACCGCAATGCCGCAGATGGTGGCGCTGTTCAACGGCGTCGGCGGCGGCGCGGTGGCGCTGATCTCGTTCGTCGATTACCGCGAATCGCTCGACCTCTTCGGAGTCAACCCCGAGCTCGAGACGCTCATCCCGATCCTGTTCGCGGCGATCATCGGATCGGTGTCCTTCTGGGGCTCGAACGTGGCGTTCGCGAAGCTGCAGGAGCTCATACCGGGCCGGCCGATCTCGCTGCCGGGCCAGCAGTTCATCAACATCGCCCTGCTCGCGGTGGCGCTCGGCTGCGGCGTGGCAATCGCGGCCGGGACCGAATCCGAAGTGCTGTTCCTGGTCATCCTGCTGGCCGCGGCGTTGCTCGGCAACATGTTCGTGCTGCCGATCGGCGGCGCCGACATGCCCGTCGTGATCTCGCTGCTCAACGCGTTGACCGGCCTCTCGGCCGCGGCAGCCGGCATGGCACTCGACAACGTCGCTCTGATCGTGGCGGGCATGCTCGTGGGCGCGTCGGGCTCGATCCTGACCACGCAGATGGCCGAAGCCATGAACCGCTCTATCCCGAACATCATCGCCGGCGGCTTTGGCGGGGTCAGCCTCACCGCGAGCGCAGGCGCCGACGGCGAGGAGAAGCCGGTTCGTTCGACCGACGCCGCTGACGTGGCCATCCAGCTCGCCTACGCCTCCCGGGTGGTCGTCGCACCCGGCTACGGCATGGCAGTCGCACAGGCCCAGCACACCGTCCGCGAGCTTGCCGACGAGCTCGAAAAGCGCGGGATCCAGGTGGACTACGCGATCCACCCCGTCGCCGGCCGCATGCCCGGGCACATGAACGTGCTGCTGGCCGAGGCCGACGTGCCCTATGACCATCTCAAGGAAATGGACGAAATCAACCCGGAGTTCCCGCAGACCGACGTGGCGCTCGTGATCGGCGCCAACGACGTGACCAACCCGGCCGCGCGCGATCAGAAGGACTCTCCCATCTACGGCATGCCGATCCTCGACGTCGACAAGGCCGCCCAGGTGATCGTGCTCAAGCGCTCGATGAACACGGGCTTCGCGGGCATCGACAACCCGCTCTTCTACAACGAGAACACCTCGCTGCTGTTCGGCGACGCCAAGGAGTCGGTCGCCAAGGTGCTCAGCGAGGTCAAGGAGCTCTAGCTAGAGCAGAGACTCCTGGCCGCTCGCGGCGGCCCGGCGGCGACGCGGGATGCCGGCTGCCTCGGCAAGGGCCTGCTCGACGTCGGCCATGATCGCGCGCTCCGAGCGCGAGGCGACGAGCGGCTCCGTCAGGCCGTCGACGTGCACGTAGGTGCGGCGGCCGTCGCGTCGCTCGGCGCGCTCGAGCGGCACGAGCGCGAAGACGCGGTCGGCGCGCACGAACTTGCCGTAACCCAGGGGGATCATGCGGGGATCGCGCTTTGCCACGATCGTGACGATAGCCGCGCGAGCAGTCGCTTTCTCCGCGCTCACGAAGGGGCGACTTCTCCAGCGCGCTGACTTGAGTGGTCAGTGGCCACTCAACCCAGGACGGTAGAACGTATTCTGGCCGGGCTCGCCCGGCGGACCCATGGGGTGGTCACCCGCCGGCAGCTGCTCGCGGCGGGCGTGACTGCCTCGGAGATCCAGCATCGGCTCGGCACTGGGGCGCTTATCCCGGTGCACCGCGGCGTGTACCGGGTGGGCCACGTGGCCCCGAGTCTCGAGGCCCGCTACCTCGCACCGGTGCTGGCCTGCGGCAACGACGCCGACCTGAGCGGCCGCGCGGCCGGATACTTGCTGGGCCTCTTGAAGGGTCCCGCACCGGCCCCCGAGGTCACGGCGCCCACCGAGCGCACAGTGAAGGGCGTGCGTACCAGGCGCTCGCGCCCACGGCGCCCGATCGAGCGAACGATCTGGCGCGGAGTGCCCGTGACCTCTGTAGCGCGCACCCTGGTGGACCTCGCCGCCGAGCTCGACGAGGCGGAGCTAGCGCGCGCCTGCCACGAAGCCGGGGTGCGCTTCCACACCACTCCGGCTCAGGTGGAGGAGGTGCTGGCCCAGCGGCCCCGAAGCCCGGGCGCGCGCAAGCTGAGGCGCATCATGCGCGGCGAGGTGCGCGTCACGCTCAGCAGGCTCGAATCGCGCTTCTTGGAGAGGCTGCGCGACGCCGAGCTGCCGCTACCCGACACGAATCGCGTGGCCGGGGGGCGGCGGGTCGACTGCCGCTGGCCCGAACGGCGCCTCAGCGTCGAGCTCGACAGCTACCGCTACCACTCGTCGCGCCGCGCCTGGGAGCAGGACCGCCGCCGCGAGCGCGAGGCCCGCGCCCGCGGAGACGAGTTTCGCCGTTACACGCGCGACGAGGTCTTCGAGGATCCGCGCCCCATGCTCGCCGAGCTGCGTGCGCTCCTCCGTTAGGCGGGCTCGCGCTCGCGCTCGCGTTCGGGCTCGCGCGCCGCCGCGCCGCCCGCGCCCACCGGAGCGGAGGCCGTCTCGACGCCGCGGTTCTCCACGTCCTTGGCGAAGAGCCCGTCCGCCTCCGCCGCGCGGTCGAACGAAACCTTGTCGACCAGCGGGGCGATCGCGGTACGCAGCACGAGCATCGCGCGCACCCAGCTCGGGACGACCACCCAGCGGCGGCGCTCCTCGATCCCCGTCGCGATCGCCTCGCCGACGGTCGACAGCGGATACGTCTTCCCGATCGGCCAGGGCATCTCCTTGCGCAGCGCGCCCATCCCGGGATGAGCGTCGGCGGCTCTCACCAGGTCCGTGTCGATGAAGGCGAAGTAGCCCACGCCGACGTCGACGCCCAGGTGCTTGACCTCGATGCGCAGCGAGTCGGCAAAGGCCTCGGCGCCGGCCTTGCTGGCGGCGTAGGCGGCCATTCCGGGCGCGTGCAGCGCGGCGGCGAGCGATGCTGTCACCAGCACATAGCCCTCGCGCTCGATCACCTGCGGCAGGCACGAGCGCACGGTCCGCCACACGCCGAGGAGGTTGATCTCGAGTGTCCGCTCGAAGGCCGCGGGGTCGATCGAGCGAGTCATGCCCACCGGCGCAACGCCGGCGTTGGCGACCACCACGTCGATGCCGCCGAAGCGCTCCACGGTCCCCTCGACGGCGCGCTCCAGCGCGTCCCAGTCGGTCACGTCGCACTCGAAGGCCTCCGCGTTCGAGCCGCACTGCCTGGCCACGCGCTCGAGCTCCTCTGGCTCGAGCCCGACGAGAGCCACGTTCGCGCCGCGCGATGCCAGCCGCCGCGCCGACTCTGCGCCGATGCCGCGCGCGGCGCCGGTTATGAAGACGGTCTTGCCACTGAGTTCCATGCAGGGCACTCTAACCCGGCCCGGCGCGAGGCCGGCTAGACGGCCCGGATGCGCGACGCTTGGTTGAGCTCGATCAGCTCGGGCAGAGTTTCGAGGAACGCGTCCAGCACGCTTGGATCGAAATGCGTGGCTCGACCCTCGCGGATGATCTTGAGCGCCTCGTCGAGCGTCATCGCCGGCCGGTAGACGCGGTCGTGGGTGAGCGCATCGAAGACGTCCATGACGGCGATCAGGCGGCCCTGCATCGGGATCGCCTCCCCGGCCAGACCGCGCGGATAGCCCAACCCGTCCCAGCGCTCGTGATGGGTCCAGGCGATCGTAGCGGCGGTCTCGAGCATGTCGCTGCCCGAGCCGGTCAGAAGCCGGTAACCGAATTCGGCGTGATCCTCCATGCGCTCTCGCTCCGCGGGGGTGAGCGGACCCGGCTTGAGCAGGATGTCGTCGGGGATGCCGATCTTGCCGACGTCGTGCAGCGGCGCGGCGAGCCGGATCAGCTCGCTGCGGCCGGGGTTGACCCGCATCCTGCGCGCTATCAGGGCGGCGCCGCTGCCGATTCGCTCGACGTGCTCGCCGGTCTCGCGGCTGCGGAACTCGATCGCGAGCGAGAGCCGCCGGATCGTCTCCTCGCGCGAGCGGCGCAGCTCCTGCGTGCGCTCCTCGACTCGCTGCTCGAGCAGCGCGCGATGGTCGCGGTTCTCGATCTCGAGCCGGCGGCGGTGCAGCGCGTTGGCCACGTTGATCTGCACCTCGTGGCGCTTGAAGGGCTTGACCAGGTAGCCGTAGGCGCCGATCTGGAGAACTGACTGGGCCAGCTCCGGGTCGTCGATGCCGGTCGCCATCAGGACCGGCACATCGGGATGGTGCTCGCGGATCCACCTCGTGAGATCGGTGCCGGACTCGCCGGGCATGTTCACGTCGCAGATGACGAGCGAGAAGCCGCGCCGCGCCAGCAGAGTCCGCGCTTCGGCGGCACTCTCAGCGGTCTCGCACTCCCACTCTCCCCCCGAGGTGACCATGCGCGCGATCATGTTGCGCACGGGCTGTTCGTCGTCCACCACGAGCACTCGGTCGAGTCCGGACTGCCCGTTGAACGTCCTAACGGTCAGGCTCACAGCGTACCGGCCCACAGGCGCGCGGCAGATCCCAGGCATGGGCATACGGACGGGGGCACTCTGTTGCGCTATCGGGCCACCGCGGCGCCAGCTTGAGCCGGTGCGGCGCTAACTTTGCGGGGGTGGCAAGCGAAACCGATGACGCGCGGGGCGAGCGGGAGCCCGAGCAGGTGGCCGCGCTCGTGCGCGAGGGTGCGCAGCTCGTGGACGTGCGCGAGCCCGACGAGCACCTTGCTGGGCATATCGAGGGGTCCGTCCTCATCGAGCTCAACCGGCTGCCGAGTAAGACGGAGGCCATCGATCGCGACCGCCCGGTGGTGTTCTACTGCCGTTCCGGCGCGCGCTCCGAGCTCGCGACCCAGGCCTTTCGCACGGCCGGCTACGAGGCCTACAACCTGTCGGGCGGGTTGCACGCGTGGGCAGGCCGGGGACTGCCGCTCGAGCCCTCCGACGGGCGAGTGGCCTAGGCCTGGGCGGAGCGCAGCTGCGCCTGGTAGGGCCCGCGGCCGGTGAGGCAGGCCGCGCCGCAACGCGCCGCGACCAGCACGGCCTCGTCAATCGGCAGGCCGCTTCCGAGCCCGTAGGTGACCCCCGCGGCGAAGCTGTCACCGCAGCCGTAGGCGTCGCTGACCGGACCGGGCAGCGGCGTCGCCGCCCAGCGCCCGCCCGCCGGCGGTCGCAGGCTCTCGTACTCGCCTCCCCCGGCTCCCGTCGTGCGCACGACGTGCAGCGGCGACGGGTCGAGATCGCCCGGTGAATAGCGCTCCCCGGGATCGCGCGCGCTTGCCACGAGCGCGTCGAGCTCGACCCCCGCCTCGGCGAGCGTCTTGAGCCCGCGGACGGTCGAGACCAGCGCTCGCGCCCTGCGCGCCTCGAGCGCCGCCGCGCGGTCGCCCGCGGTGAAGTAGACGGCGTCCGTCTCGCTCAACTCGCTCCACGGCAGCGGATCGTCGCCCCGCGGGCCCATCCGTCTGCCGATCACTGTGATCGTCCGCTCCCCGGCCCGGTCGATGTGCACGAAGCCGCGCCGCTGGGGCTCCGGGCGGAAGGCGGCCTCGACGCGCAGGCCGAGCCCCTCGAGCTCGCGCTTTGCACGGTGGCCGAGCTCGTCGTCGCCGAGGGCGGTGTAGAGGGTTGCCGCTCCCGCCAGCTTGCAGAGCTGGACGGCGGCCACCGCGCCGCCGCCGCCGGGCTCCTGCCAGGACTCGCTCACATGGACGATCTCGCCGGGCGCCGGCACGTGGTCCACGCGGCCGAACTCGATCCACTCGACATGTCCCACAACGGCTGCGCGCACGCGGCGCAGTCTCTCAGGCATCCGATTTCGCGTGAGCTTCGAAAGGAAGACCGTAATTGCGGCCGAACTTCAACGGTCGGAGAAGCACCGGGCTCGACAAGCCATGACCACCACCACCCAGACAGTTCGCGAACAGGCCTTCCTCCCGCTCGAGGGCGACATTCCCGAGGGGATGACGATCGCCCGCTACCGCTCCGGCCGTGACCGGCGAGAGCCCGCCCGCCCGCGCGCGCGGCGGCGGCGCATGCCGCGCCTGCGGCGCCGCTCCGCCTGAGGCCGCGGGTCATCTACCGTGCCGGGCCGATGGAGAATCGCCTGCGCATCGCCCGGGACGTCGAGCTCCCGCTCTCCGAGATCGACCTGCGTGCAAGCCGGTCGTCCGGGCCCGGTGGCCAGCACGCGAACGTGACGGCCTCCCGGGTCGAGGCGTCCTTCGACGTCGAAGCATCCGCGACCCTCACCGATGAGCACAAGCGCCGGATCTGCGCCCGCCTTGGTCCGGTCGTGCGGGCGACCGCCCAGGACACCCGCTCCCAGGCGCGCAACCGCGAGCTCGCGCTCGAGCGCCTGCGCTCGCGCCTGGCCGCCGCCCTGGTGGTTCGCAGGCCGCGCCGAGCCACGAAGCCCTCGCGTGCCGCTCGCCGGCGGCGGCTCGAAGGCAAGCGCCGGCGCAGCGACCTGAAGCGGATGCGCCGCCGCCCCGAGGACTAGATGAGCGATTCCGAATCCCTGCACCTCTGGCTGACGCGCCTCTTGGGCTCGGGCCAACGGCGGGCTATAAGGGGTGGGACGGGTCAGCGCGGTGCTTCGGTGCGGCCGGATTGGGCGTCCGCTGTCGAGTTAGCGGTTGCTGGGACCGCTAACTCGACAATGAACGAGTTTCGGAAGCGTTTGCGGGCCAACCCTTTATTGCCCCAGGCAGCCCGACGCGCCCCCCTTGCCCGCCGGCCTACCGGCACTCGATGGCCACCGCGTGCGTCGCCCAGCTGGGTCTGGCGCGCCCCCGGATTCGAAATCAATCATGTAGGCGACAACGGCGGGCTATAAGGGGTGGGACGGGGCCGCCGCGACGCCCCTTTTGCCGGATTTTTGCGTTCGTTGTCGAGTTAGCGGTCTCTGAGACCGCTAACTCGACACTGGACCGGGTTTCGGGCGCGTCACCGGGTCAACCCTTGATCGGTTCGGAGTCAATCGCCTAGCCGTCGTCGGACGGCGCGATCACGCCGCCGCCCTCGCCGCCCTCCGGCTGAGCGGGCGGCTGCGGCGTGGCCTCGCCGGTACCGCCGCCCGTCGTCCCCTGGCTCGGGGGAGTGACGGTGCCGCCGCCGGTGTTGTCGGCGGGCGGGGTCACCGGCGTGGCCGGAGTCGTCTCGGTCTCGGTCTCTTCGGTGTCGGTCGTGTCGGTCGTGTCGGTCTCGTTGCGGTCGCCGAGGCTCTCGGTCGTGGTGGGGACGCCAAGGTCGGAGGGGCTGGTGCTGGGCTCGTCGTCCCCGCCGGTCGCCCCCGCGATCACCACGATCAGGAGCAGCAGCACGACCGCAGCCGCTCCCGCGGCCACCATGCGGCGGCGTCTATAGACGGATTCCGGGTCGCGACCGGGGCCTTCGGGCCCGCCTGACGATCCCGGCGTGGACCCGCCCGGCGGCTGTCCTCCGGTTTCGAGACGGCGTGTGGGCTGGTCTTCCAGAATGGCTCAACGTAGCAGTTGCGGGGAATGCGGGAGCCTCCTGCAAGTGACCACGCAACGCCGCCGCGATCACGCGTAATGCAGGTTCGTTGCTTCGTCGTCGCCCACCGGCCGTTCGCAGGTCGGACACCACCAGCGGACCTCGACGGGCGTGCCGCAGGCCTCGTGGCGCGGCGGCTCGGCCGCCTCGCGATGCCTCGCGCCCCAGTCGGCCAGCAGCCGCAGCGCCCCGGCCAGCTCGTGGCCAGAGGAGGTGAGCTCGTAGATGAAGCGCTCCGGTCGCTCGGAGTAAGGCTGGGCGAGCACCACTCCCTCGCCCGCGAGTCTGCGCAGCCGCTGCGTCAGCACGTTCGGCGCAATCCCGCCGAGCGCCTCCTGGAGGTCGCCGAAGCGGCGTGGCCCGTCCAGGAGCGCCTCCACCAGGAGCAGCGTCCAGCGGTCGCCGACGCTGTCGAGGGCCGCGGCCAGCGGTGTTGGAGGTGTATCGGCCATCGCACCGATGGTACGCCCGCTGCCGGAGCACGCCCTGCGCTACAGTGGCCACTTGCAAATCGCAAGTGACTAGGGAGAACTCCGTGGACGTACTCGGTTCATTGCAGACGGCGATCGGCTCCGCAGCCGAGCGAGTCGGGCCGTCGGTGGTCGGCCTCGGCCGGGGCTGGGGCCTGGGATCGGGGGTGGTCATCGGCGAAGGACGCGTGCTCACGAACGCCCGCAACCTGCGCCGCGAGCAGGTGACGGTCGTCTTCGCGGACGGCCGGCGGGCGACCGCCGAGGTGGCCGGCGCCGACCCTGATCTCGACCTCGCGGTACTCGCCGTCGACACCGGCGACGCTCCGGCAATAGCCTGGGAGCCGGCCGACCCGCCGAGCCTCGGCACCGCGGTGCTGGCACTCGCCAACCCGGGCGGGCGGGGGCTGAGGGTCACGCTCGGCTTCGTCTCGTCGGAGGGCCGCAGCTTCCGAGGTCCGCGCGGGCGCCGGATCCGCGGAGCGATCGAGCACACCGCTGCGCTCCCGCGCGGCTCGTCGGGTGGTCCGCTCGTGGACGCCGAGGGACGCCTGCTGGGCCTGAACGCCCTGCGTCTCGACGGCGGCCTGATCCTCGCGGTGCCGGCCACCGCGGCGGTCAAGGAGCGCGCGTCGCGGCTGGGTCGCGGCGAGGCGTCGCAGGCTCCGCGGCTCGGGGTCGCGGTAGCGCCGCCGCGGGTGGCGCGCCGCATGCGCCGCGCCGTCGGGCTGCCCGAGCGCGAGGGACTGCTGGTGCGCGGTGTCGAGGACGGCGGCCCAGCCGCCGGCGCCGGTATCGAGCGCGGCGACCTGCTGGTCGGCGCCGCCGGACGTGACCTGGCGAGCGTCGATGCCCTCTACGAGGCGCTCGACGGAATCTCGACGCCAGGCAAGCTCGACCTGACGGTCGTGCGCGGCACGGAGGAGCGAACGGTGACTGCCGAGTTCGCAGCGGCCCAGCAGGACGCGGCGTGAGCGCCATCGCGGCCCACCCACCCATCGAGCCGTCCGAGGCCGAGGCGCTCGACGCCTACTCCCGGGCGGTCGTGGCGGTCGCCGAGGCGGTCGTGCCCTCGGTCGCGAGCCTGCGCGTGATGCGGCGCGTGCGCGGCGGGCAGGTGCCCGCGGGCTCCGGGAGCGCGGTCGCCCTCACGCCGGACGGGTTCCTGCTCACCTCGGCGCACGTGGTGGGGCGCAGCGCGCGCGGCGGCCGGGCGGCGTTCGCCGACGGCCGCGACGAGCACTTCCAGGTAGTCGGGCGCGATCCGCTCTCCGACCTGGCCGTGCTGCGCGTGGACGGCGTCGCGCTCACCGCGGCCGTGCTCGGCGAGGCCGAGCGGCTGCGAGTCGGCCAGCTGGTCGTCGCGGTCGGCAATCCCCAGGGCCTCGGAGGGTCGGTGACCGCCGGAGTCGTCTCGGCCCTGGGGCGCTCGCTCCCGGCCCGCTCGCGACGCACCGGGCGGATCATCGACAACGTCATCCAGACCGACGCCGCGCTCAACCCGGGAAGCTCCGGCGGCGCCCTGGCCGACTCGCGCGGCCGCGTGGTCGGCATCAACACGGCCGTCGCCGGCGTCGGCCTGGGCCTCGCGGTGCCCATCAACGAGGCCACCCAGCGCGTGATCGGCTCGCTGATGCGAGAAGGGCGCGTGAGGCGCGCGCATCTCGGGATCGCCGGTGGGCCTCGCCCGGTGCCGCCCCAGGCGCGCGCCGCCGCGGGCAGCGACGCCGGCGTCGAGGTGGTCGAGGTCCTGCCGGACAGCCCCGCCGAGCACGCCGGCATCCGCGCCGAGGACCTGATCGTTGCGGTGAACGGCACCTCGACCGAGCGGGTGGAGGATCTCCAGCGCCTGATGGCCGCCGACCTGATCGGCGTCCCCGCGCGCGTCCGCCTACTGCGCGCGGGCCGCCCGATGGAGCTGGAGCTCGTGCCCGCCGAGCTGGACGTGGGCTGAGACCCGTGAACGAGGAGACGCCCAGCCTCTACGACTGGGCCGGCGGCCTTCAGGGGCGAGGCCCCGCCCTACACGGGCTGAGCCGTCAAAGACCGGGGACGTGGCGCACCGCAAAGCCCCCGGTGGGGCGTGCGGCGTCCTGCCAGCGCGTGCCCGCGCGACCCTGGCCGCTGGTGTCAAAGCGCAAGCCGGCCACGATCATGAACACGTGGCCGCTGTTCGCGTAGATCGTGATCCAGCGTCCGGGCCCCGGCCTGCCGTAGCCCGCGAGCAGACCGGAGGTGAGCGGCCGGTCGAGCAGTCCCGCGCCGGCGAGCGCGAACGAGACCGAGCCCGAGCAGTCATACCCGTTGTCGCGCCAGACGCCATGGCCGCCGCCCCACTTGTAGGGGAACTTCGCGATCTGGTTGGCCGCCAGGATCACGCGCTTGACCGCCTCGGGGGCGTTCTCCGGCGCGATCGCGGTCCCGTCCCCGAGCACGCGCGCCCGCGGTCCGGTCCGCAGGAACGCCGTCGTGTTGAGGTACTGCTTGAAGCGCGACAGCGAGGCCCGCGCCTCGCGCAGCTCGGTGCGCACCTCGGCGTCGGTCGGCGCTCCAGGGCTGGGAGCATCGGCGTTCGGGTCGCCGGTGTCCTCCAGGTCGGCACCCGCGCCGCGCAGCTCCACCGCGCGTGCCTGCGAGCCCGGCTGAGGGAGCTCCTCGTCGATGCGCTCGCGCGCTTTGGCAGCGGCCTCCGGCGTGAGGACGACCTCCTGTGCGGAGTCGCCGCCGCTGCCCTCCCCCGCGCCGCATCCGGCCAGGAGAGCCAGGCAGCAGGCGGTCAGAAACGCGGTGCGGAGGGCGGCTCCCATCGATCTGGAACGATAGGGAGCGTGATCGAGAGAGAATCCAGGCCGTCCGACGTCCCCGGTGATCCCAGCGGAATCGACGAGCCGCACGACGTGCTGGCGGCCGAGGAGTTCGGAATTGGAACCCGAGACGAGCGCCTGCCTCCGGACCCCACGGGCATCCACGAGCCTCACGACGTCCTGGCCGCCGAGGAGTTCGCCATGCCCGCAGGCGCCGAGCCCCGCGACGAGCGGTCCCGCCCCGACCCGCGCACGCTCGTGCCGCTGGTCGCGCTCGCGGCGCTCCTGGCCTTTGTGCTGGTGCGGCGCCGCGGCTGAGATGGCCGGGCTCTCCCCGGAGAACCGCATCGAGATCACCGTCGACCGCGCCCTGTGCATCGGCTCGGGCGACTGCGTGGACACCGCGCCCGACGTGTTTCAGCTCGACGACGAGGACAAGGCGGTCGTGGTGGACCCCGACGGCGCGTCGCTCGACGAGGTGATCGCCGCCGCCGGGAACTGCCCGGTGAGCGCGATCTTCATCGCCGGCGAGGACGGCGACCTGTACCCGTAGCGGCGCCCCGCGTCAGCGGCGCTTTCGCCCGTAGACCAGCCGGAGCAGCCGCCCGATCAGCTTCGAGCGCCCGGCCGAGTAGGGCAGCATGTGGAGATCGCGCTTGGGCGCGAAGCGCGTGATCACGAGTGCCTGCTTCTTCGTGTACTTGCGAATGCCGTCGGGGCCGTGGCGCGAACCGACCCCCGATGACTTCCAGCCGCCCATCGGCAGCTCGAACGCCAGTAGTTGATCTGGGCGTCGTTGACGGTCACCGCGCCGGCCTCGATGCGGCGGGCGAGGCGCTCGCCCTTGGCGACGTCTTTGGTCCAGACCGACGCCTGCAAGCCGTACTCCGAGTCGTTGGAGAGCCGCACCGCTTCCTCGGCGTCGGCCACCTGCATGACCGGCAGCGTCGGGCCGAACGTCTCCTCGCGCATGCACCTCATGTCGTGGTCGACGTCGACCAGCAGCGTGGGCTCGTAGTAGTGGCCGTGGTCGTCGCTGCGCCTGCCGCCCGCGAGCACGCGCGCGCCCTTGTCCACCGCGTCCTTGACGTGTGCCTCCACGATGTCCGACTGCGGCGGGTGGATCATCGCACCGAGATCGATGCTGCCCGCTCCCCCGGGCGCTCCCTGGCGCAGGCCGCGCACCCTGTCTGTCACGAGCTCGACGAACTCGTCGTAGATCGGCTCCTCGACGTACACCCGCTCGGTGGAGATGCAGGTCTGGCCGGCGTTCTGCATCGAGTAGTGAACCGCGGCGTTGGCGGCGCGCTCGAGATCGGCGTCCGCGCAGACGATCATCGGGTCCTTGCCGCCAAGCTCGAGCGAGACCGGCGTGAGCGTCCGGGCGGCGCGCTTCATCACCTTCTTGCCGGTGGCGGTGGAGCCGGTGAACATGACGAAGTCGACCTCGTCGATCAGCGCGGTACCGGTGTCGCCGAACCCGGGTGCGACCTGGTAGACGCCGTCCGGGAGGCCGCACTCACGCAGCCCCTCGCCCATCAACATCGGCGAGAGCGGCGTGACCTCGCTGGGCTTGACGATCACCGCGTTGCCCGCGGCCAGCGCGGGGATCGCGTCGCCAACGGAGGTGCTGAGTGGATAGTTCCAGGGGGAGATGACGCCGACCACGCCCACCGGTGCGTAGCGCACGACCAGCTTGCGGCCCTTGACGAACGGCGAGGCGGTCTTGACCTTCTCCTCGGCGAGGTACTTCTCGGCGTTCTTGGCCCAGAAGCCGAACGCGCTCGCGACGAGGGCGACCTCGGCGAGGTGCGCCTCCTCCCACGCCTTGCCGGTCTCCGAAACAATCGTCTGGATCTCGCGCTCGCTGTTGTCCATCACCCACTTCTGGGCGCGTTTGAGGACCTCGGCGCGACCCTCGAAGCCGAGCGCCTCCCAGCCGGGCTGTGCCGCACGAGCGCGGGCGACCAGCTCCGAGACGCGCTCGGGCGCCACGACGTCCACGCTCGCGACCACCTGGCCGGTGGCGGGATTCTCGACCTCGATCTGGGTCGCGGGCGCGCCGATGCCATTGGCCTGAACCTCAGGTGCGGTGGTCGATGAAGCCATCTCGTCTCCTTGTCGAAGTGCTGGAAACCTAGCCTCGCGCGAGCGCGGGCCTAGGCTCACTCGCGCGATGGGCCAGCGCGCGCCTGACGCCCTGTGTGCGCTTTCGCTCCTTGGCGAGCACGCGCATGTAGGGGTAGTAGTCCACCTGGATCGTGTGCCGCGTGGAGGCGATGTAGCGCTTGCGCATCGCCGCCTGCTCGCTCTCGATCTCGTGCCTCATCTCCTCCGGACCGGGCAGCGCCGCCCTGCCCTGGAACAGGTCGGCGATCCACTCCGACTGGAGCTCGGCGATCGGCATGATCGCGCCCAGCGGCTGCACCAGCCCGATGAAGTAGAGACCGGGCCGCTGCGGATGGACGACGCGCCGAAACAGCGGCACCTGGTTGTCCTCTGGTGTCGAGCACCTCGCTCGAGAGAAACGGGAAGGTGATGCGATAGCCGGTGCACCAGACGATCGTGTCGATGTCGACGCTCGTGCGATCGGCGAAGTGCACGGTTGCGCCCTCGATGCGAGCGATGTTCGGCTTGGGAGTGATGCGCCCGTGCCCGATGCGCGGCAGCAGGTCTGCCGAGATCGTCGGGTGCGCCTGGCCGAGCTTGTGGTCGGGCTTGGGCAGCCCGTAGTTCTCCATCGGGCCCTGGACGTGCTTGAGCTCGCGCATGAAGAGCGCTCGAGTCACGGCAAAGGGCAGTCGGCTCATCCACTTCGGGCCGACCTGGTCGGTCGGCGTGCCCGCGATGTACTTGGGCAGCACATGCGCACCGCGGCGCATCGCCAGGTAGGTCATCGTCGACACGCGCGAGGTCTCCACGGCGATGTCGGTGGCCGAGTTGCCGATCCCGAGCACGAGCACGTTCCTGTCGGCGAAGCGCTCGTCCGGCACGCGGTAGTGGTGCGAGTGGACCTGCTCCCCGGTGAAGGTGTCCTGACCGGGGAACGGCGGCTCCGGGAACTTGGGGTTCCAGTGGTGGCCGTTGGCGACCATCACGGCGTCGTAGGTGTGAGAGCTGCCGTCGTCGAGCGTGACCTGCCAGCGCCCGTCGCCACCGGGCTCCACGGTGGTCACCTCCGTGCGAAAGCGAATGCGGTCGCGAAAGCCGAAATGATCGACGTAGTCGTCGAAGTACTTCGCTATCTGCGTGTGGTGCGGATAGTCCGGATAGTCCGCCGGCATCGGGTAGGTGGCGTACTCCATCATCTCGCGCGAGGTGTTGATGAAGAGCGAGCGGTAGGCGGACGACATCCCGTTGTCGTTGTCATAGCGCCAGTTGCCGCCGACCCCGGAGCCCTTCTCGAAGCAGTCGAAGTCGATCCCGCGCGCGTGGAGCACCTGGCAGGCCGCGATGCCCGACGAACCCGCTCCGATGATGCAGACCTTGGCCACCGCGACGAGGCTACCAAGCCCTGGCTGGCTGGCCAGTATTTGGCCAGGGCTCTTACCGGAGTTGTTGCCGGGGCCGTTCGGCATCGCCCGTTCGCGGACCGGCTCTCGGGCGCTGGTGGCGGCGCGAGCGCCGAAAGTCGAGCACGATCCTGACTTTTGATGGCATAGACCTTCAAAGTCGGGACGCTGGAGCGAAAAGCGCTAGCCCGGTCTCACCCGAACGTGAACGCGTAGCCACTCACGCCGGGCGGGAAGCGCAGGGTCAGCTTCCGGTCCTGCACTTCGCGGCAGGGACACGAGGCGGTAGAGGCGCTCCTCGGCGACGGTCGCGCGGCCGCCGGTCACGTCGGCACCCGCCTCGGCGCGCTTCACCGGCTTTCCGTCGAGCAGCACCTCGACGTCCCGCGGGCGCTCGCCGCGCGAGCTCAGCACGAGGAACACCTTGCGTGCGGTCACGCGCGCATCGAGCTCGGCGCCGCTCACCGCCGTGGCCGACTCGCCCGAGACGTTCCAGGTACCCGAGAGCGCGAAGTGCGACCGGCGGCAGGTCGCTCGACTCCCGGATAGCGGGTCGTCCCAGGGCGGAGCCCGGCGGGAAGGAAGCCCTTTGCGCGCTCGAAGCCGAGGTAGGTCTCCGGGGTCGCGAGCCCGGCCGACGCCGTCTCCACCCGTGCGCGCGCGGGCGTGCCCAGGCGATCGGCTCCCGCCTCGGCCAGCAGCGCGCGGATTGCGGCCTCGGTCTTGTCGTACTCGCCTTCGCCGAAGTGCGCGTAGCGAACCCGGCCGCGCGAGTCGATCAGGTACTTCGCGGGCCAGTACTGGTTGCCCCACGCGCTCCAGGTCGAGAAGTCGTTGTCCTGGGCGACCGGGTAGCGCAGCCTGTTCTGCATGATCGCCCGCTCGACGTTGCGCGTCTCGCGCTCGAAGGCGAACTCGGGCGTGTGTACCCCGACGATCGTCAGCCCCCTGTCGCGGTAGCGTCCGTCCCAGGCGCGCAGATAGGGCAGCGTGCGGATGCAGTTGATGCAGGTGTAGGTCCAGAAGTCGATCAGCACGACCTTCCCGCGCAGTCCCTCGAGATCGAGCGGCGCGTTGGCGGGCGTGTTGAACCAGTGGCTGTTGCCCACGAAGTCGGGCGCCTTGCCGAGCACGGGGAGGCCCGCCGAGCGGCTCGCTTGCCTCGGCCTCCGCAAAGCGCGAGCGCCCGCGCAGCTCGGCGAGGCGGTCCTCGACGGCGCCCGAGCGCTCGAGCCCGCGCGTGGGGTTGGTGGCGAAGGCCGGCAGCTCGTCAGCCAGGGCCGTCTGGAAGCGTACGTCGAGATCGGCGGCCACCGCCACCGCCGTGGCGACCATGATCGCCCCGAGCGTGCGTTGCACCATCGGGCCGCGCCCGGCCGCCCGCAGCCGCTCGATCAGCCGGCGCCCGCCGTAGGCGATCAGGAGCAGCACGACGGCGGAGCCGGCCGCGTAGCCGAGCGCGACGGCGACCAACTCGGCGGACGCACCCTGGGTCGCGGAGACGGAGACCACCGCGGCCAGGATCGGCCCGGCGCAGGGCGCGTAGACGAAGCCGAGGCCGCCGCCTACCACGAGGCCGGACCAGAAGCCCTCGCCGCGGCCGCGCGGGCCAAATCGTGCCAGGCGCGTGAGCGGCGCCTCGATCCGTGCGGCCACCGCAGGCACGAGCAGCGACAGTCCGAACGCCAGCAGCACCACGACCGCGAGCGTTCGCACCACGCCGTTCGGCAGCCCGACACCGTCGATCAGCGACGCCAACGCCACGATGGCGATCGTGTGCGTGACGGTGAGGCCGGCGATCACGCCGAGCGGGCGGCGGCGGCCACCGGTGCCCGCCGAGGCGAGTAGACCGGGCAGCACCGGCAGCACGCACGGGGTGAGCGCCGTGCCCGCACCGGCCACGACCGCAAATAGGACCAGAAGGACCATTCGCTACATCATTCGACAAGATCCTTGCACCGGATGACAAGGTTGCCGCGAAAGGACCAATGATGCCCACCGTCGAGGCCAACGGCCAGACCCTCTACTACGAACGACACGGGCAGGGAGAGCCCCTGTTGATGGTGATGGGCCTGGCGGCCGACACCCTGGCCTGGGCGCTGCAGGTCCCGGCCTTCTCGGCCAAGTACGAGGCGATCGTCTTCGACAACCGCGACGTCGGCCAATCGTCGATGTGCGAAGGCAGCTACGAGATCGCCGACATGGCGCAGGACGCGCTTGCGCTCGCCGACGCGCTCGGACTCGACACCTTCCACCTGCTGGGACTGTCGATGGGCGGTGCGATCGCGCAGGAGATTGCGCTGGCGGCGCCCGAGCGCATCCGCACCCTGACCCTCGCCGTGACCTGGCCGGCCGGCGGCGCCTGGGCGCGCTCGCTCTCCGAGACATGGGGCGCGCGCGTGCAGGCGATGACGCGCGAGCAGCGAGTCGACGAGCTGCTGCTGCTCAACATGTCCGAGGCCTTCTTCGAAAACCCCGACGGCGTTGCCTGGCTGCGCGGCATGATGCTCGACAACCCCAACCCGCAGCCGGCCGATGCGTTCGCCCGTCAACTCGACGCCTCGAGCCGCCACAACGCGCGCGACCGGCTCGAGTCGCTCTCGATGCCGACGCACGTGATCGGCGCCGAGTACGACCTCCTCGTGCCGATCTGGAAGTCGCGCGAGATCGCGATGCTGATCCCCGGCGCCAATCTGACGGTGCTCGCGGGGTCTCCCCACGGCGCGAACCTCGAGCAGGCCGAGGATTTCAACAGGGCGGTGCTCGAGTTCATCGAGGAGCGCGCGCCCGCCCCGGCGTAGCGCGGGGCGGCTCAGCGGCCGTCGCTGGACAGGTGTGCGAGCGCCTCGCCGACCGTGTCGTGGATCGGCGCAGCGCGCTCGAACTCGACGATCTCCAGCACCCGGAAGACGGGCTCGCCAACGCGCGCGACGACGCGCAGCTCCTGGCGCCGGCTGCTGAGCCGCCGCGCAAGGCCGAACAGCATCGCGATGCCGCTCGAGTCGAGGAATTCGAGGCCGCTGAAGTCGACCACCAGCCCACGTGCCGAGGTGGGTACCGCCGCGCCCAGGCGCTCACCCACGGAGGGAGCGCCGGCGATGTCGAGCTCGCCCGTCACGCGGGCGACCACGATCTCTCCATGCTCTTCGATGTGAAGCTCGACCAGATCGGTCAACTGGGTCCCTTGTGATCGCGGCCGGCAGCCTCGTTGAGCATCCGAGACAGCCGCACGGTGGTGCCCTCGGGTGTGGGTGTCACGTCAACGCTATCCATGAGTGCCTGCATGAGCGAGAGACCGCGGCCGTGGTCGCCCGCGCGAGGTGGCCGCCAAGCCCCGAAGTCGCGGATCGTCAGCTCGATGGCGCGATCGTCCAACCTGCCGCTCAGCTCGAACGGGATGCCGACGCCGCCACCAGCGTGCTCGATTGCGTTCGTGGCGGCCTCTCCGCATGCGGTCACCACCTCGGCGATCTCATCGGCCGATCCGCGCGCGTGCCGAAGCCAGCGGCGCAAAAGCGAGCGCATGTCCGACAACGATTCGGGCTCGGCCGGGAACTCGACTCGGAAGCGGTCCTCCATCGGGACCGTCCGCAGGGTCAGGATCGCGACGTCGTCGGTGGCGCCGCCCTCGGGGACGAGCTCTCGCAGCAGGTGGTCGCACACCTCCTGGGGATGCGACGGCGCCTCTCGCACGAGCGCTGCCAGCCTGGCCATGCCGGAGTCGATGTTCTCGCCCGGCCGCTCGATCAGGCCGTCGGTGTAGAGGACCACGGTCGAGCCCGGCTCCATCTGCACGCTGACCTCCTCGAAATCCGGGAAGGGCAGCACCCCGAGCGGCACCGAGCTGCCGCCCTCGAGGAAGTGCGGCAAGCGGTCTCCCACCATCAGCAGCGGCGGCACGTGCCCCGCGTTGACCCAGCGCACGCGCGCCTCGGCCGGGTCTACGACCACGAACAGGAGGGTGGCCATCTGGCTCTCGTCCGCCTCCGCCCACAGCAGCCGGTTGAGTTGCCCCACCACGCGCGCGGGGGGATGGCCCTCGAGCGCATAGGCGCGCAACGCGCTGCGCAGCCGTCCCACCATCGAGGCCGCCGCGAGCCCCTTGCCGGCCACGTCGCCCATCACGAGGCCGACCCCGCCCCCCGGTACCGACAGGACGTCGTACCAGTCCCCGCCCACCTCGGCCTCGGCCGCCGCGGGCCGGTAGCGCGCCGCGACCTCGAGGCCGGGCAGCTGCGGGAGCCGATCAGGCAGCAGGCTGCGTTGCAGCGTCTCGGCGATGCGGTGCTCGCGCTCGTAGACCCGTGCGTGATCGATCGCAAGCCCCACCCGATCGGCGGCCAGGCGCAGCAGGTTGAGGTCGTCTTGGGTGAAGTGGCCCGCCGCCGACGCGCCCACGAGCAGGACGCCGGTCACCTCGCCCTCGGCCATGAGCGGCACGCCGATCAGCGAGCCCACCTCGAGGTCGCTCATCTCCGGGTAGGGAAGCTCGCCGGGGGGTGGGTCGTGGGCGAGCAACGGCGCCCGCTCGAGCGCCACGCGCCCGGCGAAGCCGTCGCCGAAGGCGACCGGCTCGCGGCTGCCACCGTCGGGCGCGCCGCCCGAAGCGGCCTTGAGGAACAGGCGCTCGCCCTCCTCGGCCAGATAGATCGCCGCGGCGTCGGCGCCGAGTACCCCGCGAACCCGGTTGACGAGGTCCGAGACGATGTCGTCGAGCGTCCGGTGCGCGAGCGCCGCGTCGACCAACAGCTGCATGCCGCTGACCATCTCCGCCATCCGCTCGGCCTCGGCCCGCGCGGCCTGCTCGCGCAGCAGCGCCTCGCGCTCGGCCTCCCGGCGCAGGCGATCCGACACGTCACGCAAGAAGCCCGCCGCGAAGACCTCGCCGCGCGCAGTCACCCGCGAGACCATCGCCTCCGCCGGGAAGCGGCTCCCGTCACGGCGCTGGAGCTCGAGGTCGAAGATCCGCGTAGCGCCGGTCTCCCCGTCGAGGAGGTCGCGCCTGCGCTCGTCGTGGCGGTCACGCCACTCGGCCGGGATGATCAGCGCGCGCATGGGCTTGCCGATCGCCTCGGCCGCCGGCCAGCCCAGCATCCGCTCGGCCGCGGCGTTCCAGGAGCGGATGATCCCGTCCCGATCGAGCGTGACGAACGCATCCGGTGCGCTGTCGAGGACCAGTCGGGTGCGCGCCTCGCTCTGCTTGAGCAGCGCCTCGCGATCGTCGGACTCGGCGCGGGAGCTGCGCAGGCGGTCGATCATGCGCGAGATCAGCAGGCCCACGATCAGCGGGGTGGCCACCGCGAGCAGCCAGCGGATCGCGGGGCTCACCGGGTCCTGGTTGGCGAGCACGACGCCGTAGGCCACGCCGATGTAGGCCATGTGAGCAAGCGCGGCCCGAAGCGAGAAGAAGTAGAACGCGTACACCGCGGTCCACGAGTAGAGGACCGGGTAGAGCGTCGACGTGCCGGTGTAGTAGTTGGCCAGCGACAGCATCGTCGTGCCGGCGGCTATCACGAAGTGGAGCTGCCACTCGACGACTCGGTCGGCTTGGAAGTAGATGAGGCCGGCCGTCGCGATCGCGAGACCGGCGAGCACGCAGAGCTGAAGATCTCGGACGCCCTGCGGATGGGGCAGGGCGAGCACCAGCAGGCCCAGACCCGCCCCGGCCGCGAACAGGTACGCCAGCGAGCGCGCCTTGACGCGGGAGTCAAACAGCTCTGGGAGGTTCGTCAACCGGCCTAAGAGCTTACGAGTCGAGCCCGCTGCCGCGTGCGGATAGCCGCGCGAGCGCCTCGTGGCACTCGACAACGCGGCGCTTGACGGGATCCTCGTCGGCGCGATCGTGCACCAGGTCCCAGGTCTTGTCTGCCACGTCGCGCGCGCTCTGCGGGGTGGCGCGGGAGCAGAGCATGTCCACGAGCTTGAGCTCGAAGGCCTCGATCTGCTCGGCCGGCTCGCCGGGGGCCATCCGCGGCAGTGGGTCGTCGGTCCCCTGCCGCCACATCTGGGTCGCCATCACCAAGCGATTGCGCAACTCCATCTGGTCCACGATTGCGGGCAGGCTACCCGCCGTCGCTGAACTTGACGAGGCCGCCGAGGACACCGACGTAGGCCGAGCCGTCCGGGCCGAGCGTGACCGGCGCGTAGTTGTTGTTGAAGCTCCCGCCGGTGCCCGCCAACCGGCGATAGACCGTGCGGCCGGTCCGAAAGTCGATCGCGGTCAAATACCAGGCGTCGATGCCATCAGAGCGGCGCGGCTTCGTGTAGGTGTAGAGCAGCCCGGTGCTCAGTGAGACCTTCGGAACGACCGAGGGAGCGACCTCGCGGCTGCGCCAAACGCGCCGGCAGCGGCCCGCGTCGATTCGCTCGAGCCCGGGCCGCGTGCTCTTGCCATCCGACGTAGCGCCGGGTCCGGAGTAGCCGTAGTTGTTCTCCACGCCAAGCGAGCGCCCGACCGCGATCAGCGACTGGTCGGTCGCGGATGCTCCCGGTCGAAAAACCGCCATCCGGCAGACGAGCCGGCGCCCCTTGACCCGGGGGGCCCCGCGGTAGACCAGCACGTGCATCGGGTCGGCATTGTCGGTGATGGCCAGCCACCTGCCGCCGCGCCCGAAGACAGTCGGCGTGGTTCCCGAGCCGGGAGCCACCTGCCCGGGCTTCTGCGCCCCGTCGTTTCGGTAGCGGATGCGCCAGGTGAGGTTCGGAGCTCCGCCCGCCGCGGCGTCGAAGCGATAGAGGGCGGCGTTTGTGACGATGTAGACGCCGCCGGAGTCGTCGACCGCGAAGGAGTTCGCGATCCCCTCACCGGTGGTCCTCGAGCGAACCGCCCCGGTCTTTCGGTCGAGGGTGCCGACCACGCCGCCGGTGGACACAAACCAGACGCGGCCGCTCCAGTCGGGCAGCGCCGAAATGATCTTGTCGCCGGGCGGGACCGCGGAAGTGAGGTCGTAGTCGCGCACGAGCGCCCCGTCACGCACGACCCAGACGTGCCGCGTGGTGGTGGGAATGACCGCCCGGTCGCGGTGGTCGAGGTAGAAGTACCCGCCGCCGGCGAAGTCCTGGAAGACGTTTCCACCCGTGCTCTGGCGCGGCGGCAGCGCCAGTGCGGCGACGAGGTCGAGCCTGTCCGGGTCGAGGATGGTGTAGACGGGTCCCTGGAGGCCGACGCAGACGGTCACGATCCGCCCGCGGGAGTCGAAGGTGACAGAGCCGCAGTCGGCTCCCTGAAGGCTGGAACGAACCCGGAGCGCGCGGCCAAGTGGCCCGGGGCCTCGGTTTGCGTCGCTCTGAAAGCCGTCGACGTGCAGATTGCCGGCGCCGTTCGGCGCCATGAAGGGGTGGCGAGGCACCCTGGGCGAACGCAGCGGGCGCGGCTTCCATGCCTTGCCCTCGAAGGCCTGGACCCGGTCGGTCCCGGGGCCGGGCGGTATCGGGGCGCCGCCGGCGGGCGCCGCCGCGACAAGGCAGGCGATCGCGCCCAGTGCGGCTGCGCGCATCATCTAGTGGACCTTCCCACTAGCGAGCCCGGCCGGCGAGGAGCTTCAGCTCGGGCAGCGGGTCGATCGGCGGGCCCGTCGTCCCCTTCCCCGTGCGCATCTCCAGGTGCAGGTGGTCGCCCCAGCACGAGCCCGTGCAGCCGACCGCCCCCACGCGCTGGCCGGCGCCGACCTCGTCGCCCTCCCGCAAGCGCGCAGGCGAACGCATGTGCAGATACACCATGGTCAGTCGCGTCTGCGGGCTCCAGAGCGCGATGTAGTTGCCGCGGCCGCCGTCGTCGCCCGTCTCGACCACCGTGCCCGATCGCATGGCCACGAGCGGGGTACCGGCCTCCGCAAACACGTCCTGTCCCTCGTGGCGGTGTCCGCCGCGCCAGGCGCCAAAGCGCGCGTCGGGCGCGCCGAAGTCCACCACTCCGCGCACCGGGAACCAGTCGATCGGGCCCGGGGGCTCCACCTCCATCGCCTCCGCGGTTTCGGTGATCGACTCGAATATCGAGGCGAGCTCGGGAGCGGCGCGAGCCGGGGCGGCGATGGCAAGTGTGAACACCGACGCCGCCAGGAGGACGCGGAGCATCGGGACACCCTAGACGTTTAGCTTTCAGACATGTCACGTTTTCACCTCCTGCGCGTGTTCTGCGGCGACGACGGCTCTGGCGGCAACCCGCTGGCGGTTTTTCTGCACGGCGAGGACGTGCCCGCCGAGGCCCGTCAGCGCGTGGCCGCCGACCTCGGCCTGAGCGAGACGGTCTTCGTGGACGACGCCGCGCGCGGCGAGATCCGGATCTTCACCCCCGCCGTCGAGCTCGAGTTCGCCGGCCACCCCGCCGTCGGGACTTCGTGGCTGCTGGCCGAGGAGCGCTCACCGGTGGAGACCCTGCGCCTGCTCGCGGGAGACGTGGCCGTGCGCTACGAGCGGGGCAACGCCTTCGTCGCCGGGCGGCCGGAATGGCCGCCGCATTTCGACTGGGTACAGCTCGGGTCGCCCGAAGAGGTCGAGGCGCTGGCCGGCCCGCCCGACGGCCACGACCTGATGGGCGCCTGGGCGTGGATCAACGAGGCGGAGGGCATCGTGCGGTCGCGCGTGTTTCCCGTGCGGCTCGGGATCGCCGAGGACGAGGCCACCGGGTCCGCGTCCGTGCGATTGGGCGGACTCCTGGGACGGCCGCTCGACATCCGCCAGGGCAAGGGCTCGCGCATGCTGGTGCGGCCGGTGGGCGGCGGCTACGTCGAGGTCGGCGGGCGCACGGTGCTCGAAGACGTGCGCGAGTACGCGTCGGATTTCTACTCGTAGAAGTTGCGCACCCAGCGGTGGGCGTGCAACTGCTCGCGCCGGCCGTCCGGAAGCCCGTGCCCGTCGGACACGGCGACATTGCGCTGGACGTTGCGCTCCGAGCGCATGCCCGGGATGACCGTCGACACGGCGGGCTCGCTCAGCACGAAGCGCAGCGCGGTCTCGGGCACCTCGTCCTCGGCTATGCCGAGGTCGGCCGCGATCGCCTGAACTCGTTCGTAGACCTCGCGCGGGCGGTCGCCGCGGAAGTAGTGCGAGCGGTGGTCGTCAGCGGCGAACTCGCTCTCCGGGCGCACGGTCGCGGTCAGACCACCCTCGTCGAGCGGGACCCGCGCGATCACGCCGACGTTGCGCTCGCGGCAGGCGGGAAACAGCTCGTCCTCGGGCGACTGGTCGAACACGTTGTAGATCACCTGCACGGTGTCGATCACGCCGGTGGCGATCAGGTTCAGCGAGTTGGCCGGCTGGTGATCGTTGATCGAGATGCCGAAGAACCGGATCTTGCCGGACGAGCGAAGCTCCTCGACCGCCTCCCTCCAGTCGCCGCGGTCGGTCCAATCGTCGTTCCAGACGTGCAGCTGGAGGAGGTCAATGGCCTCCAGGCCGAGGTTGCGCAGGCTCTGCTCGACGCACTCGCGCACGTAAGCGCCGGGAAAGACCTCGTCGACCGTCGCCTCGGCCGGGGCGGGCCAGATCCCGTTCTTCGGCGGCACCTTCGTGGCCACATGGACCCGCTCCGAGCGCCCGCGCACCACCTCCCCGACGATGCGCTCGCTGCGCCCCTCGCCGTATGCGAGAGCCGTGTCGATGAAGTTGACGCCGAGATCGATCGCCCGGTTGAGCGCGGCAACCGACTCGTCGTCGTCCGCGCCGCCCCATTGCGAGCCGCCGATGCCCCAGGCGCCATAGCCGATCTCCGACACCTCGATGCCGGTCCTGCCGAGCTCGCGGGTCTGCACGTCAGATTGCTCCTGGTCCGGGGGTCATGAAGGCGACGGCCGGCCCGAGCCGTGCCGCGCCGCCGAGGGTCGCGATGCTGCGGCCCGGCTGCACCGCGGCGCGCGGCTCTGAGAGCAGATCGCCGAGCACCACCGCCGTCTCGTCGAGGTTATCCACGAGGAAGGAGATTCCCCAGAGCATGGCCGGGCCATGCGGATCGGAAGCGACCTTCGTTCCCGCCGGAGCCTGAATGACCTCGACGATCACCTCGCCCAGCCGAAAGAACGCCTGCCGGGTGGAGCCACCCGGCGTGGGCCCCTCGCGCAGGCGGCGAAAGTCGAAACCCGCCGCGCGCAGGATGGCAACCGTGCGATCGAGCTCCGGGCTGAGGATCACCACGTGGTCGATCGCCACCACGCCGTTGGGGTGCGTCGGGCCGCTCGCCGGCTCGCGCTGCGACGCGGTCGTGTCGAGGCCGTCGAGCTCCAGTGAGCCGGGCCCGCGCACCGACCACGAGACGATGCCGCGGCTCGGGCCCTCGCCCAGCAGCCGCAGCCGTACCGACCCCACCTCGCAGACATCGCCCACCACGTCGAATCCCGCCGCGCGCCAGGCGCCGGGCTCTGCCGCCACCTGAATCTCGTCGATGGTGCGCCCGGTCATGGCGGGCGGGAAGCTAGCGGCCGGCTGCCTTGTCCTTTGGCCCGGCGCCCGGGGGCGGCGCGACCGCTGCCGGTGTTTCCACCGGTACGGTTTTCATGGCCTTTGGCGGGGCGGCTTGGGACTCGGCCGGCTTGGGCGTCGGTGGCCCGCGCCTCACGGGAGTGGCGGCAGGCGGCGCCACCCTGCCGCGGGCGGTCCCATTGCTCGGCCCCTGGCTTTTCCCATTGCTCGGCCCTGGGCTGCCCGGCTTTTCTTGTCGGGTCTTGTGTGGCTTGTGTGCCTCGGACCTGCCGGCCGGCGCCCCGTCACTCTTGTTCGGCGGGCGCCCTTGTGCCCCCATACTCCCGCGGCCGCCCGTGTCCTCGCGTCTGGCAGGCCCCTGCAGCACGACCTTCGGGGCGCGCGTACCGATCACCCGCGACGCCGGATCGCCTCCCGGACTCCGCTCGACCCGGACGGGTGCGCCGGCCTCGCCCGGCGCGGCGTGCGATTGGTTCGGCTTTGCCGGGGCCGTTCGCTTCTGAGCGTTGTCGTCGCGAACCGAGTCCACGAGCGCCGGCGTGGCAACCGCACCCCCGCCCGCCAGCACCGCCACGATGGCCACCTTGGTCAGCGTCGCGCTGCCGAATCCGCCGCCAACCGAGGTGAGGCCAACCCCGGTCGCGGCCGCGGCCGAGCCGCCACCGATCCCGATCGCTCCGAAGACACTCGATTTGAGCCCCAGCGAAGGCGCCACCGGCAGCGCAACGGCAAGCAGGCTCCGCTGGTGCTTCACCTGCTCGCGGTAGGCGCTGCAGGCTGAGCACTCGCGCAGGTGCAGGCGTAGCTCGTTTCTCCGCAGCGACCCGCCGCGCAGGTTGGCCAATTGCTCCTGGATCTCGGTGCAGGAGATGTCACGTGCCTTGCGCCGCTGAATGAGGCTGTTACGGGCGCGGAACACGAGCGCCTTCACGCGCGGGACCTCACAGCCGAGCACCCCGGCGATCTCCGCGTGCGAGAGATTGCCCAGCTCGGCGAGCAGCAGCGCGGCTCGCTGCTCTTGTGGCACCTCGCCGAGATCGGCGAGCAGTTGGCGCAGCTCGTCGCGCTGCTCGACCTGCTCGCTGAGGGTCTCCGTGGCCCGCTCGACATTGTCCGTCGGCTGCTCGCGCCTGGCCCGCAGCAGGTTGAGGCAGCGGTTTCGTGCGATTGCGAACAGCCACGGCTTGAGCATGGTCTCCCGCTCGGGGGTGCGCACGAGATCGTGGTAGGCGGAGGCGAAGGTCTGCTGCACCGCGTCCTCGGCCTCCACGAGCGATCCGAGCATGTGCCGGCAGAACCCCAGGATGGCCGGCGAATGGCGTTCGAAGGCGACCGCGAAAGCAGCTTCGCTGCCACGCCGGATCTGCTCGACGAGGCGATCGTCGTTCGCCAGCGCGAGCAAACGCCGCGACTCGATGGGTCGGGCGAGTCGTGCGGTTGCCGGAACCGAGGCGGCGGCGCGCATCGTCTCGAGTTCCTACCCGTCCGTGCGGCCGTTAACGCAGCTTGCATACATCGTTAGAACCCCGTCGGTTCGAAGAGGTTGGAACGTAACTCCCGAACCTTCGCGCTAGTCATGCGTTTCAACGGTCGTGAACAAGATAATGATAATTCTCGGAGCCGCCGCGATGCTGGCCCTGCCGGCGGCGGCGACGGCCAAGCCGACGGATAAGGACAAGCGCGCCGCCAAGCAGCAGTGCAAGGCGGAGCGTGGCAAGTCGAGCGCCACACGCGAAGCCTTCAAATCGAAGTACGACAACTTCGGCCGCTGTGTGCGCCGAAAGGCCGCGGACGAGGAGAGCGAGACCAAGGCCGCCCACAAGAACGCGGCCAAGGAATGCAAGGCCGAAAGGACGGCGGACCCGGCCGCCTTTGCCCAGACGTACGGCACCAACGCGAACAAGAACAACGCCTACGGCAAATGTGTCTCCTCCAAGGCGAAGGCCGAGAAGAGCGAGATGGACGCCGAGGATGAGGCCGACGCGGAAGATTTCAAGAACGCCGCGCACGCCTGCGCCGCGGAACGGGGGCAGATGGGCCGGCTCGCGTTTGCCGGAAAGTACGGCACGAACGCCGATGAGAGCAACGCCTTCGGCAAATGCTTGTCAGGCAAGAACCAGGAGCCGCGCCCGTAGGGGGGTTTCGGAAACGTGACGGCGCACGGATGTGCCGTCACAGGGCTGGGCGAAGGGCTCCCTCGGGGGCCCTTCGTCGTATATGAGCGTTACCGACGAGCGCTAGGCCGCGCTGACGCCCGGCGCGTGCTCGAGCAGCTCGTAGGGGAAGGCCTCGACGCGGTTGCCGTCACGGCCGTCGGTCGCGTCTGCGCTGCACAGGGCGTTCAACACGGACTCGTGGACCAGCTCGCCGGCGGCCTCGAAGAGCTGGCGCATCTCGACCGAGTCGTCGCGCAGCAGGCGAAGGTCGTGGTGGGCAGACTCGGCGCGGTGCGGGATCCGGTGTGCCGTGGAGAAGGCGATCGAGTACTCGCCGCTCGAGTTCGAGGCGAACGAGCCGGCGCGCCCCAGCCCGAAGGTCGCGCGGGCTGCCAGGCGCTCGAGCTGGCGCTCGGACAGCGGAGCGTCGGTGCCCAGCACGATCATGATCGACCCTCCCTGGGCCGGCGGCTCGGGGCCGGCCGGGGCGTCCTCGGCGACTTCTCCGACCAGCATGTGGAGGTCGCGACGCGCACCGTAGTTGGGGTTTACAAGGCAGCCGAGAACGCCGCCGTCGGTCATGCGCGAGGAAGTGCCGATGCCCGACTTGAAGCCAAAGCAGGTAGTGCCGGTTCCCGCGCCGACGGCTCCCTCGCGCGTCTCATCGGCGGTGGCGGCGGCGATCGCCTCGCGAGCGTGCTCGGGGCGAACCGCCAGCGCGCGAGCGTCGGAGAGCCAGCCGTCGAAGCACTCGCCGACGATGACGTTGACGGTGTCGCGGTCGCGGGCGGCGTCGGGATTCCCTTCGAGTGTGTGCTGAAGGCCGCCCTCCCAGGCCGGGCCGACCGACAGCGTGGAGGTGAGCAGAAGCGGGCTCTCGACCGTGCCGAGCTCGGCAAGCTGAGAGAGCCCGGCGGCCTTGCCATAGCCGTTGATTACGTGGCAGGCGCCGAGCACCTTCTCGGTGTAGAGGTTCCCGTCGTGCGGGAGGATCGCCGTGACACCGGTTCTCAGCCGGTCGCCCTCGGCAAGCGTGCGATGCCCGACCAGCACGCCCGGGACGTCGACGAGCGCGTTGCGCCGGCCGGTCGGAAAGCGGCCGACGGAGTAGCCCAGGTCGCGCAGGCGCTGTCGCACGGCGGCCAGCATACGAAGCGAGCGCATTCGATGATTGATTTCGAATCCGTGTGCCTGGCGCGCCATCCGGACGCGTGCACAGGGTATCGCGTCATCCTGAGATCAATCAGTCATCTAGGCTCCCGGCGGTGGTCGTACGCGCACCCCTGCGGGTCGCCTTGGGCGGGGGCGGCACCGACCTCCCCTCCTACTACCGCGAGCACGGCGGCCTCGTGGTGTCCACCGCGATCGACAAGTACATCCACATCGTCGTGGCGACGCCCTTCCAACGCAGCTCCGATCCTGCCTATCGGCTCAAGCACCTGGAGTGGGAGGAGGCCGAGAGTCCGCTCGAGGTGCGTCATCCGATCCTGCGCGAGGCGCTCGTCCACCATTGGCGGGGCGGCCCGATCGAGCTGGCTAGCGTGTCGGATGTCCTGCCGGGGACCGGCCTCGGGTCCTCGGGCGCGTACTCGGTGGCCGCGGTCGCGGCTCTCTCCGATGAGATGCGCTCCCCGGGCGAGCTGGCGGAGGCGGCCTGCCACCTGGAGATCGACGTACTCGGCCGCTCGATCGGCAAGCAGGACGCGTACGCCGCGGCGTTCGGCGGTCTGCGCGCGTACAGCTTCAAGCCCGACGACTCGGTCGAGGCGCGGGAGCTCGCCGTCTCGGACGAAGTTCGCCGGGCCCTGCGAGAGAACTTCCTGCTCTTCTTCACCGGCCAGGAGCGTTCTGCCTCGGACATCCTGGGAGCCGGCCAGGTCGAGCACGTGCTGCATAGCCTCAAGGAGCTGGCGCTTGAGATGTGCGACGTCCTCCAGAAGGGAGCGCTCGACCGCATGAGCGAGCTGATGGACGCCCACTGGGAGGTAAAGCGCGAGCGAGCCCCCGGCACCGTGACTCCCGAGATGGACGAGCTGCGCGAGCGGGCGCGGCGCCGAGGGTCCTGCGGAGTGATCTCCCTCGGGGCGGGCGGCGGCGGATTCCTGCTGGTCTACAGCCCCGAACCCGAGCGGACGCGGGCGGCGATGGAGGGTGCGCCCGAGCTCCGCTTCGGCCTGGACGAGCGCGGCTGCGTCAGGTTGTAGGGGCGAGCGCGTTCACTAGGGCATTGACACGGTCGGGTGCGCCTGGCAACGACCGTCGGACCAGGGGTGCGTCGCGCTGGCTGGAGCAATAAAGGGTGGCCGGACGCGGTCGAAATCCGGTCCATTGTCGAGTTAGTGGTCCCTGCGCCCACTAACTCGACAACGGACGCCGAATCCGCCGCACGGGAGCGCCGCGGCAACCGAGCGAGCCGCAGCGTCCTGGGTTTAGTGGCCACTGACCAGCAAAGTCAGCACACTGCCGAAAAGGGAGTGCCGCGGCAACCCGTCCCACCCCTTTATAGCTCGTCGTTGGCCTGAGCCCTCCAGCCACGCCGGCGGAGGACGCCGCCGTACGCCGCTAGCCCGCCCCCAGCGCCTTGAACCGCCGCATGTTCTCCGTCATCGCCACCTCGGTCGGCAGCCGCTCCATCGAGGAGGCCCCGAAGAACCCGGCGATGCCCGTCGTGCGCTCGAGCACGTAGGCGGCGTCCTCGGGCTCGGCCAGCGGGCCGCCGTGGCACAACACGATCACCTCCGGGTTGACCGCCACCGCCGCGTCCCGCATCGCCTGGATCAGCTCGACGCACTCGTCGAGCGTCTTTGCGGTCGTCGCTCCGATCGTACCCTTGGTCGTGAGACCCATGTGCGGCACGAGGACGTCCGCGCCCGCGCCCGCCATCGCCGCGGCCGACTCGGGGTCGAACACGTACGGCGTGGTCAACAGGCCGCGCTCGGCGGCCGTTCGGATCATGTCCACCTCGAGGTCGTAGCCCATCCCTGTCTCCTCGAGGCCTTGGCGAAACTCCCCGTCGATCAGGCCGACCGTCGGGAAGTTCTGCACGCCGGCGAAGCCCGCCTCGTCGACGTCGCGCAGGAACCGCGGCATCAGCCGGAAGGGATCGGTGCCGCACACGCCGGCCAGCACGGGCGTGTCGCTCGACCACCGGCAGCACCTCAGCCGCCATCTCCATGACGATCGCGTTGGCGTCGCCGTAGGGCATCAGGCCGGCCAGCGAGCCGCGGCCCGCCATCCGGTAGCGGCCCGAGTTGTAGATGATGATCAGGTCGGTGCCGCCGGCCTCGGCGCACTTGGCGGACAGGCCGGTGCCGGCGCCGGCGCCGATGATCACCCCGCCGGAGTCGATCGTCGCGCGCAGCTTCGCGCGCGCCTCGTCGCCGGTCACGCGGAGCCGTCCTCCGCCGTGATGTACTCGTCGAGCTTGCTCACCATCGCGTGGGCGAACTCGGGGTCGTTGATGTTCATGTCGAGCTCGATCAGCTCGACTCCGTCGCCGACCTTGCGCAGCTCCTCGAAGAGCGCGGCGTCGGCCTCGGGATCGTGGAACGGCTGGCCCTCGGCGTCGATCATCGAGACGCCGCCGAGTGGCACGAACAGCGCCGTCGGCCCGGTGGCGGCCGACAGCTTGCGCGCGATCCGCCGGCCGAGCTCCGCGTTCTCCTCCTTTGTCGTCCGCATCAGCGTGACCACCGGGTTGTGCACGTAGAGGTTGCGATCCTCGAACTTCGCCGGCACGGTGTCGCGCGCGCCAAAGTTGACCATGTCGAGCGCACCGACCGAGACCACCTGCGGGATGCCCAGCCGGCCGGCCATCTCGAGCCGGTCCGGCCCGGCCGACAGCACGCCGCCGACGAGGTCGTCGCACAGCTCGGTCGTGGTCGCATCGAGCACGCCCTTGAAAAAGCCCGACTCCATCAGGCCCTCCATCGCCATGCCGCCGACGCCCGTGGCATGGAAGACGACCGGCTCGTAACCGAGCTCCTCGAGCTCCGCGCGCGCGGCCGTCACGCACGGCGTCGTCACGCCGAACATGCTCGCCCCCACCAGCGGGCGCTCCTCGGCCAGCTCGACGGCCGGGGCCTGGACCATCCCGGCCATCGCGGCCGCCGCGTTCGCCAGCACTCGCGCCGACACCGCGTTGATGCCCGCGACGTCGGCGACCGACGCCATCATCGTGACGTCGCGCGAGCCCACGTAGTCGCGCGTGTCGCCCGCGGCCATCGTCGAGACCATCAGCTTCGGCACTCCCACCGGGAGCACCTGCATGGCGCGGGTGGCGATCGACGTGTTGCCCGATCCGCCTGCGGCCAGCACGCCGTCGATGCGGCCCTCGTCGTGCAGGCGCTTGACGAGCACGGCCGCGGCGTCGGCCATCGCCGTAACCGCGGCGCCGCGATCGGCGGCTGCGGCCAGCGCACCAAGGTCGGCGCCGGTGCCGGCCGCCACCTCCTCGCGCGAGATGTCGGCCTCGGTCCGCGGGGCGTCGAGCGTGCCGACGTCGGCCATCAGCACGTCCACGCCGGCGTCGTGCAGGCGGTCGCGCAGGAAGGCGTACTCGTCGCCCTTGGTATCGAGGGTCCCGATCAGCAGGACCGTAGGGCTCATGCCTGCAGGGACCAGTCGGGCCCGTCGCCCTCGCGGAAGTCGGGCAGCCCGCGCAGCGCCTTCTCAGCGCCGCCCGGGTTGTAGAGCGCGAGCAGGCGCAGCGGCTGCCAACCGGTGTTGACCGTCGAGTGGAACATGGCGGTGGGCACGTAGATCGTGTCACCGGCCTTGATCGGGAACGTGTTCTCGCCGCCGTCGTCAAGCATCTGGTCGCCCTCGCCCGCGAGCACGTAGAGGATCTCCTCGGCGTCGGGATGGTTGTGGCGGTCGTGTCCCTTGCCTGGCAGCAGCACGACCTCGCCGAAGGTGAGGCTCGCGCCGTCGGTGTCGTCGGGAGTGACGTACCACTTGATCACGCCCCAGTCGAAGGACTGGACGGGCTTCGAGCTCGGGTCGATTGCGTTCATGACGAAAGTGGCTCCACTCCCAGGTAGCGACGCTGAGCGTCGGGGTCGGCGTTCAGTTCCTTGGCCGTGGTCTCGGTGGCGATCTGGCCCGCGACCATCACGATCTGGCGCTCGGCCAGTGCGGTGGCCACGCCGAGCTTCTGCTCGACCACGAGCAGGGCCGTGCCCTCCTCGTGCAGGCTCGCGGATCGTCTCGAGCAGGCTCTCGACCACGGTCGGGGCCAGCCCCTCGGAGGGCTCGTCCATGATCAGCAGCTTGGGGTTCAGCAGCAGCGCCCGGGCGATCGCCAGCATCTGCTGCTCGCCGCCGGAAAGCTGAGCGGCGCCGTTGCCCTTGCGTTCGGCGAGCCGCGGGAAGGTCTCGTAGATGCGCGCCGGGGTCCAGCGCTTGCCGTTGCCGCGCCCCGCCACGAGCTTCATGTGCTCGTCGACCGAGAGCGAGGGAAACAGACGCCGGCCCTGGGGCACGAACCCGATGCCCGCCGCGGCGATCTTGTACGCGGGCGTGCCCATCAGCTCGCGGCCCTCGAAGCGCACCGAGCCTCGGGCCGAGCCGAGCAGGCCCGTGAGCGCGGCGCAGAGCGTCGACTTGCCCATGCCGTTGCGCCCGATCACGGCCACCGACTCCTGGTCCATCGCGAAGCTCACGTCCTGAAGCACGTGAGCCGCTCCGTAGTAGCCGTTGAGCATCTCCACCTCGAGCAGCCGGTCAGGCATGACCCACCTCTCCGCTGCCGAGGTAGAGCTCGTGCACGGTCTGATTCGCAGCGGATCTCCTCCGGTGTGCCCTCCACGAGCACCGTGCCGTTGTGCATCATCGTGACCCACTCGGCCACGCCCAGGGCGACGTCCATGTCGTGCTCGATCAAGATCAGCGTGATCGCTGGGGTCGAGCTTGCGCAGCAGCTCGGTGAGGCGCACGCGCTCGGCCCGCGACAGGCCGGCGGCCGGCTCGTCGAGCATCATCAGCTTGGGATCGGTCGCGCGCGCCATGCCCAGCTCGAGCTGGCGCTGCTCGCCGTGTGACAGCTCTCCGACCTCGCGGTCGAGGACGTCCTCGAGGCCGACGATCTCGGCCATCGCGGTGGCGCGCTCGCGCATCTCGGCGTCCTTGCGCGAGCGGACGGGACGCAGGTGGCCGCGCTCGACTCCGAGCAGCGCAAGGTAGAGGTTGTCCGCGACGGTCATGCCGAGGAAGAGCTTTGAAGTCTGAAAGGTGCGTGCCAGCCCGAGCCGTGCGCGCTTGCGCGCCGGCTCGGCTGTCACGTCACGCCCGAACAGCTCGATCGACCCCGACGTGGGGCCGAACTCGCCGGAGATCACGTTGAAGAGCGTGGTCTTGCCGGCGCCGTTCGGGCCGAGAATCGCCCGGCGCTCGCCGGGCTTGATCTCGAGGTCCACCTCCTGGACGGCGTGAACCCCGCCGAAGCGCCGGCCGACCCCCCGCAAGCGGAGGATCGGCGCGGCACCGTCGGTGGTTGGCAATGCGTCAGCCACGGAACTCCTGCGAGATCAGCCGGTTTCCTCGGCCTGACCCACCCAGGTGGGCGGATCCTTCGTCTCACACGTGGGGTTCTCGCGATCCGGCGCGGGTGTGTCGGCGGCTGAAGAAGCCGCCGAACGTCTGATCGACCGCAGGGATCCTGCGGAAGGTCTTCACGTCCGCGATCTTGTCGTTGTTTGCGTCAGCCACGACCCGCTTGACGAAGTTGTCGGCAATGCCGTTGCGATTGTCGTCAAGCTCGATCTGACCGTAGGCCGCGTCGAGCTGCACTTCCGCCAGCGCGCCCTGTAGCTCCTTCTGGCCGCCGCCGATGTTGCCGTCGACGTTCTCCAGCCCGGCAATCAGGGCCTGCATGGCGTTGTAGTAGTTGTAGACGAACACAGAGGCAGCAAACGGCGCGATCACCGGGAACGCCGCCTCGATCTCCGCGTTGTAGTCCTTCGCCGACTGCTCGGTCGAGTCCGCAGACGTCGGGCCCGCGGTGATCGCTCCGGTCAGGCTGTCACCGACCTCCTTCAGCACGACTGGGTCGTCGAAGAAGACGTTGCCCATGACCTTCTTGGGATCGATCTTCCCGCGCTGCTGCTCGTACTGCTTGAGGAACGAGATCAGGCCCGATCCGCCGATGCCGACGTACAGCCCGTCCACGTCCTCGGGGATCTGGCTGATGAAGGACGAGTAGTCCTTCTCACCCAGCGGCGGCCACACGCGCTTCGTGACCTTGCCGCCGACCGAGCAGAACTCGGCCACGAACCCCGCCAGCGACGTGTAGGGGAACGAGTAGTCGTCGCCCACGATCGCGGCGGTCTTCCAGCCCAGATCGTTGAACGCATAGTCGCCCAAGCCGGCCGACCACTGCGCGCCATCGGTGTGGAAGCGGAAGAAGTTCGGCGCCTGGACCTTGAGTGTGGTGTCCTGCGCGCCGGACGTGCCGTTGATGAACGTCTGGTCGGGATGCTCCTTGGCGTAGTTCGCCACGGCGATGCCCTCGTCACCCGAGAGCGGGCCGATGAGGATGTCCGCACCCTCCTGCTCCATGAGCCGGCGGGTCTCCTCGACCGCCTTGTCCGCGGTGTCGTCCGAACACCCGTAGCCGACGATTTCGATCTTCTTGCCGGCGATCTCGGCGCCCGTGATGCCGTCACTCGGCTTCTCGGGATTGACCGCCTTCGCGCCGGCGGTGACCAGCGGTGTGAGTGCGCCGCCGATGTCCGGCTCGAAGAACGCCCCGAAGGGGCCTTCGCAGTCGGACAGGATGCCCAGCTTGATCGTTCCGCCACTGGCCGTTGTGCTGGTGTCGCCGCTGTCTCCGGAGTCATCATCATCGTCGCCGCACGCGGCCACGACGAGGACGAGACACAGAGCCATGACAGCTGCCAGCAGCAGGCGAGTCCAGTGCCTGTTGCTACTGCTCGTCATACGTTTCCTTCCCCCTCTTCCTGCGTTGTTTTTACTGCCGAACTGCGTGCTGCCCATCATGAGACCCCCGGCTCCAGCGGTTCCTGGGCCGGCGGCGGTCTCCCCGCCGCCGGCCCAGCGCGGGATCGTCGACCCCCAGACGACGGTCCCATCCGCTCCTTCGCCTTCTCCCAGAGGCCGACGAGGCCCCCCGGCGAGGCGAGGACGATCACCAGGAAGATGATTCCGATCAGTGTGTTGAAGCGCTCGGGCCCCAGGAACTCCCCGATGTCCGGGCGTGTACTCACGCGAGTAGTTGTCGAGCAGAGCGAAGAAGATCGCGCCCACCCACGCGCCCTCCAAGCGGTAGAGGCCTCCGATCACGGCGATCACGAGCACGTCGATCGTCTGGCCGAGCGAGATCGATCCCGGCGAGATGCGCCGGTTGTACCAGACCGACAGCACTCCGGCGATTCCCGCGATCAGGGCGCCCGCGGCGAACGCGAGCGTCCGGTGCAGGGTCACGTTGAAGCCGAGCGCGCGCATGCGGTCGGGCTCGTCGCGCAGTCCCTGCATCGTCATCCCGAACGGCGTTCGGACCAGATAGCGGATGCCGAAGAAGACCACCACCGACGCACCCAGCGTCGTATAGAAGAGCGGCACCGGGTCCTTGCCCGGGTTGCCGATATAGCCCGGCAGCTCGGGCACGTTGACGCCGCCGAAGCCCGACAGCTGCGTGACCTGGGCGAAGAAGTAGAAGACGATCACGCCAAGCGCGAGCGTGATCATCAGGAAGTAGATGCCCTCGCTGCGCGAGGCGACCGCTCCGAACAGCACCCCGACCAGCGTCGCCATCAGAAGCGCCAACAACACGGCGACCCACGGGTTGAGCGCCACGTCGAGCCCGCCGTCGGCCGCGACCAGATTGGCGTAGGTCATGCCGCCGATCGCGTAGAGGCCGACCTGGCCCAGCGAGACCATGCCCGCGTAGGAGGCCAGAAAGATGAGGCTGGCGGCCGCGATCCCCAGCCAGAGCGCCTTGGTGAGGATCACGCTGACGAAGAAGTCCGTGAAGATCAGCGGCGCGAAGAGCAGGAGCAGCAGCGGCACGGCCACGATCGCCCAGGAGATTGCGTCGACCCGTGACTGGGGTCCGCGCGTGGTCGCCACCGCGCCGCCCTCGGTCAAGCCGGCCTCCCGTACAGCCCCAGTGGCCGGACGGCCAGCACGGCCACCAGCAGCCCGAAGGTGACCAGGATCGAGTAGTTCGTCAGATCGGTATCACCGAAGACCAGATAGACGTCGGCGTAGGCGTCGACGAGGCCGAGCAGAAGCGCGCCGATCGCGGCGCCGCCAAGGCTTCCCATTCCCCCGATGATCACCACGATCAGCGAATTGAGCAAGAACGAGGTGTCCTCGCCGGGCTCGAGCGAGAGCATCGTCCCGCCGAGGCCGCCGCCGATTCCCGCCAGCACCGCGCCGATGAAGAAGGCGGCGGCGAACACGATCGGGATGTTGATGCCGAGCGCGGAGACCATCTCGCGGTCGTCCACGCCGGCTCGCACGATCAGCCCGAAGCGGGTGCGCTTGATCAGCCACCACAGGAACACCCCGATCACGAGCGCGGAGCCGGTGACGATCACAAGCCGGAAGAAGCCGTACTGCACGCCGAAGAACGTGATGCTCTCGGGCCAGGCCGACGGTGGCTTGATGTCCTTGGCGGTGCCGCCGAACTGGGCCAGCATCTGATCGGCGAGGATCACCGAGATCGCGATCGTGATGAGCGCCTGGCGCAGGTCCTCGCCCTGGTTCCAGCGCAGGAACAGCTGCTGGATGATCACGCCGACGATCCCGATGATGAACGCGGCCAGCAGGAGCGGGATGAGCCAGCCGAGGAGGCTGAAATCCGACCCGGAGCCCGTCGGCGACGCGAGGCTGATGTTGATCCCCTCGGTCTCCTTGGCAAACCAGGCCTTCTGGATCTCGAAGGCGAGGTAGCCGCCCAGCAGGTAGAGCGAGCCGTGCGCCATGTTGACGACGCGCATCAGGCCGAAGATCAGCGTGAAGCCGCTCGCCACCACGAAGAACAGCGCCGACAGCGTGATGCCGTTGAACGTGACGATCGCGAACTGCTCGACGTTCTCGGAACCCTTGACGAGCAGCCAGGCCACCACGGCCAGCCCCGCCGCGGCGCCCAGGATCCGAGGCAGGCTCTGGGTTCCCTGCAGGGTCTCCACGGTGGGATCGACGGTCGTGGCCTGGTTTCGCCGAAGCGGGAGACGCATGGCTTGACACGTATTGAAACTTCATGCAATGTTCCTTGTCAAGTCCTGAAGGTGAATGACAGGTTTTGCAAAGGGAGTCTTAATACTGCGCACTTCCACCGTCACCGACCAGTTCCGGACGGATCTGGAGAGAGAGCTCGGCGACGGCGTCGTCAGCCACGAGCCTGAGCGCCTCGACGCATTCGTGGCCGACACGTACTGGATCGCCCTGCATGCGCAGGCGGAGGGCGAGCCGCTGGGCCGGCCCGAGCTCGTCGCCCGACCGTCGACCGAGGCCGGGGTGGCCGCGGCCGTGCGGATCGCGAGCGAGCACGGCGTGCCGGTCGTGCCGTGGGGCGGCGGCTCCGGCACCCAGGGCGGATCGGTGCCGGTCCACGGCGGTCTCGTGATCGACCTGACCGGGCTCGACCGGATCGTCGAGATCGACGAGCGCTCCTTCACCGTCACCTGCGAGGCGGGCGTGAACGGCAACCGGCTCGAGCGCGAGCTGAACGCGCGCGGCCTGATGATGCCGCATTACCCCGCCTCGTCGGAGTGGGCCACGGTCGGCGGCTACGTCGCGGCACGCGGGTCGGGCGTGCTCTCCACGCGCTACGGCAAGATCGAGGATCTGCTGCTGTCGCTGCGAGTGGTGCTCGCGAGCGGCGAGCTGATCGAGACCGTTCCGGTTCCGCGGCACGCGGTCGGACCGGAGCTGACCCAGCTGTTCGTCGGCTCGGAGGGCACGCTCGGCGTAATCACCCAGGTCACGCTCCAGATCGTCCCGCTGCCGGCCGTGCGGCGCTTTGCCACGGTGCGCTTCCCGTCGATCGCGGCTGGGGTGGACGCGATACGCCGCTCGCTCGCGGTCGGCGTGCGCCCGTCGGTGATCCGGATGTACGACGACGAAGCCACCCGCCTCGCTCTCTCACCGGTGGTCGGCGAGGAGCTCGACGGTGTCTGCACCGTGCTCTGCTTCGAGGGCGAGCCGGGCACCGCGGAGGCCGAGGAGACCGCCACGCTCGCCCTCGCCCACGACGCCGGTGCGGCGAAGCTCGACTCCGCGCTCGCCGAGACCTGGTGGAACCGCCGCTACGACTTCTACGTCCCACCCCACCAGCCGGTGCTGCCCTCGATCTGGGGCACGATCGACGTGGTCGCCACCTACTCCAGGATCGAGCACGTCTACGACGCGCTGCGGGCGGCGGTGAAGGAGCCCTTCAGCGACGTCGACCTCCAGCTGCGGATGCACTTCTCGCACTGGTATCCGTGGGGGACGATGATCTACGCCCGCTTCGTGGTCCCGGACGGCGGAGGGGGACCCGAGGCGGTCGAGCTGCACGACCGCATCTGGGCCGATGGACTGGAGGCCGCCTTCTCCGCCGGCGGCGTCATGAACGACCACCACGGGGTGGGCCTCAAGCTCGCGCCCTACATGGAGCGCCAGCACGGCGCATCGCTCGATGCGATCCGGGATATCAAGCAGGCGCTCGATCCGGACGGAATTCTCAACCCTGGAAAGCTCGGACTCTGAGAGGGAGGACACCGCTTTGAAGTTCGCCATGCACAACTGGATGCGCGCGGAGCCGATCGAGGACACGATCGAACGCCTCGGCCGCTGCGGCTACGACGCAATCGAGATCTCGGGTGAGCCCGCCGGTATGGGACACCGACGAGGTCAAGCGCCTCATGGACAAGCACGGAGTCGGGTGCTGGGGCGCCGTCACGCTCATGACCGGCGGGCGCGACCTCGTGCACGAGGACAAGTACGTGCGCCGCGGCTCGATCGACTACGTGAAGGACACGATGAGCCAGGTCGCCGACTGGGGCGGCGAGATCATCACGATCGTCCCGTCCACCGTCGGCAAGGTCGTGCCCATGGGATCGCCGGAGGACGAGTGGAAGTGGGCGGTCGAGGGCCTCAAGGAGTGCCAGGCCCACGGCGAGGAGGTCGGCGTTCGGATCGGGCTCGAGCCGCTCAACCGCTTCGAGACCTACTTCGTCAACCGCGCCGACCAGGCGCTGGCGCTGGCCGAGGACGTGGGCGGCAACTGCGGCGTCTGCCTCGACATCTTCCACATGAACATCGAGGAGGCAGACTGGGCCAACGCGATCCGCTCGGCGGGCGACCGGCTTGTCGACTTCCACGTGGCCGACAACAACCGCATGCCCTGCGGCCAGGGCGCGCTCGACTGGGAGAAGCTCATGCAGACCCTGGACGAGGTGGGCTACTCCGGCTGCGTGACCGTGGAGTTCGTCGCGACCGTCGATCGCAGTCGCATCTCCGAGCGCACCGAGATCTCGGACGCCTCCGAGAGCGACAGCTCGCAGGGCATGGAGCAGTTCCTGCGCGACCACGGGACCGGCACCGTGCCGGCACACCTCTACGACCAGTACACGCAGGAGTCGATCGACCGGCTCAAGAAGGCGGCGCAGTCGGTGGGTCAGGCCGTTTGAGCGATTCGCCGCGGATCGCGCTGATCGCCACCCTCGACACCAAGGGCGAGGAGACCGCGTACGTGCGCGACCGCATCGCGGCCCTCGGTGGCGAGGCGGTGGTGATCGACTCGGGCATCCTCGGCGAGGCCGCCGGCTGTGAGCCGACCGTCTCGCGCTCAGAGGTCGCCCGGGCCGCCGGGCGCGATCTCGACGACGTGCGGACCGCCGGCTCGCGCGGCGCGGCGGTGGAGCAGATGCAGGACGGCGTGCGCGCGGTGCTCGAGCGCCTCTGGGCCGAGCGCAGAGTGGACGGCGCGCTGTGTCTCGGCGGCGCGGAGGGCGCGCTGCTGGGCGCCGCCGCGATGGAGGCGCTGCCGGTCGGCGTGCCGAAGCTGATCGTCTCCCCGGCCGCGTCCGGGCGCCGGCCCTTCGGCCCGTTCATGGGCGAGGGCGACACGCTCGTGATGCACTCCGTCACGGACATCCTCGGCCTCAACCCGATCTCGCGGGCGGTATTCGACAACGCGGCCGCCGCGGTGGTCGGGATGGCTCGAGACGCCGGGCGCCCCGCCGAGTCGCTCGGCGAGCGCTGCGTGGCGATCACGATGCTCGGGCACACCACCCCCGCCGTCATGCGCATGATGCCTGCGCTCGAGCGCGCCGGCCACGAGCCGGTCGTCTTTCACGCCAACGGCGTGGGCGGCCCGGCGATGGAGCGCCTGATCGAGATCGGGAGCGATCTCCGGAGTGATCGACTTCACCCTCTCCGAGCTCGCCAACGGATGCACCCCACAGGCCTCCACGCCACCGGCCCGCGGAGGCTGACCGTCGCGGGCGAGCACGGCCTCCCGCAAATCGTGGTCCCGGGGTGCGTCGACTTCTTCAACCAGGGCGCACCCGACGAGCTGCCCGAGCGCTATCGAGACCGCAAGCGGTACTACCACAACCCGGTCGCAACGCTGGTGCGGCTGAGCGCCGAGGAGGAGTCGGCCCTCGGGCGCGTGGTCGCCGAGCGGCTGACCGGTGCGCGCGGCCCGGTGCGCGTGATCTGCCCCACCGGGGGCTTCTCGCTCGCCGACGTGCCCGGCGGTGACCTCTGGGATCCCGAGGCCGACGCCGCATTCATCGACTCCCTGCGCCTTGCGCTTCCACCCGAGATCCCTCTCGAGGAGGTCGACGCGCACGTGGACGACCCCGAGTTCGCCGACCTCGTCGCCGAGCGCTACCTCACCCTGGCCAAGGAGACCGCACATGCAGCCTGACTCTGGACGCCCCGTATCGCACTGCCTGCTCGACCTGGCGCCTCCGGACATCAGGTGGTTCCAGGAGCGCTCGGACATCGTCCTCATCCCGATCGGGTCCTGCGAGCAGCACGGGGCGCACCTGCCGCTCGGCACCGACACCATCACGGCACTCGAGGTCTCGCGACGCGCCGCGGAGAAGGCCGACGTGCCCTACGCACCGCCGTTTTGGGCGGGCTACTCCCCGCAGCACATGCGCGAGCCCGAGAGCGGAGTCGGCACGATCACCTTCCGCGCCTCGACGGTGACCGAGGCCTGGTACGACATCTGCCGCTCGCTGATCCACCACGGCTGGAACAAGCTGATCTTCGTCAACGGGCATGGCTCGAACACGAAGGTGATCGACCCGCTGCTGCGTCGCGTCAAGTACGACACCGGCGCGATCGTGGGGCTCTACAAGCCCTACGCCGAGCGCTACATCGGGATGCTCGAAGGCCTGCTCGACAACCCGCCCGAGGAGACGCCGGGATGGCACGCCTCCGAGCTCGAGACCTCGCAGGTGATGGCCCACGACGAGTCGCTGGTGCGCATGGACCGTGCCGCGGACGACCGCGCCCAGGTGCCGAAGTGGCTGCCCCAGTCCTTCATCAAGAGCGACGGCGCCCCCGACGTGGCCTTCCAGGGCTACCAGTACTTCGTGTTCCCGATGGATCACAGCGAGTTCTCGCGCACCGGCGTGATCGGCAATCCCATGACGGCGACGGCGGAGAAGGGCGAGGAGGCACTGACGCGCTTTGCCGACCATCTGGTGGCGGCGATCGACGAGTTTCGCCCGCTCGAGACCGACATCAAGCGCCGCGAATTCGAGGATCGGGTGTGATCGCGCCAGGAGCGGCCCTGCCGTGAGCTCGTCCGTTCCACCCGCTCTGCGGCGTGCGCAGATGCTGGATCGGATCCAGCGCGAGGGCGGCGTGTCGATCGCCGAGCTGGCGCAGTCGCACGACGTCTCGACGATCACCGTGCACCGCGACCTCGCCGAGCTCTCCGCCGATGGACTGATCGAACGGGTGCACGGCGGCGCGCGGGCGCTGAACGGTCCGCCGGGCACGGAGCGCATCGAGACCGCTTGGGATTGGCGCGTGGCGCAGGCGCCCGGCGCCAAGGCCGCCATGGCCGAGCACGCCGCCCGGATGATCACCGACAACGCGACGATCTTCCTCGACTCCTCGTCCACCTGCCTCGCGCTCGCCCGCGTGATCGAGGCCGACCCCCGCAGATGCTCACGCTCGTAACCAACTCGCCCGCGATCGCCTTCGAGCTCTCGGCCGAGTCGATCCACGTGATCGTCACGCCCGGCGAGGTCGATCAGCACATGCGGCTGATCGGCGGGCCCTGGGCCTACGAGTTCCTGTCCGGCCTCAACATCGACATGACCTTCATCTCTGCCGCCGGCGTCACGCTCGCGCAGGGCCTCACCACCTCGCGACGGCCGCTGGCCGACGTGGTCAACGCCGCACGCGCCGTTTCGCGCCAGTGCGTCGCGCTGATCGACTCGAGCAAGTTCGGGCGCTCCTCGCTGCTCATGCTGGCGCGCCCCGACGAGCTCGACCTGCTGATCGTCGACTCCGGCCTGCCGGCCGCGACAGTCGACGAGTACCGCCGTGCCGGCGTGCCGATCGAGGTAGCCGGCGAACCCCAACCCGCATCTGAGAGAGGACGACGCCGCGATGGCACGACCAGTGACGCTGTTCACCGGCCAATGGGCCGACCTGCCGCTGGAGGAGCTCGCCGCCAAGTGCGGCGACTGGGGCTTCGACGGCCTCGAGCTCGCCTGCTGGGGCGACCACTTCGAGGTCGACGAGGCGCTGGCCGACGACGCCTACTGCCGCTCCAAGCGCGAGCTGCTCGAGCGCCACGGCCTCGACTGCTGGGCGATCGGCGCGCACCTGGTCGGGCAGGCCGTGTGCGACCCGATCGACTCGCGCCACCAGGGCGTGCTGCCGGACGACGTGTGGGGCGACGGCGATCCCGAGGGAGTGCGCCAGCGCGCCGCCGAGAAGATGAAGGACACGGCGCGCGCGGCGGCCAAGCTGGGCGTGCCGGTGGTCACCGGCTTCACGGGCTCGTCGATCTGGCACATGCTCTACTCGTTCCCGCCGAACGACTGGGACGAGGTCGCAGCGCGGCTACGAGGACTTCGCCGAGCGCTGGAACCCGATCATCGACGTGTTCGACGAGGAGGGCGTGAAGTTCGGCCTCGAGGTGCACCCCACCGAGATCGCCTACGACTTCCCGACCACCCGCAAGGCGCTCGAGGCGATCGATCGGCGCGAGGGCTTCGGGATCAACTTCGACCCCTCGCACTTCTCCCACCAGTTCCTCGACTCGGCCGCCGTTCGTCGAGGAGTTCGCCGACCGCATCTACCACGTGCACGTCAAGGACTCGAAGCAGGCGGCTCGACGGGCGCCGCTCGATCCTCGGCTCGCACATCGACTTCGGCGAGCCCGAGCGCGGCTGGACCTTCGTCTCTCCCGGGCACGGCGACGTGGACTTCGAGGATCTGTTCCGGGTGCTGAACCGGATCGGCTACGACGGCCCGCTCTCGATCGAGTGGGAGGACTCCGGGATGGACCGCGACTGGGGCGCTCCGGACGCTCTGGCGTTCGTGCGGCGCACCGACTTCGCGCCCTCGCAGGTCGCTTTCGACGCCGCGTTCCAGAAGGAGGGCTAGGCGATGGCCGAGGACGAGAAGGTCGGCTTCGTGACGATGGGCGCCGCCGGTGGCGGCGAGGACGTCGAGTCGATCGGCGTGGGGATGCTCGGCTACGCGTTCATGGGCAAGGCCCACTCGAACGCCTACAAGACGCTCCCCTACATGACCTGGCCGCCGCCCTACATGCCGGAGCTGGTGGCGATCGCGGGCCGCAACGAGGAGGCGGTCTCCGAGGCCGCGAGGCGCTTCGGCTTCGAGGGCTACGTGACCGACTGGCGACGAGCTCGTCTCCGACGACCGGATCCAGGTCTTCGACAACGCGGGACCCAACAACCTGCACACCGAGCCGTCGATCGCGGCGGCCGAGGCGGGCAAGCACGTGATCTGCGAGAAGCCGCTGGGACGCAACGCGGACGAGTCGCATGAGGCCTGGAAGAAGGTCGACGCCGCCGGGGTCAAGCACATGTGCGCCTTCAACTACCGCTTCGTGCCGGCCGTGCGCCTCGCGCGCGAGATGATCGCGGCCGGTGAGCTCGGCGACATCTTCCACTTCCGCGGGCGCTACCTGCAGGAGTGGATCGTCGATGCCGACTTCCCGATGGTCTGGCGCCTGAGCAAGGAGGTGGCGGGCTCGGGCGCGCTCGGCGACCTGGGCGCGCACGTGATCGACCTGGCCCGTTACCTGGTCGGCCAGGAGGTCGAGTCGGTCAGCGGCCTGACCCGCACCTTCATCGAGGAGCGCGAGGGCCAGAAGGTCGACGTCGACGACGCGTTCGAGGCGGCCGTGCGCTTCTCCGACGGCGCCGTCGGCACGATCGAGGCCTCGCGCTTCTGTCGCCGGGCGCAAGAACTCCTTCTGCTTTGAGATCAACGGCTCGAAGGGCTCGATCGTGTTCGACCTCGAGCGCCTCAACGAGCTCCAGGTCCACCTGTCGGGCTCCTCGCCCGGCGAGCAGTCGCAGGGCTTTCGAACCGTCCTCGTGTCGGAGGCCGACCACCCGTTCTGGCAGTGGTGGTGGCCCCACGGCCACATGATCGGCTGGGAGCACAGCTTCGTCCACGAGATCCACCACCTGTTGACGGCGATCCGCGAGGACTCCGACGTCGCGCCGCACGGAGCGACGTTCGAGGACGGCTACCGCTGCGCCGAGGTGTGCGACGCGATCGTGCGCTCCGCCGAGGCGGGGGCGCGCGAGGAGGTCGCCTACCGCGACTGAGCGGCCGCGCCCGAGAGCGCCCGGCAAGGACCGTCGGACCAGCGGTGCGTCACGCCGGTTGGAGCGATCAAGGGTCGGCCGAAACGCGCTCGAAAATCCCGAGCGAGCCGCGCCGTGCTGGATTGAGTGGCCACTGACCAGCGAAGTCAGCACGGTGCCGAACGGGAGCGCCGCGGCAACCCACGGTGGCCCCCCGGGCCCCCTCAGTCTCCATATCCGGCACAAATAGGGCCCACCGAGGAGCGCCGGGGCAACCCGTCCCACCCCTCATTGCTGCCGTTGGCCCGAGCCCAAGCAACCCAGGCGAGTCGCCGTCCCGGGCCGGGCGCCCGGCTCAGCCGGCCGGCACGGGCACCGCCGCCGCCATGCTCGAGCGCCGAGCGGCGGCTCATCGCGACCGCTCCGCGCACGGCCGCCTCGCCGCCGAGCTTGGCCGATATCACGCGGCAGCGCATTCGCCGCCCGGCGAGCGCGCGGGTCTCGAGCTCGGCCTCGATCGGGGGCCGCAGCCACTCGGTCAGCGGGGCCAGGTAGCCGCCGAGCAGCACGGCCTCGGGGTCGAGCAGGTTGGTCAGCGAGGCGATCGCGATGCCGAGCGTGTGGCCCACCTGGCTGAGCGCCGCGAGGGTCTTCGCGTGCCCCTCGCGGGCGCTGTCGGCGAGCATCGCGCCCGGCCACTCGGGACGCGAGCCGGCACAGCGCATCCGCGCGTCCCAGCCGGCCAGCCGCAGCAGCGCGTCCTGGCCCGCCAGCCGCTCGAGGCAGCCGCGCCCGCCGCAGCCGCAGGGCGGTCCGTAGGGGTCGATCGTCAGGTGGCCGAACTCGCCGGCGAAGCCGGAGGCGCCGCGGAACAGCTCGCCGCGCAGCACCACGCCGGCGCCGATGCCGACCTCCCCGGAGATGTAGACGAAGTCGCGCAGGCCGCGCCCGGCGCCCTCGACCGAGCTCGGCGACAGCACCCAGGTTGGCCTCGTTCTCCACCCGGATCGTCGAACGGTGGATCGTCGAGCGCCTCGATCAGCAGAGCGGCCACCGGGACGTCGGTCCAGCCCAGGTTGGGTGCAACCGCCAGCGACCCGGCGGCGTCGACCAGCCCCGGCACGGCGACGGTCGGCCGAGCATGCGGCGTGCGGCCCTCGGCGAACGGCTGTGCGAGCGCCTGCATCGGCCAGCCGCGCCAGCGTACCCGATCGCGTCCTCGGGCTTGCCCGCCCGGTTGTCGTTGGCGACGAACGAGCGGTGCGCCACCACTCCGGCCAGGTCGGTTGCCCAGACCGCGAGGTAGTCGACGTTGATCTCGAGGCCCGAGCACGAACGGACCGCCCGGGATGCAGCTCGACGCTCTGCGGCGGTCGCCCGACTGTGCCCGGCGGCTCGTCCTGCGGAGCGTCGCGCAGGAGCCCGAGGTCGATCAGCTCGGCCACGAGGCTCGACACGGTGCTCTTGTTGAGCCCGGTCTCGAGCGCCAGCGTCGCGCGCGAGCGCGGGCCGCTGTCCGCGATCAGGCGCAGCACCAGGCTGAGGTTGTAGCGCCGGATCGCCCGGCTGTCCGAACCGCCGTTCATCGCAAGCCCAAGATGAGCTCGACCGACAGCTGGTCGAGTCGCTCGTTGCGCGTCTCGCGCGCGCCCGAGCGCATCGATGTCGAACTGCTGGGCGAGCAACTCGTCCACCTTCTCGCGCGAGTAGGCCCCCACCGTCTCGACGCCGAGCTCGGGAACCTTCGCGTCCTCGAGCGCGCTGCTGGATGCCGGCGTCCGCGCTCCATTCCGCGGCCCTCGCCTTGAGCCCGAGATAGGTGCGCATGCAGCCCGCGGCGAAGTCCCAGATCCCCTCCTCCGACTCGACCCGCAGCGGCCGCGCGTCGAAGTGCCGCGGCGCCGTCGTAGCCCGAGTCCTCGAGCAGCTTCACGAGGAAGAACGCGTCCTTGATTCCGACGGCGCCGAAGCGGAAGTCCTGGTCGTAGCGCCCGATGCGCTGGCCGTTCAAGTCGATGTGGAAGAGCTTGTCCGCCCACATGCGCCTGCGCCACCGCGTGCAGGAACGACAGGCCCGCCATCGTCTCGTGGGCGACCTCGGGGTTGACCCCGACCATCTCCGGGTGCTCGAGGCGCTCGATGAAGGCGAGCATGTGCCCGACCGTCGGCAGGAAGATGTCGCCGCGCGGCTCGTTCGGCTTTGGCTCGAGCGCGATACGCATGTCATAGCCCTGCTCGCGCACGTATTCGCAGAGGAAGTCGAGCGCCTCGCGGAAGCGCTCGAGCGCGTCGCGCGCCGGCTTTGCGGCGTCGGCCTCGACACCCTCGCGACCTCCCCAGAAGATGTAGAGGGGCGCGCCGACCTCGGCGCCCAGGTCGATGCCCCGCATGACCTTCTGGAGCGCGTAACGACGCACCTCGCGGTCGTTGGAGGTGAACGCACCGTCCTTGAAGACCGGATGGGTGAAGAGGTTCGTGGTGGCCATCGAGACCTTCATGCCGGTCTCGTCGAGCGCCTTCGTGAACTCGCCCTTGATGCGCTCGCGCTCGGACTCGTCCGCGCTGGGCGGCAGCAGGTCGTCGTCGTGGAAGCAGACGCCGTAGGCGCCCGATCTCGCCCAGCTTGCGGACGGTATCGGCGGGGTGAAGGCCGGGCCGGGTCTCGACGCCGAAGGGGTCGTTGCCCTTGTGGCCGACCGTCCAGAGGCCGAAGGTGAACTTGTGCTCGGGCTTGGGCGTCAGCTCCGCCGCATCGGAGCGCGCTTCGGTCACTGCCATCTGGTCCCTCCCCGGGATCGGCCTGCTTGCAATTAGTTGGGCCGGACAACAAACTAGCCACATGTCCGCACAGCGTCAATTGGTCGCTGGCGTTGATTGCTCGACGCAGTCCACCAAGGTCGTGGTGGTCGACCCCGCCGACGGGCGTATTCTCGCCACCGGCCGCGGCTCTCACGAGGTCACGGGAACCGGCGGAGCGCGCGAGACCGATCCGGCCGTCTGGTGGGAGGCACTGCGCACGGCGCTGGCCCAGACCGGCCGCGCCGGCGAGGTCGGCGCGATCTCGGTGGCCGGCCAGCAGCACGGCCTGGTCGTGGCCGACGAGGAGGGCCGCCCGCTGCGCCCGGCCGTGCTGTGGAACGACACGCGCTCGGCGCCGGACGCGGCCGAGCTGCGCGACCGGCTCGGCGCGGAAGCGTGGGCGGAGCGAGTCGGCCTGGTGCCGGTCGCGTCGTTCACCGTCACCCGCTGGGCCTGGCTGCGGCGAACCGAGCCCAACGTCGCGCAGGCCACGCGAGCGATCCGCCTGCCCCACGACTGGCTGACCGAGCGCCTCTGCGGGCGCGGCGCCACCGACCGCGGCGACGCCTCCGGGACCGGCTGGTGGTCCACCCGCGACGAGGACTATCGTCGACGAGGTGCTCGCGATGCCGGGGGTCGAGCTCGACCGGTCCATGCTGCCGGAGGTGCTCGGACCGGCCGAGTCCGCCGGGTCGCGTTCATTCCGCGGCGGCCGCGCGGCTCGGCCTGCCCGAGGGCGCGCTGGTCGGCCCCGGCACCGGCGACAACATGGGTGCCGCGCTCGGCCTCGGCCTCGCTCCGGGTGAGCCGGCGATCAGCCTCGGCACCTCGGGCACTGCGTACGCGGCGATGAGCGAGCGGGCGGTGGACCCGTCGGGGGTGATCGCCGGATTCGCCGACGCGGCCGGGGGCTTCCTGCCGCTCGCCGCCACGCTCAACTGCACGCTCGCGATCGACCGCGTGGCGGGCTGGCTCGGGCTCGACCGCGAGGCGGTCGCGGCGGCGACCGAGGCGGTGGCGCTTCCCTACTTCGACGGTGAGCGCACGCCGAACCTGCCGCGCGCGGCCGGCACGATCGCCGGGCTGCGCCACGACACGACGCCCGAGCAGATCCTGCTCGCGACCTACGAGGGGGCGGTGGCCTCGCTCGTCGAGACGCTCGAGCTGCTCGCCTCGGTGGGATCCGGTCTCGACCCCGAAGCGCCGGTGGTGCTGATCGGCGGTGGGGCGCGCGGAGCGGCTTGGCAGTCGACCGTCGCCCGCCTGGCCAACCGCACGGTGCAGGTTCCCGACGCCGACGAGCTGGTGGCGCTCGGCGCCGCGGCTCAGGCCGCCGCGTGCCTGACCGGCGACCCGCCGCAGGAGATCGCGCGCGGCTGGGACACGCGCGCCGGCAAGACCGTGGAGCCGCCCTCCGAGCCGGACACCGAGACGCTCGCGCGCATCCGGGCCACTCGCGAAGCGGCCCTCAGTCTGCTGGAAGGTGAGCCGTAGGCTCGCGGTTGCGGCCGAACAGCGAGCCGCCGACGAAGAGAATCGACACCACCAGGCCGGCCAGCGCCAGCAGGGCCACCAGGCGAAACGACCAGGTCAGGCCTGCCGCGAACGCCTCGCGGACCGTCTCGACTATCCGCTCGGCCGCCGCCTTGCCCTGGTCCGCCAGCACCGCGGCAGCCGAATCGGTCCCGGCAAGGACGCCGTCGACGTCCTCGACCTGCTTGTCGCTGAGACCGGCGGCGTCGCGCTGGAGGTGATCCTGGGAGGCGGTGGTGAACACGGTGGTGGTGAGCCCGAGGCCGATCGATCCTCCCGCCACCTGGAACATGTAGACGATGCCGCCGGCCAGGCTCGAGCGCGAGGGGTCGAGAGCGGTGACGGCCGCTGTGGTGATCGACGAGTAGAAGAGGCCGACGCCGAGGCCCGTCACGACCATCCCGGGCACCAACGCCTCCCACCCCGAATTGCGGTCGATCAGCGAGATCAGGAAGGTCCCGAGGGCGAGACAGGCCGCGCCCCCGCTTACCACGGCCTTGGCCCCAAGACGCTCGTAGAGCGGACCGGCGGCAAAGGAGGTGACCGCGAAGACGCCCATCAGCGGCAGCAGGCCCGCCCCGGCCTCGAGCGGGGAGTAGCCCAGGATCTTCTGCATGAACTGGGGGAGGAACAGCAGCACGACGAAGAAGACGGCAGACATCAACAGCGTCGCCAGGCAGGCCGCGCGGAAGCCCGGGTTGGCCATCACCTCCCCCGGCACGAGCGCGCGCTCCCCGGCGCGGCGTTCGACGAACACGAAGGCGACGAGCAGCAGCGCAAAGCCGCCGAACAGGGCGAGTATCCGCGGGTCGCCCCAGCCCCACTGCGTGACCTGGTCGAGCCCCAGCAACAGCGCGATGAGGCCGACCGACAGCGTGGCGATGCCGGAGACGTCCAGGCCCTCATCGGCACCGGCACCGTGGCTCTCGGGAACGCTGCGCCAGGTGACGAAGCATGCGAGCGCCGCGATCGGCACGTTGACGAAGAGGATCCAGCGCCAGCTGAGCACCTCGGTCAGGACGCCTCCCAAGAGCGGCCCGGCGGCGTTGCCGAAGCCGGCCGAGCCGATGATCAGCGCGCCCGCGAGCGCCGCGCGCTCGGAGGGGAGGATGTCGTAGGTCATGCCGAGGACGGCGGGCCACATCATCGCCCCGCCCACCCCCATGAGCCCCCGGCAGACGATCAGCCAGATGTCGCTCTGGGCGGCGCCCGCGAGCAGCGAGAAGCCCGCGAAGATGCCGGCCCCGATGAAGAAGATTCGCCGCCGGCCGAGCATGTCCGCGAGCCGGCCGCCGGTGACGATCAGCACCCCGAAGACGAGCGCGTAGGCGCTGACCACCCACTGCACGGTCGAGACGTCGGAGTCGAAGTCCTGCTCGATCTCGGGCAGCGCGACACTCAGCGCCGTGATGTCGTTCGCCACGACGAAGACCGAGATCGCCATCGCCCCGAGAGCTATCCGGGTTTCGCGGGTCACGGGCTGCCGACGCTATATCAGGGCTGGGTGGGTGTCGAGGCGCCGCTAACTCGACAATGGACATACGTCGCGGGGGTGTGTCGCGTGCCTTAGGGCTCCGGCCAACGGCGGGCAATAAGGGGTTGGACGGGTTGCCGCGGTTCTCCCGTGCGGCCGATTTGGCGTTCGTTGTCGACTTAGCGGTTGCTGGCACCGCTAACTCGACAATGGACGCCCGGGCTATCCGCGGCCGGGTCGGTTCCCGCCGTGCCGAACGCGCAGGCGCACTTCCAGCGACGACCGGTTGCCCTCGGCGTCCACTGCTTTGACCACCACGCGGTGGCGGCCCGGGCGCTTGCGCCAGCGGTAGCGCAGGCGTGTCCCGTCGCTCCCGCGCAGGCGCCGGCCGTCCACCAGAAGGTCGAGGCGTGCCACGCCGCTCGCGTCGCGCGCGCGGGCGACGAAGAGCAGCCGGCCGTTGCGCGCGCGCTTTCGCCTCAGGCGGATCACAGGGCCGCTGCGGTCGGAGCCGCTGCCGGCGTGACTCTCGAATCCGCTCGTGGAATCGCCGCCGTCGGCGCCCTCGGCGGGATCGCCGCCAGGCGGGCTCGGCACGACAACCGTGTGGGGCGCCGACGCGGAGCTGCGGTTGCTCGCGGCGTCGTCGGCATAGACCGTGTACACGTGAGGCCCGGCCGCGGCGGTGGCGTCGACGTACCAGGTGTAGCCCGTGGTCGCCGATCTGCACGCCGTCGCGGAAGACGGGGTAGCCTGACACGCCGGTGTTGTCGCTGCTCGCGTTCCACGCCAGCCGCACGGCGCCGGCGGAAGTGAAGGTGTGACTCAGCCCGGAGGGCGTGCTCGGTGCCTGGGTGTCGGCGGGCCCGCTCGGCAGGGTGACCTCCACGGTCGCGTCGCCGGCGCCGGCGGACACGGTCCTCACGGTCACCTGACCGTCGCTGAAAGTCTCGCCGGGCGCGAGCGGCGCGTTGGTGCTGCCGCCCGAGGCGGGGTGGGTGTCGAGCAGCTTCGAGACCGTGGTCCAGGCCGGATCGTCGTTGACGCGCACGCTCACGCCTCCGAGCACAGGGTCACCGAGGGAGAAGTCGTCGAACAGGCCGCCCCGCTCGCGCACCTCCAGGTAGTACCAGTCGAGCACCGTGCCGCCGGCGTTGCGAGTGCGCGGGATGCGCAGGGTGGTCGGGGCTGTGGTTGCCGTCGAGCGCGGAGGTCATCGAGTAGGTGCCGGACTCGGTGATCGTCTGCACGTTCGACGCCTGCAGGACACCGAGGCGCTGCAGGTGCCAGCCGTGGCTGTGGCGCGACCCGTACGCCCCCATGTTGTCGAAGCGGTCGTTGTACTCGTTGATCGCGCAGGTCGAGGACAGCGTCACGGGGACGCCCCCCGCCGTGCAGTCCCAGGTCCCCGCGTGGTGGAGGCCGAGGTTGTGACCGAGCTCGTGACCGGTCACGCGGACCGATCAGGTCGCCGTTGATCCACGACTGGGTGCCCGGCATGTAGGCGAGCCCCGCCCACCCGCACGAGCTCTGGCCCGGGAACACGTACATCACGTGCTGGTACTGGCCGGCGCTGAAGCCGTCGGCCGCGGCGGCAACGTTCGCCGCATTCGCCCAGCTGGCGTACGTCGCACGGATTGTTGGGCGTGTCGAGCGTGTACCAGCCGTAGACGTCGCCGTCGGTGTTGCCGGTCTTGCCGGTCAAGCCAGAGCTGGTTGTGGCTCTCCTCGCGAAAGAAGGCGCTGGTCGAAGTCGACGTTGGTGAACACGCCGTGCCGCGCACTTGGGCTGGAGTCCAGGGCTGGCGCGTGTCGGTGGTGAAGTTGAAGACGATCACCGCGAGCTTGCGCGCGCCGAGCGCCGGAGCGGCCTGCGGCGAGGCCGCGCTGACCGATCCCACGATGCTCCCGCCGCCCTCCTTGCCGGTGACCTCGACGGTCGCCTCGCCCGGCGCCAGCGCGGGGATTCTCGTGGGCAGCACCCTCAGCAGCCCCTCGCCGGTGTCGAGCTGCCAGCGCGTGTCCGAGGAGCCTCCGTCGAAGTAGTCGGCGTGCACCCCCCTCAGCTGGCCTTCGACGGGATGGTCAGCCAGCGCAGGATCGGCAACAACCGCCACACCGGCGATCGCGACGATCAGGGTCCTCAGAGCAAGGCCAAGCTCCACCCCTTAGGTGTCGGCAAGACTCCCGGCATCCTCGATTTCCCATGCGGCCGGATGGCCGCCGTCAGGACCCTTCGCCGCCAGGGCGGCCCGCAAGCCGCCCCGGGCGAGCGAGGAGACTAGGGCGTCGCGTGCAGCCCTTGGGCGAGCATCCCACCTGATCGGCGCGGGCGCCGCAAGTCCTAGACTCCCGCGCCTTGCGCCGGCTGGGCCTGCTCACGTTCGCTCTGCTCCTCGCCTTCCCGGGCGCGAGCCACGCGCGCGACTTTCCCAAGGGCTTCCTCTGGGGTCCCGCCACGAGCGCGTTCCAGACCGAGGCGGGCGGGCGCCCGGCCCACTCGGATAGGCGCAGCGACTGGTGGGTCTGGTCCCACGACGCGGGCAACGTCGCGACGGGCCGGGTGAGCGGCGACCGAGTCGAGCGCGGTCCCGGCCACTGGCGGCGCTACCGGCGCGACGCTCGGCTCGCCCGCCGGCGCCTCGGCTCGAACGCCTTCAGGTTCTCGATCGAGTGGAGCCGGCTGTTCCCGCGCTCGACCGTCGGCGCCCGCGACGCCGCGCCAGCTCGACGCGCTCGCGAACAGGTCGGCGGTGCGCCACTACGCCGCCGAGCTGCGTTCGCTGCGCCGGCTCGGCCTGGAGCCGGTGGTCACGCTCCATCACTTCACCACTGCCGAGCTGGCTGCACGACCCGCTCGCGGTGCGCGCCGCCTTCGCGGGCGTCGGCCCGGACGACCCGCCGCCGAACGTCACGCGCGGCGGGTGGCTCGAACCAGAGGACCGTGGGCGAGTTCGGCAAGTTCGCGGCCTGGGCCGCGTGGAAGTTCGGCAAGCAGGTGGACCTCTGGGTGACGGTCAACGAGCCGATGGTCGTCGCGGTGAACGGCTACGTGAACATCCCGGGCACGTTCGCCGCCTGGTTTCCGCCGGGGGTGTTCTCATTCAGCGCCGCGATCGCTGCGGTGCGCAATCTGGCCAAGGCGAACGCCGTGGCCTACGACGCCGTGCACCGCTACGACCGGCGGGCCAGGGTGGGGCCGGTCCACAACATGATCGCCTTCACCCCCGCCGACCCGGCCTCGCCGACCGACCGCGCCGGTGCCGAACACGCCGACTACATCTTCAACCGCCTCTACCTCGACGCGGTCGTCAGGGGAATCGACGACCGCGACGTCGACGGGGTGGTCGACCCCGGCGAGCGGCGCAGCGACCTGCGCGGCCGGGCCGACTTCATCGGGCTCAACTACTACTTCCGCAGCCGCGTGACGGGCCTGGGCGCCCCGGCCAGCACCAGCGTGCCGCTGTTCGACTTCCTGCCGAACAACACGTACGCCCACCCCCAGAACCCCGCCGCGCCGCCGTGTCCGACCACCTGCACCGAGTTCGGCTGGGAGGTCTATCCACAGGGCTTCCGCCAGGCCCTGCGCACGGCCGGCAGCTACAACCGGCCCGTGTACGTGACCGAGAACGGGCTCGCCGACGCAGACGACGACCAGCGCGCCGGCTACCTGGTCTCCCACCTGCGCGCGCTGCGCGGCGCGATGCGAGCGGGCGAGGTCAGGGCCAAGGGCTACTTCGCGTGGTCGCTCATAGACAACTTCGAGTGGGCCGCCGGCTACTACCCGCGCTTCGGGTTCTTCTCCTACAACCCCGCCACGCTGGCGCGCCGCGAGCGCCCGAGTGCGCGCGTGTTCAGGCGCATCGCGCGCACGGGCACGCTGCCGCGCTAGAGCTCGTCGGCCGAAAACGTGTCGCACGCTCCGGGCTCGCCGCGCTCACGGCCCTCGTTGAACCAGCGCGCGCGCTGCTCAGAGCTCCCGTGCGTGAACGAGTCCGGGTCGACGCGGCCGCCCGCGCGGGACTGCAGGCGGTCGTCGCCGACGGCCTCCGACGCATTGATCGCATCGCGGATGTCGCCCTCCTCGAGCCTGCCGGCGTCGTAGACCGTCTTGGCCCATACGCCGGAGTAGCAGTCGGCCTGCAGCTCGAGACGCACCGACAGCCCGTTCGCCTCACCGGGGTTCTCGTTCTGCACGCGGCGCACCTCGCTGCTCGTGCCGAGCTGGTTCTGAACGTGGTGGCCGACCTCGTGGGCGATCACGTAGGCCCAGGCGAACTCGCCGCCGCGCGCCGAGCTGGCGCTCCATGTCGTTGTAGAACGAGAGGTCGAGATAGACGCGCTGGTCGGCCCCGCAGTAGAACGGCCCGACCGCGGACGAGGCGTCGCCGCATCCGGTCGAGACGGCGTTTCGGTACAGCACGAGCTGGGCGCGCTCGTAGGTCTCGCCCGGATCGCCTGAACGTCGTCTGCCAGGTGTCCTGAACGTCTGAGAAGACGTAGGCGCTGAAGTCGCGCAGGTCGCGCTCGGGGTCCTGGGCCGCCGGGATCCCCTGAGCGTCGGGCGCGGCGGGCGCCTCGCTCGGGAAGCCGCTGTCGACGCCGAGGCCCGGGATGCCTCCGCCGCCGCCACCGCCCAGCGAGGAGATGAGCAGGTAGACGATCAGCCCGACGAGTCCGATGCCGCCGCCCACCCCCGCACGGCCGATCGGGAGCCCCGAACGCGGGCGCATCCCTCCCCCGCGCGCATCGATGACGTCGCCGCGACGGCTGCGGCGTTCCCAGCGCATGCCCCTCCCATACCCCGCAATAGGCGATTGGCATGCGTGGAGCTGCCGCACTCTCTTCCCACCGGCATCCGGCCCCCCGGCGGTAGGCTGGGGGGCCATGCCCACACCGCTGCCGCCGGGGCCTCGAGTCCCCAGGGTCGTCCAGACGCTCGCTTGGTGGACGCGCACCATTCCGCTCTTCGAGCGCTGCCGGGCTCGCTACGGCAAGCGCTTCACGCTGCGCCTGCTGCAGATCCCGCCGTTCGTGCACCTCTGCGATCCGGCCGAGGTCAAGGAGGTCTTCACCGCGCCGCCGGAGGTGCTGCACCCGGGCGAGGGCGCGCGCATCCTCGAGCCGGTCGTGGGCGCGAACTCGGTGATCCTGCTCGACGAGAGCGCGCACCTCTCCCAGCGCAAGCTGATGCTGCCGGCCTTCCACGGCGCAGCGCATGGAGGCGCTCACCGGCGTGCTCGAGGAGGTGACGGCGCGCGAGGTGGCGAGCTGGCCGCTCGGACGAGCCGGTCGAGCTGCACTCGCGACTGCAGTCGCTGACGCTCGAGGTGATCCTGCGGGCGGTGTTCGGGCTCGATCCGGGCGGACGGCTCGACGCCGCTGCGCGACCGCCTGACCGAGATCCTCGAGATGGGCGCCCGGCCCGCCTCGATGCTCCCGTTCCTCCAGCGCGGGCAGCACCTGGCGCCGACTTCGAGCGCCGCGCGACGAGGTCGACCGGCTGCTGTTCGAGCTGATCGACGAGCGACGCGCCGCACCCGACGGCGACGAGCCGGCGACGACGTGCTCTCGATGCTGCTCGCCGCCCGCCACGAGGACGGCTCGCCGATGTCGCAGCCGGAGCTGCGCGACGAGCTGATGACGCTGCTCGTGGCCGGACACGAGACGACCGCCTCGGAGCTGTGCCTGGGCCTTCGAGCGGCTCGCGCGCGCCCGCGCGTGGCCGCGCCGGCTCGCCGCCGAGATCGACTCGGGCGACGACGACGCCTACCTGACGGCCACGATCCAGGAGACCCTGCGCGCGCCGTCCCGGTGATCTCCCGAACGCCGCGCCGCGACTGGTGATGGAGCCGGTCGAGATCGGCGGCGTCCGCTACCCCGCGGGCGTCTGCCTGGTCCCCAACGCCTACCTGATCCACCACGACCCGGCGATCTACCCCGACCCGTACGAGTTCCGCCCCGAGCGCTTCCTCGACGAGCCGCCCGGCACCTACACCTGGATCCCGTTCGGCGGCGGCCGGCGGCGCTGCCTCGGCGCGAGCTTCGCCATGCTCGAGATGAAGGTCGTGCTGCGCGCGGTGCTCTCGCGCGCGGAGGTCAGCCGCGGCAGCCAGCGCCGAGGCCGAGGGCAGCTCGGCGTCGCTCGATCACGCTCAGCCCGCGCAGGGGCGCGACGATCATGCTGCGCGCGCGCGCCCGCGGGCGCGAGCCGGTCGCGGGCAGCCGGCTCCCCCTCGCGCATCTGGATGGGCGATAACGCCTGGCCGCCAAGCAGTTGGCTGGGTAGCGTCGGGGTGGCCGTCCCGGTCAGCGTTCCGGTCCGCCGTCCTGCCTCCGTGGTTGCAGAGCAACCCCTCAAGTTCGAGGACGCGCGCGGTCGCGATCGACGGTGGTCCGGGAGCGTGAGCCTCCGGCTTCGAGCGCGGGTCGGTAGGTCCCGAAGCGCGAGATGTTGCCCTCGGGATCGCGCACCGCGAAGTCGCGCCGTTTCTGGTCGACGAGCTCCATCACGATCTCGGCTCCGCCTTCGTGGCGCGCGCTGCTACGAGTCGGGTCGTCGAGACAGAGACGCGTGCCCTACCCGTGGTCGAAGAGCGTCGCCGTCCCGGCCGAGCGAGCATGACGAAGTCGTCGCCGGAGCGAAGATCGGCATGGCATGCGCCACTCGCCGTCGTGGATCGCGTGGCTGCACGACGAAGGCTTCTCGAAGATGCGCGACGCCGGAGCGTCCTCGTACTTGAGTATCGGATAGATGCTTTGCATGCCCTGAGGCTAAGGGCGCACGGGTGAAGCGTCTTGGACGAAATTGACGCTCAGCCTGGCCTCGACCCCGCCGCCCGGGGGCAGCCGCCGGGCCAGATAAGCGCTCGGGGTCGTGCCGGCGAACTGGCGGAAGTCGCGGTTCAGGTGGGCCTGGTCGTAGTAGCCGCAGTCGAAGGCGACCTCCGCGAGCCGCGGCTCCTCGATGTGCGCGAGCAGCCGCGCGAGACGCGCTCGAAGCGCAGCACGCGGCCGAGCGTCTTGGGCGGCAGCCCGATCGACTCGCGAAAGCGGGCGATCAGCCGCCGGTGGCTCCAGCCGAGCTCTGCGGCCAGCGCGCCGACGTTCGCGCGCCCGGCGCTCGCGCGCATCCGCCCCCACGCCCAGCTGAGCTCCGCACGAAGGGAGCACGGCACGCGCCGCCCGAGCGGCGATCGCCGCGTCCACGACCGCGAAGCGCCGCTCCCAGCCGGGCTCGTCCCAGATGCGCTCGACAGCTCGCCGGCATCGCGGCCGATCAGGTCGTCGAGCTCGACCACGCGATTGGTCAGCTCGTGCATCGGGGAGCCGAACAGCGCGTGCGCCCCGAGCGGCGTGAGCCGCACCTCGATGCCCTCCTGGAACCCGTCGTGCTCGACCACGGTGTGACGAGTCGTGAAGGGCGGCGACGAACGACGAGTGCCGGCCGTCGGGAAGCGTCAGCTCGTTCGCCGGGCTGAGGATCAGCGTCACGTCGCCCGTCGGGACCTCGCGCCGCGCCAGCGGCTCGGCGCTGCGCTCGACGTAGCCGGTGTAGTTTCGGACCAGGCCGCCGCAGGGCCGGTGGTGCGGCGCGCGTGGCCATCTCCCAGGTCAGCGGCATCCGAGCTGTGGCGCTCGAACTCCAGCGTCATGGCTGCGGGAACCCGAGCCACCGCTGCTCGGCCAGGTTCTCCATCGCGTTCATCTCGAGACCGAGCTGCGACAGCGTGAACAGGCGCCCGCCCACCACGAAGGTGCGCTCGATCGGCCAGGGCCAGTGGTCGCTGTCGGCATCGTGCACCGCGCGGCCGCGCTCGCTGATGCCCGACGAGCGCTCGACGCCGAACCCGATCGCGCCGCTGAACGGCGGCGCGTTCTCGCCCGTGTCGGCATAGGAGTGCACCGGCAGGACCGCGAGCTTCGAGGGAGCCCACCAGAGGAAGGCGTGGTGGTCGTACTCGACTTCCGAGGTCGAGCTCTCCTCCACCGTCAGCTGGCGCAGCCGGCGCGGGCGCTCGAGCTCCGATACGTCGAAGAGCGAGAGCTGCGTTCCGATCGTGGTCCCGCGCTCGTTCGCGTCCTGGCCGACGCCGAGGAGCAGGTCGTCCGTCGATCGGGTGCAGGTAGGCGGAGTAGCCGAGGATCTTCAGCTCGCCGGCCACCCGAGGATGTGCAGGCTTTGCGAGATCGAGCGTGTAGAGCGGATCGGTCTGGCGGAAGGTCACCACGTAGCCGGCGTCGTCGATGAAGCGCACCGCGTAGATGCGCTCGCCCTTGCCGAGGCCGCCGGCGTGGCCGAGCTCGACGAGCGCCCCGCCGCGCTCGTCGAGCGTCGTCACGCGGCTCTCGCTCTGACGGTCGGTCCGGCCGGGCCACCAGGCCGGCTCCTCGGTGCTCGCCACCCGCAGCACGCCGCGGTGCTCGGACATCGAGAACTGGTTGAGCAGGTAGCCGGGCACCCTCCCGCTGGCGCGGTACGAGGTCGTGTCGTCATCTGAGATGTCGAAGCGGTGAATCAGCGTGCCCGCGTCCTCGGGCGGGGTCTCCGATCCCACCGGCTCGGGCGTCCAGCGTGGAGTGGCGACGTACAGCGAGTCCTTCGAGGCATAGGCGATCTGGCCGCCGCTCAGGATCGCGTCGGAATCCACGGCGGGCAGGCCCTTCGAGAGGTCGACCGTGAGCACGGTGAGCGTGTCGGTTCCGGAGAAGGCGGCCGGTCGCAGCACGCGCCGGCAGCGGGCGGCCTGGCGGAAGCGCAGCCGGCCGGTGACCTTGCTGCGCAGGGCGCGCCTCGGCAGCCAGCCGCGCAGGCGCGAGCGAAAGGCGGGCTCTGTGGCCGCTCGGGGGCGTGACCAGACCACCACGCGCGCCGTGTGCCCGGTCAGCCGCGAGCTCACGTGGACACCGCGGATGCGTTCTGTGCGCAGCACCTTCATCGCCGCGGGATCGCTCACGTCGACCTCGGTCAGCTCGGTGACTTCGTCGAAGGCGCGAAACCGGGTCGGGCCGCCGGCCGAGGCGTCCTGCGAGACCACGAGCACGCGCGTGCCAGCCAGCAGCAGCTGGTGGCCCCAGCCCCTCAGCTTCAGGGAGTCGAGCAGCTTCAGCTCGCCGGCATCCACTGCGTTCAGCCGGCCGCCCGCTATGGCGAATATTCGCCCGCCGGCGGACTTGACGATGTCGGGCTCGTCCACACCCGCCTCTTGAACGTTCGTGCCGGAGTCGTCCTGTACCGCATCGCCGTCCTCCTGCGAGCGAGGTGCGGGCAGGGGCGGGCCCGGGCCGCCCGGCGGGTCACGCAGCGGCGGGATGAAGGTGAGGTCCTCGGCCACCGGCACCGGGGGGCCGGCGCCCGGCCCGCGGGGGGCGAAGCGGCGCCCGTAGCGGATCAGGCCGGCGCAGGAACCGAACGCCTTGAGCCGCAGCTGCTTGGCGGCGCGCGTGCGCTTTGCGGCCTCCGCGCTGCCGCTCTGAGACGCGACGGAAGCCGCGGGGCCGAGCGCCAGCGCAGCCAGGGTCACGACGAGGATCGCGCGCTTGACGATGAAGCCAGCGTAGCGGCGGTGGTCAGTTCGCGCCGGCGACGAACTCCGCCACGGCGGCGATCTCCTCCGCGGAGAGGGCGTCCCCAAAGGCGGGCATGCTGCCCGTTCCGTCCGTGACGATGCCCTCGATCGCGCTCGCGTCGAGCGAGGTGTCGTCGAGGTTCGGCCCGATGCTGCCCGACGTGCCTGCCGCCGAGAGCGTGTGACATGAGCCGCAGCTGTCGGTGAACACGGTCTCGCCGTCGGCCGCAGCGTCGCCGCCGCCGCTCGCACCGCCTCCGCCGTCGTCTGCCGCGGCCTGATCCGCATAGGGCGCCGATCCCGCCGACTCGCCGCCCTGATCGGCGGGCTTGTCCTCGGCCACCACCTGCGGCCCCACGAACATCATGATCACGAGCATCAGGGCGAGGGCCCAGCCGGCCAGCTCGAGTGCTCTGTCGACTCCGCCGAGCATGCGTCAGAGGTCCGGCCAGCCGCGGTTGTCGATGAACCAGTACGCGCTCGTGAGCCAGGCCCCGATCAGGACCGCGAACATGATCCCTCCGGCCACAGGGAGGGCGATGCCCGGCAGGCCCTTCGAGCGCACGATCGTGACCTTGGCGGCGAATGCGCCGTAGACCGCGCAGCCGAGCAGCGAGTGAAGCAGCACGCGCGTGTCGGTGTCCTGGAAGCCGAGCGACCAGAGACAGTGGTAGGCCACCGGCAGGGAGGCGATGAAGGCAAGCCGCCCGGAGATCCGGTGCGCGGTACCGGCCCAGGCGGGCGCCCGGCCGGGCAGCTTGCCGTAGACCCAGAGAGCGCTCAGCACCTGGACGACCCCCAGCGCGGCGGCCACGGTCCCGAGCCACACCTTCATCGCAATCGTCGACGACAGGAAGAGCGTGAACACGAGCTCCTGGCTTGGATCGTGCACGCTCCCGTAGACGCCCAGCGCCACCGCCACGGCCGCGCCGAGCCCGGCGGCGAGCAGCAGCCGCGGCGCGGGGTCCGGCTGGCGGTCCACGGCTGTTGCGCTCATCGCCGCGACGCTATCCGGGGCGGCGGTCGGAGGCAAGTCCCGGCGCTAGAGCGCCCGCAGCCCGGCGGTCACCGCAGCTGCCACGAGCACGCAGCCGATGATCGACGCAGTCCGCCAGGCCACCAGGCCGCCCGCGGCGACCCCCGCCGTGTCGGCGCCGATCGCCCACTCGTCGGCGTCCGCCAGCACGGCAGTGACCACCAGCGCGGCCAGCAGCGCGGGCGCCATCAGGGCGATCACCCCGGTAAAGCGCTCGGGCAGCTCGCGCCCGCCGAGCAGGACAGGGCCGGAAGCCTTGATCAGAGCGGTGATCACCGCGCAGCCGCTGATCAGAATCGCGCTCGTGCTCACCGCGCCGCGTCCCCGTCTGGGGGCGCCGGGCGGTGCAGGCCGACCAGCGCCGCCAGGCTCGCCACGAGCACGGGCACCCCGGCGGGCGCCACCGGGACGAGCGCCAGCGCGATCAGGGCGCCGAGGGCCGCCACGCCGCGTGCGCGACGGCTCTTCATCTCGTTCAGGAGCAGCGCAACGAAGAAGGCGGGGTAGACGGCGTCGAGGCCGAGCGCCTTCGGGTCGCCGAGCGCCTCGCCCCAGATCGCGCCCACGGCCGTGCCGGTCGTCCACGTCATGTACTGGGCCGCGGACGAGCCGAACAGGAGCATTCGGTCGAAGCTGCCGTCGTCGCGCGCGGCGAGCGCCCACGAGGCGTCGACCACGGTCTGGCCCTGCGCCGCGCGGCTGGCAGGACCGCCCGGCAGCGAGGGACCGAGCGCCACTCCCATCGGCAGAAAGCGCGAGTTCATCATCGCCGCCGCGGCCACCGCGGACCCCACCCCTCCGCCCTGAGCGAGAATCGCCACGGCGGCGAACTGGGCAGAGCCCGCGAACACGATGGCCGACATGACCACCGTCGCGACTTCAGACAGGCCGGCGTCCTGCGCGACCACACCGAAGGACACCGCGACCAGCCCGCCGGCTATCGCGAACGGGATGCCGGCGCGCACGCCGTCGGCGAAGGTGGACTGCCCGTTCACCTCCTACTCCAGCGCGAGCGCGCCGCGCTCGCGAGCTCGAGCACCGGGAGCAGGCGCTCGCGCAGGCGCCACCAGCCGCCCTGGGTGATGGCGGCGAGCTGCTCATCTCGCTCGCGCACTCGCTCGTTCAGCTCTGCAACGTGCTTGCGCAGGCCGCCGGCTTCGCTCTCGAAGTGCTCGAGGGCCGGCTCTAGCTCGGATACATAGGCCTGGTACAGCGCGAGTTCGCGCCGGCTGAAGCTCAGGGGGTCGATGTCGCGAGCAACGCGAGGCTCGCCGGCCGAGGCCGTCGCGGGCCGCCGCACACACCGCGAACGGCGTTCTTCCGCTCGCCCCAGCGCCCGCTCGAGCTCAACGGCGCCGCGCTCGCCCGGCGGCTCCTGCGTGCGCGCGAGCTCCACGCCCCAGCGCTCGCGAAACAGCTCGGCGTTGCGGACGGCGATGAAGCGCTTGAAGGGCTTGGTGCTGCTCGCCCCGCGGCGGTGGCGAGAACGTGCCCGCGGCTCCACGAGCACCGCCCGCTCCGCGCCGCGGATTCGCATCGCCAGGTCGGCGTCGACGTGGCCCGCCGGAAAGAACGAGTCGTCGAGCCCGCCCAAGGCATCCCACGTCTCGCCGCGAACGAGGAGCGAGCTCGACGAGCAGTAGTCGACCGCGAACGCGTCGCGCTCGGCCCAGTCATCGGGCGACGAGCCGGCGCCGACCTCTGAGTGAGAGCAGTCGTTCCAGAGCACGAGACCCGCGGTTTGCACCCGCTCGCCGCCCGGCCAGGTGACCATTCCGCCGACCGCTCCGGCCTCCGGGTGCGCGTCGGCCGCTGCCACCAGCGCCTCGAGCCAGCCGCTCTCGATCTCCGCATCGTCTTGGACGAGGACCATGAGCTCGCCGCGAGCGCGGCTTCGCGCGAGGTTGGCGCCCGCCGCGAGCCCAGGTTCACCGGGGTGTCGACCGTGCGCAGGCCCGTCCACACCGGCGGCTGAGTCGAGCAGTGCGTCGGTCGGGCCGTTGAGCGTGGCTATCACCTCGCAGCGACGGCGCGCTCGGGCAGGTGCGCGGCCAGCGAGCGCAGGCACGCGCCGAAGCGTGGACGGGTTGAACGCGGCGATCAGGACGGAGGCCCGCGGGCTCGTCGGACGCGGGCAGCTCCTGTAGCTCGCTCACCAACCCTCGGCGTCGCCGAACGAGTGCGGGATCAGATCGGTGTCGAGCGGCAGCCGGTACTTGTCGGGGTTCTCGTGGTCGAAGGCCCGGGTGGGGAAGTTGACCAGCAGCACGTCCTTCGAGCCGATGTTGCGGTCGGCGTGCCACAGGCCGGCGGGAATGTTCATCAGGCGCCGGTCGAACTCGGTCAGAGAGACCTGAACGAGCATGCCGCGTGTCGGCGAGTCCTCACGGTCGTCGTAGAGGGTGACCTCCATCTCGCCCTGCACCACGAAGTAGCGATCCTCGTGCTCGCGGTGCAGCGCCCAGCCCTTGACGACGCCGGGACGGATCGTGCAGAAGTACGAGTAGACGAGCGGATCCGGGTGGCCAGTCCCAGCGCTCGTCGAACATCTCACAGAGCGAGCCGCGCTCGTCGACGAGGGTGTTCACCCGCCGGAAGGCGACGCCGTCCGGCACGGCTTGCATGGCGCCGCTGCCCGGGGTCGAGGTCTGGTGGTCGCGGACTCCGTCGGTCATCGCGTCCCTGTGGACGGGGGCGGCCGGACCCTATGACCATTCGCGGCCGCGTGTGCGCGGGGGCGCACGGGCCAAGCTGGGCGCCGACCGCGGACGAAGCCGATAGCCAACCGCTATCGGCGAGGACGTGGGTGGCGATCCAGCGCCGGTATCCGTGCGTCACCCGCGTGCGCGGGATCGTGGAATCAGCAGCCCAATGACTCGATGCGACACGACGTTGTGGTGGTCGGGCGCCGGTCTGGCCGGCCTTGACCGCGGCGCGCGCGCTGGTGCGCGGCGGCGCGGACGTGGTCGTGCTGGAGGCGCGCGGCCGACCCGGTGGGCGGGTCGAACAGACCGAGCTGGCCGACGGGCGCCTGGTGCAACTCGGCGGCGAGGTGGTCGCGCCGTTCCACACCGCCTACGCCGAGCTGGTCGCCGAGCTCGGGCCTGACGATCGTGCCCGGGTTCCCGTCGCTGCCGGGTGAGGAGACCTTCGTGCTGGCCGACGGCCGGATGGTCGGCGAAGGCTTCCCGTTCTTCGATGACGAGGATCGGCGCAGCTACGAGCACGTCGACGGCGCGCTTTCGCGAGCTCGCCCAGTCGGTCGATCCCGACGACCCGTGGTCTCACCCGCGCGCGCGAGAGCTCGACTCGATCTCGGTGTCCGCGCTGGCTGCGCTCCGAGGGGGCCACCCGCAATGTCGTGCGAGCGCGCGAGCTGGTGGCGAGCGCCCTGGCCGCCGAGTCCAACGAACGCACCTCGCTGCTCTCGGACCTGCGCAAGGAGGCCGCGGCCGGCGCGCACGGGTTCTACGACTACGACGTCTGGGAGTGCCAGCGCGTGGCCGAGGGCTCTGCCACCGTGGCGCTGCGGGTGGCGGCCGAGCTGGGGCACCGGATCCGCTACGCCACGCCCGTCACCACGCATGCGCATCGGGTCGGCCGGCTGCGCGGTCACCACGGCGACCGGCGAGCGCTTCGAGTCGCGAGGCGGTCGTGTGCGCGCTGCCGGTGGGCCCGCTGCGCCGCGTGGAGGTCGACGGGGTGTCGCGCGAGCGGATGGATTCGCTGCACCGCCAGAAGAACGCCGTGGTGGCCAAGCCGGTGTTCGTATGGGCCGACTCGTTCTGGGAGCGAAACGGCCAGAACGGCGATCGTCTACATGGAGACGGGCCTGATCGGCGGCACCTGGACCCAGCGCGAGGGGATCATGTCGGCGCTGGTGCCGCCGGAGCGCTTCGGCCCGTTCCTCGCCACTCCGGAGGACGAGCTCGAGGACGTCGCTGCTCGAGGAGATCGTGGGGGCGCTCGGCGAGGAGGCCCGCGAGCTCGCAGGCCTTCTACCTGCGCCGCTGGGGCGCCGACCCCTGGACGCTCGGGTACATCACCTCGTGGCGGCCGGGCGACGTGATGGGCGTGGGCCCGCTGCACGGCACGCACGAGCCGCCCTTCTACGTCTGCGGCTCGGACCAGTGGGTGTGCGGCTACATGGAGGGCGCGGTGCGCACCGGCTCCTCGGCGCGGGCGCGGCCGCCTTGTGCCGGTAGAACTCGACCGGCTCGGCCGCGAGCGGCGTGTTGCCGAGGATCAGGTCGGCAGGCCTTCTCCGCGGTCATCATCACCGGCGCGTAGATGTTCCCGTTGGTGACGTAGGGGAACACCGACGCGTCCACCACGCGCAGGCCGTCGACCCCGCGGACCTCAGGCTCTTCGGGTCGGTCACCGCCATGTCGTCGATGCCCATCTGCAGGTGCAGGAGGGATGCAGAGCGGTCTCGGCGTCCTTTGCCACCCAGTCGAGGATCTGCTCGTCGGTCTCCACCTCGGCGCCCGGTGACAGCTCGCCGCCGTCGATGTCCGTCCAGGCCGGCTGGGAGAGGATCTTGCGCGTGGCGCGGATCGCCTCGACCCACTCCTTGCGGTCGTTCTCGGTCGAGAGGTAGTTGAAGCGCAGCGCGGGGTGCTTGCGCGGGTCGGTCGACGTGACCCCTTGCAGGTGCCGCGCACGTCGGAGTACATCGGACCGACGTGCACCTGGTAGCCGTGGCCGCCTCCGCCCGGCGGCAGCGTGCCGTCGTAGCGCACCGCGATCGGCAGGAAGTGGTACATCAGGTTCGGGTACTCGACCTCGTCGTTGCCGCGCACGAAGCCGCCGGCCTCGAAGTGGTTGGTGGCGCCCGGGCCCGACTTGCGCAGCAGCCACTCGAGCCCCACCTTGGGCCGGTTCTTCATCTCGAAGTAGGGCGCCATCGACACCGGCTGGCGTGCACGAGTGCTGCACGTAGACCTCGAGGTGGTCCTGCATGTTCTCCCCCACGCCGGGCAGGTCGTGCACCACGTCGATGCCGACCGCGCAGGTCGCCGGCGGCCCCGACGCCCGAGAGCTGGAGCAGCTGGGGCGAGTTGATCGCGCCGCCGCAGAGGATGACCTCGGCGCCGCGGCGCGGCGCAGTGCGCCGGTCGGGCCGCGAGTACTCGACGCCCACCGCCCGCCGCCCTCGAACAGGATCTTCGTGGTGAGCGCGAAGGTCTGCACCTCGAGGTTCGGACGGCTCATCACCGGGTGCAGGTAGGCGCGCGCCGCCGACAGCCGGCGACCGTTGTGCACGTTGCGGTCGAACGCGGCAAAGCCCTCCTGGCGGTAGCCGTTCACGTCCTCGGTGAGCGGATAGCCGGCCTGCTGCACGGCGGCGAAGAAGGCGTCGAAGAGCGGGCCGCGCGCGGGCCGCGCTCGAGCGCGAGCGGGCCGTCGTGGCCGCGGAAGGGATCGTCCGGCCCCGCGGCGAGGCAGTTCTCCATCCGCTTGAAGTAGGGCAGGCAGTGCGCGTGGTCCCAAGTCTCCATCCCGCGCCCGACTGGCCCAGCGCTCGTAGTCCAGCGGGTTGCCGCGCTGGAAGATCATCCCGTTGACGCTGCTCGAGCCGCCCAGCACCTTCCCGCGCGCGTGGTAGACCTTGCGGCCGCCCATGAACGGCTCGGGCTCGGACTCGTACTTCCAGTCATAGAAGCGACTGCCGATCGGAAACGCGAGCGCGGCGGGCATGTGGATGAACACGTCCCACGACCAGTCCGGCCGGCCCGCCTCCAGCACCAGCACGCGATTGGCACGGATCCTGCGAGAGCCGGTTGGCGAGGACGCTGCCCGCCGAGCCACCGCCGACGATGACGAAGTCGTAGTTCGTGCTCATGCGGAGGTCCTTTCGCGCGTTTGGCATCAGTGATGTATCACACGCTCGGGTTGCAGGCCAAGCGGACCGCAGCGCTGCGGTGCCTCAGGACCGCGCGGTCGCCGTAGGCAACAACTGCGGCACAGAGAGAGTCGTCGGGCCCCCGGATCCCCCCTTTCCGGACTCAGGACTCCGTGTGAGCCGCGAGCTCCTGCTTCGGAGTCTCCTTCTCGGGGTCGACAAACGGCTTCTGGACCACCACCGCCGACACCGTCTCCTCGGGCCGCTCGATCTCGAGCTCAGTGCCGAGCTCGGAGTGCTCGATCGGCACCATGGCGAAGCCGATGTTCTTCTCGAGACGGGGAGAGAAGCAAGCCGAGGTCACTTTCCCGATCCGTCCGCCGGACTTGTGGACCGGGAAGACGTCGATCATCGATCCGTCGTTGAAGGCGCCCAGCTTCGCTCCGTCGATCTCGACCCCCACGAGCCGGCGCTTCGGGCCGTCCTTCTTGATCTGGGCCAGCGCTTCCTTGCCGATGAAGTCGGAGCCCTGTTCGAGGTCCACCATCCAGTCGTAGCCGAGCCCGACTTCGTAGGGGTTCGTGTCGTACCACATGTCGCAGCCGAGGGCGAGGATGCCGCCCTCGATACGGCGAATGTGGGACGGACCGATCACCGCGAGGTCGTGCGCCTTGCCCGCCTCGAGCACCGCATCCCACAGCTTGACGCCGTTCTTGCTTGCCTCGTACAGATAGATCTCGAAGCCCAGCTCCGCGGTGTAGCCGGTGCGCGAGACGAGCACGTTCATGCCGTCGAGCTCGAACGAGCGCAGGAAGTAGTAGGGAATCTCCAGAATGCTCTCGCCGAAGAGGTCGACCATGACGTCCTTCGACTTCGGCCCCTGCACCTGCAACGGCCCGACGTCGATCTCCTTGACCGTCACGTCGTAGTCCGAGCCATGGGCCACGCCGCGTGCCCACAGCTCGACGTCGCTGTCGGCGAGCGACAGCCAGAAGCGGTTCTCCTCCACGCGCAGCAGCACGGGATCGTTGATGATGCCGCCGTCCGGCAGGCAGTTGAAGACGTACTTGCACTGCTCGACCGCGCACTTGTTGAGGTCGCGCGCAACAAGCAGGTTGGTGAAGTCGAAGGCGTCGGGTCCGCTGATCTCGATCTGCCGCTCGGCTCCCCCGACGTCCCACAGGGTCACGCCGTTCAGCAGCTGCCAGTACTCCTCGACCGGGTCGCCATAGTGCCTCGGGTGGTAGTGATGGTTGTAGAAGCTGTACAGCTGCACGCCGTGACGACGCGAAGCGTAGAAGTACGGCGACTTGCGGATCCGGGTGTAGAGCAGGACCCCCGGGTTCTCGTTCACCTGTGCCAACGTCGTTCCCTTCCAATCTGCTTGCGTGCAGGCCTGATATATCAGGTCCTGAGCTCGAGGGTCAACCCGCGCCGTGCGCTGCCAAGCATGCACAGCGCCTCATCCAGGTCGATTCGCCGATAGGTCTCGACCGGGACGCCGTCCTCGACGAGCTCCCGGCGCGCGAGCTTGCGCTTCCTTCGCACCTCAGCGTTCACCTCGGCCGCCCGGAGCGCGATCGCGTCCGCCCGCTCCTCGTTGCCGCCTTGGGCGCGCAGCCTCGCCATGCGTGCCTCCGGCTCCAGAATGTCCGCGACGTAGCCCTCGGTGACCGAATTGCTCGCGATTCGGACATCCGGGCCTTTGACCCGCCCCGACGCCGAGTAGGCGAGACAGGTCACGATGCGGCTACGAGCGCTGGCCAGCGCCTCCTGCTCGAAGGCCGGCTCGCGCGGCACGCCGTCCTCCACGACGAGCCGGGTGATCCCGCGGTCGTCGATCGCCTCGAGGATCTGCTGGGGGGCCTCGCCAACCACAACCTCCTTACGCCGGGGCCACACGTCGAGGCGGGCGTGGTCGCCCAGTGGCCCGCCCACGTGAAAGAGGTAGTAGTCGGGGTAGATGAAGAAGTCCGGCCCGCGGGCGCGCTGCAGGTCGTAGAAGGCGGTGATGGTCGCGCTGATCAGGGCGCTCGCGCCGACGGCGCCGCACGGGCGGCTCATGACCAGACCGAGACGGTCCTGCTCGCCGAAGCCCTCGAGCAGCTCCTCGAGTCGGGCGGGCCGGTCCCCGACTTCGATGGCGAACGACGAGCTGCGGAGCTCCCGCGCCGAGTGCACCGGTGTGATATATCAGAACTCTCCCGCCCGTTTCGAACCTCGAGGTGCCCTCGGTGGAAGACTCACCCGCAGCAGCGAGCGCTCTACCGGCCACCGCGCGCGCGGTGCTGATCGGCGCCGGCATCGTCGGCAACAGCCTCGTGCACCATCTCGCGCGGCTGGGCTGGACGCGACCTGGTGCTGATCGACAAGGGCCCGCTGCCCAACCCCGGCGGGTCGACCGGTCATGCCTCGAACTTCATCTTCCCCGCCGACCACTCGCGCGAGATGACCGCGCTGACGCTCGACAGCGTGCGCCAGTACGACGAGCTCGGCGTCCTCACCACCTGCGGCGGCCTCGAGGTCGCGCGCACCGAGGAGCGCATGGAGGAGCTGCGCCGCCGGATGGCCTCGGCCAAGTCCTGGGGGATCGAGCCGGTCTCGCTCGTGACCCCCGCCGAGATCAAGGAGCTCGTCCCCTACATCGACGAGTCGGTGATCATCGGTGGCTTCTACTCCCCCACCGTCGGCGTCGTCGACTCGCTGCGCGCCGGCACCCTGATGCGCGAGCGCGCCCAGGAGTCCGGAGCGCTCACCGTCTCGCGCGAACAACGAGGTGCTCGGGATCGACGTCGAGGGCGGGCGCGTCAAGCGCGTGCGGACGACGAAGGGCGACGTCGAGGCCGACACGGTCGTGATCTGCTGCGGAGTCTGGAGCCCGCGGCTGGCGCGCATGGCCGGCGCTTCGATCCCGCTCACGCCCGCCGTCCACCAGATGATCGACATCGGCCCCGTGCCGCACTTTGCGGCGCGAAAAGCGCGATCGAGAACCCGATCGTGCGCGACATGGACACCAACATGTACGAGCGCCAGGACGGCACCGGGCTCGAGGTCGGCTCCTACGCCCACCGCGCGATCCTGCACGACCCCGAGGAGATCCCCTCGATCGAGGAGTCCGCGCTCTCGCCGACCGAGCTGCCGTTCACAGAGGACGACTTCGTCCAGCAGATGGAGCACGCGCTCGAGCTGATGCCGGAGATCGTCGGGGACGAGTCGGTGGGCATCAAGTACGCGATCAACGGCCTGCTGTCGCTCACGCCCGACGGCCTGCCGATCCTCGGGGAGACGCCCGAGGTGAAGGGCCTCTGGTCGGCCGCGGCCGTCTGGGTCAAGGAGGGCCCGGGAGTCGGGCGCGCGCTGGCCGAGTGGATGGTCGAGGGCGAGTCCGAGATCGACCTCCAGGCTTCCGACATCGCCCGCTTCCACGAGCACCACAAGAGCGTCGAGCACGTGAGGGCGCGCGCCGCCGAGGGCTTCAACAAGACCTACGGAATCGTTCACCCCGGCGAGCAGTGGGAGTCGAACCGCGGCGTGCGGCTGTCGCCCTTCCACCAGCGCGAGCGCGAGCTCGGCGCGGTCTTCTACGAGGCCGCCGGCTGGGAGCGCCCGCATTGGTATGCCTCGAACGAGCCGTTGGTCGAGGAGTACGGAGACCGCATCAACGGGCGCGAGGCCGAATGGGATTCGCGCTGGTGGTCGCCGATCATCAATGCCGAGCACCTCGCCATGCGCGATCGCGCCGCGATGTTCGACCTGACCGCCTTCTGCGTCTTCGACGTCGTCGGGCCGGGCGCGCTCGAATGCGTGCAGAAGGTCTCGATGCGCCAGATGGACGCGAAGCTCGGGCGCGTCGTCTACACGCCGGTGCTCACGCCCGGCGGCGGCTTTCGCTCCGATCTGACCGTCATGCGCCTGGCCGACGACCACTTCCGGGTCGTGACCGGCGGCGCGCACGGGATGGCGGACCTCAAGTGGTACGCCGACCACGTTCCCGAGGACGGCACGGCGCAGGTCTTCGACCTCACCTCGAGCTGGTGCACGCTCGGGCTGTGGGGCCCGCGCGCGCGAGACATCCTCGCGAGCACCACCAGCGACGACATCTCCCACGAGGGCTTTCCCTTCGCCACCTGCCGCACGATCGAGATGGGCTCGCTGCGGGTCCTGGCCTCGCGGATCTCCTACGTCGGCGACCTTGGCTGGGAGCTGTATGTCCCGCTCGAGCAGGGGGCGCGGCTGTGGGACATGGTCTGGGAGGCCGGGCCGGCCGCACGGCGTGGTGCCCGCCGGCATCGGCGTCTATGGCACCACCGGGCGCCTCGAGAAGTGCTACCGCGCGTTCGGCTTCGAGCTCGACGGCGAGTACGACGTGGTCGAGGCCGGAATGGCCTGGGGCAAGGTCAAGGAACAGGACTTCGTCGGCAAGGAGGCGCACGTTCGCCAGCGCGCGGAGGATCCGGCGGCGGTGCTGTGCACTCTCACGGTGGACGATCACAGCCCGAACGGCGGCACGGCGCGCTACATGCTCGGCGGCGAGCCGGTGCTCACGCGCGACGGCGACTCGCTCACCGACGCCAAGGGCCGCCGCTCGTTTGTCACGAGCGCCGGGGCCGGTCCGTCGATCGGCAAGCACATCCTGCTCTCCTACCTGCCCCCCGAACAGGCGGAGGTGGGCAACGAGCTCGCCGTCGAGTACATGTGCGAGCGCTACCCCGTGACCGTGGCCGTCGCCGACTCGACGCCGGTGTTCGATCCCGAGAACTCGAGGATCCGGTCCTGAGATGAGGATCCTCGTCTGCGTCAAGCGAGTGCCGCTCACCGGCGGCAAGATGGTGCTCACAGAGGACGAGCAGGCGATCGAGACTCGCCATCTCGGCTTCACGATCAGCCCCCATGAGGAGTGCGGGGTGGAGGAGGCGGTGCGCCTGGTCGAGCAGCACGGCGGCGAGGTGACGGTGCTCACGCTGGGCCTTGCCGAGGCCGAGGAGCAGATCCGTGAGACGCTCGCGATCGGGGCCGACCGTGGCATCCTGCTCGCCACCGACGGCGCGGAGTGGGATCCACAGGCCACCGCGGCCGCAATCGTTGCGGTCGTCGAGGCCGAGCGGGCCGCCGGCGGCGAGTACGACCTGATCGTCTTCGGCAACGAGTCCGCCGACTCGGGCAACTTCCAGGTCGGCATCCGCGTGGCACACGCCCTCGGCCGGCCGGTGGTGACCGGGCTCAAGGGGCTCTCCGTGGAGGGGAACGGCGAGCGCGTGGCGGGCGCGAGCCCAGGTTCTCCACGTGTGCGCTGCGAGCAGGAGGTGCCGGGCGGCCGCGACGTCTATCTCGTCCCGCTGCCGGCGGTGGTCACGGTGCTCGAGGGCATCAACCTGCCGCGCTATCCCTCGGTGCCGGCAAAGCTGCGCGCCCGCCAGAAGCCGGTCGAGAGGAGCGAGCCCGCAGCGTCCCGAGCCAAAGCTCGAGAAGCTGCGGCTGGTGCTCCCGCCCGGCCAGGGCAAGCAGGCCGCGGTGCTCGGCCAGGGCGCCGATGCGGCGCCCGCCGTGGTGGACGTCATGCGCGAGCTGGGGGTCGCGTGATGGTCCTTTGCCTCGTAGAGCACGAGTCCGGCGGGGTCGACGAGCTCTCCCTCCAGGCGCTCGCGCTGGCCCGCGAGCTCGCGGCGGGCGAGCCGCTGCACGCTCTGCTCGTCGGTCCCGGCGCCGGTCAGGCCGCGGCGTCGCTCGGCGCGCACGGTGTAGCCAGCGCCCACGTGGCCGAGGACGAGCGGCTCGCGGCCTACGCGCCGGGCGCGTGGGCACGCAGCGCCCTCGACCTCGTCGACCGTCTCGACCCTGGCGCCGTGGTGGCCGCGGGCACCAACCGGGGCAACGAGGTGCTCGCGCACGTGGCCGCCCGCCGCGACCTGCCGTTCGCCGCTAACTGCACCGAGGTCCGGGGCGGCTCGCCGCTCGACGTCACGCGGGTGCGCTGGGGCGGCAGCCTGCTCGAGGAAGCGCGGATCCACGGCGCGCCAGCCCTGCTCTCGGTGGCCCCACATACGGTCGCCGCCGCTGCCGTGAACGGCTCGGACGTCGCGGTCGAGGCGTTCTCGCCGGCTCTCGAGGACGCCGACCTGATCGTCCAGGTGGCCGAGCATGTGGACGCGGTCTCGACGGGCGTCTCGCTCGCCGAGGCGAAGGTCGTCGTGAGCGGTGGTCGCGGCGTCGGCTCTGCCGAGGGCTTCGGGATGCTCGAGGAGCTGGCCTCGCTGCTCGGCGCCGCCGTGGGCTGCTCGCGCGTGGTCACGAGCGCCGGCTGGCGTCCGCACACCGACCAGGTCGGCCAGACCGGGACGAAGGTCGCGCCAGACCTGTACATCGCGTGCGGGATCAGCGGAGCAACCCAGCACATCGCGGGCTGCAAGGGGGCGAAGAAGATCCTCGCTATCAACTCCGACGCCGAAGCGCCCATCCTGGCCAGCGCGGACTACGCCGTGATCGGCGACCTGGCCGAGATCGTGCCCGCGATCACGGCCGAGCTCCGGAAGGCACGCTCGCCATAGCGGTCCTGGCCGGAGCGCTGGCGCTGGCCGCTGCCCTGGCCGTTTGCGGCACCCTGTTCGCGCGCCGTTCCAAGCTGCTCGTCGACCTCGTCAGGATGGGCAAGCCCGCCGAGCGCTTCGACGAAGTTCCGAAGCGGGTGCGCAACGAGGCCGAGATCGTCCTCGGCCAGCGCAAGCTGCTGCAGCGGCTCGTACCCGGCCTGATCCACGCGGCCATCTTCTGGGGCTTCCTCGTTCTGTTTCCCACGATCGTGATCGCGATGATCGGCGCGGTCGACCGCGACGCCACCCTGCCGTGGCTCGGCCACCAGGGCTGGTTCGCCCTGCTCGTGGACGTGTTCGCGGTGCTGGTGCTGGCCGGCGTCATCGGGGCGGTGATCATCCGCAAGGTGCAGCGTCCGGCGCGTTTTGAGGGCAGCCACCTCGGCGAGGCCGATCTGATTCTGGCGATGATCGCCGGGATCGTGACGACGCTGCTGCTCTGGCACGCGTCGCGGATCGCGCTGGGGCTGAACGAGTGGCCGGCGTCGTGGTCGCCGGTGTCCGATGCGCTGTCCGGCCTCTTCGGGGACGGCGAGGGCACGGAGGTGCTCGAACGCGTCTTCGTCTGGGCGCACGTGCTGATCATCCTCACCTTCCTCGCCTACCTCCCCGCACTCGAAGCATCTGCACATCGCCACGGCGGCGGTGAACGTGTTCTTCGCGCGCACGCGCGCGCGAGGGCGGATCGAGCCGCTTCGCTTCGACGGCCCCGAGGAGGAGATGCGCTTCGGGGCCGGCACGGTGCCCGACCTCACCTGGAAGCAGACGCTCGACACCTTCTCCTGCACCGAGTGCGGGCGCTGCCAGGACGTCTGCCCCGCCTGGACCACGGGCAAGGAGCTCTCCCCGAAGCTGCTGATCATGGCCCTGCGCGACCAGGTCTTCGAGGAGGGCCCGGCGCTGGTGCGCGGGGCCGAGGGCTTCGAGCCGGCGCCGCTCGTGCCCAATGCCGTGACCGACAACGTGGTGTGGGACTGCGTCACCTGCGGCGCCTGCGTGCGCGAGTGCCCGGTGTCGATCGAGCACATCGACCACATCATCGACCTGCGCCGCCACCTGGTGATGATGGAGTCGCGCTTCCCCACCGAGGCCGAGCCGATGCTGCGCGACGTCGAGCGCGCCTCGAACCCCTGGGGCAAGGCGCAGACCGAACGCGCCGACTGGGCCGCGGAGCTCGGCGTGCGTGTGCTCGAGCCGGGCGAGCCGGCGCCGGAGGTGCTCTATTGGGTGGGCTGCGCGGCCTCGTTCGACGAGCGCGCGCGCACCTCCGCCCAGTCGACGGCCAAGCTGCTGCAGGCGGCGGGGATCGATTTCGCCATCCTCGGCCCGCGCGAGTCGTGCACCGGGGACCCGGCGCGCCGGATGGGCAACGAGTACCTCTTCCAGGCGCACGCCGAGCAGAACGTGAGCACGCTCAACGAGGCCGGCGTTACGAAGATCGTCGCGAGCTGCCCGCACTGCTTCAACGCGCTCGGCAAGGAGTATCCGGACTTCGGCGGCAACTACGAGGTCGTACATCACTCCGAGCTGCTCGCGGAGCTGGTGCGCGAGGGGCGCCTTGCCCCAAGCGCGGGCGAGGGCACGATCACCTACCACGACTCGTGCTATCTCGCCCGCCACAACGACGTGATGGGCGACCCGCGCGAGCTGGTTGAGGCGGTCGGACAGCCGATCGAGATGAAGCGATCCGGCAAGCGCACCTTCTGCTGCGGCGCCGGGGGCGCGCACATGTGGATGGAGGAGCGGGCCGGGAAGATCAACGAGGAACGAGCCCGTGAAGCCGCCGAGACGGGCGCCGACACGCTGGCAGTCGCCTGCCCGTTCTGCACCGTCATGCTCGACGACGGCGTTCGCGCGCGCGGCGACGAGATGCGCGTGGTGGACGTCTCGACGCTGCTGGTGGAGTCGCTCGAAGCAGGCGAAAGGGACGGCGGGTGACGGCATCCAATAGGTTGCGGGTTCGGTTCAAGAAAGGAAGAACGTATGAGCTTGCAGATAGGCGAGACCGCACCCGATTTCGAGGCAGACTCGACGGAGGGACCGATCCAGTTCCACGATTGGATCGGCGACAGTTGGGCGGTCCTGTTCTCGCACCCCAAGGACTTCACTCCCGTCTGCACGACCGAACTCGGCTACATGGCCAAGATCCAGCCCGATTTCGAGTCCCGCAACGTGAAGATCATCGGGCTGTCCGTCGATCCGACCGGCAAGCACGCCCAGTGGGCCAGTGACATCGCCGAGACCCAGGGACAGGCGCCGAATTACCCGATCATCGGCGACGCCGACTTCAAGGTGTCGAAGCTCTACGGCATGCTGGCCGACAGCATCGAGGGCGACGCCGCCGACCGCACGCCGGCCGACAACCAGACCGTCCGCAACGTGTTCGTGATCGGCCCGGACAAGAAGATCAAGCTCATCCTGGTCTACCCGATGACAACCGGCCGCAACTTCGACGAGGTGTTGCGGGTGATCGACTCGCTGCACCTGACCGCCAAGCACAAGGTCGCCACGCCTGTGAACTGGAAGCAGGGCGAGGACGTGATCATCGCCGGGTCGGTTTCCGACGACGAGGCCAGGCAGACCTATCCGGACGGCTGGGAGGCACCGAAGCCCTACATCAGGATCGTGCCTCAACCGCGCTGATCGCCACTCAGCCGAGCGGCTGCAGGCGGGTCTGCTCGACGCGCGCCAGCTTGCGCCGCAGGCGGCCGTACTGGCGCCTCTGCTCGCGGGTGCGCTTGTGGCCCTTGTACGCGATGTTGACTCGCTCGAGCGGGTCTGCCTGGAGGTCGTACATCTCCCACTGGTCGGGCTCGTTGCCATCGGCGTCGTGAGGCACCGAATGCCGAGGCCGCAATCACGCACTGGGTGAGCGCCAAGGCTGCCCCGAGGGCGAGGAGCCGTTGGGACGGCGCTCCGGTGGTGCTGGAGGCGGGCATGTCGGCTCCTGACCTGTAGACCGCGCGGACCTTCGAGGGTCTGCGCTCGCGACGGCCAAGTGTCGGAGCCGAACGACGTCGCTCGCCGAGGTTCAGGGCGAAGCCGTGGAATCCTACAGTTTGACCAAGGAGGTCTTGTGAGACCCAGGCTTGACCACGTGGGACTGGATGTGAGCGACTACGCGACCAGCAAGGCCTTCTACGAGAAGGTCCTCGCGCCGCTCGGGATGAAGCTCCTGATGGAGCCGGTGGACGACGTCGGCGGATTCGGCGCGGACTTCCCCTTCTTCTGGATCGGCAAGCGCGACCGCGGGCCGGACAGCGGTGTACACGTGGCGTTCACCGCCGAGAGCCGCAAGGCGGTCGATGCGTTCCACGCCGCGGCGCTCGAGGCGGGCGCGACCGACAACGGCGGGCCCGGCCTGCGGGAGATCTACCACCCCCACTACTACGGGGCCTTTGTGCTCGACCCCGACGGCAACAACGTCGAGGCCGTCTGCCACACCGCTTAGATCGAGCGCCGGCAGGCCGGCGGGAAACTCGTTCATCGTCGAGTTAGCGGTCCCAGCAACCGCTAACTCGACAACGGACGCCAATCCGGCCGCACCGAAGCACCGCGCCGGGCCGTCCCACCCTTACAGCCCGCCGTTGGCCCGAGCCCAAAGGCGGGCCATCCAGAGGTACATCCAATTTGGAATCAGCCATCTAAGCCGGCCGGCCGTCGCCGATCCAGTAGCGCGGGCCGGGGCCGAGGCTGGCCGCCCGGTCGCCCGGGTTGGCCAGGCGGCAGCGGTCGAGCGAGAGGCAGCCGCAGCCGATGCATTCGGTGAGGCCGGCCTTGAGGCGCTCGAGCTCCGCGATGCGCTCGTCGATGCGCCCCGCCCACTTGCTCGAGAGGCGCGACCAGTCGCGGCGGGTGGGCGCCCGGTCGGGGGGCAGCTTGCGGAGCTCCGCTCCGATCTCGTCCAGCGTCAGGCCGACCCGCTGGGCGAAGACGATGAAAGCGATGCGGCGCAGCACCGGCCGCCGGTAGCGGCGGTGCCCCGAGCCGGCGCGCTCGGAGGCGATCAGCCCGCGCTCCTCGTAGAAGCGCAGCGCCGACGAAGCCACGCCGCTGCGGCGCGCGACCTCGCCGATAGTCAGAAGATCCGCCATGCCGACAAGCAAAGCACGTCTTCGACTTGACTTCAAGTTGACTTGAACTTGTACTCTACGAACATGACTACGACAGCCGCCACCAAGCCCGCAGGCCAGCAGATCACAGAAGTGGCCACCTCGTGGCCCGGCGTCACGGCGGGCATCGGCAGCCGCGGTGAATTTGGGTTCCGGGTCGGGCGGCGGGAGATCGGTCACCTGCACGGAGACCGCTCCGCGCACTTCTCCTTCCCCAAGGAGATCTGGCGCGACCTGTTCGCACAGGGGCGCGTCGTGCACCATCCCGTATTCCCCGGCAAGGAGGGCCCGGCGGCGCGCACGATCGAGAACGAGGACGACGTCCAGGACGTGATCGCGCTGCTGCGCCTCAACTACGACCGGGTCATCGAGCGCTACGGCCTCCCGGCGGGAACCTTCGAGCCCGTCGTCCCCGTCTCGGGCCTGTACGCGTCGGCGCCCGCGCCGCTGCCGTTCGCCCCCTCGCTCCACACCCGGGCCTTCCTCCTGGCGCGCGACCGCGGCAACGTGCTCGTCTACAGCGTGCCGAGCCTCGGGTCCGCCGCGGCGGCGATTGAAGAGCTCGGCGGCGTCTCGCGCCACTACCTCAACCACGGGCACGAGGCCATGTTCGCCTCGGACGGCATCGGCGCGCCGGTGTTCGTGCACGCGGACGAGCGCGAGGCGGTGGCCGGCCAGGTTCACGTGCGCGGAACGTTCTCCAGGCGCCATACGCTTGACGACGACCTCGAAATCATCCCGACGCCGGGCCACACCGCCGGGGCCACGGCGCTCCTCTGGGATTCCGGCGAGCGTCGCCTGTTGTTCACCGGCGACACGATCTACCTCGACCACGGCGAGTGGGTGGAGGCCCTGATGGAGTCGAGCGATCGAGCGGCCTACATCGAGAGCCTGGAGCTGATCCGCGAGCTCGACTTCGACGTGCTGGTGCCCTGGGCCGCGAGCGCCGGCGAGCCATTCCATGCGCTGACCGGCAGGGCCGACGCCCGGCGCCGCATAGACCTGATTCTCGCGCGGCTGCGGCGCGCTTAGGCTGCGGGCGCGTAGCTCGGCTTCCCGTGCATGGTCAGCCGGTAGATCCGGACCACATCGCGGATGCGCGTCTCGACCGTCCATAGCTCCCCGGCGCGCTCGATGAACGCTTCGGCCGCCGGCCGGCCGGGATCCGCGAGCCAGGCCTCCGGTGCGAGGCGCGGGAGGAGCGCCAGCAGCGGAGCGACGCTGGCGTGCTCGTAGAGGACGTCGGCGCAGAGCACGACGTCGAACGGCGCCCGCCCAATCAGCTCGCCGGGCCTCGCCCAGTCGACCTCGGCGGTCTCGATGTGGACCCCGTTCGCGCGCCCGTTGCGCTCGACGAGCGCCAGCGCCTCGGCACAGGCGTCCGTGGCGAGCACCGAAGCGCCCGCTCGTGCGGCGGCGAGGCTGGGCACGCCAAGCCCGCAGCCGAGCTCGACGACGCGCAGCCCGCGAAGCGCGTCGCCCTCGAGCTCCCGTGCGAGTGCCAGGCCGCTGCGCCAGAGCACCGCCCAGTACGGCGCGAGTGGGGCCCACTTGACCTCGCCCGCATCCGGCAGCTCAGCGGCCTCCCGGGGCTGCAGCAGGCGCAACGCACCGCCCGGCAGCTCGATCGACTGGCTGACGAGCTCCTGTCGAGGCACCGAACTGACGTTAACCGCCTATGTGGCGGCGAACGTCAGCCGCGCACGGCGGAGACCCTGCCGGCGCAGGGTCTCCGCCCGGCACGCTCAGTGAACGATCGAGTCGCCGGTCTCGAGCAGGGTCTTCAGGCCGCTGAGCACAAAGCTCCAGCCTCCGCCCGCGCCCTGGTCTTCCAGCTCGCCGCGCAGTAGCGCCGCGGTCCGCGGCGCGCCTTCGAGCTCGTGGGTCACCGTCAGCCTCGACAGGCCGCCTTCGCGCTCGGCGATCTCGTACGTGAGCCGAGTGAACCCCTCCGCCGCCAGGTCGGCGTCCATGAGCATGCGCCAGGTCTGGACGAGCTTGTTCGGCGGGTCGGCCTCGAGGATCTCCCCGTCCACCGCGAGATCCGGCGCGCCGTGCGCCCTCATCTCCTCGCTCGTGTACCCGCGGTAGCTGCCCCCCGGGCGCAGCTCGTACTCGCCCCGGCCTCCGTAGCCGTACTTCTCGGTCCACTCGGGCTGAGTGATCGCTTCCCAGATCGCCTGGGGCGTCGCCTTGATGTACACCCTGTAGACCTGAGTGGTCACGTTGGTCTCCGTCATGGTTGTCATGCCTCTTCCTCCAGTTCGCTCTTGAGGTTGGCAAGCGCCGACACCCGGCGCTCGCTGTACTTGTCGATCCACCGATCGTGGATCAACCGAATCGGCATCGGGTTCAGGAAGTGCAGCTTCTCCCGGCCCGACCGCTGTGTGACCACGAGGTCCGCCTCCTCGAGAACGCGCAGGTGCTTCATCACGCCAAAGCGCGTCATCTCAAGCTCCGACTCGAGCTCCGTCAGCGTGCGGCCGTCACGCAGGAAGAGCCGGTCCAGTAGAAAGCGCCGCGTGGGATCCGCGAGCGCTTTGAAGACACGGTCGTCGTCTGTCACCCCACAAGAATACGTGACTAAATGGTCACATGTCAACCCGAAGGGAAGATTTCAGTGGATTGGAAGCTCGAACTGGTGGCGATCCCCGTCTCCGACGTGGATCGCGCGAAGGCCTTCTACACCGAGAAGGCAGGCTTCAACGCCGATCACGACCACCAGGTCAGCGACGAGCTGCGCTTCGTGCAGCTGACCCCTCCCGGTTCGGCCTGCTCAATCGCAATCGGGACGGGCATCGTCGACACCGAGCCGGGCTCGGTGCAGGGCATGCAGATGGTGGTCGCCGACATCCAGGCCGCGCACACGGAGCTAGCCGGCCGCGGCGTGGAGGTGAGCGAGGTCCAGGAGTTCCCCTGGGGCTCCTTCGTCTTCTTCAGCGATCCCGACGGCAACGGCTGGGCGGTGCAGGCCATGTCCGATCGCGGGTAGGCCATCGGGCCGGACCAGCAGGGCGCCGCCGCTGCCCTGGATGCCCAGGGCTCGCGCGGTGATCTCGTCCAGACGCCTCACCATGAGCGGCACCGGTCCGGCGGCGCGCTCCGCTGCCGCCTGCCGCCCGGCCGCGCTCGGCCCGGTGAACAGCGTCAGCCCGGGACCCAGCAGGTCGAGCGTGGAGACCCGTCCGGTCGCGGACGGCAGCCAGACGTGCGCGATGCGTCCTCCGAGGTCCACGGGCAGCTCGTCCGCGGCGCCCCGCACGGAGCCGCGCGGGTCGGCCGACCGGGCCACGTTGTGCTCGGCGACGGGCCGGCGCTCGGCCTCATAGGAGTCCAGCAGCTCGGGGCCGGCCCACCCGCGCAGCACCCAGGCGAGCTTCCAGCCGAGGTCGTAGCCGTCGTGGATGGCGGTGTTCATCCCGGTGCCGCCGCGAGGAGTCACGCGGTGGGCGGCGTCGCCGACGAGAAACGAGTTGCCGCGGCGAAAGCTCTCAGCCAGCTGCGCGGCGAAGGTGAAATCGCCGATCCGCTCGATTTGCGGCCGGACCGTCGCGCTCCCTGCCCCGGCCCGGATGATGTGCGCGAGCCTCTCCTCGGTGAAGTCCGCGAGACGCTCGGCGCCCGGCTCCCACATGCGGCCGTACAGCCACCGATCGCCCAGACCCGCGGGAAGGTAGGTGCCCCCACCCTCCGGATGGGCGACCGAGTAGAGCCCGTAGCGATGATCGCCCACGAGGTCCCAGAGCGGAGCGCGAAACAGGGCCGTGACCGCCTCCCAGAGGTTGTCGGGCCCATGCATCGCGATACCCAGAGCCCGCCGGGCGGCGCTGTGCGCGCCATCGGCAGCCACGAGATAGCGGGCGTGGACCGTTCGCAACTCGCCGGTGGCGACGTCACGGAGGACCGCCCGAACGCCGTCCGGCCTGTCCTCGACGTCGACCAACGCGGTGGCGAAGCGCGCCTGGCCGGAGTCGAGCGAGGCAAGCTGACGAAGCAGCACCGGCTCCAGGTGATCCTGCGGCACGATCGCAGGGCTGGTCGGACTGACGACGGCGCTCTGCTCTTTGGTCGGGTAGCCGCCCGACAGGGCCGAGCCGCCCGAGGCCTGGGCCAGTGTCTCGCACAGCCACATGAGCCACTCGCCGTCGGTGCCCCCGGCGCGGATCTCCTCCTCGAGACCCCAGGAGCGAAACAGCTCCATTGAGCGCGTGCTGACCGATGTCGCGCGAGGCAGGGCCGACAGGTCCGGCCTGCGTTCGACGAGCAGGGACTCGATGCCCTGCCGCGCCAGCGCCACCGCGGTCGTCAAACCCGCCGCGCCGGCGCCGGCGATCAGTACGGGAATCTCAGTGTGATCTTCGTAGTTCATGCCGCGCATGGTGGAGGCGCCGGGACCTCACGGCATGAGCAATCGGCTACTCAATCTCGGCGATCTGGGGTTCCGCCGGGAGGGGTGCCTGACCTTCTTGTTGTATAGCCCCCAAAACCTAAGGCACCCCTCTGCGGAGCCAGCGTGTGTGACCCCGGCACCCCTCCGGGGGGCCGGCGTGTGACGCCGATCGGGGCCGACCCCTTATTGCTGCAGTTTTCGCGCCCTACCCAACCTCCAGCCGCGCCAGCACCTCCCGCCGCCAGCGCTCCGTCCGCGCCACCTCATTGAACGTGTACAGATGAAACCCGGCCACTCGAGAAGCCGGGTCGGTCACGCACGGGCGTGAGCTCGCGCACCAGGCGGTCGGGCTTGAACTGGCGCGTCACGAGGCGCGACATCCAGTTGCGGTGGTGGCGCAGGAAGCGCGCCGACTCGCCCAGCCCGATCTGTCATCGAGATGCGCATCAGCTTCGCGTAGTCGACGCTGCCGGGCATCCCGATCCACATCGGAAGGTGCGTCCCGCGGCGGCGCACCTCGGCGATCCAGTCGGCGATCGTCGGGGCGTCGAAGCAGATCTGGCTGATGATGTGGGTGGCCATCGGCGCCTTGGCGAACATCGCCCGGATCGTCTCCTCGTCGGAGATCAGGTGGTGGCTCTCGGGGTAGCCCGTGATGTCGATCTCCTCGAACTCGGCGCGCCGCGATCCCATCGCCTCGAGCAGCTCGGCCGCACCCTCGAACTCGCCGGCGGGAGCGCTCGCGTCGCCGGCGGGCACGAACAGCTCTCGTATCCCCGCTGCGAGGACGCGGTCGAGGACCTCGTCGAGCTGTGTGCGATCGCGAACCAGCCGAGCCGAGAGATGCGGAACCACGCGGTAACCGGCGCGAACGAGCCGCTCGCTCAGGTCGAGTGTGGCGTCGAGACCCTTGCGCGGCGACGCGGTGACCGTGACCTTGACGTCGGTCTCCAGGTGGGCGAGCACCGTCTCCTCGATCCCATCGAGCGGCAGGATCTCGAAGCGCGAGTTGCGCAGCAGGCGGGCGAGGGTCTGGGACTGGCTTTCGACCGAAGCGCTGGGCCCCATGGTGATATATCAGGCTACCATCGCAGGGTGGCCGCCGAACCGACCGCCCTCCCCGCCGAAGACGCGCAGTCCCCAGGGCTCGTGGCCGAGCGCGCCTACTTCGAGCTGCGCGACCGGATCGTCACGCTGCGCCTCGCGCCCGGGACGGTGCTGCGCGAGGACGAGCTGATGAGCGAGATGGCGATCGGGCGCACGCCGCTGCGCGAGGCGGTCAAGCGCCTGGCGCTCGAGAACCTGGTGGCCGTGCAGCCCCGGCGCGGGACCTTCGTGCTCGGCCGTCGACGCCGACGACATCGTGAACATCACCGAGGTGCGGGCCGAGCTCGAGGGCTACGCCGCCGGCTCGCGGCCGAGCGCATGGACTCGGCCGCGCGAACGGCGGCCGAGGCCCTACTGCACGAGGTCGAGGACCTGAGCCGGCCCGGCGATCAGGACTGGCTGATGCGCTTCGACCAGCGCATCCATCGCTTCACCTGGGAGGCCGCCGCCAACCCCTTCCTGGCCGAGACGCTCGAGCGCTACTTCACTCACTCGCTGCGGATCTGGTACCTGGTGCTCGACCGGGTGCCGCGCCTGGGCCACGCGGTCCACGACCAGACGCAGCTGCTCGAGGCGCTGCTCGACGGCGACCAGCTCCGGTCGCGCACGATCATGCGCGAGCACGTGCTCGCCTTTCAGCGCGACATCCTGGCCGCCTTCAACCGGACCTGACGCGCACCGCGGGCGGGTGCCAGAGGGCGTGGGCGCGCAGCTGCCAGTCTCGCCCCGGTGAGCGTTCGGACCGTGACGCGGCCGTGCGCCTCGAGGTGCGTGGCCAGGGCGAGGAAGACCTGGGCGGTGGTGAGCGCATCGCCCTCGGCCACGTGCGGGCGGTGCGCCGGCAGGCCGAGCGCCGCCGCGATGTCGCCGAGCGGGCGCATCGCCCGGGTCGCCCTCGTCCCGCTCGATGCACAGCAGCCGCCAGAGCAGCCCCGTGTCGACGACGCGCCGCGGCCACGCTGGAGCCGATGCGCGCGCAGATGCGGGCGCGAGGAACGCCCGCTCGACCCAGGCCGCGTGGGCCACCGGGATGCGCCCGGCGATGCGGGCCGCCAGCGGGGCAAGCGCCTCGGCAGCCGGGCGGCGCCGCGGCGAGATCGGCCGTCCGCAGGCCGTGGATCTCCACCGACTCCGGCGGCGGAGCGGTCTCCGGGCGCGCCAGTCCCGCGACGGTGTCGGCCGCGACGATGCGCCCCGCCTCCATCGGCACCGCCGCGAAGGAGATCACCTCGTCGCGCCGGGGGTCGAGGCCGGTGGTCTCGACGTCGACCACCAGGAAGCGACGCGGCCCGCCAGAGGGTCCGCCGCGCGAGAGTCAACGCGGCGTGAAGCCCAGCTCGAGGGCAAGGCCGCGCTGCACGCCCGCCACCGCCCGAAACGCCCTCCTTCAGCGAGGACCGGGTGAGCGAGTGCGAGCCGCTTGGGATCGATCAGGTCGTCGGGCGGCGTGCCCGCGCGCAGCTGCTCCACCTGGTGCTCCATGCGCAGCGCGCTGAGCAGCTCGTAGACGTCGCGCAGCACCGCGGCGTCGGCTCGAGTCGAACACGCCCGGCGGCCTCGGCGGCCTCGAGGCGGGCGCGCGTCGACGCCGCGCTGACTCCCGAGGCGAGCCCGGCCCAGCGCGCGAGCGACTCGATCGGCTGGAGTCCGCGATGCTTGATGTCGAACACGCCCTTGCGCTCGCCGCTCGGGTGCAGGACGGAGTGGCGAAGAAAGCCGGTGGGCGGCCGCTCGTGCAGCGCCGCCGCGGCCAGCCGCATGAGCAGCCGCCGGCGATTGGGAGTGCGGGCGAACGCGGCCGCGATGCGCTCGGCCGCCACCGTCGCGCCCCAGACCGGATCGCTCTCCACCGCCACCGAGAGCAGCATCAGCCCGCGATCGCGGTTCGGGGTGCTCGACCCACGCGCGCGCTCTGCCTCCCACGCCTCGATCGAGCGCGCGAACAGCGGGCTGGTCGCCACGGCGCCCTGGTCGATCGGGCTCGAGGCCGCTCGCGGAAAGCCCCTCGAGCACACGCTCGGCGAGCGTCCGCATCCAGTCGCGCAGCTGCTCGTCGTCGTTCGAGCCCTCCCAGGCCAGCGCGCAGTCGACGTCGGAGCTCGGGAACGGCTCAAAGCGCCCGAAGCTGCCCATCGCCAGCCAGGTGAACGGCACCGGCGCCGGGCTCAGGTCCTGCAGGGCGAGCTCGATCAAGCCGGCGCGTGACGCTGTCGTGCACGCTCGCGATCGAGCGGCTGATCGCGGCGGCGGGCAGGCCCGCTCCGTGCAGGGCGATCACCGTCGCGGGCAGCTCCGTCGCCGCGGCGGCCACCTCGTCCGCGCTCGAGCTGCGCGAGATCTCCGCTCGCAGCCGAAACGGCGCGCGGCGCTCGCTGGTCATGAGGTCGACGTCGTCGAGCACGCCGATCAGCTGCCGGCCGGCGTCGAGCACCGGCAGGTGGCGAACGCCGTGGTCGAGCATCGTGAGCAGCGCCTCCGTGCCCGTGCGGTCGGCGGCGACCGTCCACGCCGGCGAGCTCATCACCTCTGACAGCGGGGTGTCCGGTCCGGCCCCCGCCGCCACCACCCGCGAGCGGATGTCGCGGTCGGTGACGATCCCGAGCCGGTCGCCCAGGTCGACCACCGCGCAGGTCACGCCCGTGTCGACCATGCGGCGCGCCGCATCCTGCACGCTCGTGTCCGGCGGGCACACCAGCGGAGCGGCGCGGATCAGCTCGCGCACCTGGCGGCCGCCCGGGGTGGGCACCGGCTCCAGATCATGGCCGGCAAGCAGGCGCACGCCCTTGTTCATCGCGCGGGCGATGAAGCGCACGGCATCGGGGCGCTCCAGCACCGGGCCGTATGGCCGCGGCCGGGAGGCGGTAGACGAGCGTGTCCTCGGCGGCGCGCGCGACGAAGCCGAGCGGATCCTCCGCGAGCAGCGAGGCGAAGCCGAACATCTCGCCCTCGCCGAGCAGGTCGAGCAGCCGGCCGTCGACCACGAGCTCCACCGAGCCGCGGCGCACGACGTAGGCGTACTCCGAGGTGGCGTCGGCGCGCTCCAGGATCGGCGCCCTGGCGGCGTGGAACTCGATCTCGGCTCGGGTCGCGACGCCCGCCAGCTCGTCCTCGTCGAGCGTGTCGAACGGCGGATGGCGGCTGAGGAACTCGGCGATGTCGTGCATGGCTTGCGGCCGTGTGAGATATTCGCCGCCTGATCGCCGGACACGAGGAGGGAACCAGTGGCGACGAGCACTGCCGACGAGCATTCTGACGAACTCGCCGACTTCGGCTACAAGCAGGAGCTCGACCGCAGCATCGGGAAGTTCGCAAGCTTTGCGGCGGGGATCAGCTACATCTCGATCCTCACCGGCACCTTCCAGCTCTTCTACTTCGGCTTTGCCTTCGGCGGCCCGGCCTACTGGTGGACGTGGCCGATGGTCTTCGCCGGCCAGCTGATGGTGGCGCTCTGCTTCGCCGAGCTGGCAGCCAACTTCCCCGTGGCCGGCTCGATCTACAACTGGGCGAAGCGGATGGGCAGCGCCACAGTCGCCTGGCTGGGCGGCTGGATGATGCTCACCGCATCGATCGTGACGATCTCAGCGGTCGCGCTCGCCTACCAGCTCACCCTCCCCCAGATCTGGTCGGGATTCCAGATCTACGGCGACGGCTCGGGCAAGTACGACTTCGCGGCCAACGCAGTGATCCTCGGCACGGTGCTGATCACCTTCACGACCGTCATCAACGCCCTGGGCGTGAAGCTGATGTCGCGCATCAACAGCACGGGCGTGTTCATCGAGCTGATCGCGGCGGTGCTGTTGATCCTCCTGCTCGCGGTCAACATCACCCGCGGGCCGGACGTGCTGACCGACACCCAGGGGACCGGCGACGGGCACGAGTGGGGCTACTTCGGCGCCTTCCTGGCCGCCTCGCTGGCCTCGGCCTACGTGATGTATGGCTTCGACACCGCCAGCTCGCTGGGTGAGGAGACCAAGGACCCGCGCCGCACGGCACCGGGCGCGATCCTCCGTGCCGTGATCGCCTCCTTCATCCTCGGCGGTCTGATCCTGCTGTTCGCGATCATGTCCGTCACCAACATCAACGCGCCGGAGATCGGCTCTCCCACCGGGGGCCTCCAGTACGTGGTCCTCGACGTGCTGGGCGACACCGTGGGCAAGATCTTCCTGATCTGCGTTGCGATCGCCGTGACGGTCTGCTGCCTGGCCGTGCACACGGCGACGATCAGGATGGCGTTCGCCATGGCCCGCGACAACAACCTGCCCGGAGGCGAGCGCCTCGCCACGGTACATCCAAAGACCAAGACACCGATCGTCCCGGCGGTCATCAGCGGCGTGCTCGCGATCCTGATCCTCGTCGTGAACATCCGCCAGTCTCAGATCTTCACCGTGATCACGAGCATCGGGATCATCATGATCTACATCGCCTACCTGCTCGTCACGATGCCGATGTTGAAGAAGCGGCTGCAGGGGGATTGGCCTCCGAAGGACGCGACGAGCCACTTCACGCTGGGCAAGCTCGGCCTGCCGATCAACATCCTCGCCGTGGGCTGGGGCATCTTCATGGCAATCAACCTGATCTGGCCGCGCAAGGACGTCTACAACGCGGTGGCGCCGTTCCACTGGTACCTCCAGTACGGCGCGATTCTGTTCATCAGCGTGGTCTTCTTCGGCGGTCTCGCCTACTACTGGTTCGTGCAGCGCCACAAGACCGGCGTGCTCGACTCGCACGCGCTCGAGTCGCCCTCGGACTCGGTTCCGTCGGCCGAGCCCGCGCAGTGACTTGACAACCCGCATGTTCATAGACGGCGAGTGGTGCGACGCCGCGAGCGGCGCCACCACCGAGGCCACGAGCCCGGCCAGCGGCGAGTCGCTCGGGCCGGTTGCCGAGGGCGACCGCGAAGATGCGCGCCGCGCGATCGCCGCCGCCAACTCGGCCTTCCCGTCGTGGGGAGCGCGCACCGGGTTCGAGCGCGCAGAGCTCCTGCACCGTGTCGCCGACGCCTGCGAGCGCCGCCGCGACGAGCTCGCGCGCATCCTCACGCTCGACCAGGGCAAGCCGCTCAAGGCGGAGGCCGAGGGCGAGGTCGACGAGCTGATCGAGTTCTTTCGCATGGCCGCCGAGGACGGGAAGCGCGTCCAGGGCGTCATCCCCGAGAGCGCGGCACCGGGCCGGCGCGTGCTGCTGCTGCGGCGCCCGCTGGGCGTGGTCGGCCTGATCACCCCCTGGAACTGGCCCTACACGATGCCCGCCGAGCTGCTCGCCCCGGCCCTGGCCTGCGGCAACTGCGTGGTGTGGACCCCGGCGCCCTCGACCGCGGTCTGCTCGGGCGTGCTCGCCGAGTGCGTGGCCGAGGCCGACCTACCCCCGGGGGTGTTCAACTTCGTCCTCGGCCCGGGACCCGAGGTGGGCGACGAGCTGGCCGTCAACCCGGGCACGCGCGCCGTGGCCTTCACAGGTTCGACCGAGACCGGCCTGATCGTCGCGCGCCAGGCGGCGGGCAAGGCGCAGCTGCTCGAGATGGGCGGCAACGGCCCGTTCGTGGTGATGGACGACGCAAACCTCGCCGCAGCGGCCGAGGCGGCGCGCGTGGGCTGCTTTCTCGGCGCCGGCCAGAGCTGCTCGGCGGCCGAGCGGCTGCTCGTGCACGAGTCGGTGCGCGACGAGTTCGTCGAGCTGCTCGCCGGCGAGGTCGAGCGCGAGGTGCGCCTCGGAGACCCGCTCGACGAGGCGACCACGATGGGCCCGGTCAACAACGAGCCCGGCGCGGCCAAGATGGACGAGCACGTACACGACGCGGTGGAGCGCGGCGCCACGGTGGTGGCCGGCGGAAGCCGAGCGGGCGGCTTCCCGACCAGCCTGTACTGGCAGCCGACCGTGCTCGACCACGTCGCGCCCGACTCGATCGCGGTGACCCAGGAGACGTTCGGCCCGATCGCGCCGGTCGTAGGCATCTCGTCACTCGAGGACGCGATCGAGCAGACCAACGGCCAGACCTTCGGGCTGATGGCGGCCATCTTCACCGCCGACCTCCAGGCAGGCATGCGCTTTGCGGACTCGGTCCACATGGGTCTCGTGAACATCAACGAGACCACCAACTACTGGGAGGTGCACCTCCCGTGGGGCGGCCGTGCGCGCTCGCAGAGCGGCATCGGCCGGGTGGGCGGGAGCTACCCGATGGACACGCTGACGGAGCTCCAGACGGTCTTGTTCCAAACGTAATCCTGCACGCCCGGGGCTGATATATCATGGCCCGCAGATGAGCGAAACAGACGGCAGCGCGGCCGTGGAAACTGCCGATCCTGCGCCGGCGAGCGAGCCAAACGGCGAGCCCGTCGTCCGCGCCGAGGGCGTCTGGAAGGTCTTCGGCCCGAACGGCGACAAGGTCATCGGCACACCCGATGCCGAGCTCTCCCGCGCCGACCTGCGCGAGAAGACGGGGAACGTCATCGCGGTCCGCGACGTCTCGCTCGAGATCAACCCTGGCGAGGTCTTCGTGGTCATGGGGCTCTCCGGCTCCGGCAAGTCCACGCTGGTGCGGACGCTCATCCGCCTGATCGAGCCAAGCGCCGGCGACATCCACATCACCGGCCACGACGTGATGGCCGCGGACTCCGCGAAGCTGCGCGAGCTGCGCCGCCACACCGTCTCGATGGTCTTCCAGCACTTCGGGCTGCTCGCGCACCGCCGCGTGATCGACAACGTGGCCTTCGGCCTCGAGATCCAGGGCCTTGACAAGCCGAAACGGCTCGAGCGCGCCAGCGAGATGCTGCGCCTCGTCGGTCTCGAGGACGCCGCCAACCAGTTCCCCGACCAGCTCTCGGGCGGCATGCAGCAGCGAGTGGGCCTGGCCCGCGCCTTCGCGGTCGATCCCGAGCTGATGCTCTACGACGAGCCGTTCAGCGCCCTCGACCCGCTGATCCGGCGCGACATGCAGGACGAGGTGATCCGCCTCCAGGCCGAGACCGGCAAGACGATGCTCTTCATCACCCACGACCTTCCCGAGGCGCTGCGGCTCGGCGACCGCATCGCGATCATGCGCGACGGCGCGATCGTGCAGCTCGGGACCCCCGAGGAGCTCGTGGGGTCGCCCGGCCAACGAGTACGTCGAGAACTTCGTGCGCGACATTCCGCGCACCCACGTGCTGACCCTGCGCTGGATCATGCGCGACGCCCGGCCGGGCGAGGAGAACCAGGGACCCGAGCTCGACGTGGGCACCACGGTCCAGGACGCGGTACCGCTGGTTGCCGCCACCGACGGCCCGGTGCGGGCCATCGAGAACGGCCGTGTGGTGGGCGTGGTCGATCGCGAGACGGTGCTGCAACGCAATGGCGGAAGTGCCCGCAAGCCAAGATGGCAGTAGCTAGCCGCGGGCTCTCCGCGCCGGCCTTCGCCGCCGCCGGCTCGCGCTGGCGCGGCCGGCCGGCTCAGGTCGGCGGGGTCGTGGCGCTGATGCTCGTCGGATTCGTGATCTGGCGAAACGAGTTTCCCTGGCCCGAGTCGCTGACCTGGGCGGAGCTGCCGGAGCGCCTCGACAGCCTCCAGGTCTGGCTGCTCGAGCAACGCACGGCCGAGAACCCGAACCTCATCTTCGCGATGTTCGATGGCTTCCGCGCCCTGGCCGAGTGGATGGTCACTGCGATCAACGACGCGCTGCTGTGGCTCACCTGGCCGGGCGTGATCGCGGCCGCCTCGCTCGTGGTGCTGCGCTTCGGCGGCTGGCGCGCGGCGCTGCTGGTGGCCGGGGCGTTCGTGTCGTTTGCGCTGATGGGGCTCTGGGAGCCGAGCATCCAGACGCTCGCGCTGATGCTCGCCGCGGTGGTGCTGTCGCTCGCCGATCGGCGTGCCGATCGGCATCTTCGCCGGCCGCAACGACCGCATTCACCGCGGCATCACCCCGGCGCTCGACGCCATGCAGATCGTTCCGGCGTTCGCCTACCTGATGCCGGTGGTGATCCTGTTCTCGGTCGGCCCGGCGGCGGCGGTGATCTGCACGATGATCTACGCGATTCCGCCCGCCGTACGCATCACCGCGCTCGGCATCCGGGGCGTGACCGCGGCGATCGGTGGAGGCCTCTCAGGCACTGGGCGCGACGCCGGCGCAGACGCTGTTCAAGGTGCAGCTCCCGCTCGCGCGGCGCCAGCTGCTGCTGTCGGTCAACCAGACGATCATGTTCGCGCTCTCGCTGGTCGTGATCGCCGGCCTGATCGGCGGCCGCGGGCTCGGCGACGTGGTGACCAACGGGCTCTACTCGAACGCCGCACTCGCGCTGCTGGCCGGAGTAGCGATCGTGATCATGGCCATCGCGCTCGACCGCGCCACCAGCGCGATCGCCGAGCGAACCGACCCCACACGCCGTCACCTCACCGAGGAGGGAAAGCGCAAGGCGCGGATCGCGACCCTCGCGACCTTCGGTGCGATCGCGCTGATCGTGTTCGTCGCGCGGGCGCTCGGGGCCGACTCGATCTACCCGGACGAGTTCGAGACCGCCTCGACGGTCTACACCGCCACGATCGAGGACACGCTGCTCGGCTGGATCCAGGACGGCCTCGACTACGTGCAGGATCCGTCCTCGTTCATCTTCGGCATCACCGAGCCGATCGGGAACTTCCTCCTCACGAACTTCCTCGAGCCGCTGCGGGTCCTGCTCGTCGAGAGCCCCTGGTTCGTCGTGCTGGCGGGCCTGACGGCGATCGCCTTCGTGCTCAGCGGCGCGCGCCCCGCCATCACGACCTTCGTGATGCTCGCGGCGATCGGGGTCATGGGCGTCTGGGAGCCCGCGATGGACACGGCGTCGCAGGTGCTCGTTGCCACCGCGATCGCCGTGGCCATCGGCCTCGTGATCGGCATCTGGGCGGCCGAGAGCGAGCGCGTGGAGCGGCTGCTGCGGCCGCTGCTCGACACCCTGCAGACACTGCCGCAGCTCGTCTACATCATCCCCTTCATCTACCTGATGCCGGTGTCGCGGATCCCGGGCGTGGTCGCATCCGTGCTGTACGCGATCCCCGTGATCATCCGCCTCGTGGCCAACGGCATGCGCGACGTGCCGCCGGCCGCGGTCGAGGCGGCGCAGGCGTTCGGCGCATCGCGCATGCAGGTGCTCGCGAAGGTGAAGGTGCCGCTGGCGCGCGACTCGATCATGCTGGGTGTCAACCAGGGGATCATCCTGGTCCTGGCCGTGGTCGTGATCGGCGGCCTGGTTGGCTCGGGCGCGCTCGGCGACATGGTGGCGCGCGGCCTGCAGCGCAACGAGTTTGGAGAGGGCGTTACGGCATCGCTCGCGATCCTGGCCCTGGGCATCGCGCTCGATCGAGTCACACAGGGACAGCGAAAGGTTCAACCACGATGAGGGGAGTATCTCATGGGAGACGAGGCATGAACGCGCGCTAGGCGCGTTCTGATCGTCATCGTCAGCCTCGCGTTCGCGCTGTTTGTCGCGGCGTGCGGGGAGGACAAGGACGACGACGGCGGCGGCGGTGACAGCGGCGGCAGCGCTTCTACGGCCAAGGACTGCGGCAAGGTCGTGCTGAACGAGCAGGCCTGGGCCGGCTCGACCGCCAACACCTACATCGCCAAGGCGGTGCTCGAAGAGGATCTCGGCTGTGAGGTCGAGGTCACCAAGATCACCGAGATTCCCGTCTTCCAGGCCATGGCTGACGGCAAGGTCGACGCCGTGCTCGAGGACTGGCAGCACGTCGACGAGTACGAGCAGTACATCGAGAAGGCCGGCACCGTCGTAGATGGCGGCCCGCTCGGCGTGGAAGGCCACATCGGCTGGTTCATACCGAAGTACCTCATGGACGAGAACCCGGAGTTCGCGACCTGGGAAGGCCTGAAGGGCAAGGAGGACCTGTTCAAGACGGCCGAGTCGGGCGACCAGGGCATGTTCCTGGGCGGCGACCCCTCCTACGTCCAGAAGGACAAGGAGCTGATCGAGGCACTCGACCTCAACCTCAAGCACGTGACGGCGGGCGCCGAGCCGGCCCAGGTCGCGCGCTGGAGCCAGCTCTACAAGCAGCAGAAGCCGGTCCTCTTCTACTGGTACACGCCGCAGTATCTGAACCAGGAGTACGACCTGGCCGAGGTCGAGCTGCCGCCGCGCAGAGGAGGGCACGGACTGCAAGGACGACGCCAAGGCCGGCGGCGATCCCGAGCAGTACAAGTGCGCCTACGACGTGACGGTCATCCAGAAGCTCTTCAGCAAGAAGTTCGCCGATAGCGGCTCGCCCGCATACGACGTGCTGAAGAACATGAAGCTCACCAACGAGGACCAGGAAGCAGGTCGCCAAGGCGATCGCCGGCGACAAGGTCGATCCCGAGCAGGCCGGGGCCGACTGGGTCGCGGACAACCGCGACAAGGTCGACGCCTGGCTGAAGTAAGCCCGGTCAGGCCACGCTGGATGCTTCACCGGGGGCCGGCTCTGCCGGCCCCCGGCCGTTGGCGAGAATCCACAGTGCCGGAGCGGTCACGAGCACGGCCCGCGCCGATGGCCAGTGCGGCCACGCCGACCACGTCGAGCGCGAGGCCGCCCAGCAGCGCCAGCGCCGGCGCCGGTCGCGCCCGAGAGCAGGTCGTTGAAGCCGAGCAGGCGCCCGCGCTCGCTCGCGTGGGTGCTGTCGGCAAGCTCGGCGGTCGCGGCGACGAACGAGAAGTTCCAGCCCAACCCGAGCCCGAAGAGAGCGACCGCCGTGGCGAAGACGCTCTCGATCCAGAGCAGGCTGATCACCGACACCGCCATCAGCGCCAGGCCGCCGGCCAGCGACCGCGTGCGCCCGATGCGGTCGATCGCATCGCCGACCACGATCACCAGGGCGTACATCCCGACCACGTGAGCCCCGATGATCGGAAAGACGTGGTGCCCAGCGTGGCCGTGGTGGTCGACGACCACGGCGCCGGTCAGCGTCATCACCGCCACCATGACCGCGAAGCTCGCCTGGGCGGCCAGCAGGGCGGGGATCACGCCCGGGCCGGGCGAGCAGCTCGCCGAGCGGAGCCGCGGACTTCGGCGCGTCGGTGCCCTCGTATCCCAGCAGCCGCGCGATCTCGCTTGGGATCGGGCCGCACCGCCAGCACCAGCGCGAGGCCGACGATCATGAAGGCTCCCGCGGCCAGCCAGAGCGGCGCGAGCGCGTCGCCGTCGAGATCGCGGCCCGCCAGCAGCGGGCTGAACACCAGCGGGCCGAGGAGCGCCCCGAAGACCGCGCCGAAGAGAACGAGCGCGATGCCGCGCGCGCGGCGCTCCGGCGGGTACATGTCGCCGGCGGCCGTGCGCGCGAGCAGTGCCACGCCGCTCGCGGCCCCCACGCCGATCAGGCCGAGCAGCACCACCGGCGCCGAGGTGGCGGAGCATCCGAGCGCGGCGCAGCGCACACCCCGCGATGCCGATGCAGTAGCCGGTCGCCAGCACCGGAATCCGCCCGAAGCGGTCCATCGCCCGCCCCGCCGGCAGGGCCGCCAGGGCGCCCGACGCCAGGACGATCGCCGGGCCGAGGCCGAGCAGGCCCTCGACGTCGAGCACCAGCGCAAGCGTCAGCGACGCCACCGCGGCCGAGAGCTGGAGCATCGCCGAGTTGGCCGCGAGGGCGGCCGAGAGCAGCCCCGTGTTGCGGCGGATCGGAAGCGCTGCGGGATCGGGCACGCGCCGAGAGTACCCGGGCGGCGCCGGCCCCGGCCGGGCCTCAGCCGACGCCGGCGGCGCTCAGCGCCGCGGCCTCGTCCAGGTAGGCGCGGATGCGGGTGACCCGGCCGTCTCGGACCTGTGTCACGTGGAAGATCGGGACCTTGCCGATGTCGACGTGGCTGTCGGCGCCGCGCGTGCGCGCGAGCAGCTTGATCACCAGCTCGTCGCCGAAGCCCTGGATGCTCTCGACCTCGATGTCGCCGAGCTCGATGACCGCCGCGACCTCTTCGCGCAGGAAGCGCGATCGACCTGCCGCGCGACCGCGGTAGATCGTCTGGCCGGGCCAGGCTCGGGGTCGTTCTCCCAGACGATGTCCTCGCTCCACATCTCGGCCACCGCCTCGAGCTCACCGGCGTTCCAGAGCGCGTAGCCGCGTCGAACCAAGTCGATCACCTCGGGCGACGCGTCCTGATCGAGTCGCGGACACGGAGTAGCATCGCAGCTCGGGATGACCGAAGGTCGCGATTCTGGGTGGTGGCGTCGGTGGGATCACCGCGGCCTTCGAGCTGACCGCCACTCCGGAGCTGCGCGAGCGCTTCGACGTCACGCTCTACCAGCTCGGCTGGCGCCTCGGCGGCAAGGGCGCGAGCGGCCGCAACGCGGCGGCCCACGACCGGATCGAGGAGCACGGGCTCCACGTCTGGTTCGGCTTCTACGACAACGCCTTCCGCGCTGATGCGCGATGCCTACAGCGAGCTGGGCCGCACGGCCGGCAGCCCGCTCGCCGACTTCGAGGACGCCTTCAAGGGCTGCGATCAGCTCGTCCTCTACGACCTCGTCGACGGCGAGCTGGCACGCCAGCCGCATCGACTGCCCGCGCAACCTCCTGCGCCCGGGCGACGCCGGGCGAGCTGCCGACCTTCTGGGAGATCGCCGCCACGGCCTGCGACTGGGCGCTGGCGGGCTGGCGCGCGCTGCGCGACCACCGCGACGACCTGCCGCCCGCCGAGCGGCGACGGCAACGACCTGGTGCCCGACTGGTTCGAGGACCTCGCCGGCGATCTGGCCGGCGAGCTGCTCGAGCGGCCCGCTCGACCTCGGCGAGACGCCTGCTCGGGCCTGGCCGAGCGCCTCGCCGGCCTGCGTGCGCGCGACACCGACCACGCCTGATCGTCCGCCAGGCGGCCCACCCGGCGCTTGCTGGTCAGGCTGCTCGAAGGCCTTCCGCGACTGGCTCTGGACCTCGTCGTGGCCGGGCCACGCTGCGATCGCGATCCCGAGCTGCGCTTCTACTTCACCGCGGTCGACGCCGGCGTCTCGACGCTGGCCGGGCATCGTCGAGGACGGCGTGCTCGAGCACGGGTTCGACGTCATCAACGACGAGGACTGGGCCCCTGGCTGCGCCGCCACGGCGCCAGCGAGCTGACCATCGGCCGCACCCGGCCGAGCGCTCACCCGCTGCTGCGCTCGGTCTACGACGTGGCCTTCGCCTACCGGGCGGGTCGATCGCGTCGGCGCCGACTGCGCGGCCGGCACCGCCACCAGCGACCTGCTGCGCCTGGCCTTCAGCTACCGCGGCTCGATCATGTACAAGATGCAGGCGGGCATGGGCGACATGGTGTTCACGCCCGCTCTACGAGGTGCTGACGCGCCGCGGCGTGCGCTTCGAGTTCTTCTCACGCCGTCCAGCGGCTCGGGCCTGGCCCGGCGACGCCGCCGTCGTCGACGACGATCGAGATCGTGCCGCAGGTCGCGCTGGCGCCCGGCGTCGACAGCTACGACCCGCTGGTGGACGTGAAGGGGCTGCCCTGCTGGCCGAGCGAGCCGCGCTGGGAGCAGCTCGCGCGGGGCGGCGCCCGGCTGGCCGGCCGAGGGCCGCCCGACTTCGAGGGCGAGGCCGACCCGCTGCGGCGGCCCGCCGCGCACGCTGCGCCGCGGCGACGGACTTCGACGAGGTGGTGCTCGGCATCCCGGTCGGCGCGCTTGCCGGACATCTGCGGCGAGCTGATCGAGCGCGACGAGCGCTTCCGCCGCGGCATCGAGTCCGCCGTCACCGTTCAGACCCAGGCCTTCCAGCTCTGGTCGAACAGAGACTGCGGCCGAGCTCGGCTGGGAGCACGACGAGAACTCGGTGGCCGGCTGCTACGTGGAGCCGCTCGACACCTACTGCGACATGACTCACCTGATCGACCGCGAGTCCTGGCCCGAGCCGGGCGGCGCGCGCACGATCGGCTACTTCTGCGGCGTGATCGACGACCGCGCGGGCGAGACGCCCGCCGAGACGCGCCGAGCGCGCCGAAGCCGCGACGCGATCGAGTTCATCGAGCGCGACCTGGCCGCGCTCTGGCCGCGCGCCCGGCGCGGCGACCGCTTCGACTGGGACGTGCTGATCGACCCCGAGGACGCGCCGTGGCCCCGAGCGCTTCGACGCGCAGTACTCGCGCGCGAACGTCGCACCCTGGGAGCGCTACGTGCTCACGCCCGCCGGCACGGTCGAGCACCGGCTGCCGTCCGGCGACTCGGGCTTCGAGAACCTCGTTCTGGCCGGCGACTGGACCGCGAACGGCATCGACGGCGGCTGCGTCGAGGCCGCCGTGATCTCGGGCATGGACGCCGCGCAGACGCTGACCGGCTCGCGCCAGCCGATCCCGGGGGCCGAGCACCAGCCTGGCTGCGCCCCGCGAGCCAGGAGCTGCCGGCCTACGTGGAGTTCGGCGGCCGCGCCACCGCGCCCGCGCCCGTTCTCCTGCGAGCGGCGGCCGCCTCAACGGCCTGCTGCTGCAGGGCGACGGCGAGCGCATCGACGACGCTCGTGGAGCGGATGTTCAACGAGCCCGGCCGGCACGCGCGATCGAGTACCGGGCGCTCGGCTCGCAGGTGCTGCTGCTTGATCGGGGAGCTTCGGGCGGGTCACCTCGCTCACGCCGCCCTTCGACCGCTGGGGCGCGGTGCGCGAGACTCAGGCGTCGTTCTGGATCCCGGTGGTCGCCGGCCGCGACCTGGGCGAGCTGTTCGTGGCCGAGCGCCTGCTGCTCGCGGTGCCCGTACATCTTCGTGGACAACCCGATGTCCTACCTCGGGCGGCCGCGAGGCCTACGGCTACGCCAAGACGATGGGGCGCTTCTACCCCGCGAGCGGCCTCGGCGAGACGACCGTCGTCGAGGCCTTCGGCGGCAACTTCGGTCGCGACGAGGGCGCGGCCTGGCGCGACTTCCTCGAGGTCGAGGCGATTCGGGCCGCGCACGGGACCACCGCGAGCGCGACGCACCGGCGCTCCTCGGCCTCGCTGCGCCATCTGGTCGGCGACCTGACCCGGGCTCGAGGCGCCGAGGACCTGGTCGTCGGAGGCACCCGCCTGACGCCGAGCTGCTGGCGCGGCACCGCCGAAGGCGACGATGGCCCAGGTCTTCCTCAAGCAGTTCCGCGACGCCGGCGACGGCACCCGCGCCTGCTACCAGGCCGTCGTCGAGGCACCGGTGCGAATCGGGCAGGTGAGCACCCTGCCCGGCGCAGAAGCGACCACCGGATCCGACGTCTGCACCCGCTCGACAGCCACCCGATCGGCCAAGAGCTCGGCTTGGCCGACCAGCAGGCCGAGCTGTCGTTCGAAGTCGAGATCGACTTCGTCGTCGAGGACGGCGTGGAGGTGGGACGAGTGGCCGCCGCACCCGGCGCGGCCGCGACCGCCGCTTACGCCGCAGACGGCAACGGCGGCAACGGCGGCAACGGCGGTGCGAGCATGCTCGGGAGCGCCGCGCGCTGGGTCTGGCGGGAGGTCACCGCGCTCGAGCGGGCCTCGCTCGGGCGCCTGCGACGACCCTGACCGGCCCCCGGTCAGTGACCGGGTCCGGCGCGTCCGGGCCGTGCCACGGGCCCGCTGTCGGTGTCCGTATCGGTCTCGGTGCTCGACGTGCCGGCCGCGCTGGCCTTCGAGCCGCGCAGCTCGAGCGCCGGCGCGGAGGCGATGGCCGCTGCCGTGGCCGCCTCGTCCTTGGCGCTGAGACCCGCGCCCGCGGGCGCGGGGGTATCGAGCACGATCACCTGAGCCGGCTCTTGGACCACCGCCGTCTCGTTGTCGATCAGTGCCCAGGCACCGGTGGCCACCGCCGCGCCGACCGCGAGCGCTGCTACCGGCGCTGCCAGGCTGCGGGGTGAAGGAATGAAGGGGAGGCGAGCTGTGTATTGCATGGAAGGTGTTCTATCTCCGCGGCGATGGCGCGAAAGCGAGCGTCGTCACACTCGGACCAAGGTCACACTTCGTTACCGTTGCCGGCATGAGCGATCTGGCTCCACGTTCCGGCGGTCCTCCATCGCGACGCTCGCGCGAGCAGCGCGCCTACCGGTTGGCCGTGGCCGGCGGCCTCTCGGCGACCGCGACCTTCTCGTTGGCGGTACTGGCGGTCTTTGGCGTGATCGGATGGGGGCTGCCCGTGCTCACCGCCATCGTGGCCGTGATCTGCGTGGTGCTGTTTCGGCGCACGGTCGGGTCGTAGTGGACGAGCCGGCACGCACGCAGCTCGAGGCGGCCGCCTTCCGCCGGCTGGTGGAGCACCTGCGCGAGCGCACGGACGTGCAGAACCTCGACCTGATGGAGCTTGCCGGCTTCTGTCGCAACTGCCTGTCGCGCTGGTATCGCGAGGCCGCCGAGGAGCGCGGCCTCGAGTTGAGCGATCCGGACGCTCGTGCTGAGGTCTACGGCATGCCCTACGAGGAGTGGAAGGAACGCTTCCAGCTCCCTACGGGGTATTCTCAAGGGGAGTCTCCACCGTCGGGTGTCGCGCTCCCCGCGCCCCGCAGTGATACATCCCTCCGGGAGCAGTGAGGACGGAGCACATGACCAAGCCCAACGACCAGCCCGACTGGAAGGGTTCTACCCGCGGGGAGTCGGCCTGGAAGGAAGCCCGCGATCTCGTTGCCACGCGCAACGAGGAGGCTCGCAAGACGGGCAAGGTGCGCCGCGACACCTACGAGCACGAGCGCGAGAGCGTTCGCCAAGCCGCCGAGGCGCGCCGCCACGCTGCGCTGCTGGGCCGCCGGCGCACTCCGTAGCGCGCCAGGCTCTTCTTACTCGTCGCCGGGGCGGACGGTCACGACCTGGGTGGCGTTGACGGCGAGCGGCTCGCCGGATTCGGCTTCCTTCAGGCGCGCGAGCGTGCCGGCGCTGCTACGAGCCGCGTTCTCGAGCGCCTTGACTACGTCATCGATGCTCGTGTCGACCTCGAGCTGCTCGCCGGTGGTAAGAAGGAGCTTCGTCGTCGCCATTCGGCCACTCTAACCGGGCCGGCAGCGACTTCGCTCAACCGACCTGCGGCCCGAACAGCTCAGCGCGCAGGCTGGCGATCTCGGTGACCGCCGCGCCGGTGTACACCTGTCGCCAGGTCTCGATCTCTTCCTCGAGGTTCGCCATGTAGGCGTCCACTCCCGCGAGCGAGGTGGCGCCGGCGAGGGCGCGCTCGACCTCGAGGTCTGTCAGGCGGTTTCGGGCTTCGAGGGCGGTCATCACAGGACCATTTCTATGTCCTGGCTCGAGCGCTTTGCGCGACCTCCGTCACAGTCGGACCCACGTCACATACGGTCGGGCCCGCTAGACGGGGTGATCCCAAATCCATGCACCTCTGGATGACGCGCCTTGGGCTCGGGCCAACGGCGGGCTATAAAGGGGCGGGACGGGTGGCGGTGCTCCCTGTGGCCGCCCGGGTTTTGCGTCCGTTGTCGAGTTAACGGTCGCTGGGCCCGCTAACTCGACAATGGACGAGTCTTGAAGCGCGTTTTCGGGCTCAACCCTTTACTGCCCAGGCATCGTGCTGTGCCCGTTGGCCCGCCGGGCTACCGGCGCTCGATGGCCGCCGCGTGCCCGCACGGCTTGGCTGGCGCCCTCGGAAGCACACGGATTCGGAATCAATCGTCTAGATGTGTTCGTGGCGTTCGTGCTCCACGGCGCGGGCCACCTCGACCCGCGACGACACGCCGAGCTTGTGGAAGACGTTGCGGATGTGCGTCTCGATCGTCTTCTTGCTGAGGAACAGCTTCTCGGCGATCTGCGGATTGGTCATGCGGTCGGTGATCAGCTCCGCGATCTCGAGCTCCCGCTTGGTGAGCGAGCTCAGCCCGGAATCGTCGGCAGTGGCGGGTCCTCGCACCTCCGCGCGCGCGCCCAGCTTGCGCAGCTCGCGGCGCATCTCGTCGCGCACGCGCAGCGAACCGCACTCGCCGGTCTCGCTCTCGGCCTCCCGCAGGGCGGCGACCGCGTCGTCGCGCTCGCCGGCGGCGGCCAGAGCGCGGCCGCGAAGGGCCAGCGAGAAGGCGGCCTGAAGCCGCGCCCCCACCGACGCCGCGCTCTTCGCCGACTCGCCGGCCAGGCGGGCGGCCTCGGCGGGCTCGCCGCGCGCCAGCAGGATCTCGGCGCGAGTGCGGGCGGCGATCGCGGCGGGCACCTGAAGTCCCAGCCGCGACGCGTTCTTCTCGGAGCGCCCGGCGTATTCCTCGGCGGTGTCGATCTCGCCGACCGCAAGCTCGGCCAGCGCGAGGGTCTCCCAGTCAAAGCAGCGCTCGACCGGGATCTTGTGCTCGAGGTTGTCTGAGCCGAGAGCGCGGATCTCCTTGCGCGCGCGCTCGACCTCGCCGGCCTCGAAGCGCGCCGCCGCGAGCAGCCAGCCGGGGCCTCCCCCCGCCGAGGGCATCGTGCCACCGAGCAGCCGCCCACCGACCCGGGCGCTGTCCTCGCCGGCGACGATGGCCGCCTCGAGATCTCCCGAGAAGTAGTGGGCAAAGCCGAGCTCGAAGAGCGACCAGAAGTGGTAGTGCGGATTGGGCGACAGGCGCGTGGCCTCGACGGCTGTCTCGCAGAGCTCGACCGCTTCGGCCATGTGCCCCTGCATCTCGAACGAATAGGGCTTGACGAGCATCATCGGAACGAGCAGGCGGCCCTCGCCGTTGGCCCGCGCGATCGCGATGCCGCGCTCGACGTGCGCGATCGCGTCGTCGTAGCGCTCGAGGTAGTTCTCGGCCCAGCCGAGGTAGTAGAGCGCCTCGAGGCGCGGCGCGAGCTCGCGGTCTGTGAGCCGGTCGACGTGTTCCAGTGCCAGATCGCGGTGCTCGCGCGCGGCTTCGATGTCCCCCGCGGCAGCCTCCCCCAGCGAGAGAGCCGACGCCGCCACGCCGATCAGCGGAGAGTCGGCGATGGCGAGCGCGCTTTCGAGCGCTCCTCGCCCCATGGTCAGAACCTGCTCGAAGTCGAGCGCATAGAGCCCGTCGACGGCGAGCTCGATCTGGAGGCCGGCGGCGGCCGGCGCCGAGCGATCGGGCAGGTCGTCCCACGCGCGCTGGAGGCGCTGGTGGGCATCGTCGTGGCGCCCCTGCCAGTGCTCGACCGCGGCGCAGAGGGTGGTCAGCTCGATTCGCCGCACCACGGATTCGGGCGGCAGGAGGTCGATTGCCTCGAGCAGCGTGGCGCGGCAGCGGTCGAGCTCGCCGACTGACCGCAATGCCGAGGCCAGTGCCACGCGCACCGACACCTGGCGATCGGTGTCCGCAGCCGGCAGCAGGCGCAGCGCGGCCTCGAACCAGCGGGCGGCGGCAGCAGGGGCGCGGGAGACGGTGCTGCGACCGGCCTCCAACAGGACCTCGATCGCCGCTTCGTCGCCCTGGCTTGCCGACTGCTCGACGTGGTGGGCTCGCTCCGCGGCGTCGGCGCCGCGAGTCGCGAGCGCGTCGGCCGCCCGCGCGTGGGCGGCAAGGCGCCAGCCACCCCGCACCGATTGATACACCGCGCGGCGCACGAGCGGGTGGCGGAAGATGAACCGGCGCGGCACGTCGGTCGTGCGCACGAGGTCGAGGACCAGCAGATCGTCGAGGGCCGCGAGCCCGGCCGGCTCGCTCAACCCGGCGATCGCTGCCGCGAGACCGGGCTCGAACGGCTCGCCCGCCACCGCCGCCCCGTCCAGCAACGCGCGCGACTCGTCGGACAGCGACTCGAGCTCTCCGGCGATCGCGCCCGCAACCGCCGCGGGCACCCCGGCCTCGCCGGCGCCGTTGCCGACCGTCGCGGCCAGGTCGGTGCCCTCCCCGGCCCGGCCGAGCTGCTCGAGGTAGAACGGGTTGCCGCCGCCGTGGCTGTAGATCGCTGCGACGTCACGGGCGTCCACTCCCTCCAACAGCCGGCGGGCCTCCGCTTCGCTGAGGTGACCGAGCTCGAGCCGGTGGACCCGTTCACCGCTCAGGGCCGAGCCCATACGCCGAGCGGCCTGACCGGGGCGCATGCCGAGGGCAAGGAGGACGGGCGCTCGCGGCTCCCTGCGGGCCAGCGCGGCGATCAGCTCGAGCGACGCGCCGTCGCTCCAGTGCAGGTCGTCCAGCACGAGCACGAGCGGCCGCTCGTCGGCTATCAGGCACAGGAGGCGGCTGACCGCGCGATGGGCCCGGTAGCGCTCGTCCGGGATGGCCGCCGCGGCGCCGTTGGATCCCTTCAGCGACGGGAACACCTGGGCGAGCTCGGCGCCCAGCTCCTCATCCCAGGACTCGTGGTCTTCGAAGTTCTGCGAGACCACGTAGGCGTCGAGCGCATCCACCCACACGCTGAACGGCATCTCACTCTCGAACTCGGCCGCCGCCCCGGCGAGCACCACGTGGCGGCGTTGCTCGGCGCGTGCGCGCAGCTCTCCCAGGAGGCGCGTCTTGCCGATCCCCGGCTCGCCCTCCAGCGTGATGTACGCCGGCCGGCCGTCGTCGAGAGCGTCGAGCGCCGCGTCGAGCTGCTCGAGCTCGGTCTCGCGTCCAACGAGCGCGGTGCCTGTCGCGGCCTGCGGGTCCATTGCCAGAGCGAGGATACGCGGCTTAAGGGTGCCGGTTAAGGGCCCCAGCCCGATGTTCGGGGGCTGCTTTGGGAGCAGGCTGCCTGCATGCAGTCGAACCCCAAGCGAAGGAGCACCATGCAAACGCCGGACAACTTCACCGCGCGGGTAGGGCGCTGGAGCGCCCAGCACCGCAAGAAGGCCATCTTCGGGTGGCTTGCTTTCGTTCTCGTTTCACTTTTCATCGGGATGAACCTCGTCCCGCAGAAGAAGATCGACCAGAACTCGGCCGGACCGGGCGAGTCGGGACAAGCCGCCAAGGCGCTCGACGGGGCCTTTCGCGAAGCGTCGGCAGAGCAGGTGCTGATTCAGAGCAAGGAGCTCGAGGCCGGCGACGCGCAGTTCAAGGCGGCCGTCGCTGATGTCACCCAGCGCCTTCAGAACACGAAAGGCGTGGACGACGTCGTGGGTCCCTACGACGGGGCCGACGGACAGATCTCGGCCGACGGGCACTCCGTGCTCGTGGACTTCGAGCTGCCGGGCGACTCGGACGTAGCGAAGGAGTCGGTGGTTGGTTCGCTGGCCGCGGTTGCGGCGGCGCAGAAGGCCCACCCGGAGCTGCGGATCGAAGAGATGGGCGACACAAGCCTGAACAAGGCGGTCAACGAGAAGTCGGGCGAGGAGATGGGCAAGTCGATGCTCTTCTCGCTGCCGCTGACGCTGCTCATCCTGGCGTTCGCGTTCGGTGCGCTGGTCGCGGCCGGGATTCCGGTGCTGCTCGCGCTCACGAGCGTGGCGGCGACGATCGGGCTGTTGGGCCCGGTCAGCCAGATCGCGCCGGTCGACGGTTCAGTGATGCACGTCGTGCTGCTGGTCGGCATGGCAGTCGGTGTGGACTACAGCCTCTTCTACCTCAAGCGCGAGCGTGAAGAGCGTGCTGCGGGACGCGACAAGGACGCCGCAATCGAGGCCGCTGCTGCGACCTCTGGTCGTGCGGTGTTGATCTCCGGTTTCACCGTGATGGTTGCGATGGCCGGCATGTACCTGGGCGGAATCTCCAATTTCGCCTCGTTTGCGACCGGCACGATCATGGTCGTCGCAGTTGCGGTGATCGGCTCCCTGACGGTGCTGCCGGCGCTGCTCTCGAAGCTCGGCGACCGCGTCGAGAAGGGCCGTCTGCCGCTGATCGGGCGTATCAAGAACCGCGTCGGTGAGGCCGGCATCTGGTCGCGCATCCTCGACAGGGTGCTCCGGCGCCCGCTGGTCTCGGCGCTCGTGTCCGCCGCGCTGCTGGTCGCGCTCGCGATCCCTGCGCTGGGGATGCAGACGTCGCTGGGCGGCACCGAGGACAACTCGCGTGATCTCCCGGTGATGCAGACCTACGACCGCATCCAGGCCGCCTTCCCGAGCGAGGGCAGCATGGAAATGGTGGTTATCAAGGCCGACGACGTGACCGACCCCAAGGTGGTCTCGGCGATCGAGTCGCTCGAAGACAAGGCAGCCAAGCGTCCGGGCCTCTACGAGGGCACCGCCACGCTGGATGTCAGCAAGGACCAGACAGTCGCCACGCTGGTGTTCCCCACTACCGGGAGCGGCACCGACGAGCTGTCGGTCAAGGCAAGCGACACGCTGCGCGATCAGCTCGTCCCCGCCACGCTCGGCCAGGTGGACGGAGTCGAGGCCTACACCACGGGAGAGGCCGCCGCGACCGGCGACTTCAACGACGCCATGATCGGCCACCTCCCCTACGTGTTCGCGTTCGTGCTGTCCGCAGCGTTCCTGCTGCTGCTGGTGACGTTCCGCTCGCTCGTGATCCCGATCAAGGCGATCGTGCTCAACCTGCTGTCCGTCGGCGCCGCCTACGGCCTGCTGGTGCTGGTGTTCCAGGGCAAGTGGGCCGAGAGCCTGCTCGGCTTCGAGTCGAACGGCGCGATCGCGAGCTGGCTGCCGCTGTTCCTGTTCGTGATCCTGTTCGGGCTCTCGATGGACTACCACGTGTTCATCCTGACCCGTGTCCGCGAGGCGTTCGATCGCGGCATGACCACAGAAGACGCAGTGGCGCACGGGATCAAGTAGCACGGCCGGCGTGGTCACGAGCGCCGCCATCGTGATGGTCGCGGTGTTCTCGATGTTCGCGCTCTCGTCGGAGCTGCAGATGAAGCAGATGGGCATCGGCCTCGCGGCCGCCGTCCTGATCGACGCCACGATCATCCGCGGCGTGCTGCTGCCCGCCACCATGAAGCTCCTCGGAGACTGGAACTGGTGGCTGCCCAGCAAGCTCGGTTGGCTGCCCCAGGTTGCCCATGAGCCGGAGGTGCAGCCCGCCGGCGCCTGATCGCAGACGACATATCGGTTTCCCACCGGCGCCCGCCTCTCGGCGGGCGCCGGTCGTTGTGGGGCGTTCGCCGGCCCGGGCGATTCAGGGCTCCGGTTCAGGGCTCCCGCCCGATGTCCTCAGGGCGCTGCCGCGGCACGATCGACACATGGCCTTTTTCCTCTTACACCACCAGCACCAGCCGCACGAATGCGCTCCGGCCTTCGCCGCCTGGCAGGGCTTCGACAGCCCGCTGCGTCACCGCAGCGTGGCCTCGAGCTGCCTGACCGGCGGACATGGCCTGTGGTGGCGCGTGGAAGCCGCCGACCGCTCGCAGGCGCTCGCGCTCCTGCCCCGGTTCGTGGCCGAGCGGACCAGCCCCATACAGATCAGAGAGGTTGATATCCCATGACGCCGACATGGTCGCGCGGCAAGATCGCGTTTCTGGTCCTAGCGCCGCTCGCTTGGGCCGCTCTGCTGCTGTTCCACCCGCTCGGCAGCGGAGAGGTGTACGACCTCCTTCGCGACCAGGTGACGAGATGGCAGGTGGTTCACGTCGGCACTCTGCTCTTCATCGGCCTGATGGGGCTGGCGGTCTTCACGCTCGTGCGCGACCTGCCGGGCCGGGCCGCCCGCGTCGCTCGCTTCGCGGCCGGGACGTTCGTCGTCTTCTACGGAGCCTGGGAGGCCGTCGCCGGCCTGGCGGCCGGAGCCCTCGCCCAGCACACGAACTCGCTCCCCGCCGCTGAGCGCGCGGGCGGCGCGGATGCGATCCAGGGCCTCTACGAGAGCCCGATCGTCGGCGACTTCGGCCTGCTCAGCAGCGTCGGCTCGCTGGGCTGGGTGACAGCGGTCCTGGCAGCCGCCGTCGCGCTGCGCAACACAGGCGCCTCGCGGCGTGCCGTGGGGCTGCTCGGCGTGTCCGCGCTGGCGGTTCAGCATCCGCCCCCGGTGGGCCCGATCGCGCTGGCCTGCTTTGCCGCGGCGGTGCTGCTGATCCACCGCGGTACGAGGGTGCCCGCCTGACCTAGGCTGCGCCGCATGTCTCGGCCCCCGCTACTCGCGCCCGTCGCAATGCTCGCCGCCGACCTGGCAGGCCTGCGGGGCGCGGTCGCCGTGGTCCTCGGCGGTTCACGAGCCACCGCGACACACCGGCCCGACAGCGACTGGGATCTCGGCGTCTACTACCGCGCCTCTCAGCGACCGCTCGATCCCGACGACGTCCGTCGGATGGGCCGGCGCGGTCATGTCTCTGAGCTCGGCGAATGGGGGCCGATCGTCAACGGCGGCGCCTGGCTGGCGATCGACGGCACGCCCGTCGATGTCCTCTTTCGCGACCTCGACACGGTGGAGGTCTGGCGGAGCGAGGCTCAGGAGGGGCGCTTCGAGGTGCTGTCGCAGAACGGCTACATCGTGGGCGCACCGACCTATCTGCCCGTCGGTGAGCTCGCGCTCTGCCGGCCGATCGCGGGCGAGCTGCCGCGTCCGGGCTTCCCCGAGGCGCTCGCGGCGGCCGCGCCCATACGGTGGAGCGGGCGAGCCCAGGTCTCACTGATGTTCGCCCAGGCGCACGCGGACGCCGGCGACGTCGTCCCTTGCGCGGGCATGCTCGCTCAGGCCACTCTCTGCATGGCTCACGGACGGCTCGCGGAGCGCCGCGAGTGGGTGCTCAACGAGAAGCGTCTGGTTCGGCGCGCCGCCCTCGAGGACCTCCAGGCGACGCTCGCCGGGCCGGGCGCTACGGCCCCGAGCTGGCTGCAAGCGTCGCAGCCGTCAGCACGGCGCTGGGCGTCGAACCGCTGGCCGCCCGCTGACCAGAGCATGGCTGTAGTAGTGTTTTAGGACTTCGCACTACGGGTACTACAACCGACGACCGCAGCCCCGAAAGAGCCAGGAAATCATGACCGAGCTACAGGCAGCAGCCGACAAGAAACGCTGGATCGCCCTCTACGTGCTCTGCGCGGGGGTGCTGATGATCGTCCTCGACATCACCGTCGTGAACGTCGCGCTGCCCTCGATCCAGGACGACCTCGGCTTCTCTCAGTCGAGCCTCGCGTGGGTGGTCAACGCCTACCTGATCGCCTTCGGCGGGCTGCTGCTGCTGTCCGGGCGCTTCGGCGACCTGCTCGGGCGCAAGGAGCGTCTTCCTGGCCGGCCTCGCGGTCTTCACGGTCGCGTCGCTCGCTCTGCGGCCTGGCGCAGAGCCAGGGGGTGCTCGTCGCGGCGCCGCTTCATCCAGGGCATCGGCGGGGCGATGACCTCGGCCGTCGTCCTCGGAATGATCGTGACGATGTTCCCCGAGCCGCGCGAGCAGGCCAAGGCGATCGGCGTGTACGCCTTCGTCGCCTCCGCGGGCGGCTCGATCGGCCTGCTGGCCGGCGGCGTGCTGACGCGAGTCGATCAACTGGCACTGGATCTTCTTCATCAACATCCCGATCGGCATCGCCACCGCGCTGCTGGCGCATCCGGCTGATCGACGGGACGAGGGCATCGGCTTCGGCGAGGGCGCCGACGTGCTCGGCGCGGTCCTCATCACGAGCTCGCTGATGCTCGGCGTCTACACGATCGTCAAGCCCGCCGCCGACTACGGGCTGGGGCGCGGGCCGCACGCTCGGCCTCGGCGCCGCGTCGCTGGTGCTGCTGGCGCTCTTCATCCTGCGAGAGGCGCGCGCGAGCAACCCGCTGATGCCGCTGCGCATCTTCCGCTCGCGAAACGTGTCGGGGGCCAACGTCATCCAGGCGCTGTCGGTGGCCGGGATGTTCGGAATGTTCTTCATGGGATCGCTCTACCTGCAGCGCGTGCTCGGCTACGACGCCGCTCCAGATCGGCTTCGCGTTCCTGCCGGTGACGATCGTCATGGGCACGCTCTCGATCCGCTACTCCGAGCGGCTGATCATGCGCTTCGGCGCCAAGACCACGCTGCTTCCCGGGCCTCGTGCTGATCGTCGATCGGGCTCCTGCTGTTCGCGCAGGCGCCCGTGGACGGCACCTACGCACGCGACGTCCTGCCCGCGCTGATCCTGCTCGGCGTCGGCGTCGGACTCTCGTTCCCGGCGCTGATGACGCTCGCGATGTCGGGCGCCACCCCGGAGGACGCGGGGCTGGCCTCGGGCCTCGTCAACACGTCCGCCCAGGTGGGCGGCGCGCTCGGGCCTGGCCGTGCTGGCCACGCTGTGCGCAACGCGCAGCGACAACCTGCTCGCAGCCGGCGAGTCGGCGGCCTCCGCGCTCACGGGCGGATACCACCTCGCGTTCCTGATCGGAGCCGGGCTCGTGCTGGCATCCGTGATCGTCGCGGTCCTGGTCCTCGAGCCGGTGAAGCCCCACCAGGCCCAGGCGGAGGACGCGAGCGAGTCCGCAGCGCGGCGGAAGCGCGAGCCGGCCTACTCCGAGGCCGTCTAGCGCTCTTGCGTGGTTAGTGTGGGCGGGGCAATGAGCACCGCCCCCACGAGCTCCACCGACAAGGCCGCGTACGACCGCTTGGTGGAGCCCTACCGCGGGGAGCTACACGCGCATTGCTACCGGATGCTCGGCTCGCTCCACGACGCAGACGACGCGCTTCAGGACGCGCTGCTTCGGGCCTGGCGCGGACTGGATGGGTTCGAGGGCCGCAGCTCGCTGCGCTCCTGGCTGTATCGAATCGCGACCAACACCTGCCTCGATCTGATCGCCCGCCGGTCCAAGCGGGAGCTGCCGATCGGGTACGGCCCGGCCGCCGATCCCCACGGCGGCCCCGGCGAGCCGGTCGTGGAGTCGGTCTGGATGGAGCCCTACCCCGATGAGCGGCTGGGCGTCGAGGACGGGCTCGCCGCGCCTGAAGCGAGCTACGAGCGGCGCGAGAGCGTCGAGCTGGCTTTCATCACGGCGCTTCAACTCCTGCCGGCGAAGCAGCGCGCGACGTTGATCCTGCGCGAGGTGCTCGGGTTCTCCGCCGCCGAGGTCGCGCAGACGCTCCAGACGACGACGGCCGCCGTGAACAGCGCGCTCCAGCGTGCTCGCGCGACTGTCGATGCGCGACTGCCAAAGCAAAGCCAGCAGGTGACGCTGCGCTCGATCGGCGACGATGGGCTGCGCGAGGTCGTGGACGGCTACGTCGATGCCTGGGAGCGCGGCGACGTCGACGCGGTCGTGGCGATGCTCACCGAGGACGCGGCCCTGGCGATGCCGCCGCTCGCCACCTGGTTCCGGGGCCGCGAGGCGATCTCGATCTTCCTGTCCGGGTGGCCGATGTCGGGGGCGTGGCGCTGGCGTCGCGTTCAGGTGCGCGCGAACGGGCAGGCTGCTTTCGGGTGCTACTGCTGGGACCCCGGCGAGGAGGCCTACCTCCCGTTCGGGCTCGAGGTGCTGACGCTCGACGGCGGCAAGATCGCCGACATCACCGCCTTCGTGGCGCGGGCGACGCCAGGTCCCGACCGCGAGATCTACGCCCGCTGGACAGAGCAGCCACTCGATCCGCGGAGGGTCGCCGCGCCTTCGAGCGCTTCGGGTTGCCCGCGCGGCTGGAATGAGGTGGGCACGCCCGGAGGTCGGATGGCGCTGAACGGCAGCACCAGGCAGGTCTAAGGGCTTTTCGCTGCACTGTCCTGACTTGTGGTCGTCCTGCGCCCCAAGTCAGGACGGTGCCACCAATCCGCTCCCCTACAAGCAAGCTGCCGCCCGGCGGCACCACCCACAGCCGCTCCGCCTGCGCGGCGACCACGCGGGGTCGAGGTCGCCGACCTTCTCGGCGCCGCTCGTCTCCATCTGCTTGGCGAGCATGCTCCAGGCCATCGCCACTGAGCCCACCTTGGCGGTCGGTCCCCAGCCCGTCACCTCGCGCAATTCGGTGGCGCGGGCCCTGACCTCCTCCGTCGTGACCTCGCGAAATGGCTTGTTGGTGCCGCCGGCGTGCACGCTTTCGTTGAGCACGCGCTCGGCGTCGGGCGGCGTGGCGGGCTCGCTCACAGTCGTGCCGCCGCCACGGCGACCTGTCCGTACGCGATGCCGCCGTCGTTGGGCGGCAGCCGCTCTGGCGTGAGCACGCGCAGGCCCGCGTCGCGCAGAAGCGCCACGGTGGACTCGAGCAGGCGCCGGTTCTGGAACACACCGCCGGACAGCACGGCCGTCTCGACCCCGCACCGCTCCGCCCCGGCAACGACAGCGCTCGCGGTTGCCGCCGCGATCGCGTTGTGGAAGCGCGCGGCGATCACACCGACCGCGACCTTTCGCTCGAGGTCCGCGACGATCTCCCTCACCGTCGGCCGCGCGTCCAGTACGAGCGGACCGGCCCGGTCATCGACGAGCTCGACCGCATAGGCGCCGCGCTCGCCCAGGTCGCAGGCGGCCTCCAGCTCGATGGCGGCCTGGCCCTCGTAGTTCACGGCGACGCGCACGCCGCAGAGGGCCGCCACCGCGTCGAACAGCCTCCCCGCGCTGGTCGTGATCGGTGACGCGACCCCGGTGCGGGCGAGCTCCGACACCTGGCCCCACGAGCGGCGGTCGACCCGCCGGCCGAGTTGCCGGGGCGGCAGCGGCGGAGCGTCCTCGAATGCCGCGGCGAGCCACGAGCAGGCCATTCGCCACGGTTCCCGCACGGCCGCTTCGCCGCCCGGCATCCGGACCGGGAACAGAAAGCCCAGGCGCTCGAAGCCCGAGAGACCGCCGTGTAGCACCTCTCCGCCCCAGACGGTCCCGTCCTCGCCGTAGCCCGTGCCGTCGAAGATCGCGCCGACGGCCGGCCCTGTCTCGCCGTGCTCGGCCAGGCACGCGGCCAGGTGGGCGTGGTGGTGCTGGACGCCCATCAGGGCGACTCCGTCGAGATCCTGCGCGTACTTGGTCGACAGGTACTCGGGATGCAGGTCGTGGGCCACGACCGCGGGCTCCACCGCGAACAACCGCTGAAAGTGGTCGATCCCTCCGACGAACGATCGCAGCGTCTCGTAGTTCTCGAGGTCGCCCACGTGATGACCCACCCACGCCCTTCCGCCCTTCGACACGGCGAAGGTGTTCTTCAGCTGCGCTCCGCAGGCGAGCAGGTGCTCGCCGCACGCGACCGGCAGCTCGACCGACGCCGGCACGTACCCGCGCGAGCGGCGCAGGACGCGCGGGCGCCCCGCGGCCACGCGCACGACCGAATCGTCGGTGCGCGTCTCGATCGGACGATCGTGGAGCAGGAAGAGATCGGCGATGCACGCCAGGCGCTCGCGTCCTTCGTCGTCGCGATAGGCGATCGGCTCGTCGGACACGTTGCCGCTCGTCATCACGAGCGTCTCACCGGCGTCCGCCGCCAGCAGATGGTGCAGCGGCGAGTAGGGCAGCATCACGCCGAGCTCGGGCGACGCCGGTGCGACCGCGCTCGCCACGGGCGCGCCCGGACGCCGCCGCGCCAGCACGATCGGCCGCTCGCGCGAGAGCAGAAGCTGTCCCTCGGCCGCGGTCAGCTCCACGAGCTCGCGCGCCGTGGCCAGGTTCGGCGCCATCACCGCAAACGGCTTGTCCTCGCGGTGCTTGCGCGCGCGAAGCTCCGCCACCGCGGACTCGTCGGCGGCGCGACAGGCCAGATGAAACCCGCCCAGGCCCTTTACGGCGACGATCGCCCCACCGAGCAGCGCATGCGCGGCGGCCTCGACGGCTTCGCGCGCGCCGGGATCGGCCAGCTCGCCGCCGCCGGGGTAGACGAGCCGCACCCGCGGCCCACACTCGGGGCACGCGTTGGGCTGAGCGTGAAAGCGCCGGTCCGCCGGGTTCTCGTACTCCGCGCGACAGGCGGAGCACATCTCGAAGCCGGCCATCGTCGTATGCGGACGGTCGTAGGGGACGTCGCACACGATCGTGAAGCGCGGGCCGCAGTTCGTGCAGTTGATGAACGGGTAGCGAAAGCGCCGGTCGGCCGGATCGAACAGCTCGGCCAGGCAGTCGGCACAGGTCGCGCTGTCGGGGCTGACCGCGGCGCGCGGCTCGCCGCCCGTCGGGCTCTCGCGGATCGAGAACCCGCGCTCGCCGAGCTCCTCCACCTGCTCGGCGATGACACGCTCGACCGTCGCGAGCGGCGGCGCCTCGACCGGAAGCCTCGCGAGGAAGCGCTCCACCGTCTCGGGCGGCGCCTCGACCTCCACCACGACGCCGCTCGAGTCGTTCAGGACGTGGCCGGAGACGCCGAGCTCGCCGGCGAGCCGGTAGACGTACGGGCGAAATCCCACACCCTGCACAGTTCCCTCGATCCGTGCACGGATCCGGCTCATGCGGGCGTCTCGCCGCCCGCGCCATAGCCCCAGTGAAAGAGCTCAATCGCGGCCCGGCGCTTCTTGCGCGGCACGACTGCCATCACTCCGCGCGCCTTCTGCTTGAAAATCGCCTGAGGCGGCGCCTGGTCGACGATTCCGAGGTTGACCGTGAAGGCGCGCATGCCCGTCATCGCCATTGCCGCGATGACTCCGCGCCCTGCGGCATGGACGACCTCGTTCATCGCGCCAGCTCGAGCAGCTCGCGCAGCAGGTGGTATGCGCTTGCCTGCGCCTCCTGGATGCGCGGGATGTGCTCGGAGCGCGTGACGACCACGTGATCGGCCAGGCGCTCGGCGGCCACCCGGCCACCGTCGTAGCCGACCATCGCGATCGTCCTCAGGCCGCGCCCGCGCGCCTCGGCGAGCGCGGCGACGACGTTCGCCGAGTTGCCGCTCGTGGAGATCGCGAGCAGGACGTCGCCCACGCGCCCGTGGGCGATCACCTGGCGCGCGAAGATCGCCTCGGTCCCGATGTCGTTCGCGATTGCGGTCAGGATCGCCGGGTCCTCCGTCAGGTCCATCGCCCGCCGCGCGGGCCAGGCCGGGTCCGGGGGACAGCGCAGGTCGGCCACGGCGTCCATCGCGTCGGTGGCCGACCCGCCGTTGCCGATGGCGAGCAGGCAGCCGCCGGCGTCGAGATCGTGGCGCAGTCCCGCCGCCGCAGCGATCAGCTCCTCGCGGTTGTCACCGAGCGTCTGCGCGCGCAGCTCGCCGACCTCCTCTGACTTGGCCAGCACCGAGCGGCGTACGTCGTCCACGATCGCCTCCAGGTCGTGCTCCTGCTCTCCCAGGAAGGGATAGAGAAAGCTCGAAGCGCCGGTGTCATGGGTCGGCCGGGCGTCGCGGCCCTCGAGCAGCCCGCGGTGGTCGAAGAAGACGTGCACGAGCTCCCAGAGCACGTGGTAGAGCGTCTCCACGAGCTCCTGGCGGATCGAGGGATCGCGAACCGGCGGCTCGAACTCCCACTCCGCGCCGGCGGGCGAGAACGCGAGCGTCAGGCAGCCGCGCTGCCTCGCCAGAGCGAGGGCCGCGGCGGCCTCCCCGCCGTCGTCGCTCGCGCCGAAGCCGATTGCGATGTCGTCCGGCTCGGCCACCAGCGCCAACTGGTCCACCAGCGGGCCGCCCTCCCCCGCCAATCCGATCGCGGGCAGCGCGCGCTTTCCGACGATCACCGGGTGCACGAACTCGACGGCCACGTGCCGGGCATCGGAGCGGGCCGCGGGCGAGCGGCCGACCGCGATCAGCCGGCCGCCGCGCGCAAAGCGCTCGGCCATCCGGTGACAGAGGCGCGCGAGTCGCTCCGCCTCGGCCTCGAAGAACTCCGCGTTTGCGTGAGTGCGCTCGGCCAGCGCGGCCTCGAGCCGGGAGGTGAGGACGTCGCTGCCGAGGACGTTGGTCAAGCGGGCGCCTCCACCGGCGCGCCCACCTGGGCGAGCCAGTCGCGCCACTCCTCGACACCCTCCCCCGTCTTCGCGCTGACCATGATCCGGTCGACACCGGGGTGGACCGCGCCGAGGTTGTAGAGGAACTTGTCGACATCGAAGTCGAGGTGGGGCAGCAGGTCGATCTTGTTGACCAGCACCAGCTCGCAGGCGCGGAACATAAGCGGGTACTTGAGCGGCTTCTCCTCGCCCTCTGTAACCGAAGAGACCATGATCCGGGCGTCCTCGCCGACCCTGAACTCGGCCGGGCAGACGAGGTTTCCGACGTTCTCGATGATCAGCAGGTCGATGTCGTCGAGCGGCAGCCCGGGAAGCGCCGAGCGCACCATGTTCGCGTCGAGGTGACACTCACCGCCGAAGCTCGGGTCGGTGTTGAGCTGGGTCACGGGGATGTGCAACGAGGCGAGGCGGTCGGCGTCCATCGAGCCCTGTACATCGCCCTCGAGCACCCCGACGCGCGCTCCCGGGAGGTCGGCGACCACGCCCTCCAGCAGCGCGGTCTTGCCCGCGCCCGGAGCGCCCATGAAGTTGACGACGCGCACGCCGGCGCGGTCGAAGTCGGCCCGGTTGGCCTGCGCGATCGTGTTGTTGGCGTCGAGCGCCTCCTCGACGATCTTCACCTTGGTGCGATGCATTCGGCCTCCTCGACCTCGATCGATTCCACCTCGAATTCGTTCCCGCTCGCGACCTCGACCTGACCGGCGGTGCCGCAGTCGGGGCAGATGAAATGCGGCACGTCGATCTCCCACTCGCGCTCGCAGGTCGTGCAGCGAAGGCCGGCGGGAATCAGCTGCTGCTCGAGGCGCGCCCCCTCGCAGACGGTCCCCTTCGACACGAAGCCGAAGTAGAAGTCGAGCGTGTCCGGCACGACCTGGCGCAGCGCGCCGATCCTCATGGTGACCACGCTCACCGGACGCCCATCCGCGTGCTTGACGACGGTGTTCACGATCGCACCGGAGAGCGACAGCTCGTGCATGGATCAGTCGACGGCGTAGGCGGCGTCGGTGCGCAGCTCTTCGATCGTCTCGATCACGAGATCGACGGCGCCGTCCACGGCTCGCTCGACCTCGGCGCTCAGCCCGAGCCCCATCTCCTCGACCTCGGCCGGCTCGCAGGCGACGACGACCACCTTGCCGGGCCAGGCGCCGAGTGTCTTCAGGAAGCGCAGCACCGTCTGCGGGTCCATGGCGTGCGGGTTGATCACCTGCCCGTCCTCGATGCCGGCGTCGACGTCGTCCTTCGGAACCTCCATGACGTAGAGCGTTCCCGGCTCCCCGCCCTGACGGCTGATATCCACCAGGAGCAGCGCGTCGTAGCCGCGCATGACCTCATAGGCCAGATCGAGCCCGCCCGTCCCGAAGTCGAACACGGCGGCGCCCTCGGGCAGCTCGCGCGCCTGAAGGCGCTTGACCACCTCGCTTCCAAAGCCGTCGTCCTTGAGCCAGGCATTGCCAATCCCGGCAACCAGAATGAGCTTCATCGCAGCACCTCCACTTCCGGGGGAAAGAACCAGAGAAAGCGGCCGGTCTCGCGCATTATCTCCTGGCCGGGCTGGTCGACGCTGACGCCGAGATGGATCTTTCCGTCGTAGTCGCGATAGATCCGCTCGACGGTCACCGTACGGCCTTCGAGCATCCGGGCGTGCAGGTCGGCCTCGAGCCCCGGGCGCACCACCACCTGCCCGCCGCGGCGGAAGACCACCCCGTCCACCTCGACCTCGGGCAGCCCGCGCGTGGGGTCGCGAACGTCGGCCGATGGCTGCGGCGGCTCGAGCGTGACCGGATCGCGCACCTCCACGCGCCCGTGGAGATTCAGCAGCTCCTCCGGCGTAACGGCGCAGGCGCGGTCGATCATCTCCTTGACCGCGGGATCCTGGTGCTCGATCTCGGCGCGCTCCTCGTCACTCAGCGCTTGCACGTGGAGGACCAGCGCCTCCTCGATCTCGGTGTTGTCGAAGAGGTTGCCGCGGCTCTCGGGGGCGATCTGCGGGTGGTCGGGCAGGACGATCGCGGCGCCGAGCATCGCGGCGTCGTCCGCCGACGCGAGGACCGGCCACGTGTTGACGCTGTCACAGGGCGCCTCGAGCTGCGAGATGAACCGGCCGCGCTCCACGCGCACGATCGGGTGGGTCGAGATCAGCGAGCTGGCGATGGCGCCCGCCCGGTCGAGGCCGGCGGGCACGTCGGTCCGGTTCTCCACGCGAAACGAGACCTTGCGGCGCTGGTCGTCGATCGGCGTCACTTCGAGGCTGCGTCCGGATCGACAGCCCGCCGCGGCGAAACTCGCCCGCGCCCGCGATCACCTCCGGCTCGGCCTGATGGCGCTCGCCGCTCGGCACAAGGAAGCGCACCTCGGCGCTCACCTCGCCGCCGCCCTCGACGACGCACTGGAGCTCGAGGTGGTCGTAGGTCGTGTCGAGCGCCTGCGCGTAGGCGGGCGGGTAAACGATGCCGAACGGCGTCGGCGTCGCGTTCTTGGTCGCGCCGGGCGTGTAGGGATAGAGCGCGTAGCCCTCGTAGAGCAGCGACTCGACGAGCGTGTCGAGGCTCACGGCTCCTCCGGCAGCAGCTCGGCCACGCACGCGTCGAGCGTCGGCAGCGCGCGCCGGGCCTTCTCGCGCTGGAGCGCGCGCAGCGTCGCCTCCTGCAAGGGGATCCACCCGGTCTGCGGGTAGTAGTGCTCGATCAGATCGCGCCAGATGGCGACCGGGAAGCGGTACTCCGCCGAGCACGACCAGGGGATCAGCGACATCTGCAGGCGCCCGTCATCGCCGCGGTAGTGCACCGTGCCGTTGAAGTTGAAGGCCAGCGGCACCTCGCCGCCGGGAAGCCCGTAGAGGTACTTCGTGGAGGCGACCTCCATGTCGAAGCTGCAGCCGAGCGGCACGTGGAAGGTCGTCGCCCCGGTGAACGCCGGGACGAGCACGTCGGCCTGGTGCCAGACGAGGCTGCGGGTGGTGGTGGCCCAGCGCTCTGGGGCGCCGAACAGCTCGACGAGCTTCTCGCGCGTCTCGGCGTCGTAAGCGCGCCGCGCCGGCTCGATCATGATCTGCGCGGTCAGGGCGATCGCGTAGACCTGGCGGCCGCCCGGCTCGGTCACGTGCACGTCGAAGTCGACCGCCGGCGTCGCCGCATGGCGGCGCCCGGTCGCGCCGAGGATCTGGAACTCCGGCTCGGGCGCAACCGGGATCTCGATCGTCTCGGGCCGGCTCACGCGGCCACCGCTCGCAGCTCGTCGAAGTACCGCTCGATCGCCCGCTCCACCCCGGCTCCGCCGGAGATGCCCTCCCAGGCCGACTTGACGAGGCCGACCAGCATGTAGCAGCGGTCGATCGGCGCTATCGCGAACGCCGGCGTATCCGACATCCGGTTGACGATCAGCGCCTCGGCATCCGGTTCGAGCTCCCTCAGCACCGGGTTCATCTCGGCAAGGCGGTTCCAGGTCTCGAAATGAAGCTCGCTCTCCGTTGCGCCCGCGGGACTCGGGTAGAGCGCGACGATGCAGTCGGTCACGCTCGAGTGCATGAAGAACGCGAGGCCGATCGGGATCCGAAACTGCGCCCAGATCTCCTCCGGCAGCTCGAAGCTCTCGAGCCAAAGGGTGCGGTTGCCCGTGGGGCGGAACTCCGAGTCACCCGAGCGCAGCGCCCAGCAGCTCTCGCAGACGCAGACGATCTGGCGCTCGTAGAGGTTGAGCATGTGCCGGTGGTCCGACGGCACGGTCGTGGTGCAGAGGTCGCAGCGTTCCTCGTCGTCGGCGACCGGCGCCTGCGCCGCCGCGGGCGGCTCGGGTTTGGCCAGTCCGCGCAGGCCGGACACCATCAGCGCCCTCTGCCGCCCCGCGACCGCCTTGTCGAGGTCGAGGCGGTTCATAGCGCGACCTTTATCTCCTCCTGTTCTCGCAGCAGCGGAATCGGCTGGAGCTGCAGGTGGTCGTCGTCCATCGAGCGACCCGCCTGCGGCAGGAAGTAGCTGCGCCCGCAGGCCGGGCATCCCAGCGCGCCCGCCTTGAGCGCTCCGCCGTCGAGCGCCCCGCCGCAGTCGGCGCACATGTTGCGGTAGGCGAGCAGCGTTCCCTCGACGTTTGCGACCACGAGCGACACGCCACCGACGTCGGTCGAGACGAGCTCGTCGCCAACGTCGATGCTGAGCGTGTGCCACGAGGGCGTGCCGTTCATCTGGATCAGCGGCAGCGGGACGCCCGTGACCTCGAGCTCCTCCTCTTCCACGATTCCCTCGACGTCCATGCCCTCGAGATCGGGCGCCGCCGCCTCCAGCGCTTGGCGCACGGCCAGTTCCAGCGTGGAGGAGGACGCCCGGCATGACTTGCAGCTGCCCTGAAGGCGCAGCCTGGCTATGCCGTTCTCGATGCCGAGCAGCTCGACGTCGCCGCCGTGGGACTCCATGTACGGCCTTACCGTGTCGAGCGCCTGCACCACGCGCTCCTCGATGGGCACCGGGTACAGGTCATGGATCATCAGCAGCCCCGCAATGAGGCTGTCATTTGCCATCTCGTCGCGGGTCTCAGCGCCGGCCAGCTCGACGATCCGCTCGAGGCCCGCCCCGTACATCTGCACGACGGCGGACGTCAGCTCCTCGGCCAGCCTTCGGCAGGCCGGGTCGTCGAGGTCCTCCAGCCGGCCCGTGAGCTCCTGGACACGGGCTATGAGCTGCTCGGGTTCCATGGACTAGCAGAGGCCCGTGGGCGTGTGGACAACCTTGCGCACCGGCCCCTTGCCGCCGTACATGTGCACGCCGCACGGCAGGCACGGGTCGAACGAGCGGACCGCCCGCATGATGTCGATGCCCTTGAAGTTCTCCGGGCCGTTCTCCTCGAAGATCGGCGTGTTCTGCACCGCGTCCTCGTAGGGGCCTGGGGTTCCATAGACATCCCGAGGGCTCGCGTTCCACGGTGTCGGCGGGTAGGGCTGGTAGTTGGCGATCTTGCCGTCCTCGATCACCATGTGGTGAGAGAGCACGCCGCGCGCCGCCTCGTGGAAGCCGACGCTGACCGCCGAGTCCGGAACCTTGAAGTCGTTCCAGCTCTTGGTGCGGCCCGCCTGCACCTCCTTCATCGCCCGCTCGAGGTTGTGGAGCGCGATCAGCGCCGAGTACGCCTGGTGATAGGTCCGGGCGCGATCGCGCTCGATCGCGTTGGACTTCTCCGGCACGTGCCACTCCATCTCCATCTCCGGCATGCTCGGCGAGCGCGGCAGGACCATCTGCAGGCTGTGCCCGGTGGCCTTGACGTAGCCGAAGTCGACGAGGCCGGCCTTGGCCGTGCACCACTGGCGCGCGAACGGGCCGCCGCCGGTGTCACAGCACACGTGCGTGTCGGTGCGCTTGTCGTAGATCCGGGGTGACACGACCCACGTGTACTTCTCGGTGAAGTCGCGCGCCTGGGGCTTTGGCAATGTGACCTTGTTCCACGGATGGTTCTTGTCCACCGGGTTGCCGAGCGGGTCCTTGGTTACGAACGTCCGCTCGTTCTCCCAGCCGTCGAAGTACGAGCTGCCGAGCAGGATCCGGATCGCCAGGTTGATCTCGACCAGGTCGGTCGTAATCAGCTCGCCGTTGATCGCGATCCCGGGGGTGATGTAGCGCTTGCGCCCCCACTCGGTCATGTTCTCGTAGCTGTAGTCGACGTAGTCCGGGTCGTCGAAGGAGCCCCAGTTCACGAGATTCGTGTCCCGGTAGCCGACCATGTCGTAGCCCGGCAGCTCCGTGAGGAAGAAGTCATACAGATCGTCGTGCATCGGCACGCTTCTCTTCACGTAGTCGAAGTACCGCATCAGGCGCACGTAGTAGTCGGTGCACGTCTGATGGGTGATGTCCGCGCTGCACCCGCCGGGCATGATCGTCGAGGGGTGCGTGTGACGCCCGCCGAACAGGCAGTACATCTCGCGCGTGTAGCGGGCCACGTGGAGGGTCTCCAGGTAGAACTCGCCCGTGAACGGGTTGAGCGCCCGCATGATGTCGGCGATCGTCTTGTAGCCGTGGATGTCCGAGCCCGGAGCCGAGGTGCTCTCGGCCTTGGCCAGCAGGCTCGGGTTCGTCTCCTTGACCATCTGCTCGCAGAAGTCCACGTTCGCCATGCAGTCGTTGAAGATCGCGTGGTCGAAGATGTAGTCCGCGGTCTCGGCCAGGTTGAAGGCCATGTCGCCCAGGGGCGGTGGCTTGACGCCGTAGGCCATGTTCTGGTTGAGGCACGAGCAGGTGCAGTGGTTGTCACCGCAGATGCCGCAGATGCGGCTGGTGATGAAGTGAGCGTCCCGCGGGTCGATCCCCTTCATGAAGATGTCGAAGCCGCGGAAGACCATCGACGTCGAGTAGCACTTCAATACCTGCTGGTTGGCAAAGTCGATCTCCGTGTGGATCCCGAGCGACCCGACGATGCGGGTGATCGGGTCCCAGGACATCTCCTTGACCATGACCTTCTGGTCACGTGGTGTTTCAACGGTCGACATGCATGCCTCCCTCTACCAGCGCTTGGAGTAGCCGGTCGTAAGCTCAGGTTTGTTGTGCCGCCACTCCGGCTCGACGTCGTACTGCCTCGTGATGTGGCGCTGGCGGAGGCGGCGGACTACCGGGCCGTACGTGAACCGCATGATGTTCTCCGCAGCCACGCCCCAGGGGTTCGGCTCCATGAACGGCATGTACTTGTCGGGGAAGCCCGGCATCGTGCAGGCCATGCAGATGCCGCCCACGTTCGGGCAGCCGCCGATGCCGTTCACCCAGCCGCGCACCGGCACGTTGCACTTGACCACCGGGCCCTTGCAGCCGAGCTTGACCAGGCAGCGGTGGTCGGATCCGTATTCGGTCGCGAAATCGCCCTGCTCGGCGAAGCCGGCCCGGTTGCAGCCCTCGCGAACGGTCCGGCCGAACAGCCACTTCGGGCGCAGCTGCTCGTCGAGCTCTGGCGCGGGAGCGAGACCGGCCAGGTGCAGCGCGAGGTACAGCAGCGTCTCCGTCATGTTGTCCGGCTGGGCGGGGCAGCCCGGGATGCAGACCACCGGCAGACCGGCCTTCGACTTCCACTTCCAGCCCAGGTAGTCCGGTACGCCCATCGCGCCCGTGGGGTTGTTCTTCATCGCGGGAATGCCGCCGTAGGTGGCGCATGTCCCGACGGCCACCACAGCCGCCGCCTTCGGGGCGAGGCGGTCGAGCCACTCGTTGATCGTGATCGGCTGGCCGTTTGAGGGGTTGATGCCTAGGCCCGTCCAGTGGCCTTCGCCGTTGATCTTCTCGTTGCCGAGCGAGCCCTCGATCACGAGCACGAACGGGTCGAGGTCCCCATTCTCGGCGTCGAACCACGCCTGGACGTACTCCTCCCCCACCTCGTAGGCGATCACCTGGTTGTGGATCACGACCTTCGGCATCCCCGGGATCGCCTGGGTGATGATGTCCTCGAGGCTCGGGTTCGTCGCCGACGTCATCGCGACCGAGTCCCCCTCGCAGGAAAGGCCCGTGGTCACCCAGAGCACATGCGCGGTGACCCCCTCGGTCTTCTTGTGTTCTGCGAATACGTCGGTTGTCGCCATCGGCGCTCCTTCCTCGCTCAACAGATCCGCGGCAGCGGGTCCCCGACCAGCTGGTCCATCACTCGCTTGCCGCCAAAGCTCGTCTCCACCAGGACCATCCCCGGAGGCTCGGTGCGCACCTCACCGATCTCCACCGCGCGCTCGCAGCCTGGAACCGAGCGCAGCGCGCCGAGCGCCCGGTCCACTGCTTCGGGCGCGACGAAGGCGACGAGCTTGCCCTCGTTGGCCACGTACATCGGGTCGATTCCCAAGATCTCGGACGCCCCGGCCACTGCCGGGTCGATCGGCACAGCCGCCTCGCGCACGAGCATCGCCACGTTCGACGTCCGCGCGAGCTCGTTCAGCACCGACGCCACCCCTCCGCGGGTTGCGTCGCGCATGCAGCGAAGCGACGGTCCGGCCTCTTCCAGCAGCGCGTCCACGACCGGCCACAGCGGACGCGTGTCGGACTCGATGGCGGCGTCGAGCTCGAACTCCCCGCGCGCGAGCATGATGGCGGTGCCGTGCTCGCCGATCGTCCCGGACAGCAGGATCCGGTCGCCGGGCTCGATGGCGTCCGTCGCCATCCGCGCGCGCGGGTCGCGGCGCCCGACTCCGGTGGTGCAGACGTACATCTTGTCGGCGGCGCCGCGCTCGACGACCTTCGTGTCGCCGGCGACGATCTGCACCTCGGCCGCCTCTGCGGCGCGTGCGATCGCCTCGACCTCCGCCTTCAGCTCCTCCGCCGTGAGGCCTTCCTCGAGGATGACCGAGAGGCTGAGCGCCAGCGGCCGCGCCCCGGAGACCGCGAGGTCGTTGACCGTGCCGTTGACCGCCAGGTCGCCGATCGAGCCGCCCGGGAAGGTGATCGGCTTGACGACGAACGAATCGGTGGTCATCGCCAGCTCGACGCCGTCGACCTCGACCGCGCCCGCGTCCCCCATGGCCTCGAGCGTCTTCGAGCCGAACGCCGGGACGAACAGGCCCTCGATCATGCTCTGGGTGGCCTTGCCGCCCGCGCCGTGGGCCATGTTGATGCGCTCGTCGCGGAACTTCCCGCGCTTGCCGCGCGCCGTCTCGATGATCCCGAGGATGCGCGCCTCGCGGTCGCTTACGGGGGTGGCTGCCACCTACACCAGCTCCCGCTCGCGCGCGAAGCGGCCGTAGTTGTAATAGGCCGCGCAGGCGCCCTCGGAGGAGACCATGCAGGTGCCGATCGGGCGCTCCGGCGTGCAGGCGGTCCCGAAGACCTTGCACTCCCACGGCTTGATCACGCCCTTCAGCACCTCGCCGCACTGGCAGGCCTTCGGGTCGGCCACCCGGACGCCCGGAACGGCGAAGCGCAGCTCGGCGTCGAGGTCTGCGTAGGCGTCTGCGAGCTTGAGGCCGCTCTGCGAGATGAACCCGAGGCCGCGCCACTCGAAGTGCGGGCGCAGCTCGAAGACCTCGGCCATCACCTCGAGCGCGCGTGGGTTGCCCTCGTAGGGGACCACGCGCGCGTACTGGTTCTCGACCTCGCAGCGGCCCTCGGCGAGCTGCGCCAGGATCATCCGGATCGCCTGCAGGATGTCGAGCGGCTCGAAGCCGGCGACCACGATCGGCCTGCCGTAGTCCGCCGGGATGAACTCGAACGGCCGCGCCCCGACCACGGTCGAGACGTGTCCCGGGCCGACGAAGCCGTCGAGGCGCAGGTCCGGCGAGTCGAGGAGCGCACGCAGCGGCGGCACGATGGTGACGTGGCTGCACATGCAAGAGAAGTTCTTGACGCCCTCCGCCTTCGCGCGCTTTAGCGTGAGCGCCGTGGAGGGCGCCGTGGTCTCGAACCCGATCGCGAAGAAGACGACCTCGCGGTCGGGGTTCTGCTTTGCGATCCGTAGCGCGTCGAGCGGCGAGTAGACCATCCGGATGTCGGCGCCCTCGGCCTTTGCCTCGAGCAGGCTGCCGTCCGACCCCGGCACGCGCATCATGTCGCCGAAGCAGGTGAAGATCACTCCGGGCTCGCGGGCGATCGCGATGCCGTCATCGACCCTGCCCATCGGGATCACGCACACCGGACAGCCCGGGCCGTGCACGAGCTCGACGTTCGCCGGCAGCAGGTCGTCGACCCCGTACTTGTAGATCGAATGCGTGTGGCCGCCGCAGACCTCCATGAACTTGTAGTGGCGCCCGGGCTCGACGGCGGCCAGGATCTCCGACGCGAGCACTCGCCCCAGCTCGGGGTCGCGGAACTCGTCGACGTACTTCACGCGCCGAGCTCCACGAGCGCCACGCCCGCGTGCACGAGCACGCGGTCACCCGGCTCGACCGACACGAGGGCGATCTCCACGGTGCTCGTGGACCCGTCCTCGGCCGCGCATAGCGCCAGCCCGCGCGCGTCGTCGATGCGCTCGACCTGCATCGGGATGCCCTCGTCGGAGCAGGTGATGCAGTGGTCGCCGCACTCGTTGGCGGTCACTCGATCACGCTCGCCTTGAGCTCCTCGAGCTCGGCCTCGTAGTCCTCGCCCATGCGCTCGAGCTGTCTGCGCGTTTCGAGGGCCTCCTCCTCGTCCACCCTCGACATCGCGAATCCGACGTGGATCAACACCCAGTCGCCGGAGTCGACGCCCGTGCCGTTCTCGTCGAGGAGGCCCACGTTGATCGTGCGCTGCACTCCAGCCACATCGACCTTCGCCAGGCGGTTATCCTGGTCGACGATCTCAACGATCTGGCCGGGAATGGCCAGGCACATCCGGTCTCCCTCCGGCCGGTAGGCAGCGAACATATTTGAGGCGGATGCGGGGGAAAAGACGCCTGGTTGAAATTCAACGTTGCGATTCAACGCGGCGCGGGAATAGTCTTTGCAGCCAAGGGAGGAGCTTCTGTGACTCGGAGGCGTAATCCGCAGGACCCAGCCCCCGAGACCTCGGCGCAACCCGCTCGGAGGCGCCTGGAGGGATCGGTCCGAATACTGGAGATGGACCCGGAGCTCGGCCTCCGCGTTCCGGCATCGCAAATCGCCGGCGCGCGCAATCAGCTCGTGGCTCGGGTCAAGTCGCTCCCATGCGGCCGCTGGGAGGTGCCCCACGACGAGATGGAGCGCGGCACGCTCGGGTTCCTGATGCTCGACGGGCTCCTCGCGCGCGACGTCATCCTCGCGGGCACGACCTCAACCGAGCTCGTCGGCGAGGGCGACGTGATCCAGCCCTGGGTGTCCACGCGCGAAGCCGAGCTCGTCCGCTACCGCGTGCTGTGGCACGTCCTGTCGCCGGTGCGCGTGGCCGTCCTCGACGCCGCGTTTGCCCGCTGCCTGGCCCACTGGCCGCAGGTGATGGGTGCGCTGCTCGAGCGCGCGGTGAGGCGCACGCTCAGGATGTCGATCCATCAGGCACTGCTGCAGCTGTCGCCCGTCGAGACTCGCCTGCTCGTGCTGTTCTGGCACCTGGCCGAGCGCTGGGGCCATGTGACGCCGGACGGCATCAGCGTGCGCTTGCGCCTCTCCCACGAGGTTCTCGGCCAACTCGTCGGTAGCCGGCGAGCCTCCGTCACCACGGCGTTGCGCCGTATCGACGAGAGCGGGCTGATCGTCCGCAAGGCCGACGCGACCTGGCTGCTGCGCGGCGCGCCGCCGGACGAGCTGGCGGACATCCACTGGCAGGAGCGTTCGCCGGCCGGCCAACGCGCTATGTAGCCCTCGTGCCGCGCTACCGTGGAGGCCATGCCGGTGAAGGTGGTCTTCGAGTGCGAGGTCTGCGCCGGCCGGCCAGGCGCGGAGACGCAGGCCGGCCTCGAACGCCAGCTGCTCGATCTGCGCCACGGCGAGTACGTGGACGTCGAGCCGGAACGCTGGCTCGTGTGGCACGGGCGCGGCATCTACGGGCCGACGCGGTACGCGTGTGGCAACCACCGCGGCGAGCTCAAGGCGATGCTGCGTGAGGAGTACGGCAACCTGGGCTGGCACCCGTGGGCGAGGGGGCCGCATCCGTGGCGAGGCCGGCGCGGCACCGACCGGGCGCGCGCTCTCGCGAGGAAGCTGCGGTCCGGGTTCGGTCCGGTTTAGCTAGGCTCCCGCCCCGAATGGGAGCGCGCCTGGGGGGAGCCACTGCTGTCGCATTGCTCCTCGCGGTCGTCCCGGCAGGCGCGGTGGCGGCGCCCGCCACCAAGCCGTGTCCGGACGACAAGAGCGCGCGCTGCGGCTCGGTGCGCGTGCCGCTCCTGCGCGGTGCACCCGACGGCGGCGGGCGCAAGCTGCGCGTGAAGTTCCGCGTGTTCCCGCGCACCGATCGCTCGAAGCCAGAGCGCGAGCCGATCGTGGCCGCCGAGGGCGGCCCCGGGTACGCCACGATCGAGTCGTCGGACTCGTACAAGTTCATGCTCGGCCGACTGCGCCGCCGCACGACCTGATCGTGATGGACAACCGCGGCACCGGCACGCTCGGGCGCGATCAACTGCCCGCGCCTGCAGGCGGGCAAGGGCGTGTACCTCCGCGAGGTCGGCCGCTGCGCGCGCAGGCTCGGCGCGGCGGCCAACGCGTACGGCACGGGCGCCGCGGCCGACGACCTCGCCGCGGTGCTCGACAAGCTGAAGGTGCCGCTGGTGGACATCTACGGCGACTCCTACGGGACCTACTTCTCGCAGGCCTTTGCGGTCCGCCACCGCGAGCGCGTGCGCGCCGTCGTGCTCGACGCCGCCTACGCGGTGGAGGGCTTCGACCCATGGATCCGTGAGGAGACCGCTGCGCTTCGCTTCGCGTGGCCGGCCGTGTGCGAGCGCACGGTCGGCTGCTCCGGTGACGTCCTCGCCGAGCTGCGCCGGTGGGCGATCAAGCTCGACGCCGACCCGCTGGTCGCCACCGGCCGCGACGCCGACGGCGGCGCGGCACCGCATCAAGCTCGACGGCGCCGCGCTCGGACAGATGACCGGCGACGGCTCGTTCTACTACACGATCTACCGCGACCTGCTCGCGGCGCTGCGCGCGTACGGGCGCGGCGACCGCGAGCCGCTGCTGCGCCTCGCGGCCGAGGACCTGCCCTTCACCGGCGGCGGGCCGGTCAAGAGCTACTCGGAGGGCGCCTACGCGGCCGTCGCCTGCCACGACTATCCGACGCTGTGGGATCCGGCCGCGCCCTTTGCCACGCGCCGCGCCCAGTACGACGCCGCCCGCGCGGCGCTGGATCCGCAGACCTACGCGCCCTTCCCGAACGACATCTGGCTGCGCTCGCTCTACATCGACCAGGGCACGTCGGGCTGCCTGCGCTGGCCGGCGCCGAAGTACCCCGATCCGCCGGTCCCGCCGGGCGCCACCTACCCGGACATGCCGGTCCTCGTCCTCGACGGCGACATCGACCTGATCACGCCGCTCGGCGACTCCCGGGCCGCCGCGGCGCTCTTTCCAAACTCGACGCTCGTCACGGTCCCCAACGTCGGCCATGTGACGGCGCTCGCCGACTACCCCGAGTGCGCGGCGGGCATCGTCCGGCGCTTCCTGAGCAGGCTCTCGCCCGGGGACGTGAGCTGCGCGCAGCGCACGCCCGAGGTTCATGTCGTGCCGGAGTTCCCGCTGAATGCCGCGGGCGCGCCGGCCGCCGAGCCCGCCGGCCCCGCCGACCGGTCGACCCCCGCCGACCGCCGCGGCGCCTGGGCGGCGGCCTGGGCCACGGGCGACGCGCTCGCCCGCTGGTGGCTGATGTACGGGTCCGAGGGGCACGGCCTGCGAGGCGGGCGCTTCACCGCCTCGGGCGACTATCTCGCCTACAGCCCGGTCAGCCTGGACATGCGCCGCGTGCGCTTCGTCGGCGACGTCGCGGTGAGCGGCGTGGTCGAGTGGGACCGGCGCCGTGGTGCGATTCGCGCGCGCCTGCGCCTCAGCGGCGCGAGCACCGGGAAGCTGCGCATCGGATGGAGCACCGGCGCCACTCGCGCAGTGGCATCCCTGCGCGGCTCGCTGGGCGGGCGCCGCGTGCGCCTGCGCACCCCCGCGCCGTGATTGCCCGTGACCGCCCGCGCGCCTGACGTTTGCCGCCCATGTGACGGTCAACGTCAGGCGCGTCGTTGCGGCTTCCGCACGCCCCGTGATCGCCGGTTAGATTGACCGGGTGCCGAACGTCTTCAGACCCGAGTTCGAGGACGACCAGCGCCCGGAGGGCTTTCGGGCCCGCCGCGCCCGGATCGGGTACGAGCTGGGCAGCGAGATGGTGGGCGCCAGCCTGTGGGAGCTGCCTGCCGGCGAGGCCGCCTACCCCTACCACTTCCATTACGCCGACGAGGAGATCATCATCGTGCTCTCCGGAACGCCAACGCTCCGCACGCCCGAGGGCGAGCGCGAGCTGGAGGAGGGCGAGGTGGTGCACTTCCCGCTTGGCGAGGAGGGCGCCCACCAGCTCATCAACCGCACGGGCGCCACGGCGACCTTCCTGGCGATCTCGAGCAGCGGTCGCCCGGACGTCGTGGTCTACCCCGATGCAGGCAAGCTCGGCGTAGGCGAGCGGCTGCCGCGCGGCGGCGGGCTGCGAGCGTTCTTCCCCCTCGACAGCGAGGTCGACTACTGGGAAGGCGAAACGCCACCGGACTCGTCCGACTGACGTTTCGCACAATTATTGTGCTCAACGTCAGGCGCGTCCGGCTGAAGGCGGCCGGTTAGGGTAAGCGCGTGGCCCTCGAATGGCACCTTGCACAAGTGAATATCGCGCTGATGAAGGCTCCGCTCGACAGCCCCGAGATGGCCGAGTTCGTGGCGCAGCTCGAGCCGGTCAACGCGTTGGCCGACTCGGCTCCCGGCTTTGTCTGGCGACTCCAGACCGAGCATGGAGACGCCACCGCGGTCCGCGCATTCGGCGATGACCGGCTGATCGTGAACATGTCGGTCTGGGAATCGGTCGACGCGCTCTGGTCGTTCGTCTACGACGGCGGCCATCTCGATGTCATGCGCCGCCGCCGCGAGTGGTTCTCGCGCGTGGCCGAGGCGCATCAGGCTCTCTGGTGGGTCCCCGCCGGCTCGGTCCCGAGCGTGGGCGACGCCGAAGAGCGCCTCGGACATCTAAGAGCGCGCGGGCCGACGCCGCGCGCCTTCAGCTTCAAGCGTCACTACCCGCCGCCCGTTAGCCCGGCGCGACCGGCGGTATCCTTGCTCTAGCAATCATGGCCTCCTCCTCCTCGACATCGACCGCGACGACCTGCATGCACCTGGTCGGCGACGAGGGCTTCTCCGACATCGAGGCCGAGGTCTGGATCGGGCTCCTGGAGACCCACAAGCGCCTCACCAGGGCGCTCAACCTCGAGCTGGAGGCAGAGCACGGGCTGAGCCTCAGCGCTCTCGAGCTGCTCGGCCGCCTCTCAGCATCGGGAGACCAGGTCCTGCGGCTCACCGACCTCGCCGAGCAGGCGGGGCTCAGCCTGAGCCGCGTCTCGCGCATCGCCGACGTCCTGGAGAGCCGTGAGCTTGTCGAGCGCCGGCGCTGCCCCGAGGACAGGCGCGCCCGCAACGTTGCCCTGACCGCCGCGGGGGCCGAACTGCTCAAGGCCGCGCAGGCCACGCACTTCGCCGGCGTCCATGACAGCTTCTTTGCTCAGGTCGAGCCGGCCGAGCTGGCCGCGCTGGCGGCGGTATTCGGGCGCTTGGCGCCCGACAGCGCGTCTAGCTGCACCTAGTCCGGACTCCGCTTTTCACCGCCGGCCGACGAGGTTGGTGGGATCCATGGCCAGCCTTTGCTTGCCCGCGCAAGCATATGCTATGCTTGCTCTAGCAAGTTTGTTAAGGCAAGTAAATATCTCGGCAAGGAGCCGCCAGCCATGACCACCGCCACCACCACTCCCACCCTCATCCCCACCGGCATCTGGACCGCCGACGCGGTTCATTCGAAGGTCGGATTTGCCGTCAAGCACATGGGCATCTCCACCGTGCGCGGCGAGTTCACGGACTTCGACGGCGAGCTCGAGATCGGCGACGACATCTCGGCCGCCAAGGTCCACGGCAAGATCCAGGTCGCCTCCGTCGACACCGGCGAGGATCAGCGCGACGCGCACCTGCGCTCGCCCGACTTCTTCGACGCCGAGACCTACCCCGAGATGACCTTCGATTCGACGCGCATCGAGCAGGTCGACGACGAGACCTTCCGCATCACCGGCGACCTCACCCTCCACGGAGTGACCAAGGAGATCGTCCTTCACGCCGACGTCCTCGGCACAGACGTCGACCCGTGGGCAACGATCGCGTCGGCTTGGAGATCACCGGCCGGCTGTCGCGCGGCGACTACGGCATGAAGTTCAACCAGGCGCTCGGCAGCGGAAACCTGCTCGTCGCCGACAGGGTCACGCTGGCGCTCGACGTCGAGGCCGTCCGAAAGGCCTAGCAGCACCACTTGACGCGATCGTCGCCGGCGGCGCTTCACGCGCCGCCGGCGTTCTTTCGATCGGGCTCCTAGCGCGAGACGGGCCTGCCGCCGGTGACCGTGAACGAGCGACGGTTGTCGGTCTCGCTCGAGGCGTTGCCGACGTAGACGTCGATTCGCCCGTTCTCCACGACGAAGCGGCCGCGGTTGTCGTAGAAGCCGACATCGTCTCTGTCGAGCTTCCAGCGGACGGTCTTGGTCTGCCCGGGCTGGAGCGTCACCCGCTCGAACCCGCGCAGGCGGCGCACCGGCTGCGAGATGCTCGCGACCCGGTCGTGGATGTACAGCTGCGCCACCTCGTCACCGGCCACCGTGCCGGTGTTCGTGACCTGCGCGCTGACGGTGACGCTCCCGCGGCGGGCGTCCATGGTGGTCGAGCTCAGGCTCGGGGCCGAGATGCTGAACGTCGTGTAGCTCAGCCCATAGCCGAACTCGAACAGCGGCCCGCAGCTCAGGATGTCGCGGTGGCGCGAGTTGTACTTCGAGCCGATGTCGCACGGGCGGCCGGTCGGCTTGTGGTTGTAGTAGATCGGCACCTGGCCGACGTTGCGCGGGAAGCTCACGGGGAGCTTGCCGCCCGGATTGACCTTTCCGTAGACCACATCGGCCACGGCGTTGCCCGCCTCCACGCCGGGGAACCACGCCTCGAGGATGGCGGGCGAGTCGGCGTAGACCTCCTCGAGCGTGAGCGGGCGTCCGTTGAACAGGACGACCGCGAACGGCTTGCCGGTCCCCTTGATCGCCTCGATCAGCTCCTCCTGGCGGCCGGGCAGATCGAGCGTCGAGCGCGACTCGGCCTCGCCGCTCATCTCGCGGGTCTCGCCGAGCGCCAGCACGACCTGCTCGGCGGCCATTGCGGCGGCCACCGCCGAGGCGATGTCGAGGTCGGACTCGCACTCGTTCTCGGGGTCCCACAGGTCGCTGTGGCTGATCGTGCACCCGGGCGTGAACGTCGTGTTCGCATTCTGGGCCCGCATGCCCTCGAAGAGCGAGACGGCGTCGTTGTCGTCGCCGCGCCCCCACCACGGCCCGAGCATGTCGTGCCTGCTGTCGCCGAGCGGACCGATGATCGCCGTCGCCTTGGTCGGGTCGAGCGGCAGCACACCCTCGTTCTTCAGCAGCACCATCGAGCGCCCCGCGGCACGCCGCGCCGCCGCCCGGTTCTTGGGCAGCAGCTGCTTGCCCGGCGCCTCGTCCACATCGACGTAGGGGTTCTTGAAGAGGCCGGCGCGGAACTTCACCCTCAGGATCCGGCGGACCGCGTCGTTGATGCGCCGGATCGAGACCTGGCCGCTGGCCACGAGGTCGGGGCCGAAGTCACGGAAGTTCGTCGACACCATCTCGGAGTCCGTGCCGGCGTTGAGAGCGAGGCGCGCGGCTTCGGCGCCATCCTCGGCAACGCCGTGGCCGCACGGGCCTCCGGCCGGGCTCTCGCCCGGGCACGCGCGCAGCTCAGCCACCGCGGTGTAGTCGCTCTCGACGAATCCGTCAAAGCCCCAGCGCCGCTTGAGGATCTCTGTCTCGGTGTAGCGGTTGGCGCAGCCGGGGACTCCGTTGATCGCGTTGAACGAGCACATCAGCGTGTCCGAACCGGCATCGATCGCGGCCTTGAAGGGCCAAGCTCACGGCATGGCCGCCGGACCCCGGCGACACGTCCTTTCACCCGATCCTCTCCTCGGTCGACAACGGCTGGCTGGCGGTCGGGCTGAAGGTCGTCGCGGCCACGGTGCCGCGGCTCGCGCGGCGTGCGCGGGACATCTACGAGGCGATGGACTTCGGCTTCTACTACGTGCCCGAAGCAAATCGCGTGCTCTTCCACTTCCGGCCCGACGACCCGGCCGCCTCGCCCTGCTGCTACGACACGCTGGTCAGTGAGAGCCGGATCGTCGATTACATCGGCATCGGGAGCGGACAGCTGCCGCAGAAGACCTACTACGGGCGCTGGCGCACGTTCCCCGACACCTGCGAGTACTCCTTCCAGGAGACCAAGCCGGTCGGCGGGTGGCGGCGCTACCTCGACGTCGATGTCTTCGAAGGCGCCTACGACTACCACGGCATCCAGCTCGTGCCGTCGTGGGGCGGATCGATGTTCGAGGCGCTCATGCCGGCCCTGTTCGTTCCCGAGGAGCGCTGGGCGCGGCACAGCTGGGGCGAGAACCACCCGCTCACCGTGCAAGCGCAGGTCTTCCACGGCATGGAGGAGGCCGGCTACGGCTACTGGGGGTTCTCCCCCGCGAACAAGCCCGAGGGCGACTACGGCGTCTGGGGAGTGGACGGAGCGGGGATGGACCCGAACGGCATGCCATCCAACGAGGACGCCACGCTCGTCGACCACGGCTTCCCCGGCTGTCCTGATAGTGACCCGCCGCGACCCGCGAAGCCCGATCCGCCGCAGTCGGCGTACACGAACGGCGTCGTCACGCCGCACGCCGCCTTCCTTGCGCTGCGCTACGCGCCCCGCGCGACGCTGGCGAACCTGCGCAGGCTGGTGGCGGACTTCCCCGGCCTCTACGGGAAGTGGGGCTTTCGAGACAGCGTGAACGTCCAGACCAAGCGCGTCTCCGACGCCTACCTGTCGCTCGACCAGGGAATGATCATGGCCGCGCTCGGAAACGCCCTCGGCGACGACGTCCTGCGACGGGCTTTCGCGGACCGCGGCCTGGAACGCAGGCTGCGGCCGGTCATCGGGATCGAGCGCTTCAACACCGCGCCCTGAGCTCAGTCAGAGCGAACGATCCGGCCGGCGCTCACAGGAGCGGCTCTGCCAGGCCCGCCGCCCGTCCGAGCTGAGTCAGCGCCAAGGTCGTTGGCTCGTCGAGATCGATCTGTGTGGTCGCCGCACGGCGACGCGACTCTGGCTCCCCGGGCATCAGGATCTCGCCCCGGCCTTCGAGTGGGCGAGCGCTCTTGACCCATTCGACGAAGCCTGGCAGCTGCTCCGTGTAGGCGCTGCGGCAGTCCGCGCCCGGGTCGATGCACACCAGGACGCACGCGTTGGAGAACGGACGCTGCTCCGGCCCGCACATGCCGCCAAGCGTCAGCAGCCCGACGAGCAGCTCCACCAAGACGATGAGCCCGTAGCCCTTGTAACCGCCGTCGGCGCCCCCGACCGCTAGCAGGGACCCACCCGACAGATAGGACTCAGGATCCGTGCTCGGAGCGCCCTCCGAGTCGAGGATCCACCCGCTGGGAACGGCCTCGCCGCGCTCGTGGGCCCGGTAGACGCGGCCCTCGGCGGCCACGCTCAGGGCAATGTCGAGGACGACTGGGCCGGGCACCCCGATCGAGATTGGGTTGTTCGTGAGGCGGCGCTCGGCGGAGCCGAAGGGGGCCAAGTGCTGGTCTGCGCCCTGGCTGTTTACGAGCAGGATGCCCACCAGCCCCGCCGCGCCGATCCGCTCGGTGTACGCGCCCAAGCGCCCAAGGTGGTTGGCGTCGCGGACCGCGACGGCCGCAACCGAGTGCTCTATGGCTGCCGACATCGCAATCTCGGTCGCATGCTCGCCGACGAGCTGACCGAAGCCGCGGCGGCCGTCGACCCGGATCAGTCCGGCGCTCTGCTCGAGCACAACCGGCTCCGCCGCCGGGAAGAGCTCACCGCGCTTGATCTGGTCGGCGTAGTACGGCAGCTGACGCACGCCGTGCGAGCGGTGCCCGCAGCGGTCGGCATCGACGAGGGCGGCTGCGACGCGCTCGGCCTCCTGCGCCGGCGTGCCGTATGCCTCGAGAAGGGCGGTCACCCACCGTACGAGACGGTCGGCATGCATCGAGGTGTCGGTCACCGGCGGCACCGTACTGGCATGGCTAGACCAGGGCTAGACTGCGCACGATGGCGAGCCAGGACGGCTGGTCGGGGCTGTTCTCCACCGCGTTCGCGCAGTCGCGCAATGCCATGGTGCTGCTCGACGACCAGCGCCGCCACGTCGACGCGAACGGCGCGTACGTCAGGCTTCTGGGCCACCCGCGCGAGGAGCTCATCGGCCGACCTGTCTACGAGTTCGTTGCGGGCGGCCCCGCTGCCTCGCCCGAAGAGTGGGAGGCCATGCTCGCGACGGGGCGCTTCACCGGTGAGACGGATCTCGTCTCGGCGGACGGCAGCATCGTCGCCGTGCAGTGGGGCGCCAGCGCCGAGACGGTCACCGGCCGCCGGCTCATCCTGTTCGTGGCACTGAGCACCTCTCGATGGGGACCGCAGTTTCGCCGCACCATCCACGTGGACCAGGAGGGTGGGACGCTCTCCAACCGAGAGCTCGAGATCGTCCGGCTCGTGGCGCTCGGGAGCACCGGGCCGGAAATCGCCGGCGAGCTGCAGATCACCCACAACACGGTCCGCACGCACGTGCGCAACGCAATGACCAGGCTCGGGGCCCGCTCCCGCGCTCATCTTGTCGCAAAGGCCGTCGGCGACGGGCTCGTGGTGGCGTGAGCCCGATCAGGATCGCGCAACTGCGGTATGGACCAAGCGGCCTTGGCCAGCCACAGTCCATGGACTGAAGCCCCACCCCTTCACGGCATCGCCGGCTCCAGTACGGGTCCTGATCGTCGATAGCGCGACCTGCTTTCGGCGAGCCGCACGAGAGCTCCTGGAACGCCGTGGCTACGTCATCGCCGGCGAGGCGGACAGCGTGGCGACGGCCGTGGCAGCCACCAAGCGGCTTATGCCCGACGCCGTGCTGATCGACCTTCACCTCTCCGACGGGAGCGCCCTCGACGTTTGCGCCGCGCTGCGCCGCGCATGCTTTGCCCCGGCGGTGCTGCTGACCTCGGTCTTCGACCTCCCGGAGCGCGACCGCCTCGTCAAGCACACCGGTGCCACCGGGTTTGTGCCAAAGGCCCGTCTCGGCGCCACCGACTTCGAGGAGTTCTGGTCAAGCCCCCGCCACGCTCAGCGGTAGCCGGTCGGGTCCGCCGGGCGGCCCGGGTCCTGGACCTCGACCATGTAGCGCCAGCAGTCGGGCCGGGAGCCGTCGAGATCGGTGAAGCCGTACTCGCGCGCGAGGCCGCCCGAGGAGAACGAGCCGCCGTTGCGACGGTGGACCTCCGGGTCGGCCGCCAGGGCCGCCACCGCGCGGCCGACGAAGCGCGGGGTCTCGGAGATCGCGGCGAAGTGGGGATTCCTGCCCGCCGCGTCGCGCCAGGTGGCCTCGGTGACCCCATAGTTCTCGAGCATCATCTCCGAGCGCATCCAGCCCGGCGTCAGCGCCACCGCGGTGCAGCCGTGAGGCGCGAGCTCCTCGCCCTGCGCGAACGCGAGCCGGATGACCGAGGTCTTCGCCAGGTCATAGAACGTCGATAGCCGGTAGTGCCCCGCGTTGTACTCCTGCGTGCCGTCGGTCATCTCGACGACCAGCCCACCCGGCCGGCGGATCAGCAGCGCCAGTGCGAAGTGGCTGGTGATCAGGTGCGTGTCGATCGCCAGGCGCAGCATTCGCAGGCCCCCGTCGAGGTCGTGCTCCCAGACCGGCGTGTTCCACTCGGCCAGCAGCTCGCCGCCCCAGATGTCGTTGACCAGCACATCCAGACGGCCCCGCTCGGCGTCGATGCGCCGGACGAGCGCCTCGACCTGCGCCGGCTCGCAGGTGGTCGACCTCGACGGCGATCCCCTCGCCGCCGGCGGCATCCACGAGCTCGGCCGTCTCCTCGATCGTCTCCGGCCGGTCGTACTCCGAACGCCGTTCCCTGGTAGTGCGCCCGGTGCAATAGACCGTCGCACCCGCCTCGCCCAGCGCGACCGCCGTGCCGCGCCCGGCGCCGCGGGTCGCGCCAGCCACGAGGGCCACCTTTCCCGTCAGGGCTTGGGTTGAGTCAGGCATTTGCTGTTTCCCTTCTGTAGTTGCGTGGTTGGACGTGTCCGGGGGCGCGAACCACGAGCACCGCGATCAGGACGAGGGCGCCCCCGGCGAGCGGCGCGGTCCCGAGCGACTCGCCGAACACGAGGTATGCAAGCGCGACGGTTACGACCGGCTCGAGGGTCGACAGGATCGATGCGGCCGTCGAGCCCACTCGTTGGAGCCCGGCGAAGAACAGGCCGATCGCGCCGACTGTCGACACCACGGCGAGGCCGGCCAGCCAACCCAGCCCCGCCGCGTTCACACTGCCAAGGTTCAGGTCGCCGAGAGCCAGGCCGGCGAGTGTCAGCGTGGTCGCGGCGCCGGTGCAGACCAGCGTGCTCAGGACGAGCGGCCCGAGGCGCGCGGCGACGTCCTCGGAGGCGAGGATGTACACGCTGTACACCACGGCCGCAGCCAGCCCGAGCGCCGTTCCGATCGGGTCCAGATCGGCCCCTCCGGCCCCGGCCAATACCAGGACGAGCCCGGTCGAGGCAAGCACCAATGCAACCGCCGTGCGAGCGGTTGGCTCGCTCGCGCCCCAGCGCGATCGCGGCCACGGTGACGATGCTGGGATACGTGTAGACGAGGAGCGCGAGCAGCGAGGCGTCGATGCGGTCGAGCGCCGCGAAGTAGGCGCCGGCCTGAGCGCTGTAGCCGACGGCGCCCAGCGCGAGTGCGATGGCAACGTCGCGGCGAGGCAGCGCGCGCATTGCGCCGGCGCGCCCCGAGTACGCCATGAACAGCCAGAACAGCACTGCGGCGAGGACGAACCGGACGGCCAGCAGCGTGCTGACCGACGCGCCGTCGTCGTAGGCGAGCTTCCCGAAGATCCCCATCGCGCCGAACGCGGCGGCGGAGGCGAGGCAGAGGAGGGTGCCGGAGGAGGGCATGCGGAAGGATCCTGACTCGCCGATCCTTCAGAAGCGACATCGATTTCTAACGCTAACTCAGTAGACTTGCTTATGTGTTGGACCTCCGCCGCCTTCGCCTGTTGCACGAGCTGCACGCGCGCGGCACGATCGCCGCGGTCGCCGACGCACTGCGCTTCACGCCGTCGGCCGTCTCCCAGCAGCTCGCGGTGCTCGAACGCGAAGCCGGGCTGGCCCTGCTCGAGCCGGCCGGCCGCGGGGTTCGGCTGACCGACGCCGCGCTCGTCCTCGTGGGCCACGCCGAGGCGCTGCTCGAGCGCGCCGAGCTCGCGGAGGCCGAGCTGGCCGCGGCGACCGGCAGCGTCGCCGGCCGCGGCCGGATCGCATGCTTTCAGTCGGTGGCGCTGCGCCTGGCCGTCCCGGCGATGCAGGCGCTCGCACAGGAGGCGCCCGGCCTGCGCTGCGAGCTTGTCGAGGCCGAGCCCGAGGAGTCGCTGCCCGCCCTCGCGCTCGGGGACGTCGATCTCGTTCTGGCCGACGAATGGGAGCACCGCCCGCACTCGCGGCCCGCGGGCGTGGCCCGCCAGGACCTGCACCGCGAACCGGTCTACCTCGTGCTACCCGAGGATCATCGGGCCGCGCACCGCCATCGCCACGCGGTGCCGCTTGCCGAGCTCGCCGGCGAGAGCTGGACGACCGGCCATCGCGATACCCCCTGGGAGGAGATGATCGAGCGGACCTGCCGGGATCTCGGCGGCTTTGACCCGGACATCCGCCACCGGACCAACGACAGCGTCACGAGCCTGGCCGTCGTCGTCGCCGGCCAGGCCGTCACGCTCCTGCCGCAGCTCGTGGCCGACGATGCTCGTCCGGGGATCGTGGTCCGCGCGATCGCGGAGGGCTCGGTTCACCGAACCATCTTCGCCGCCACCCGGGCGGCGGATGCCCGGCGGCCTTCCGTCCAGGCGCTCCTGGGGGCGGTCCGCAACGCGGCCGCAGAGCTCGGCTTCGCGCCCTCAGATGATTGATTCCGAATCCGTGTGCCTCCGGGGGCGCGCCAGACCAAGCTGGGCGACGCACGCGGACGAAGCCGATAGTTAAAGAACTATCGGCGAGGACGCGGGTGGCGAACCAGCGCCGGTATGGCACGTCATCCGGAGGTGCAGGGGTTCGGAATCAGTCATCTCAGTGGCCTCGTAGCCGCGTGAGCCGAATGCGCACCGGCTGGCTGTAGCGCTGGGCGAACGTCTCGGGCGTCATGCCGATGCCGCTGATGCGCTCGTCGTACTTGGCGAGGTAGTCGCCGTTCTGGCCGGCGGGCGGCGCGTCCTTGTCGATCACGGCCTCTCCGGAGAGCACCACGATGTCGCCCCCGCCCCCGTCGCCGCCGAAGTTGAGCGTCACGCGCGGGTTGGCCTCGACGTTGCGGATGCGGGCTCCGGGCATGCTGTACATGACGACGGACGCGGCACCGTCCCAGAGGAACCAGACGGGACTGGGGAGCGGCGACCCCGCGGGCGTCACGGTGGTCAGCCAGACGACGATCTCCTCGCGCAGATGACGTGCCACGCGGGCGCCGAACTCCGTGCCCTGATCGATCACGGCCCGATCATAGACGGTCAGATACGTAGCTACGCTAACCATTAGCTATGCTACCGGTATGTCCGCAGCCGAGACTCAGCCGGAGACCGATCTCGAGCGCTTCACTCAAGCGTGGGACGACTTCGCCAACGCCCTGCGCCGTGCGCGATCGCGCGCCTGGCAGCAGCCTGCGCCGCTCACTCCGGCGCAGTACCACCTGCTGCTCGCACTCAGCCACGAGCCCGGGCTCGGCGTGGGTGACATGGCCGCGGCCGCCGGATGCACGTCGCCCACCGCCTCGCGAATTCTGGACGGGCTGGAGCGCGACGGCGTGGTCGTGCGGGAGGCTTCGACCGAGGACCGCCGCCGCACGATCGTCTCGCTCACGGCAAAAGGCAAGCGCCTCCTCGCACGCCAGCGCCGCAAGCACGATCAGAAGAAGCAGCGCCTCTACGACCAGTTGTCGCCGGCCGAGCGCCGCCAGGCCGAGGGCCTGCTCCGCCGACTCGCTGAGGTGGTGGCCGACCTGTGAGCCCCGCCGTGCCCGCCCGCCAGCACCATCGCATCACGCTCGCGGTGCTCGCCATCAGCGCCCTGGCCTACGCCGTCTCCCAGACGATGGTCGCGCCGGCGCTGCCGGAGATCCAGCACGCGATCGGTGTGTCGCAGAACTCGGTCACGTGGGTGCTCACCGTCTATCTCCTGACGGCTTCGATCGCCACCCCGGTGTTCGGCCGGCTCGGGGACATGTTCGGCAAGGAGAAGGTTCTCCTGGGGGTGCTCATTGGATTCGGGGTCGGCTCCGTGGTGGCCGCGCTGTCGCATTCGCTGCCGCTGCTGATCGCGGGTCGCGCCATCCAGGGCGCCGGGGGCGCGATCTTCCCGCTGGCCTTCGGAATCATCCGGGACGAATTCCCCAAGGAAAAGGTCGCCCAGGCGATCGGGCTGATCAGCGCCACGTTCGGAATCGGCGGAGGCGCGGGCCTGGTGCTTGCCGGGGTGATCACGGATGCGCTCAACTACGAGTGGATCTTCTGGGTGGCGGCGATCGTCATCGCCTTCGCGGCCGTGATGACTCACTTCTTCGTTCCGGAGTCGCCGGTGCGCAGCGGGAGCACGAAGATCGACTGGTGGGGAGCGGCGCTGCTCTCGGTCGGGCTGGCTTCCCTGCTGCTCGGTGTCAGCCAGGGCAATACGTGGGGCTGGAGCTCGACGCCGGTGCTCGGGCTGTTCGCTCTGGCCGCGATTGTCCTGGCCGTCTGGGTGCGCTTCGAGGCGCGCCATCCCGAACCGCTCGTCGACATGCGCATGATGCGCCGCCGCGGCGTGTGGACCACGAATCTCGTGGGGCTGCTCGTCGGCTACGGGATGTTCTCGAGTTTCATCATGATCCCGCAGTTCGTGCAGACGTCGCCGGACGCGGGCTACGGCTTCGGCGCCTCGGTGATCGAGGCGGGCCTGTTCATGGTCCCCTCAACGACCGCCATGCTCTTCGCCGGCCCGCTCAGCGGCTGGCTGGGCAGCCGCTACGGGCCGCGGATCCCGCTCTTGGTGGGGACGATCACATCGGCGATCGCCTTTGGATGGCTGGCCCTCGAGCACACCGAGGAATGGCAGTTCATCGTCGGCACCGCGATCATGGGGCTTGGGATCGGGTTCGCCTTCGCCGCGATGGCCAACTCCGTGGTCGAGGCCGTCCTTCCCACCGAAACCGGCGTCGCCACGGGCATGAACACGATCATGCGGACGATCGGCGGGTCGATCGGCGCGCAGCTCGCGGCCTCCATCGTCACGGGCTCGCTGATCGCCGGCACGACCTTCCCCAAGGAGGCCGGCTACGCCGAGGCGTTTGCCATCTCGGCACTGGTCTTGGTGGTGGCGTCGATCATTGCCGTCGGCATCCCGCGCTCGAGCCGGGCGGCCCGAGAGGCGGCGGGCCTGACGGGCGTTCCCGTGCGGGCATAGCGCCGCCGGGATCAGGATTCGCTCGGGTGGACCGGCAGCAGGTTGCGCAGCTGCAGAGCGCGCTCGGCGGGTGCGACGCGCCCGAGTCTCAGGAAGACGTCGGCTAGTCCCTCGAGGATTCCGTAGGCCAGCTCGTGCGAGCAGTGGGACTGCAACACCGCAGGACCCGACGGCTCGTCGGACTCGAGCGGCTCCTCGTGGGCTACGAGCACGAGCTCGCGGGCACCGGGCGCGCCCACATACCAGCCCGACCCCCACGAGTAGAGCACCAGCTCGACACCGGCCCGCCGGGCCGCCTCGAGATACATGACCGCAAGCAGCGCCGGATGCCCGCGGCCGGTCTGGAGCACCTGATCCAGAAATACGGTGGCCGAACCGAGGCGCCTCGCCTCGAAACCGCTCTCGGGACCGAGAACCGCCGCCAACCGTTGGGCCCGATGCCCCGGATCCAGCGCTGCGAGACCGAACAGCTGCCTGCCGAGTTCGTCGAGACGCTCGAGCGCGCGGGGGCGGTCCACCCACCGAAACTCGCTTGCGAGCGCCAAAAGCAACTCGTCGAATGGCGGCTCGCCTCTGCGCGCCAGGGTCGCGAAGGCCGGCAGGCGGGCGTCGCCCGCGACCGGCGGCTCGGGATCGACCGGCTGCTCCATCAGCTCCTCCGAGTTAGGGTCGCCTAACTAACTCCCGGTCACGCTACCCGGATTCCGGTCAGGATGTTAGGGCGCCCTAACAAGTGGAGTCAGTTTCCGCGAGCGTGCCACCCTCTGTGCGTGAACCGCCTGCACCACTGGTACTGCAACCGTGAGACCTGGAAGCGCCACGTGCGCGAGGAGCTCGTGCCGTCGACGATCGACGGCCTCGACCTCGGGCCGGATGCGCTGGAAGTCGGCCCTGGCTTCGGCCCGGCGACCGAGGTCCTCGCGAAGCGGGTGTCTCGACTGACAGCGCTCGAGATCGACCGCTCGCTCGCCGACCCGCTGCGTGAGCGCCTCGGCGACCGAGTCGAGATCGTCGATGGGGACGGCACTGCGATGCCCTTCGAAGACGCCCGCTTCAGCTCAATCGTCTGCTTCACGATGCTGCACCACGTACCCTCGGTCGCGGCGCAGGACCGCCTGTTCGCAGAGGCCTTTCGGGTGCTGCGTCCGGGCGCCCTCTTTGCGGGCAGCGACAGCACCGGGTGCGGGATCGGCTTTGCGGTCTTGCATGTCGGCGACACGAAGGTCGTGGTTGACCCCGGCACCCTGGAACGCCGACTCGCGGCGGCCGGGTTCGAGGACGTGGAGGTCAGCTCTGACCGCGACACGATCCGCTTCCGGGCACGCCGGCCCAACGGGCGACTGTCGTAAAGACCCGGTTCCATACGGCAACACCAACGCGCAACTACGGTAGTTCAGCGGAGGCGGCGCCTCGCTCGCCCTCGTACTGTCGTCACTGGAACTGATCAACTCCCTAGAAGGAGGAAGCCCCAGTGAAGACCTACCTCATCGAGCGCGAGATCCCCGGTGCCAGCCAGCTCACCCACGACGAGCTGCGCGGGATCACCAGCACCTCCAACGACGCGGTGGCGTCGCTCGACAAGCCCTACAAGTGGCTCCACAGCTACGTCGCGGGCGACAAGGTGTACTGCGTCCACCAGGCCGAGAACGCCGACGTGATCCGAGAGCACGCGCAGCGTCGGCGGCTTCCCGGCCAACCTCGTCGCCGAGGTCGTCTCGGTGTTCGACAGCACGGGGCCGCGCGACCTGCCTCGCTAGCAGTCGACAGGGCTCGCCCGGCCGCAGCGGTCGGGCGAGCCCTCGATCTAGACTCGGTCCCAATGAGCCGCGCGGTCCTGATCGAGCGTGAAGCCGGAGCGGGCCTGGCTGCGAGCCGCGTGCTGGCCGAGGCGCACGCGGGCGCGCGGCTCGCTGGTGCTGCTGGCGGGCGAGGCGGGCGTGGGCAAGACGCGCTTCGCCGAGGAGGTGCTCGGAGTCCGCGGACGCCCACTTCCTGCGCGGCACGTCGCGCCCGGGGGCGCCTCGCCTACGGACCGGTCATCACCGCGCTGCGCGGGTTCCTGCGCGCCGTGCCCGGCGGGCTGTCGGGCTGCGGTCCGCTGCGCTCGCATCTCGCGTTGCTGCTGCCGGAGCTCGGCGACGCGGTCGAGGAGAGCGATCGCGCCACGCTGGTCGAGGCGATCCGCTGCGGGCTGGACGCCGTGGTGGCCGAGCGGCCCGGCGGTCGTGCTGCTCGACGACCTGCAGTGGTCGGACGACGCCACGCTCGAGCTGCTCGCCGCGCTCGCGACTCCGCTGCGCGAGCTGCCGATGCTCGTGGTCGGCGCCTATCGCTCGGACGAGATCCCGCGCGCGCATCCGCTGCGGCGGCTGCGCAACGACCTGCGCCGCGACCGCCCGCTTCGCGAGCTGGCGCTCGAGCCGCTCACCGCGCAGGGCACCGCGGCGCTGGCCGAGCAGGGTGCTCGGCGGCGCGCCCGTCCCGCGGCTCGCCGACACCGCTGTACGACCGCACGGGCGGCATCCCGTTCTTCGTCGAGGAGCTCGCCGCGGCGCTCGAAGCCGGAGGGCGGCTGCGGCCCGGCGACGACGGGCCTCGAGCTGGCGCTCGACGCCGACGTGCCGCTGCCGCAGACGATCCGCGACGCCGTGCTGCTGCGGGCCGGCGACCTGTCCGACGCCAGGCCCGCGCGACCGCGGAGGCCGCGTCGGTCGCCGGCGCCCGCTTCGACCTCGAGCTCGTGGCCGCTCTCGGCTGCGAGGCCGGCCTCGACGAGCTCGCTCGCACGCGGTCTGATCGTGGAGCTCGAGCCGCGGGCGCGCCGCCTTCCGGCACCCGCTCGCGCGCGACGCCATCTACGAGGACATGCCCGTGGCTGCGCCGGCGTGCGCTCCACCGCGAGCTGGCCGCGGCCCTCGAGGCGCGCGGCGGCGGCCAGGCCGAGGTCGCCGGCCACTGGCTCGCGGCGCGCGACGGATCCCGCGCGCTCGACGCGCTGGTGCGGGCGATCGGCGAGCTCGTCGGCGGTCCACGCCTACCGCGACGCCGCGCGGCTCGGGCGCCAGGCGCTCGACCTGTGGCCCGAGGGGGAGCGCGGCGCGGAACGGATCGCGGTGCTCGAGCGACACGCGCGCTTCGCCGAGCTCGCCGGCGAGCTCGCCGAGGCGGCGCGCGCCCAGCGCGAGGTCGTCGCGGCACGGCGCTCGGAGGGCGCCGGCCGCGCGCTCGCCGACGCCGAGCGGCGCCTGGCCGCGATCTACGAGCTCCAGGGCGACCGCGAGCGGGCGCTCGACCGCGCGGCGCGTCGCGGCCGACGCCTTCGCCGCCAACGGCCTCCCCGGCGAGGCCGCGGCCGAGCGACTGATCGCCGCGGGCTACCTGCGCAGCGCAGGCCACCACGCCGAGGCGGTCGGCGCTCACGCGCCGGCGCCGGCGAGGAGGCAGCGCGCGCGGAGCGCACCGACCTGCGCGCGCGGGCGCTCGGGCTGGAGGGGCGTCGCGCGCGTGAAGGGCGGCGAGTTCGACGAGGGGATGGAGACGATCAGGGCCGGACTCTCGCTGGCGCTCGAGCACGAGCTCACCCTGGAGGCGGCCGAGGTCTACCAGCGGCTCGGCACGGCCCACGAGATCGCCGGCGACTACGGCGGCGCGCGCGACGCGCTCGACCACCGCCGTCGGTTTCTGCGAGGCGAGCGGCGCCGAGGACCTGGAGCAGACGTGCCTCAGCTGCATGGCCTACGTGCTGCGCGAGCTCGGCGACTGGGAGCGCGCCGAGGAGCTCTCGGACGAGCTGCGCGTCCCGGGCGCGAGCCCGGACGGCCACGCTGGTGGCCGACGGCATGCTCGGATCGATCCGCGCCTTCCGCGGCGAGCTGGCGGCCGCCCGGCCGCTGCTCGTCCAGTGCCTCGACACGGCGTCGCGCCTCGACGTGCGTCTCGATGACCGTGGACAGCGCCGCCGCGCTCGCCTCGCTCGAGGAGCACGAGGGCGACCTCGACCATGCCGCACGCCGATTGCCGCCTGCTGCTGGAGCGCTGGGCGCGCAGCGAGGACCACCACTACGCGGTCTGGGGCCTGCGCTGGGCGTCGTGCTTCTTCGCCCGCCACGGCTCGCTCGGCGAGGCGCGCGCCTGCGCCGAGGCGCTGTCGAGCATCGCGGCCGCGACGGGTCACCCGGACGCGTTGGCCGCGCTCGCGCACGCGCTCGGCGAGACGGCGCTCGCCGACGGCGATCCGGACGCCGCCGCGCAGCAGCTCGGCCGCGCGGTCGAGCTTCACGCGAGCCTCGAGATCCCGTTCGAGCGAGCGCAGATCCAGCTCCGCGCAGGCGTCGCGCTGGCCGCGGCGGGCCAGCGCGACGCGGCGATCGAGCGGCTCGCCGAGGCGCACCGCACGGCGCGCCGCCTCGGCGCCGCGCCGCTGGCCGCCGAGGCGGCCCGCGAGATCGCCGCGGCTCGGCGAGTCGGTCGAGCGGCGACTCGGACGGCGCGCGGCGGCCGAGCACGAGAACGCCGGCCTGTCCCGCCGCGAGCTCGAGGTCATGCGCCTCGTCGCCTCCGGTCGCACCAACCGCGAGATCGCCGGCGAGCTCGTGCTCAGCACGCGCACGGTCGACATGCACGTGCGCAACATCCTCACGAAGCTGCGCTGCCGGACGCGCACCGAGGCCGCGGCCAAGGCCGGCGAGCTGGGCTTGCTCGCCTCAGACGCGGAATCGGTTGCCGAGTAGGGTCCGCGCGTGGTTTCGCTTCGTCCGCTCAACGAGACGAACCGCCATGCCGTCGAGGCTCTGCGCGTATCGCACAGCCAAGAGCAGTTCGTCAGCGGCGTTGCCGACTCGTTGCTCGAAGCCGCCGCGGAGCCAGGCGGTCGCGCGCTGTACTGGGCGGTGTACGCCGACGACCAGCCGGTCGGCTTTGTGATGATCAGCGACGAGGTCGCCGGCCCCGGCTACATCCCGCACTACCTCTGGAAGCTGCTCATCGACGAGCGCTACCAGGGCCGGGGCTTCGGCACCGCCACGCTCGATCTGATCGTCGAATACTTCCGCGGCCGGCCCGGAGTCGAGGTGCTGAGCACGAGCGCCGGCCAGGGCGAGGGCAGCCCGATCACCTTCTACGAGCGCTACGGCTTCGAGCGCACCGGTGAGATCGTCTTTGACGAGGCGTTGCTTCGGCTGAAGCTCTAGGTACGCTCGCCGCGTGGCCGCCCCCGGTGACCTGGACACGAGCTTCGACGGCGACGGTAAGAGGGCGATCAACTTCGGTGGCACCGACGCTGCGCGCGCGGTGCTGGTGCAGCCCAACGGGAGGATCATCGTGGCCGGCGACGGCGGGCCCGCGAGCTCCTTCTGCGTCGCGCGCCTGCGCACAAGCGGCGCGCTCGACGCCACGTTCGGATCGGCCGGGAAGCGTGTGGTCGACTTCGGCGGTGCCGACGAGTCCGCCCACGGCGCGGCATTGCAGGAGGACGGCAAGATCGTGCTTGCAGGGGGCTCGGACCTGCGCGTCGCCGTCGCGCGCTTGAACCCCAACGGCTCTCTCGACACCACGTTCTCCGGAGACGGCAAGCTGACCTTCAGCTGGGGCCCGTTCAGCCGCGCCCGGGCCGTGCTCGTGCTCCCGAACGGCAAGATCCTGCTCGCCGGCTTCTTCGGGCCCGAGGGCGGGAACATCCAGGTCGCCCGCCTGAACGCGAACGGGACGCTCGACACGACGTTCGGCACCGGAGGCAAGGCCCCGGTCGACTTCGGCGGCGACGACTTCGGCCTCGCGCTGGCGCGCCAGGCGAACGGGCGCATCCTCGTGGCCGGCACCTCGTCGGCCGCCGGCGCCGTGGTCGCACGGCTGCGGGCCAACGGCGCGCTCGACCCGGACTTCGACGGCGACGGCCGAGTGGCGTTGCCGCTGGGCGGGAGCGCGCACGCCGTGCTCGTGCAGCCGGACCGTCGGATCGTGGTAGTCGGCAGCACGAGCGCAAACGTGATGATGACCGTCACCCGCCTGAATCGGAACGGTTCGCTTGACACGACGTTCGACGGCGACGGCACGGTGACCATCGACTTCGGGTCGCTCGCCGACCTCGGCCACGACGCTGTGCTGCAGCCGGACGGCAAGATCGTCGTCGGCGGCTACACGCAGGCCGACGAGAAGGTGGCGGTCGCGCGCCTCAACCCCAACGGATCGCCGGACGCCACGTTCGGCGCCGCCGGGAAGGCGACCGTCGATTTCGGGGTCGCGACGTTCGGCAACGCGGTCGCGCTCCAGCCGAACGGCCGGATCGTCGTGGCCGGCCAGCGAACGGGCGGCGACGACTTCGCGGTGGCGCGCCTGCTGGGCTGATTTGACGGAGTTCGACGATCCCCGCGGTTCGAGCGTTGGCGCCGGCGTCACGCCGTTCCAGACCGATGGCGAGGCGACGATCCGCCTCGCGGTCGCTGCCGAGCGGCTCGGGTATTCCCGTTTCGGCACCGCCGAGGGTTGGACCCACGACGCTGTAGTGCTGCTCGCGCAGATCGCCGGAGTCACGTCTCGAATCGGGCTCGCGACCACGGTGCTCCCGGTCTGGAGTCGCACTCCGGCGGCGATCGCCATGGCCGCGGCAAGTCTGCAAAGCGCGTCCGAAGGCCGCTTCGCGCTCGGCCTCGGCGCAAGCAGCCCTCCGCTCGTCGAGGGACTGCACGGAATGACCTGGCAGCAACCGGTCGATCGGATGCGCACCACGCTCGTCGCCGTCAGGGCGCTGCTGGAGGGCGCTCGCCTGCCGGTCGACCGAGCGCACGTCAGGCCGCTACGGCTGGGGGCCCTGCCCGAGCAGCGCGTCCCGATCCTCCTCGCGGCGCTCGCCCCAGCCTCGGTGCGCCTGGCGGGTGAGCTCGCAGACGAGTGGCTGCCCTTCCTCTGGGCCCGTTCGAGAATCCCTGACGGCCGCGCCCTGCTCGCCGAGGGCGAAGCGGCCGGCGAGCACTCGACCACGACCCGGGTTGCCGCCAGTGTCCCGCTCGCGATCGCCCAGGACGAGGAGACGGCCAGGCAGATCGCCGCGGGTTGGCTGCTCGCGTACCTCACGCGCATGGGTCCGCTGTATCCGCGGATGCTCCGGGATCACTTCGGCTTCGGGCGCGAGGCCGATGCCCTCCTCGAAGCCAACGGCGACGGCGGACCGCCGCGGCTGCCCGCGGCAGCCGAGCGGCTGGCGCGAGAGGTCACCCTGATGGGCACCTACGAGGAGGCCCCGGACACCGTCCGCCTGTGGCTCGAGGCGGGGGCCGACAGCATCGACCTGGTGTTGCCGCTCGGATTGCCCGAGGAGCAGCTCCGCGAAATGCTCGAGGCCGCCCGGGCCGTCGCGCCAGGGCCCAGAACGCGTGGGCACCGCTTGCCTGACGAGTTTGGACGGTCATAGACCACCAAAGTCGTCAGGCGAAGCGAGTTCCAGAGCCGATGGCCTCGATCTCACTCGCAGTCGGCATGCCGCCCCGAGCGCCGGACTTCGTTACGGAGTGCGCCGCTGCGAGCGTCGCCCAGTGAGTTGCCCGGTCGAGCGCCCACCCGCGCGCCAGCCCACCCGCGAGCACGCCGTTGAATGTGTCGCCGGCGCCCGTGGTGTCGCGCACGGACACCGTTGGAGGCTCAACCTGCGTGACGCGTTCGTACGCGGCAACGAAGACGCCGCGAGCTCCGGCCGTGACCAGCGCCGGGGCCTCGGTCAACTCCGCCAGGGCACGGGCCGCCACGGCCGGGTCCTCGTGGCCGGTCAACTCGGCGGCCTCGCCCAGGTTGGGGGTCAGCATGGGGCGAAGCTCGACCAGCGCGGCCGGCAGGCGCCGCGCCGGCGCGGGGTTGACCACGAGCGCCATGCCGCGCTCGGCGGCAAGCGCGGCGCCGGCCAGCACCACGTCGTCCTCGACCTCGAAGCCAAAGAGCGCGCACCTCGCGCGCGAGAGGTCGAGTCCTGCGAAGGCCTGTTCCACATCGCTCGCGCGCAGCTCGTGGTTCGCGCCCGACGCCACGGCGATCTGGTTTTCGCCTTGCTCGTCGACCACGATCCCCGCGACCCCCGTCCTGGCCCCCGGCACCGAGGTCACCCCCGCGGTGTCCACCCCTTCGGTGACGAGGTCGGCGATCAGACGCTTCCCGAAGTCGTCCGCCCCGACGGCTCCGATGATCGCCACCGAGGTACCGGCCCGGGCGGCCGCAACCGCTTGATTGGCGCCCTTGCCACCGCCGGCCATCTCGAACGAGCCGCCGGTCACGGTCTCACCCGGTGCGGGAAGCGATCCGACGCGGACGACCAGGTCGGTGTTGAGCGACCCGATGACGACGAGCTGCGCGGCGTCGCTCATCGCAGGGATTGACCGAGCCGGTCCACAGCCGCGACCACGAGGTCCCAGAAGCCAGGCGCGTCCAGGTCGATCGCCACCTTGGCATTCGGCGAGAAGCCGCGCACGCCGAAGCGATCGCAGACGGTTGCGCCGCGGGTATGGCTCCCGTGGAGCTCTACGGCGACGTGTGCTTCCTCGCAACGCACGAGGCCTGGATCGATCACGCGCGCCACGGCGACGGGGTCGTGCACCGGCGGCGCGGGCAGTCCCCAGATGTCGCGGTAGCGGTCGCCGAAGAACTCCAGCAGCAGCACGACCGTGTCCGCCAGCGGCGTGTCGAGCGCGCGGAAGCGGTCGAGGACAGCATCGGTCGCCAGCGCCTGGTGGGTGACGTTGAGCCCGCACATCGTCACCGGCAGGGCGCTCGTGAGGACCTCATCCGCCGCCTCGGGATCGACGACGATGTTGAACTCGGCCAACGGCTCGACGTTGCCGACGTCGGTCGAGCCGCCCATGAAGACGATCTCATGGACGCGCGCCGCCAGGTCGGGGTGAGCCCGCAGCAGCAGGGCGACGTTCGTGAGCGGTCCCGTCGCCACGAGCGTGACGGGCGCGGCGCTTTCGCGCAGCAGTCGTAAAATCAGGTCCACGGCATGCTCGCCGGTGACCTCCACGTCGGGCGTCGGGAGCTCCGCGCCGCCGAGGCCCGACTCGCCGTGGACGTGCGGAGCGGTGCGCAGGCTCCCCACCAGCGGGCCCGGCGCGCCGGCGGCGATCGGGACGTTGCGGATGCCGGCGAGGGTGCATACCGCTCGGGCGTTGTGGGTCGTCCGCTCGAGCGTGCCGTTGCCGGCGACCGTGGTGATGGCGAGCAGGTCGATCCGCGGATCGGCCGCCGCGAGCATGATCGCGACCATGTCGTCGTGCCCGGGGTCGCAGTCCAGGATCGTCGGCGTGCTCTTCTCAGGGGTCAACGTCGCCGTCCAGCGCGCCGCACACCTCCGCCCATAGCGAAACGTACGCCTGCGCGGCGGGGGCGGCCGGATGGCTCACGACCACCGGTGCCCGCCGGGGGCCCATCTGCTCCACCACGCTGGCCGACGGCACGATCGTCTCGCCCACTCCCGGGAACTCGGCGGGCAGGGAGCCGACGAGCTCGCGATGGAGTCGCTTGCGCCGGTCGACCATCGAGAAGAACGCGAGCACGGCCGGCGCGGTCCCAGGTTGCTTGGCCAGGAACGCGTACAGCTGCTCGAGCGTTCGGACCGAGAGCGTGGACGGCACCAGCGGGACGAGCAACAGGTCGGCTGTGTCGAAGACGCTCTCCGACACGAGCGAGATCGATGGCGCGCAGTCGAGGACCGCCAGGTCATACCCGTCGGCCAACGGCGCCAGCACGCGTCCGAGGCCGCGCAGCGGCTTCTTCGACTTGTCGAGCACGAGGTCCAGGTGGCGATACGAGAAGTCCGCCGGCAGCAGATCGAGGCCCTCCACGTCAGTGCCCTTCAGGACGTCGAGCGGATCGCGCCGGCCGCGCACGAGCTTCTTCCCGCCGCCTTTGACTTTCGGCTTGACCCGGAGCAGGTACGAAGCGGCCCCCTGGGGATCGAGGTCCCACAGCAGTGTCCGGCGGCCGTCGCGCGCGGCCAGCGCGGCGAGGTTGACGGCCGCGGATGTCTTCCCGACCCCGCCCTTGATCGAGTAGGTGGCCACGATCCTCATGTCTGGCCGAGCTTCAAGAATGTGTCCTCGATGAGGGCACGCTGCCGCGATGAGGCGAACACCTCGAAGCGCTCCGCGAAGTCCTCGCGCGCCGCGCTCTGGTCGGCCAGCAACGCCTCCACAGCCAGGCCGAGCGCCATCAGGGCGGTCGGGCCGCCGGGCTCGGCCGCGAGCTCGTCGCCCAGCCCTCGCAGCTGCTCGGCCTGGACGTCGCGGTCCCGGAAGCGGCCGAGCACGTCCTGCAGGCCCTTGAGCGCAGACACCGTCGGCTTGACCACCGATCCCGGGAACAGGGTGCCGAACAGCTCGAGCAGGTAGCGGAGTTCCTTGCCGCGCTTGCGCAGGTCGTGGAGCGCCTCGGGTGGGCTCTCGTCGCCGATCCTGAGTCCATCACGGACCATCCGCCCGTAGACCGAGCGAATGCTGTCGCCCGCCACCGACTCGATCGGCAACTCGGCGTGCGGCTGGTCGGCAGAGGCGTCCGGTGCCGGCGAGCCGCCGGCCAGCGCGCGCCACTCGACCAGGGACTCGGCGAAGCGGCGGCCGCGCAAGCCGCGACGCAGGGTGCCGAACGCGTCGGCGCGACGGCGCGAGAGCAGTCGGTGGAGCGGGACGAGGTCGGCGGCACGCGGCGGCGCAAGCGCCGCCGTCAGCCCGTCCCACTCGAGCAGCTGCACGTCGAGGTCGCGGACGGGACCGGTGAGCGCCTGCACCCAGCGCAGCTCTTCGCGCAGATGCGCGAGCTCCGCGGTCGGGTACACCCCGCGCAGCTCGCGCAGTACCGACCGCGTGCGCCGAACCGACACGCGGAGGTCGTGGAGAAACTCGGTGTCGAGGTCCTCGAGCGTCCCGGGCAGGTTCTCGTCGGCGATGTCGGCGAGTCGCAACAGCACCACGCCCGCCGCCTCGTGGGCAGGGGTCCCGCGGGCGAGCTTGACGCCGGCCTTCGAGGAGGCGCCCGCCGGCCGGCCGCCGGCCTCCGCCACCGCTTCGTCGATCAGCGGCACGGGCGCGGGGGCGAGCCCGAGCTCTGCGGTCAGCTCGCGCGCGATTCGCTCGAACGCCTTGTCATAGCCGAGCACAGGCTGAACCCGCAGGCGCGGTGGCAGCGCGACCGGCTTGCGTCCGTCGCCCACCACCTGGCCCTCCTCCACCTCCAGGCGCACCACCGTCTTGGCGTCGCGGTTGAGCACGGCCAGCGACTGCGTCCGGCTGCGCACGCGCACGAGTGGCAGCAACGCGCGCACGCCCAACACCGGGGCGAGCCGGTCGCGCACCGGGCCGGCCGGCAGCTCATCGGCGAGATGGCGTGCCGCGGGCGCCAGCTCCGCCTCGCGCGCCGGAGCCCCGGGCTCACGCAGGGTCAACGTGGTCGAGGCGGCGCGCCCTGCGGGGCGCTCTGCAGAAAGACCGGCCGCGCGCAGGCGACCGTCGAACGTGTCGAGCAGCACTCTGTCGAGGGTCCGGGGTCGCCCGACCTGCGCCTCGAGCCGATCGGCGACGAGCGCGACATCGTCTTGCGATGCCGGCAACAGAAGCTCGAGCTCCGCGGGGCGCACGGGCGGAGAGTCTGCCAGTTGGCTTGGGCTCGGGCCAACGGCGGGCTACCAGGGTTGGGACGGGTCGCCGCGGCGTTCCCGGGCGGCCGGTGATGGCGTTCGTTGTCGAGTTAGCGTTTGCTGGGACCGCTAACTCGACAATGAACGCGCTGAGCGACGCCGGCCGGCTCGTGGCTCGCCGGGTTTGCTCGGGCTCGGGCAAACGGCGGGCTACAAGGGGTGGGACGAGTTGCTGCGGCGCTCCCGTGCGGCCGGCTCGATTGGGCGTTCGGTTGTCGAGTTAGCGTTTGCTGGGACCGCTAACTCGACAACGGAGCCGTCAGCGGCCTGCCAGGTGCGCCGGCCGAACAGCATCGCCTCCGTCGATGCCAGGACCTCGTCCAAGACGGGACCCATCGCGTCGGGATCGAAGTGCCGAAATCGACATGGACGGGATCTCCCTGGACCTCGATCCGACCGGCAGACGTAGTCGGGCTATGACGCGCTGCGTGCTGGCTTGTGGACTGCTGGTCTTGGCCGGGCTGCTGTTTGCGAGGCCGGCCGCAACCGATATGGGGGCGCCGGGGAGCGCCACGCAGTCGCGGCTGTACGGGGTCAACTGGCGGGGTTCCCTCGGTCTGGTCCGAGTCGACCCGGACACGTTGCGTCCACGTCCCGGCCGGCGCGTCGCGCTCGCCGCCGAGCCTCTGGCTTGGAGCTTCGCCCCCGACCGTTCACGGATCGTGCTGGGCTCCACCGCTCGCGGCGCCAAGCTTCGTCTGATCGATCTGCGCGCCATGCGCGCGCTCGGCGACGTACGGGTCGCGCGGCGCGGGTCCGGCGTGGCCACCACCTGGGCCGGAGCGAAGCGGGTGCTCGCCATCGTGGTCACCCCGGGTTGCTGCGGCGCGGGCGACACGATCGTCGCCGGCGTTGACACGGGGCGCCGACGCGTGATCTGGCGACGAACCCTCGGCGGGTCGCTGCAAGCCGGCGAGCGCTACCGCGGCGGGTTCCTGCTTGTGCTCGGCCCTCGCGGACGCTCGATTGGCCCCTCACGGCTGGTGCTGGTAGGGCCAGAGGGAGAGATCCGCTCGGCAGACCTTCCCGAGATCCGCTCCGGCATGGAGTCGAGCGGCCAGGTGACGCAGGCCTGGAACCCCGGGCTGGCCGTTGATCGCCCAGGCGGCCGAGCCTTCGTGGTCCAGGCGCAGGCGCCGGTGGCCGAGGTTGACCTTCAGACCCTGCAGGTCCGCTCGCACACACTCGAGCTCGGGGCGCGGGCGGCGGACGCAGTGGCGGGCCCGTCGCGCGAGGTGCTCTGGCTGGGCCGGGGGTTGCTGGCGGTCACCGGTTCCGATCTCCGCTCCTCGGCCGGCCAAGGGCGCGGGCGGGAGGCGCCGGCCGGCCTTACGCTGATCGACACCCGCCGCTGGCACGCGCGCAAGATCGACTCGCGGACGACCGACGCCGTGCTCGTCTCCGGCACACTGCTCGCCTCGACCTTCCTCGAGCTGTCGAGATCCGGCAGCGGGCTAACCGGCTACTCGCTCGACGGGCGGCGAAAGTTCCACCTCTTCGGGAACGATCCAATCTGGGGCGCGCAACCGATCGGTCGGAATGCGTTCGTGGGAGGAGGACGCGGATCCACGCGATGCCGTCGCGGTCGAAGGTGAGGTCCTCCACGAAGTCGTCGCCGTCGGGATCGGGATTTTCGAAATGCACGACGTGATTGCCGGCGGCGTCTTTGCCGAGGTAGGAGTAGCGCTGGACCGAGCGGTGCAGCCTCAGGCTGGGCAGCTCCACCCAGACCATCACCAGTTCCGGCGCTGTTCCGCCCTCGAACAGGCGGTGGCGCAAGGTGGGAAGCGAGTTGAGGATCGGGCACAGCTCGACATCCGGATCGAGGGCTCCCTCGAACTGGGACATGTCGCCTCCCGGCTCCGGCAGGTCGACGCTGCCCGTGCACGCGAGCTCCGCGCTCCAGACCCCGCGCTCGGAGCGGCGCAGGTCGATGTCGCGCGTCCAGCCGAGGCCACGTGTCGTGATCTCGAGTCTCGAGGTGATGAGGTCGTCGACGGTCTGCAACCGAAGGTCCATGCGATAAGGGATCGGCTTGGAGCCGATCGCCGTGCTGAGCGCCGACAACCGTCGTACGCCGAGTGAGAGCTCGGCGTACTCCGCCCCCTGATCCTCGTAGCGCAGCCAGCTGACCGCGCGGTACTCCACGGCCTCAGCGGCCAGTGTGCCTACGCGCATGGGATCACTGCTCGGATCACCGTGCCATCACCGCGCGGGCTGCTCACTTCCAGGCGGCCGTCGAGCGCCGCGACCCGGTCGGCAAGCCCGCGCAGACCCGTGCCGGCGCCGGGGTCGGCGCCGCCGATGCCGTCGTCGCGGATCTCCACCTCGACCTCGCCGTTGACGTGATTGACGCTGACCTCTGCGTGAGAGGCGCCGGCGTAACGGGCGATGTTGGTAAGCGCCTCGGCGACGACGAAGTAGGACGCCGACTCCACCGCCGGCGGGAGGCGCTCGGCGGGCGGCTCGGCGAGCTCGACAGGCACAGGAGCGCGGGCAGCAAGGGCCTCCAGCGCGGGGCCCAGCCCGCGATCGGTCAGGACAGCCGGATGCAGGCCGCGCGCCAGCTCGCGCAGCTCGGTTGTGGCCTCGCCGAGCTCGCTCGCCATCTTCTCCACGAGCTTCCCTGCCTCGGCGGGGTCGGATTCGAGCTTTGCGCTCGCCAGCTGTAGGTCGAGCGCCAGCGAGACCAGCCGCTGCTGGGCGCCGTCGTGGAGATCGCGCTCCAAGCGCCGGCGTTCGTCATCGGCGACTCGGACGATCCGCGCCCGCGAGGCGCGCAGCTCCTCGACCCGCGCCCGCAGCTCAACGTTCAGTCGCTCGTTCTCGAGCGCCAGGCTGGCGGCAGCGCCTACGGTGGCCACCAGCTCGGGCTCGGCGTCGAGCGAGGCGTCGTGGCAGATCATCGCAACGGGCCGTCCCTCGTGGGAGACCTCCGTGCAGACCGTGTCACCGGCAGAAGCAGGCAACTCGGCGGCGTGGCCGGCGGCGTCGACGTAACGGCCCTGCTCGGGAACCCAGTAGGCGAGCGAGAGCGACGGGTCGCCAAGCGCCTCGGCGAGCGCGTCGCGCAGGCCCTGGCGCCGGTCGGTCTCGCCGAGCCGAGCGACCATCTCGCTGACCGCCGCGGCGCGCGACAGCCGGGAGCTCAGCAGTCCGACCAGGAACGCAAATGGGACCGAGGCCATCGCCGTCACGCTGAGAGCGTCGACGACATCCTCGGCCGTTCCGTCGGGGATCCCGGTGAGGTTCCCCACCAAGCTGATGATCAGCAGCGAAGCGGTTACCACTCCAGTCGCGAGCACCGGCGTCAGCGCGCTGCGGTAGGCGCTCGACGCGCGGCGCCATCGGCGCACCAGCAGGATCGCGATCGCCGTCACCCCCACCACGCCGATCAACGACTGCACCGCGAAGATCGCGTCGGCGAGGCCCCCCGAACTGTCGCTGACCAAGAGCGGATTTGACGGGCAGCCCGTGCACTCGTCACCGGTGCCGGTCTCGAGAAAGAGCAGACCGAGCACCTGCATCACCGTCGTGTCGAAGTAGGCGACTGCAATCAGGCCTCGCTCCCACCCGGTCTGCAAGCGCCCGGAGGGGAAGGCCACCAACATGTGCAGCAGAAGCGCGTAAGGGAGGGCGCTGAACAGGCCGCCGATCGCAAACAGACCGCGCACGTCGGAGGCGAGCAGCGCCGACAGGAACCAGACGAAACCGACGAGCGTCATCAGGGCGCCGAAGCTGTTGGCGGGCCGCCGCCACCACGCGAACAGCCCGGTGGCGATGAACGACCAGCCAATCAGCGGCGTGAAGACCACGCCGCCAACCTGGACCTCGTCGAGGTGATCGCTCGAGGCCGCGATCAGCAGACAGACGAGCCCCCCGGCGAGACCGGCGAGGCCGAGGCCAACGAGAGCGAGGCGCAGCGACCTCATGCCAAGAGCCCCGCCACCGCGCGAACCGTACCGTGGTGGTCGACTTCGAGGACGGTCGGGAACACGGGCAGATTGTTCCGCAGCGCGGAGCCGGAGAGGGTGGGGCCGCGATCTGTGAGGCGTGTCACAGTGGTCCGGCGGGCCAAATGGTTTGCTCGACGTACCGATGATTCGTGAACCTCTCGCGGTGCAAACGATCAACCATGTCCAGCCAAGTGGCCACACTCCCCAACACCTCGCTCCGGCCCGTCAGCCATGGCGAGCGGCGGCGTCTGCGTCACGGGCGTCCGCGTCCGCGGGTGCCTCAGCTGGACGCGGTCGTCGTCGGGGGCGGCCCGGCCGGCCTGAGCGCCGCGCTGGTCCTCGGTAGGGCGCGCCGGCGGGTGCTGGTGCTCGACGCCGGCCGGCCCGCGAACATCAAGTCGAGTGCGATCGGAGGGCTGCTCGGCCAGAGCGGCGTCGCGCCCGTGGAGCTGCGCCGCGCCGGGCGCGAGCAGCTCGTGGACCTCCCGACCGTCGAGGTGCGGGACGCTGCCGTGGTCGACGCCGACATCGGGTCCGAGCGACTCGGGGTGAAGCTGTGCGACGGGAGCGAGCTGCGCACGCGCGCGCTCGTGCTGGCGCATGGGCTGAGCTACGAGCCGCCCGCGCTGCCGGGGATCGAGCCGCTATGGGGCCGGTCGGTATTCCACTGCCCGTTCTGCGATGGGTGGGAGGTGCGCGACCGCGCGCTGGCCGTGCACGGCAACGGGCCGGACGTCGTCCGCTCGGCGCTCGTCGTGTCCGGATGGAGCAGCGACGTGGTCCTGTTGACGGACGGGCCGGCGCGCCTGGGTGACGGCGGGCAGGCGTCGCTCGCCGCCGCGGGCGTGCGCGTCCGCGAGGAGCCGATTCGCCGGCTGGCGGGCCACGACGGCCGTCTGGACCGGATCGAGTTCGCCTCCGGGCCCGTCGAGAAGCGCGACGCGCTGTTCGTGCGTACTCGGCGCGAGCAGCCGAACGGGTTGGCGGCGGCGCTCGGGTGCGAGCTGACCGCGGGCGGGACGATCGTTACCGACGGCGACGGCCGGACCGCGGTGGCCGGCGTCTACGCGGCCGGCGACGCGGCCACGGACCGGCTGCGCTCGGTCGCGGCGGCGATCGGGACGGGCTCCCGCGCGGCGCTGGCGGTCGCGCTCGACTACATGCCGGTCGCGGCGGCGGCCTGAGCTCGCGCCCCCGCGGAGTCATGCGCGACGCACCCCGGATGGGGTAGGTTCGGCTTGGCGGTGGTTATCTCGATCCTGACCAGGCGGCTGCGAGAGGGCAAGACACTCGAGGACTTCCGTGCAGCCTGGCACCGAGAGGGTGGGTTCGGCGTGCCGACGCGCGTGGTGACCGGGCAGGGCCTCGACGATCCACTTGAGATCGTGACGATCGGCTTCACGGATATCCAACTCGACGAGATCGAGGCCTTCCTGGAGCGGACGGCGCCCGAGGAGGGGCGCAGACACGAGCGCATCGCCGACGTGATCGAGCCCGAAATGACGCGTGCGTTCTACGTCCAGGTCGCCGACGACGACCTGAGCTGAGCGGCGCACGCCATGGGCAACCGCATGACGCATCGCACACTGCCTTGCCCTCTCTTATTCCACTCTCTCCCGCATGGGCGCCGACATGACCGCGACCACCATCGACGACCGCCCCGGAGGATCTACAACCCCGTCCAGCGCGACGCAGCCACCTTCCTCGAAACGAGCGAGGAGACTGGCGGCGAGCGGACGCTCGCCGAGCTCGAGGTAGCGCCCGGCGGGAAGGTCACCCCGCACTACCAACGTCACCTACAGCGAGCGCTTCAAAGTGCTCGAAGGGCGACTGGCCGAGAGATGCGCCTGCCCGGTGCCCACGCTGCGCTCGAACGCGTCCTAGGGCTGCTGGTCCGCGTCGCCTGGTGGCGCGGTGTAGACCGCGAGCTCGAGCGCCGCTACCTCTGATCAGACCAAGTCGTGCCTGCGGCCCAGCCGCTCTTAGGCGAGCGTCGGGTCGCGGGAGAGTTCCAGGACTCGTCGCGCGAGCGCCCGCAAGACCTTGCGCTCGACGCTCGGGTTCTCGTCGAGCACTTGCTGGAGAGCCTTGGGCGTGAGCACGAAGAAGCGCAGCGCCGTCTTCGCCGTGACGGTCGCAGTTCGCGGCGTCGGCTCGAGCAGCGAGATCTCCCCGACGAAGTCGCCCGCGCCCAGCGTCGCCACCCGCCTGCCTTTCCTGGCGACGTCGACCTTGCCCTCTACGAGTACGAAGAACTCGCGCCCGAGGTCTCCTTCCTTGCACAGCACCTTGCCGGCCCGAACTTCGACGTCGTCGGTCAGGCGGGCGAGTTGGACGAGTTCCTTGCGCGAGAGACCTTCGAAGAGCGGCGCGCGCTTCAGCGACTCAATCTTCTTGTCCTGGCTGAACAGCTTCATGCGCGTACTCTAATCGCGGCCAATCGCCCAGACGGCTCGCCGCGGGTTCCTAGTGCGGTGCCGGGAGGGCCCGCTCGCCGCCCGGCTCGGATGGCGGCGCGCCGCGCGTCTGGATAACGATCGCGACGATCACGATCGCGCCGCCGACGAGCGTGAGCGTGGTAGGGCGCTCGTTCAGCGCCAGCCACACCCACAGGGGACCGAGGACGACCTCGAGCAGTGTGATGAGACCCACCTGCGCGGCCGGTATCAGCCGCGCGCCAACGGTCAGCAGCGCGAAGCCGAGCCCGATCTGACCGATGCCGAGCAGCGCCAGCCAGACGACAGCGTCGCCGGTGATCTCCCCGGGGCTGGCGAAGGGCATGAAGACCACCACCAGGATTGCCTGGGAGAGGCAGGTGGCCGGCGCCATAGACACGTCTTGGCGCCAGCGCGTGATCACGATCATCAGCGCGAAAGCGAGCGCCGTGACGAACGAGAGGCCGTCGCCCACGAGGCTGCCCTCGCCCGGGGCGCCCAGCATCAGCGTGACGCCGGCCAGCGCCAAGGCCATAGCCACCCCTGTGCGCCGCGTGATCGGCTCTCCCAGCGTGACCCGGGCGAGCAGCGCGGCGAGCACGGGGGCGACGGCCAGGATGAACAGAACGCGTGCGACGCTCGTGTGGTTCAGCGCGGCGATGAAGCTGCCCGACGCGGTCGCGACGCAAAGCGCCACCGCTACGCCGGCGAGCCCGACGGACCTGAACGCCTGCACCACCCGGCCGCGTTCCACGATCGCGACGTACGCGAGCAGCGCGGCGCTCGCGAACGCGGCGCGACCGGCGACCTGCGTAGGGGTGTCGAGCGTGAGCTGGCGCTGCAGGACGCCAGCGGTCGACCAGGCGACCGCGGCGAGTGCCACGTAGATCTGCCCGCGCCGCCGGCGCCGCGACTCGTCGAGCACCACCGCCGCCGTCGTCACGCCGTCAAGTACGCAGCACAGCGGGGCCAATCCAGCCCGCCGCTGCCTCGACCGCCGACACGAGGACGCTCAGACGCGCGCGAGCACTCCGTCGAGTCGCTCGAGGCACCAGTCCAGGTCCGCGCAGCTCACGATGAGCGGCGGTGCCAGCCTGACCGTCCTCTCGTGCGCGTCCTTGCACAGGACACCGGCGGCAAGCAGGCGCTCGCAGATCTCGCGCGCGGCCGGGGCGCCGGGCGCCAGGTCGAAGCCGACCCACAGCCCGCGCCCACGCACCGCGGCGACCGCGGGGTGGCGCAGTGCGCGCAGCTCCTCGAGGAACTGCCTCCCGAGCGACTCCGAGCGCTCGGCAAGCTCCTCCTCGACGAGGACGCGCAGGGCCTCGCGTCCCACGGCGCAGGCAAGCGGGTTGCCGCCGAACGTGCTTCCGTGCTCACCCGGGCGAAAGACGCCGAGCACCTCGTCGTCGGCCACCACGGCCGAGAGCGGCAGGATGCCGCCCCCGAGGGCCTTGCCGAGCAGCATGACGTCGGGCGTCACCTCCTCGTGGTCGCAGCCGAAGGTCCGTCCCGTGCGACCCAGACCCGACTGGATCTCGTCGGCGATCATCAGGACGCCGGCTCGTGTGCAGATCTCCCGCACGCGCGTCAGATAGCCGTCCGGTGGGATGATCACGCCGGCCTCGCCCTGGACCGGCTCGACGAGAAACGCGACCGTGTCCTCGTCGATCGCAGCCTCGAGCGCAGCGGCGTCCCCGTACGGAATGGACTCGAAGCCCGGCGCGAAGGGACCGAAGCCGGTGCGCGCGAGCGGGTCGTCGGAGAACGACACGATCGTGGTCGTGCGCCCGTGGAAGTTCCCGTCGCAGACAAGGATCCGCGCCTTGCCGTCGGCCACGCCCTTGCGCTCGTAGCCCCACTTCCGGGCGGCCTTGATGGCCGTCTCGACGGCCTCCGCGCCGGTGTTCATCGGAAGCACCAGCTCCTTGCCGCAGAGCTCCGAAAGCTCGTGGCAGAAGCTGCCGAGCTGGTCGTTGTGGAACGCGCGGCTGGTGAGCGTCAGGCGCTCGAGCTGCGCGGTGGCGGCGCTTACGAGACGCGGATGCAGGTGGCCGAAGTTGAGCGCCGAGTACGCCGACAGCGCGTCGAGGAATGCGCGGCCCTGCTCGTCGTAGACCCATGCACCCTTGCCACGCGCCACGACGATGGGGAGAGGGTGGTAGTTACGTGCCCCGTGGCGCCGTTCCAGCTCGAGTGCCCGCGCTGTGCCCTGGGCTTGGTCGATCCCCATTCCGCGAATCTAGACGGTCGGAGCGCCGTGGTGCCCGTGCCCTCAGCCGGATCGGAGAAGATCGCACACGATGTCCGCCGCGCGAGATCTCGTGAAGGAGGCGTTTCGCACGGAGGAGCATGCGCTCGAATGGCGAGCGGGGATCGCCGGCGCGGTCGCCACGGTCGGGCCACTGGCGATCGGGATCGCCTCCGGCGAGGCGACGCTCGGCCTGATCGCCGGGATCGGTGGGCTGAACACGTCGCTATGCGTACCGGGCGCGGGACTGCGCTCACGGCTGTGGTGGGGCTCGCTCGCGGCCGTGAGCGCCGTGGCGGCGTTCACGCTCGCGAACGTCGTTCGAGACTACGAGTGGGCCGTGGTCGTGGTGACGCTCTTGTGGGTGAGCGGATGGGCCTTCGCCCGCGCGGCGGGGCGGGCGGGCAGCATCCTCGGCTTCGCGACCGCCGCGGTGTTCGTGGTCCTATCTGGCATCCCGGCGAGCCCCGAGCCGTTCGGCGAGCGGCTGCTCTGGTTCTCACTCGGAGCGCTCGTAGGCCTCGTCCTGACGGTCGCCGCCCGCAGTGGACCTGAGCCGTCGAAGCATGTTGTGCGTGACTCACTCAGGGCCGTGCGGCAAGCCGTTACCGGCCAAGACTCGGCGCTCCGGGCCCACGCCGCGCGGCTCGGAGTCGCGGTGGCGGCGAGCACCCTCTTCTACCTCGTGATCGATCTCGCGCACGGCTACTGGGTGCCCCTCACGACTCTCGCGATCCTCCAGCCGGAGGAACGGGCAACGCGCGTGCGTAGCGTGCAGCGCGCCGCCGGTACCTTCGCCGGCGCGGGATTGATAATCGCCATCACCTTCGCCACTCACGATCCCTGGGCGCTCGCCGCGGGCGCCGCCGTGGCCGCCTTCGGCCTGTTCGCGCTCGATGAGCGTGGCTACTTCTGGCTCGTGGTGCTGATCACCCCGACGGTCCTGTTCATGCTGAGCGCTGTCGACTTCCAGGGCGATGACATCGGCATCGAGCGCGTAGCCGACAGCTCGCTCGGGATTCTCATCGGGCTCGCGTTCGGCGAGGTGGCCTGGCGGCTCTGGCCAATGGGTAGAGAGGGCTCAGGGGAGGTCCCGTGACCGAAGGAGAATCGAGATGGGAAAGCTGATCGCGACAACGCAGGCCACCGTCGACGGCGTCATAGACCCGGTCGGCGAGTGGGTGCAGGCGGACGGCGACCACGGCGACTACTCGTTCGAGCGTCAGGCGAGATCCAGCGGGCTGGTGCTGGGCCGCAAGACCTACGAGGGGCTGGCGGGATATTGGCCGAGCCAGTCAGGCAAATGGGCGGACATGGTCAACCCGCTGCCGAAGTACGTCGGGTCCAACTCTCTGTCCGGCGATCTCGAGTGGAACGCGACGCTGCTCGAGGGGGACCTCGAGGACTCGATCCCGAAGCTGAAGGACGAGGTCGACGGTGACCTGTTCATGCACGGGAGCGGCGAGTTCGCGTACGCCCTCGCCGAGAAGGGCCTGATCGACGAGTACGAGGTCTACCTGAACCCGCTCGTCTGGGGCGACGGAAACGTCCACGTGCTCGGCGACAGGGGAACCGTCCGGATGGAGCTCGACGACGTGAAGCGGTTCGACTCCGGAGTGGTCCTCCTCACCTACCACCAGGCGTCTTGACCGCGGCTGGGGCCCTGCTCCCGCCAGCCGCGGTCACCCATCGTGGCTATCCTGGATCAGCTGCTCGCGGGGCTCCATCGTTTCCTCTCCCGCCTTGTGGTCCGAGTCGAGAGGAAGCGGGTCACGGCGACCGCCTTGGTTTCGAAGAAGTCTGGGCGCAGGCTCGGCCGCAGGTGCGTCGCCCCCGAGCGCTCCAACCGGCGCAAGAAGCGCTGCCACCGGTTCGTCAAGGTCGGAGGCTTCGCCCACTCCGGCGTGGCCGGGACCAACCGTCTCCGATTCAGCGGGCGGGTCAAGCGCAGGGCCCTCAAGCGCCGCAACTACCGCTTGCTCGCGGTCGCCGTAGACGCAGCCGGTAACCGATCGACCCAGCGAAGTCGCGCCTTCCGGATCATCCGCTGAAACCGATCCCCAGCCTGACCGGCGTGACCGACCTCAGACCGCCCGCCCCGGCGCCTCCAGGAAGCTCAGCACCTCGGCGGTGAACAGGTCGGTGGCGGTGTCCATAGCGGCGTGTCGCTGCCCTGGCATGATCACGACGCGGCAGTCCGGCAGAGCCCCCCGCAGCGCCTCGCCGGCCACCTTGAAGGGCTCGCTGCTGTCGCCACCTTGGAGATACAGCGTCGGCACCTCGAGGGCGCCGAAGCGGCTCGCATCGAAGAGGTATTCCCTGCTTGCACGCTCCTCCCGCGGAATAGTGTCGGCCGCGTCGAGCCGTGCCTCCCAGGCCGGCAGGGACCGCAACAATTCGACCTGATCCGACGGAAGGCCGGCGACCTCCTGCATGAAGTAGCCCAGCAGCTCGTCGCGCCTCCCTTCCTCGAGCAGCGTTTGGAGCCTGTCGACGACATGGGGCGGAGACTTCAGGAACCCCATTGGCGGCTCGTATAGCACGAGCTTGCCGATCCCATCGGTCAGCAATGCCGCCTCGAGCGCGCACATGCCCCCGTAGGAGTGCCCCAGCACGCTTACGCCTTCACCGGCCGACTCGACAACCGCGACGACATCCTCGTACTCGCGCTCCAGCGCGTAGACAGTCGTATCGCCGCTTCGCCCACGGCCGCGACGGTCGACCGCGAGCACAGCGAAGTGCTCCTCCAGCGCCGGGAGCACCGGAGCCCAGCGGTTGTGGTCAGCCGCGGCGCCGTGGATCAACACGAGCGGCGGCCCCTCGCCGCTTCGCCAGACAGCGATCGGTGTCCCGTCCTGAGAGAGAACCTTCGTAGGGTCTGCGCTCACCGGCTTCCTTCGTGGCTCGAGGACTCCAGCAGCCACCCTACCTACGTTCGCGCCCGGCCTCCCAGCCGATGATCTGTCGGCATAGGAGGCCTGCCAGCCCCGCCGTCAATCGTCGATGACCGCGATTGCTTCAACCTCGATCAGGTATTCGGGCCTCGATAGCGCCTCCACTCCCACCAGTGTGTCGACTGGCTTGTGATCCCCGAATAGCGCCACCCGGCCCTCTTCGATCGCCGGCAAGTACTCACGCTGGTAATGAACGACGAAGATCGTGATCTTGGTCACCTGCTCAGGCCGGGCACCGGCAGCGGCGAGAGCACGGCCCATGTTGGCAAACACCTGGCGGGCCTGGACCGCCAGGTCACCGGGACCGACGAGGTTGCCGTGCTCATCCTCGGGTTCCTGGCCGGCGACGAATACCAACCTGCTTCCGGTCGCGACAATGACGTGGGTGTACGTCAGGGGAGTGGGCAGGTCCTTGGGATTGATGCCTTCGAGCGTCATTGATTGGGTGTCTCCGTACTCGGGTCATGCCGTAAGGGGATGGTGACGCGGCCCGCCTCCGGCCCCGCTACCGTTGTCCTGTGAGCAGCCAGCGAGTACCCGGTGGGGTGGTTCACAAGTTGCCCGCAGACCTGCGCGAGGCGCTGATCGCCAACGGCACGGCACTCGATGCCTGGAAGGACATCACACCGTTGGCGCGCAACGAGTTCATCTGCTGGGTCGAGGATGCCAAGCAGGAGACGACCCGAGAACGTCGCATTCGCCGGACCCGGGAGGAGCTGGAGGATGGCCAGCGCCGGCCCTGCTGCTGGGCGGGGTGCAAGCACCGCGACCGCAACGGCAGGTAGCGCCGGCGCCGCGGCACTCCCGCGATGGGTTCCATCGGATCGGGCGCCCCGTAGCACTGCGACACTTCGACCATCAGCCCCGAAATCGCGACCGAGAGCACCCTGCGCCCGGACTTCCGGCCGGTCGCCGACTACGGCCTGCTGGCGGACTGCAACTCGGCGGCGCTCGTGGACCGCCACGGCTCGATCGACTGGCTCTGTCTGCCGCGCTACGACAGCGCGGCGGTCTTCTCGCGCATTCTCGACCCGGCGGCGGGCCACTGGTCGATCCGCCCCGCCGGCGCCTTCGCCACCCAGCGCCGCTATCTCCCCGGCACGCTCGTGGTCGAGACGACCTTCACCACCGACTCCGGCAGCGTGCGCCTGCTCGACGCGATGGCCTTCGCAGAAGGGCAGCGCGGCCACGAGCTCGGGCTCGACGCCCCGCATGAGCTGCTGCGCTCGGTCGAGGGCATCGCCGGGTCGGTCGAGCTCGTGATGGAGCTGGCCGCGCGGCCCGAGTTCGGGCTCTACCGTCCGCTGGTGCGGCTGCTCGACGACGGCGCCCGCACGTTCGGCGGCACGTCGCCGCTGCGGCTGCGCTGCGGCGCCGCGCTCGAGGTCGACGACGAGTCGACCATGCGCTCGAGCTTCACGGTGACCGAGGGCGAGCGGGTGGGGTTCGCGCTGCGCCGCCTGCCGGTCGAGGCGCAGAGCCCGCCGGAGCCGACCGCGCCGGACGCGGTGGCCAGCCGGATAGCCGACACCGCCGAGGCCTGGCGCTCGTGGGAGGCCGAGCACGACATCTACCAGGGGCCCCACCGCGAGCTGGTGCGCCACTCCGCGCGAGTGCTCAAGGGACTCACCTACCGCCCCACCGGCGCGATCGTCGCCGCTCCCACGACGTCCCTGCCCGAGACGGTCGGCGGGGAGCGAAACTGGGACTACCGCTTCTCCTGGATCCGCGACTCCTCGCTCACGATCGAGGCGCTCTACATCGGCGCCTGCTCCGACGAGGCCGAGGAGTTCGTCTCGTTCATGACGAGCTCCGCGGGGGGGCGCGCCAGCGAGGGCTCGCTGCAGATCATGTACGGCATCGGCGGCGAGCACGACCTGAGCGAGCGCGAGCTGGGGCATCTGCGCGGCTGGCGCGACTCGGCGCCGGTGCGCGTCGGCAACGGCGCCTGGGGCCAGGTGCAGCTCGACGTCTACGGCGAGCTGCTCAACTCGCTCTGGCTCTACCGCGAGCGCCTCGGCGAGCTGCACCCGGAGATCCAGGCCTTCGTGGCCGACCTCGCCGACACCGCCGCGCGGCGCTGGAGCGAGACCGACCAGGGCATGTGGGAGATGCGCGGCGAGCCGCGCCACCACCTCTCCTCAAAGGTGCTCTGCTGGACCGCGCTCGACCGCGCCGTGCGGCTCGCCCCGCACCTGGGCGAGCACGCCAAGGCCGACGGATGGGCCGCGGCGCGCGACGAGATCCGCGCCGCCGTCCTCGAGCGCGGTTGGTCTGAGGCGCGCCAGGCCTATGCCCAGTCCTTCGACTCCGACGAGCTCGACGCCGCCGCGCTGCTGATGCCCATCCTCGGCTTCCTCCCGGCAGACGACCCGCGGATGCTCTCCACGATCGAGGCGATCGCCGACGACCTCACCGAGGACGGCCTGGTGCTGCGCTACCGAAACGACGAGGGCCTGAACGCCGATGGGCTGACGGGCGAGGAGGGCACGTTCGTGATCTGCTCCTTCTGGCTCGTGACCTGCCTGGCGAAGGCCGGGCAGGTCGCCCGGGCGCAGGAGCTCTTCGAACAGCTCGTGGGCTACGCGAACGACCTGGGGCTGATCGCGGAGGAGATCGACACCGCCAACGACGAGCTGCTCGGCAACTTCCCACAGGCGTTCTCGCACATCGGGCTGATCGTGGCCGCGCACGCGATCGACCAAGCCTCCGCCCGCCGCTCGTGAGCCACTACGACGCCATCATCCTCGACGGCAGCCGCAGCCTCGGCAAGAGACCCAGCAGGAACGGGGCGAGCAACGCGACTGCGACGACCAGCAGAAGGCCACTGAATCCGGGGGCTTCCATACCGCACTGTCCGGGTCGGTGGCACGGCGTTACGGGACCAGCGGTGTAACGCCTGGTCGCTGCGCGTGACTGCGGGCAGATGAACGTGAACTCTTCGACCCGCCGCCGGGGGTCGCTCGCGAGCAAGACCGGCGCGGCCGTCGCGGTCGTGGTGGTCGTGCTGGTGGGCATCTGGGTCAGTGGCGGCCTGATCACCAACGACTTCGAGGCGGCGATGGCGCTCACCGCGCTGTGGATGGGCCTCGCGGCGGCGGCGTGCCTGATGATCGCCCTGCGCCGCCGAGACCTGGCCGTCGCTGTGATCGGTGCCTATCTCGTGACCGCGCTGCTGGTGGGCGGCTACCTCGGACGGTCGCAATTCGTCGACGATGAGGTGAACGAGAAGGTGGTCACCGCCGCTCCGGCGGCTCCGGCGGAGGAGCAGGCGGAGGCCGGGGCGCGCAGCGAGCGCCCCGTGAACGTGCTGCTCGCCCGCGGGCGTTTCGAGTCCGTGGCCCACTCCGCTAGAGGCGTGGCGACCACCGTGCGCCGGGCCGCGGGCGGCGACGTCCTTACGCTCACTTCCTTCGAGGTGGACAACGGGCCCGACCTGCGCGTCTACCTGGTTGCCGGACAGGCTCGCGACGAGGGCGAGGTGGAGGACTTCAAGGACCTCGGGGCCCTGAAGGGGAACAAGGGAAACCAGCAGTACGACGTGCCACCCGGCGTCGACCTCGAGCGCTACACGACGGTCGTCATCTGGTGTCGCGCATTCTCGGTGAACTTCGCCCGGGCGCCGCTCCGATGAGGCCGGGCGAGGCGTTCCCCGACCTCGACCTCCCCGATCACACGGGCAGGCCGAGGCTCCTCTCCGAGCTCGCCGATGGCGATCCGCTGGTGCTCTGTACGTCTCGCGGCTGGTGGTGCCCCAAGGAGCAGCGCCATCTCCGCGAGCTATGCCGGCTTCAGGACGAGTTCGAGGTGGCCTATGTGCGAATGGCCGTGGTGAGCGTGGACCCGCCCCAGGTACAAGCCGCCTTTCGCGCCGGGCTCGGGGCGCGCTTCACCTTCCTCTCTGACTCCGATCGGCGCTGGCTGCCGCGCCTGGGCCTGCTCGAGACCACTGACACCGTGCACCACCCCTACCGCCCGGCCGCCTTCACACTCTTCCCCGACCTCATCGTCCACCGCGACTACAACGGCTACTGGTACTCGGGCCGCCCGACGCTCGAGGAGCTTCGTCGTGACGCGCGCGAGATCACTCGCGCCATCCGGGTGGACTGGGACCTGCCGCAAGCGTGAAGCCGTTCGCACATGTGGTGTTCGACGGCGAGCGGCTCAGCGCCGACCCCCACGCTCCCGGGCGGCGCCTTCGGGTGGATCCCCGCTGCCTGGCCGGCGATCCCGTGACCGGGGCCTACGCACACGTGTGCGCCCTTGACGACCCCCGCGCCGCCCTGCGCTTCGACGAGCCGGAGGTACAGCAGGCTCGCCGCGACGCGCTTGCCTGGTGGACGACGTTGCTCGGCCCTGACCTCGTTTGCCTCACGACCTTCGCGCTCGACGCCAGTCGCTTCGCGGGCGCCATGACCGTCGCGCGCCGTCCCGACCGATTCGCCTCCGACCCCTTCGCACGCCTGTTTCCGGGCACGGTCGTGGTGACCGACCTCTTCTGCGAGGTCCCCCCGCCGTGCGGGCCCGGGATCGAGCGCCAAGCAGGCGTGCCGTGGCCCGGCGGGCGATTCGAGGCCTCGCCCCCGGACCGGTCGCCGGGTCCCTACAGCGCGCCCGTGCGGTAGCGACATCCGTGGGCGGCGTACGATCCGTGGCCTCTGCGCCGCCCGCGCGGTAGGTTCGGCAACGCGGTGGACGACGATCACGGTCTTCTCGAGCGTCTGCGGGCCGGAGACGAGGATGCCTTTCGGACGCTCGTCGACCGTCACGACCGGGCGCTACGCAGGGTCGCGCGGACGTTCGTCCGCACGAGCTCGGCGGCCGACGAAGTCGTGCAGGAGACCTGGCTGGCCGTGGTGCGTGGACTGAGCAACTTCGAGGGCCGCTCGTCCTTACGAACCTGGATCTTCCGGATCCTCGTCAACCGCGCCCGCACCTACGCAGTCCGTGACGCCCGCAGTGTCCCGTTCTCGGCGCTCGACAGCGACGACGGCCCCACCGTCGAGCCTGCGGCGTTCGGCGCGGACGGTCGCTGGACTAGCGCCCCGATCAGGCTCGACAGCGACCCGGAGACCGGCCTGCTCGCCGCCGAGCTGCGCCAGCAGCTGCTCCAAGCCGTCGACGCCCTGTCGCCCGCCCAGCGGGCCGTGATCACGCTCCGCGACCTCGTGGGAGTGCCTCCGGAAGAGGTCTGCCAGCTGCTCGACATCACCGAGGTCAACCAGCGCGTGCTGCTGCATCGCGCGCGCGCCCACGTGCGCGCGACACTGGCGCCGCTGCTGGAGGTGAGCCGCTGATGCGCTGGTGGCGACGCCGGAACGTCGGCGACCCGCTCGTCTGCCGCGAGTTCGTCGAGCTCGTGACCGATTACCTCGACGGCGCGCTACCCGACGCCGAGCGCGTCCGCTTCGAGGCGCACCTCGCCGAGTGCGACGGCTGCGCCGGCTACCTCGAGGACACGCGACGGCTCGTCGGCTCGCTGCACGAGGCCTCCGAGCCCCCAGCCGACCCCGCGACGCGCGAGGCGCTAATGCGGGCGTTCCATGATCTGCGCGGACCCGGCTGACCCGACCCGACGCGAGTGGCGCTCCGCCGGCTGCGGCAACCGCGCCCGCCCTTTCTCGCGCGGTGCACTTGCAATGTGGCCCCTGAGAGCGCGAGGATCTGACCGTCAATCGACGAGAGGGAGGCTGCCGTGGCCGGTGTGGAAACACGCGACTTCGATTCGCCCGATGAGACGCGGACGCCGGACAAGACGCAGGTGGACGTGGTGCGCATCGGCGCGACGACCGCCGCGCGGTTCGCGTTCGAGCCGGGGTGGCGCTGGTCGGAATGCGTCAAGCCCGTCGCCGGGACCGAGAGCTGCCAGGCTCGCCACGTCGGCGTTGCCCACGCCGGCCGGATAGCTGTCAAGCACGAGGACGGAACCGAACTTGAGATCGGTGCGGGCGACGCCTACGTCATCGAACCCGGCCACGACGCGTGGGTCGTCGGCGACGAGCGGTTCATCGGGTTCGAGTTCGAGCAGCGGTCGGCCGAGGAATACGCCAAGGGCTGAACGGTCGAGCCGCGTCTTGCGAGGACAGCAAGCCTTTTCTTAAGGGAGGTAGGAGATGCCAAAGGCATCGAAGCAGACCGCTTCCGAGCACGAGACCGTCGAAGGCTACGAAGGCCACTTCGAGCACTTCGAGGGTGGCTGGACTGTGGGCTTTGAGACCTACACCGAGGACGCCGACCTTGCCCCGTTCTTCAAGGGGCTCCCCAATGATCAGTGCCAGTGCGAGCACATGGGCTACGTGATCAAGGGCAAGGTCGCGTTTCGCAGCGGAGATCTAGAAGAGGTCTTCGAGGCCGGCGACGCGTACTACGCCGGCCCCGGGCACACCCCGGTCCTCTTCGCCGGAACCGAGGTCGTCGAGTTCAGCCCGACCGAGGAGCTGGGGCGGACGATGAAGGTCGTCACCAAGAACATGGAGGAGATGGAGGTCGGGTCGTCCTGACCGGGGCCCCGGGACGCCCACCACCGGGCGCCCGGGTCGGCTTACCAGTCGGGGAGAGTCGTCCATCCGCTCCGCCGCGCAGCGGGCAGCCTGCTGCTGCGCGGCGACGTGAAACGGCACGGGAGCCCGGCAGACATAGGACCGCCGCAGGTCCTTCTAATCCCGAGAGAGGCGACATGAGCATTAACACCTACGCGATCCTTCGGCGGAGCGGCTGGCCCACAGCGCGTGACCTGCAGGAGGGGGCCGAGCGCCCGACCAAGGTAGGGAGCTGACGATGCCCGATCTGGCTCAGAGGCACGAGCAGTTGGCGACCGAGTCCAAGTGGGACTTCTCGGATCTCAAGGCGCTCTTCATCAACTGCACGCTGAAGCGCTCGCCGGAGGTCTCGAACACACAGGCGCTCGGCGACATCTCCGCCAGGATCATGGAACGCAACGGGGTCTCGGTCGAGATCATCCGCGCGATCGACCACGACATCGCGACCGGCGTACAACCGGACATGACCGAGCACGGCTGGGAGAAAGACGACTGGCCCGCGATCTACGAGAGGGTCCAAGCCGCGGACATCCTAGTGCTGCTGGCACCGATCTGGCTGGGCGAGAAGTCGTCGGTCTGCACGCATGTGATCGAGCGCCTCTACGGCAACAGCCACCTCCTCAACGAGCAAGGTCAGTACGCCTACTACGGCCGGGTCGGCGGCTGCCTGATCACGGGCAACGAGGACGGCGCCAAACACTGCTCGATGAACATCCTCTACTCGCTCCAGCACCTCGGCTACGTGATCCCGCCCCAGGCGGACTCCGGCTGGATGGGGGAGGCCGGCCCCGGCCCGAGCTACCTCGACCCCGGCTCCGGCGGGCCAGAGAACGACTTCACCAACCGCAACACCACCTTCATGACCTGGAACCTGATGCACCTCGCTCGGATGCTCAAAGACGCCGGCGGCATCCCCGCCCACGGCAACCAGCGCTCGGAATGGGAGGCCGGCTGCCGCTTCGACTTCGAGAACCCCGAGCACCGCTAGACAGTCGGCAGCAACCACCCCGCTTCGCACCGGGCCTTTCTGAGTAGCGGGGCGGGATTCGAACCCGCGACCTTCGGGCTATGAGATCGCGCGAACCCGGGCCACCGCGGGCGAACGTGCCGTGCTGGCACTTCGGACCCATGCCGGCCAAGTGCCGCGTCGGACAGCGTTTCGCATCGTTGAGTGACGACGCAGAACGGCAGCTATGCGCTGCTTCGTAGATCGGCTTGCATCAGGACGGCACGCAGATCCGGCCCTCCAGGATCGGCGAACTCGTCCAGACGTTGGAACCCGCAGTGTTCATAGAAGGCGGCGCGGCTGGTTATGCATTCGAGCACGACGCATTCGACCTCATTGGACCGGAGACAATCGGCGAGAGCGCTCATCAACAACCGTCCGACTCCACTGCCGTGCAGCATCGGCTCGGTAGCCATGGTCGTGATGTGCGCATGGGGCGGGAGCTCATTCGTCAGATGCGAACGGCGGCAGGCCAACTGGAACTCCCGCTCGATTCGTTCCGCCTCGGTGACGACCGTTGGTTTGGACTGGTCGAACGCATCGCACAATTTGCATTCGCCCGGAAGCGTTGCCAAGGCAACGCCCACGAGGTGGCCCTCCGTTTCGGCTCCGATCAGAATCGGGTTTGGTGCCGAAGGCCACCTGGCGTAGTCGGAGGCAAGCCCCGCGAAGCGGGCGAGCGCCGACTCGCCAAACATGCCTCGGGCAAACGGCTCCCCTACGAACGCCGTCGCCACGAGCCGTCTCGCGATCGGGTACTCGTCGACATCCACCAGACGAATCGCGAGCGATGGCACAACTGACACACAAGCAGATTGCCCGTTATCGAGCGCCCTCAACGAATCCAGTGAAGCACGGGCGGGAGCGAGTGGCGCTCTGAGCTCACCCATCCGTTGACGCCGGCGAGCAGCGACCAGGTGTGAACGCACGGCCGTTCGAGGCAGCCGCGGGCGCAGAACACGCCGAGGTCGGGGTAGCCGCCGGCGAACGGACCGGGGTCGAGCGGAGCGAGGATCTCGTCGTCGGTCTGCATCACCGTTCGTCGTCGCGCAGGCGGCGGCCGACGACGGTGAAGGAGACGCCGGCCTGCAGCGGTTCGGCGGCGTGCTCGCCGGGCCAGAGGTACAGGACGTCCGGCGCGCCCTCTTCGTTGTCGCGGCCGTCGGTGCGACGCTGCTCGACGAAGCCAAGCCGCTCATAGAACCGCTGCGCGCCGGCGTTCGACTCGAACGTCCAGAGCTGAAGCGCCAATCACGGCGATCAGCCACGGGCGTCTCACAGGTCGGCTGCAACGGGGATGCCTGTGACCCACCATACGTCAGCAGTCACGGGGCGCCGGTTTCTAGCGCCTTGCGCGAAACGCAGCGGTGCGGTCACGGTCTGACGGTCGCCGAGCGGTCAATCGCGGCGAGCGCGAGCTGCTCGTCGTCCTCGCCAGCAAGGCCGCTGACGCCAACCGCGCCGACCCTCCGGTCATCCTCGAAGACGGCGACGCCGCCGAGGAAAAAGGTGAACAAGGGGTCGAAGCTGGCGCGCTCGACGGGATCGGCGCGTGCCTTCTCGGCGAGTTGCCGCGTCGACGTCGCGTCGCTTCGCGCGGCCGTGTAGGCCTTGCGTTGCGCGTTCAGCCGCGTGTCCGGCGCGGCGCCGTCCATCGTCGCCGCCGCTACCAGCTCGCCGTGCGCGTCGGCGACGAACACCGACACCGGGCCGGACGCGTTCGCCACCACGTCGTCGACGATCGCCCGGGCCCTGGCCAGCTGCATGGGCCGATACTACGAGCCGAAAGCCGGGCGAGCGGTCGTAGGCTTGGCGCTCGGTCACCCGGCAGGGGTTGAACCGACTGCCGCTTCGCGCGACCAGCGACAGGGGGCGTCTTGGCCGCGGTGGGCGTTCGTAGCTGCCGCTTGGCTGCAACGAGGCTCAGATCCGCGTCAGCCACTCCAGTGGGAAGGGCGGACGCGCCAGCGGCCGGACGGCGAGACGCATGAGCATCAGAGGGTTGTCGTCGCCCGCGATGCGATTTACGTGCACGGTCGAGCACGCGGTGCAGCGGTGCACGAGCGCCCACTCGCCGTCGTCGCGGACGGATACGCCGATCGGCTCCATCGATCCGGCGCAGTCAGCCGCCCGGTCGCCGGGGACGTCGTCGTCGACGTGCCGGCTCCAGAGGCAGTTCGGGCAGTGGTTGCGGTGCTGGGTGCCAGGGGCCGACATCGGGACGTCGAGGCGGCAGCGGAAGCAGCGGAAGCTGTCCGGGCCGCGGCGCCGGGCATGCGTACGGCGATGGGCTGGCGTGCGCTCGTGGCGCGACAAGCAGAAACCTCCGGTGGACGTACAGCGAGAGGGACGGGCAGGGCCGGGGCCCCCCGTGAGGGCCGACGATCAGCCCTGGCGGTGATGAGAGGTGCGGTGTCCCGTAGCGGCAATCGTCATGAATCGCTCACCCGCCCTTCGGATCCGGAGGTCGGATCACGTCGGACGGCGCGAGAATACGCCTCGGCGACCGCCAGGGCAAGTGTCGACCGCGCCAGCCGACGATCGCGGCGCGGCGGCTCCAAGCCCAGCGACCCGCTCTTGCAAGGCGACAGTGCTGGCGCGTCGGCCAGTCTGGTGCAAGCCCCATCCCATCGGGAGGCAGCGACACGGTCTGGGGTCGCCCGCCTGCAGCTCCGACGCTGCAACAGCCAGCGCTACGATCCCCGCTGTGATCGCTGGGGCACACACGATCATCTTCGCCGAGGACGCCGGGCGAGCTCGGGAGTTCCTTCGCGACGTGCTGGGCTTCGAGGCGATCGATGCCGGCGAGGGCTGGCTGATCTTCGCCATGCCGCCGGGCGAGGTCGCGGTCCACCCAGGCTCCGGCTGGGGCCGCGGCCCGGGGCATCACGCTCTGTTCCTCATGTGCCATGACATCGAGCGCACCGTCGAGGAGCTCGAGCGCAAGGGCGTCGAGTTCGTCTCGGCGATCGAGGACGAGGGCTGGGGCCGGATCGCGCAGTTCAAGATCCCGGGCGCGGGCGAGATCGGCGTCTACGAACCCAGGCACCTGAGCCCGCTTCCAGAGTTCGCGCGTGGCAGCTGAAGCCCGCGCAGCGCCGTGTGCGCTAGGGCGGCGGAGTGCAGGACCTCCGCGACAGATTACGTCAACGCGGTTCCCCTAGCGGGGGCGGGATTCGAACCCGCGACCTTCGGGTCATGAGATCGCCCGAATGGCCTCACCTCAAGATTCGCTCAACATGGAACCACGAATGGAACCACGGCGCAGCTCGCGGTGCGTTTCTGCTCCAGACAAGACGCCGTACTGCTTTCACGCGAAGCGCAAGCCCGGGGCGGCGCTCGCCACCGATTGTCAGGAGACCGTCGCAGAGTGCGAGTATCCGCGCACGGCAACCGATAGGAGGTACGGCCTGATGGCTGATCCCAAGCGCGTCGTCGAACGGCATGTCGAGGCGTTCAACGCACGGGACGCGGACGCCGATCCGTGGAGCGACGACGCCGAGTTCGTCGCACCGAACGCGTCGGTTCACGGCCGCGAGGAGGTTCTGGGCTTCCTCGGTGTGTTCTGGGACGCGTTTCCGGACGGGCGTCTAGAGACGTCGGGCCTTCTCGCCGAAGGATCCGTCGTCGCTGCCGAGGGCCGGTTCATCGGCACGCACACCGGTGTCATGCGCACGCCGGCAGGGGACGTCGCGGCCACGGGACGGCAGGTCGACTTCCGCTGGATGTCGACCTACCAGGTTCGCGGCGACGAACTGGCCTCGGAACATCTCTACTTCGATCAGGCCGAGCTGCTCGGCCAGCTCGGACTGATGCCGGCGACCTGAGAGCGCTCCTGCCTTGCGCGAACTGCGCACGCCACCGGTACGCCGCGCCATCCGCAGCGGAGCGCACGCGCCCTGCAACGACGAGCACCGATCCGGCCGCTCGAACTAGGCGATCACGGTGTAGCTTCTGCTCACCGGCGACCGAAGGAGGATCCATGTACGCACGCGTGGTCAGGTTCACTGACGTCGATCCGGATCACCTGGCAGGGCGCGTCGACGAGGTCAAGGCCCGTGAGGGAGCGCCCGTGGACATCCCCGCCAAGGCCGTCCAGATTCTCCACGACGAGGACCAGCGCACCGCGGTCGTGATCCAGCTCTTCGAAACGGCCGACGACATGGCCGCAGCGGAGGGCCCCCTGGACGAGATGGACCCGGCGGATACGCCGGGGACGCGCACCTCGATCGACCGCTGCGAGATCAAGGCCGAGCTGGGCCCGGGATAAGGCACCGCCGCGCCGCGCGACGCACGTGCGCCTGCCGGCGCTGAGCGTTGCTTCGCGCGCGGCTCTCCGCTACCTCGGCTCGCGTGGCGGGATCAGGTCTCCGGGAGTAACTGCTGCCTTCAGCCCGGCCCTCCACCGGGGAACCGCTTCGCGAGCCCGTCCTCTTCGTCCTTTAGAGCCTGCTTTGCGTCCACTCTCGGGTCCATCGCAAGTTGCGTCGCCGTTCCCCGGCGAGCCCCGGAAGGTTGGGGGCGTTAATGACGTGCTCGGCCTCTTCCCGCTCCTGCTGCGCTCCGGTGCTTCGAACCAGAACGTGACCGGATTGTGACCGACGTGCGCCGCACTCGGCGGCGCCGGACTGACAGAACCCCCGCGTTAGCAGGGGCTCTGGGAGTAGCGGGGGCGGGATTCGAACCCGCGACCTTCGGGTCATGAGATCGCCCGAACCGCCACACCCCAAGCCTGCGGCTGCTTAACAGCTCGGCTCCGGTGCTCTCAGGTCAGCCCATGTCCGCTCAACATGGAACCACGAACTGAACCACTGCCCGCTCTTGATTTGCCCGGTCACTTCTTGGGCTCTCCACCTGTCGTCCCCGACTGCTGGTCTGCACCGCTCGACGCTCAGCGCCGGGGAGCGCCGGCATCACCGACTGGGTCGTCGCGTAGCGTTCTTGCCAGGGTCAGCCCAAGGAGGACTGCGGTCGTCACGGCGCTCGCGACACACCACTGGCAGATCGCGTCGATCACGAATAGCTCGAGGTAAGTGAGGTAGAGGCTGAAGCCGAATCCGGCGAGCGCGAGCGTGGTGCCGGCCATACGTGACAGTTCGCCGGTGACGAACGCGGTGGCCACGATCGCCAAGTAGCCGGCGAGGCCGAGCACGGCCACGGGGATGCCGGCCAGCTCCGCGTACCGGGAGCTCTGAACCTTCTCGCAACTACCCGAGCCGGTACAGATGGGCGCGACATCGGCGTAGTGGACGTAGGTCAGGTAGCCGCTGATGGCGACGCCTACCAGCCCCGCGACCGCGATCGCAATCCGCAGCCGTCGCTCGCTCATCCTCCGAGCGCCGCGTCGATTTGGCTGCTGAATTCGCTCGTTTCGAGCTGGCTGATCTGCATGGCGCGCAGAGGCTGGCCGCGGGCGGCGAACAGAAACGAGGGGGTCGAGTTGACGCCGTAGCGGGCGGCGTCGGCCTCGGCGCGCTGGAGCAGGGGCGATGGCGGCTGATCGGTCGACGCCCGCACCACCGGCCCCGCATTGAGGCCCGCTCCCTTCGCCACGCGCTGCACAAACGTGGGGGTCACGTACCCGCTGTTCTCATCTCCTTGGTTGAGGAAGAAGAGATCAACGAACTGCCACATGCGGTTCTGGTCCGCGGCGGCAGCCGCGGCGGATGCGCCCTCGTTCGAGTCTTCGCCGATAAAGGCGAGTGGGAGCAGTTCCATTCTGAGCTGGCCGGTTCGGACGTAGCGCCGTACAAGCTGAGGAAGAACGTCTTTCGTGTACTGGGCGCAGAAGGGGCACTGGAGGTCGACGAACTCCACCATCCGCGCCGGGGCGTCGGGGCGGCCGAGCATGGCGCCCTGCTGGGGAATGCCTCTGAACAGCGCCTCCACCGATGCGGCGCCAGCGAGCGGCTTGCCCACAGCGAGTCCGCTCTTGTCGCCGCCGCCGCCGGTTTGGCTGACCAGGATCCCGACCACCAACAGCACGGCGGCAACGGCAGCCGACGCAGCGAGCAGCTTCAGGCGGCGTCGCTGTCGGGCGCGTCGTTCGCGTGACTGCTCCTGGGCTTGGCGTTTCTCGCGAAGGCGCCGCTTTCTTTCCGATCCTGAGCTCATGGTGGTATGCCAACACGGACGCTAGCGCCGACGCTCACCTCGAACGGCGCGCGGCTCCGCCGTCCGCTCACCATGGAACCACGAACGGCACCATGACGTGTGCCCGTGTCCACGATCCGGCGGCCGCTAGCTGAACCGTGGTTGAGCGAGCGCTCGCTCGCCCGATCACGCGCCGCAGAAGCCGTCGAGCCGTCGGTTGATCGCTACGATGCCGACCAGCTCGCCGCCCTCGTCGATCACTGGAAGCCGGCGACTGGGCTGATTGAGCGCCATATCGCGCGCCTCGATCGCACTCGTCTGCGCGTCGACGACCGGGCCATACGTCGCATGTTCCAACGCCGAGGCGGACGCATCGACGTCCTCGCCGATCGCCGTTGGCGCGATCGACCCGACATAGCGCAACCCATCAACGATGGCCGCCAGCTGGCGCGACGGGCTGACGGCGAAGTAGTCCCGCACGTCACCCACCGTCGCGGTCGCGGGCACCGTTGTGAGGTGCCGGTGCATCACGTCGGCGGCCGTAAGGCCGTCGACCTGATCCAGCAACGTCATCGAGCCGCGGGCTCGGTCACCATCGCGACATTACAGCGTCGGCGAACGCGCGATGCTCGGCGCGATGCGCGAGCTGATGCTGTCGCGGCTGCCGCTGTCGATCTTCCCGATGGAGGTGCGGACGGTCCGCCGCGAGGAGGCGTGGCTGTCGCACTCGTACCACCGCGACACGCTCGTGATCTCCGTCTCGGGGCAGCCCGGCACCGACTACGAGCCCTACCTGCGCGAGGTGCACGCCGTGCTCGGCCAGTTCGACGCCCGCGTGCACTGGGGCAAGATCCACTACCTGACCGCCGACGAGCTGCACGAGCGGTACCCGCGCGCGGCCGACTTCATCGCCGTGCGGCGGGAGCTCGATCCGGACGGCAAGTTCCTGAACGACCACCTGCGGCCGCTGTTCGCGTAGGACTCAGACGAGCACGAGGTCGCGCTCGGGGGCGATGCCCCACGCGGCCGCGGTCGCGCGCAGCTCGTCGTCCAGCGGCCAGGCGTCGGCGCGTGACCTCGCCGTCGGACGGACGCTGGCAGCTACTCGCCCTGGGCGCGCTTAGGGCCGGCCACGAAAGGCCGTACCCTCCGCCCCCTCCAGCGCGTTACTGGTTTCGGCGCGAAAGCAGCGGTGCGCCGCCCTGCGATTAGGTTCACGGCCGCCCCGGGGGCTGATACCGGCGCCTGCACTCCCGAGCGGTCGCCAGCAGTTCGGTCAGTTGGTCTTGGGTGAGCAACTCGTGTGTTTCCAGGTGCTTGAAGGTCCCCGTGCTGCCTACGGCGACGCTGATCGCTCCCGCGCTAATCGGGCTTGGGGCGTCATAGAGGCAAATACCGTCGTGGGGTCCGAACATCCAGTAGACCGCCTCCATCGTGCCGTCGGCTGCCTCGACGATGGCGCGTGCCTGCGACGCGCGGTCTCGAGGGTTCTCGACCATCGCATCCCAGGCATCGGGGGTGTAGGTGAAAAATAGTGCGTACTTCGGCATGTCCCCTCCGACGGCGCACGGGAGAACAGAATGGGACGGCGGTGCGCCACGCGCCATCCGGAACGATATTGGCGGAACGCCTCGCGATGTCAACGGCGACGGTTCGCGCTCCATTTCGGTCGCCGTCGCTCGGCGCGTACGCCCGGCTCGCAGACTCGTCGACGGCCCTACGTGGATCGGGAGCATCCAGTCCGCGGCTCTGGGCCGCGCGTGAGCACAGCATCGTCTGCGGGCCGGCACCCTCTGGTGCCCCGGTGACGCTCGGACGGCGGTCAAACGCGCAGCTGGTAACGCGCCACGCCGCCGGTGATGACCGGGGTGACGCGGCCAGTCTCTTGCAGAAGGCCCAGATGCCCCTGCACGTGCGCGAGGCCCGCGAGCAGTCTCGCCCCCTCTGGTTGCCATTGGAGCCGGCGGGCTATCTCGAAGGGCGTCGCCGGCCGTTCGAGAAGGATTGCCGCGATGTCGTCTGCCCGCTGGCGGCTGTGGGAGCGCAGCCGGGCGTCCAGCACGGCCATCTCTGTGAAGGCAAGGCCGTGACCGGGGAGCACGACAGCGGGATCAAAGGCAACAAAGCGTGGCAAGCCGGCCAGGTACTCGACCAAGCTGTGACGGCGGCCTGCCCCATCGCTGCGTTCGAGGCTGGGGACGGGGATGATCCGGGCCAAAAGATGATCGCCGCTGAACAGGACACGGGCCGTGGGGTCCCACAGAGACAGATGACCCTCGGCGTGCCCGGAGCTGATCACAGACACGAGCTGACGACCGCCCGCGGCCAGGAGGTCGCCATCCCGGATACCCACAACGACGCTCGGATCTGCCCACCCCACCAGACGCTCGAGCGCGGCGTCGGTCACAGCCACTAGCGAGCGCGCCGCGGCTGCTGGCACGCCGAGCCCAACCAGAAGCTCGCGTGCCTGTTGGGAGTCTCTCGGCCCCAGCAGGCCCGCGCGTTCGGGGAGACCGCACACGATCCGTGCGCCCGAGCGGGCGGCGATAGCGGCTGCGGCACCGAAATGATCGGGGTGCGCGTGCGTGACGACGATCTGTTCAACGTCGCCGAAGCCGAGACCGCTGGAGGCCAGCACAGCCGCCAGCTCGTCGATCGAGCCCGCCTGCAGGGTGCCGGGGTCAATGACGGTGACCGGCGGGTCGACCAGCAGGTAGCAATTGACGCGCCCCACATGAAACGGCGTCGGCAGACTCACACGGATAACCCCGTCGGGCAGCGCCTCGACAAATGGCGGCAACACGGAAGCCATCAGGCTCAGTATCGCTGGCAGGCTGCACCACCACCGACTCGCCGCCAGCAACAACCTGAACGGCGACCCGGGCCCGGAGCGCGGGCGCGGCCCGCGGGCCGGACGCGAGGCGTACGCCAGCGACCATCGACCACGCGCCACAGCCGTTACCCGACAGCCTCCCTGGCGGCCGGCCCCCGCCCGTGAGCAATGAGAAGCGCCGCGGCTCTTTACAGGACAGCCTCCTACCCGTACATCAGCAGCATCACGACGTGCGCGATCCGCTCCGGAGGACGGCTGGCGGTAGTCACGCGCCGCTATCGCTCTGCGAGCTGCGAGCGTGTGAACTGACGGTCACCTCACGCTCGTTTCCGTCAGCAATTGCGGAAGCGCGGACGTCGTCGTCCGAGCCCGTGGACATCGATGGTCGCCGCGGACCCGTAGTTGCCCGCGGGCAAATCAGTGCGCTCCGCGGATGCGCGGGCGCCGTTCAATGGCAGGCTCACAACGAGCTCCGATCAGAGAGAGCGGCGATGCAACCTCGCGGCCAAGCGCGCGGCAGGAGAGTCCTGACGGCTGTCTTCGGGATCGCCTAACGGTCGCCCGACTGCTCGTCGAGAGCAACGCAGGGCTCCGCGTACCACGGCCGGGTGCGGTGGGTTCGGCGTCTCCGTGGAACCCGGCCTCAGCCGAGCTATGATCGCTGCACGTTCGCTGCATGCAGCAGCAACGACGCAAGGGGAGAGTTCACGTGGCAAAGCTCGACAGGCCCATGAAGCTGTCTGACGAGGTGCTCGAGGAGATCAAGCAAGGTCAACAGGCCGCGATCGAGGCGGCACGGAAGTTTGACACTGTTGACAAGACGCTCCCGGGAGAGAATCCCTCCGGGCGGGAGGAGATCGTCGACTCCGCGCTGAAGATGGCGGACCGGCTTGTGACGACGCAGTACGACTTCCCGCGCAAGGTTGTGCACAGCGCCGGCGAGTCGCTGGGTGCGTCCAGCGAGGGGAAGTAGGTCGAGATGCCGACCAAGAAAACCGCAGTTGCCAAGAGGACCACAGACGAGAAGACCACGAAGCTGTCTGACCAGTGGCTCGAGCTGGTCAGGACCGGTGAGGAGACCGCGATCGAGACGCTGCGTGAGTTCGTCGAGACGGTTGAAAAGGTGGTGCCCGGTCCGGCTAGGCAACGTGAGATCGTCGAGTCCGGGCTGGAGATGGCGCAGGCGATCTTCCACGCCCAGAACGAAGCAATGAAGGGCCTCGTGCGCAGCGTCGTGGTGGTGAACGTGGATGTCAACGTCGACACCGACATCGACTCGGACGTTGGCGTGGAGGTCCCAACGAACGTCGACGTCGCATCGCGAAAATCAACGACCTAGACCCTATGGGCGGTCGCACGGTGTGGGTTGACCGCCGGAGTAGTTGGCCGGACGTTCCTCGCGGGGGTTTTGTCTCGCCGGAGAGATGGCTGCGGCTGACCCCTGATCAGTGAGGAGGTCCGGCCGTGTCTGGAACGATGACCTGGGCGGGTCTTGATGTCCATGCTCGCTCGACTCGGCCGATGCCCGACGAACCCCAACTGCGAAGGAGCGGACCGCCATTCTCGCCACGACAGCCCTCGGCTGCGTGACTACCCGGCGCTTCGGGTTGAACCTGCTCGGCCGGTGGCGCGGGCAGTAGCTCCCGGAGCGGATCAGGGCGCCGCACTTCAAGCACGAGCGCAACGGGCTCACCAGTCCTCCGGCCAGCCGGGGCGCCGAGCACTTGAAGTACGCGCTCTCGATGTGCGTCTCGGTCTTCGAGGGCTCAGCGATTCGCACGAGGTAGGCCACGTCCTCGGTGACCAGCGTCCAGCGCTCGCCCGTCTCGTCAACCGCCAGGAGCAAGCCGTGCGGGATCGCCGGGAGGCCGATCCGCTGCGACCACTCCGGCGTCGCGAAGCAGTGCTCGACCGGGGTCAGCATCGGATTTGCTGCCCCATTGATGCCCCGGCTCTCCCTGGCCTCGGCGCCGGAACGACGAAAGCCCCGCGATTAGCAGGGCTTCCGGGAGTAGCGGGGGCGGGATTCGAACCCGCGACCTTCGGGTAATGAGAACGGCGCGGTCGGGTCAGCTTGGGTTGATACCGCTCTGGTAAGCGGCCTAAGGATGCGTGGAGCGCCCCGGGTTTCGCTCACGTTGGTACCCGGTTGGTACCACGGCGTTGACCGCAACGGTCTCGAAAACCGTTGTGGGCGGTGAGGTCCACCGAGGGTTCGAATCCCTCCCCCTCCGCTTCAGACCTGAGAAGTGGAGAAGTGGGCCGATTTGCAGCGCTTTCGACTGAGGCCGCCGCCGCATACCGTGCTCTACTCGCCTGCGGTCGAGCCGGACCTCGCGTCGGATGGCCCCGATCTCGCGCTAGACCGTGAGTCCTATCGATCGCACGACGATCGCGTGCTCTCGCTCGTCGCGCATTGCGCTCGTGAGCCGACGTAGAGGAGCCACGCTCGCTGGTCGTCCGGAGCGAGCGCGGGCTCGAGGCCAGTCGAGACGCCCGCTTCTCAAAGGAGCTGCTGTGCTTCAGCCCGCGTCGCGTGTCGGCCGCTGCTCAGATTCGTCCCTTGCGGAAGCGGCGCGCCGCGCTTACGGGCGGGTCCGCAGTGGCGTGCGCCGGTCAGGGGCTGGTGCCACCTTGTCCCAGCGGCCGGGCCGCGGCCGCCACGCCGACGGCCTGGATGGCGGAGTCGATCGTCGGATAGGACGCGGTCAGGTGACTGTCGCCGGTGGTGCTCCGGAGCACGTCGCGGACCTGGCCGACGTTGCGCGCGAGCACCAGGCGAACCCCCCATGCCGCGAGCTCGTCGCGGGTGTCGGCGAGCATCCTTGCGGCGCTGACGTCCACGAAGGGGGTGGTCTCGGCGTCGAGGATCACCGCCCGCACCCCATCGCGGGTACCGGCGTCGAGAATGTGCGAGCGGACGTTGTCGGCGTTCGCGAAGTACAGGCCGCTCTCGATCCGTAGGACGACGACGTCGTCGAGGGGCCGGGCGTCGCTGTGGCGCTCGACGTCGCGGAAGATGCCGTCCGGGCCGGGGGTGCGGCCGAGCACCGCGACGTACGGCCGCGAGGCGCGGTAGATCAGGAGCAGCAGTGACACGCCGATGCCGGCGAACAACCCCCGCAGGGTGCCGAGCACCAGCACACCCAGGAGCGCGGCGATCGCGGCGATGAAGTCCGGGCGGGCGACCCAGCCGTACTGACGCCCGAGGCGCTTGGTGTACGTGTTGTAGAGCGCGACCAGCGCACGCACGTCGACGAGCTCGGCTACCGCCGCGATGACGACGGCAGCGAGCGTAGCCGTGGGGAGATCCTCGAAGAGCCCGGTGAGAAGGAGCAGCGCGACGACGGCGAGTGCTGCGGCGAGGAGCGCCGACAGCTGCGAGCGCCCGCCGGCGGAGACGTTGACCGCGGTCTTGGAGAGGCTGCCGGCGACCACCATGCCGCTGCATAGGCCCGATGCGATGTTCGCGCTCCCCAGTGCGACCAGCTCGCGGTCCGCGTCGATCTCCTCATGATTCAGGGCGGCATAGGTCTTCGCCGCCCCCAACCCCTCCGCGAACGCGATGAGCATCACGCCGATGCCCCCGGCGGCCAGGCCGCCCGCGTCGCTGAGCCCGATGTCGGGCAACCCGAACGATGGCAGCCCGCTGCCGATCGCCCCGACCGTGGGTACGCCCAGACCGAAGGCCTTGACAGCGATGATCCCAACCGCGACCGCCACCAGCGACCCGGGGACGCTCGAGGCCAGCCGGCGCAGCCCGAAGATCAGCGCGAGCGACGCCGTCCCGACGAGCAGCGTGAGTCCCTGCGTGTCTCCCAGGTGCGTGACGAGATGCGAAGCCTGTTCGAAGAAGTCTCCGGTGCCTCGGCCGATGCCGAATAGCGTCGACAGCTGGCCGACGATGATCGTCAGCGCCAGGCCGATGATGAACCCCTTGAGCACTGGCTGGCTGATGAAGTTGGCCAGAAAGCCCAGGCGCACCAGGCCCGCGGCCAGCGCCGCAAGGCCCGCTGTGATCGCGAGGCCGGCGGTAAACGCAGCGAAGCGGCCGTCCCCGGCCGGGATGAGTCGGCGACCGTGGCCGCCGACAGGGCCGCCGTCGCCGCCATCGGCCCGGTCACCATGTAACGCGAGCTGCCCAGGGCGGCGTAGAGCACGAGCGCACCGGGGGCGGCGTAGAGGCCTACGACCGGCGACACACCCGCGATGCTCGCGTACGCCAGCGCCTGTGGGACCAGGATGGCCCAGACCGTGAGGCCGGCGATCAGATCGCCGCGAAGCCACGAACGCTGATAGCCGCGGAGCGAGGAGAAGAAGCGCGGTGCACGCGGCGTAGGTCGGCGGGAAGCCGCTGGGCCCGCGCCGCGCGGATGGACCGGGGAAGCCATTGTGATGAAGACAATTAGCCCATGCCCGTCGGACACCGCGCCGTCCGTTCTCGCTGCGCTTCTGCAGCGATCGCCCTTCCGCCCGCGCTCCCGCCTTCCATGCGACTCGGCACTGAGGCGCGGGACCGGTGACGCAGGCGGCGACTCCTCCTTTCGCCGGTGGTTGCAGTAGTCCGGCCGCCCGCTCAGATCAGTGTCGGAACGGACGACTTCCAACCGTCTCGTCGCTACCGCCACGCTGTCGCTTCGCTTGGCGGAAGCGAGCGTGAGTTGCTAGCAGCTGGATGCGCACGCAGTTCGTCCAACCGGTCGTTCAGGTGGCCGCGACATACGTTCTCGCTCTCGTCGACGAAAAGCAGGAGCCCGGGAATGCTTAACTGACGCCGGGCTTGTGTCAGCGCAAACGGGAAGGGACTAACACCGAGTTCGTTGTGCCGCGCGAGCGCCGCTTGGTGTTGGGAGCTGAAGCGCTTTCCGAGTCGCGCTCTCGCTTGGCGCGCTCTTGAGCCAGCACTTCAGGCCGTCGCGCTGGGGCCACCGCAAGCCGTCGCGTCCAGGCGCCGCCCCGCGGGCGGGTCATGACGAGGTAACAGACGAGGGTCGGGTGCTCCGTCAGGGTGGGATTGACTGCTCCTTGCCGGAGCACTTCGTTTACGGTGGCCGGCGAGCGCACGGTTGCGGAAGCGGCCATCGATCCGGCCGATCCTTGGATACTGGCCGGGGCGCCATGAACCCGCGCTGAGGTCCGGCAGCGACTCGGCGTAGGGCGCGACCACGGAACCGCGCACACTCATCCCGCCCGGCGCTCCAACTCGGCGACCGTGCGTGAGCTCGTTGGCGAGCGGGCCGGGAGCGGCCGCGCGGAACGCGTCGGCGAGCGCGCGGTAGTACCAGACCGTCTCGTCGCGCTCTGCCTTGAAGCGATCCCAGAGTTCGTCGCCGACGGCGTTCAGGTCGTGCAGGATCGCGCGTGCGTTGTAGAGCTTGTCGGCGAGTGATACGCGCAGCTCGTCAGGGCGCTTGTGGGTGATCGAGGCGATGTAGCGCTCCTTGCGTGTGCGCCAGTTGGACTTTGGCGTCTCGAGCGTGTCAGAGCAGGCGTCGACGATGCGGGCGACATCGTGTCCGAAGCGCGCCTCGATCCGGGCGAGCATTGGCCGGCCGCCCTGGTCCTCGGCCGCATCGTGGAGGAGCGCCGCGATCGCCTTGTCCTATGAGCTGCGCAGAGCCAACGAGATCCTCAAGGCGGCCGCGGTGTTTTTCGCGACCGAGCTCGACGCAGACCGTCCGAAGTGAGCGCCTTCATCGATGAGAAGAAGGACGCCTTCGGCGTCGAGCCGATCTGCCGGACTCTGGGCGTGTCGGCGTCCGCCTACTATCAACGCGCTACCGGCAAGCAGTCAGCTCGCGCCGTGGAGGACGAGCGGCTGCTTGGCCGCATCGATGAGCTGCACGCCACGAACTACTTCGCTTATGGCTACCGGCGGATGTGGAAGGCGCTGCTGCGGGCCGGCGAGCAGGTCGGCCGCGATCGGGTCAAGCGGCTGATGCGCGCCCACGGGATCGAGGGCGCCAAGCGCAGAGGGAAGCCCTGGAGGACCACCAGGCCCGACCCGCAGGCCCGGCGCCGGCCTGACCTGGTGCAGCGCGACTTCAGCGCCGACCGGCCGAACCGGCTCTGGGTCGCCGACCTGTCCTATCTCAGGTGCTGGGAGGGCCTGCTGTTCTTCAGCTTCGTGCTCGACGCCTACAGCCGCAAGCTGGTGGGCTGGCAGCTCGCCGCCCACATGCGCACCACGCTCGTCTTGGACGCGCTGCGGATGGCGCTCTGGCAACGCGGGCCGGGCGCCGACGTCGCGCTGGTGCACCACTCCGATCGCGGCAGCCAATACACCTCGATCGACTACACCCAGACGCTGGCCGATCACGGCGTCCTGGCCTCGGTCGGTTCGGTCGGTGATGCCTACGACAACGCCTTGGCCGAGAGCTTCGTCGACAGCTTCAAGACGGAGCTGATCGCCGACCGCGTCTGGCGCTCACGCTCGCAACTCGAGCTCGCCGTCGTCGAGTACATCGGCTGGTTCAACAACAGCCGGCTCCACCAAGCGCTCGGCGACCTGCCACCGTCGGAATTCGAGACGCTGAGCCAGACCAGTACCTTGGAAATCTCCCTCTCATGAACAGAGGGAACCAATCAATCCGGTCTCCGCGAAACCCAGCCCGGCTCAACCCGACGCGCGCTCAAACGCCACCTCGCCAACGTCCTCTACCGACACCTCCACGCATGGGCCAACAACACCCCCGCCATGAACCGCTTGACACAGGAGAATCGAGCGCTACATCCAGACGCTGATCAACGAGTGGGCCTACGCTCGCGTCTACGGCCGCTCAGCCGAACGCACCGCCGCACTAGCCCCCTGGCTCCACACCTACAACCACCACCGTCCGCACCGATCGCTCGGCCGCAAACCCCCCGCAACCCGCCTCGCCGAACTACACAACGAGGCTAGGACTCACAACTAGTCTGGCTCTGCCGGAAAGCGACCTCGCCGGCGTCCCCGCCGACCTCCCGAGCCCGGCAGCGGTCACTGCTGCCGGTCCGCCCCCCTTACGGAAATGGATTCGGAGTCATGCGCTCGCCTGCCCGAAGCCAGGCCGATGAATGAGGGGACGCTCGACGGGCCGATCGCGCCACTCGAGAACGAAATTGAGCCGCGTACCGTTTGGCTCTAGCAGCCGTCGGCGAAGCGGCTTGCGGACTGCTCCTAGCGAGCGCGAAAGGGCGGGCGCCGGACACCTGCTCGGGACGGAGGCTGTCGCACGGAGCGCTGGGTGGCTCGGGTTCCGAGGAGGTTGGTGGTCCCTCGTTGGTGACGTGCCCGCTGTGTGCGGCGGTGTCGCCTTGTGGGGGACCGTTTCAGGCCCCCACCGCGGCGATTTGGTGACGGTGAACCTTTGCGAGGTTGTGGGTCATCATCAGTAATCGCCACTCGAGACGCACCTTGATCCTGCGTCGCCGGTGGAAGCGGTAGACGCGAGATCGGTTCGTCTCCCCGAGGACGGGGCACGTGTCTACGTCCCGGAGTGCCCGCTGCCCCGGCGCAGCAGGGCGTCGATCCGCTCCTGGCTCGGTTCCGCCGGGGGTGTGGACGCGATGAAGTCGGTGAGGACCTCGACGAAATGCTCGGGGTCGTCGTTGAATGGGAAGTGGCCCGCGCCCGGGAAGACCTCGAATCGACTGCCCGGAATCAGCTCGTGCGCGCGGCGGCCGTGGTCGAGCGGGATGATCGGGTCCTTCTCGCCCCAGATCAGCATCGTCGGAACCTCCTCGGAGAGATAGAGGAGGTGGCGGGCGTCGATCCGCTGGCCCCTCGGGTCGATGACCGAGCGCGCCGTGTGGACGAACGCGCGGCGGGCGTCGGAGTCGCCCAGCGAGTCAAGGCCCTCCGCCAAGCCGTGCATGTTGGCGCTCCCCTTCACTCCGAGGAACCGGAGCGCCCACGCAACGGCGCGCGCCGCGGTGCGCGTGACCGGGCTGAACAAGAGGGGAAGCACGAACTCGGCGCCCGGCAACGTCGCCGCGCGGAGCATGAGGCTGACCTCCTCGCCGAGGCCGCCGCTGCCGACCAGCACCAGCCGCTCGAGCGGATCGGGGAACTGGTAGGCGAACTGCATCGCGATGCCGCCGCCCAGGGAATGCCCGAGAACGGTCGCCTTGGAGATGCCGAGGACGCCGAGCAGGTCGCGCACGCCGCTGGCGTGGGCGCCAAGCGAGTAGTCGCCGCGCGGCTTCTCCGAGCGGCCGTGACCGAGCAGGTCGGGCGCGATGACTGTGTGCCGCTCGGCCAGCCCGTCCATCACCGAACGCCAGGTGCGCGAGCTCGAGGTGATCCCGTGGATCAGGACGATCGCGGGGCCTTGCCCCAACTGGTGGTACGCGACGCGCTGTCCGTGGAGGTCGACGGTCGACACCGCGCCGCACGCTACCCGGTCCCGGAAAAGCCGGTCAGCCGCCACCGGTGCAACCGATGGCCGCTGCGACCGCCACTCGCGCGCCGGGCGCTCGGCGTGCCCTGCTGAGGAACACTTCAGGGCCTCGCTCGATCCGCTCCTGCTTCGCGTGCGAGATGCGAGCGTCTCGACCGAGGCTGCCCAGACGATCGCTCCGGACGACGGACAGGTGTCACGCGCGCGGGCGGCTGCGCGTTCGTTTGGGCTTGCGTAAGCGGGCGTGTTCGGGTGGGGCTTGTGGGACGCTCGGGCGTCGTCCTTTCGGACCGTGACCTCAGGCCTGTCGCTGCATGACAGCTCGGCTGAGGTGCTCTCAGATCGGCCCAAATCTGCGCAACATGGAACCACGAATGGCACCACGGCGCAGCAAGCGGTGCGCTCAACGAGTTCGGCGGTCGCTCGCCCTTATCCACCACACCGCGCGCGCCCAACGGTCATCACGGGCGCGGGGGGTGCTCGGTTCGCTCGCGCACCGACTCCAGCAGAGAGTTCACCAGCACGTGGGCGCCTGAGCCGACGCCGAAGGTCCAGCTCGGCATGTCGAGCCGCGCCGAGCTGGTCCGCTACGCCCTCGATCACTACCTGATCGAGCGGTAAGGACCTCCTCATGGAGGTCGCGGTTCTCGCGCTGGGCCGGCAGCGCGACCGCGCTGGCCACCGGGCTCGGCGCCGTACCGGTGTTCCTGCTCGGCGACTGGGCGCAGCGCATTGCGGCCGTTTCATTGGGCACTGCCGTCGGACTCATGAGCGTGGCCTCGATCGTCGGCTGCTGGTGCCGGCAGTCGATGAGGGCGGCGGCGTGTCGGTGGCGGGCGGCCTGGTCTCGGGCGCCGGATTTCTGCTCCTGACCCGCCGCTCGTTGAGAGGCGGCGACGTGCACGTCGGCGCATTGCGCGGAGCGGGCGTGCGGCGCTCGCTGCAGGGACTCAGGCTGAAGCGACGTACTGGTCCTCGCCCGCCAGCCCCTCTCCACTCGGATCGAACTCCGCGGTCCGTGGCACGACCATCACTGGGCACGGGGCGGAATGCATTAGCGAGGTCGAGACGCTGCCCAAGAGAACGCGCTGCAGCGGGCCATAACCGCGGGAACCGACCACCATCAGGTCGACTGCCGCGCTCGCCTCCTCGGCCAGCTGCTGGCCGGGACTGCCACCCAGCCACCTACCCGCCGGCTCCAAGCGCTTGGCGACGCTGTGGACGGCATGGTCTAGTTCGACCTGCGCAGCTTTGAGGCGCTCCTCGACGATCTCGGGCGGAACCACAACCGTCGTCGGAGTGCCGATGAGCGGCGGGACCACTATCGCCACCCGCAGGCGCCCACCGGCGGCGGCAGCGATCTGAGCGCCCCGCTGGAGAGCGGTCCATCCCTCCGGTCGGCCGTCGAACCCGACGCACACCGTGCCGAGTCGCACCGGTCCGCGCTCTGCCAGGCCCCTCGGCGCGACGACTACAGGACACGGCGAGCCCTGCAGCAGGCGCTCGGCAACGCCGCCGAGCAGCACGCGCCCGACGGCCCCGCGATGGCAGGAGCCCAACACGAGGGCGCGCGGATGCTCGGCCTCGGCGACCTCCTGAAGCGCAGCCGCCACAGAACTGCCCAGCAGGGCGCGCCGCTCGACTTGGAGGGATGCGTCCGAGGGAACCGAATCCGCCGCCTCCGCGAGGCGCTTGAGGACCTCCGCGCGGCGTGCAGCGAGCTCCTCGTCGCGTATGACCCCCTCTGGCCCGTAGGCGCCGGCCAAGACGAGTCGTTTTCCTGTCGCCGACGCAAGCACACCCAGGGCCAGCGCGTGTGCCTGGGGACTGCCGTCGTAGCCGACGACTATCGGGCGGGGCTCTGGACTGTCGTTCATTCCCACAACGCTACGGCGGCCGAATATCGTTGAACACCGCAGTCCGCTCTCATGCCGCTGCGGGGACTACGTACGGCGACTACGCCCGGCGCGCAGCTCCACCCGATTGGCCAGCTCCTCGATCACCGGGTGTTTGGCGCTGCAAAGCCCGTGACGGAGGAGGAAGCACACCGCCCCGGCCGCGGTGCCGAGCACGAGGCGCGCGCTCGAAGCTCCTAGCCTCGCACGTCGCGCCGCTGGATCGCCACCATGCCGAACGCCATTAGCGCGACTGAGGCTGCAGCCAGCACGGCGAGGTCGGTCAGGTCCACCCCGTTGACCAGTGGATCATGACCCGAGTAGTAGTAGAAGGGCGAGACGTACTTCAGCCAGGCGACCGCGTCGATCAACGGCGCGAACCCGTTGATCAAGAACCCGAGGACAGCAAACGCGGCCGCGCCGGCGGTGGCCACTGCTCGCCGCCCGGTCGCTGCCGCGAGCGCCACTGCCAAGGAGCCGACCGCGAATCCGAAGAACGCGAGGTGGATGGCCAGTGCGGCGAGCTCGCCGATCCCGATGCCGCCGCCCGCGATAGCGACGCCGCCGACCAGCCCGAGCCAGGTGCCAAGGGCGATCACGCACACGCTGACCCCCACCGCCGCTCCCTTGGCTAACACGACGCGCGAGCGCTCGACGGGATGAGCGAAGACCAGCCCGAGGATGCGGTCCTCCTCCTCACCTGCGGTCAGCGCGGCGGCGCCTGTGATGGCAGTGGCCGCGATCACCAGCGGGCCGTAGACCGCTCCGATCTCGCTTCTCATCCATCCCGTCAGCGTTCCGTAGTCGGCGCCGCCGAGCAGGTCGGCCACGCCCTGGGGAAGATCCAGCTTCCCAATCGACCCTCCAACGGCCGGAAACAGCGCACCGACCATCAGGATGACCGAGAACATCCCGGCGGCGGTAAGGGTCGTGGAGGCTAGGCGCAGGCGGACCGCCATCTTGAACGTCGCCTCGCTCAACCGTTGCCGCTCTCCCGGTAGTACTGCAGGAAGATCTGCTCGAGATCGTCCTCCTGACTGCGGATCGAGCGCACCTCGTGCTTGGCGACTGCCTTCACCAGCGGATCTGCCGACCCCTCGAACGCGACTCGTAGATGCGAGTCCTCGAACTGCGCCTCCCGGACGCCTGGCAAGGCTCGAAGCTCCTCGACGTCGGGCGACTCGCCGGCGAACTCGATCTCGAGATGGCGTATCGCGATCGCGCGCAGGTTCTCCAGCGAGTCGACCACCACCAGCCGGCCGCTTCGCAGGATGGCGACCCTGTCGGCCACTCGCTCTAGACCGCGAGGCGTTCCGACGCGGCCGGAGTGCCCACCGTGCTATCACGTGCAGAGAGGCCAGTCAGGAGGGGAGGGACGTGCGTTCGAGTCCGGAGATCGCGTGCAGGTCGAGTCCGAGTCGAGCGAGCGGCCACCGCGGACGGGCGTCGTCGAGGAGGTCGTGCAGGGGACGGCTCACCCTCGCTATCGGATCCGCTGGGACGACGGGCACGAGAGCACCTACACACCCGCTGCGGGTGCGCTGCATTCCGCCGAGCCCACCAAGAAGGCGTAGGACCGAGGGATGACCTCGGCAGCGCCCGCGCGCGTGCTGTTGGTGGCTCACCGAACTGCGGCGACGCCGAGGCTGCTCGAGGAGGTGCGCGCGCGTGCCCGCCGCTCCCCCTGCAGCTTCACCCTGCTGGTGCCGCGCCCCTACTGGGACCCGGAGACCGATGAGGCCGCGACCACGCTCGAGCTCGCCCTGCCGCTGCTCGACGAGGCCGCGGGTGGGCACGTCGAGGGAACCATCGGCGACAGCGATCCGTTCGCCGCGGTGGCACAGGCGGTCGAGCGCGGCGGGTTCCACGAGATCATCATCTCCACCCTTCCGGCGCGCGTCTCGCGCTGGCTTCACCTCGACCTGCCCCACCGCGTACAAGCGTTCGGCTTGCCCGTCACGGTCGTGACCGCCGAGCAGTCCGACCGGCCCCGCTTCGACGCAAACTGAGCCCGATTCAATGGCGTCGTGCGTGAGTTCGCCGAACAGCGACTGGGATTTCGGGCTTCTCCTACCGTGACACGATCCGGGCCGACGACGCGCGCGTACGTGCTGGCCGGTGAGGCAACCAACACCCCCCACCGAGGCAGCGCGGATAGCTTCCGAGGACGGTGGCGAAGCAGAGCGCGGGCATCTTGCTGTACCGAGAGCGGGCCGGAGCACCCGAGGTTCTGCTCGTGCATCCCGGCGGACCCTTCTGGGCGAAGACGGATCTGGGCGTATGGTCAATCCCGAAAGGTGAGTACGAGGAGGGCGAGGACCCGCGTGCCTGCGCAATGCGCGAGTTCGAGGAGGAGCTTGGTGTCCCTCCGCCGACCCTCGCGTCAAGCGACCTCGGCAGCACCAGGCAGGCCGGCGGCAAGATCGTGCGCGCCTGGCCGGGGAGGGCGACCTCGACCCAACCGGCATGCGAAGTAACACCTTTACCTCGGTCGCCGCTGGCGTCATCGCCAAGCTGCAAGCGCGCGGTCGTTCCGCTGGTGGAGGCCGGCCAGATCGACCCGAACGGCGGCTGCCTCGAACGCCTGCGGGAGTTGCTCGGCGGAAAGGACGCGCCCTGAGGCACGCCGACAATCGACGCGACCTCGGTCGCGGCGAGAACCTCATCCGGTCTCTGCTCTAAAGGGACCCAACTGCCCGTGATGGGACCCAACACGACGACACGGAGAGGCTTCATGAACTGGACGCTCGAAGTGGTCGTCGTGCCAGTCTCCGATGTGGATCGCGCCAAGGCCTTCTACGCCGAGCAACTGGGCTTCACCGTCGACCACGACACCACGGTCAGCGAGGACATACGGATCGTCCAGCTCACCCCGCCCGGGTCAGGCTGCTCGATAGTCGTCGGTGAGGGGACGTCCCGGACATGCCGCCAGGCTCGCTCAAGGGCCTGCAGTTGGTGGTCTCCGACATCCACGCGGCACGCGCCGAGCTGGTCGAGCGAGGCGTGGAGGTCGGTGAGATCCAGGTCGCTCGGCGAGAACCCCAACCCTCTGCCCGACCCGCTCGACAACGTCGGATTCGTCTTCTTCAGCGATCCGGACGGCAACGGGTGGGCCGTGCGGCAGATATCCGCCCGCGGCTAGTTCCAGCCCGCGCGCCGCGCGGATGCTCGCGCCGACCGCTTCTGCTGTCGCGTGAGGAGAGCGGTAGGCGATAGGCTCCTCGCAGCCGCCCTGCAGAAGCAGCTCCGCGCGCACTCGTCGAGCCGGGTGCCCGCGGCGGAGGAGGAAGGACAGATGCGCAAGCCGCTGACGGCCGGGACGGCCGCGGCGATCGTCGGCTTGGCTCTCACGGCGCCGGTCGCCGCAGGCAAGGAGCGGCTCCTGGCGCTACTCGCCGAAGATCGACTCACTCCCATACGTGCACGACACGCACCACGTCGCGCTGAGCGCCGACGGCAGCGCCGCGCCGGCGAAGCCCGGCTACATCCTCGGCTTCAAGGAGATGGCGCTCGTCGACTCCAAGGACCCGAACGCCAAGCCGCTCCCGATCGCGAAGATGATGGTCCATCACCTCCTCTACTTCGCCCCTGGCCGGGTGGACCAGGGGGCGGGCAGCTGTTGGCAGGGTGCCGGCTTCCATCGGCGGCCGCGGCGAGGAGCACCCCCTCGGGCGGACGCAGGTGGCCCTGCCCCGGAGCGCGCGCAAGGTGTACGGCATAAACAACCGCGAGGCAGACGGCAGCGCCCCGGACTGGCGCCTCACCGCGATGGTGATGAACCACTACAAGCGCCCGAAGAGCTTCTATGTGCGCACCAGGGTCTGGTACACGACCGAGA
>CAVXKC010000002.1:0-43254 GCA_963762265.1 uncultured Thermoleophilaceae bacterium | reverse complement strand
TGGTCGGGCGCTGCCTTTGTCCGACTGTCTATTTGCAAGCGGTGGCTCTCGCAACGCATGGAAACCAGGAGTGCGTGGAGACGCGTGCGGCGCGCTTCCGTTGTCAGGCGATTGCGCAAGCGGGGGGTGTGAGAGGAAACGCGGCGCGGCTGGGTCGGAGTGCCCATGCGGTGCCGATGCAAGGCGCTGGGACAGAACCGGCTGGCGGCCGTAGGATTGGCCGGTGGCGAAGGCGATCCCGTACCCGTCGCCGCCGCTGGCGAGCGAGGCGTTCGTGCTCCGCCCGCTGAGAGCCGACGACTACCCCATGGCGCGGGACATCCGGGAGCATGCCGAGACGGCGGAGTGGGTGAACGCGCTGCCGGCGCCGGACGGCGAGAGCCTGGTACGGCTCCTCGAGTCGAGACGTCGGTCAGGACGGCTCCTCCTCCTGTCCATCGTCGGCAACGACGGCGCCTACCTCGGCGAGATCATCCTCTTCGTCAGGACGCCGGAGGCGGCGGAGACCGGCACCGGCGAGATCGCGTACATCGTCGCGCCGGCTGCAACGCGGGCGCGGGATCGCGACCGAGGCGGTGCGGCTTCTCTCGCTGTGGGCGCTCGCAGGTCTCGGCCTCCAGCGGCTGCAGCTGTCGATCGGCCCTGGCAACGTCTCGTCGATTCGCGTCGCGGAAAAGGCTGGATACCGCCTCGAGGGCACCCTCCGGTCGGTCAAGGTCATCCGCGGCAAGCGCGTCGACTGCTCGCTGTACTCCTTGTTACCAGACGACGTTGCAGCGGGCGCGAGTCGCTAGGAGACGCGTCCGCAGTTCGGTGGTCATGCCGCAAGCGCGAGGCCGGGCTCATGAGCTGACGCAGAAGCGAGAGCGCCGGCGCCGACGGACCCGGCTATTGGGTGGACGAAGGGCAGCACTCGCTTTGCATGGAAGGCAGACGCTCGATGTGCTTGAGGGAGTAGCTCACACCGGTGCGTGGGGCCGTCGGTCCTAGGATCGCTCGCGCCTTGTAGCCGTCTGGCCTCGAGGTGTATAAGCGCCGAATGAGCGCCACTCAGGCGAACACCCAGAGCGTCCCGGTCCTGTGGCAACTCGAGATCTCTCATTACAACGAGAAGGTGCGGTGGGCGCTGGACTACAAGCGCGTTCCCCACATCCGCCACTCGCTGCTTCCGGCCTTCCACGCCTGGAAGGCCGAGCGTCTGACCGGCGATACCTCGACGACGCCGGTGCTCACCCTCGACGGCCAATCGATCGGCGACTCGACGCGAATCATCGCCGCGCTCGAGGAGCGCTGGCCGCAGCCACCGCTCTATCCCCCGGACGCGGCGCGGCGGCAGCGCGCACTCGAGCTCGAGGAGTTCTTCGACGAGGAGTTGGGACCGCACATCCGCCGCGTCGCCTATCAGGAGCTGCTTCCCCATCCGGGGCTGGTCGTGCCACTGTTTAGCCACGGTCAACGGCTCGTGCCGCGGATCCTGCTGCGATCCGGATTTCCGATGCTCCGTCTGGGCATGCGACAGAGCTTCGCGATCACCGCCGAGGCGGCCGAGCAGAGCCGTGCGAAGACGGTCGCCGCAATGGATCGGCTCGAGCGTGAGATCTCCCGGAGCGGGTATCTCGTCGGCGAGTCCTTCACGGTCGCCGACCTCACGGCGGCGGCGCTCTTCTACCCCGCGGCCCGTCCTCCCGAGTTCCCCTATCCGATGGTCGCCGACCACGACCTGCCGGAGTCACTGCGCGAGTTTCTCGGCTCGCTGGCCGAGCGCCCGGGCGGCAATTGGGTCGCGGAGATCTACAATCGCCACCGCCTCCCGTCCGCCGAGCAGGAGTAACTCGGCGACGTGGCCACCGCTGCTGCTTTGGACTGCCATGAAGGAGGGCCCCCTCTGGTGACACGCTCCGGCTGTCACCGAGGAGCGAGCTCAAAGGAGGCCCGTCTTCAATGTTGCACGCCGGATTGGATCTCAGTCGACGCAAGGTCGACGTCTGTCTTTTGAACGAGCACGGGGAACAGCTCGACCAGCTCGCCGTCGCGCCTGACGTCGACTCGCTGCGAACGCTCGCGAGACGAGTCGACGAAGTACACGCAGAGCCGGTCTGCGCCGTCGTCGAGTCGATGACCGGCGCTCGGCTTGTCCACGACACGCTCGAGCAGGAGGGCTGGGACGTCGAGATCGCCGACGCCCAGAAGGTCAAGGGACTCGCGCCGCTGGCCTGCAAGACCGACAAGATCGACTCGATGGTGCTGGCGGTGCTGAGCCACCGCGACCTGGTGCCGGCGATCTGGCTGCCCGATCCGCGGGTCCGCGAGGAGCGCGAGCTGGCGAGGTTCCGGATGCACCTGGTCGGGCACAAGTCGGCGCTCAAGAACCGGGTCCATTCCACGCTGATCAACTTCGGCAGGCCCTGCCCGGTCACCGACCTGTTCGGGGCCGAGGGCCGCCGCCTGCTCGCCAAACTCGACGTTCCCGAGCCCTGGCGAGGCAACGTCACGGCGTCGGTCGAGCTGATCGACGAGCTCGAGCGCCAGATCGCAGAGATCAACCGCCGGCTTCGCGAAGGCCACGCCGACCACCCCTACGTCCCGCTGCTGATGAGCGTCCCCGGGGTCGGCCGGGTGCTCGCGTTCACGATCGCCGCCGAGATCGGCGAGATCGAGCGCTTCTCATCGCCGCAGAAGCTGACCGGCTATACCGGCCTTTGCCCGCGCGTCAACCAGTCGGGCGACAAGGACCGCCGCGGGCCGTTGACCAAGCATGGGCCGACCTACCTGCGCTGGGCGCTGCTCGAGGCGACGATGCACGCGCTCCGCCACCCCGCCTACGCCGAGCGCTACCAGCGCACCAAGCAGCGGCTCGGCACCCAGCGCGGCGCCAAGGTCGCCCAGGTCGACATCGCCCGCCGGCTCGCGCACGCGATCTGGCACATGCTTACCCGCAACCAGCAGTTCGCTCCCCGAGGCGCCCGTTTTCGTCTGGCGGCCTGACCGCCCTTTTTGGACATGCGCCCCGAGCGAACGTTCCAATTTCGCCTGATCCTCCCGCCGAGGAGGCCATAGAGACATGAGCGCTGCTCCACCCCGAGACCGCGAAAGGACGTCGACCCCAACTACCGACCGCTACTTGACACAAGGCCCTTCTTCATAGAGACGAAAAGCAGTAGCGGCCTACGGGCAACGTCCTAGACCGGCACCGTGATCACCGGCAGCGAGAGGCCCCTACGGAACTCCGGGAACGCCTGGAGTGCTCGCAATAAGACCGGGGTAGATGTAGATCGGCGGGACTGGCTGTCGGACCCAACCCAGACGGTGGCTTAGGACCGCCGGACCTTGCGCTTCTTGACCGTCAGGGCTCAGCCCTCCTCGGCGTCGCCGTCGTCGCCGTAGGACTTGCCGTAGGACTCGGCGCTGCCTGTGTCGCTATTGAGCTGCGCCAGGAGGATCTGCTCTGCCGCTTCGGTGCCGTAGCCCTGCTGGTGCAGCTCATAGAGTCGCCCGAGGCCGTCAGCGGTGGCCTGTGCGTCTTCGGGCTCGAGCCCTTGGAGGTGCTCCGCGAGCTCGTCGGCGGTTATCTCGTAGGTCTCCTCGAGCCAGTCGAAGGCGGCAGCGTCTTCGTCGTCCGCGTAGTCGGCGTCTTCGTCGTCCTCGTAACTGCGGGCGCTGATCGCCTCATAGTTGTCGTCCGTGTCCTCGGCGAGCTCGTCGATGAGGCGTGCGTTTAAGGCACTGGTCGCGGTCGCGCCCTGCTTGGCGTCGTCATGCCCGAGCTCGCGGCGCTGGTGTTCGAGCACGCTCGAGATGTCGGCCGGCGAGATGTCATCCGGGTCAACGCTATGAGTGAGCGCCGCGAACTGCCTTGCCGCTCGGTGAGTGGGGCCGGCTCCTTCGCCCGCGCTTTGTTCGATTGGCCGATCGCCGCGGTGGGCGAGCTGCATCGCTCGCTTGGCTATGTCGAGGCGGTCGCGGCGCGGTCCGGCCCCGTCTGGGATCCATTCGCCGTCGCGGAACTCGCCCATCAGGCTTTTCTTGCGGCGGGCCGTTTGGCGGTGGCGGTGGCGGCCTTGGCGATGGGCAGGCCCGCGCCGAGCAGGCGCTCATAGACGGCCGTGTCCCGTAGCGCCAGTTCGGCCTCTCTCTTTTCCTGCTCGAGCCGGTCGCGTTCCTGGCGCAGCTCGTCGTGTTCCTGGCGCAGCTCATCGAGCTCGGCGAGCAGCGGCGCGCGGTCGCCGAAGCCGACCAGCGCGGCGGCCTGCTTAACGCAGTCGGGACAAACCTGGGGCAGGTGCACGATCAGCGGGGTCACTCCGTGACCGTATGCGTCGCGGCGCCGGTAGGCGACCTGGCCGGGCTGGCGGTCGACCGTTTCGATCGCGCCGGCCGGGACGTCCTGCGCGTTGTTGTCGAAGCCCACGTAATCCATCCGGCCGGGCACGGGCATCGAGCCGCAGAACTCGCAGGCGGTGATCTGCGGCTTCGGCACCAGCCTGATCCGTCGGTTCTCTAGCGGCATCAGCGACTCCCTTGTGGCGGTGGTGGTTTGTGCGGCCGGCGGCGAGCCCGTCGAGCCCGATGCGCCATTGAGCGCCGAAGCGCAGCGCGGGCAGCTCGCCGCGGCGAGCCATGCGCCGCACCGTCACCTCGCTGACTCGAAACAGCCGGGCGGTCTCGGCGACAGTGAGGTACTCCGCCGGGCCGGTGTCCGCGTTGGTGGTTATTGCCATGCGATCCATCATCCAGCGCCACGCGGACCGATCCCCGACCACATTTGACCCCTTGCCGCGCCGATTCAAAAAGTGCCGCGGGCGGCACTTCTCAGGGCTGCGCCGTTTGGGCACCACGCGCGCCGCCAGTGCCCATATCCGGCCTAATCCGCCCGATTCGATTCCCGCCAGCACGGGCGCCGATCGGCGCGCAACCCGGATGGGGCGCGGGAATCAGGCAAGCCCGCGAAATTCCGGCCCCTTCTCGACAAGCCGGAGGTCACTGGTTCGAGCCCAGTACGGCCCATCCCTGACGCACCTGCGAATAGCGGCGCCTAGCGGCGAAACCCGCCACAGCCACTGGTCGGCTTCGCCCCTATTCGTAGCGGTTCGCGGCACCGTTCCGACGCATTTCCGACGCACGCCCTCAGGTTGCGTCGGAGACTTCGATAGGTCTCGAACCGTCTGCGACACCTCCACCGTCCGCTTCTTGCGCTTGGACGGGCCCGCCTTCGGCTTGGACGGGCCCGCCTTCTGGTCTTTCTCCGCTGCCATTAGGAGGCGGCGATCCTGACGGCGGCGGCGGCGCGCCTTGAGCGGCCGTCTAGCCAGGCGGCCTACGCTGTTGGCCGTGGACACGCCGCGCCCTCGGCTCGACCTCCTCGCCTTCGCGTTTGCGTTAGCCCTGGTGGCTTGGCCCGCGATCGGCTTCGTCTCCGAGCGAAACGGTGCCGCCGCGATCATGTGCGCGATGTGCCTCGCCGGGCTCGTGGCCGGACGGATCGTCGGCGTGCCCGGCAGGGTGCTGCTGCCCGTCGCCTTCGGGCTCATGGTGATTCTCTGGATGGTGTGGGTCGATCCTCCCGCGAGCTCGCGGAAGACGAGCGCGCTCGCGCACGCGATCGGCGGCACCCTCGTCGGATGGGCCCTTGTCGAGGCGCTGCGCCAACGGATCGGCGACTGGCTAACGGTGGCGCTCGTGGCGCTCTCGGTGGTGATCGTCCTCACCCTCGTCTGGGAGCTCGGCGAGTACGCTGGCGATCGGCTGTTCGACACGTCCCTGAACCCGAACAAGCGCGACTCAGCGGAAGACATCTTCTTCGGCACCGTTGGGGGCCTAGTCGGGATCACGTTCGCCGGCGTCGTCCCCTTGTGGCGGCGCGGCGGTTGATCCGCAACGTCGGCAGGCGGCGGTCTTTCTGGGATCCTTATCCCACCCCTTCCCGCGCCCATTGCGTGGCCCCGCCCGACGTCCGGGCGTGCCGTATCGGGATGGCGGACGCGCCGATGGCTTGTGCGCTGTTGTCGCGAGGTGATGGGCGTCAGGCATTTCGGACTCGGTTGGCGATCGACAAGGGAGACGTCGTGGGCCTCCAGTTCTCGACCGGGGCCTACGGGAACGCGCCCAACTCTCCAGGTACGTGGCTCGAGTCCTGGATACCACCACTCGCGGCGGAGCAGCGGCCCTCGACCAACGACACCGAGTACGACTACCAGTTGCTATACAACGCGGTCATCGAGCGCGACGCCGACGGCGACGGGTTCGGCGACGCCACGCAGGACGACTGTCCCAAAGACCCCGGCCGGCAAAAGGGCTGCTGAGCGGCCGAAAAGGAGATTGCAGTGAGTGAAGGTGCCGCTGAAGTCGGCGATCGCATCCTGAAGCAGTTGGCGGACGCTTGGAACGCCGCCGACGGGCAGGCTTTCGGAGCCCCGTTTGCCGAGGACGCCGAGTTCGTGAACATTCGCGGCGAGCACCACACCGGTCGCAGGTCCATCTCCATGGGGCATCAGGCGATCTTCGACTCGATCTACAAGGACAGCGTCCTCAAGTACGAGGCGGTCGTCGCCAAACAGCTCTCCGACGACATCCTCTACGTCCTTGGACACAGCACCTTGAAGGCACCCAGCGGGCCGCTGGCGGGAGAGCACGAGTCACACTTCAGCGTCGTCCTGTCGCGCCAGGGTGGCAGCGACTGGCAGATCGCGGCGTTTCACAACACGCTTGTCGCGCCGCCGGTGGGGGCCTAACGCGGCGATACGGCCGTCGTCGAGGCGAGGAACTCCTCTACTACGCCCGCGTACTCCCGGGGGTGGGTCATGTGGGGAAGGTGCCCACTGCCCTCGAGTTGTCGTGCCTGAGCGCCGTCGATCCGGCCGGCGACGAAGCTCGCGATCGCTCGCAGCCAGGGTGGGCTTTCGCTTCCCCAGGTGACCAGCACGGGACAGCCGATGCGGGCGCCCGCGGCGAGATCCAGATCGGCCGATCGCGGATCCTCGATGTCGCCGAGAAAGCCCGGCGCGTTGCGCACCACTTGCTCGCGCACCTCGGGCGGGAGCGCCTGCCAGGCCCCGGGGCCGAGCGCCACGTCATCGACGAAGCGCTTCGCGCCGCCGACCACGTCGCCGTCGCGGAGCTGCGCGGCCGCCGACCGAATCGTCGCTTGTACCTCGTCGAGTTGCGGCCTCAGCCGCGAATCCTCTGACGCCGCTCCGATCAGTGGGGGCTCGTGAATGGTCAGGCTGCAGAGGAGCTCGGGCCGCCGCAAAGCGAGCCCCAAAGCCGTTGACGCCCCGAACGAGTAGCCAACGACGTGTGCCGGCGCGCAGCCCAGCGCCTCGATCAGCCCGGCGAGGTCATCCTCGTCCTGGCGCCGAAGCCGCGGGCCCGCCGGCCGTTCGGTGCGGCCGTAGCCACGGCGGTCGTAGCGGACGACCCGAAACCGCTCGGAGAGCAGCGGCGCAACGGCGTTCCAGGCCGTGTGATCGTCCCAACTGCCGTGGACGAGCACGGCTGCCTCGCCGGTTTGATGCTCATCCTGGGTAAAGAGATCGACGTCGTTCACGCGGACAAATGGCATCCCATGCTCCTTTTGGTAGCGCGTCACAGCGCGCCCCCGTTGCGGCGTAGCCGGTAGAAGCGCTCGTCGAACTTGAAGAGCCGTGCGAGCGCGTCGGGCTCGGTGTCCGCGACTTCGACGTCTGTGATCGTCCAGCCCGGGAAGGCCGCTTCGACCTCGGCGCGGCTGGCGCCGCGCGGCAGCGGCCCCCTGCGCCGCGGGGCGAAGCAGTCGAGCAGGACCGTGGCGTCGGGCGCGGCGATCGCGTCGACCTCGCGGCCCATCGCGGCACGCTGAGGGGCGGTGAGGCCGTGGAAGGTGCCGGTGTCGAGGATCAGCCGGAACGGGGAGTCGACATCGGCCTGCCGCAGCGCCGTCACGTCGGCCTGCGCAAGATCGATCTCGACGCCGGCCTCGTCGGCGCGCTCGCGGGCGCGGCGTAGAGCCTTTTCGACGACATCGACACCGGTGACGCGCCAGCCCCGCTGAGCGAGCTGCACGCCCCAAACTCCGCTGCCGGTACCGAGGTCGAGCGCCTGGCCGTAGGGCGGCTTCTGGCCGTTTTCCTCGCGACCCACGAGCTCCAGGAGCTTGCCGGCGAAGGGCGGGTGCTCGGCCAGGTCCTCCCATGGATGGAAGCCGATTGCGTACGCGAGGCGATAGTTCATGCGGGCCGACAGTACGGGCGGGTACGCGGTCCCGCATCGGCCAAAGCACCCAACTTCAATTCGCCCGCTGTGGGTAGTTTCACCCAGGGTCAGACAACGCGACGCGCCCCCGGCGAGCGTCACATTCGGAGCGACGTCACGCTTCGCGGCGCGCGGCAAGCCGGCGCGCGGCGATCTTCTCGGCCGCCTCGCGCGTGCCGGCCACGACGGAAATGGTCTGTGTGCCGATCGTGATTGTCCAGTAGCGCGGTGCCATGACCCAATACTCCGCTCTGAGCGCCCCGCGCACATCGGGGTCGCACCCTCAACCCGCACCCTTAAATGTGCGCTCCGGTTCAGACATTCCCCCTACGTCCGACTAAGGGGGCGATGATCACGGACAGGCAGCCCACCCGCATGGGCACCCCCGTGCGATCGCCAACTCCGGCGATCCGTCTCGCCCTGATCGAAGACAGCCCCGAGTACGCCCTGCTCGTGCGGCACCTGCTGACCGGCGAGCTCGGCGAGACCATCACGATGGCGCACTGCGGCTCGATCGAGGAGGCCAAGCCGACGCTGGTCGAGGATGACCTCGACTGCATCCTCTTGGACCTCTCGCTGCCCGACGCCAGCGGCCTCGAGGGCCTGAAGGCCGTGCGAGCACGCGCGCCCGACGTTCCGATCGTCGTCCTGAGCGGCGAGGAGGACGAGGGCGTGGCCGTCCAGGCCATGCACGAGGGCGCTCAGGACTATCTCGTCAAGCGCTACACCGACGGCCACCTGCTCGGTCGCGCGATCCGCTACGCCATCGAGCGCAAGCAGGCCGAGCTCGAGCTCGCGCACCAGGCCACCCACGACGCTCTGACCGGCCTGGCGAACCGCACCGTGCTCCTCGAGCGGCTCGAGGTCACGCTTGCCCGTATCGAGCGCCGCGAGCTCTCCTGTGCCGTCCTCTTCCTCGATCTCGATCGCTTCAAGGCGGTCAACGACAGCCTCGGCCACGACGTCGGGGACCTGCTGCTGGTGGAGGCGGCAGAGCGCCTGCTCCACCTCGTGCGCCCGAGCGACACCGTCGCGCGCTTCGGAGGCGACGAGTTCGTCGTGCTCTGCGATGACGTCGACGACGTGAGCGATGCGATCGTCGTGGCCGAGCGGATCGGCGTGGCACTGGCCGCCCCCTTCAACATCGCCCGTCAGGAGCTGCAAATCGGCGCCAGCATCGGCATCGCGATGGCGAGCGACCGCAGCCGCCCGGCCGAGGCGCTCGTGCGCGACGCCGACCAGACGATGTACGTGGCAAAGCGCCGGGGCACCAACTGGGAGCTCTTTGACCCGGACAGCCGCGTGCCGGTCACCGCTCGCCTCGGCCTCGAGGGCGAGCTGCGCCATGCGCTCGAGCGCGACGAACTGCGCCTCCACTACCAGCCGGAGATCGATGTACACACCTTCGGGGTGGTCGCCGTCGAGGCCCTGCTGCGCTGGGAGCACCCCGAGCGCGGGCTTCTGGCTCCCGGCGAGTTCATCCCCTTCGCCGAGGCGAGCGGCCTGATCGTCCCGATCGGGGAGTGGGTGCTCGCCGAGGCCTGCCGTCAGCTCGCCCGCTGGCGCGGGACGGGTGCCTGCGAGGCATCGCTCACCGTCAACGTGAACCTGTCCGCGCCGCAGCTCGCCGACCGCGACCTGCCGGGCAGGGTGAAGCGCATTCTGGGCGAGACCGGCATCGAGCCCTCCGCGCTCTGCCTCGAGCTGACGGAGACGGCTTTCGTCGGTGACTTGGAGGCGGCGGGAGAGGCGCTCGGGTCCTTGCGCGCACTCGGCGTGACGCTCAGTCTCGACGACTTCGGCACGGGCTATTCGTCGCTCTCGGTCCTCGACCGCTACCCGCTCGACAACCTCAAGATCGATCGCTCGTTCGTGGCTCGCCTCGACTCGGGCGAACGGGCGCGGCGCCTGTTCACCGCGGTCGTGGGCGTGGCCGGCGCGCTCGGGCTGCGTTGCGTGGCCGAGGGGATCGAAACCGAGGAGCAGCTCAGGCTCATCACCGCGGCGGGCTGCGACGGCGCGCAGGGCTTCTTCCTCTCGCGGCCGCTGGAGCCGGACGCGGTCGCCAAGATGCTGCGCTAGTGGGCCTTCGCGCAACGGTTCCCCGGGAATGCGAGTTCCAGGGGTCGCCAGGCAAGGACGCAGGGAGCCTGAATAGCAGCGCTATTCAGGCGACCGAGGACGCCGCATGGCGGCGCCTGGGACCGCAGTTTCGGGTGGAACGTTGTGGGAAGGTCCACTAGCCTGCGGCCCGGTGCTCGGGCTGCTCTACGACGTGCACGGCAACCTCCCGGCGCTCGAGGCGGTGCTGGCGGACTGCCCGGCCGAGCGTTACCTGCTGGGAGGCGACTACGCGGTCGCGGGCGCCTGGCCGCGCGAGACCATCGAGCGCCTCGACCGGCTCGACGCACAGTGGATCCGCGGCAACACCGAGCGCTGGCTGGTCGACTCGTCGGACACCCCGCCGGGGATCGACGTGATCGTGGAGAAGTGCAGCGCAGCACTCGGTGACGCGCTTGTCGAACGGCTCGTGGCGCTGCCGAAGACGGCCACCATCGGCGGCACGCTCTACTGCCACGCCTCGCCGAACTCGGATATGGACAGCTTCGACCAGCGGCTGCCGGATCGCGACGCCGAGCTGCTGGCCGGAGTCGACGCGCCGCGGGTCGTGTTCGGTCACACGCACCGCCAGTGGCAGCGCGAGACAGCCGAAGGCGTCCTGCTGGTCAACCCCGGCAGCGTGGGCACTCCATGGGACGGAGACCACGATGCGGCCTACGCCGTCATGCACGACGACGGGACCGTCGAGCTGCGCCGCGCGGCCTACGACTGGCAAGCGGCGGCCCGGCGAGTCCGCGAGCGCGTCGGCGACCTGCCCGCGCGCCGCATCGAGCAGGCCCGTTTCGACCCCCTTTGATGCTACGGTCACGAGCCGGTGCGCTTCTCCAGCGTCATTGCCCCGCGCGACCGCGAGTTCTTTGACCTGTTCGAGGAGGCCGGAGGCAACATCCTGCGCGCGGCCGGGCTGCTCGAGGAGATGCTGACGGACTTCCCCGAGCGCAACGAGCTGGCCCGCGACATCCTTATCTGCGAGCAGGACGGCGACCGGATCACGCACGACATCATCCAGCGCCTCAACCAGACGTTCGTCACCCCGATCGACCGTGAAGACATCTACGAGCTGGCGTCCGCGCTCGACGACGTCGTGGACTACACCGAGGAGGTCGCGGACTACCTCGGCCTCTACAAGATCGAGGCGCCGATGGAGCAGGCCCAGGCGCTCGCCACCGTCCTGCACGCGTGCGGCCGCCAGATCGAGCAGGCCATGCCGCGGCTGCGCGGCTTCAAGGACATCTCGCATTACACCGTCGAGATCAACCGGCTCGAGAACGACGGCGACCGCATCGCGCGCGAGGCGATCGCGTCGCTGTTCAACGGCGGGATCGACCCGATGGTCGTGATCCGCTGGAAGGACATCTTCGAGCGCCTCGAGGAGGCGATCGACGCGACCGAGCGGGTGGCGAACATCCTCGAGAACATCGTCATCAAGAACTCGTAGGGACCTGAGCTGGAAGGCGAGCTCCTCACGGTCGTGATCGTTGTCGTGGCCGCGCTCGCGTTCGACTTCACGAACGGCTTCCACGACACCGCCAACGTCGTCGCGACCTCGATCTCCACACGCGCGATGGCCCCGCGGATCGCGGTCGGCTATGCCTCGGTGCTGAACTTCGTCGGCGCGTTCATCTCGCTCCAGGTCGCCGCCACCGTGGCCAGTGACGTGGTCGACCCGGCCGAGATCACCCTGCTGGTGGTGTTCAGCGGCCTCGTCGGCGCCATCGCGTGGAACCTCGTGACGTGGTATTTCGGGCTGCCCTCCAGCTCCTCGCACGCGCTGATCGGGGGAATCGTGGGGGCGATGGTGGTGGCCCACGGCCCGAGCGCCGTGTACTTCGCGTCGGGGCTGATCGGGAAGGTCGTGCTGCCCGCGCTGATCGCGCCCCTGCTCGCCTTCGCGGTCGGCGGGATCTCGATTCTGGTGCTGTACCGAATTGTCGGGGGCCTGCGCCCGCGACCGGTGACCAGCGGCTTTCGCGGCGGCCAGATCGTCTCCGGCGGCCTGCTCGCGCTCGCCCACGGCACCAACGACGCCCAGAAGACGATGGGCGTGATCGCGCTGGCGCTCGTGGCCTACGGCTCGCTTCCGGCCAGCGACCCAACGCCGCCGTTCTGGGTGGTGGTCTCCGCCGCCGCGGCGATCGCGCTAGGCACCTATGCGGGCGGCTGGCGGATCATCAAGACGATGGGCAGCCGCATCCACAAGATGGATTCGGCTCAGGGCTTCGCCGCCCAGGGCGCCGGAGCGGCGGTGATACTCGCGTCCTCGCACGGCGGCTTCCCGCTCTCCACGACCCAGACCATCACCGGTGCCGTGGTCGGCTCAGGCGCGGCCAAGCGGCTGTCCGCGGTGCGCTGGGGCGTTGCCGGGAACATCGTGATCGCGTGGGTGCTGACCCTGCCCGCCGCGGCGGCGATCGGGGCGCTCACCTATGGGGTCACGCGCATCTTCGGCACGGGCGCCGCCGGCCCGGTGGTCGTGTCGGCGCTGATCCTGGCGGGTTCGGCCTGGCTCTTCACAAAGCGGGCGCGCCAAGGCCCGGTGGCCGCGTCGGCGTCGGCGTCGGCGTCTGAGGCATGATCGCCGCGCTCGCCGACTGGGACGCGCTGCTCACGGTCGTGTGGGCCTCGGCGGCGGCGGGCATCGGCGCGACGGCGGCGTACGGCTTTGCGATTCTCGGCGCGGCGCGCGCGATGGAGCTCGGGCGCGAGGGGCGAATCGGGGAGGCGGTCCTCTTCGGCGTGCTCGGGGTGGCCGGGGTGCTCGCCGTGATCGCGTCGGTCGTGTTCGGCATCGCCGTGCTCAACGAGTAGCGAGCGCCACCAGCCGCTCCAACTCGTCTTCGGTCGACCACGCCCCGACCGACGCGCGCACGAGGCGCCCACCGGGCAGCTGGCGAACGACCAGGCCCTCCGAGCGCAGCCGGACGACCGCCGCCTCGGGATCGGGGTCCTCCCAGGAGACGAGCGTGGAGCGCCCGCGCGGCCTCACGCGGTCTCCAAGTCCTTGCGCCAGGCCGTCCGCGAGGTCGGCCGCCCGCGCTTGCCCGGGTGCGAGGCCGGCCTGCTCGAGCACGTCGAGCGCGGCCAGCGCCCACTCGACCTGGTGGGGCGCCGGAAAGCCGATGGAGAAGCGCCGGGCGTCCGGGTGCAGCTCGAGCTCGAACGCCTTCGCCGAGTCCACCAGCACGCCGTAGTTGGGCCAGGGCGGGGGCAGCTCGGCGGCCAGCTCGCCACGCACGTACAGGTAGCCGAGGCCGTTGGGCCCGCACAGCCATTTCTGCCCCGATGCGGCGTAGAAGTCGCAGCCCAGCTCGGCGACCTTGGTGGGGACCGCGCCCAGACCCTGTGCGCCGTCGAGCAGAACGAGCGCGGGGCCGGCGGACAGGGCGGCGGTGTCGGCCACGGCTCCGGTCATCCAGGACACGTGCGAGCACGCCACGAGCCTGGTCTGGGGTCGCACTTCGCCGCCGAGCTCGGCGACGGGGACCATCCGCACGCTCACCCCGCGGCGCTCGCGCAGCGCCGCCAGCGGCGCGAGCACGCCGGGGTGCTCCTCGTCGCTGGTCAGCACGTCGTCGCCGGGGCCGAAATCGAGCGCGGCGAGCACCGCGTTGACGCCGTCGGTGGTGGAGCCGGTCAGCGCCACCTCGCCGGTCTCGCAGCCGAGCAGTCCTGCAACCCGCCCGCGCAGGGAGTCGATCCGCTCGGCGGTCGCCTCGAAGTGCGCCCTGTCGCCGCGGCCCGCCGCAAGCTGGAGGCGCATCGACTCGGCCGCCGCCTCGACCGCCCGCCGCGGCACGGGGCCGTTCGAGCCCGTGTTGAGGTAGGCGAGCCGTTCGAAGACCGGGAACTCGGCGCGCAGGTCATGCATGGCCGCCGGATACTAGGCTGCCCCCTGATGATCATCGAGCGCTCGATGCAGCAGGACTGGCTCTCTAACACCTACCTCGTCGCCGATGAGGAGGGCGGCAAGGCCGTGGTGATCGACGCCGGGGGGCCCTGCGGCCCGTTGCTGGAGGCGGCCGAGCGGCTGTCGGTGGACGTGCAGAAGCTGCTGCTCACCCACCACCACCACGATCACGTCGCGGAGGCGTCGGCCTGGAGCGGGACGGAGGTGCTCGCCCACCCGGTCGAGGCCGAGCTGATCGAGGGCGTCGACCGCACGATCGAGCCGGGCGACACGATCGAGGTGGGGGGGCTGCGCATCGAGACGCTGCTCACGCCCGGGCACACGGCCGGGATGCTCAACTTCGTCGTCAACGGGACCGACGTGTTCACCGGCGACACGCTCTTCAAGCGCTCGGTGGGCGGCGTACGCGCGCCGGGCTCGACGAGCTTCGAGGATCTCAGGACCTCGATCATGGACGTGCTGATGGCGCTGCCGCACGAGACGCGAGTGCACCCCGGTCACACCGATCCGACCACCATCGGCGACGAGTGGGAGAACAACGCCTTCGTCCGCCTCTGGCGCGGCCTCGACGATGAGGGCAGCGAGGCCTGCCGGGTCGAGGGCCAGGAGGCGACGCTCGTGCTGTGGGCGCCGGATTACGACGGCGGCCACAAGGCGTGGGTGCGCTGGAGCGACGGCAGCGACGACATCGTGCCGGGCAGCCGCGTCTCGCGCGAGTAGCGCCATGGACGCTGTCCAGCGGGCCCTGCTGGAACGCCTGATCGACCACGCCGCGCTCTTTCCGCCCGCGAGCATGACCATGAAGGACGCGCTCGCCGAGGACAGGGCGGCGCGTGAGAGCGAGTACGCGTGGATGCTCGACCGGTTCGTCTGCCCGGCCTCGCGGCTGGGCGAGCTCGAGGGCTTCCAGCCGCCGGTGAGCGTGATCGTCGACGGCCAACTGCCCGAGCGCGCGGACGCCATCGAGATCCGGCTTCCCAAGCCGCGCCCCGACTCGTCCGACCTCTTGCGCAGCGCTGCCTCCCTGCGCGCCGTGAGCGACGAGGTCTATTTCGAGCTGGTGCTCGGCGAGGGCTGGCGCAACAGCGTTCCCGCCGCCATCGGCGCCATCGCTGCGGTCGGCTGCCGAGTCAAGCTGCGCTGCGGCGGGGAGTACGTGCCGAGCGCCGAGCAGGTGGCGCTCGTGCTGCTCTCCTGCCACCAGACGGGGGTCGTGATGAAGGCGACCGCGGGGCTGCACCACCCGCTCAGGCACGCCGGCGAGCACGGCTTCCTCAACCTGCTCTGCGCGGCCGCGCTCGCGCACGCCCGGGGGGCGGATACGCGCGAGCTCGAGCGTGCCCTCGACGCAGAGGCGCTGGCCGAGCTGCCGCTCGACGAGCTCGACGCCGAGGAGGCGCGCTCGACCCGCGAGCGGCTGTTCAACGGTTTTGGCTCGTGCTCTTGGCGCGAGCCGGTGGACGACCTGCGCGCGTTGGGGTGGCTCGATTGACGCTCGCCTTCGGCGTTCTGAGAGGCGGCGGCGTGTGCGCACGCGTGGGCGAGCAGGTGCTCGACCTGAGCGACCTCGACGAGGTCTTCGACCAGCCGTCGCTGAACGCGTTCATGGCGCGCGGAGCGCAGTTCTGGCGCGAGGCGGGAGGGCGCGTGGGGGAGGGCCGCGAGGTCGCGGCGCCCGAGCTCGCCATGCCCCTCGAGGTCGCCGACTACGTCGACTTCTACTCCTCGCTCCACCACGCCACCAATCTCGGACGGATGTTCCGTCCCGGCTCCGAGCCGCTGCTGCCGAACTGGCGCCACCTTCCGGTCGGCTACCACGGGCGCGCGGGGACCGTCGTGGCGAGCGGGACGCCCGTCCGCCGTCCGAGCGGGCAGCGCCCGGGGCCGGAGTTCGGCCCCACCCGGCGGCTGGACATCGAGCTCGAGGCCGGCTTTGTGATCGGCGTGCCGAGCACGATCGGCGAGCCGGTCCCGATCGAGCGAGCGCTCGACCACGTGTTCGGCATGGTTCTCGTAAACGACTGGTCGGCGCGCGACATCCAGGCCTGGGAGTACCAGCCGCTCGGCCCCTTCCTGGGCAAGTCGTTCGCCACGTCGATCTCTCACTGGGTGGTCCCCCTGAGCGAGCTCGCGGAGCGGCGGGTGGCGGTCGCCGCGCAGGAGCCCGAGCCGCTGCCCTACCTGCGGGAGGCGCCGTGGGCGTTCGACATCGACCTCGAGGTCGAGCTCAACGGCGAGCCGATCGCGCACAGCAGCACCCGCCACCTGTACTGGTCGATCGCGCAGCAGATCGCCCACCTGACCGTGAACGGGGCCTCGCTGCGAACGGGCGACCTGCTCGCGACGGGCACCATCTCCGGCCCCGAGCCCGGGGAGCGGGGCAGCCTGATCGAGCTGTCTTGGAACGGCGAGCAGCCGATCGAGCTCTCCGACGGCTCGAGCCGCACATTCCTGGAGGACGGCGACGAGGTGGTGCTGCGCGGGGACCCGCTGGGCGAGGTGCGCGGCCGGATCGAGCCCGCGCTGTGAGCGAAAAGCTGCTCGACTAGCCCGCGAGCTCGCAGCCCGAGAGCACGTCGAGCGAGTCCGAGCGCACCAGGTCGGCGCCCGCGGCACAGCGCACCCGGTCGCGCCGGCCGTCGCGCGTGTTAGCGCGGTCGTTCCCCGCGCCGGCGAAGAGCTCGTCGCGCCCGCGCCCGGCTCCAAAGCGGTCGTCGCCGGTGCCGCCGAACATCCGGTCGTCGCCGCGCTCGCCGAAGAACACGTCGTCCCCGGCGCCTCCGCTCATCGTGTCGTCGTCGCCGCCTCCGCCGGTGAAGACGTTGTGGCCGCCTCCGCCCACGAGCCGGTCGTCGCCCGCGTTGCCCCTCAGCTCGTCCTTACCGCCCTCGCCGGTGAGCTTGTTCTTCTGCAGGTCACCGACAAGGGTGTCGCCGCCGTCGCCGCCCTCGACGTCCTCGATCCCGGCCAGCGTGTCGGTGTGGGCCGGCGCCTCGGCTCGTCCCAGGTTGAGGGAGACGAAGACGCGTGAGGTCTCGTCTCGGTAGCTCGCCTCGTCGCGCCCGCGGCGGCCGTCGAGGCTGTCGTCCTTCGGGCCGCCGAGCAGGAAGTCGTTCGCACGTCCGCCCACCAGGACATCGAGTCCCCGGCCCTGAGGCCCGCGATCGTGTCGCCGAAGAGGGAGCTCACGCGGGCGCGGCTGCCTCGCAGCGTGTCCGCCCCGAGCCCGCCCTCGAGCAGCGGCTTGGCCGTGCGCACGTCGCGCGCGTCGGCGGTGTCGTTGCCGTCGCCCAGCCCTACGGAGATCGCGTTGTCGAAGTCGCCCACCGGCATCCGGCAGCGAGCCTCGCCGGGACCGGTGGACGTACAGCCGTCTCCCACCGTGATGGGCGCGCCGGTGTCGCGGACGAGGATGGTGGGATCGCCCCCGAGCGGTGGGCCCTGGGTGAGCGTCAGCCGGTTCGCCTCTCCGGGTGCCGCGCTGTAGTTGAGGTCCACGAGGGTCCCCTCCTCGCCGAACGCTTCGCTCACCGAAACGGTGGCGGCGCCGGCCGGAGCCGAGCCTGCCGCGAGCAGGGCCACGACCAGCGCAGCGGTGGCGGCCCACCGCGCCGGAGGCTTGGCGAGGGACACGCGCGAAGCGTACCCGCCGCCCGGTAGCGTGGGGAGCGATGAACGTGTTCCTCCCCGACGGCACCGCGCTGGAGCTGAACGACGGCGCGACGGGCGCCGACGCCGCTCGCGCGATCGGCGAAGGCCTCGCCCGGGCCGCGCTCGGAATCAAGGTCGACGGGGAGCTGCGCGACCTCGACGCCCCGCTGCCCGGCGGCGCCAAGATCGCGATCGTGACGGCGCGCGACGACGACGGGCTGTGGCTGATCCGCCATGACGCCGCGCACGTGCTCGCCACCGCGGTGATGGAGCTCTATCCGGGTGTGAAGATCTCGATCGGCCCGCCGATCGAGGACGGCTTCTACTACGACTTCGAGTTCCCCGAGGACGTCAAGGTCTCCGACGAGGACTTCGAGTCGATCGAGGCCAAGATGCGCGAGCACATCAGGTCGGACGAGCATTTCGAGCGCGCCGACGTCAGCGTGGCCGAGGCGATCGCGCGCTTCAAGGCCGAGGGCCAGGACTACAAGGTCGAGCTGATCGAGGACCTCGCGCGGGACGCCGATCCCGCACACCCGCTGGAGACGGTGTCGCTCTATCGCAACGGCCCCTTTACCGACCTCTGCCGCGGCCCGCACGGCCCGGGCACCAAGCGCATCAAGGCGGTCAAGCTCACGAGCGTGGCCGGCGCCTACTGGCGCGGTGACGCCGAGCGCCAGATGCTCACCCGCATCTACGGGACCGCCTTCGCCGGCAAGGAGGAGCTCGAGGCGCATCTCGAGCGCCTCGAGCAGGGCCGCGCCCGCGACCACCGCAAGCTCGGGCGCGAGCTGTCGCTGTTCATGCTCTCCGACCTCTCGCCGGGCTCGCCGTTCTGGCTGCCGAACGGCACCCACATCTGGAACGAGCTGACCCGGATGTGGCGGACCAGCAACGTCGAGCGCGGCTACACCGAGGTGCGCACGCCGATCCTCTACGACGTCGAGCTCTGGAAGCAGTCGGGCCACTGGCACGTGTACCGCGACAACATGTACTTCACCGACGTGGAGGACCGGCCGATGGGCCTCAAGCCCATGAACTGCCCGGCCCACTGCCAGATCTACAAGCGCGAGCTGCGCTCCTACCGCGACCTCCCGATCCGCCTCTGCGAACAGGGCCTCGTGCACCGCCACGAGCCGAGCGGCACCCTGCACGGCCTGTTGCGCGTCCGCCACATCACCCAGGACGACGCCCACGTGTTCTGCACCGAGGACCAGATCGAGGAGGAGGTGCTGCGCTGCATCGACTTCGGCACCTCGATCTACCGCCGCTTTGGCTTCGAGCCGCGGCTCGAGCTCTCGACGCGGCCCAGAGAAGCGAGTCGGCAGCGACGAGATGTGGGACCGCGCCGAGGCGGTGCTGCGCACGACCCTCGAAAAGCACGGGCTCGAGTACGAGCTCAACGAGGGCGACGGCGCGTTCTACGGCCCCAAGATCGACGCCCACATGACCGACGCGATCGGCCGCTCGTGGCAGCTCGGCACGGTCCAGCTCGACTACTACATGCCCGAGCAGTTCGAGCTGGCCTACACCGGCGCCGACAACGCCGAGCACCGCCCGGTGATGATCCACCGCGCGTCGATGGGCATCGTTCGAGCGCTTCATCGGAATCCTGATCGAGCACTACGCGGGCGAGTTCCCGCTCTGGCTCGCGCCAGTGCAGGCCGTCGTGCTGCCGATCGCAGACCGCCACGTCGAGCTACGCGCGCGAGGTGGCCGAGCGGCTGCGCGAGCACGGCATTCGCGCCGACATGGACGAGCGCTCGGAGTCGATCGGAAAGAAGATCCGCGAGGCCGAGGTGCTGAAGGTCCCGTACATGCTCGTGGTCGGCGACTCCGAGCAGGCGGCCGGCGAGGTCGCGGTCCGGCGCCACCGCGAGGGCGACCTGGGCGCCGTGCCGGCATCCGAGTTCGCCGATCGCGCCCTCCACGAGATCGCGGAGAGCCGCTAACATCGGCGTGCGAATGACGTGCCCCCACATCCCCGCGCTTTGACAGCCGGCCCAAGCTACACCTAGTGCCGATCCCTCGTAAGTTCGATCGGCGCCCTCCGGAGCGCGACGAGACACGGATCAACGAACGGATCCGCGTGCCCCAGGTCCGCCTCATCGGTGAGGACGGAAACCAGATCGGGGTCGTGGACACCCAGAAGGCGCTCCGCTATGCCCAGGAGCGCGACCTCGACCTGGTCGAGGTGGCTGCCGAGGCGCGGCCGCCGGTCTGCCGCGTGCTCGACTACTCGAAGTACAAGTACGAGCAGGAGCAGAAGGCCAAGGCGGCTCGGCGACACCAAAAGCAGGTCAACGTCCGCGAGATCAAGCTCCGGCCGAAGATCGCGACCAACGACTACGAGACCAAGAAGAACCACGTCGTCCGTTTCCTGAAGGGCGACGACCGCGTCAAGGTCACGATCATGTTCCGCGGGCGCGAGCAGACCCACCCCGAGCGCGGGGAGATGCTGCTGATGCGCCTGGCCGAGGACGTGGCCGAGCTCGGCTCGATCGAGCAGTACCCCCAGCAGGACGGGCGCAACATGACCATGCTGCTCGCCCCGCTCAAGCGCAAGCTCGCCAGACGAGCAGGGCGAAGCGGGGGAGCCTTCGTCAAACAGTGACGGCAAGCCGGCCGCAAGCGACGGCGACGCCGCCGCCGCTGACGCGTCGTAGCGCCCCGCTCGCGGGAGCGTCTGCTTCAATGAACCGTCGCATGCCGAAGATGAAGACCCATTCCGGCGCCAAGAAGCGCTTCCGCAAGACCGCGAGCGGCAAGCTGCGCGCGCGGCACTCGTTCACCTCGCACAACCTCGGCAAGAAGAGCGCCAAGCGCAAGCGCCGCCTCGGCCGGCCGGTCGAGGTCTCTCAGCACGATCAAAAGCGCGTCACGAGGCTGCTGCACAAGTGAGCCGGGTCAAGCGTTCAGTCCACGCGCGCAAGAAGCGCCGCGAGACGCTCGCCCGGGCCAAGGGTTACCGGGGTCAGGCGTCCAAGAGCTACAAGCGGGCCAAGGAGGCGCTGCTCAAGGCCGACTCCTACGCCTACCGCGACCGGCGCAACAGGAAGCGCGACTTCCGCCGCCTCTGGATCGTGCGCATCAACGCCGCCGCCCGCCAGGAGGGCATGAGCTACAGCCAGTTCATGCACGGCCTCAAGCTGGCCGGGATCGAGGTCGACCGCAAGGTGCTGGCCGACATCGCCGTGCGCGATCCTGAGACCTTTCGACGTTTTGCGGACAAAGCCCGGGAGGGCGTGGCCGCGTAAGCAGTCCACGACCTGACGACTTCCCCGGGCGCCTCAGCGAGGCGCCCTTTTCTTTTCATGATCCGATCAGCCGACAACCACAAGCTCAAGACGATCCGCAAGCTCCAGCAGAAGCGCTGGCGCGACAAGCTCGGGCTGTTCGCCGCCGAGGGCGAGGATCTCGTAGCGGCCGCGGAGCGCGCCGGGCTGGCCGGCGCAGTTCGTCCTGCGCGCCGGGGAGGACGTGGAGCCCGAGCTGCTCGCCGCCGTGAGCGCGCTCGGATCCGGCAGCCGGCTGATCGGCGTCTATCGAGCGCCGCTGGGCAGAGCCCGGCGGCACGCTGAGCGTGTGGCTGCACGCGGTCGAGGATCCCGGCAACGTCGGGACGATCATCCGCTCCGCGCATGCGCTGGCGGACGGCCCCGTCGTGCTCGGCCCGGGCTGCGCGGACCCGTTCTCCCCGAAGGCGGTGCGCGCGAGCATGGGCTCGGTCTTCGCCCGCCCGCCCGCGCGCGGCGCGCTCACGGACCTGCCCGGGCTCAAGCTGGCGCTGAGTGCGCAGGCGACCCGGACCTTGCGCGAAGCGGAGCTGGTGCCTCCGGTGGTCCTCTGTCTCGGTGCCGAGCGAGCCGGCCTGCCCGCCGAGCTCGAAGCGGAGAGCGTGAAGATCGAGGTCCACAACGACTCGCTCAACGTCGCGATGGCCGCGACGGTGGCTCTCTATGAGACCGCAAATAGGATGGCCGCCCATGGCTGAGCTCGAGCAGCTGCGCAGCGAGGCCGAGGCGGCGATCTCGGCGGCGGGCTCGGCGGCCGAGCTGGAGGACCTGCGGGTGCGCTACCTCGGGCGCAAGTCGCAGCTCACCTCGACGCTGCGCTCGATCGGCGAGCTGCCGCCGGAGCAGCGCGGGCCCGTGGGCAAGGAGGCCAACGAGGTGCGCCGCGCGCTCGAGGCCCTGCTGGAGCGGCGCACCGCGGAGCTCGAGGCGTCCGAGCTCGACAGCCGGCTGGCCGAGGACCGCCTGGACGTCACCCTGCCGGGCGATCCGCCTCAGCCGGTCGGCCACCTGCACCTGGTCTCCCAGATTCGCAGGCGCATGGAGGAAATCTTCATCGGCCTCGGCTTCGCCGTGCTCGAAGGCCCGGAGATCGAGTACGAGTACTACAACTTCACCGCGCTCAACCACCCGCCCGAGCACCCGGCGCGGCTCCCGCAGGACACCTTCTACTTCGCCGAGCGCGTCCTGCTGCGCACGCACACCTCGCCGATGCAGATCCGCGCGATGGAGATCCAGGAGCCGCCCATCTACATCGTCGTTCCGGGCCGCGTCTACCGGCCCGACACGCCCGACGCCACGCACGTCCCGATGTTCCACCAGCTCGAGGGCCTCGCGATCGACGAGGACATCACGCTCGCCGACCTCCAGGGCGTGCTGCTGTCCTTCGCGCGCCAGATGTTCGGCGACCTGACCGAGGTGCGGCTGCGGCCGGGCTACTTCCCCTTCACCGAGCCGAGCGTGGAGGTCGACGTGTCCTGCTTTCGCTGCAACGGCACCGGCTTCGAGGGCGCCCAGCGCTGCGGCACCTGCAAGGGCGAGGCCTGGATCGAGATCCTCGGCTCGGGGATGGTCGATCCCAACGTGCTCGACTACGTGGCCGACAACGGCTACGACAAGGACCGCGTGCAGGGCTTCGCCTGGGGCATGGGCATCGAGCGCATCGCGAGCGTGGTCTACGAGGTGCCCGACCTGCGCATGCTCTTCGACAACGACCTGAGGCTGCTCGAGCAATTCGGGGCGGGCGCATGAGGGTCCCGCTTGCCTGGCTGCGCTCCTACTGCGACCCCGGCCTGAGCGCCCAGGAGGTCGCCGACGCCCTCACGATGGCCGGAGACAAGGTCGAGCGCCTGCACCGGGTGGGCGTGGGCGATCCCTCCGAGTTCGTCGTCGGCAAGGTGCTCGAGTCCGGCAAGCACCCCGACGCCGACCGGCTCAGCGTCTGCAGGGTCGACGTGGGCAACGCCGCTCCCCAGACGATCGTGTGCGGCGCGCCCAACGTGGCGGCCGGGCAGACCGTCGCGGTAGCGCTGCCCGGGGCGATCATGCCCGACGGGACAAAGCTGGCGGAGGCCAAGCTGCGCGGCGTCAAGTCGAGCGGAATGATCCTGGCGGAGGACGAGCTTGGAATCGGCGAGGACCACGATGGGATCATGGTGCTCTCCGATGCGCTTCGGCCCGGCGCACCGCTGGCCGATCACCTGCCGATCGCCGACGAGGTGCTCGAGCTCGAGATCACCCCCAACCGGCCCGACACCATGGCGGTCTACGGCGTGGCGCGCGACCTGCACGCCGTCACCGCCGCGGCGCTGGCGGCGGATCCGACCGACTCGGACGCCGAGCCGAGCGGCACCGACGCCGCGGCCGACCGCGTCTCGATCGAGATCGATCCCGAGATCTGCCTTCGCTTCACCGCGCGCGTGTTCGACGACGTAGAGATCGCCCCCTCGCCGCCCTGGCTCAAGCAGCGGCTGATGGCGGCCGGGCAGCGCCCGATCTCGAACGTGGTGGACATCACCAACTACGTGATGCTCTGCACCGGCCAGCCGCTGCACGCATTCGACCTCGACGAGGTGCGTGGCGCGCGCATAGTCGTTCGGCGCGCGCACGAGGGGGAGCGGATGACGACGCTCGACGGGGTCGAGCGCACCTTCAGCTCCGAGGCCGCCCTGGTCTGCGACGCGGAGGGCCCGACCGGGATCGGCGGCATCATGGGCGGCCTCGTCTCGGAAGTCTCCGACTCGACCACGCGCGTGCTGATGGAGGCGGCCACGTGGGTCGGGCCGAACATCATGCGCACCTCGAAGGCGCTCGGGCTGCGCAGCGAGGCTTCCGCGCGCTTTGAGAAGCAGCTGCATCCCGACCAGGCGAGCGCCGCGCAGCGCCTGGCGGCCCGGCTGATGGTCGACCTCTGCGGGGCGCGCATGGTTCCCGGCGTCGTAGACGTCTATCCCCAGCCCGCGCCGCCGCGGATCGTCGGGCTGCGCCACGAGCGCATGGAGCGCCTGCTCGGCGAGCGCATCGACCCGGCGATTGCGGAGGGAATCCTCCAGCGCCTCGGATTCGAGGAGGGCTGGACGGTTCCGCCGTGGCGCGACAGCGATGTTCGGCGCGAGGCCGACCTGATCGAGGAGGTCGCTCGCATCCACGGGCTCGACAAGCTGCCCACCACTCTGCCCGCGCGCCGCAACGCGACCGGCCGGCTCACCGTCAGCCAGCGGCTGCGGCGGCGCGTGGAGGACCTCCTGCGCGACCGCGGCCTCGACGAATGCATCTCCTACAGCTTCACGTCGGCGGCCGCGCTCGAGCGCCTGCGCCTGGGCGACGTGCCCGTGCTGCGCCTCGACAACCCGCTGAGCGAGGAGCACGCCGTGATGCGCCCGCTGCTGCTGCCCGGCCTGCTGGACGCCGCCGCCTACAACGCGGCGCGCGGCCGCGCGGGCCTGGCGCTGTTCGAGTCCGCGCACGTCTACCGCCCGGCGGCGCCGCTGGGCGACATCGGCCCCGGGTCGCCGCGGGGCGAGCTGCCCGCGCTCGAGCGCCATCACCTGGCGATGTTGATGACCGAGGCCGCGCCGGGGGGCTGGCGCAGCGATCCACGGCCCGCTGACTTCTGTGCCGCCCGGGCGCTGCTCGAGGGGCTCCTGGAGGCGGCGGGCCTGCCGTGGTGGGCGGAGGAGGGCTCGCGCCCGTTCCTGCACCCGGGGCGCTCCGCCTCTGTGATCGCCGGCAACGAAAGGAAGATCGGCTGGCTCGGAGAGCTGCATCCCCTCGTGGCGCGCGAGTGGGACGTCCCGGGACCCGTGGCCGCGTTCGAGCTCGACATGGACGCTGTGGTCGAGTTGGCCACCGGCCTCCCGGAGACCTACAGCGACGTCACGAGCTTCCCCGCCGTGCTGCAGGACATCGCGGTCGTCGTGGCCGAGGGGGTGCCGGCCGCCGAGGTCGAGGAGGCGGTGCGCGCCGGCGGCGGCGACCTGCTTCAGGGCCTGTCGCTCTTCGACCTCTACCGCGGCGAGCAGGTCGAGGACGGCAGCAAGTCGCTCGCGCTGCGGCTCGCGTTTCGCGCGCCCGACAGAACGCTGACCGACGACGAGGTCGCGGAGCGCCGCGCGGCGATCGAGGCCGCACTCGCGGACCTGGGCGGGAGCCTCCGTGCCTGAGCACCGCGTTGCCGTGGTGGGAGCAGCCGGCTTCGGCGGCGCGCTGGCCGCGCGGATCTGTCAGAACCACCCCTCACTGGCGCTCACGGAGCTCACCGCTCGCAGGGACGCCGGCCGGCGCCACGACGAGCTCTATCCGCGCTACCGCGTCCCGCTCGAGATGAAGCAGTTCGACGCCGACCGCGTCGCCGAGCGAGCCGACTGCGCGCTCGTGGCCTACCCGCACAGGGCCGCCGCGCCCGCGGTCCGGGCGCTGCGCGAACGCGGGCTCAAGGTGGTCGACCTCTCGGCCGACTTCCGGCTGGACCGCGAGCGCTACGAGCACTGGTACCAGCCGCATGAGGCGCCGGAGCTGCTCGACGAGGCCGTGTACGGCCTGCCCGAGGCCCACCGCGACGAGATCCGCCAGGCGGAGCTCGTGGCCGGGCCGGGCTGCAACTCGACGGCCGCCCTGCTCGCCCTGCTGCCGCTCCGCGAGCTGATCTCGGATGCCGTCGTGGACATCAAGGCCGGCGTGTCGGGCGCCGGGCGCGAAGCCACGGCGGAGACCCACTTCGTCTCGGCGATCGACAACGTCAACCCCTACAAGACCGAGGGCCACCGCCACGTGGCGGAGCTCGAGCAGGAGCTGCCGGGCGTGAGCTTCTCCTTCGTTGCCCACCTGCTCCCGATCGACCAGGGAATTCTCGCGTCGTGCTATGCGACCACGCGCGAGCCGCTCGCGCGAGAGGCCGCCCGCGAGCTCTTCGCGAGCGCCTACGAGAACGAGCCGTTCGTCGAGGTGGTCCACGAGCCGCCGCACACCCGAGACGTTCGCTACACCAACCGAGCGACCGTGTACGTGACGGTCGTGGGCGAGCGCGTGATCAGTTTCTGCGCGATCGACAACCTCTGGAAGGGCGCAGCCGGGCAGGCGGTGCAGGATCTCAACCTGATGCTCGGCCTGCCCGAGCGGGAGGGACTCGAGTGAGCGGCTTCTTTCGCTCGCGCTGGGTCGAGTGCCCCGCGTACACCAAACAGCTCGAGCACACCGCTCTGCCTGCCGGCTTCCGCGCGGCCGGAGTAGCCGCGGGCATCAAGGAGGAGGGGGTCGACGTGGGTGTGCTCGTGTCCGACGATCCCGAAACGGTCTCCGCGGCGCGCTTTTCCACCAACGCCCGGCTCGGAGCCCCCGTCATCGTCTCCAAGCAGGCCCACCTCGCCGGGCTGCGAGCGATCGCCGTCAATTCGGGGTGCTCCAACGTGGGTGACGGCCTCCGCGGCCTCGAGACCGCGCAGGCGATGCAGCGGGCCGCCGCCGACGAGCTCGGGCTGAAGCCCGCGCAGGTCGGCGTGGCCTCGACCGGCCCGATCGGCCTCGAGCTGCCGCGCGACAGGGTCGTCGAGGGCGTGCGCGCGGCCTGCGACGAGCTCGCACCCGACGCGGCGAGCCTGTCCGAGGCGATCCTGACCAGCGACTCGGCGCCGAAGCGTGCCTGCCTCGAGGTGCAGCTCAGTGACGGCCCCGTGCGCCTGGCAGCCCAGGCCAAGGGGGCCGGGATGATCGAGCCGCGCTTCGCGACGATGTTCTGCTTCATCCAGACAGACGCGAGCCTCTCGGCCGAATCGCTCGAGCTGCTCACCGGCGTGTGCGTCAAGCGCTCCTTCGACCGGATTTCGGTGGATGGGCAGCTCTCCACGAGCGACACGGTCTTCGCGATGGCCAACAGCGCCTCGTGTGTGCTGATCGAGCCCGAGAGCGACGACGAGCTGCGCCTCGGCGAAGCCATGGACGCGCTGCTGCGCCAGCTCGCCCTCTTGATCGTCGCCGACGGCGAGGGCGCCAAGCGAGTCGGGCGCATCGTGGTCAACGGGCGACCGGACGCCGTCGAGCCGGTCGCGCGCTCGATCGCGAACTCGCCGCTCGTCAAGGCCGCGCTGCACGGCGGCGACCCGAACTTCGGGCGCATCCTCCAGGCGGCGGGGCAGGTCTGGCCGCCCGGCGAGCCGTTCCTCGCAGACCTCGAGATCGAAGGCCTGCAGGTGGTCTCGGCCGGCGAGATGGTGGAGGCTCCGCCCGCCGAGCTCGTGAGCGGCGCGGAGATCGAGTACGTGCTGACCATGCCCGGCGAGGGCGGCGAGACCGAGGTCTTCTTCAGCGACCTGAGCCCCGAATACGCCAGCTACAACAGCGCCTACCTGTCATGAGAGACGTCGCAACCCTCCTCGAGGCGCTGCCCTACATCCGTGACTTCCACGGCAAGACGGTGGTGATCAAGTACGGCGGCGCGGCCATGACCGATCCCGGCCTGCGCGAGGACTTCGCGCGCGACGTGGTGCTGCTCAAGTACGTGGGGCTGAACCCGGTGGTGGTGCACGGCGGCGGCCCGGACATCACGAGCTACATGGAGCGCCTCGGGATGGAGGTCAGGTTCGTCGAGGGCCTGCGGGTATCCGACGAGGCCACCGTCGAGGTGGCCAAGATGGTGCTGGTCGGCAAGCAGAACACGGACATCGTGCTGCGCATCAACCGCCACGGCCAGCCGGCGGTGGGGCTGTGCGGAGACGACGGCCGGCTCTTCACCGTGCGCAAGCAGCTCGGGGCCGGCGACACGGACATCGGGTTCGTGGGCCAGATCGAGCGCGTCGACGCGGGCGTCCTGCTTCACATCGCCGAGGACTACATCCCGGTCATTGCGTCGGTGGGTGCCGATACGGAGGGCCGCTCCTACAACGTCAACGCCGACGCCGCGGCGGCCTCGGTGGCCGAGGCGCTCGGGGCCTTCAAGATCATCTTCCTGACAGACGTCGAGGGCTGGCGCGCCGAGCCCGACGACCCATCGACCCGGATCTCGGAGGCCACCGCGGACGAGCTGCGCGAGCGCATCCCGACCGTCAGCGGCGGCATGCGTCCCAAGCTCGAGGCCTGCCTGCACGCTCTCGACTCAGGGGTCGGCAACGCGCACATCGTGGACGGCCGCCGGCCGCACTCGCTGCTGCTCGAGCTGTTCACCGACGAGGGCATCGGTACCAAGCTGTGGCCCTAGCGGAGCTCCAGGAGCTCGAGCGCGACGCCGTCATCGGCACCTATGCCCGCAACCCTGTCGAGTTCGTGCGCGGCGCAGGGACGCGGCTCTGGGACGACGAGGGAAACGAGTACCTCGACTTCCTCGCGGGCATCGCCGTCGCCTCGCTCGGGCACTGCCACCCGGCCGTGGTCGAGGCGGTCCGCGAGCAGGCCGGCCGGCTCATGCACGTGGGCAACCTCTATTACACAGAGCCCGGGATGCGGCTGGCCAAGCGGCTTGCCGACTGCTCGCTCGGCGGCAAGGTCTTCCTGTGCAACTCGGGCGCCGAGGCGGTCGAGTGCGCGATCAAGCTCGCCCGCCGCCACCGCCCCGGCGGCGAGTTCGTGGTGCTCGAAGGCGGCTTTCACGGACGAACGATGGGCGCCCTCTCCGCGACCCCGCAGGAGTCGAAGCAGGTCCCGTTCGCGCCGCTCGTGCCGGGCTTCGTGGCCGCGCCGCGCGACGGGCCGCTGCCCATCAGCGAGCGCACGGCAGCCGTGATCATCGAGCCGATCCAGGGTGAGTCCGGAATCCACGCCGTCGACACCGACCTGCTTCACGCGGCCCGCGAGGCGTGCAGCGAGTTCGGCGCGCTCTTGGTCTTCGACGAGATCCAGTGCGGGATGGGGCGCACCGGCGCCATGTGGGCATGGGAGCACGCCGAGGTGCGCCCGGACGTGATGACCTCCGCCAAAGGCCTGGGCGGAGGCCTGCCCGTGGGCGCCTGCGTGACCGCGCCCGAGTTCGCGGACGTCCTCCAGCCCGGCGACCACGGCTCGACCTTCGCCGGCGGCCCCGTGATCGCCGCGGCGGCGAACGCGGTGCTCGACGTGGTGGACGACCCGGCGTTCCTGAGCGCGGTCGCGGCCAAGGGCGAACGTCTCGCGCATGGGGTGCGCGACATGGGCCTGGCGGTCCGCGGGGCCGGCCTGATGCTCGCCTTCGCCTGCGACGACGGCCCCGCGCTGGCGCGCCGCCTGCTGCTCGAGCAGCGCCTGGTGGTCAACGCCACCGGGCCGGACACGATCCGCCTGCTGCCCCCGCTCACGGTCAGCGAGGGCGAGATCGACGAGGCGCTCCTGCGCATCGGTAGGGTGCTCGCCCGGTGAGCGAGAGCCGCCACACCCTGATCAAGACCGCCTCCTACGAGGCCGAGCCCGGCGACGTCGCCAAGGTGCTGCTGCTCTACTCGGGCGGCCTCGACACGAGCGTGATGCTCAAGTGGATCCAGGACGAGTACGAGGCCGACGTGGTGGCCCTCACCGTCAACCTCGGCCAGCCCGGGGAGGACTACGACGTCGTCAAGGGCAAGGCGCTGCAGCTCGGCGCGCTCGACTGCCACGTGGTCGACGCGCGCGAGGAGTTCGCGCACGAGTACGTGCTTCCCGCGATCAAGGCCAACGCGCTGTACGGCGGCGGCTACCCGTTGTTCACCGCCCTCGGGCGACCGCTGATCGCCAAGCTTGCGGTCGAGTACGCGCACAAGTCGCAGTGCGACACGATCGCCCACGGGTGCACCGGCAAGGGCAACGACCAGGTCCGCATCGAGTCGACGGTCGTGGCGATGGACCCCGACATGAAGATCATCGCGCCGGTCCGCGGCTGGCAGATGGGCCGCGAGGAGGAGATCGTCTACGCGCGCGAGCACGGCATCCCGGTCAAGGGCGGGACCGAGGCGGTCCCCTACTCGATCGACGACAACCTTTGGGGGCGCTCGTCCGAGGGCGGCGCGATCGAGGACATCGAGGAGCCGCCGCGCGACGACGTGTTCCAGCTCGTGACGAGGCCGCAGGAGGCGCCCGACGACCCGCAGGACGTGACCGTCTCGTTCGAGAAGGGCTGCCCGGTGGCGCTCGACGGCGAGCGCCTGGAGCTCGTCGAGCTGCTCGAGCGCGCCGGCGAGATCGGCTGCCGCCACGGCGTCGGGCATCGTGGACCACGTCGAGGACCGGATCGTCGGCCTCAAGGTGCGCGACATCTACGAGGTGCCCGCGGCCGCGATCATCCTCACCGCGCACAAGGAGCTCGAGAAGCTTGTCGGGACGATCCACCAGAACAACTTCAAGCCGCAGCTCGACAACCACTGGGCGTACCTGGTCTACGCCGGGCTCTGGTATGAGCCCCTGATCTCCGACCTGAACGCGTTCATGGACGCAGTGAACGACCAGGTCACCGGCGAGATCACCATGCGGCTCTACAAGGGCAGCTGCCGGCCGGTGGCGCGGCGCTCGCCGAACTCGCTGTATGACCCGGCCCTGGCCGGCTTCGGCGAGTCCGAAGGGTTGTTCTCCCAGCAGGCGAGTCCCGGCTTCATCGAGCTCTGGTCGCTGCAATCGCGGATGGCGTACAACGTGCGAAAGAGGGGTACCGGGTAGCAATGTCGACAAAGGGCTATACCGTGCTGGGCTGGGTCGTCTGGCAGGTTCTCTACCGCGCAGCCAAGCTGAAGCTCGGGCAGAACAAGGGGAAGCTGGGCGCGGCCGCGACCGTGCTGGCGGTGCTAGGTGCCGGCCTGATCGCGGCGCGCGCCGCAACTTCGGAGGACTAGGCGCGACCCTCGCTTCGCCGACGACTTTGGTGGTCTATGACCGACCAAACTCGTCAGGCAACCCCCGCCCAGGCCTTCTGGGCGCTCGCGTCCGAAGCTACGCAGCCACCGGCATCCGGTCGACAGACGCCGCCGGTGCCGACGCCGAGACCGGCTCGAGCGCCAGGCGCGCCGACCGCACCGCGTGGCGCAGCGATACCGGGCTGCGACGGTAGTACAGCGGGCTGGCGCCGTCGCTGAGCAGCCGCTTGGTCATGACGACTCCCTGGGCGTCGATCGGGTTGACGTCGCGCAGCCGGCGCGAGAGGGCGAGGAAGTCCTCGACGCATGCGCCGATCTCGTCGCGGCGCAGCGGCACGCGCGAGCTCGGCACGGGAACAGTGCTCGCTCGCTCCAGCATGGAATCGATCGTGTGAGCGAGGCGCTCGCGCTGGGAGGGCGTCGTCAGCTGACGCCGGCGCAGAGCGATACGGGGGTCGAAATGCGCCTGGTCGCCGCTCGCGATCTGCGCGTCGAGCGAGGGACGGTGAAGGAAAGTTGAGAGCCCGATGCCGCTCACGGCAACGGGTACGTGCCACGTGGGGGCCGTGGTGTAACGACGAGTGCGGATTGGAATGATTCCCTGCGGCATGTTCGCCTCCTGGGTTGCCTTCTACTGCCTTCATCATCGTCGTGGCGAGGCGCCGGACCAATGGGGACGGCTCCCCATCTTGGCCCAGTAGAAACACCCATACTGGGGGACGTCATGTCGCGGCTGCGACGCACCCCACGGCTCTCGCTCCTTACCCGGGTATTCCTCGCCAACGGCGCGGTGCTGCTGGCGATCGCGCTGCTGCTGCTGTTCTCCCCGGTCGAGATCGACTTCCCGGTCACGGCCACCCAGGTGGTCATCATCGTGTCGGGCTTCGCGATCTCGCTCGCCCTCGACTTCGTGTTGCTGCGGCCGGTGGTCGCCCCGGTGCGCCGCCTTGCCGCCACGATGCGCGCCGTCGAGCCGCTTGATCCGGGCCGGCGCCTGGCCATCCCGCACGCGGACGCCGAGGTGGCCGCGTTGACCGAGGCCTTCAACGACATGCTGGACCGCCTGGAGGCCGAGCGCCGTGAGAGCGGGCGGCGCGTGCTGGCCGCGCAGGAGGAGGTCCGCCGGAGGATCGCCCGTGAGCTCCACGACGAAGTGGGCCAGGTGCTCACCGGCGTGATGCTGAGCCTCGAGGACCCCGAAGCGCGCGAGTCGGTGCGGCGCAGCCTCGACGACGTCCGTCGGATTGCGGGCGAGCTGCGGCCCCAGACCCTGGACGAGCTCGGCCTGCAGAGCTCGCTGCGAGCCCTGTGCACGACCGCCGGCGCACAGCCGGGCCTGCAGCGTGGAGCGGCGGCTCGAGCTGAGCGACGCCGACCTCAGCCCGGAGGTCGAGCTGGTCGTCTACCGGGTGGCCCAGGAGAGCGTCACCAACGTCATGCGGCATGCTGAGGCCACGGAGATGATGGTTTCGCTGGAGCAGCTCGACGGCGCGCTTCGCCTGGTCGTGCGCGACAACGGGCGCGGCATCGCACCCGGTGACGAGCTCAACGGCTCCGGCCTCTCGGGCATGCGCGAGCGCGCCCTGCACATCGGCGGGCGGCTGAGCGTCCGCCCGGCGCCGGGGGGCGGGACCGAGGTGCGTGCTCGACGTGCCGGTCCCGGAGGGTCCCGCGTGACCGTCCCGCTCAAGACGCGCATCCTGCTCGCCGACGACCATCCGATGGTCCGGCGCGGCCTGCGGATGGTGCTGGACTCAGAGCCGGACCTCGAGGTGGTCGCGGAGGCGGGGGACGGGGCCGAGGCCGTGGAGACGGCGCTGGCCGAGGGCGTGGACCTGGCCGTGCTCGACGTGGCCATGCCGCGGATGACGGGCCTGCAGGCGGCCGCCGAGCTCAAGCGCCGCAAGCCCGAGCTGCGCACGCTGATGCTCTCGATGTACGAGTCCGAGCAGTACTTCTTCGAGGCGCTCAAGGCCGGTGCCTCGGGCTATGTGCTCAAGAGCGCAGCCGACCAGGACCTGGTGGAGGCCTGCCGCGCCGCCATGCGCGGTGAGCCGTTTCTATACCCGGCCGCGGTCACGGCGCTGATCCGCGACTTCCTCAACCGCGCGGCGCGCGGCGAGGACGGGCCGGCGGACCCGCTCACCCCGCGCGAGCTCGAGATAGTCAAGCTCGTGGCGGAGGGTCACACGACCGACGAGATCGCCGCGACGCTCGTGATCTCGAAGAAGACGGTCGAGCACCACCGCAGCCACATCCTGGAGAAGCTCGGGATGCGCGACCGGGTGGAGCTGACGCGCTACGCGATCCGCCGCGGGCTGGTCGAGCCGTAGGGGCCTTGCGCAAGCCGTCGGCCCGCGACCGTATATTCGGAGGCCGCGGATGTCCTTCGCCCATCTCCACGTTCACTCGGAGTACTCGGTCCTCGACGGCGCCTGCCGCATCGACGCGCTGGCCGAGCGCGCCGCCGCATTCGGCCAGCCCGCGCTGGGGCTGACCGACCACGGGGTGATGAACGGCGCGGTCGAGCACTACAAGGCCTGTCGCAAGCACGGGATCAATCCCGTGATCGGCCTCGAGGCCTACTTCGTCGACGACCGGCGCACCGAGGCGGTGCGCTACGAGCGCAACCACCTGACGCTCCTGGCCGGCTCCGACACGGGCTTTCGCAACCTGGTCAAGCTCAGCTCGGCGGGCTACCTCGAGGGCTACAAGCGCGGCAAGGCCAACGTCGACCTGGAGCTGCTCTCCCGCCACGCCGATGGCGTGATCGCACTCACCGGCTGCCTGCAGTCGCGCTTCTGCAGGCGGCTCGTCGACGACAACCCGGCCGAGGCTCGCGCCCACGCTGACGAGCTGCTGGGGGTCTTCGGGGCCGAGAACGTCTACTTCGAGTTGCAGAAGAACGGCATCGCGGCCCAGGACAAGGCCAACGAGGGGATCGCGCGGATCGCGCGCGAGGTCGGCCGCCCGCTGGTGGCCACCGGCGACGTCCACTACCTGCGCCGCGAGGACTTCGACAACCACCGTGCGCTGCTCTGTGTCCAGACCAAGAGCACCCTGGCCGATCCCAAGCTGTCATTCGACACCAACGAGTTCTTCCTCAAGGACTCAGACGAGATGGCGAGCGCGTTCGCCGAGTCGCCCGAGGCGCTCGCCACGACGCTCGAGATAGCCGAGCGCTGCAGCGTCGAGATCGAGCTCGGGAAGATGCTGATCCCGAGCTTCGAGACGCCCGAGGGCGTGCCCGAGCCGGAGTACCTGCGCCGCCTGGCACACGCCGGCCTGAGACTGCGCTACGGCGATCCGCCGCCGGCCGAGGCCCTCGAGCGCCTCGAGATGGAGCTGGCGGTGATCGAGAAGATGGGCTTCTCGGCCTACTTCCTGATCGTCTGGGACTTCGTCAAGTACGCCAAGGACAGCGCCATCGCGGTCGGCCCGGGCCGCGGCTCGGCGGCCGGCTCGCTCGTCTCCTACTGCCTGAACATCACGGAGGTCGACCCGCTCGCATACGGCCTGCTGTTCGAGCGCTTCCTCAATCCCGAGCGCGTGTCGATGCCCGACATCGACATCGACTTCTCCGTCAAGGGCCGCGCGCAGGTGATGCGCTACGTCGAGGACAAGTACGGCAAGGACTCCGTCGCGCAGATCATCACCTTCGGCAAGATGCTGCCGCGCAACGCCACGCGCGACTCGGCGCGAGTGCTCGGCCATGACTACGGCGCGGGCGACCGGCTGGCCAAGCTGATTCCCGAGCCCGTGATGGGCCGCTCGAGATCCTTCGACCAGTACCTGGTCGAGGAGCCAGATCTCCGGCGCGCCTACGACACCGAGCCCGAGGCCCGGCAGATCATCGACACGGCCAGGGGGCTCGAGGGCATCGTCCGCAACGCCGGTATCCACGCCGCCGCGGTCGTGATCGCCGATCGCCCGCTCACCGACATCGTTCCGGTGCAGCTGATGGAGGACCGCAGCGTCGCCTCGGTCGCGGGCGAGCGCGCCTACAAGGTGGTCACCCAGTACTCGATGAAGCCGATCGAGGACATCGGCCTGCTCAAGATGGACTTCCTCGGCCTGCGCAACCTCGACGTGATCGAGGATTGCCTGGCCATCATCGAGGAGTCGGCCGCCGAGCGGCCGGACATGGCGACGCTGCCACTCGACGACCCGAAGACCTACGAGATGATGGCCCGTGGGGACTCGATCGGGGTCTTTCAGTTCGAGTCCGACGGCATGCGCGACGCCTTGCGCAAGGTCAGGCCGACGGAGTTCGAGGACCTTGTCGCGCTCGTGGCTCTCTACCGGCCGGGCGCCATGCGCCACATCGACACCTACGCGCGCAACAAGCGCAACCCCGACGCCGCGTCCTACGTCGACGCGCGGCTGCGCCCGATCACCGAGGCCACCTACTCGGTGATCCTCTACCAGGAGCAGTCGATGCAGATCGCAAAGACGGTCGCCGGCTTCTCGGGCGCCGAGGCCGACGACCTGCGCAAGGCGATCGGGAAGAAGAACCGCGAGGCGATGGCGGGCTTGCGCGAGCGCTTCTTCGCCGGCGCGCGCGCGTCAGGCACGACCGAGCCCGTGATCGCCGAGCTGTGGGCGGTCAACGAGGCGGCCGCCGACTACTCCTTCAACCGCTCCCACGCCGCGTGTTATGCGCTGATCTCCTACCGCACCGCTTGGCTCAAGGCCAACTACCCGGCCGAGTACATGGCCGCCCTGATCTCGTCGGTGATGTCGACCAAGGACAAGGTCCCGTTCTTCGTCGCGCAGTGCGAGGACATGGGAATCGAGGTCCTGGCGCCGGACGTCAACGAGTCGGGGCACGACTTCAAGGTCGTCGAGGGCAACATCCGCTTCGGGCTGGACGCGGTCAAGGGCCTCGGCTACCAGGCGGTCGAGGCGATCATCCGCGCCCGCGCAGAAGACGGCCCGTTCACCTCGATCTGGGACTTCTGCCGGCGGGTCGACTGCCAGGCGGTCAACAAGCGCTGCGTCGAGTCGCTTGCCAAGTGCGGCGCCTTTGACTCGCTGCCCGGCACGCGCACCGGCGTCATGAGCGTGCTCGCCCAGGCCCAGGCGGCCGGCGGCCAGGCCCAGCAGGACGCGCAGCTCGGGCAGGGCTCGTTCTTCGACCTCGAGGGCGGCGGCGCCGACGCCGTTGCCCACCACGACCTGCCGATACCGCCGCTCGAGAACGACCGCAAGCAGCTCAACGAGTGGGAGAAGGAGACGCTCGGCCTGTTTCTCTCGAGCCACCCGCTCAAGGAGCTGCGCCATGCCCTGCGCGCGAGGGTCGAGAGTTCGATCGCCGACCTCGGCGCCAAGAAGGACGGCGAGTGGGTCACGGTCGGCGGCATGATCGCCGAGTGCAAGCGGATCCGCACCAAGAAGGGCGATCCGATGATGTTCGCCACCCTCGACGACCTCGAGGGCCAGGTCGAGCTGCTCGTCTTCAACTCCGCCTACGCGGCGAATGCGGACAAGGTCGACCTCGACAAGATCGTGATCGTACGCGGGCGTGTCGACCACAAGGAGGCGGGAGAGACCAAGCTGGTCGCCCAGGAGGTCACTCCCTTCGAGCCCACCGACGAGGAGCTCCGCCGTGCCGGCGAGCAGGCCGCCGCGGTCGTCGACCGGCTGACGGTCCACGTGTCCCCGGGAGTGCCCGAGGGCTTTCTCGAGGAGCTGAAGGAGGTCGTCTCCCACCACCGCGGCCCGCATGAGCTGCTGCTGGCCGTCGGCGAGCGGCGGCTGGTGCTCGGAGACGAGTTCAAGGTCACCGCGTCGAGCGCCTGCCGGACCGAGCTGTCGGGCCTCCAGGGCGCCGCGCGCGTGGTCGCCTGAAGGCAGGCGTCGGGCGATCTGTGCGACCGCGGTCGCCGAGGCGGGTGTCTTGGTTTCTTGTTCTATGGCCCCCACAACCCAGGCACCCCCGCCTAGCCGAGTGCGCTCGGACCTCTTACACTCACGGAGTGGCGCCCATCCCGGCTCGAACCACCGAAGAACTGCACGAGTGCAGGCAGTGCTGTTCCTTCTGTGACCGGACAGTTCACCCGTCGGGTTGCATCGCCACTGGCTGCCAATACCTCTATCTGTACGACGACGAGGACACCGGCCGGCGCTTCATGGGCTGCATGAACAAGGTGTTCCGCGGCGAGATCGACGTCGAGCTTTTCGAGCAGGCGGAGCGCACCCGCCACGGCTTCGGCGGCGTGAAGATGAGCGGCCTGCCGCTGCCTCAGTGCCGCTCGACGGTCGAGCGCGCCTACGACGGCTACACCGAGGCCTTCGACTGCGTGAACCCGGGGTTCTTTCGCAAGCCGACGGTCGAGGACGCCGACGCCGCGTTCGATCTGCGCGATGGGCTCTAGGGCCGCCGCCGCGCTCGCGGCGCTCGCGACCCTGCTGTGCGCCGCCCCGGCTGCAGCGGCGCCCGACGTCCGCTTCAAGCGGATGAAGGGCTTCGACGCCGCACAGACGCCGGCCCGCTACGACCGCGTGGGCGTGCTCGAAATCGGGCCTGCGCGCGCCCCGAACATCCTCGTGTTGAACCCGGGCACGTCGTCGAGCGGGGCCTACTTCGCATCGCTGGCCAAGACGCTCGTCCGGCGCATGCCCGGCTGGCAGGTCTGGGCCGTCGAACGCAGGGAAAACCTGCTCGAGGACCACTCGATGTTCAACCGCGCCAAGCGGGGGCGGGTCGGCGGCCAGGAGATGTTCGACTACTACCTCGGCTACCTCACCGACCCGAGCGTGACCGAGCACTTCCGGACGATCCCGGACTCGGAGGTCGGCTTCGGGCGCGAGTGGGGCATGCGGGTGGAGGTGGAGGACCTGCGCCGGGTGGTCAAGGCCGCGCGCCAGCGCGGGCGCAGGGTCGTGCTCGGCGGCCATTCGCTGGGCGGCACGATCACAACCGCGTACGCCACCTGGGACTTCAGCGGCAGGCCCGGCGCGCGCGACCTGGCCGGGCTCGTCTTCATCGACGGCGGCAGCGGCAACTCGCCGATCACTCCCGAACAGGCGAACCAGTCGCTCCAGGATCTCGCGGGCTCCACGCCCTGGCTCACCTTCGGTGGGATCCCGGCGCCGTTCACGGGGCTCTTCAACACGAGCGGAGCGCTCGGCGTCCTGACTGAGCCCGACGGCCCGTCTCGCGGCCAGGCCTTCGCGCTCCTGCCCGCGAACCTCAAGCCTCCGGTCCCGGTCACGAACGTCGGCCTGTACGGCTACGCGCTCGACACGGAGACCTCGCCGCCCGGACTCGTGGCGGCCCAGGCCCATCTGGGCCGGCTGGCGCCGAGCGGCGACCCGCGCGGCTGGGTGCGCGCCGGCGAGCTCACGCCGATCCGCCGCTACGCCACGATGTTCGCCGGCGCCGGCCTGAAGGGGCTCGACGGCACGGCCTGGTACCACCCGCGCCGCCTGACGCTCGACGCCGGCGCCGTGGCCGCCGGCAACGCCAACCCCGCCCAGGACGTGCTCGCCGTGCGCGCGATCCACGGCGACGACCTGCCCCGCCGGCTGCGCATCCTCGCCTTCGGCGCCTCCCTGGGCGGTCAGCGCGTGCTGGACGCGGCAAGCAACCTGGCCCAGCAGTCCGGCATCCCGGCGCGCAACCTCACGCTGGTCAACCGCTCCGCCGATTATTCGCACAACGACCCCAACTCGGCGTACCCGCGCAACGCCTTCCTGGCCAGGCTGGTGCCGTTCCTGAGGCGCGTCGGGCGCGGCTAGCGGCCGATGGACTTTCGCCTGCTCGGACCGCTGGAGGTGTCCGAGCAGGGCCAGCCGCTCGCGCTTGGCGGGGTCAGGCAACGCTCGCTGTTGGCCGTGCTTCTCCTCCATGCGAACGAGCTCGTCTCCACCGATCGCCTGATCGACCAACTCTGGGGGGCCGCGCCGCCGGCCACGGCCGCAAAGACCGTTCAGGTCTACGTGTCGAGGCTGCGCAAGGCGCTCGGAAGTGGCCACCTCGCCACCCGCGCGCCGGGCTACGTGTTGAGCGTCGAGCCCGAGGAGCTCGACCTCGCCCGCTTCGAGCTGCTCGCGGCTGAGGCGCGGCACGCGGACCAGGAGACCGCTGCGGCGAAGCTCCGCGAGGCGCTGGCGTTGTGGCGCGGGCCGGCGCTCGCGGACCTGGCGTACGAGGCGTTCGCGCAGGTCGAGATCGCGCGGCTCGAGGAGATGCGCCTGACGGTCCTCGAGCAGCGCATCGACGCCGACCTCGCGCTGGGCCGACACCCGGAGCTCGTGGGCGAGCTCGAGGCGCTCGTCACGCGCTTCCCGCTGAGGGAGGGGCTGCGCGGCCAGCTGATGCTGGCGCTCTACCGCTCCGACCGGCAGGCCGAGGCGCTCGACGCCTACCGCGCCGCCCGGCAGGAGCTGGCTGAGGAGCTCGGCCTGGAGCCGAGCGAGGAGCTGAAGCGCCTCGAGCAGGCGATCCTGCGCCACGAGCCTGCGCTTGCGCTGCCGCGCGAAGCGGGGAGCTCCGCGGACGCAGCCGCCCGCGTCGCACGCGAGCCGAACCGTGCGGTGCTCGTAGTGCCGAGCGAGCTTTCCGGCCTTGATGCCCTGCTCGCCCTCGCCGAGCCGCTCGCGTCGGTTTCACAGCCCCCGCGCGAGCTGATCGTGGCCGGGGTGGTTCCCGCCGCAGAGCTCGAGAGCGCCACGGCCTTGCTGGCGGCTCGCCGCGACCGGCTTCTCGCCGCCGGCGTCGCCGCGCGCACGGCCGCCTTCTCCTCGCCGAGCAGAGGCGAGGACATCGCACGCCTCGCGTCCCAGGAGAACGTCGACCTGCTGCTGCTCGATGCCGGTCCCGAGCTGCTCGGCGGCGACGCAGCCGCGGTCCTCGAGCAGGCGCCGTCCGACGTTGCGCTGCTGACGAAAGCGGGCGGCACGCTCCGCGACGGCCCGGTGATGGTGCCCTTCGGCGGCGGCAGCCACGACTGGGCGGCGCTGGCCCTCGGCGCCTGGGTCGCGGGCGCGGTCGAAGCGCCGCTGCGGCTGATCGGCGCGGCCGATCGAGGCAGGGACAGGCGCGATGCGAGCCGGCTGCTCGCCGACGCGTCGCTGATCGCGCAGCGGACGGCGGGAATCGTGGCCGAGCCGGTCCTGGGGCGCCCCGGTCGGCGCGGAGTAGCGGCGATTGCCGAGGGGGCCGGCCTCCTTGTGGTGGGGCTGTCCGAGCGCTGGCGGGAGGAGGGCCTCGGGCGGGTGCGCAGCGAGCTCGCCGGGGCGCCACCGGCGCCTACCGTCTTCGTCCGTCGCGGAACGCGGCCGGGTGGCCTGGCGCCGGCGGAGAGCCGTACCCGCTTCACCTGGTCGCTGACGCGCAGGTAGGCGTTTACCGGGGGCCACCCCGCGCTGCTACCGCGGGCCTCGAAGGTGATCGCCGTCCGGCCGCACAGGGCGGCCCGAGGAGGAGTCGAATCCATGCGACGCAAGACCATTCTCACCACCGCCGCTCTCATGGCCGTCTGCGCGACCCCCGCGTCGGCCGCCGACGAGTACCAAGACGTGCGCGCGTCCGACCGTGGGCCGTACGTGCTCGAGCGGGACTACGGCTCGCCCGACGCGGCGGACGCCGCCACGGACACGTCGCCGGTGCCGGTCGGTGCACCCGGGGTCTATCGGGACTCGGAACGCAAGCTCGTCGAGTCGCCCGAGGTGCAGCAGATGCAGCAGCGCCTGAGCCGCGAGATCCGCGAGATCCGCGCGATCCGCGCGACGACCGCGGTCGTCGAGGTCCGCGGGCCCTCCGGCGGCTTCGACTGGGGCGACGCGGGCATCGGCGCCGCCGGCATGCTGGCGCTGCTCTGCATCGCCGGCGGGTCAGCGCTGCTGCTCACGAGCACGAGGCGTCGCCGCGATGTCTCCGCCACGGTGCACTGATCTCGATTCCACGGACCACCTGGGGGACGGCGCCGCCCGGCGCCGTCCCCCTTTCGTGTTACGGTCGGACTCGGCCCGTCGGAGCGCACCATGAAGGCGGCGTTCACACCCGGCACGAACTTCGCCGGTTATCGGGTGGAGGCCCTGGTCGGACGTGGCGGGATGGCTGTGGTGTATCGGGCGAGGGACCTGTCGTTGGAGCGGCCCGTGGCGTTGAAGTTGATCGCGCCGGAGCTGGCGGGTGACAAGAGCTTTCGCAAGCGCTTCTTGCGTGAGCCGCGGCTGGCGGCCTCGCTCGATCATCCGAACGTGATCCCGATCTACGAGGCGGGTGAGCACGAGGGGCAGCTCTACCTGGCGATGCGCTTCGTGGAGGGCAGCGATCTGCGCAGCGTGCTGGGCCGCGAGCGGACGCTCTCGCCCGAGCGGGCGTTGGCGGTGCTGGCCCAGGTTGCCGGCGCGCTCGACGCCGCCCACAAGCGGGCGCTCGTGCACCGGGACGTGAAGCCGGCCAACGTGCTGCTCGACGAGGGCGGGCATGTCTACCTCACCGATTTCGGGATCACCAAGCAGCTCGGCGGCGACTCGACGGACACGGGCCGGATGGTCGGCACGCTCGATTATCTGGCGCCGGAGCAGATCCGCGGCGAGCCGGTCGACGGGCGCACCGACTGCTACGCGCTCGGCTGCGTGCTGTACGAGTGCCTGGCCGGTGCGCCGCCGTTTCGGCGCGCGACCGAGGCGGAGACGCTCTGGGCGCACATGCAGGACGAGCCACCCTCGCTGCGCGGCCATCCGGCGCTCGACCCGCTGCTCGGGAAGGCGCTCGCCAAGGACCGCGAGCAGCGCTACAAGAGCTGCGCCGAGCTGACCGACGCCGCAGCCACAACGCTCGGCCTCGCCACCCCACCCGCAGCCCGCCGCCGGCCGCCGTCGCGCGCCCTCCGGCGCCGGCCGCGCGCGCGCACGATCCTCGCTGCCGGCCTCTTCCTGCTGGCGGCCGCGATCGCCGCCGCCATCCTTTCGCTCACGACCGGCGAGGAGGGCCGGGTCGAACCGCTCGGTAACGGGGTCGTCGCGATCGACCCTGCGAAGGCCGAGGTCGTCTCGCTCACGGAATCCAACTCGCTGCCCGGCAATGTGGCCGCCGGCGAGGGAGCCGCCTGGTTCGTCAAGGACGGGGAAGACACGATCTCCCGCATCGACCCCGAGACGAAGGAGGTCACGGGGACGGTCGAGACGCCAGGCACGCCGGGCTCCCTCGCCACGGGCGAGGGAGCGCTCTGGGTCGGGAACGGGGGCGGCCGCTTCGTGACCACCACGGTCAGCGTCTCGCGGATCGACCCCCGCTCGAACAGGGTCACCCACACGCTGGAGCTCCCCGGCACGACCGGCGACAACCTCCTCGCGTCTCCCAACACGGGTTTCGCGCAGATAGCGGTGGGGGCCGGCGCCGTCTGGGCACGGAATCCGGATGACACGATCTCCCGCATCGATCCCGACACCGGCGGGCTCGTCGATACGATCGACGTGGCCGCTTCCACGATCGCGGCCGGCAAGGAGGGCGTCTGGTTCGTCCCCTGGGACCGCCCCTCGGTCCAGCGGATCGACCCACGCACGAACCGCGTCGTGCAGACCATCCCCATCGGGGCCAACTCGTTGCCCGCCATCGCGGTGGGCGCTGGGTCCGTCTGGGCGACGGCGGAGAACGAGGGCCTCGTGTGGCGGATCGAGCCGGGCGAGCGGCCGGTCACGAGGACGATCGACGTGGGCGTGGGGGTGAGCTACATCGCCTTCGGCGAAGGTGCGGTCTGGACTGCCAACTACATGGACGGCACGGTCTCCCGGATAGATCCGCGCACGAACGCCGTGACGGACAGGATCACCGGCGGAGCGCCGCAGGCGCTTGCGGCGGGAGAGGGATCGGCCTGGGTGAGCGTGGCGGGCGTGCCGACGGAGGGCACGCTTCCCGCTTTCGCCTGTGGCGGGGTGGAATCGGGCGGCCGGAAACCGGACGTCCTGATCACTTCCGACCTTCCGCTTCGGGGCCCGGAGAGCGCCGAGCCACGTGCGATGGCCGATGCGATCCGGTTCGTGGTCGAGCGGCATGGCTTCAAGGCGGGCAGGCACTCGGTCGGCTATGCGTCGTGCGACGACTCAACATCACAGAGCGGCAGCTTCGAGATCCGCAGATGCGCCGCCAACGCGAATGCCTACACGCACGCAAGGGACCTCGTGGCGGTGATCGGCCCGTTCAACTCGGGCTGCTCCGAGGTCGAGATCCCGATACTCAACCGGGCACCGGGAGGCCCGCTGGCATTGGTCAGCCCCGCGAGCTCGCATCCAGGGTTGACGCGCGCCGTCGGTGACGACGTCG
>CAVXKC010000001.1:325000-489665 GCA_963762265.1 uncultured Thermoleophilaceae bacterium | reverse complement strand
CCAGGAGCTTGAGGTGCTCATGTGGAAGCGCTGTGGAAGCGGCAAACTGCACGCAGACCGAAGCAGCTGCCTGGGGACATCACTCGCCAAGGCGGTTGGGGCAGACGGCCGGCAGCAGACCGCAGCAGGTGCTCGCGCCTTACAGGCAAGAGGTCGCCCGTTCGAGCCGGGCACCGCACGTCGCGCTGGCGGGCGGACCGGTCCTGAATCTTCATGTCGCGTTGCTTGCCGCACTCGGTCGACCTACTCCGGCAGATGTGGGCTTCCGCGTGAGTGCCCCCAGGCGAGCACGGCGGCGAGCCCGGATGCGCTGATGACGCCGACAGGGCGATCGGTGCCGGGCTGAACTGCGACGAGGTGGGAGATGCGCTGCTCGGCCATCAGGCGGGCGGCCTGGGTCAGCGGGCGCTGGAGTCGATCGTGACCAGCTCGGTCGCGGCGATCTCGCCCACGGCGCCGGTGCGTCCTTCCGCTTCGGCGCGCGCTACATCGAGCGCGTCGACCACGCCCCAGGAGCGGGCATGCGGGCCGGCCTGCGGATCGGTGACGATCAGGCAGTGGATGCGGTAGCCGGTCATGATCCGCGCCGCGTCCGCGAGCGAGGTGTCGGGTCGGCAGGTGACTACCCCGACGCGCATGGCGTCGGAGACCTTCGCGTCCGCGAAGGCGGGGCCGATATAGGTGCGCTCGGTGACCGTGGTGGCGCTCATGAGCGGACCCTACGGCTGGCGCCGCGGCCGGTCATCCGCAGCCGTCTCGGTCACTGCCTCGGAGAAATACTGACTCCGAGGGGTCGTCGGGTTGCGGATCACGGTCGGACGCAGGCCGGGAGGATGTCCGCGGAGTCGAGAGCGGCGCGCACGCGCGCGTCGAAGTCGCCACGCCGGTCGGCCACGCCCCAGGCGAGAGCCGTGGGGTCCGCGGTGAGCGCCTAGTGGAACGAAGCAAGGCCAATCACGCGTACCCGGCCGCTGCCGGCGCGCGCGACCGCTAGTGGACAGGCGCTCAAGGAGCAGGGTCTTCTGGATCGAACGTTTCGCAACATTCGAGGATCTGCGCGGCGCCGTGCGCGAGTTCGCCACCACCCACCTAGCTGGCTGCTTCGAGCGCCGCGGCTACCACAGGCCGACCGAGGCGTTCCAGGAGTCTGGTCCCAGATGCTGGCATCGTCCGCGTGTTCACCCGGGTGGTCGGGAGCGCCGGGCGGGAGGCAGGCACGGCTTAAGGTTTCGGCTCCGTCGATTTGGAGGAGTGGTGATGCGAGTCGGAGTGCTGACCGGCGGTGGCGACTGCCCGGGGCTCAATGCCGTTATCAGGGCCATGGTCCGCAAAGGCGAAGTCGAGCATGCCGACGCCTTCGTCGGGTTCCGTGACGGGTGGAGGGGGCTCACCGAGAACCTCACCTGCCCGCTCAACATCGAGCATTGTCGCGGCATCCTGCCCAAGGGGGGAACCATTCTGGGTACGTCGCGCACCAACCCGTACAAGATCGAAGGCGGTGTCGAGGCCGTCAGAGAGACGCTGAAGTCGAACGACATCGACGTTCTCGTCGCCATCGGGGGCGACGACACCCTCGGCGTCGCGCACAGGCTCTCGCAGGAGGGCGTGCAGGTCGTTGGTGTCCCGAAGCGATCGACAACGACTTGTCGGCCACTGACGTCACGTTCGGTTTTCACACCGCGGTGCAGATCGCGACCGACGCCATCGACCGTCTGCACACGACGGCCGAGTCGCACGACCGCGTTTTCGTCTGCGAGGTGATGGGCCGCCATGCCGGTTGGATCGCGATGTACGCGGGTATGGCTGGCGGTGCCGCCGAGATCCTCATCCCCGAGGAGTCGTTCGACATCGACGAGGTTGCGGCCAAGATCAAGGCGCGTCACAGCAAGGGTCGCTACGCGTCGATAGTCGTCGTCGCCGAGGGCGCCGCAGCGAAGGAAGGCACCCTCGCTGTTGCCAGCGGCAAGGTCGACGCCTTCGGTCACGCTCAACTCGGTGGTATCGGCCAGGTGGTGGCCGACGCACTCGAAGAGCGCACGGGCTATGACACGCGTGTGACCGTTCTGGGTCACGTCCAGCGAGGCGGAACGCCGACCGCGTACGACCGCGTGCTGGCCACCCGCTTCGGGTTGCGGGCCATCGGCGCCGTGCACGAGAAGGCCTTCGGCAAGATGGTTGCCCTCAAGGGTGATGTCATCGATCTCGTCCCGCTCGGCGAGGCCGTCACCGAGCTCAAGACCGTCGGTCCCGGCTTTCTCGACGAAGCGGCCCTCTTCTTCGGCTAACCGGCCGCCAGAGGCCGGCGCTGTCGGAACAAAGCGGCACGCTGCGCAACGACCGCGCCCGTGCTGCCGCGCCTGCCACCACCAGGCGCGGCAGCGCGCGGGGGTTCTCGAACGACGGTGCCCGTCGTCGCGCCGGTGCCGCGGGCTTGAAACGGCGAATCTCTTGCCGAGCCGGTATCGCGCCGCAGGTGCTCCTCGAGCTTCGGCGGATCGGCAATGGCGGCCTCGTAGAAGTGGACGTGCTCGACGTGCTTGACCCCCGGATAGCGCGGGCCGGCGTGAGCGGCAGTGGCACGGCGGCGTAGAGAGACCGGCGCGCTCCCTTCTCCCGCGTGCCTACGTGTGGCACGAGCAGAGCGCGCTCTGCCTGGTCGCTCAGGGACGCTCGAGCGCCAGCGTGCGCAGGACGTCCGTGGACGACACCACACCGACGGGCTGCTCGGACTCGGGCTCGACGACGACCAGATGCGTGACGCGGTGTTCGGCCATGGTGCGAGCCGCGCCCGCGAGCGTTGCGGAGGGCTCGATGGTGGGCGCCTCGGTCTGCGCCACGTCCGCGGCGCGCTTGTCGGCGCCGTCGCTCGCCGCGGCGGCGAGCAAATCCGCGTCGGTGACGATCGCCCACACAAACCGTTCGTCACCGCCGGCGCTCGCCAGGCCTGCCACCAGCACGCAGTGGACGCCGTATGACTGCATGGCGCGCGCCACCGTACTGAGGCTCGCGTCGGGCTCGCACGCGATGACGCCGTGGTGCATCTTCGTCGCGACCGTGGCCTTCGACAGCGCAGTCATGCGATCGCCTCTCTAGTCCTGGCAGACGTCCGCCGTGACGGCGCCTGTGAGTCGCACGATCTCGCTCGGGTCGAGGACCACCGAATGGCGGTGATCTCCCGCGCCGCAGAGGACGCGGTCCTCGTCGAGCAGCCGCCTATCGACGACCTCGAGCTTCGGGAACCCGGGGCCGAAGGGAGGCACCGCTCCGACCTCGAACGAGGGGAACAGGTCGGCCATCTCGGCCTCCGTGGCGAGCCGGAGGCTCTTGGTCGCGCCGAGTAGCTCACGCAGCTTGTGAAGGTCGAGCCGTTCGTCGCCCGGCACGACCGCCAGCACGTAGCCGCGGTCCTCCAGCACGATCGTCTTGGCCACCTTGTGCGCGGGCTCGCCGGTGGCGCGCGCCTCCTGCGCGGCGGACATCGCCGGATCGTGCTCGATCAGCGTGTGTTCGACACCCTCGGCGTCGAGGTACTCGACGACCGCAGCGGCCCTCGTCGTCGCGAGATCGGTGTGGTCTTCGGACTGGCCGGCCAATGGGAACCTCCGTTGCTCGGTAGGCCGACACTAATCCGCCCGGCGTCCGCGCACACCCGGGATTGGCCCGCGCACCCGCTGCGGTGAACTACGGAGCCCTCCGGCGGGAGCGCCTGCTCGCCTTGAGTGGGGCCGCGCCGAGGTCGCGCGCTTCTCCCCCAATGGGACGAGCGTTAACGGCTATGCCGGCGTCAAGCTCGGTAATCCTCGGCACGCCGGTCCGTAGTGGGCACCGATGCGGCCGTTGCCGTGACGGGGGAGGCTGGGGTCAACACGAAGTCGAGAACGAGGCGGTCCCGATGCTCACAAAGACGACCAACAAGGCGGAGCGGCTGGCCTCGGAACGTCTCCCCGGGATGGGCGAGGCCGAGCCGGACACCGGCCTACGCGCACTCGCGATCGAGCGGATCTACCGCGTGCGCAGGTTCAAGCTGCATCTCGTCGTCTTCGCCGTCGGGATACCGCTGCTCGCGACCCTGTGGCTCCTGACCGAGTACTTCGAGGAGAACACTTGGCCGAGCCGCTTCGCGTCGACCCCGACGTCGCCGGCACATGGGACCCATGGCTGTTCTTCGTCGCGGGTATCTGGCTCATAGCCCTCGTGATCCACGCGCTCAGGACGTACTACGGACCGCCCATCGGGCCGATAGGGCGGTACATCCGGCGGCCGGTGACCGAAGCCGAGCTCGACCGCGAACTCGAACACCTACGCTCCCGACGGCGCTGACTACGATCTTCTCCGCAGGGATCTCATGATTAGGCATGCGCCGCTGCGATTGGTGCGACACAAGGTCCGGCATCGGCTCCGCCCTCGACGACTGTCTACGGACTCGCGCGCTCGCCTCAAATCGCGGGCGCTCACCCAGGTGATCCCTCAGCGTCGTTCGGTCGCGGCCGCTTGAGCAGCACGATGGGGTGCACGAAACGCCACCCGACGCCCCAGGATGAGACCATCGCGACGGCTTCCCAGCCCTCCCGGCCCAGCCGGTTGAGCTCTTCGATCTCGTTCTTCCGTTTCACGAGATCGAAGGTCATGTATTCCCAACCCTGCATGTCGCACGTGTAGCGCATCCGCTGTTGCGCTTCAACTCCGGAGCATCGGCCCCGTGCCTCGCCGCTCGGTTGTCGCCCGATGAAAGCGACAGCCTCGGCGATGGACCCCGAGCGATTGCGACGGCCCATGCCGGCCGTGACGGGCATCGCGCGGCTGCCTCGGACGCCGCCCTGCCGGGAGAGCTCACGGGCCGGGGCGATTGGCTGGCTGCGTCGCGGAGCGGCCGAAGTCGACTTCGGGGTTTCCGGACTGAAATCGGACTCGCCCCCCGCGGACCGGATCGCTGCCATCGAGCCGCCAGGCAGACGTACCGCAAGAGGGACCGTTTGCTGGAAGCCGGCCGTCGGCCGCAGAACACTCGAGCTTCTGCAGGCCTGGAGAAGGTCAGCGGTTCGAGTCGCCACCAAAATGCCTGCACATGACCACCTTCCCAGGGCGGTCACACGCCTGAGACGAGCGCCATTGTCCGAAGATTGTCCGGCGACGCAGACGCACCAGCCGACTGCGCCCACGAAACAGGCCTGCAAATGCAGGCCTTCTTGGAAGCGGCTGATGGGATTCGAACCCACGACCTTCTGCATGGCAAGCAGCTGCTCCCTCGTCCAGAACGTCTCGAAAATGCCTGCAGATCAGCCGATTCGGGGGCCAGGACACGGAAGATGGGATTCCAGGAATTGCCGCGAAATCACAGGGGTTTAGACAAGGAAATGACAATGAAGCGGTCGTCGACCATCTGTCGACCTCGACATCGCTCTCCGTCGGATCGAGTCCCGCTCGGCGGCCCTGATTGCCGCTAGCCCTCGACCGGCAACCCGGCCGCGCGCCAAGCCCGGAACCCGCCGATGACGTCGGCGGCGTCCAAGCCGAACTGCCGCAGCGTCGCCGCCGCCAGGCTCGACTGGTAGCCCTCGTCGCACAGCACGATCACCCGCTCGCCGCGGCGCGCGAGTTGGGGATCCCGGTGGGGACACGCGGGATCGAGCCTCCACTCGAGGACATTGCGCGGAATGTGTGCGGCGCGGGCGATCTCGCCGTCCTCACGACGCTGCCCATCCGAACGGATGTCGACCAGCGCGGTGCCGGCAAGGACGGCCGCGTGCGCCTCCTCCGGGGAGAGACGCGGCAGCCCTGCGCGGGCAGCGTGGAGCAGCTGAGCCACCGTGATCGTGGCGGCCCCGGGCCTTGGCTGCCCCGCGTCGGCGAACCTGTCCATCTCCCGATTCTCGCCCGGAAACGGTCGTGGTGGGGACTGTCTTTGGAGAGTCCTCAGCCGGCACCTGACGCTCAGACAGGGTCCGTCCCTCCAGCCGGGCCTGAAGCGAGCCCGGCGAGCCGTGGGCGTGAGTCGCCCGGCGCTGTTCGAACTCCCCAGCTAGGCAGAGACGCAGGAGGCGCGAGATCGACTTGCCCGCCCGCTCTTCCCAGCGCTCGCCGTGTCAGCCCTGCACGCTCAGGCGGCCGCCACGACCGCCACGTGGTCGAGCGCGACCGCCAGCGCGGCACGAGACCCCGTCCCGATCGCTGCCGCCACCGAGCGCAGTCGCTCGGTCGCCGCGTCACCGGCGGCGTAAACACCGGCCACCGCAGTGCGGCCGTCGCCGTCGGTGACGATCGTCCCGCCCGCGGTCAGCTCACACCCGAGCGCCGCGGCCAGCCCGTTCGGCTGCTCGCGACGAGTGCGCACGAAGAGCGCCTCACGCGTCTCGACGGGCCCGGAGGCGAACTCGATTCGGTCCAGGCGGCCGTCGTGGCCCGCCAGCCGGCGAACCGGCTCCTCGCGGACACGCACGCCCGCGGCGTCGAGCATCGCGCGCCCGCTCTCGCCGAAGCGTGCCGGCCCGTCCGTCAACAGCACCACGTCGCTGCTCCATCCGGACACGACGAGCGCCGAGCGGACAACGTCGGGCCCGTTGCCGTGCACCGCCAGCGCGCGGTCACGCACCTCCCACCCATCACAGAATGGGCAGTGGAAGACCGACCGGCCCCAGAGCGGCTCGATCCCGGGCAGCGCGGGCGGCTCGTAGCTCAATCCATGCGCTAGCACCAGCGCGCGCGTGCGCAGCTCACTTCCGTCGCTGAGCTTTACTCGGGGTCGCTCGGACGCCAGGTGGGCGTCGACCACTGCAGCGTCCCGCACCTCGACGGTCGGGAGGTCCACAAGCTGCTCGCGCCCGGCGCGGCGCAGCTCGATGGGTGCCACGCCGGTCTGGCCGAGCAAGCCTCCGATCGCACTCGACGCTGCGTTCGCGGGCCGCCCGGTGTCGATCACCAGCACCTGGCGGCGCGCCCTACCGAGGACCAGCGCGGCGCTCAGACCAGCCGGGCCGCCCCCGACCACGACCACGTCCAGCTCTGGCACCCGCGAACGCAGATGCCCGTGACGCAGACGCCGCCGCTGGCCATGCCTGACTGGCCGAAGCGAGGCGTCGGGGAACCTGGCCACTTGGCTGGACATGGTCGAATCGATGGGACAGACGGTTCGGCGACTCATCGGTGCGGCAGTTCTGCCGGACGACTGATCAGGCGCGCGCCTCGAGAATCAGGTTGAACGGCGTCTCGGCCGCGCGCCGCCAGTGGCCGAAGCCGGCCTCGGCGAACACCTCCGCGAGCCGCGCCTCGCCGGCCTGGGCGCCGAGCGCGTGGCCGCCGTTCTCCGAGATCGCGTGGGCGGTGCACAGCACCGTCGAGGCCGAGTAGTACAGCCGGGCGATCGGCCCGGCGTTGTCCTCTACCGCGTCGGCCGCGTAGGGCTCGACCATCAGCACCGTGCCGCCGTCGGCGAGCGCCGCGCGGGCGTGCCGCGCGGCTCCGACCGGGTCGCCCATGTCGTGCAGGGCAGTCGAAGAAGCAGACCAGATCGAAGCCGTCCTCGGCGTAGTCGGTGCGCGTCGGCCACCGAGAACGTCACCCGGTCCGCGACGCCCGCCTCGGCGGCGTGCGCGCGCGCCGCGGTGATCGACTCCGCGTGCGGGTCGTAGCCGTAGAAGCGCGAGCGCGGGTAGGCCTGGGCCATCAGCACCGTCGAGTGCCCGTGCCCGCAGCCGACGTCGGCGACCTTGGCGCCCGCCTCGAGCCGCTCGACCACGCCGTCGAGCGCCGGCAGCCACTGCGGCACGAGCGTGCCGGCGTAGGCGTTGCGGTAGAACGCGCCGACGCCGCAGAACAGGCGCTCGTGGTGAGCGCCCCAGGGCACGCCCTCGCCGGTCCGGAACGCCCGGATCGCCCGCTCCTCGTCGTGCCACATCGAGGCCGGGACGTTGAACGCCGGCGTGAGCAGCGTCGGGCTGTCCGCGTCCGCGAGCACGGCGGCGTGCTCGGGCGGCAGCTCGTACGTCGCCGCCGCCGGGTCGTACTCCAGGTAGCCCGGCCGCGGCCTGGCTGTTCAGCCACTCGCGCACGTAGCGCTCGGCGCAGCCCGCCCGGTCGGCGACCTCGGCCGAGGTCAGCGGGCCGGCGCCGTTGAGGGCGTCGTAGAGGCCGAGCCGGTCGCCCAGACTGACCATCACGCCGCCGTAGCAGGCCGCCAGGTCGCCGAACGCCTGGGCAACAAACGCCTCGTACTTCGCTTGATCGATTTCGACAGTGGGGGTCATGAGGGAGAAGCTACGTCCCGGCGGCGGCCGCGACTTCGGCCCGCCGCGGCCTCGAATAGGCTCCGCGCCCGATCCCATTCCGTTCGCGCCAGCGCCTGCCAGCACGCCGCGTTTCTAACGCAACGCTCGGCCGACCTCAGACCCGGACGCTCAGGCCCAGCCGTCGTCGTCGCAGGCGTTGCCGCCTGCTGAGGGCGGAGCAGCGGGGCAGCCGGAAGGAGCTGCACGAGCCAGGAGACCTTCGGACTACTCCGGCGTCCGAGGTTTAGGCACCCAATGGGCAGCCGACCCTCAAATCACCTCGCAGGACCGCGGCCAGCAGGGCCGCCGGACACCATTTCTTGCTCTGTAGAGCCTGATCCGAGAGAGCGGCTGAAGGGACTTGAACCCTCGACCTTCTGCATGGCAAGCAGAACGTGTGGTTCCCGCTCGCGCCGCGATTCCCCTGCAAACAAGCACGTTCTCAGTCCGAGGGTCGTCCTTCGATTCCCCGGCTTTCACCGCGAGTTCACGGGAGTTTGGGCACCCAATGGGCACCCGACTCGCGTAGTCGGTGTTCGGAGATCGGTGGGTCGCGTCGCGGGGCATGTGCCCCGGCGTAGACGCGCCGGTGGACGCGGTCGGCGCAGGCTTACGTAGTTGGCGGCAGTCCTCAGGCAGTCACCCGGCCACTTCCTCGAGGCCCTCTGCGACGATGAGCCGCGCGGCAGGATTCGAGCTGCGCCCCGCCTGAACGGCGCTCTGGCCGCGAATATGCTTGTCGGGCATGGGTGAGTGGAGCTCGCGGCACTCAGAGGCACCGGACCCCGCCCCGCAGGCTTGGTGCGTCTGCGGCGAGAGGGTCACCATCGCCGACGCGCGGGAGGTGACCCTGCCCAACGGTCGTCCCGGCTGGGAAGGCTACTGCTCCGAGTGCGGCGCCCCTCTGTTCGCGATCCGCCGCAAACCGGCGGGCGGCTGACGCACCACAGCTGAGGCCGCGTTTCGTCTGGCCGGCGCAGCTACGCTTCGGGCGGCCGCCCCTACTTCTTCGCGGCCTCGAAGTAGGGGTTCGTGCCGGTCTGATGGTCGGTCACATCGACCACGCTCGTGATCTCCGGCACGGCCTGGATGATGGCCGTCTCGATCCCCTGGCTGAGCGTGACGGTGGCCATCGCGCAGCCCTGACAGCCGCCACCCAGCCTGAGGTAGGCGGTTCCCTGCTCGACCGCGACGAGCTCGGCGCGGCCGCCGTGCGCGGCGATCGTCGGGTTCACCTGCTGGTCGAGCACCTGGATCACGCGCTGGGGCACGTCGCCGCTCAGGTCGGCGGGCGGTGGCGCGCCGATCGCTGGGCTCGGCGTGTTGGGGTTGTCTACGCGCAGGCCGTGGGCGCCGAAGGGGTCGTCCAGCCAGTCGATCGTCGCGCCGCGGACCTTGTCGAAGTCGCGCTCGGGGACCACGATCGCGAGGTCGCGGTGGCGGACGACGGCGTCGTAGGGCGCCGCCGCGTCGAGCGGCTTGAGCGCGAGGCTGCAGGTCCACTGGTTGGCGGAGGTGCCGGTCACCTCGAGCCACATCGCCTGGCGCTCGGGCTCCGCCTCCTGGAGCAGGAAGCCCATGACCTTGTCGTAGGCGGCGTCGGTGATGGCGAGCATCGGCTCGCCGGAGGTCTGATCGTCGGCGCTCATCGGCCCGGGCCTACGATACCGGCGTGGCTCGCTTGCTCCTCCTGCTGCCGACGGCCAGCTACCGGGCGGCCGACTTCCTCGCCGCCGCCCGGGCGCTCGGCGCCGAGGTCGTGGTGGCGTCCGAGCGGCGGCTCGTGTCGATGGGCGACAACCAGTTGACGCTCGACCTGCGCCGGCCGGAGGCGGCCGCGGAGGCGATCGCGGCGCTGGCGGAGGAGAGCCCGCTCGACGCGGTGGTGGCCGTTGACGACCAGGGAGTGCGCGTGGCCGCGCTCGCGGCCGAGCGGCTGGGGCTCTCCGGCAACCCGCCGGAGGCCGCGGCCGCGACGCGCGACAAGGCCGCGATGCGGCGCGCGCTCGCCGCCGCCGGAGTGCCGCAGCCCGAGCATCGCACGGTCGGCCCGAGCGACGACTCGGCGGCGGTCGCCGCCGAGGTCGGGCTTCCCTGCGTCGTAAAGCCGCTCTCGCTGTCGGCGAGCCGCGGCGTGATCCGGGCGGACGATCCGGAGGCCGCGGCGGCGGCGGCGGCGCGGGTTCGCGCGATCCTCGCCGAGGCCGGGGAGGACCCGGAGGGGCCGCTCCTGATCGAGCGCTACGTGCCCGGCGCCGAGGTGGCCGTTGAGGGTCTCCTGCGCGCCGGCTCGCTCGAGCTGCTCGCGGTCTTCGACAAGCCGGACCCGCTCGAGGGCCCCTACTTCGAGGAGACGATCTTCACCACGCCGTCGCGGCTGCCAGCCGACGTCGTCGCGGCCGTCGTTCGCACGACCGCGGATGCCTGCGCGGCGCTCGGGCTGCGCGAGGGCCCCGTCCACGCGGAGCTGCGCACCGACGACGAGCGCGTGTGGATGCTCGAGCTCGCCGCGCGCTCGATCGGCGGGCTGTGCTCGCGCTCGCTGCGCTTCGGCGTCGGCGTGAGCCTCGAGGAGCTGATCCTGCGCCACGCCCTCGGGCTGCCGCTCGACGACCTCCGCCGCGAGGCCGCCGCCTCCGGGCGTGATGATGCTGCCGATCCCGAAGGCGGGCGTGCTGAAGGAGGTGCGCGGGCAGGCCGAGGCACGGGCCGTGCCGGGCATCGGCGGGCTCGAGATCTCGATCGGCCGCGACCGTCCCGTCCGTCCGCTGCCGGAGGGCGATCGCTACCTCGGCTTCCTCTTCGCCCGCGGCGAGACGCCCGAGCAGGTCGAGCGGACGCTGCGCACCGCCCACGGCCAGCTCGAGATCGTGATCGGCGAGCCGTCGGAGTGAAGCGAAGCGAAGGCTATCCTGGCGCTGTGCGGGTCCTGCTGATCTCCACCTACGAGCTTGGTCATCAGCCGTTGCACCTGGCCTCGCCGGCGGCCGCCCTGGAGGCCGCCGGGCATCGGGTTCGGTGCATCGATCTCTCCGTCGAGCAGCTTGATCGAGACAAGATCGGCTGGGCCGAGGCCGTCGGCGTCTCCGTTCCGATGCACACCGCGATGCGACTGGCGATTGGCGCCGGCGAGCAAATTCGAGCGATCCGGCCGCGGTTGCCGATCTGTTTCTACGGTCTCTACGCCGCGGTCAGTGACGACCCGACGATCGGTGGACTGGTCGACCGGCTGATCGCCGGCGAGTACGAGTCGGAGCTGGTGGAGTGGGTTGAGGCGCTCGGCGACTCGCCGGCGCTGCGACCGGCGACCAGCTCGATCGACCTGGGGCGCCACGAGTTTCACACCCCGAGCCGAGGGCAGCTGCCGCCCCTCAAGCGCTATGCGCGGTTGGAGCGCGATGGCGAGGAGCAGCTCGCGGGGTACGTCGAGGCCAGCCACGGCTGCGTGCACAAGTGCCGGCACTGCCCGGTGCCCGTCGCCTACGACGGCCGGATCCGGATCGTCGGGAGCTCCGTGGTGATGGCGGATATCGCCCAGTTGGTGGCGGCGGGGGCGCGCCATATCACCTTCGGCGACCCGGACTTCCTAAACGGCGTCAAGCATTCCCTGCAAGTGGCGCGCGAGCTTCACCGCCACTTTCCCGAGGTCACCTTCGACTGCACGACCAAGGTCGAGCACATCCTCGAGCATCGTCAGGTCTGGCCCGAGCTCAGCGAATATGGGTGCCTCTTCGTGATCTCGGCGTTCGAGTCGCTGAACGCCGAGATCCTCACCTATCTCGACAAGGGTCACACCGCCGACGAGGCCGCCCAGGCGGTGGCCTTGCTGCGCGAGCATGGGATCGAGATCCGCCCGTCGTGGTTGCCGTTCACGCCCTGGGCGACACCGCAGGACATCCTCGAGATCCTCGATTTCGTGATTGCCAACGAGATGGTGGGGAACGTCGATCCGATCCAGTACACGATCCGTCTGCTCGTGCCCAAGGGCTCGCTGCTGCTCGATCGCCCCGAGATCACACCGCACCTGCAGGACTACGATCGCGACCGCCTCACGTATGACTGGCAAGCCGCGGGATCCGCAGCTGGATCGCCTCCATGCCGAGCTCGCCGAAATCGTCGAGGCCGATGTCGCGGCGGAGGTCGACAGCGTGTCGACGTTTCGGACCCTGTATCGGGCGGTGGCCGATGCCGCGGGACATTCAGCCGACCCCGCCGACCTTGGCGACGTCGAGCCGCGCCCGCGGCTCACCGAGGCATGGTTCTGCTGCGCCGAGCCCACCGACATCCAGCTCGCCTCGGTGGCCGGCAGCGAGCCGGTCGCTTAGCGGGCTCGACCGAGCCCTGAGACCGCCTTGCGCTCCGCAGCTACAGCGTGATCACTTGGTCCGGCGGGTCGCCCGACAGCGCCCCGTAGAGGTCCGGAAAGCAGCCGACCCGCACTCCCGCGACCGTGCCGCTGGGACGGCAGTCGCCCGGCTCACCCTCCGCGAGCGAGCGCTCGATCGCGCACCGGTCGCAGAGCATCAGCATGATCCCCTGCTCCTCGGCCACCTCGGCGAGGCGCTCGCCGAGCGGATCGCCCGCGCGCAGCACGTAGGTGTTGTCGTCGAAGAAGAACATCCCGACGACCTCCACCCCGTGGCTCCCCTGCTCGAGCTGCGGCAGGATCATCTTGCCGAGCTTGTAGCTCGCAGTGTGCCCGGAGGTGGAGAAGACGTAGGCGACCTTCACGCCTCCGCAGCCTACGCTTGGTTAGGCGAGCCAGCGCTCTCCCTCCCACGCCATCTGCCAGAACGCGAGCTCGTAGCGGCTGCTCGTGAGGAAGGCGGCGGCGACCCGCTCCCGAACTTGCGGGGATAGCTCGCCTGCCACGCGGTCGGTGAGCGTGCGGCACCACGTCGCGAGCTCGGCGAACTCCGCCGAGGAGTACATATCGATCCACTTGGCGTAGCGCTCATCGGAGGGGCGGCCACCCTCGGCGAGCCGCTGCCCGATCTCGCTGAAGCCCCACATGCAGGGAAGCAGTGCCGCGACGAGCTCCGCGAAGTCGCCCTGCGCCGCGGTCCGGACGAGGAAGTCGGTGTAGCCCTGGGTGGTAGGAGCCATCGGTTCCGCCTCGAGCTCCTCCTCCGAGATGTCGAACTCGCGGGCGTAAGAGCGGTGAAGGTCCATCTCGTCGCTGAGCGTCGCCTGGCAGAGGTCGGCGAGACGACGCATGGGTCTCGAGGTCGGGGGCGCGCGCCGCTCCCAGCGCGAGCAGGCGCCCGTACTCGATCAGAAAGCGGTAGTCCTGGCGGACCCAGAAGCGAAACCGCTCGAGGTCGAGCGTCCCGTCGCCGATCCCCCGCACGAAGGGATGGTCATGCTGCGCCCGCCAGATCGGGTCAGCGGCCCGGCGCAGCTCCTCGCTGACGCTCACCTCCGGCCCTCCGTAAGGGCGTCCCAGAAGAGGCGCTCGTAGGCCTGACGGAGCCGCGCGGCCCGTGGCGCGATCATGTGGCCCCGGGCTCCGGTCGCGCACCCCGCGCATCCCGGCTTGCACGGCTCCGGTGAGGCTCGCCTTCGACCGGCTCCGCAAGCCACTCGAGGCGCGGGATGAGCGAGCGGTCGAAGCGCTCGAGCCCGCCGACGCGCTCGAGCTCGGCGAGGCAGCGCTCGGTGTCGGCGACGAGGCGATCGACGTCGACCTCCATGCAGCCACCCCTGAACGGCTCGAGGTAGGAGATCCCCCGTCGCCACAGCCGCCGGGCGCCGCGGGGGTTGCCGCGACGCAGGTGCTCGAAGCCGATGCCGATCTGCAGGATGCCCTGGTAGAGGTAGCGGACCGGGTCGCGCTCCTCGAGCCACTCGAGCTCGAGGGTTTCGTGCTGCTCGAAGAACTCACCGCGGTTGAACTGCTCGATGCCGCGGCGGAGCCGCGGCGGAGGGGGGTCGCCGCAGCGCCCGGAGCGCTGCCCGCGGCCCGGACGGTGGGGCGGCGCGTCGCTCATCCGTCCGTCCACTGCAGGGACGCGGGCCGCTGTGACGCGCAGCGAACATGCCTGCAACGCGGGTGCGCTCGAGGGCCGCCGCCTAGCGGAGGCAGTGCTCGGCCAGAGTGTTCTTTCCCCATGGATGCGCGAGCCAGCTCCCCGGGCCGGAGAAGACTCTCGTTGCTCGTGCCGAGCAGGCGTCTCGCGATTGGTCACCAAGACGCTCGCTGGCACACGGAAGCGGGAGTCCGACGGGGTCCGGTTTCGGCTTCCGAGCCTCGCCCGCAGCGAGGGCGTGTCCTCGGGTCACGACGCGCTCGTTCCCGGGCACTTGCGACCTTCGGAGTCGGCGCCAGCAGCCCCCGACCGTCCCGCATTAACCGCCGGGACAGGCTGCCGACGCGCACGGACGCCATGCCGCTGCGATCTGGTGGAGATCTTGTCGCGACCGTCGCGGAACCGGCTCCAGCCGCACGAACGCCGCCCAGATTCCCCGCTCCAGAGTCCACCAGCCGCGTAACCGTGGCGCAGGAGCACCAACCCGGCGCGGTCGACTCTCGTTCCGCTGCACGGGGACGCAGAAGGTCCAAGGTGCTGGTGGCTAGGAATCGGCTGCAAAGGAGCACCCTCGGACCGCTTGCAAGATCCGCCAGGGGCACGATTGTCCAATCATTGTCTGCTGAAGCAGACGCACTACCCGACTGCCCGAAGAAAAAGACCTGCAAATACAGGCCTTTTCGGAAGCGGCTGATGGGATTCGAACCCACGACCTTCTGCATGGCAAGCAGACGCTCTAGCCAACTGAGCTACAGCCGCAAGGTGGCCGAGTATAGCCGGGGCTCAGGCGTCGCCGACGTGGCTCAGGGAGAGCTCGAACCAGGCCAGCGAGCCGCCGCTGCCGGTGTCCTCGCGGCCCCAGTCGTCGGCCAGGCGGTCGACCAGCAGCAGGCCGAAGCCGCCGCTCTCCTCGACCCTGTCGCGCGGCGCCGCGCCGTTGGAGCCCGGGTCGAAGACCTCCACCCGGACCCGCTCGGGTGATGAGGCGAGCCGGATCTGCACCGTCTCCTCGGGGCCGGCGCCGCCGTGCTGGATCGCGTTCGTCACCAGCTCGCTGAGCAGCAGCGCGAGCTGGTGGCGGATGCCTCCGGGGAGGCCGCCTTGGACCGAGAGCACCGAGCGCCGCGCCACGCCCGCGGCGCGCTTTCCGCCCGGGACCCAGAACGAAACGGTCTTGGTCGCCGCGTGTGCCTCCATGGCCAGACGTAGGAAAGGTACGCCGATGCCCGGCGCTACGCTAGGCCCGCCCTCCGGCGCCGTGGCGGAGTGGTTACGCAGCGGCCTGCAAAGCCGTTTACACCGGTTCGATTCCGGTCGGCGCCTCTCTTTGCAAGCGGGTTTGCACCCGTGGGTGCTGCCACTTCGGTCGACTCAGCGGTGTTGCTCTACTTTGCGAACACCCGGTCTGCCACCCTGGCGTCGGAGCAGGTCTCGAACGCTACGAGGTTCCCGCCGCCGTTGTAGGTGAGGATGTCGGCGCTCTCGACTGTCTCGCCCTCGAGATGGATCGTCGTGAGCACGACGACCTTGTCGCCGTCGGCGATGAAATCGTGCGGCTCGGTCCGGAAGTCCTTGCTTCCGAACTCGCCCCACAGCCCGGCGACCGCCTGCTTGCCGTTGTAGGTTCCGGTCAGCGCGTTGTCACCGCGGACTTTCCACTCGACGGAGTCGTCGATGTTGCGCATCGCTCCCTCGGCGTCGCCCTTGCCGAACGCCTCGTAGGCATCCCGTGCCGTCTGCTTGTTCTCGTGTGCGCCCATAACTGTGTCCCTTCTGTGGTGTGAAGGACAGGCCAAATCCGAGGCGTCCAATCCGATCTTGGACGAAGCCACCGTCGGTAGAGGTACGTCACCGGCCCCGCAGTCAAAACCCAGTGGGCCCCGGCCTCTCGCCTCGTGGCGCTGGTCGCGCCGTCGGTGGCATTCGGACTTGGGCTAAGCGCTCTGGCCGCAGGGCCAGCAAGGTTCACCACACTACTCCTATCGCGACAGCTTGTGTCAAAGATCGCAAAGTTCGGTACTCGGCAGGGTGATGCTCGTCGCTAGAATCGAAAGCTCTACGCGCTCGTCTGGATCTGCGTCTCTCTTCCTCTCGCGCGCCCCCCGCAGAGGGACCCCGAGAGGACCGTTATGGCACACGAGGACCGGAGCCGTAGGGTGGCCCTGGCACGCGTGCAAGCTGCCCGTCGCTTGCGCGACCCGCGTTTGGATGAATCTGGGTCGGCGCTCGGGTCACCTGGCGAGATGGCGGCTTACGCCAACCTGCATGCGGCGGTGGACCACTTCGCTGCCCGGGAAGCATCGCTCGTATGGCTCGATAGGCGCTAGTGGTGAAGGACGAGCGGACCTGGCGTCTGGAGGAGCTTCGCGAGGAGGCCCGCTACCGCCGCGAGAGGCTGCAGCTCTACCAAGCCCGGATCTACGCGGGCCGGGCTTGCAGCGAGAACCGGCTTAGGGAATACCAGCCGGCCTTCGATGGTGCTTCGGCGCGTCTGCATCGAGCAGAAGCACACATGTGCGGAGGAGACGCAGCGTGAGCGGTGATTCTGGACGCGGCGACGAGGGTCACAAGCGTCGTCAGCAGCATCAGCGCGCCGCCACTCGGCACGAGCGCGCCGCTCGGACCGACCGCGAGGCCGCCGACGCCTCCGACCGATTCGGCGAAGCCGAGGCAGCCGAGAATCACCGCGAGAACGCTCGGCGACATGAAACGGACGCCGACAACGAGCGGCGCCGTGCCGACTAAGCCTGCGCGTCGTTGGCCGCACCGGACGGCCTAACCCCCGCCCGCGGCGACCCACCTCACGGTTGACTCACGCGTGTCGCACGCGACTCGCCCGGCCGGATAGCAGGCGTCCTGGCCGACGTACTCGTTGAAGCTGTCGGGGTCGCCCCCGTCGCCGGGCACGAAGGCTCGGATGTGCCAGCGCACGATGCAAGCCCGCGGCCCACAGTGCACGATTCGGTACTCGAGCAACTGGATGGTGCCGCCGGTGTGGAGCTGGCGCTCCCAGTAGCGCTCGACCTTCCCGCGGTTCGCGGCCTGGGCGTCCGCCCCGAAGGCAACGGTGAGCACGGCGACCAGTGCGAGCAGCGCGACGCGCCTGTGGCCAAGAGTTCGCATGTTGCAGCTAACCCCGTTCAGGGCGCTTGGTTGCGCTGACCCACGCCCTTGAAGAACGTGTAACAGAACACCCCGTCCGGCTCCGTCGTGCGATGCAGGGCGCGCACGCCGGCGTCGAAGCGCTCCGCCTCGATCAGCCCGGCGGCCAGCGCGGGCTCGCGCACTCCCTCGATCATCGCGGTGAAGGTCTTGCGCGTGAAGCCGTCGACCAGCGAGGGCCGGCTCGCGTCCACGTAGACCATCCGGGCCGAGACGCCGACCGCGTCGAAGCCCGCGTCCACGAGCAGGGGGTACACGCGGCGGCCGATCAGGGCGTCGCCGCCGGCGCGCGCTGCAGCGTCGACCTGGCACTGGATCGCCTCGTCGGCGGCGGCGCTGGCCGGGTGGAAGTAGGCCGAGCCGTGGTCGCCCTCGATCACGGTGATCGTGCCGCCGGGCCGGAGCAGGCCGCGCAGCGCCGCCAGCGCCTCCACGGGCCGGTCGAGGTGCTCCAGCACGAAGCAGACGAAGACGTGGTCGAACGATCCGGGTGCGAAGGGCAGGTCGAAGATGTCCGCCTGCTGGAACGCCACGTTGGCGACCCCGCCGCGGCCACGCGCGCCTCCGCCGCCGCCAGGGAGTCCGGCGACACGTCGATCGAGGTGAAGCGCGCGGCAGGGCTGCGGGCGGCCAGCGTCACCGTCTGCGCGCCGACTCCGCAGCCCGCCTCGAGCACCGTCGCGCCGGGCGGGTAGGCGGTGTCGGAGTGCAGCAGCTCGACCAGCGTTCCCGCCTGGTCGTGCAGGCGCTCGTTCTCGCGCGGGTTGTAGCCGTGCACGTACGTCGGGCTGATGCTACGTGGGGAGTAGAGTCGGCCGCCGCTGCCCGACACCGGCGAAAGGAGCCCTCCATGGCCATCGATCCCAAGCGCACCGCGCTCGTCCTGATCGAGTACCAGAACGACTTCACCTCCGAGGGCGGCGCCCTGCACGAGGCCGTGAGCGGCGTGATGGAGTCGACCGGCATGCTCGACAACACCCGCGCGCTGGTCGACGCCGGCGCGCGCCGCCGGCGCCACCGATCGTTCACGCCCCGATCACCTTCGCGCCCGGCTACGGCGAGATGGCCGAGCAGCCGTACGGGATCCTCAAGGGCGTGGTCGACTCCACCGCCTTCGTCAAGGGCGAGTGGGGCGCCGAGATCGTCGACGCGCTGGCGCCGCAGGAGGGCGACGTGGTGGTCGAGGGCAAGCGCGGCCTCGACACCTTCGCCACCACCAACCTCGACTTCATCCTCCGCGCCCGCGGCATCACCACGATCGCGCTGGGCGGCTTCCTCACCAACTGCTGCGTCGAGTCGACCATGCGCACCGGCTACGAGAAGGGCTACGAGGTGATCACGCTGTCGGACTGCGTGGCCGCCACCTCGCCCGAGGAGCACGACAACGCGATCCGCTTCGACTACCCGATGTTCTCCGACGGTGATGTCCTCGCAGGACCTGACCGAGCAGCTCAGCGGCACCCCCGCGGGAGCTCCCGCCGGGTAAGGGCGTGGCCGAACCGGCGTCGGAGACCGTCCGGCGGATGCTCGAGCGCTACGACCGCGAGGGGCTCGAGAGCATCCTCGAGCTGCTGGCCGAGGATGGCGTCTTCGTCGTACCCCCCGAGGCGTCGACCGAGCCCGACACGTACGTGGGCCACGAGGGCGCGCGCCGCTACTTCGCCGGCTTCGACGGCGCGATCGACGAGGTGGCCATCGTGACCGACGCGCTCGAGGACGTGGCGCCCGGCCTGGTGCTGGGCCTGCTGCGCCTGCGGGGGGGGGCGGTGAGCGGCGTGCCCGTGGAGCAGAAGACGCTGATGACGTTCCGGGTGCGGGACGGCCTGATCGATCGAATCGTGGCCCACGGCGACATGGACTCCGCGCGGGACGAGATCGACCGCAGCGTCGCATAGCCCATGTGGGGAGTAGGCCGGGCCGGGGTCGGGTACCGATGGCGTGTTCCGATTCCGAGGGAGGAGTGGTTCGAAATGGCAGTTTCGCGCGGCTCGGAGCGCCCGGAGATCGACTGGGTCGCTGCCGAGCGCTCGCCGGAGTTCCAAGAGCTCGTGAAGCGGAAGAAGGCGTTCGTCGTGCCCGGCGACGATCTTCTTCCTGTCCTGGTACTTCGGCTTCATCGTCCTGGCCGGCTACGCGCCCGACTTCATGGGCCGAGAGTTCCTGACCGACGGCCTGACGGTCGGCTACGTGCTGGCGCTCACCCAGTTCGTGATGACCTGGGTGCTCGGCGGGCTGTACCTGCGCAAGGCCGACCGCGAGTTCGACCCGCTCGCGCGAGCGTGGTCGCGCGTGCCGAGGGCGCGCTGCGAGGCCGGCGCGGCGCCGCCAGAGCCCGCCCGCAGCCGCGGCGCCCACGGGTGAGGTGGCGCCTCAATGACGGTCCTCGCAGCAGTCAACGAGACCGCCCTGGCGGTCTTCGCGGTCGTCGTCGGCGATCACGCTGGTGATCACCTACTTCGCCTCGAAGCGGGTGTCCACGGCCACCGACTTCTGGGCCGCCGGCCGCGGCGCTGACCGGACCGCAGAACGGCTTCGCGATCGCGGGCGACTACATGTCGGCCGCGTCGTTCCTCGGCATCGCCGGCCTGATCTTCCTGTTCGGGTTCGACGGCTTCCTCTACTCCGTCGGCTTCCTCGTCGCCTTCCTGACCGTGCTCTTCCTGCTCGCCGAGCGGATGCGCAACTCGGGCAAGTACACGATCGCCGACGTGCTGGCGTTCCGGCTGAAGCGAGCGCCCCGCCCGCGCGGCGGCCGCGCTCGGCACGCTGTCGGTCGTCGCCTTCTACCTGATCGCGCAGATGGTCGGCGCCGGCGTGCTGATCGAGGGCCTCGTGGGCATCGACTTCTGCGCTCGCCGTGATCCTCACGGGCGCGTTCATGATCATCTACATCGTCGCGGGCGGCATGCTCGCCACGAGCTGGGTGCAGATCATCAAGGCGTTCATGCTGATGGCGGCGGCCGTCGTGATGTCGCGTCTGGGTGCTCGTGAAGATCGGCAACCCGCTCGACCTGTTCACCGACGCGCGCTCGAAGTCGGCCGAGGGTGAGGACTACCTCAAGCCGGGCCTCTTCCTGTCGACGCCGCTCGACACGGTCTCGCTCGGGATCGGGCTCGTGCTGGGCACCGCCGGTCTGCCGCACATCCTGATGCGGTTCTTCACCGTGCCCGACGCCAAGGCGGCGCGGACTCGGTGATGTGGGCCATGGTGCTGATCGGCGCCTTCTACGTGATGACCACGTTCCTCGGCTTCGGCGCGCGGGCGATCCTCGGCCGGGCGGCGAGGAGGCCGCCGGCGCCGACCGGCAACCTCGCGCTGCCCACCCTCGCCGACGAGCTCGGCGGCGAGCTGTTCCTCGCGATCATCGCCGGCGTGGCCTTCGCCACCATCCTCGCGGTGGTCGCGGGCCTCGTGATCTCGGCCTCCGGCGCCGTGGCGCACGACATCTGGTCGAACATCGTGCGGCGCGGCAGCGACTCCGAGAAGGAAGAGGTCTGGGTGGCGAAGATCGCCGCCGTCGGGGATCGGCGCGATCGCGATCGGCATCGCGATCATCGGCGGCGAGGGCCTGAACGTCTCGTTCATGGTCGGACTCGCGTTCGCTGTCGCAGCCAGCGCCAACTTCCCGGCGCTGCTGCTGGCGCTCACCTGGCGGCGCTTCAACACCACCGGCGCGGTCACGGGCGTGCTGTTCGGAGTGATCAGCTCGGTCGCGCTCGTGGTCGTCAGCCCGACCGTGTGGCCGGGCGCCGACTCCGAGGGCGGGGCGCTGTCGTTCTACTGGCTCGCGAACCCGGCCATCATCAGCGTGCCGCTCGGGTTCTTCGGCTGCTGGCTCGGCACCATGCTGGCCCGCGACAAGGCCACCGACCGCAGCTTCGACGAGCTGTACGTGCGCTCGGAGACCGGCCTCGGCGCCGAGGGTGGCACCGGGCTCACCCTCACCGGCCCCGGCGCCGGCAAGCGTCGCGCCAAGCAGACGGCCGGAGCAACGGCCACGCTGCCGCACCCGTAGGCCCAGCAGCCAGCAGGGACGTACCGGGCCGACGCGCGGCCCGGTACGGTCTGCCGGTCTTGAACTCGACGACCCTGCTCGTCCTGCAGCACATCGCCTGCGAGCCGCCGGCCGCCTTCGAGGACGAGCTGCGCTCGCGCGGCCTCGACCTGGTGCGGGCAGAGCTCGACGAGGGCGACCCGCTGCCCGACTGGCGCGAGTTCGCCGCCACGATCGTCATGGGCGGGCCGATGGGCGCATACGAGGAGGACGCGCATCCCTGGCTGGCGGCCGAGAAACGGGCGCTTTGGCGAAGCCGCCGAGCGCCGGCCACCCGATCTGGGGCGTGTGCCTGGGCGCGCAGCTGCTCGCCGGCGCGCTCGGAGCGCGCGTCTACCCAGGGCCCGAGGCGGAGGTCGGCGTACTCGTCGTCCACCTCACCCCCGAGGCGGCGGTCCGATCCGGTGTTCGGCGAGTCGCCGACGCAGCTTTGCCGCCCTCCAGTGGCACGGCGACACCTTCGACCTCCCCGACGGGGCGACGCTGCTGGCCAGCTCACCCGCCTATCCCCAACCAGGCCTTCCGCTACGAGCGCGCCTACGGGCTGCAGTTCCACCTCGAGGTGTCGCGCGAACTGGCGGCGCAGTGGGGCGAGGTGCCCGCCTACGCGCAGAGCCTCGAGGCGATCCGGGGGCCGGGCGCGCTCGACCGCCTCGTCGACGAGGTCGCCGACCACGCGGACACCGCGCTGCCGCTGGCCCACCTGCTCTTCGGGCACTGGCTCGAGCGCGTGGCCGGTGTGTCCGCGCGAGCCATCGGGTAGAACAGAGCCATGGAAGCCACGACCAAGCCCTCGTCGGATCAGGTCGAGCAGGAGATCGGCGCGCTGCTCGACCAAGAGCGCTTCGAGCCGCCCGACGGCTTTCGCGACAAGGCCCTGATCGTCGGACGAGTCCGTCCACGAGGAGGCCGCGCGCGACCCGGAGGCCTGGTGGGCAAAGCAGGCCGAGGCGCTCGACTGGTTCGAGCCCTGGGACAAGGTGCTCGACGAGTCCGGAGGCGCCGTTCTACAAGTGGTTCGCGGGCGGCAAGCTGAACGCCTCGCACAACGCGCTCGACCGCCACGTCGAGGCCGGGCGCGGCGACCGCGTGGCCTACCACTGGCGCGGCGAGGAGGGCGAGGAGCGCGACGTCACCTACGCCGAGCTGCTCGACCAGGTCAAGCGGCTTGCCAACGTGCTCAAGGAGCGCGGCGTGGAGCCGGGCGACGTGGTCGGGATCTACCTGCCGATGATCCCCGAGGTGGCGGTGGCGATGCTCGCCTGCGCGCGCATCGGTGCGCCCCACAACGTCGTCTTCGGCGGCTTCTCGCCGGACTCGGTCAAGGAGCGCATGGAGTTCTCCGACGCCAAGGCGCTGATCACGGTCGATCAGGCCCGGCGCAAGGGCAAGGCCGCCGACATCAAGCCGGCGGTCGACGAGTTCCTCGACGACGTGCCGTCGCATCGAGACGCGTGGTCGTGGTTCGCAACACCGGCGCCGACGTCGACATGAAGGAAGGACGCGACCTCTTCTACGACGAGGCGATCGAGGCGGCCTCAGACGACTGCCCGGCCGAGCCGCTCGACGCCGAGCACCCGCTGTTCGTGCTCTACACGAGCGGCTCGACCGCCAAGCCCAAGGGGATCCTGCACAGCACCGGCGGCTACCTGACCGGGCGTGGCGTGGACCACCAAGCACGTGTTCGACCTCAAGCCGGACGAGGACGTGTGCTGGTGCTCGGCCGACGTCGGCTGGGTCACCGGCCACTCCTACATCGTCTACGGCCCGCTCATGAACGGCGTGACCTCGGTCATGTACGAGGGCGCGCCCGACTACCCGCACAAGGGCATCTGGTGGGAGCTGTGCGAGCGCTACGGCGTGACCGTCTTCTACACCGCGCCGACAGCGATCCGAGCCTGCATGAAGTGGGGCATCGAGCACCCCCAGAAGGCCGACCTGTCGAAGCTGCGGCTGCTGGGAACGGTGGGCGAGCCGATCAACCCGAAGGCCTGGCTCTGGTACTGGAAGGTGATCGGCGGCGAGCGCTGCCCGATCGTCGACACCTGGTGGCAGACCGAGACCGGCAACATCATGATCTCGCCGCTGCCCGGCGTGACCTCCGCCAAGCCGGGCTCGGCCACCAAGCCGCTGCCCGGAATCGACGCCGCCGTGCTCGACGAGGAGGGCAACGAGGTGCCCGACGGCGAACAGGGCCTGCTCGCGCTGCGGCGCCCCTGGCCGGGGATGCTGCGGACGCTGTTCAGAGACGACGAGCGCTTCAAGGAGACCTACTTCTCGAAGTGGGACGAGACGACCTACTTCGTCGGCGATGCGGCCCGCAAGGACGAGGACGGCTACTTCTGGGTGATCGGGCGCGTCGACGACGTGGTCAACGTGTCCGGCCACCGGCTCTCGACCGCCGAGGTGGAGTCGGCGATCGTCGTCGCACCCGAAGGTGGCCGAGGCGGCGGTGATCGGCCAGCAGGACGAGGACACGCGGCCAGGCGATCGCCGCGTTCGTGATCCTCGAGGGCGAGATCGACGAGGGCGACGAGGGGCTCGAGCAGGAGATCCGCGACCTGCGTGGCCAAGCGGATCGGAAAGTTCGCCCGCCCGAAGCGGATCATCTGGACCGCCGACGTGCCGAAGACCCGCTCGGGCAAGATCATGCGACGCCTGCTGCGCGACATCGCCGAGGGTCGCGAGCTGGGCGACGTGACGACCCTGCGCGAGCCCGGGGTGATGAAGGACCTGGAGTCGCAGTTCGCCGGCGACGAGGCCTGAGCCCGCTCCGGCTAGCATCGCCGGCATGCGCTATGTCATCACCGGCGGGGCCGGCTACATCGGCTCGCGGCTCGTCGACTTCCTCTCGCGTCGCGACGGACACCGAGAAGATCGTCATCTGCGACATCGCCCCGCCGCGCGCCTACGTCCCGAAGACGGAGTTCGAGCGAGTCGACGTGCGCGACCGCGACGGCGGTGCGGGCCGCGCTCGAGCGCGCGCGCCCGGACGCGCTGGTGCACCTCGCCTTCATCCTGAACCCCTCGCACGACGAGGGGCTCATGTACGACATCGACGTGAACGGCACGCACAACGTGCTCGAGGCCGCGGCGGCGGCCGGCACCCAGCAGGTGCTCGTCACGCTCGTCCTCGACCGCCTACGGCGCGTTCCCCGACAACCCGGTGCCGCTCACCGAGGACGATCCCGGTGCGCGGCGTGTCGCGCGTTCTCGTACGCGCGCGACAAGACCGAGTCCGACCGGCATCTGTCAGCTCTGGGCGGCGAGCGTACCCGGACCGCACGATGACGATCGTGCGGCCCGTGCATCGTGTTCGGGCCGAACGTCGACAACTACCTCGTGCGGCTGTGGACCAAGCAGCCGTTCGCGCTCGACGCGGGCACGCTCGACAACCAGATCCAGTTCGTGCACGAGGACGACGTGGTCGAGGCGATCACCGCGCTGCTGGTCGGGCCGCCACGACGGCGCCTTCAACGTGGCCGGCGACGGGCTGATGACGATGCGCGAGTGCGCCGAGCTGATCGGCTCGCCGGTCCGCAAGCTGCCGCTGCGCGCCTACCGCGGCCTGGCCCGCGCGATGTGGGCGGCGCGCACTCTCAGAGGCCCCGCCCGGCCAGATCGACTTCGCGCTGCTACCCGTGGATCGTGTCGAACGAGAAGATCAAGCGCGAGACCGGCTGGAGCCCGCGGCACACGAGCCGCGAGACCTTCGAGATCACGATGCGCGCGCACGGCAAGCTGCCACCCGACGGCGTACCCGCCGGCCAGCGCGCCGATGCTACGCTGACCTCCCGCCTAGCTGCGGGGGCCGTTAGCTCAGCTGGGAGAGCGCCGGCTCGACAAGCCGGAGGTCACTGGTTCGAGCCCAGTACGGCCCATAGCCGGACCGCAGCGAATAGGGGCGCAGGGGTACGAATACCAGCGGGATTCGTATGGGTGCGGGGGTATTCCCGACGCATCCCGACGCAGCCGCCGAAGGTGCGTCGGGCATCGACCAGCGGTCAACAAGCGCGAACGTAGGTTCGGGTATGGATTCGGCCCGCCGAGGCCGTCAGAAGGGGCTTACAACGGCGCTGAGGGGGTACTTGCCGCCGGCGCACGTGCCACCGGGTTTGCTTAGGCAGCCGGCATGACCGAGTTCGATCCGCGCGACCTACGCGAGTGCCGGGTGCTTCAGCCAGTGGACGCGCCCCACGACTACGCCTACTTCAGCCGCGACAAGCTGCGGTCGCTGCACGAGGACGACCCCGAGTATGTGCGAGCCGCTGACGGGTGGGTGGAGGAGCACGGTTTCCTTTTCGCGGACAAGACCATCTACCTCGTCAAGCTCGAGCACGATCCGGAAGGCCCCTTGCCCACCTAAAGCCGCAGTGCTACGAGCGGTCCAAACGCCGCTCGGCCGCTGCTTCACGCTGCTCGGCTTGTGCGTCCGCGCGCTCCTCGGCTGCCTTGGCCTGGTCGCCCACCTGGTCATGCAGGTCTGCGAGCTCGTCGTCGAGGTCGGCTACGCGCTGGTGAAGGTCTGCGGCCTGCCGCCCGGCGTCGGCGGCGGCCTCTCGCGCATGCCGTGCTTCGGTCGTGGCTCTGCCGGCTCGCAGCTTGGCTTCGCCTCGCAATTGTTCGAGCAGCCAGATCCGCTCAACCAGTTGCTGTCGCTTGGAAAAGTCCATTGTTTGACGCGGCCTTACCCGCACGCGAGGCAACTAATCCAGCCGGCAGGTCTGCGTGCGTTCGCGTCAAGAACCCGGGTACCCGAGCGGCAACCCAACGCTAGGAGTCTCAAATGGCTGAGCCCGTCCCGACCGGAAGCGACGTATCCGCTGGCACCTACCGCTGCACCAACTGCGGTGAGACGATCCAAGTGAACTCCGTCGACTCATTGCCGCCGTGTCCCAAGTGCGGCAACAACGAGTGGGACACCATTAAGGGCGGCGACAGCAAGGACGATCCCTACCCCGACCAGTAGCTGGCCTAGCACGGCGACGCAGGCCCCTTCTACCATGCCGCGTGCGTCCACGGCCGCGCGACCGCTCGGCGCGACGACCAGCACCCCACTGAAGGCCCCGGCCTTTGTCATGGGCCTGGGCCTCGGCGGATTCATCGACGGCATCGTGATGCACCAGATACTCCAGTGGCATCACCTGCTCACAGACACCGGTGACCATCCGAGCGACACCGTCGCGGGCCTGGAGGCGAACACCCTCGCGGACGGCTTATTTCACCTCGCCACCTGGGTGTTCGTCGCGACCGCAATGGTGCTCACGGTGCGCGCTTGGCAGCGCCGCGAGCTGGCGCCGCCATGGCGCGCGCACTTGGGGATGCTGTTCGCCGGATGGGGTGTCTTCAACGTTGTCGAGGGCCTGATCGACCATCAGCTTCTCGGCATCCACCACGTCCGCGACGACCTCGGCGCACCACTCGGCTGGGACCTCGCCTTCCTCGCCTTCGGGGTGCTGCTCATCCTCGTCGGCCTAGGGCTCGGACGCTCCGCCAAAGCGCCTCGCCTCGCGCCCGTCACGGCAAGGAGTAGCCGCTACATGCCATAAGGCGCGACCTCGCCGTTGTCCGCCAGAGGGCAGCGAGGGCAGGTCCTTTCAACAGTCCCCTTCCGGGCAGGTTTACCGCGATTGGGTTCGGGCACGAGCGCGTTTGGGTCATCACGGGGCGGAACCGTCACGGATGTCCTTACCGCATCGAGACGGGCTGGGCAGGGGCGAGCCAAACGCTCAACCCGAAGCCGGCCCTTCGGCAAGTTCACCATCCAACTCAAAGGAGCCTCATGGCTACCGCAGGTACTACCGACCACCGGTCGGACTCTCATGCTGCATCCCGTCCCGCTGCGGCCGGACTGACTCGCGGCGTGCGTCGACTTCGGACAGAAACGAAGGCTGCGCTCAAGACCACCGAGTTCTGGGGAATGGTCGGCCTCATCGTGGCCATCCTGATCAGCGCCGCGCTGATCAAGGGCGGCGACAACGGAACCGACGAGTTCATCGCCCGCCAGGCCTGGCTGTACGTGGCCATTCTCGGTGGGGCGTACTTCATCTCTCGCGGACTCGCGAAGTCGGGCAGCTCCGATCCCTACGACGACGATCAGAGCGACCGAGTGCGCCAAGACGGATCGCGGTAACCCCCACCTCCCTCGGGGACACCGCCTCCCGGGAGCGAGCGGCGGGGCCGGGGCGGCCCGCCGCCGCTCGCCTCTCCGGCCCCCCTTGCCCGGCTGATGATGGCCGGTCCGGGATTCCGAGACAGCCTTTCAGCGCGACAGCCACTCCGACATGACGCCGGCCGCCTCGCTGAGGTCGTGAGCCTCAAACAGGGCTATCAGGGCCATCCCCGCAGGCTCCCTGCCGGCCCCCCGATCGCGCAGAGAGCGGCTAGCCCTAGTTCGGCCTAACCGAGAGAGAAACGGGCCTCTTGCCAAAGGCGAGCATGGAAGCGGACGGCGGCTCGTTCGTACCGGGCTAGGTCCGAGTCCTGCACCACCAACAACAGGGCGAGCGCGTCGTGCAAGGTGATCGCCTCGAGCTCGAGCGCGGCGGCCCACGAGACCATTGCGTTTCCGCTGGCGAGGGCGCGCTTGAACCGGCTGTACGCTGCCCTCCGAGGTCACGAACGCATGTTCGCATAGGTCTTCCCGCACGGGCACTCAGAACGGCGCTACTCTCGGTGCGCTGCCTGCGGGATCTCCGACGCTTCTCCTCCTTCTCGTGGCTCTAGACCAGAGAAGCGGTTAGCGAGGTCCTGATGAACGACAAGATCAACACCGGGGCAGTGCGGATAATGCGCGACTACACAGGGCGGGGGCCGACGAAGGCGCGCAGCGTGATCGACCACAACAGCGTGACGGTCTTGATGGGCGACACGCTTACACCCGGCGAGCGCCGCCTCGCCGAGAGCGGTAAAGCGGAGCATGTCCTAAACAATCGGCACGAGTTTCAGCGGCTCATGCGCGACGATCTCGTGAAGGTGGTCGAGGACGCCCTCGACCGCAAGGTGATCGCCTTCATGAGCACCAACCACATCGATCCCGACATGGCAGTCGAGGTGTTCGTGCTGGAGCCCCAAGCCGCCGACGACGCCAGCTAGCTGCCGACACGTAGGCAGGGCGCGGGTCCGCGTTGGCCTGGGAGAGCCGCAGCGTCCCCGCGCCCTCAGGGTCATCCGGCCGGACGAACTCAATGCCCGACAAACCGGGACCCGGTACGGCTTTGTGTTTCCCAGGACACGGCGCAATACACGCCACGGACTCCCGGGCAAACTCTCTCGCAGGAAAAGCTCCCTTTGTGCTCAGAAAATCTCTGACGCCAGAGTGAAGTACCGATCTCCACCGCAGCGGGAAGCACCCTCCCCCTCCCCCCGGTAGGGGTTGCGGCTCGCCGGCATTCATGTTGGGCCAAGGCGGGGGATACCGGGGTGCCTACCGCCCCACCTGTCCAGCTCAGTCCGCGCTGACCAACGGACAGACCAGTGAGGGAGGAGTTGGGCCCCTCGAAGGGCGCTTGGAACGAATCAAGGAGACCGACGATGTGGTGATCGCCTCCGTTGGCTTTGAGGGCGAGGGAAGGAGCAGTGGTGCGAGGGCAAGGTCGTGCGACGGCAGGTTTTCCTGACGGTCGCCGAAGCCTTCGAGGCCGTGGGGCTGTCGGAGTAGGCTCGAACGCTGGCCCCTACCTCGCCCGCCACGGCAGGTAAAAGCCGACGACTGGGTTCGACTAGAGGTCGCCAGAGGATGTCCGGCCGCTAACTCGCAGGCATGCCGTCACCCTCAACTCAGACGTGTGGAAGCTTCAGGTCAACCGGCTGCTGGACAGCCTTGGGCGTGTTTCTCGCCGCGACGAACACCGGACCGTCCTCCCGACAGCTCCCTGCCCCCGGCGACGTCGAGGTCAGGCACGCGCGCCTCCGGTACGGTCGGCGCCAAGCGACCTGGAGGACCGATGGCGATCGATCAGCAGAAGGTCGGGGGCGTCGCAGCGCGGCTGATGGACACCCTCGAGGCGAAGTACGGCGCCGACGCGACGCTGGGCACCGTGGTGTTGCTCGTGGCGGTCGACCACGGCGAGGACCAGAGCAGCGTGGAGTTCGCCGTCACCGAGGGGACCCCGCCGCACGAAATCATCGGCCTGCTGGAGTACGTCAGCCGCAACGTCGGCTAGATCACGCGCAGGCCGCCTCCGGGCGTCGACTCAGTCCGGGGACGGCGTCCACCAGCCGCACCGACAGGCCGTGGCGGCAGAGGGAGTAGCCGCGACCGCAGGATTTGCGCTGGACGCGATGCAATGCGGCGTGGGCGGTTGCTATCGGCAGCCGGATGGGGGAGAGTCGGCGGGCGCCCAGTCTCCGACCGGAGGACGGATCCCCCGGTGAACGCACGCCGAGCCCCTGCCGACAGGCAGCGCCATCGCCCGCGGCGGCGCGGGTAGCGATGGCGCTCGAGCAGGTCGGCTGGCAGGCGGGAGCGGGGAACGACCTGCACCTCCTGCCCGGGCAGCGGTCAGCGCAGCTCGAGCTGCTGCTGGACGTGACGGCGGGAGGCGTGACGGACCGTGCAGATCGACCGCCCGGCGGCGTGACCGTGGCCTGGGCCCAGTCGTTCGTGCCCGGGTCGGCCGGCTGCGCCGGCGTGGCCGTCAACCCGGCCACGGGCCAGGTGACGGTTGCCGGCGGCCTGCCCACGCCCCCGTCGCCGCGGCTGCTCGACTTCCTGGTGATCGCCACGGTGACCGATCCGGCCGGCGGGGCGCCTCCTCCGACGCTGCAGGCGTACCTCCACGTGTACGTCCACACGGCGCTGCGGCGCATGTGGCTCACGCCGTCGCGGCTCACCGTGCCGGAGGGCGCCCGGGCTGCCCGCTTCTCGGTGCTCGCCGAGTTCGACGACGGGAGCTACGGGGACATCACGAACTGGTCGCCCTGGACGCGAGACGGGGCGGCGTCTACGGACGTGCTCGAGGTCCGCGATGCGGCCGGCCAGGCGGTCGCCGGCTGGAGCTCGAACACCCCCGGCGCCATCGATGCGGACGCCCAGACCGGGCTGCTCGCCGGCTCGACGCCCGCGTCGACGACCGCCACGATCACGCTGAGGACGAGCACGCCCGCCGCCGTCGCCACCGCCACCGCCGTCGGCGCCCCCGGTTGGTTTGCCGGCACGGTCGTCGAGGAGGTGGACGGGCCCGGCTTCGCGGCGATGACGGAGGTTCCCAACGTGCTGATCATCGGGGACGGCTTCCTCGCCGCGGAGCGACCCACCTTCGACGCGCTCGCAAACAAGCTGGTCGCCGAGATCTACGCCAACAGCCGCCTCGCCCCGTTCGGCCTGCTCAAGGACCGTCTGAACTTCTTCCGCACCATGGTGCCGTCGGGCGAGGCCGGCGTGTCGGATTGGAATGCCGTCGACCGCTTCCCCACGGGCGTCGGCACGCTCGCCGATGTCTTTCACGCCGACGTGAGCGCGCAGCCCACCGACCCACCGACCATCGCCGTGCCCGTCGCGAACACGTCGCGCTTCCTGCTCAACGAGCGCGACACCGCGTTCGGCGCGGTCTTCGGCGACCGCCCACGCGCCGAGCGCTTCAACGCCCTGCACGGCGTCCACCTGTCCGACCGGCGCATGAGCGAGGAGGATCTCGACGACTTCTTCCGCACTCTCGTGGACCCCTCCGGAACGCAGGGCGTCGGGCTCGAATGGAAGCGCGGGGGCAAGGACGAGACGCTGATCGTGGTCCTGGCGCGCACCGAATGCTACGGCGGCGCCAACAACTTCCGCAGCGGTTCGGGGAAGGTGATCGGCGTCAGCCTGGGAAACAACGGCTCTCACAGAACCCAGGCCGCCGGAGCAAGCCTCGGCCACGACATCCTGGCCGACCCCATACCCGCCGCGCCGCATCTCGTGGCCCAGCTGCTGATCGTGCACGAGCTGGCGCACTCGTTCCACCTCGGGGACGAGTACGGCTCTCCCATCGGCGTGCCGCCGGCGCCAATCCCGATCCCCCTTGGATCGCCGCGAGATGAGGCGAACGCGTACGCGAACCTGCAGACGTCGGACGCGCTGCTCGATCTCAACGGAAGCTTCGATCCGGAGCTGACCAAGTGGAGTGCATGGCCGAGGATCCGCAAGGCCGGAGTCCTCACCGGGGCACCCGTTCCCATCCCGGGCGGGTTCCGGCTGCAGCTCGCCTCGGGCCACGCGACCCCCTTCGCGCAGGGGGATGTCGTCCGGCTGCGCACGCGGCCGCTGCCCGCCTCCACGCAGTCCGGCCAGCTGGAGGTGATGGCGGACCCGGCAACCCCCGCAGAGCTGCAGGTCCGGCCGCTGGCCGGATTCAACCCGGCGCCCTTCGGTACGGACAGCATCGTGCTCGCGCCGGTGCTCTCAGGGCAGGGCGAGGAGCTGATGCTCCTCGAGTCGAGCGTGATCGGCCACCTGGTGACCACGAAGAAGCCGTTGAACGCGCTGCCCGGCACACCGGCGCTGCGGCCCTGCCCGGACCTCAATGAGCCCGTCTACAAGCCCGGAAGCAACCCCGCTTACCAGAACTCGACGCCGGCCTGGAGCTATGGGCCGGGCAACGCGCCCACGCCGCCCTCTGAGTCCGCGTGGATCACCGGCCTGTGGGAGCGCGGCCACGGGTTCGACTGCGACGTCTACCACCCGACCGGGGCATGCCTGATGAACGTGTTCACGTTCGACGTCGCGGCGAACAAGTCGTTCCAGTTCTGCTGGGTCTGCCGCTACACGCTGGTTGACACGATCGATCCGACCAAGCACGGCGCCGTGGACAAGGCGCTCAAGTACCGGTACCCGACTTGAGCGAGCCTCGCGGCACGCTGGCGGTCGTCGCCGAGCAGCTGGCCGCGGCGATTGCGCCGCTCGAGGCGATCCTGACCGACGACGCGGCCTTCGCGGCGACCATGCGCCGGCTCGGCTGGGCCACCCCCGCCGTGCCCGCGTCGTACGCCGCGATCGGCGCCGCCGCCGGCGAGGCGGCTAGGGCGGCGGAGGCTCTCGCCGACGGAGCCGAGCTGGCCGACGCCGTCGCCGTTCTGGAGGCCGTCGGCTCCGTCTACTCGGCGCTCGGGAGCCTCGACGAGGCGCCCGCCGGCGTGGACCGCGCCGACTTCCTCGCGGAGGTTCCGCGCTCGCTATTCGAGTATCTGCTCGCCGACCACCTCGCGCAGACGCTGCCCGGCCTGCTCTGGCCGCTGCGCGCACTGGGCGTGATCAGCTACGAGGCGGTCGCCGCGGGCGGGGGACGGCCCGGGCACGTGCGCACGCGCTTTGACTGGGAGGCACTGCCGGCCGCGCTCGGCGACCCGGCCGCCGTGCCGGGCGCCGCGTTCGGTTGGGGCAGCGGCAACTTCGAATTCGCCGCACTGCTGAACATCGCCGCTGGGCTGCTCGACGGGCTCCGGATCACGACCTCCGTGGACCAGATCGATCCCGCTCTGGCGGCGGCGATGCAGGCCCAGGCCAGCGGGACCCCAGAGCGCACGGCAACGCTGGGATTCACGCTGGCGCTGTTCGACGACCCCGCCCTCGAGTCGCCCGACCCCGTCGGCCTTTCAGTCGTCGAGCTCCCCGCCGAGGGCGCGGCGCCCCCCGGCGTGCTGCTGCTGCCCAGCCTACCGCCGGGCCTCGGGTCGGAAGCCGAGATCGGCAACTGGACCTTCGCGCTCGGGCCGGGGACCGACCGCGACGAGCAGCTGGGAATCGTGGTTCGGCCCGGCGAGACCGCTGTCCGCTATCCGTTCGCCGCCGGCCGCGAGCTCCCCGAGGGCGGGTTCGGCGCTTCGCTCGGGGTCGCGTTCGACCCGCCGCGGGTGCTCCTCGGAGAGCCCGGCGGCATCCGGCTCGAGCTGGCGGGCCTGAGCTTCGCGCTCGACGCCGGCGAGGCGGGCGGCGACCTCGAGCTGACGTTCACGGTCGACTTCGACGGCCTCGCGATCGTGCTCAGCGCGGGGTCCCTCGACAGCTTCCTGGGTTCGATCCTGGGCGCCGCCGAGACGCGCGTGGACGTGCCATTCGGCCTGTCGTGGTCCAGCCTGACCGGCGTGGGTGTGGCCGCGGAGGTGGGCTTCAGCCTGTCGCTCCACCCGGAGATCTCGATCGGCGGCGTGCGCGTGGACCGCGTGGACCTCGCCCTGGCGCTGAGCAGCGATGCCCCGCCGGAGGTGGCGCTGCGCGCGCTTGCCGCGGTCTCGGGCGCGCTCGGGCCGGTCTCGTTCGCCGCCGACGGGCTCGGCGCCGAGCTCGCACTTCGCTTCAGCGACGGCAACGCCGGCCCGTTCGACGTGGCCTTCGCCATCGTGCCCCCCGACGGCCTGGGGCTCGGCGTGGACGTGGCCGGCGTGGTCAGCGGAAGCGGCTTCCTGGACCTCGATCCCGAGATCGGCCGCTACGCGGGGGTGGGCGAGCTCGAGGTGCTCGGAGTCGGCCTCGTGGCCGTCGGCATCCTCGAGACGGAGATCCCGGGCGCTCCGGGGCGATGGTCGCTGTTCCTCAGCCTCGCCGCGACCTTCACAGGGATCCAGCTGGGGTTCGGCTTCACGCTCAACGGCGTGGGCGGCCTCGTGGGCATCGATCGCGGCCTCGACGAGGACGCGCTCGGGGAGGCGGTGCGCACCGGGTCGCTCGACGCGATCATGTTCCCGGAGGACCCGCTCACCCAGGCGGCGCTGATCCTCTCCGAGATCGACGCCGTCTTCCCCACGGCGCCCGGGCAGTTCGTGTTCGGCCCGATCGTGAAGATCGGCTGGGGCACGCCCACGCTGATCGAGCTGGACGCGGGCGTGGTGATTCAGCTTCCGGAGCCGCTCACGATCTCGCTATTGGGCGCCCTCAGCGCGGTGCTGCCGCGCGAGGAGCTGCCCATCCTCGAGCTGCACGTGAACTTCGCGGGCACGGTGAACCTGACCGAGGGCACGCTGCGGGTGGACGCCTCCCTGAACGGCTCCCAGGTGGCCGGGCTGCTGATCACCGGCGACATGGCCGTGCGCGCAGCGTTTCTCGACGACCCGACCTTCCTCGTCGCCTTCGGCGGCTACCACCCGAGCTTCGTGCCGCCGGACGACTTCCCCGACCTCGAGCCGGTGGGCGTGTCGCTCGACACCGGCGACGCGCTGCGCATCAGCCTCGGAGGCTACTTCGCGCTCACTTCGAACTCCGTCCAGATCGGTGCACGGGCCGATCTCTGGGCCGGAACCGACGCGTTCTCGCTCGAGGGCGGCACCAGCTTCGACGCGATCCTCAACTTCGACCCCTTCGCGTTCGCCATCGACCTGAGAGTCTGGGTCTCGGTCACGGCGGCCGGCGTCGAGCTGCTGGGCGTGCTGCTCTCCGGAAGGCTGAGCGGGCCCAACCCGTGGCGGATCGCCGGCTCGGCCGAGTTCCGCATCCTGGGGATCAAGAAGAGCTTCGCCCTCGACGAGAGCTTCGGCGAGCTGGCCAACGAGGGCCCGCCCGAGGAGGCCGACCCTGCAGTGCTCGTGCAGGCCGCGCTCGGGCTCGACGACGCCTGGTCGTGCGTGGCGCCGGCGGGTCCGGATCCGGTCGTGCTCACCGACCCAGGCGACGGCCTCGCCCTGCACCCCTCCGGACGGGTGCAGGTGACACAGCGGATCGTGCCGCTGGACGTGGAGCTGGAGTGCTACGGCCACGCCGAGGTCACCGGCCCGAGCCTCGTGTCGCTGGCGGCCGTGGGCTTCGAGCCTGGGGACGTCGAGGACGTGGTGGACTGGTTCGCCGGCGCTCAGTACTTCGTGCTGAGCCAGACCGAAAAGCTCACGGCGCCGTCCTTCACTCAGATGAAGGCCGGCCTCCTGGTCGGCGGCTCGGGCGCGGACGCGCCCGACTCGCACGACGCGACCTACGATCACGAGATCGCGTACCGCGATCCGGAGGGGCGCGCCGAGGAACCGGACCTCGAGGCGAAGCCCTACTCGGCCCGCGACGAGGCGCTGACCCGCGCGCTGGGGACCCGCGAGTCCGCCGGTGCGACGGTGCGCTACAGCACCGAGGAGCCGCTCTGGATGGTGGCCAACCCCGACAGTGCCGCTTCGACCGGCGCGGTCTTGGCGGCCGGCACGGACTTCTTCTCAGCGCGCACGGCAAAGGCAAACCGGCCGGCCACGGAGTCGATCCTGATCCCGGCCTACGAGGCGGAGCTGGTCGGGTGAGCGCCCAGCTTCGATACCTCTCGTTCGTGCGCCGCGGGATGGCGCGCTCGATCGGCGATCAGGCGAATAGCTCCGGTGTCCCGCGCACCGCGCTGGCCTCGGTTGGTGTGACGGTCAGCGCGGCGGGTGAGGAAATCACGCACACGCTGCTCGTTCGCGGCCCGGGTTCGGTTGTGGCGCTGGCCCCGGGCGAGGTGCTGCGCGTCATGCCGGCCGCCGGCAGCAGCGACGCCGCGCCCAATCTGTTCGCGTCTGTCGAGCTAAGAACCGCGGAGCTCCCCTGGCTCTACACCCCCGCACGGCCGCGCAACGACAGGCTGATTCCCTGGCTCGTGCTCGTAGTGGTCGAGGAGCGCGAGGGCGTGTCGCTCAGCGACGAGCTCGAGGGGCTCGTCCTCGGCGTGGACGACCCGGGCCGCGAGCTGCCCGAGCTGACCGAGGCGTGGGCCTGGGCGCACGTCCAGGTGCACGCCGAGTACGACGACCTCGGCGCGCTGCTGGCGGACAGCCCTGAGCTCGCCACGGCGCGGCTGCTCTGCCCCCGCTATCTCGAGCCCGACACCCCGTACATCGCCTGTGTGGTCCCGAGCTTCGAGGCCGGGCGGCTGGCCGGACTCGGCCTGGACCCGCCCTCCGACTCGATCGCCCTGGCCTGGGACGAGGACAGCTCGGACCTGCGGCTGCCGGTGTTCCACTCGTGGCGCTTTCGCACGGCTGCGCAGGCCGCGGACTTCGAGGAGCTGGTGCGCCGCCTCGAACCGCAGCCGCTCGGACCCGACGTGGGCGTGCACGACCTCGATCTCTCGGACCCGGGGTCGGCACGCCTGCCCCACGATCGGGTCACGGTCGGCTACGAGGGCGCGCTGGGCTCGCCCGACATGGAGGTGCCGCCCTGGAAGGAGCCCGGCAAGACCAGCTTCCGGACGGCCATGGGCGCCCTGCTCGCCGACGCGGCTCCCGGCGAGCCGCGTGCCGCCGGCGAGCCCTACGTGGCCAGCCGCCACGATCCGGTGGTCGCGCCGCCGCGCTACGGCGCCCTGCCGAGCGGAATCGACCGCATCCCGGCGCCGGGCGAGCCCAGATCACCAGTGACGCCGGTCTGGCTCTCCGAGGCGAACCTGGACCCCAAGCACCGCTCGGCGGCCGGCCTAGGCGCCGAGGTGGTGAGGCTCAACCAGGAGCCGCTGATGGCCGATGCGTGGGACCAGGCGCTCGGGCTTCGGCAGGTGAACGGCCTGCTCACGCGCACGCGCCTCGCGCTCGAGGTGGGCCGGAGCGGCCTCGCCCGGCTTGATGGCCTGTCCGACGGCGCGCTGTTGCAGGTGACCGCGGGAGCCCACGCGCGCCTGGCCGGGGGCCTTGCCGACCACACCGTGCGCGCGCGGCGCGCCGACACGACCATGCCGGCCGGCCTCATCTCGGCCGCCTTCCGCCGCACGAGCCGGCCCGGGGGCACGGTGGCGAAGTCGCTCACCGCGGCCGACGGCGATCAGGCCGTGGTCACGGGACGGCTGACCGTGGCATACGCAAGCGAGCCGGCGAGGATGCTCACCTACGCGACCCTGACGGTGCCTTCCGGCGTGGATGTCGGCGTCGTCGAGCGCGAAGCCGCTCTTCAGGCCGAGCTCCTGGACGAGGTGGGCATCGACATCGGCGTCCAGTTCGACCTGCCGCCGCTCGCAGGGCGCGCCCGGCTCGTCCCGAGCAGGCCTGTCGAGGGCCTCGCCGTCGACTCCGTCTTCGGCCTGATCGACCACGTGGCGTCCGGCCTCGGGACGGCGGTGACCCACTTCGGCGAGCTCGAGCTGAGCGAGCTTGCCGGGATCGTGCGGACGGCGATGGAGCCCACGGCCGTGCTCGGCGCCCGACTGCGCGCGGTGATCCAGCCGGCCGACGCGCTCGGTGACGAGCCCGTGCCGGCGTCCCTGAGCGCCGCGCCGGTCCTGCCGGTCCCGCTCTATCGCAAGCTGGTGGCGATCGACCCCGAGCTGCTCATGCCCGGCGTCGGCTCGCTGCCCGCCGACAGCGTCGGCCTGGCGGAGATCAACCAGGCGACGGTCGAGGCGTTCCTGCTGGGCGCGAACTGCGAGTTCGCGCGCGAGTTGATCTGGCGCGAGTACCCGGCGGACCTGGCCGGCACCTGGCTGCGGACCTTCTGGGACTCCGCCGGCGCGACCGAGGACATCCCGGCGATCGCCGACTGGCGCAGCGGCGCGCTCGGCACCCACTGGACCACCGGCACCGACCCCGGCCAGGTGCTGGTCCTCGTAGTCAAGGGCGAGCTCCTGCGCCGCTACCCGAGCACCCTGGTGACTGCGGTGCCGGCCATGTGGTCGAACGGCTTGCGCCAGGAGGACCTCCGCGGCCCCGCGCTCGACCCGATCTTCACCGGCTCGCTCGGCGCCGACGCCGTCTTTCTCGGCTTCGAGTTCGGCGAGGAGGTGGACGTGGACACCGACGTGGCGGGGTCGCCGGATCCCGGCGACCGGCTGCCGGGGTGGTACTTCGCCTTCGAGGAGCCGCCGACCGAGCCGTCCCATGGCCTCGACACGGCGGCGTCGGACGAGAGCAAGTCACTCGAGTTCTGGAAGGACCTGACCTGGGACGACGCCCGCCTGTCCGCCGGGGCGACGCACGTCAACCTGACGGCGCTCGGGCCGATCGAGCTTCCCTACGACGAGCTCGGCGAGAACACCTGGTCCGAGACCTGGGCCGAGACCGCCGCGGGCATGGCTCGGATCACGCTTCAGCGGCCGGTGCGCATGCTCGTACACGCCGACCAGATGCTCACCGCCGAGGAGGCGGCGGCGCGCGTGGCTGAGCGAGCGGTCGTCGTGCCGCGATCGGCATTCGAGCTGAGCCCGGACAAGGTCGAGGGCGCGTTCACGCTGCTCAGCCCGGTGGATCACGGCGAGAGCTTCGAGATCGGCCAAGCCCCGCTGCTGCTGCTGCCGGTGCGGCTCGAGACCCGCTTCTTCGGCCACGACCTGAAGATCCGCATCTACCCCGACCAGCTCCACCTCGACGACCACGCGCCGCTATTGACCGAGCGCGAGGCGGCGCTCGGCCGGGCGTACTGGGATCGGCGCCTGCAAGGGGAGCCCGACGCCGCCCGCGACGGGCTCGTGCGCCAGCTGCCGCCGCGGCGGGCGGTCTGGGTCGCCCGGCAGGCGCGGCCGTCGCAGGGCCCGAAGGGCGGCTGGGTGCACCCGGTCCTCGACACCCGCTCGAACGATCAGCCGGCCCGCGCCGCGTTGCTGCCCGACCGCTGGTGCGCGACCGGCTATTCGGGCAACGAGCGCCTGTTCGTCGCCTGGGGGGAGGAGCTCCAGACGCCGCTGCACTGCTCACCCGACCTCGCGGACCTCGTTCCCTTCGACGGCGGCGACGAAGCCCTGCCGGTCGACGACGCGATGGCCTGGATGGTCGACTACGAGCGGGCGCTCGAGGCCGGCATGGCCATCACGGTCGACCTCTCGAGCGTCGACATCGGCGCCGACGGCCTGACCCTGCTCGTGGCCGGCATCCGCGACGCGACCAACAACGAAGCGGCGCTGCTGTCGCTGCTGGAGGCGCACCACTACACGGACGGCCTGGACGTGCTGGCACAGGGCACGGCGACCAACAACACCGACGCCGCCACCGCCGCGTGGAGCCCGGAGGTTCAGGACGTGGCCGCCCTCTTCGAGCGCGAGCTCGACGACGCGGGGCTGGCCGGGGCCACGCGATCGGCAGCTGCGCAGCTCGCCACCGCGCTGGGGCTGGGCAGCGACACCGTGCTGCGGCGCCTGCCCGGCGCGGTGGCCGACGAGGACGCCGCGATGGCGGCGATGAACCGCGCTCTGTGGCCCGTCACATGGGGTCGCTACATCAGTGACCTGCTCTCGGCCGAGGACGCGCCGTCGATCCTGCCCGCCGACAAGCACACCGCGGTACGCGAGTTCTTCACCGAGCACGTGCGCGGCGGGGCCCCGCTGCCGACCCTCCTGGTCGGCCCGCATCCCTATGGGCTGCTTCCGATCATGCGGCGTGACGGCGGCGACATGCACGCCCCGGACCCTCTCTTCGCGCTCGAGGGCGTGCTCCTGGAGCTCCGCGAGCGCTGGCGTGAATCGCTTCCGGGGGTCAATCGCCTGGATCCGGTCGAGCCGAGCAGCGACGAGGTCGCGTCCGAGGTGCTGGGGCTCTTACCGCATCCGAAGCGCTTTGTAATACGCCGCCTGACCTACCGCTGGGAGCTGCGTACCGGAGTCTGGGACGGCCTGTGGCTCGCGGTGGAGCTCGACCCGGACTTCAACGTGCTCTACCTGAGCGAGCTCCTGCGGGTCCCGGGCATGGAGTCGCTACAGGAGCAGCTCGACTGGATCACCGAGCTGCACGACGCCGCCCCGGAGGTGGTCCCCGGCCGGGTCCGGGACGCCCGCACCATCCTCGGCGCCTGCACCTCGCTCTGCAACGCTCACCTGGCACGGCAGACGCCACTCGACCAGTGGTATCCCGACGCCTTCAGCGGCGTGCTCGACGGGGGTGTGACCGGCGATCCGCAGCTGTTCTTCTCCGACTACTCGACGCCGGAGGTCGACGAGCTGTTCAACCGCCCGCTCGCTTCGGGGTCCGGAGCCACCCCGGCCGACTACCTGATGGACCTGCGCGCGCGGGTGACAGGAACGGGCGCCCGGCGCCCGCGGGCGCGTACGGTCCCCAAGGACGGACCGCTCGACCCGAAAGGGGACGTGCCATTGCCGCCCCAGGTCCCCGAGGAGCCGCTGCTGCTCCAGCTCCTGGACTCCGTGGCCGACGACGTGCCCGCCGGGCAGGCCGCCTCGTACGGCGACGCCCTGGAGACGCTGGCCGGCCGCCCCGACCAGGAGCTCGAGCTGAGGCTGCGCGAGACGCTCGGCCTGGCGAGCCACCGCTTGGACGCGTGGATCACCGGGCTCGCCTCGCGCGCGCTGGCGGCCAAGCGCGAGACCGAAGACGGCGGGGCGCTGAAGCTGGGGGGGTTCGGCTGGGTGGAGCACCTGGCGGCGGACGGCGTGGCCACGCGCGAGTCCCAGGGCTTCATCCACGCGCCTTCGCTGGAGCACGCAGCCACAGCGGCGGTGCTCCGCGCCGGCTGGAACGCTCACGGCTCTCACGATCCCGGGTCCTCGATGGCCGTCGACCTCCGCTCGGAGCGCGTTCGAACCGCGGCGTACTTGCTCGACGGCGTCCGGCGCGGGGGCGCGCTCGGCGATCTGCTCGGCTGTCGCTTCGAGCGTCGCCTCCACGATCGCAGCCTCGATCGCTTCATCGACGACTGCCGGCGCCGCGTGCTCGAGGCGCAGAACATCACCCGTGCGCCGCGCGGCCCCGTCGACGGCCTCGAGCTCGCCGCGCTTTACCAGGCGAGCGGGGTGCGGATCGACCTGCCGGACGGAACTTCCTTCACCGTCCTGCCCGGCACCAAGGAGACTTCCCCCGCGCGAGCAGGCCTGCAGGCCGTACTCAACGACCTCATCGGGTGCATGGACGCCGTGGCCGACGCCTCGCTTGCCGATTCGATGCACCACCTCCTGCAGGGCAACGCCGAGCACGCTTCCGCCACGCTGGACAGCATCGCCACCGGCGCCGTGCCGCCACCGCGGCTGAGCGGGCTGAACACCCCGGTCGCCGGGGCCAGCGTGTCGCACCGGCTGCTCGTGACCCTCCCGGCCGACGCCGGGCCGGTCGCGGGCTGGGGCGCGTCACCCCGCTCCGAGCTGGAACCCGCCCTCTCGGCCTGGCTCGCGGGACTGCTCGGCAATCCCGCGAAGGTGCGCTGCTCGGTGCAGGCGCTCGCCGGCGGCGGGCGCGTGGCGGTAACGCTCGCCGACCTGAAGATCAGTCCTCTCGACGCGGTGCTGGAGGGCCTTGGCGGCTGGGAGCAGCGCGCCCGGGCACACGTGTTGGCGCAGCCCGCACGCGCCGGGGACGAAAACGGCCTCGTGGTGGATTCCGCGCCGACGGGCCTCGCGCAGGACGAGCTCGGGTTCGCGGATCTCGCCGACCTCGCCGGCGCGCTACGGACGGTCGTGGCGGATGCGCGGCCGCTGGACGCTCGCGACCTGGCCCTCCCGGCCGCCGAGACCGAGAGCGGCGCCGACCTCGCGGACGCCACCGCGCGCCTGGGCGCGTTCGGGGCCGCGCTGAAGACCGCGGTGGTCGCTCTCGAGAAGCTGCTGCCGCAGCCGACAGACGAGGATCCGGCGCCCGTCGGCAAGGCGAGCCTGGCCTCGCTGCGTGCGGCGCTCGGCGCGCTGGCGGGCTTCGGCATCGCCAACGCTGTGCCGCTGCACGGCTACGCGGAGTCCGGACGGGCGGACCTGCACGCCGACGCCTGGGCGGCCCTGCGCACCGCCAGGGCCCGCCTCGAGGCCGACACTCCGCTCGAGCCCGGCTTCTCGGTGCTTCCCCGCTTCACCGCGGACGCATCGGGGTTCACGGCCGCTCTCGCCCGCAGCGCCGAACTGCTCGGCGGCGACCCGGCGGCAGCAATGGGATGGCTTCGCGGCGTCGCGCGGGTGCGAGACGGTGCCTCCTCGCTGGAGCGAGCGTTGACGCTCGAGGAGCTGCTTCATGACCGGGCGGGCCCGGCGCCGGCCGTCGGCCAGCTGCCCGCGGCGGCCGGGGAAGCCTGGGTGGCGTTGCACGCGCCGGCCGATCGCCGGGGCGGTGCGCTCTCGTGGCTGGTGCTCGACCATGGCGGGCGCGAGGCGCTCGCGACGACAGGGACGGCCGCCGGCCTCGTCGTCGACGAGTGGGCCGAGCTGGTCCCGAGCGGCGAAGTCGTGACCGGCGTGGCCCTGAACGTGGACGCGCCGAGCTCGCGACCTCCGCAGGCCATGCTGCTCGGACTGCCGCCGCGCGACCGTAGCTGGAGCTTCGACAACGTCGTGGACACGCTGCTCGAGGCGCTCGAGGCGGCCAAGCTGCGGGCGGTGGACCCCGACGTACTGGTGGCATACGGGCATCACCTGCCGGCGGTCTACCCGCCGGTGGGCATCGACTCCGGCCCTCAGGAGGCGGCGGATGGCTGATCCCTTCTGGGACCGGATCGAGCCGCACACACGCGATCCCGAGCTCGAGGAGGGGCTGCAGGCCCGGCTCGCCGACCCGCTCTGGCTGCTCTCCCGCCAGTGGCAGCTGGGCGAGTTCCGCGGCGAGGACGCCGCCTCGCCGATCCACATCCGGGCGATCGTGCAGCACCACTCGCTGGCTGGCTTCCGCAACGCGGCCGTGCCCCGAGCCCCGGCCGAGCCGTTCCCGGCGGGACGGCCGCTGGAATCGCGGGTGGAGGCCGAGGCGATCGGCGGAAGGGGCCGCACCGCGGTTGCCGCCGAGGCCGGCCTCCAGCTGCTGCGCCGCGTGGACGAGCAGGGGCTTGGCGCGGCTCCGCAGTCCGCTGCGAAAGGCCTTCCCGCTCACTCTCCCGCCGGACGCGCTCAGCGGGCTCCCGGCCGCCGATCAACGCCGGCTTCGGCTCGCGACGCGCCGCTCCCTCGACGGCCTGCGCGCGCTCGACGCGGGACGGGAACGGGTGGTGGCGGTCGCGAGCCCCGCGGACCAGGCCGCTCTAGGTCGAGCGGTGGACGCGTGGCGCGCCGAACAGGTCCAGCGCTTCGACCTGCCCGGCCCCACCGGCGAGACCTGGGTCCAGGACCGCCTGGAGCACCGCTTCACCGTGACGGCCGATACCCCCAATCAGCGGGTGGTCCTCGGCGCCGGCGAGTATCCCGGCGGGCACCTCGACTGGCACGCCTTCGACATCTCCGCTACGACACGTCAGGACCTCCCGCCGCAGCCCGGGTCGCAACGGGTTCTCGATGTGCTCCCGGTGCCGTTGACCTACGCGGGCATGCCCGCCTCCAGCTACTGGGAGCTGGAGGAAGGGACCGTCTACTTCGGCGGCGTAGAGGCCGGCCCGTCCGACCTCGCCCGCCTGGTGGTGGCCGAGTTCGCGACCGTCTACTCGAACGACTGGTTCCTGTTCCCGGTCAGGTTCCCGGCGGGAAGCATCGCGGCGGTGGTCGATGTCGACGTGCGCAACACCTTCGGCGAGAGCGTGGACGTCCGGTCCGCTGCCCAGTGGGACCAAGAGGCCGTGGGCGGACGGCGTCCCTGGGCCTTCTTCGAGCTGAGCGGCGACGAGTCGCCGGCGCGCGGTCAGACCCCCTGGCTGCTCCTGGTCCCCGCGCTGGCGGCGGCTCAGCACGGGCCGCCGCTGGAGTCGGTCAGCTTCGTTCGCGACGAGGAGGCCAACCTGGTGTGGGCGATCGAGGAGCGCATCGAGATCGCCACCGGAGGTTCGATCACGCGGCGTCTGCTGTCCGGCCGCTCGAGCGACGCCGCGCCCGCGCCGCCAGAGCCCGCCGAAGGCCGCTCGCCGGACGACGCTTGGCGCTACCGGCTCCAGTCGCCGGTGCCGCCGTGGTGGATACCGCTGGTGCCCGAGCGTCCCGACGAGGAGCTGCCGCAGGTGCGGCTGCGGCGAGCGCGCATGCTTGCCTGGGAGGAGCTGGAGGACCCGAGCGTGGCCGGGCCCAAGGGACGAGTGCTCGCACCCCAGCGGGCCCTCGTCCTACAGGAGGAGGAGGTCCCGGCAACCGGCGCGCAGGTCACCCGGCGCTGGCAGCTGGCCCGGGGCGCCGACGGGCGGCCGCACCTGTGGATGGCGCGCCGCAAGCGGCCGGGCCGCGGGGAGCGCGGCTCCGGCCTCGGCTACGACGCAATGGAACGCCCGTAGCGGCGAGGGCGAATTCCGCCTAGCGGCCCAGCACCGCTTCCCAGCGCTCGCGGCTGCGGTTCAGGTCGTTTCGGTCGGGCTCTTGGTTGGCCCGGGGGCTCGTGTTGCGGTGGGTGGGCGGCGTCTCGTGACGTGTGTCACGGGCTCTCCGCGCGGGATTGACTGGCTGTGTGGGCTTTTCCTCCATCTCTTCAAGGGTTCCGCCTCAGCCGAACCCCAAACGTGCGGCCGCGGGGCTGACGGGTAGCCTGCCGCCCGTGCTCGGGCTGCTCTACGACATCCACGGCAACCTGCCCGCGCTCGAGGCCGTGCTCGCCGACTGCCCGGCCGAGCGCTACCTGCTCGGCGGCGACTACGCGGTGGCCGGCGCCTGGCCGCGCGAGACGCTCGAGCGCCTGCGCGAGCTCGACGCCGGCTGGATCCGCGGCAACATCGAGCGCTGGCTGGTGGACGGCTCCGACGCGCCGCCCGGAATCCAAGCGATCGTGGACCGGTGCCGCGCCGAGCTCGACCAGGGGACGATCGACTGGCTCGTGGGTCTGGACGAGACCACGACGATTGCGGGCACGCTCTACTGCCACGCCTCGCCGCACTCCGACATGAAGAGCTTCGACCCCGATGACACCAGCCCCGACGAGGAGCTGCTGAATGGGCGTCGACGCGCCGAGCGGTGGTGTTCGGCCACACCCATCTGCCAGTGGCAGCGCAGCGGGCCCGACGACGTCGAGCTCGCCAACCCGGGCAGCGTCGGCATGCCGCTGCGACGGCGACCACGACGCCGCCTACGCCGTGATGCACGACGACGGCCGCATCGAGCTGCGCCGCGTCGCCTACGACTGGCGTGCCGCCGCGCAGGCGGTCCGCGAGCGCGTCGGCGAGCTGCCGCGCACGCCGCATCGAGCAGGCTCGATTCGACCCCCGGTGATGCTACGTTCCCGCCAATGCGGCTGTCGAGCGTCATAGCCCCGCGCGACCGCGAGTTCTTCGACCTGTTCGAGGAGGCCGGCGGCAACATCCTGCGCGCGGCCGACCTGCTCGAGGAGATGCTGCGCGATTTCCCCGAGCGCAACGAGCTCGTCGCGCGACATCCTGATCTGCGAGCAGGACGGCGACCGGATCACCCACGACATCATCCAGCGCCTCAACCAGACGTTCGTCACGCCGATCGACCGCGAGGACATCTACGAGCTGGCCTCGGCGCTCGACGACGTCGTCGACTACACCGAGGAGGTCGCCGACTACCTCGGCCTCTACAAGATCGAGGCCCCGATGGAGCAGGCGCAGCGGCTGGCCAAGGTGCTGCTCGACTGCGCGCGCCAGATCGCCGAGGCGATGCCGCGCCTGCGCGGCTTCAAGGACATCTCGCACTACACCGTCGAGATCAACCGGCTCGAGAACGACGGCGACCGGATCGTGCGCGAGGCGATCGCCTCGCTGTTCGACAACGGCATCGACCCGATGGTCGTGATCCGCTGGAAGGACATCTTCGAGCGCCTCGAGGAGGCGATCGACGCCACCGAGCACGTGGCCAACATCCTCGAGGGCATCGTCATCAAGAACTCGTAGTGGGCAGGGAGCGCTGAATGGAGAGCGAGCTCATCCGTCATCATCGTCGTGGCCACGGCGCTCGTGTTCGACTTCACCAACGGCTTCCACGACACGGCCAACGTGGTGGCCACCTCGATCTCCACGCGCGCGATGGCCGCCGCGCATCGCCGTGGGCTACGCGGCGATGCTCAACTTCGTGGGCGCGTTCATCTCGCTCCAGGTGGCGGCGACGGTGGCCAAGGACGTGGTCGATCCCGGCGAGATCACGCTGCTCGTGGTCTTCGCCGGCCTGGTCGGGGCGATCGCCTGGAACCTGGTCACCTGGTACTTCGGGCTGCCCTCGAGCTCCTCGCACGCGCTGATCGGCGGGATCGTGGGCGCGATGCTCGTGGCCGACGGGCCCGAGCGCGATCTTCTTCGACAGCGGCCTCCTCGGCAAGGTGATCCTCCCCGCGGTGGTGGCGCCGGTGCTGGCCTTCGTCGTCGGCGGCATCTCGATCCTCCTGATCTACCGGATCGTCGGGCGGCTTCGACCCGGGCCCGTGTCACCGGCGGCTTCCGGGGCGGCCAGGTGATCTCCGGCGGCCTGCTGGCGCTCGCGCACGGCACGAACGACGCCCAGAAGACGATGGGCGTGATCACGCTCGCGCTGGTGGCCTACGGCTCGCTGCCGGCCAGCGACCCCACGCCGCCGACCTGGGTGATCGTCTCGGCCGCGGCGGCGATCGCGCTCGGCACCTACGTCGGTGGCTGGCGGATCATCAAGACGATGGGCAGCCGCATCCACAAGATGGACACCGCCCAGGGCTTCGCCGCACAGGGCGCCGGCGCGGCGGTGATCCTCGCCTCCACTCACGGTGGCTTCCCGCTCTCCACCACCCAGACGATCTCCGGCGCCGTGATCGGCTCCGGCGCCGCCAAGCGCCTGTCGGCGGTGCGCTGGGGCGTGGCCGGCAACATCGTCGTCGCCTGGATCCTGACGCTGCCGGCGGCGGCGGCGATCGGCGCGCTCACCTACGGCGTCACGCGCATCTTCGGCACCGGCGCGGCGGGACCGCTGATCGTGTCGATCCTGATCCTGGCCGGCTCGGCCTGGCTGTTCTCAAAGCGCGCCGCAGCAGAAGGGCATGACCCCCGCGGCGTCCGAGGCCTGATGTTCGCGATCGTCGACTGGGACGCGCTGCTCACGGTGATCTGGGCGTCGCTCGTGGCCGGCATCGGGGTCACGGCCGCGTTCGGCTTCGCCATCCTCGGAGGGGTGCGCGCGGTCGACCTGCGCCGCGACGGCCGCGTGGTCGAGGCCACGCTGTTCAGCGTCGTGGGAGTGGTCGGCCTGGTGGTGGTGGCCGGGGCGATCGTCTTCGGGATCCTCGTCCTCACGGATTAGCCATGCGGGGGCTCACGCCCCGCGCCCCCGCTGATGCCTGGCTAGCCCCTTGCGAGCTCGGCCAGGCGCTCGAGCTCCTCCGGACTGGACCAGCCTCCGACCGACGCGCGCACGTAGGGGCTGCCCGGCAGGTTGCGCACCACGAAGCCATCCTCGCGCAGGCGCGCGACCGTGGCCTCGGGGTCGGCGTCGGTCCAGGAGACGAGCGTGGAGCGCCCGCGCGGCACCACGCGCTCGCCCAGCTGTGCGGCGAGCGCGTCCGCCAGCTCCGCGGCTCGCTCGAGCAGCGCCTCGAAGCCGGCCTCCTCGAGCACGTCGAGCGCGGCCAGGGCCCACTCGATCTGGTGCGGCGCGGGAAAGCCGATGCGCGAAGCGGCGCGCGTCCGGGAGCAGGTCGAGCTCGAAGGCGGCGGTGCTGTCGCTCAGCACGCCGTAGTTCGGCCAGGGCGCCGGCAGCCGGCGGGCCAGCTCCTCGCGCACGTAGAGGTAGCCGATGCCGTTGGGCCCGCAGAGCCACTTCTGGCCCGACGCGGCGTAGAAGTCGCAGCCGAGCTCGCCCACGTCGGGTGGGCACGGCGCCGAGGCCCTGGGCCCCGTCGAGCAGCACCAGCGCGTCGCTGGCCGCCAGCGCGGCCGCGTCCACCACGGCCCCGGTCTTCCACGACACGTGCGAGCAGGCCACGAGCTTGGTCTCAGGCCGCAGCTCGTCCGCCAGCCGCGCGAAGGGCGCCATGCGCACCCGCACGCCGCGGCGTTCGCGCAGCGCGGCCAGCGGGGCGAGCACCCCGGGATGCTCCTCGTCGCTGGTGAGCACCTCGTCGTCCTCGCCGAGCTCGAGTGCGCTCAGCACCCCGTTCACCCCGTCGGTGGTGGAGCCCGTGAGCGCGAGCTCGCCGGGCTCGCAGCCGAACAGCGCGGCCACGCGCTCGCGCAGCAGGTCGATCTTCTCGATGTTCTCCTCGAAGACGGACTTGTCGCCGCGCCCGTCGAGTAGCTGACGGCGCATCGACGCCTGGGCCGCCTCGACCGCCCGGCGCGGGACCGGTCCGTTCGAGCCCGCGTTCAGGTAGGCGACGCCGCTCGAAGACGGGGAACTCGGCGCGCAGGGCCTCCATGGCCGCCGGATACTAGGCTCCGCCCCCGATGATCATCGAGCGCTCGATGCAGGACGACTGGCTCTCGAACACCTACCTCGTGGGCGACGAGGAGGGGGGCGCGGCGGTGGTGATCGACGCCGGCGGGCCCTGTGCGCCGCTGGTGGAGGCGGCCGAGCGCCACGGCCTCGACGTGCAGAAGCTGCTGCTCACCCACCACCACCACGACCACGTGGCCGACGCGTCGCGTCTGGGAGGAGCGTCGAGGTGCCTCGCCCACCCGATCGAGGCCGAGCTGCTCGACGGGGTGGACCGCACGATCGAGCCCGGCGAGCACGATCGAGGTCGGCGGCCTGCGGATCGAGACGCTGCACACGCCCGGCCACACGGCCGGGATGCTCAACTTCGTGGTCAACGGCGGCGACGTCTTCACCGGCGACACGCTCTTCAAGGGCTCGGTGGGCGGCGTGCGCGCGCCCGGCTCGACCAGCTTCGCCGACCTTCGCGCACTCGATCATGGACGTGCTGATGGCGCTGCCGCACGAGACTCGCGTGCATCCCGGCCACACCGATCCGACCACGATCGGCGACGAGTGGGACCAGAACGCCTTCGTACGCATGTGGCGCGGGCTCGACGAGGAGGGCAGACGAGCCCTGCCGGGTGGAGGACCAGGAGGCCACGCTCGTGCTCTGGGCGCCCGACTACGACGGCGGCCACAAGGCCTGGGTGCGCTGGAACGACGGCAGCGACGACATCGTGCCGGGCAGCCGCGTGACCCGCTAGCCCGGTGGACCCGCTGCGGCAGGCCCTGCTCGAGCGCCTGATCGACCACGCGGCGCTTTTCCCGCCCGCCTCGATGACGATGCCCGACGCGCTGGCCGAGGATCGCGCGGCGCGGGCGAGCGACTACGCCTGGATGCTCGACCGCTTCGTATGCCCCGCCTCGAAGCTGGGCGAGCTCGACGGGCTGGCGGCGCCGCTGAGCGTGGTGGTGGACGGCGAGCTGCCCGCGCAGGCCGACGCGCTGGAGCTGCGCCTGGCCGACCCGCGCCCGGATTCCGGGGAACTGCTGCGCACCGCGCAGGCGCTGCGGGCGGTCAGCGGCGAGTTCTACCTCGAGCTGGTGCTCGGCGAGCGCTGGCGCGACACCGTGCCGGCCGCGGTGGGCGCCATCGCCACGGTGGGCGGGCGGGTGAAGCTGCGCTGCGGCGGCGAGTTCGTGCCGAGCGCCGAGCAGGTGGCGCTCGTGCTGATCTGCTGCCGCGAGGCCGGCGCGGCAATGAAGGCCACCGCCGGCCTCCACCACCCGCTGCGCAGGGGCGATGAGCACGGCTTCCTGAACCTGCTCTGTGCCGCGGTGTTCGCCCACGCGCGCGGTGCGAACGGGGGCGAGCTGCGCGCGATCCTCGACGCCGAGGCGCTGGCCGAGCTGCCGCTCGAGGAGCTGGACGCCGCCGAGGTACGGGCGGCGCGCGAGCGGCTCTTCAAGGGCTTCGGCTCGTGCTCCTGGCGCGAGCCGGTGGACGACCTGCGCGCGCTGGGGTGGCTCGAGTGACGCTCGCCTACGGAGTGCTGCGCGGAGGCGGGGTGTGTGCCCGCGTGGACGGGCGCGTGCTCGACCTGAGCGCGCTGGACGAGGCCCTGGCCGGGCCCTCGCTCAACGCGCTGATGGCCCGCGGCCCCGGCTTCTGGGCCGAGCTCGCCGGGCGCGTGGGGGAGGGGCGTGAGCTGGAGTCGCCCGAGCTGGCGCTGCCGTTCGCGGTGGCCGACTACGTCGACTTCTACTCCTCGCTGCATCACGCCACGAACCTCGGGCGGATGTTCCGCCCCGGCTCCGAGCCGCTGCTGCCCAACTGGCGCCATCTGCCGGTGGGCTACCACGGCCGCGCCGGGCACCGTCGTGGCGAGCGGCACGCCGGTGAGGCGCCCGAGCGGCCAGCGGCCCGGGCCCGAGTTCGGTCCCAGCCGGCGGCTCGACATCGAGCTCGAGGCAGGCTTCGTGATCGGCACGCCCACCGAGCTGGGCGAGGCCGTGCGCGGTGGAGCGGGCGCTCGACCACGTGTTCGGCATGGTGCTCGTGAACGACTGGTCGGCGCGCGACATCCAGGCCTGGGAGTACCAGCCGCTCGGCCCCTTCCTGGGCAAGTCGTTCGCCACCTCGATCTCCCATTGGGTGGTGCCGCTGAGCGAGCTGGGCGACCGCCGCGTCTCCGCGCCGGCCCAGGAGCCGGAGCCGCTGCCCTACCTGCGCGAGCAGCCCTGGGCGCTTCGACATCGACCTCGAGGTGGAGCTCAACGGCAGCACGATCGCGCGCTCGAACGCGCGCCATCTGTACTGGTCGATCGCCCAGCAGATCGCCCACCTGACGGTCAACGGCGCGTCGCTGCGCACCGGCGACCTGCTGGCCACCGGCACGATCTCGGGCCCGGAGCGCGAGGAGCGCGGCTGCCTCATCGAGCTGTCCTGGAACGGGGAGGAGCCGATCGAGCTGGCCGACGGGTCGACCCGCACCTTCCTCGAGGACGGCGACGAGGTGGTGCTGCGCGGCGAGCCGCTCGGCGAGGTACGCGGGCGCATCGAGCCGGCCTGATGGCGTCGCCGAACGTCACCCGCCTGCTGGAGACCTACGAGGCGTTCGTTCACGGACGGCTCGAACTCATCCCGGAGATCTTCGACCCCGACGGCTTCTACAGCAGCAGCGGCGTGTTCGTCGGCATGGACGACGAATACCGCGGCCATCAGCGGATCGCGGAGCTGTGGTACGCCTCAACCGAGGCGTGGGAGACGCTGACCGCGGAGGCCGGGCGGATCGAGGAGCACGGCGACTGCGTGGTCGCGGAGGCCCTCTTCAAGGGGATGGGGGCGGAGAGCGGCCTGGAGGTGAGCTTCGCGGCCGGCCACCTGGTCCGCTTCCGCGACGGGAAGATCGTCGAGTTCTCGGCCTTCCCCAGCTTCGAGGAGGCGCTCGAGGCGTTCGAGGCCGCGCGCTAGCGCGTGCCGCGCGTCCAGTTGCGCAGCGAGACCAGCTCGTCGCGTCCGGACGCGCTGGCCGGCGCATGGGCGCCCGGCGCGTCGGTGTAGACGTTGCCGTAGGGATGCTCGGCGATGCCGCTTCCCTCGACGGTGTAGTAGCCGTACACCACGCCTACCAGCATGAGGATGCAGAAGATCACGATTTCCATGGTGGGCCAGCCTCCCCCCTGGGGCCGGCGCGGTGCGTGAGGTGCGTCACACTGCGCCGATGAACGGACCCCTGCGCCCACCGGCGCGTCCGCATGGGCGGGCGCGACCCCGCCGAGTCGCACCGCGACCGCGACGCCGCTCGAGCTGCTGTTCGACCTCACGTTCGTGGTCGCGTTCGGCATCGCCGCCGACGAGCTGGCGCACTACCTCGCCGAGGACCACATCCGCGCCGGCGCTGGTCGGCTTCGCGTTCGCGACGTTCGCGATCACCTGGGCGTGGATCAACTTCTCCTGGTTCGCGTCGGCCTACGACACCGACGACTGGATCTACCGGCTGACCACGATGGTGCAGATGGTCGGCGTGCTCGTCCTCGCGCTCGGGCTGCCGGACGATGTTCGAGCTCGATCGACGAGGGCGAGCACCGTCGACAACCGCGTGATGGTCGCCGGCTACGTCGTGATGCGCGTCGCGATGGTCGTTCCAGTGGGCGCGCGCGGCGCGCCAGGACCCGGCCGCGGCGCGCGGCGTGCCTGACCTACATCGATGACGATCCTGGTCGCGCAGGTCGGCTGGATCGTGCTGCTGATCGCCGACACGTCGGTGGCGCGTCACGTTCGCGTGCGTGGCGCTGCTGATGCTGCGTCGAGTTCGTCGGGCCCGTGGATCGCCGAGCACCGCAAGGGCGGCACGCCGTGGCACGCGCACCACATCGCCGAGCGCTACGGCCTGCTGGTCATCATCGCCCTCGGCGAGGGCATCATCGGCGACGATCGCGTCGCTGTCGGCGGTCGTCGGGCCCGAGGGACCGGGCTGGTCGGTCGACGCCGCGCTGCTCGGCGCTCGCCGGCGTCGGCGCTCACGTTCGGGATGTGGTGGATCTACTTCGTCATCCCGTGCGGGGAGATCCTGCACGCGCGCCGCGAGCGCTCGTTCGGCTGGGGCTACGGGCACATCCCGATCATCGGCGCGGTGGTCGGCGACCGGCGCCGGCCTGCACGTCGGCGGCCTACTACCTCGAGGAGCACTCGGTGCTCGGCGCGACCGCGACCGTGCTCTGCGTGGTCGATCCCGGTCGGCCGTCTACGTCGCCGGCATCTTCGCGCTCTACGCCTACCTGACCCGCTCGTTCGACCCGCTTCCACCTGCTGGCTGCTGGCCGGCACCGCCGTGGTGCTCGTCGCGCCGCTGCTGCTGGCCGCCGCCGGGCGCCTCGATGGCCTGGTGCCTGCTCGTCCTCGCGCTCACGCCGTGGGTGACGGTGGTCGGCTACGAGCTCGCCGGGCACCGCCACAACGAGGAGGTGCTGGCGCGGCTTGCCCGGGACCGGGAGCCTGCCTAAGGTGGCCCGATGTTCCGTCTCGCGCTGGTTGCCGGCCTCGCCCTGACCCTGCTGGCGGCCGCGCCGGCCGCCCATGCCGCTCCCAAGCGGCCCAAGCCCTGTCCGGGCGCCAAGGGCAGCGTGGCGCGCACACTTCAGACCAGCGTATACGTGCGCGTGCGCGACGACGCCGACTACACGATGTACGGCTGCCACCTGAGGACTCGCCGGCGCACGGCGATCGACGCCTGGTTCTCGTGCGGCTGCTCGATCGCCGACGAGTACCCGCCGCAGCTCTGGCTCAGCGGCCGCTTCGTGGCGGTGAACCACAACATCTGCAGCCCGATCAGCCCCAGCGAGTGCTTCGGAACCCTCAGCGTGTTCGACCTGCGCTCGCGCCGGCGCACGCAGCGCGTGGACTCCGGCGGCTCGATCGGCGGCCTGGTGCTCAAGCCCAACGGCTCGCTCGCCTACGTGCGCGGCAGCCTGGTGCGGATCGACAGCACGGGCACCACTACGCTCGACCCGGGGCCGGGCATCGACGAGAGCTCGCTGGCCACCGACGGCCGGCGGCTCTACTGGCTGCGCGACGGCGCGCCCCACGTTGCACCCTTCACCTGAGCCAGGCGCGGCTGGTGTCCTGAGTCGGAGGTTCGGCGTCAGCTTCCCGAGTGGATGGGCGGGGCTGACGACGCACGCGGGATGAGTCGATGCCAAGAGCATCGACGATTCCCGCGGGTGGCGTCAGGCGCGTCCAGACGCCGGGAAGGTGCGCGCGAACTGACGATTCAGGGCACTAGGCTGCCCGCCTTGGCCGCCGACCTCCAGCCGATGGCGGTCGCTCCGCGCCCGCCGGGCGACTACGCGCCGGCCGCGGGCGGCCGGGCCGTGGAGGCGGCTCCAGGAGGCGGCCGACCCGCTGCAGGGGCTGCGCATCCTGCACGTGAGCGCCGCCGGGGCGCCCGGCCCGGTGCCGGAGCTGCTCGGCGGCCTGCTGCCGCTGGCCGCCGGCGCGGGCCTGGAGGTGGAGTGGCGGGTGCTGTTCGGCGATCCGGAGCTGCGGAGCGTGGCCGCCGCGCTCGAGCACGGGCTGCGCGGCGGCGAGAGCGCGATCGAGGACGAGGACTGGGAGCGCTGGCTGGAGGCAGGCGAGCGCACCGGCCGTGGGATCGCACGGCGCTGCCGACCTGGTCGTGCTGCACGACCCCGGGCACGCTCGGCCTCGCGGCCGGCCTCGACGTGCCCGTCGTCTGGCGCTGCCACCTCGACGCCGTCGGGCGCCGAGGACGAGGCGCTCGACGCGGGCGCACGCCGCTGGCGCAGCGCTGCGCGCTCGCTGGTCCCGCACGACCCTTCGCTCCGGCCCCGCCGGGCGACTCGCTGGCAGGCGGCCGCCCCGGGCATCGACCCGCTCGACCCGCGCAACCTCGAGCTCGAGCCGCGCCTGCCGGCCGCGTGGTGCGCCCGCTCGGCGTGGACCTCGACCGGCCGTTCTGCTCCAGCTCGTGCAGCTCGACCGCTGGGACGACCCGCACGACGTGATCGACGCGTTCCGGCTGGCCAAGGCCGAGCAGCCCGCGCTCCAGCTCGTGCTGGCCGGCGATGCTCGACCCGCGGCGCGACCGAGGCCTGGCGCGCTGCCAAGGAGGTGTCCGACTACGCCGGCGACGAGCACCGACGTGCTGCTGCTCACCGGTCTCGAGCGGCCTGGGCAGCGTCGAGCTGGGCGCGCTGCAGCGGATAGCCCGCGTGGCGCTCGAGAGCTCGCTGGCGAGGGCTTCGACCTCGCGCCGATGCGAGACGCTCTGGAAGCGCACGCCGGTGTCTCGGCCGGCGCGCGCGGCGCTGCGCACTCGCCGTCCGCGACGGCAGCGACGGCTACCTGGTGGACGACGCCCGAGGCGGCCGCGGCGCGGCTGGTCGAGCTGGTGGCGCGATCCCGGCCTGGCGTCGAGCTGGGCGCGGCGGGCCGCGAGCGGGTGCGCGAGCGCTTTCTCGTCACCGCGCGCTCCTCGAGGACGAGCTCGGACTGCTCGCGCGGGCAGGCGGCGGCGCCCGCTACCGTGCGGGCGCGCATGAAGGTCACGCTCCCAGACGGCACCCCGCTCGAGCTCCCGGACGGCGCCACCGGCGCCGACGCCGCGCGCGCGATCGGCGAGGGCCTGGCGCGCGCGGCGCTCGGCGATCAAGCGTCGAACGGCGACGCTGCGCGACCTCGACGCGCCGCTCGCCGACGGCGCCCGATCGAGATCGTCACCGCCAAGGCAGCCAGGACGCGCTCTGGCTGATCCGCCACGACGCCGCCCACGTGCTCGCCACCGCGGTGATCGAGCTCTATCCGGGCGTGAAGATCTCGATCGGCCCGCCGATCGAGGACGGCTTCTACTACGACTTCGACTTCCCCGAGGGCGTCAAGCTCTCCGACGACGACTTCGAGCGCATCGAGGCCAAGATGCGCGAGCACATCAAGGCCGACGAGCACTTCGAGCGCACGCGACGTGCCGGTGGCGGAGGCGATCGAGCGCTTCAAGGCCGAGGGCCAGGACTACAAGGTCGAGCTGATCGAGGACCTGGTCGCAGACGAGGGCGTGGAGACCGTCTCGCTCTACCGCAACGGCCCCTTCACCGACCTCTGCCGCGGGCCGCACGGCGCCCGGCACCAAGCGCATCAAGGCCTTCAAGCTGACCAGCGTCGCCGGCGCCTACTGGCGCGGCGACGCCAGCCGCCAGATGCTCACCCGCATCTACGGCACCGCGTTCCTCTCGAAGGAGGACCTCGACGAGCACCTGCGAGCGGCTCGAGCAGGCCCGCGCCCGCGACCACCGCAAGCTCGGCCGCGAGCTGGGCGCTGTTCATGTTCTCCGACGCTGTCGCCCGGCTCGCCGTTCTGGCTGCCGCAACGGCACCCACATCTGGAACGAGCTCACCGACCTCTGGCGCGACCGAGAACGTCGAGCGCGGCTACACGGAGGTGCGCACGCCGATCCTCTACGACGTCGACCTCTGGAAGCAGTCGGGCCACTGGGACGTCTACCGCGAGCAACATGTACTTCACCGACGTCGAGGAGCGCGCCGATGGGCCTGAAGCCCATGAACTGCCCGGCGCACATCCAGATCTACAAGGACGAGCGGCGCTCCTACCGCGACCTGCCGATCCGCTACGCCGAGCAGGGCCTCGTGCACCGCCACGAGCCGAGCGGCACGCTCCACGGCCTGCTGCGCGTGCGCCACATCACCCAGGACGACGCCCACATCTTCTGCACCGAGGACCAGATCGAGGAGGAGGTGCTGCGCTGCCTCGACTTCGGCTTCTACATCTACGAGCAGTTCGGCTTCGAGCCGCGCGCTGGAGCTGTCCACGCGGCCGGACAAGCGCGTCGGCACCGACGAGATGTGGGACCAGCGCCGAGGGCGCGCTGGCGCAGGCGCTCGAGGCCAACGGGCTCGACTACGAGCTCAACGAGGGCGACGGCGCCTTCTACGGCCCGAAGATCGACCTCCACATGACCGACTCGATCGGCCGCTCCTGGCAGCTCGGCACCGTGCAGCTCGACTACTAGATGCCCGAGCGCTTCGAGCTCGACCTACACCGGCGCCGACAACGCCGAGCACCGGCCGGTGATGATCCACCGCGCGCTGATGGGCTCGCTTCGAGCGCTTCATCGGCATCCTGATCGAGCACTACGCCGGGCGAGTTCCCGCTCTGGCTCGCGCCGGTCCAGGCGCTCGTGCTGCCGATCGCCGACCGCCACGTCGACTACGCGCGCGAGGTCGCCGCCGAGCTGCGCGAGCGCCGGGCTGCGGGTCGGAGCTCGACGACCGCACCGAGTCGGTCGGCAAGAAGATCCGCGAGGCCGAGCTGCGCAAGGTGCCCTACATGCTGGTCGTCGGCGACAAGGAGGCCGAGGCCGGCGCAGGTGTCGGTCCGCCGCCACCGCGAGGGCGACCTGGGCGCGCTGACGGTCGACGAGTTCGCCGAGCGCGCTCGGTCGCTCGAGATGCAGCGCGAGCCTACGGCGCTATACATCGCCGGCGAATGAGGGCACCGATACACGCCGCGAACACTGACGCCCGTGCCCTCTCTCCGACCTCTACTGCCTTTGACGTCAAGCCGCTCCAGCCTAGTGCCGATCCCGCGTAGGTTCGATCGGCGCCCGCCCGAGCGCGACGAGACGCGCATCAACGAGCGGATCCGCGTGCCCGAGGTCCGCCTGATCGGGGACGGACGGCAACCAGATCGGCGTCGTCGACACCGACGAGGCGCTGAAGCTACGCCCAGGAGCGCGACCTCGACCTCGTCGAGGTGGCCCCCGAGGCCCGCCCGCCGGTCTGCCGCGTGCTCGACTACTCGAAGTACAAGTACGAGCAGGAGCAGAAGGCCAAGGCCGCGCGCCGGCACCAGAAGCAGGTCAACGTGCGCGAGATCAAGCTGCGGCCGAAGATCGCGAACAACGACTACGAGACCAAGAAGAACCACGTGGTGCGCTTCCTGCACGGGCGACGACCGCGTCAAGGTCACGATCATGTTCCGCGGCCGCGAGCAGACCCACCCCGAGCGCGGCGAGGCGCTGCTGATGCGCCTCGCCGAGGACGTCGCCGAGCTCGGCACGATCGAGCAGCGCCCCAGCCAGGACGGCCGCAACATGACGATGCTGCTGGCGCCCGAAGAGAAGGCGCCGGAGCCTGCGGCAGCAGGCGGCCACCGGCGAGCCGCCGGCGGCCGAGGCCGCCCGGCGCGGACCCCGCTCGAGGCGCGCGAGGCAGGCCGCCGGCGGCCGAGCCGGCCCAGGCAGACGCGCCGCAGCCGGCCTCCTGAGCCTGGCGAGCCACACAGCCGTCTGCTTCAATAAGCCGCTCGTCATGCCGAAGATGAAGACCCACTCGGGCGCCAAGAAGCGCTTCCGCAAGACCGGCAAGGGCAAGCTCCGCGGCGCGGCACGCCATGACGAGCCACAACCTCGAGAAGAAGAACGCCAAGCGCAAGCGCCGGCTCGGGCCGGCCGGTCGAGGTCGCGAAGCCCGACGCAGACGCGCGTCGAGAGGCTGCTGCAGCAAGTGAGCCGCGTCAAGCGCTCAGTCCACGCGCGCAAGAAGCGCCGCGCGACGCTCGAGCGGACCAAGGGCTACCGCGGCCAGGCGCACGCGAGCTACAAGCGGGCCAAGGAGGCCCTGCTCAAGGCCGACTGCTACGCCTACCGCGACCGGCGCAACAGAAGCGCGACTTCCGCCGCCTCTGGATCGTGCGCATCAACGCCGCCGCCCGCCACGAGGGCATGACCTACAGCCAGTTCATGCACGGCCTGAAGCTGGCCGGCGATCGAGCTCGACCGCAAGGTGCTCGCCGACATCGCCGTGCGCGACCCCGAGACGTTCCGACGTTTTGCCGAGAGCGCCCGGGAGGCGGCGGCTGCCTGAGCAGCCGGCCACGGAACCGAACCTCTCCCGGGCGCCCAGAGAGGCGCCCTTTTTCGTTCCGATGATCACGATCACCACGACAACGACACAGCTCAAGACGATCCGCAAGCTCCAGCACAAGAAGCTGGCGCGAGCGAGCCGGCCTGTTCGCGGCCGAGGGCGAGGACCTGGTCGAGGCCGCCGAGGCGGCGGGCTGGGAGCCGGAGCTTCGTGCTGCGCGCCGGCGAGGACGTGGAGCCCGAGCTGCTCGACGCGGTCAGCTCGCTCGGGTCGGGCACGCGCGTGATCGGCGTCTACCGGCAGCGCTGGTCGGAGCCGGGCGGCGACGCTGTGCGTCTACCTGCACGGCGTCGACGACCCCGGCAACGTGGGCACGGTCATCCGCTCGGCGCACGCGCTCTGCGACGGCCCCGTGATCCTCGGGCCCGGGCTGCGCCGATCCGTTCTCGCCCGAAGGCGGTGCGGGCGAGCATGGGCTCGCTGTTCGCGCGGCCGCCGGCGCGCGCCGGCTTCGACGGAGCTGGCGGGCACGCCGCGTGGCGCTCGACGCGCGCGGCGAGCGCGACGCTGGCCGAGCTCGAGCTCGAGCGCCGCCGCGTCGTGCTCTGCCTGGGCGCCGAGCGCGAGGGCCTGCCGGCGAGCTGCCGAGGCGCCGAGGCCGCGCGCGCATCCCGCTGCGCGCCGACGGGCCCGACTCGCTCAACGTGGCGATGGCCGCGACCGTCGCGCTGTACGAGCTCGCGAATAGGATGGCCGCCGCCCATCGGCCCGACCTGGCACGAGCTCCGCGCGGAGGCCGAGGCGGCGATCGCCGCCGCCGGCTCGGCCGCCGAGCTCGAGGAGCTGCGCGTCCGCTACCTCGGCCGCAAGTCCGAGCTGACCAGCACGCTGCGCTCGATCGGCGAGCTGCCGCCCGAGCAGCGCGGCCCGGTCGGCAAGGCGGCCAACGAGGTGCGCCAGGCGCTCGAGGCGCTGCTCGAGCGGCGCACCGCGGAGCTCGAGGCCGCCGAGCTCGACAGCCGCCTGGCCGAGCGACCGCATCGACGTGACGCTGCCCGGCGACCCGCCCGTGCCGGTCGGCCACCTGCACCTGATCACCCAGACCCGGCGCGAGATCGAGGACATCTTCATCGGGCCTCGGCTTCTCGGTCGCTCGAGGGCCCGGAGGTCGAGTTCGACTACTACAACTTCACGGCGCTCAACCACCCGCCCGAGCCACCCGGCGCGGCTGCTCGCAGGACACCTTCTACTTCTCCGAGCGACGTGCTGCTGCGCACGCACACCTCGCCGATGCAGGTGCGCGCGATGGAGCTGCAGGAGCCGCCGATCTACATCGTCGTGCCGGGCGCGCGTCTACCGGCCGCGACTCGCCGACGCCACGCCACACGCCGATGTTCCACCAGCTCGAGGGGCTGGCGATCGACGAGGACATCACGCTCGGCGACCTGCAGGGCGTGCTGCTCGAGTTCGCGCGCGCGATCTTCGGCGAGCCGAGCGCGAGGTCCGGCTGCGGCCCGCGCTACTTCCCGTTCACCGAGCCGAGCGTGGAGGTCGACGTGTCCTGCTTCCGCTGCAGGGCACGGGCTATCGCGGGCGGCGAGCGCTGCCCGCTCCTGCAAGGGCGCGGGCTGGATCGAGATCCTCGGCTCGGGGATGGTCGACCCGAACGTGCTCGGCTTCGTGGCCGACAACGGCTACGACCCCGAGCGCGTGCAGGGCTTCGCGTTCGGCATGGGCATCGAGCGCATCGCGATGCTCGTCCACGGGGTGCCCGACCTGCGGCTGCTGTTCGAGAACGACCTGCGCCTGCTGGAGCAGTTCGGAGCGGGCGCATGAGGGTCCCGGTCGCCTGGCTGCGCTCGTACTGCGACCCCGGTCTCAGCGCCGCGGAGATCGCCGAGCGCGCTCGACGCTGGCCGGCGACAAGCTCGAGCGCCTCGCATCGCGTGGGCGTGGGCGACCCGCGAGCTTTCGTGGTCGGGCAGGTGCTCGAGGCCGAGCAGCACCCGGACGCCGACCGGCTGACGGTGTGCAGGTCGACGTCGGGCGGGCGCGAGCCGCAGACGATCGTCTGCGGCGCGCCCAACGTGGCCGCCGGCCAGACGGTGGCGGTGGCGCTGCCGGGCGCGGTCATGCCGGACGGCACGAAGCTCGGCGAGGCGAAGCTGCGCGGCGTGACGTCGAGCGGGATGATCCTGGCCGAGGACGAGGTCGGGATCGGCGAGGACCACGACGGGATCATGGTGCTCGACGACGGCTGCCGATCGGCGCGCCGCTGGCCGAGCACCTGCCGATCGCCGACGAGGTGCTCGAGCTCGAGGTCACGCCCAACCGGCCGGACGCGTGGCGGTCTACGGCGTGGCGCGCGAGGTGCACGCCGTCACCGGTGCGCCGCTGGCGCCCGACCCGACCGACGACGACGCCGAGCCGCGCGGCGACGACGCGGCCGAGGACCACGTCGCCGATCGAGATCGACCCCGAGATCTGCCTGCGCTTCACCGCGCGCGTGTTCGAGGACGTGAAGATCGGCCCCTCGCCGCTGTGGCTCAAGCAGCGCCTGATGGCCGCCGGCCAGCGCCCGATCTCGAACGTCGTCGACATCACCAACTACGTGATGCTCTCCACCGGCCAGCCGCTGCACGCGTTCGACCTCGACGAGGTGCGCGGCGGGCGCATCGTCGTGCGCCGCGCGACCGAGGGCGAGACGCATGACCACGCTCGACGACGTGGAGCGCACGCTTCAGCTCCGAGCATGGCGCTGGTCTGCGACGCCGAGGGGCCGACCGGCATCGCCGGGATCATGGGCGGCCAGATCTCCGAGGTCTCGGACACGACCACGCGCGTGCTGATGGAGGCCGCCACCTGGGTCGGGCCGAACATCATGCGCACCTCGAAGGCGCTCGGGCTGCGCACCGAGGCCTCGGCGCGCTTCGAGAAGCAGCTGCACCCCGAGCAGGCGATCGCCGCCCAGCGGCTGGCCGCGCGGCTGATGGTCGAGCTGTGCGGGGCGCGGATGGTGCCCGGCACGATCGACGTCGTACCCGAGCCGGCGCCAGCCGCGGGTGGTGGCGCTGCGGCGCGAGCGCATCGAGCGGCTGCTGGGCGCGCGGCATCGAGCCGGCCGTCGACGCGATCCTGGAGCGGCTCGGCTTCGAGCCGGGCGGCGACGGCGCCTGGCAGGTGCCGCCCTGGCGCGACGGCGACGTGCAGCGCGAGGCCGACCTGATCGAGGAGGTCGCGCGCGTGCACGGCCTCGACAAGCTGCCCACCACGCTGCCGGCGCGCCGCGGCCGCGCGTCGGGCCGGCTCACGCCGCAGCCAGCGCCTGCGGCGCCGCGCTCGAGGACGCGCTGCGCGACCGCGGCCTGCACGAGAGCATCTCCTACAGCTTCACCTCGCCCGCGCGCGCTCGAGCGCCTGCGCCTCGGCGACGTGCCCGTGCTGCGCGCTGGAGAACCCGCTCAGCGAGGACCAGAGCGTGATGCGCCCGCTGCTGCTGCCCGGCCTGCTCGACGCCGCGCGCCACAACGCCGCGCACGGGCGGGCCGGGGTGGCGCTGTTCGAGTCGGCCCACGTCTACCGCCCGCACGGCGCCGCTCGGCGACGCGGCGGAGGGCTCCCCGAGGGCGCCGACGCCGGCGCACGAGCGCCACCACCTGGCCGTGCTGCTCACCGAGGCCGCTCCCGGCGGCTGGCGCAGCGCCGGCCAGCCGGCCGACTTCTATCGCGGCCAAGGGCGCTGCTCGAGGCGCTGCTGGAGGCCGCCGGCGTGCGACTGGCGCGGCCGAGGAGGGCCCGCGGCCCTTCCTGCACCCGGGCCGGGCGGCGTCGGTGCTGGCGGGCGACGCGAACGAGCTCGGCTGGCTCGGCGAGCTGCACCCGCTGGTGGCGCGCGACTGGGACCTCGACGGGCCGGTGGCCGCCTTCGAGCTCGACGTCGACGCCTGCTCGAGCTGGGCGCCGGCGCAGGGATCGAGCTACCGCGACGTGACGAGCTTCCCCGCCGTGCTCCAGGACATCGCCGTGGTGGTCGCCGGAGGAGGTGCCGGCGGCCGAGGTGGAGGAGCGCGGTGCGCGCGGGCGGCGGCGAGCTGCTGCGCGACGTGGCGCGTGTTCGACGTCTACCGCGGCGAGCAGGTGGGCGAGGGCAACAAGTCGCTGGCGCTGCGGCTCGAGTTCCGCGCGCCCGACCGCACGCTCACCGACGACGAGGTGGCCGAGCGGCGCGCCGCGATCGAGGGCGCGCTGGCGGAGCTGGGCGGGAGGCTCCGTGCCTGAGGCGCGCGTGGCGGTGGTGGGCGCGGCCGGCTTCGGCGGCGCGCTGTGCGCGCGCGATCGTGCAGCGCCACCCGCCGCTCGAGCTGACGCTGGTCACCGCGCGCAGCGACGCCGGCCGGCGCCACGACGAGCTCTACCCGCGCTACCGGGTGCCGCTGGCGCTGGAGGAGTTCGACGCCGACCGCGTGGCCGAGCGCGCCGACGCCGCGCTCGTGGCCTACCCGCACAAGGCCGCGGCGCCGGCGGTGAAGGCGCTGCGCGAGCGCGGGCTGAAGGTGGTCGACCTGTCGGCGGACTTCCGGCTCGACCGGGCGGCCTACGAGCGCTGGTACCAGCCGCACGAGGCGCCGGAGCTGCTCGAGGAGGCCGTCTACGGCCTGCCCGAGGCTCCACCGCGACGAGATCGCGGCGCCGAGCTGGTGGCCGGGCCCGGGCTGCTACTCCACCGCGGCGCTGCTGGCGCTGCTGCCGCTGCGCCGGCCGCATCGAGGACGCGGTGGTCGACATCAAGGCCGGCGTGTCGGGCGCCGGGCGCGAGGCCACCGAGGAGACGCACTTCGTCTCGGCGGACGAGAACGTGAACGCCTACAAGGTCGAGGGCCACCGCCACACGCGCCGAGCTCGAGCAGGAGCTGCCGCGGGGTGCACTTCACCTTCGTCTGCGCACCTGCTGCCGCTCGACCAGGGGATGCTCGCCAGCTGCTACGTGACCCCCGCCGCGGCGCTGACGGCGCGACGAGGTGCGCGAGCTGCTACGAGGCGGCCTACGCGGACGAGCCGTTCGTCGAGCTGGTGGACGCGCCGCCGCGCACGCGCGACGTGCGCGACACCAACCGCTGCCGCGTCCACGTGACCGTGGTGAACGAGCGCGTGCTGGTGTTCTGCGCGATCGACAACCTCTGGAAGGGCGCCGCCGGCCAGGCCGTGCAGGACCTCAACCTGATGCTCGGGCTGCCCGAGGACGAGGGGCTCGCGTGAGCGGCTTCTTCCGCTCGCGCTGGGTCGAGCGGCCCGGCACGTCACCGAGCTCGACGCCGACCGAGCTGCCGGCGGGCTTCCGCGCCGCGGGCGTGGCGGCCGGGATCAAGCCGGAGGGGCTCGACGTGGGCGTGCTCGTGTCCGACGCAGCCCGACACGGTGTCGGCCGCGCGCTTCACCACCAACGCGCGCGTGGGCGCGCCGGTGATCGTCTCGCGCGCAGGCCGACCTGGCGGGCTGCGCGCGATGGTGGCCAACTCGGGCTGCTCGAACGTCGGCGACGGCCAGCGCGGGCTCGAGACCGCGCTGGCGATGCAGGCCGGTCGCGGCGAGAGCTCGGGCTGCGAGGCGGCGCAGGTGGGCGTGGCCTCGACCGGCGTGATCGGCATCGAGCTGCCGCGCGAGCCGGTCGCTGGCCGGCGTGCGAGGCGGCGTGCGCGGCGCTCGGCGCCGACGCCGCGCGACTTCTCGCGAGGCGATCCTGACCAGCGACCGCGGCCCCAAGCGCGCCTGCCTCGAGGTGCAGCCTGTCCGGCGGCGCCGTGCGGCTCTCCGCCCAGGCCAAGGGCGCGGGCATGATCTCAGCCGCGCTTCGCCACGATGTTCTGCTTCGTGCAGACCGACGCCGGCGCTGGCGCCGGAGACGCTCGACCTGCTCACCGGCGTGTGCGTCAAGCGCTCGTTCGACCGCATCTCCGTCGACGGCCAGCTCTCCACGAGCGACACCGTCTTCGCGCTGGCGAACGGCGCGCTCGGGCGTGCACGTGGAGCCCGAGAGCGCAGGACGAGCTGCGCCTGGGCGAGGCGCTCGGACGCGCTGCTGCGCCAGCTGGCGCTCGAGATCGTGGCCGACGGCGAGGGCGCCGAGCGGGTCGGCCGGATCGTGGTGCGGGCGCCCCGACGCCGTCGAGCCGGTGGCGCGCGCGATCGCCAACTCGCCGCTGGTCAAGACCGCGCTGCACGGCGGCGACCCGAACTTCGGCCGCATCCTCCAGGCCGCCGGGCAGGCCTGGCCGGCGGGCGAGCCGTTCGTGGCCGACCTGGAGATCGAGGGGCGCCAGGTGGTGTCGGCGGGCGACGCGGTCGGCTCGGCCGAGCTGCGCGCGCTCGAGCGCTCGTGAGCGGCGCCGGAGGTGGAGTACGTGCTGACGCATGCCCGGGGAGGGCGGCGAGACCGAGGTGTTCTTCAGCGACCTTGGGCCGGCTACGTGCGCTTCAACGCGGACTACACGTCATGAGAGACGTCGAGCACCCTCCTCGAGGCGCTGCCCTACATCCGCGAGTTCCACGGCCGGACGGTCGTGATCAAGTACGGCGGCGCGGCGATGACCGACTCCGAGCTCAAGGAGGAGTTCGCGCGCGACGTGGTGCTGCTCAAGTACGTCGGGATGAACCCGGTGGTCGTGCACGGCGGCGGGCCCGACATCACCCGCTACATGGAGCGGCTCGGCATGGAGGTGCGAGTTCGTGGAGGGCCTGCGCGTGTCCGACGACGCCACGGTCGAGGTGGCGAAGATGGTGCTGGTCGGCAAGCAGAACAAGGACATCGTGCTGCGCCTCAACCGCCACGGCCAGCCCGCGGTCGGGCTGTGCGGCGACGACGGGATGCTGTTCACGGTGGCAAGCAGCACGGCTGGCCGGCGAGGACGTGACATCGGCTTCGTGGGCGACATCGAGCGCGTGGACGTCGACGTGCTCAACCACATCGCCGAGGACTACATCCCGGTGATCGCGTCGGTCGGCGCCGACGCCGAGGGCCACTCCTACAACGTGAACGCCGACGCCGCGGCGGCCGCCGTGGCCGAGGCGCTGGGCGCCTTCAAGGTGATCTTCCTGACCGACGTGGAGGGCTGGCGCGCCGATCCCGACGATCCCGCCACGCGCATCTCCGAGGCCACGGCGGCGGAGCTGCGCGAGCGCATCCCCGAGGTGAGCGGCGGCATGCGCCCCAAGCTCGAGGCCTGCCTGCACGCGCTCGAGGCCGGCGTCGGCAACGCGCACATCGTCGACGGCCGCCAGCCGCACTCGCTGCTGCTGGAGCTGTTCACCGACGAGGGCATCGGCACCAAGCTGTGGCCCTAGGATCGCGATGCTGAGCGAGCTCCAGGCGCTCGAGCGCGACGCGGTGATGGGCACCTACGCGCGCCAGCCGGTCGAGTTCGTGCGCGGCGAGGGCACGCGGCTGTGGGACGACGAGGGCCACGAGTACCTCGACTTCCTCACCGGCATCTCCGTGGCCCAGCTCGGGCACTGCCATCCCGCCGTGGTCGAGGCCGTGCGCGAGCAGGCCGGGCGCCTGATGCACGTGGGCAACCTCTACTACACCGAGCCCGCGATGCGGCTGGCCGAGCGGCTGGTCGAGCTGCTCGCTGGGCGGTCGCGTGTTCTTCACCAACTCGGGCGCCGAGGCGATCGAGTGCGCGCTCAAGCTCGCCCGCCGGCGCCGCGCCGGCGGCGACTTCGTGGTGCTCGAGGGCGGCTTCCACGGGCGCACGATGGGCGCGCTGTCGGCCACGCCGCAGGAGTCCAAGCAGGCGCCGTTCGCGCCGCTGGTGCCCGGCTTCAAGGTCGGTGCCGCGCGACGACCCCGAGGCGCTCGTGCGGCGCGGTCGACGAGCGCACCGCGGCGGTGATGATCGAGCCGATCCAGGGCGAGGCCGGCATCCACCCGATCGACCGCGGACTTGCTGCACGCCGCGCGCGACGCCTGCGACGACGCACCGGCGCGCTGCTGATCTTCGACGAGATCCAGTGCGGGATGGGCCGCACGCGGCACGCTCTGGGCCTGCGCAGCACGTGGGCGTGCAGCCCGGACGTGATGACCGTGGCCAAGGGCCTCGGCGGCGGCCTGCCGATCGGCGCCTGTGTCTCGCACGCCGCGCCACGTGGACGTGCTTCGAGCCCGGCGACCACGGCTCGACGTTCGCCGGCGGGCCGGTGATCGCCGCGGCGGCGAACGCCGTCCTCGACGCGGTCGACGACGAGGACTTCCTGGCCGGGGTGCGCAGCCGCGGGCGCGCGCCTGGCCGAGGGGCTGCGCGCGGCCGGCCTCCAGCCGCGCGGCGCGCGGCCTGATGCTCGGCGTTCCACGTGGCGCACGCGCCCGAGTTGGCGCGGCGGCTGCTGCTCGAGGAGCGTCTGGTGACCAACGCCACCGGGCCGGACACGCTCCGCCTGCTGCCGCCGCTGACGGTGAGCGAAGCGGAGGTCGACGAGGCGCTCGGGCGCATCGCTAGGGTGCTCGGCCGATGAGCGCCGAGCGCCGCACCCTCACCAAGACCGCCTCCTACGAGGCGGAGCCGGGGGAGGTCGGCCGGGTGCTGCTGCTCTACTCCGGCGGGCTGGACACCAGCGTGATGCTCAAGTGGATCCAGGACGAGTACGAGGCCGAGGTGGTGGCGCTGACCGTCAACCTCGGCCAGCCCGGCGAGGACTTCGACGTGGTCCGCGGCAAGGCGCTGCAGCTCGGCGCGCTCGAGTGCGAGGTGATCGACGCGCGCGAGGAGTTCGCGCATGAGTACGTGCTGCCCGCCATCAAGGCCAACGGGCTCTACGGCGGCGGCTACCCGCTCTTCACCGCGCTGGGGCGCCCGCTGATCGCCAAGCTGGCCGTGGAGTACGCGCGCCGCACGGGCTGCGACACCATCGCGCACGGCTGCACGGGCAAGGGCAACGACCAGGTGCGGATCGAGTCGACCGTGGTGGCGCTCGACCCGGGCCTGAAGATCATCGCGCCGGTGCGCGGCTGGCAGATGGGGCGCGAGGAGGAGATCGCCTACGCGCGCGAGCACGGCATCCCGGTCAAGGGCGGCACCGAGGCGCCGCCCTACTCGATCGACGACAACCTCTGGGGCCGCTCCTCGGAGGGCGGCCCGATCGAGGACATCGCCGAGCCGCCGCGCGACGACGTGTTTCAGCTCGTGACGCGGCCGGAGGAGGCGCCCGACGAGCCCGAGGACGTGACGGTCGGCTTCGAGCGGGGCTGCCCGGTGTCGCTCGACGGCGAGCCGCTCGGCCTCGTGGACCTGCTCGAGCGCGCCGGTGAGATCGGCTGCCGCCACGGGGTGGGGATCGTGGATCACATCGAGGACCGCATCGTGGGGCTCAAGGTGCGCGACCTCTACGAGGTGCCGGCGGCGGCGATCGTGCTGACCGCGCACAAGGAGCTGGAGAAGCTCGTCGGCACGATCCACCAGAACAACTTCAAGCCCCACCTCGACGACCACTGGGCCTACCTGGTCTACGCGGGGCTGTGGTACGAGCCGCTGCTGGGCGACCTCAACGCGCTGATGGACTCGGTGAACGAGCAGGTGACGGGCGAGGTGACCATGAGGCTCTACAAGGGCAGCTGCCGGCCCGTGGCGCGCCGCTCGCCCAACGCGCTCTACGACCCGTCGCTGGCCGGCTTCGGCGAGTCCGGCGGGCTGTTCTCCCAGCAGGCGAGCCCGGGCTTCATCGAGCTCTGGTCGCTGCAATCGCGAATGGCGTACAACCTGCGGCGCCGGGAAAGGGAGTGAGGGATGCCCACGAGGGGATACACCATCATCGGCTGGGTCGTGTGGCAGGTGGCCATGCTGGTGGCCAGGCGCAAGCTGGGCAAGCGCAGCGTGAAGCTGGGCGCCGCGGCGACGGTGGTGGCGGTGCTGCTGGCCGGGCTGGCCGCGGCCAAGGCCACGACCTCCGACGATTAGTGCCCTGAGCCGTCAGTTCGTGCGCACCTTCCCGGCGTCTGGCCGCGGCTGACGCCACCCGCGGGAATCGTCGATGGCTTCGGCATCGACTCATCCCGCGTGCGTCGTCAGCCTCGCCCAGCCACTCGGGAAGGTGACGCCGAACTTCCGCCTCAGGGCACTAGCTTCGAGCGCGATCGGGGCTCTAGGCTGCCCACGTGGCCATCGACCTCGCGATCGACCTCGACAACACACCCGGGGCGCTTGCGGAGGTGGCGGCCGCGATCAGCGACGCCGGCGTGAACATCGCCGCGGCCACGTGCGTCGGCTCGGGCGAGCGGGCCGAGCTGCACATCCTCGTCCCGCACGCCGGGGCGGCGCGGCATCTGCTGGGCATCTCGCACGTGGCGGTCACGCGCGAACGCGAGGTGGTGGTGGTCGACGTGGTCGACCGTCCCGGGGTGCTGGCGGACCTGACGCGCAAGATCGCCCGCGCGGGCGTGGACCTCGACCTCGTCTACGTGGCCACGCGCGACCGGGTCGTGTTCGGGGCGGCCGACCTCGATGGCCTGAAGGCCGCCCTCGGCGCCGACGGAGGACCATCACAAACCCAACAGAGAGGGGTGCAAGATGGCAGGCAAGACTGACTTGCTGCGCGAGCGCTATGAGCAGTTCTCGCGCGGAGACGTGGAGAGCGCGCTCTCCAACTGGACCGACGACTTCACCTGGGAGGGCGGCGCCTCGGAGGACATGCCCGGCGGTGGCACCCACCAGGGCAAGGACCAGGCGGTGCAGGTGCTCCAACAGGCCGTCGGGGCCTGGGACGAGTTCAGCCTGTCGGCCGACGAGTTCTTCGAGAGCGGTGACACGGTCGTCGTGCTCGGCCACACCGAGGTCAGGAAGGGTGACCAGAGCGCGAAGCTGCCCGTGGTGCACGTCTGGCACTTCCGCGGCGACGAGGAGGTCTCGCGGCTGCAGATCCTCACCGACACGCTCCAGAGCGCGCGGCTACTCGGCAGAGCCTGACGGGCCTTCGCGCGGGCCGAGCAGGTCCCAGCGGTTGCCCGCGATGTCCGTGAACACCGCCACGCGGCCGTAAGCCTCGTCGCGGGATTCGCCCTCGAACTCGACGCCGGCGGCGCGCAGGCGCCCATGGGCGGCGTCGAAGTCCTCGACCCGCAGGAACATCCCCACGCGACCCGCGAACTGGCGACCGACCCCGCGCTCCTGCTCGCTCCCGTCTGCCCGTGCAAGCAGCACGCCCGTGCGAGCTCCCGGCGCCCGTACCACCACCCAGCGCTTGGCCCGTCCGTCGCCGGTGAGCGATGGCGAGTCCTCGACGAGCTCGAACCCGAGCGCGCCCACGAAGTATTCGATCGCCCGGTCGTAGTCGTCGACGAGGATCGCCACGAGCTCGAGGTGCATCCTGAGAACCTACGCCCCAATGGCGCTCCGCTCCGACATCCGCAACGTGGCGATCATCGCCCACGTGGATCACGGCAAGACCACGCTGGTCGACGCGATGCTGCGCCAGGCCGGCGTGTTCGCCGCCCACGAGGCGGTGTCGGAGCGCGTGCTGGATTCGATGGACCAGGAGCGCGAGCGCGGCATCACGATCCTGGCCAAGAATGCCGCCGTTCGCTACGGCGACGTGAAGCTCAACATCGTTGACACGCCGGGCCACGCCGACTTCGGCGGGGAGGTGGAGCGCGGGCTGAGCATGGTCGACGGCGTCCTGCTGCTGGTCGACGCGTCGGAGGGGCCGCTGCCGCAGACGCGCTTCGTGCTGCGCAAGGCGCTCGAGCGGCGGCTGCCGGTGATCCTCGCGGTGAACAAGGTCGACCGCCCGGACGCGCGCGTGGCGGAGGTGGTGAACGAGGTGTACGAGCTGTTCCTCGACCTCGACGCCGACGAGGAGCAGATCGAGTTCCCGATCGTCTACACCAACGCGAAGGCGGGCTGGGCCTCGACCGAGGCCGGTCGCGAGGGCAGTGACCTCGTGCCGCTGCTCGACCTGCTGCTGGAGCGGGTGCCGGCGCCGGAGTACGAGGAGGGCCGCGGCCTACAGGCGCTGGTCACCAACCTCGACGCGTCGCCCTACGTCGGACGGCTTGCGATCTGCCGCGTGCACCGCGGCGTGCTGCGCAGGGGCGTGCCCGTGGCCTGGTGCCGGCGCGACGGGTCGGTGGAGGGCGCGGCGATCACCGAGCTGTACGCCACCGAGGGGCTGCGGCGGGTCGAGATCGACGAGGCCGGGCCAGGCGAGATCGTGGCGCTCGCGGGCCTCGCGGAGATCACGATCGGCGAGACGATCGCCGCTCCCGAGGATCCTGCGCCGCTGCCGCCGATCGACATCGACGAGCCCGCGCTCGGGATGACCATCGGCATCAACACCTCCCCGCTCGCGGGCCGCTCCGGCTCTCGCCTCACCGCCCGTCAGGTCAAGGAGCGGCTCGACCAGGAGCTGGTGGGCAACGTCTCGATCCGCGTGCTCGACACCGAGCGTCCCGACACCTGGGAGGTGCAGGGCCGCGGCGAGTTGCAGCTGGCCGTGCTGGTGGAGGCGATGCGGCGCGAGGGCTTCGAGCTGACGGTGGGCAAGCCCCAGGTGGTCACGCGCGAGGAGAACGGCAGCGTGCTCGAGCCGGTGGAGCGGCTGGCGATCGACGTGCCGGAGGACTTCATGGGCGTGACCACGCAGCTGCTCGCGCTGCGCAAGGGCCGCATGGAGAACATGGTCAACCACGGCACGGGCTGGGCGCGGGTGGAGTACCTGGTGCCCGCCCGCGGCCTGATCGGCTTTCGCACCGAGTTCCTGACCGAGACACGCGGCTCGGGGGTCCTGCACTCGGTCTTCGAGCGCTACGACCCCTGGTACGGCGAGATCAAGTCGCGGCCCACGGGCAGCCTGGTGGCCGACCGCAGCGGCGAGAGTGGCACCTTTGCGCTGCTCAAGCTCCAGGAGCGCGGCCAGCTCTTCGTGGGGCCGGGCGAGGAGGTCTACGAGGGCATGGTGGTGGGCGAGAACGCGCGCCCCGAGGACCTCGACGTGAACGCCGTGCGCGAGAAGAAGCAGACCAACGTGCGCGCTGCCGGATCCGACGACACCGTGCGCCTGGTGCCGCACCATCAGCTCTCGCTCGACCAGGCACTGGAGTTCATCCGCGTGGACGAGTGCGTGGAGGTAACCCCGGGCAAGCTGCGCCTGCGCAAGGTCGCGCTCGGCGCGATGGAGCGCCAGAAGCTCGCCCGCGCCGCCAAGCGCTTCTGAGCCCTGCGGGCTAACGTGCGCACGATGGAGCGCTCGCCGCTGCGGCTGATCGAGTTCCCGGCCGACGATCCCGAGCGCGCGCTGGCGTTCTGGCGCGGACTGCTCGGCGTGGCGCTCGAGCCGCGCCGCGCCAAGCAGGGCGAGGGCTGGCAGTCCGAGCACGCGAGCGGTGCAGCGGTCGGGATCCATCCGCGCGGACGCGGCCCCGGCGACACGTTCTCGCTGCCCTACTTCGAGGTCGACTCGATGGCGAGCGCGCTCGAGGCGGTGACCGAGCTGGGCGGAACGGTGATCCACCCGGGCGAGTCCTGGGCGGTCTGCAGGGACCCCGAGGGCACGCCGTTCGGGCTGGTGTCCGACTAGGCTCCGGCGCTCCGATTCCACTGACGACCACTCGACTCGCGAAAGGACTTCCCATGAGCTCGAGCAGTCCCGCGCCTGACACGATCGTCCTGGTCCACGGCTTCTGGGTGACGCCCCGCAGCTGGGAGCACTGGATCAGCCCACTACGAGGAGCGCGGCTACCGCGTGATCGCGCCCGCCTACCCGGGCTTCGAGGTCGAGGTCGAGGCGCTCAACGCCGACCCGTCGCCGATCGAGGCGGTCACGGTCCCGCAGATCATCGAGCACCTCGAGGAGGTCGTCGGCGCGCTCGACGAGCCGCCGATCCTGATCGGCCACTCCGCGGGCGGCGTGTTCACGCAGATCCTGCTCGACCACGGCTACGGCGCCGCGGGCGTGGCGATCAACTCGGCGCCGACCGAGGGCGTGGCGCGTGGTGCCGCTGTCGCAGGTCAAGGCGACGCTTCCCGGTGCTGAAGAACCCGGCGAACCGCCACAGGGCGGTCGGCCTCACACCCGAGCAGTGGCACTACGCCTTCACCAACACCTTCACCGAGGAGGAGTCCCGCGCGCTCTACGAGCGCTACCACATCCCGGCGTCCGGCCGGATCTTCTGGGGCAGCGCGCTGGCCAACATCCATCCCGGCAAGCACGACACCTACGTCGACTACCACAACGACGAGCGCGCGCCGCTGCTGTTCATCTCCGGCAGCGAGGACCACCTCATGCCGCCGACGTCCAGCGCTCGAACGCCAAGCACTACAAGTCGAGGACACGATCACCGAGGTCAAGGAGTTCGAGCGGGCCGCACCTGCTGCCGCCGCCCCGGCTGGGAGGAGGTCGCCGACTACGCCCTGGACTGGGCCGCCGAGCACGCCGCGCAGCCCACCAAGGCGTGAGCACCGAAGTCCGCCTCACCCATGTCGGCGGGCCGACCGCTGCTGATCGAGGTGGACGGCTGGCGGCTGCTCACCGATCCCGACGTTCGACGCCCCCGGCCGGAGGTACTCCTTCGGCTGGGGCGCGTCGTCGCGGAAGCTGGCCGGACCGGCGCTGCCCGCCGAGGAGTTGGGCCCGATCGACGCCGTCCTGCTGAGCCACGACCACCACGGCGACAACCTCGACGACGCCGGCCGGGCGCTGCTGCCCTCCGCCGGGGTGGTCGTCACCACCGTGTCCGGCGCCGGCCGGCTCGGTGGCACGGCGCGCGGCCTCGAGCCGTGGGCCGGCACGGTGCTCGAGGCGCCGGGGCTGCCGGCGCTCGAGGTCACGGCCACGCCCTGCCGCCACGGCCCGCCCGGCGCCCGCTTTGTATACGGCGACGTGATCGGCTTCGCGCTGCGCCGAGAGGGCAGCGGCGACCCCGTGCTCTGGATCTCGGGCGACACCGTGCTCTACGACGGCGTGCGGCAGGTGGCCGGCCGGCTCGACGTCGACATCGCGCTGCTTCATCTGGGCGGCGTGCAGTTCCCGGTCACCGGGCCGCTTCGCTACTCGATGACCGCGCGCGACGCGGTGGAGCTGATCCGCCTGATCCGCCCGCGCACGGCGATCCCGGTGCACTACGAGGGCTGGAAGCACTTCAAGCAGGGCCGCGCCACCATCGAGCGCGAGTTCGAGAGCGCGCCCGAGGAGGTCCGCTCGCGAATCCGTTGGCTGCCGATCGGCGTGGCGACCGAGGTGGCCGCCGCGGGCGTCAGCTCCAGGCCGGCTGCGGCTGCGGCTGCGCGGCCGCGCTGAGCGCGCGGGCGCGCGTCTCCTGGCGCTCGGTCGTCTGGCGGATCACCGCGATCGCGCAGAGGGCGGCGACGGTGAGCATGCCCATGCCGAGCGCGTCGAGCTTGACCGCGTTGCGGGCCACGATCCCCGCGGTGCGCGGCGAGCGAAAGCCGGGTGCCGGCGGGGCGGGAAGGGGCGCGCCGAAGCTCGTGGGCGCGGCTCCGGTGGGGGGCAGGAAGCCCTGCGCGGTGAGCTCCGGCGTGGGGTCGAAGCCGCAGGCGCCGCACAGGCGCCCGATTCCGGTCGGTTGGGAGCAGCGCGGACAGGTGGGCGCGTTCATCCCGGCCGGTATCGGCCCTGCCCCATACGCGCTTTAGGGTCGCGGGCGGGGTATCGGCAGGTCGTCTGCTACTGTTAACTTAGTGGTTAACGATCCTTTCAAGGCGCTCTCGCACCCGATCCGCCGCGGCATCGTCGAGCGGCTCGCCGCAGGCTCGGCCACCGTGGGCGAGGCCACCGGCGGCTTCGGGGTCTCCAAGCCTGCGATCTCCAAGCATCTGAAGGTGCTGGAGGAGACCGGCGTGGTCACGCGCGTGGTCGAGGGCCGGACGCACCGGCTCTCGCTCGACACCCACACGCTCGCCGAGGCCGGCGACTGGATGGATCGCCAGCGCGCCCTGTGGGGCCGCCTGTTCGATGTGGTCGACGACTACCTGAAGGAGGACAAGGACCGATGAAGACACCCACAATCGTCTCGCCCGACGAGTGGATCGCCGCACGTGAGCGGCTGCTCGTCAAGGAGAAGGAGCACACGCGGGCCGGCGACGCGCTCGCCGCCGAGCGCCGCCGGATGCCGTGGATGGCGGTGGAGAAGGAGTACGCGTTCGAGGGTCCGAATGGCCCGGCCAGCCTGCGCGACCTGTTCGAGGGCCGCCGCCAGCTGGTCGTCTACCGCGCCTTCTACGCGCCGGACGTGACCACGTACCCGGCGTCGGGCGGCGCGTATCCGGAGCGGGCCTGCGCCGGCTGCTCCTTCGTGGCCGACCAGGTCGCGCACCCCGCCCACCTGAACGCGCGCGACACCACGCTCGCATTCGTCTCGCGGGCCCCGCAAGCCGAGATCCAGGGTCTGAAGGAACGGATGGGCTGGGAGCTGATCCCCTGGTACTCGATCACGGACGACTTCGACGCAGACTTCGGCGTCGACCAGTGGCACGGTCACAACGCCTTCATCCGCGACGGCGACAAGATCTTCCGCACCTACTTCACCGACGCGCGCGGCGACGAGGCCCTGGGGACGACCTGGAGCTATCTCGACCTCACCGCGCTCGGCCGACAGGAGGAGTGGGAGGACTCGCCGGAGGGCTACCCGCAGGGCCCGCCCTACGGGTGGTGGAACTACCACGACGCATACGCCGAGGCCTCGTGATCGCCCACGTCGGGCCGCTTCCCGTGGAGGAGATCCTGCCGTCCGTGACCGCGGCGGGTGCCGGGCTCGTGCTGGCGCGGGCGTGGATAATGCTCCGCGTGCAGCGTCGACGCGAGCCCGACAGGTGAACGACGGCCACACGCTCCGCATGGAGCGCACCTATCAGGCGCCGGCGCAGGCCGTCTTCGACGCCTGGACGAGCGAGGAAGTGATGCGGCGCTGGTTTCACGCCGGGCACGACTGGGAGACGACCGAGGCCGAGGTCGACCTGCGCGTGGGCGGCGCCGTGCGTGTGGTGATGCGCAACCCGCACGAGGACGCCGAGTACGGCGGCGGCGGCACCTACACCGAGATCGAGCCGCCGACCCGCCTGGCCTTCACCTGGCTCTGGGACGGCAACGACACCCGCCAGCTGATCGAGCTCGACTTCGAGGAGGGCGACGGCGCCACCACGGTGCGCTTCACCCACAGCGGCCTCTGGGACGAGGAGGCGGTGCGCTCGCACGAGGACGGCTGGGGCAAGGCTTTCGGCAACCTGGAGCGGACGCTGGCCGGCTAGCGTCCGGGGTCGAGCAGCCGCAGCCCGCTGTGGCGCAACACGCGGACCGTTTCACCGCTGACGGCCTCGATCACGTGCACGTGCCGTGCCTTGCGGCGCCCCACCTCGATGTAGACGTGGTCGCCGGCCGCCCCCTGGACGATCGGCCCGGCGCCGGCGACGCGCTGCCAGCGCAGCTCGCCGGCGCTGGCGTAGGCGCGTACGCCGATCGAGGGCAGACCGTTGACGCAGTTGCATGAGAAGCGCCGGGCCAGCAGCGTGCCGCCCGCGACGGTGAAGTCCTGCGCGTCGCCGTCCAGGGTCCTCGAGGTCCAGCTGAGCGGGTCGATCAGCCGCACGCCGTAGGGGGTCGTCTTGAGCTCGTGCGCGGATCCAGCGCTCGTGTTCTGGTCCTCGCCGGTCACCGCGATCACGCCACTCGGGAGCGTCTGCGCGGTGCGGATGGCCGAGTCGAACGGCTCCTTGGCGTATGCCGGCGGCTCGATCAGGTCGCGCAGGCGCCGCCAGACCGAGCGGGTCTCCGAGACCTCGCGATAGGTCAGCCGCCAGGCGGAGACGTCGACGTCCGCCACCAGCCGTCCATCGACGCTCAGCACGAACGCCCGCTCTCCCGCGCGGTCCACCGCCAGACCGGGCTCGACGTTGCGCCAGCGCTTGGGCGCGGTCCTCCAGGTGCCGGCCTCTATTCGCCCCAGGCGCAGCTCGCGCACCGCGCCGCTCGCGTCGAAGCGCAGCAGCCGGCCGTGCCGTGCGACCGAGCCCCCGTGCCCGGCGGCCAGGAACACCAGCCGCCTGCCGGCGGCCCGCCAGCGAATCGCCCGGCCCCGCCACGCTGAGCGATGCACCACGCGCCGCCGCTGGGGATCGATGACCACCGGGGTGAGGCGCGAGTAGGCCGGGCCGGCGAGCGCGAGGAGGCGCCGCTCGCTGGCCCAAACGAGCCCCGACACGCCACCGTAGCCACGCTCGCCCATCAGGCGCATCGAGCCCAGTGAGCGCCAGCGCCGCAGGTCGAAGAACTCGATCCGGCTGTGCATGTCGCTCGCCACCGCGATGCGCCCGCCATCGGGCGACAGCGCGAACTCGGAGACGAAGTCGTCGCGCAGCCGCAGTGGGCGCGAGACGGGTCGAAGGCTGATCGGCCGCACCCACCGCAGCTCGGCCGGCCCGTCGAACTCGTGCGCGGCGAGCAGGGCTCCGTCGCCGCTCCGAATCGACCCTGCTCGCGCATCGACCACGCGCAGTTCCGGCGCCCGCGTGGCCCGCTCGGCGCCCAGCGCAGCGGCGGCTCCGAGCGCGAGCACCGAGAGCAGCACGACGGGCCTCACGCTGCTACTACGCCCCGAAGGGCCGGGAGGTTCCCTCGCTCAGCCCGGAAGCGGGCCGGCCATTTCGATGCCGTGCCGCTCGGCGAGTGCCAGGACGTCCTCGAAGCCGGGTTCTCCACCTGCGGCGAGTGCGCTCGCGGAGCGCACGAACTGCTCCATCTCGGCACCGGGCGAGAAGGCGACATGGGCGAGCGCGCCGGCGCCCGACTCGTTGCGGACCGTGTGGGCGCGGCCGCCGGGGATGTGGACCACGGCCCCGGGCCCGGCCGAGACGCGCTGCACGTCACCCGTGTCGTCCTCCACGTAGATCGTGAGCTCGCCGCGCTGGACCCGGTAGACCTCCTCCGGCGCATGGCGGTGCAGCCCGGGGGGCCCGCCACCCGCCGGCAGTGCCACGTCGGCGACCAGCAGCGCGCCGCCGCTCGCCTCGCTCGTGACCCGCAGGGTGATCTCGTCGCTGCCCACCTGCAGCCGAACCGCCTGATTGGACAGGTTGCTTGTCGTTTGCATGATTTTTGGCATGATAGACAAGCATCTTGTCTAAGACAACCCACCTTCCGGGCACGAGTGCCCGCGAGAGACCGGAGAACCTGGCCATCCTGCTGCGGGAGCCGTTCCGTGCAATGAGCGAGGAGCTGATGGGGCGCCTGGCCGAGCGCGGGCACCCCGAGGTGCGCTTCGCCCACGGCAACGTCTTCCAGTACCTCGACGACCACGGCACCCGCATCGGCGTCCTGGCCGAGCGGGCGGGTGTGAGCAAGCAGGCCATGGCCCAGCTCGTGGCGCACCTGGACCGGCACGGCTACGTCGACCGCGTTCCCGACCCCGCCGATCGCCGCGCCCAGCTGGTGCGTGCCACCCGGCGCGGGGACGAGGTGTTCGCCATCGCCCGCGAGCTGATGGCCGAGATCGACGCCCGGCTCGACGAGCGCCTGGGCCGCGCGAAGAAAGAGCGCCTGCGCTCCCTGCTCCACGAGCTGGGCGAGTCGCTCGGAGCGAGCTAGCTTTGGGGGCCCGTGCGGATCGCGACCTGGAACGTCAACTCGGTCAAGCAGCGCGTGCCGCGCCTGCTGCCCTGGCTCGACGAGCGGCGGCCCGACGTCGTCTGCCTGCAGGAGACCAAGCTCGCCGACGACGCGTTCCGCGAGCTGCTCGGCGACGAGCTCGCCGCAGCGCGGCTACGAGGTCGCGCGTGCACGGCGAGGCGGCCTGGAACGGCGTGGCGATCCTCTCGCGCGTGGGACTCGACGACGTGGTGCGCCGGCGTCGACGGGCGCGCCCGGCTTCCCGCATCCCGGAGGCGCGCGCGGTGTCGGCGACCTGCGGCGGCATCCGGGTGGTGTCGGTGTACGTGCCGAACGGGCGCGAGCCCGACTCCGAGCACTACCACTACAAGCTCGCCTGGCTGGCGGTCGCTGCGCGAGATGGTCGCGGCCGGCCCCGAGGCCACGGTCGTCTGCGGCGACATGAACATCGCGCCGACCGACGACGACGTCTTCGATCCCGACGCCTACATCGGCCAGACGCACGTCACGCCAGCCCGAGCGCGCGGCGCTGGCCGCAGCTGCAGGCGCTCGGCCTGCGCGACGTGGTGCGCGACCGCTGGCCCGACGAGCGGGTGTTCACGCTACTGGGACTACCGCGCCGGGATGTTCCACCAGGACCTCGGCATGCGCATCGACCTGGTCCTGGCGAGCGCGCCGGTCGCCGAGCGCGTCCAGGCGGCGTGGGTCGACCGCCAGGCGCGCAAGGGCAGCGGCCCGAGCGACCACGCGCCGGTGATCGTCGACCTCGACGAGGCGCCGGACGGGGACATCGGGCCGGTGGTGCCGCCGCCGTCGCGCGCCGGTCGACCAAGCGCGGCGCGAAGAAGCTGCCGCAGGCGCCTTAGTCGTGCAGTCGCGCGGCCGGTCGCGGTCGCGCGAGGGCTGCACGCGCTTGGGCTCGCCCGGCATCTTCGGGTAGTCGGGCGGGTACGGCATGTCGCCGCTCCTCGTCGCGCTCGTACAGCTCGAGCAGCGGCTGCGAGCGAGTGCGCGACGTCGTCGATCGCCGCGTGGCGGTCGCCGACGCTCGGCGAACCGGGCCGGCATCGTCGCGACGCGTGAAGTCCTCGGGCGCGACGTCGGCCAGCTCGTCCCAGGTGACCGGCGCCGAGACCGGCGCGCCCGGCTTGGGCCGGATGCTGTAGGCCGAGCGCGATCGTGCGGTCGCGCGCGTTCTGGTTGTAGTCGACGAAGATGCGCTCGCCGCGCTCCTCCTTCCACCACTTCGTGGTCACCTGGCCGGGCAGGCGGCGCTCGAGCTCGCGGCCGAACGCGATCGCGGCGTGGCGGACGTCGGTGAACGTCCAGCGCGGCTCGATCCGCACGTAGATGTGCACGCCGCGGCCGCCCGAGGTCTTCGGGAAGCCGATGTAGCCGAGCTCGTCGAGCAGCTCGCGCGCCTCGGCGGCGACGCGCACGGCGTCGGCGAAGTCGGTGCCCGGCTGCGGGTCGAGGTCGATGCGCAGCTCGTCGGGGTGGTCGACGTCGTCCGCGCGCACCGGCCAGGGGTGGAAGGTGATCGTGCCCATCTGGGCCGCCCACCCGACCACGGCGAGCTCGGTGCGGGCAGATCTCGTCGGCGTGGCGGCCGGACGGGAACTCGATGCGCGCCGTCTCGCACGTAGTCCGGCGCGCCCGTCGGGACCCGCTTCTGGAAGAAGGCGTCGCCCGCCGCCCTTCTCGCGCGTGGACAGCACGATGCCCGGATGCACGCCCTTGGGCCAGCGCTCGAGCGTGGTCGGCCGCTCGCGCGAGCGCGCGCATGATCGCCGTCGCCGACGGCCAGGTAGTACTCGACGACGTCGAGCTTGGTGACCTCGGCGGTGCGCTCCGTCGCCGGGAAGATCACCCGGTCGGGATTGGAGACGCGCAGCTCGCGCCCCGCGGCGTCGACGGTCGTGGCCTCCGAGGCAGCCATGCGGGGGAAACAGTCGCAGAGTGGGCGCGGCGCCGCCCGGCCCGGCTGGGCGCGCTCGTTCCGCGTCCGTCCGCAGGCCGGCGCTCCGCCTCCGGCTCCGCGCCGGGAGTTCCTGCGGCCGACCGCGTCCGATCGCGCCCAGCCGGGAGGGACGGATATGGCATACCTCATGCATTTGGGCTCGTATGCGAGCGATTTCTGCACAAGGGGACGCATAGCCGCTCTCGCAGCTCGCGCAAAGCGGCAGTCCGACGCGGTGGGTTTGCTCTGCCCGTAGAGAGTCGGCGAGCGAGGCTCAGGCGGTGAGCGGCTCGACCGGCGTGGCCCGCCGTACGGCACCGGGCGGTGATCCCACGACGCGCTTGAACGCGCGGGCGAACGCGGCCTCGGAGCGATAGCCGAAACGATCCGCAAGCGCGGCCACGGTTGCGCCCTCGTCGCGCAGGGCCGCGGCGGCGAGGTGCATGCGCCAGCGGGTCACGTAGCTCATCGCCGGCTCGCCGACGAGCTGGGTGAACCGTGCGGCGAAGGCCGAGCGCGACATGGGGACCTGGTCGGCGAGCGAGGCGACGCTCCACGGGCGGCCGGGCTCGCGGTGGATGAGCGAGATCGCGCGGCCGATCTGCGGGTCCCGCAGCGCCCCGAGCCAGCCCGACTGCGCCGCGGGGTCACTCTCCAGCCAGGCGCGCAGCGCCTGCACGACGAGCACGTCCGAAAGGCGGGTGATCACCGTCTCGCCTCCGGGGCGCAAGCCCTCCGCCTCGAGCGCCATCAGCCTCAGGGCGGAGCGCAGCCACTCAAGCTGCGTCGGGCTCGTCGCCGGGTCGAAGGTGAGGATTCGCGGGAGCACGGCGAGCAGTTTGCGCGCGGCCGGATGGTCGAAGCGCACGGCGCCGCAGACCATGTCGATGCCTTCGCCGCCGCCCCCGTGGCGCAGGATCTCGTAGCGCTCGCCGAGCTGCTCGCGCTCGAGCTCGAAGATGCTCGGCGTCGGCGCGTCGTGCTCGCTGCGCAGCCGGTGGCCCTCGCCGTGGGGGACGAGCGCCAGCTCGCTTGCGGCCAGGCGCCGTGGCTGGGCCTCTGGCGCCTCGAGCCAGCAGCTTCCGCTGGTGATGACGTGAAACCACAGGTAGCCCGCGAGCGGCGGGAGGTCGAGACCGAACGGGGCGGTGAACTCGGCGCGGCAGTAGAAGGCGCCGCGGAGCTCGAGGAAGTGCAGCGCCTCGCCGAGCGGATCGGCGGCCGAGGGCCAAGGTTCGGGATGCGTGGTCACGCAATCAGCATGACAGAGGCAGCGTTCGAACCGCCACGCTACGCGGACGAACAGGCAAGGATCAGGGACAATGTGCCATAGAAACTCCTGATCACGCAGCCTAGGCTGGATGAACTGCAATGACGACCAACCAGGAGGAACGACAATGATCACCGTGATGGGAGCCACCGGAAACACCGGCCGCAAGATCATCGAGCTGCTGCTCGAGGCCGGCGAGGAGGTGCGCGCGCTCGGCCGCTCGGCGGAGAAGCTCGCCGAGCTCGACGCGCTCGGAGCCGAGACCGTCGCCGGCGACGCGCGCGACGCCGACTACCTTGCAAGCACCTTCACAGGCGCCGACGCGGTCTACACGCTCACCGCGCTGGACCCGACCCTGCCCGATTACCACGCCGACCAGGACAGGCGGGGCGAGGCGATCGCTTCGGCGATCCGCGAGAGCGGTGTGCGCCACGTGGTCGCGCTGAGCGCGATCGGCGGTGAGCTGGCGAGCGGCAACGGGTTCATCGCCAGCCTGCACCGGCAGGAGCGGCGGCTGCGGGCGCTCGACGCCGTCAACCTGATGATCCTGCGCCCCGGCGCCTTCTTCGAGGGCTTCTACGCGGCGCTGGAGACGATCCACCACGAGGGCGTGCTCGCCGACTCCGTCGCGCCCGATGCGAAGCTGCCGATGATCGCTACCGCCGACATCGCCGCGGTCGCCGCCACGGCGCTGCGCGAGCGGAACTGGAGCGGCGCGGTGGTCCGCGAACTGCTTGGCCCGCGCGACCTCAGCTACACCGAGGTCGCGGCGGCGATCGGCAAGGCGATCGGTCAGCCGGACCTCCAGTACGTCCAGCTGCCCGATGAAGAGCTGGTTGCGATCCTCACCGAGGTCGCCGGGTTCTCACCCGACTTCGCCGCCCGGTTCGTCGAGTTCAACCAGGCGCTGAGCGAAGGCCGGCTGCACTCGCTCGAGGGTCGCAACGAGAACAACACGACCCCGACCGAGTTCGACGAGTTCGCCGCTGAGCTGGCACACGCCTACGCGGCGACGGCGTGACGCTGACCTGTCGCGCGGCGGGCCCTGCTGCTCGCGCGTGATTGCACAACTCTCGGCGGATCGGTGATCGGTGTTGCCGCAAAGGGAGATTTTCCGGACAGGGCCCGCGCCTTGGGCGCTGCGCTCGATGCCGGGAGGCGCTGACCCCGCAAACACGGAGCGGCGGCGCGGCGGAGGCCTCTGTGCCAGCCGATGCCGGACCTATATTCGAGTCCCGGATGAGCTTCGCCCATCTCCACGTCCACTCCGAGTACTCGGTCCTCGACGGCGCCTGCCGCATCGACGCGCTGGCCGAGCGCGCGGCCGCCCATGGGCAGCCCGCGCTGGGGCTGACAGACCACGGGGTGATGAACGGCGCGGTGGAGCACTACAAGGCTTGCCGCAAGCACGGGATCAAGCCGATCGTGGGCCTGGAGGCCTACTTCGTCGACGATCGCGCCAGCCAGGAGATGCGCTACGAGCGCAACCACCTGACGCTGCTGGCCGGCTCCGACACGGGCTTCCGCAACCTGGTCAAGCTGTCCTCGGCGGGCTACCTCGAGGGCTACCGGCGCGGCAAGGCCAACGTGGACCTCGACCTGCTGTCGCGCCATGCCGAGGGCGTGATCGCGCTCACCGGCTGCCTGCAGGGGCGCTTCTGCCGCCGCCTCGTGGAGGACAACCCGCACGAGGCGCGGGCGCACGCCGACGCCCTGGTCGGCGTGTTCGGCGCCGACAACGTCTTCTTCGAGATCCAGAAGAACGGCATCGCCGAGCAGGACAAGGCCAACGAGGGCATCGTTCGGATCGCGCGCGAGCTGGGCCGGCCGCTGGTGGCCACCGGCGACGTCCACTACCTCGGCCGTGAGGACTTCGACAACCACCGCGCCCTGCTGTGCGTGCAGACCAAGAGCACGCTGGCGGCGCCGAAGCTGTCGTTCGACACCAACGAGTTCTTCCTCAAGAGCTCGGACGAGATGGCGCACGACTTCTCCGAGTGGCCGGAGTCGCTCGCCGCCAGCCTGGAGATCGCCGAGCGCTGCCAGGTGGAGATCGAGCTCGGCAAGATGCTGATCCCGCGCTTCCCGGCGCCGGAAGGCGAGCCCGTGCCCGACTACCTGCGCCGCCTCGCGCAGGAGGGACTGCGCCGCCGCTACGGCGACCCGCCGCCGGCCGAGGCGCTCGAGCGGCTCGAGATGGAGCTGGGCGTGATCGAGAAGATGGGCTTCGCGTCCTACTTCCTGATCGTCTGGGACTTCGTCCGCTACGCCAAGGAGAACGGCATCGCCGTGGGGCCGGGCCGCGGCTCGGCGGCGGGCTCGCTTGTGTCGTACTGCCTCGACATCACCGAGGTCGACCCGCTGGCCTACGGCCTGCTGTTCGAGCGCTTCCTCAACCCCGAGCGGGTGTCGATGCCGGACATCGACATCGACTTCTCGGTGAAGGGCCGCGCGCGGGTGATGCGCTACGTGGAGGACAAGTACGGCAAGGAGTCGGTGGCGCAGATCATCACCTTCGGCAAGATGCTGCCGCGCAACGCCACGCGCGACGCCGCGCGCGTGCTGGGGCTCGACTACGGCGCGGGCGACCGCCTCGCCAAGCTGATCCCCGAGCCGGTGATGGGGCGCTCGAAGTCGTTCGCGGAGTACCTGGCCGAGGAGCCCGACCTGCGCCGCGTCTACGACACCGAGCCCGAGGCGCGCCAGATCATCGACACCGCCAAGGGGCTCGAGGGGATCGTCCGCAACGCCGGCATCCACGCCGCGGCGGTGGTGATCGCCGACCGCCCGCTCACCGACATCGTGCCCGTCCAGCTGATGGAGGACCGCGGCGTGCCGGGCGCCAACGGGGAGCGCTCCTACAAGGTCGTCACGCAGTACTCGATGAAGCCGATCGAGGAGATCGGCCTGCTCAAGATGGACTTCCTGGGTTTGCGCAACCTCGACGTGATCGAGGACTGCCTGGCGATCATCGAGGAGTCCACCGGCGCCAAGCCCGACATGGCGAGCCTGCCTCTCGACGACCCCCCGACCTACGCGATGATGGCCGAGGGCAACTCGATCGGCGTGTTCCAGTTCGAGTCCGACGGCATGCGCGACGCCCTGCGCAAGGTCAAGCCCACCGAGTTCGAGGACCTGGTGGCGCTGGTGGCCCTCTACCGGCCGGGCGCGATGCGCCACATCGACACCTACGCGCGCAACAAGCGCAACCCCGACGCGGCCTCCTACTTCGACGAGCGCCTGCGCCCGATCACCGAGGCCACCTACTCGGTGATCCTCTACCAGGAGCAGTCGATGCAGATCGCCAAGGGAATCGCCGGCTTCTCGGGCGCCGAGGCCGACGACCTGCGCAAGGCGATCGGCAAGAAGAACCGCCAGGCGATGGCCGCGCTGCGCGAGCGCTTCTTCGAGGGCGCCCGCGCCAGCGGCACGAGCGAGGCGGTGATCCAGGAGCTGTGGGCGGTCAACGAGGCGGCGGCCGACTACTCGTTCAACCGTTCCCACGCTGCGTGTTACGCGCTGATCTCCTACCGCACGGCCTGGCTGAAGGCCAACTACCCGGCCGAGTACATGGCGGCGCTGATCTCCTCGGTGATGTCGACCAAGGACAAGGTGCCGTTCTTCGTGGCCCAGTGCGAGGACATGGGGATCGAGGTGCTGCCGCCCGACGTGAACGAATCGGGGCACGACTTCAAGGTGGTCGAGGGCAACATCCGCTTCGGGCTCGACGCCGTGAAGGGCCTCGGGTTCCAGGCCGTGGACGCGATCATCCGCGCCCGCGAGAAGGACGGCCCGTTCGCCTCACTCTGGGACTTCTGCCGGCGCGTGGACTGCCAGGCCGTGAACAAGCGCGGGGTGGAGTCGCTGGTCAAGTGCGGCGCGTTCGACTCGCTGCCCGGCACGCGCACCGGCGTGATGCAGGTGATGGCCCACGCGCAGGCCGCCGGGGCGCAGTCCCAGCAGGACGCGCAGCTCGGCCAGGGCTCGTTCTTCGACTTCGGCGCCGAGTCCGGCGGCGCCGAGCCGGCGCACCAGGACCTGCCGGTGCCGGACCTCGAGGACGACCGCAAGCAGCTCAACGAGTGGGAGAAGGAGACGCTCGGCCTGTTCCTCTCGAGCCACCCGCTCAAGGAGGTCCGCCACGCGCTGCGGGCCAAGGTCGAGTGCTCGGTGGCCGACCTGGCGGGCAAGAAGGACGGCGAGTGGGTGACCGTCGGCGGCATGATCGCCGAGTGCAAGCGGATCCGCACCAAGAAGGGCGATCCGATGATGTTCGCCACGCTCGACGACCTCGAGGGCCAGGTCGAGCTGCTCGTGTTCAACTCGGCCTACGCCGCCAACGCGGACAAGGTGGCGCTCGACAAGATCGTGATCGTGCGCGGCCGGGTGGACCACAAGGAGGTGGGGGAGACCAAGCTCGTGGCGCAGGAGGTCACGGTCTTCGAGCCGAGCGCCGAGGAGCTGCTCCAAGCCGCCGAGCAGGCCGCCAGCGCCGCAGTGCTGCGGCGCCTGACGCTGCACGTCTCTCCCGGCGTGCCGGACAACTTCCTGGAAGAGCTCAAGGAGGTCGTCTCCCACCACCGCGGTGACCACGAGCTGCTGCTGGCCGTGGGGGAGCGCCGGCTCGTGCTCGGCGACGACTACCGGGTCACGGCGTCGAGCGCCTGCCAGTCCGAGCTGTCGGGCCTCCACGGCGCCTCGCGCGTGATCGCGTAGCCGAGGGCACTCGTTCTACACTGGCCGGGTGGCCACGTCCCCGGCACGCACAAGCGCGGATCTCCATGAGTGCCGCCAGTGCTGCTCGTTCTGCGACCGAGTCGTGCACCCCGCCGGCTGCATCGCCTCGGGCTGCCAGTACCTCTACCTCTACGACGACGAGGACAGCGGGCGCCGCTTCATGGGCTGCATGAACAAGGTCTTCCGCGGCGAGATCGACGTGGAGCTGTTCGAGCAGGCCGAGCGCACCCGGCACGGCTTCGGCGGCGTGAAGATGAGCGGGCTGCCGCTGCCGCAGTGCCGCGCGAGCGTGGAGCGCGCCTACGACGGCTACAGCGAGGCCTTCGACTGCGTGAACCCGCGGCTTCTTCCGCAAGCCCGTGGTCGAGGACGCCGACGCGGCCTTCGACCTGCGCGATGGTCTCTAGGGCCGCCGCCGCGCTCGCGGCGATCGGCATCCTAGTCTGCGCCGCCCCGGCCGCCGCGGCGCCCGACGTCCGCTTCAAGCGGATGAAGGGCTTCGACGCCGCCGAGACGCCGGCCCGCTATGACCGCGTGGGCGTGCTCGAGATCGGCCCGAGCGCGCCCCGAACATCCTCGTGCTGAACCCGGGTACGTCGGCGAGCGCGGCCTACTTCGTGCCGCTGGCCAAGACGCTCGTCCGGCGCCTCCGCGGCTGGCAGGTGTGGGCGGTCGAGCGCCGGGAGAACCTGCTCGAGGACCACTCGATGCTTCAACCGCGCGAAGCGGGGGCAGGGTCGGCGGCCAGGAGATGTTCGACTACTACCTCGGCTACCTCACCGACCCGAGCATCACCGACGCACTTCCAGTCGATCCCGGACGCGCAGGTCGGCTTCGCGCGCGAGTGGGGCATGCGCGTCGAGATCGAGGACCTGCGCCGGGTGGTCAAGGCCGCGCGAGAAGCGCGGGCGCAGGGTCGTGCTCGGCGGCCACTCGCTCGGCGGCTCGATCACCACCGCCTACGCCACCTGGGACTTCGACGGCAAGCCGGGCGCGCGCGACCTGGCCGGGCTCGTCTACATCGACGGTGGCAGCGGCCCGACGCCGATCACCGCCGAGCAGGCGAACGCAGTCGCTCGAGCGAGCTCGCGGGCGGCCACGCCGTGGCTCACCTTCGGCGGGATCCCGGCGCCGTTCACGGGGCTCTTCAACACGACCGGCGCGCTCGGCGTCCTGACTCGATCCCGACGGGCCGCTCGCTGGCCAGGCCTTCGCGCTCCTGCCGGCGAACCTGAAGCCGCCGGTCCCGGTCACGAACGTCGGCCAGTACGGGTACGCGCTCGACACCGAGACCTCGCCGCCGGGACTCGTGCGCGGCCCAGGCCCACCTCGGCCGGCTCGCGTCGAGCGGCGACCCGCGCGGCTGGGAGCGCGCCGGCGAGCTCACGCCGATCCGCCGCTACGCCGCGATGTTCTCCGGCGCCGGCCTCAAGGGTCTCGACGGCACGGCCTGGTACCACCCGCGGCGCCTGACGATCGACGCGCGGCGCGGTGGCCGCCGGCAACGCCAACCCCGCCCAGGCCGTGCTCGACGTGCGCGCGATCCACGGCCACGACCTGCCGCGCCGCCTGCGCATCCTCGCCTTCGGCGCCTCGCTCGGCGGCCAGCGCGTGCTCGACGCCGCCACGAACCTGGCCCAGCAGTCCGGCATCCCGGCGCGCAACCTGACGCTGATCAACCGCTCAGCCGCCTACTCACACAACGACCCCAACTCGGCGCACCCGCGGAACGCCTTCGTAGCCCGGCTGGTGCCGTTCCTGAGGCGTCTCGGACGCGGCTAGCCCGCGAATGGACTTTCGCCTGCTTGGGCCGCTGGAGGTGTCCGAGCAGGACCGGCCGCTCGCGCTCGGCGGGGTCAAGCAACGCTCGCTGCTCGCGCTGCTGCTGCTCCAGGCGAACGAGCTCGTCTCCACCGACCGCCTGATCGACCAGCTCTGGGGGGGCGCGCCGCCCGCCACGGCCGCGAAGACCGTTCAGGTGTACGTGTCGCAGGCTGCGCAAGGTGCTGGGCAGCGGACCGCCTCGCCACGCGCGCGCCGGGCTACGTGCTGAGCGTCGAGCCCGAGGAGCTCGATCTCGCTGGCTTCGAGCAGCTCGTGGCCGACGCGAGGGGGGCCGTACCGAAGACCGCCGCGGCCAGGCTGCGAGAGGCGCTCGCGCTGTGGCGCGGCCCGGCGCTCGCGGACCTGGCCTACGAGTCGTTCGCGCAGGTCGAGATCGCTCGGCTCGAGGAGCTGCGGCTGACGGTGCTCGAGCAACGCATCGAGGCCGATCTGGCGCTCGGACGCCACGCGGAGCTCGTCGGCGAGCTCGAGGCGCTCGTCACGCGCTTCCCGCTGAGGGAGCCGCTGCGCGGCCAGCTCATGCTGGCGCTCTACCGCGCGGGAAGGCAGGCCGAGGCACTAGACGCCTACCGGGCTGCCCGGCGCGAGCTCGTGGAGGAGCTGGGGCTCGAGCCAAGCGAGGAGCTGCAGCGCCTGGAGCAGGCGATCCTGCAGCACGAACCGGCGCTCGCACCCCCGCGGGAAGCGGAGCATGGCTCAGCCCAAGCGGCCCCCCAGCCGGTCGTGCTCAGCCGTGCGTTGCTCGTAGTGCCCACCGAGCTCGCCGGCCTCGATGGGCTGCTCGCGCTCGCCGAGCCGCTCGCGTCGGGCTCGCAGCCGCCGCGCGAGCTGATCGTGGCCGCGGTGGTTCCCGCCGCGGAGCTCGAACGCGCCACGGCCTTGCTCGCGGCTCGCCGCGACCGGCTTCTCGCCGCGGGTGTCGCCGCCCGCACGGCCGCCTTCTCCTCGCCGAGCCGAGGCGAGGACATCGCACGCCTCGCGTCCCAGGAGAACGTCGACCTGCTGCTGCTGGATGCCGGTCCCGAGCCGCTCGGCGGCGACGCCGCCGCGGTCCTCGAGCAGGCGCCGCTGCGACGTGGCGCTGCTGACGGCAGCGGGCGGCCGCTCCGCGATGGCCCGGTGATGGTGCCCTTCGGCGGCGGCCAGCCACGACTGGGCGGCGCTGGCGCTCGGCGCTTGGGTCGCGGGCGCCGTCGACGCGCCGCTGCGGCTGATCGGCGCTGCCGATCGGCACAGGCACAGACGCGATGCAAGCCGGCTGCTCGCCGACGCGTCGCTGATCGCGCAGCGGCACGGCGGGAATCGTGGCCGAGCCGGTCCTGGGGCGCCCCGGTCGGCGCGGAGTAGCGGCGATCGCCGAGGGGGCCGGCCTCCTCGTGGTGGGGCTGTCCGAACGCTGGCGCGAGGAGGGGCTCGGCCGCGTGCGCGGCGGGGCTCGCCGAGGCTCCGCCGGCGCCGACCGTGTTCGTGCGTCGAGGAACGCGGCCGGGCGGTCTGGCGCCGGCGGAGAGCCGTACCCGCTTCACCTGGTCGCTGACCCGCGGGTAGGCGTTTACCGGGGGCCACCCCGCGCTGCTACCGCGAGCCTCGAAGGTGATCGCCGTCCGGCCGCACAGGGCGGCCCGAGGAGGAGTCGAATCCATGCGACGCAAGACCATTCTCACCACCGCCGCTCTCATGGCCGTCTGCGCGACCCCCGCGTCGGCCGCCGACGAGTACAAAGACGTGCGTGCGTCCGACCGTGGGCCGTACGTGCTCGAGCGGGACTACGGCTCGCCCGACGCGGCGGACGCCGCCACGGACACGTCGCCGGTGCCGGTCGGTGCACCCGGGGTCTATCGGGACTCGGAACGCAAGCTGGTCGAGTCGCCCGAGGTGCAGCAGATGCAGCAGCGCCTGAGCCGCGAGATCCGCGAGATCCGCGCGATCTGCGCGACGACCGCGGTCGTCGAGGTCCGCGGGCCCTCCGGCGGCTTCGACTGGGGCGACGCGGGCATCGGCGCCGCCGGCATGCTGGCGCTGCTCTGCATCGCCGGCGGGTCAGCGCTGCTGCTCACGAGCACGAGGCGTCGCCGCGATGTCTCCGCCACGGTGCACTGATCTCGATTCCACGGACCACCTGGGGGACGGCGCCGCCCGGCGCCGTCCCCTTTCGTGGTACGGTCGGACTCGGCCCGTCGGAGCGCACCATGAAGGCGGCGTTCACACCCGGCACGAACTTCGCCGGTTATCGGGTGGAGGCCCTGGTCGGACGTGGCGGGATGGCTGTGGTGTATCGGGCGAGGGACCTGTCGTTGGAGCGGCCCGTGGCGTTGAAGTTGATCGCGCCGGAGCTGGCGGGTGACAAGAGCTTTCGCAAGCGCTTCTTGCGTGAGCCGCGGCTGGCGGCCTCGCTCGATCATCCGAACGTGATCCCGATCTACGAGGCGGGTGAGCACGAGGGGCAGCTCTACCTGGCGATGCGCTTCGTGGAGGGCAGCGATCTGCGCAGCGTGCTGGGCCGCGAGCGGACGCTCTCGCCCGAGCGGGCGTTGGCGGTGCTGGCCCAGGTTGCCGGCGCGCTCGACGCCGCCCACAAGCGGGCGCTCGTGCACCGGGACGTGAAGCCGGCCAACGTGCTGCTCGACGAGGGCGGGCATGTCTACCTCACCGATTTCGGGATCACCAAGCAGCTCGGCGGCGACTCGACGGACACGGGCCGGATGGTCGGCACGCTCGATTATCTGGCGCCGGAGCAGATCCGCGGCGAGCCGGTCGACGGGCGCACCGACTGCTACGCGCTCGGCTGCGTGCTGTACGAGTGCCTGGCCGGTGCGCCGCCGTTTCGGCGCGCGACCGAGGCGGAGACGCTCTGGGCGCACATGCAGGACGAGCCACCCTCGCTGCGCGGCCATCCGGCGCTCGACCCGCTGCTCGGGAAGGCGCTCGCCAAGGACCGCGAGCAGCGCTACAAGAGCTGCGCCGAGCTGACCGACGCCGCAGCCACAACGCTCGGCCTCGCCACCCCACCCGCAGCCCGCCGCCGGCCGCCGTCGCGCGCCCTCCGGCGCCGGCCGCGCGCGCGCACGATCCTCGCTGCCGGCCTCTTCCTGCTGGCGGCCGCGATCGCCGCCGCCATCCTTTCGCTCACGACCGGCGAGGAGGGCCGGGTCGAACCGCTCGGTAACGGGGTCGTCGCGATCGACCCTGCGAAGGCCGAGGTCGTCTCGCTCACGGAATCCAACTCGCTGCCCGGCAATGTGGCCGCCGGCGAGGGAGCCGCCTGGTTCGTCAAGGACGGGGAAGACACGATCTCCCGCATCGACCCCGAGACGAAGGAGGTCACGGGGACGGTCGAGACGCCAGGCACGCCGGGCTCCCTCGCCACGGGCGAGGGAGCGCTCTGGGTCGGGAACGGGGGCGGCCGCTTCGTGACCACCACGGTCAGCGTCTCGCGGATCGACCCCCGCTCGAACAGGGTCACCCACACGCTGGAGCTCCCCGGCACGACCGGCGACAACCTCCTCGCGTCTCCCAACACGGGTTTCGCGCAGATAGCGGTGGGGGCCGGCGCCGTCTGGGCACGGAATCCGGATGACACGATCTCCCGCATCGATCCCGACACCGGCGGGCTCGTCGATACGATCGACGTGGCCGCTTCCACGATCGCGGCCGGCAAGGAGGGCGTCTGGTTCGTCCCCTGGGACCGCCCCTCGGTCCAGCGGATCGACCCACGCACGAACCGCGTCGTGCAGACCATCCCCATCGGGGCCAACTCGTTGCCCGCCATCGCGGTGGGCGCTGGGTCCGTCTGGGCGACGGCGGAGAACGAGGGCCTCGTGTGGCGGATCGAGCCGGGCGAGCGGCCGGTCACGAGGACGATCGACGTGGGCGTGGGGGTGAGCTACATCGCCTTCGGCGAAGGTGCGGTCTGGACTGCCAACTACATGGACGGCACGGTCTCCCGGATAGATCCGCGCACGAACGCCGTGACGGACAGGATCACCGGCGGAGCGCCGCAGGCGCTTGCGGCGGGAGAGGGATCGGCCTGGGTGAGCGTGGCGGGCGTGCCGACGGAGGGCACGCTTCCCGCTTTCGCCTGTGGCGGGGTGGAATCGGGCGGCCGGAAACCGGACGTCCTGATCACTTCCGACCTTCCGCTTCGGGGCCCGGAGAGCGCCGAGCCACGTGCGATGGCCGATGCGATCCGGTTCGTGGTCGAGCGGCATGGCTTCAAGGCGGGCAGGCACTCGGTCGGCTATGCGTCGTGCGACGACTCAACATCACAGAGCGGCAGCTTCGAGATCCGCAGATGCGCCGCCAACGCGAATGCCTACACGCACGCAAGGGACCTCGTGGCGGTGATCGGCCCGTTCAACTCGGGCTGCTCCGAGGTCGAGATCCCGATACTCAACCGGGCACCGGGAGGCCCGCTGGCATTGGTCAGGGGGGCGGTTTTCCCATCCCCGACGTGCTCGAGCTGGCCGGGCGCGACGCGCGCGGCCTCTATGTGACAGTCACGGACGTGCCGCCTGAAACGCCCGGTCTCACACCCGCCGCCAGGCGCCTCACGCGCGATCTCGGCGTGTCGGAGCGCTACGCGCTCCAGGGCGCGCAGGCCGCAGAGGTGGTCATGGCAGCGATCGCGCGCTCCGACGGGACGCGGGCCTCGGTGCTGCGTGAGATCCAAGCCATACGGGTGCGGGAGGGCATCCTCGGCAGCTTCCGCTTCGACCGCAACGGGGACATCACGCCGGCCAAGCTCACCGTTCTGCGCGTGACCGGCGACACATCCCCTCGTGCGCCGCAGTCCCCCGTCTACCGCGGCGCGACGGTCGACCGCGTCCTCGAGGTGCCCACGAGCCCACCACGCTAGACGCCGCGCCGACCCGGTCGCTGACGCGGGCCACGGGCGGCTCGTAGGCGTTTACCGGCGTTAACCGCACGACCTCCTGCGCTGCTACCGGCGGGCTGGAAGCTGGTTCTCGTTCCGGCCGCACAGGGCGGCCGCCGACAAGGAGGCCACACACCATGCGACGCAAGACCATCCTCACCACCGCGGCCCTGCTGGCCGTGGCCGCCGCGCCCGCCTACGGCGACCCGACGCCCTGGGAGAACCTGCGTACGCCCGGCCCGGTCGACGCCGGCGAGCAGCGAGGTTCGGACGGCGAGGCCCGCCCCTACGTGCTCCAGCGCGACTACGGCTCGCCCGACGCGGTGGACGGCGAGGCCCGCCCCTACGTGCTCCAGCGCGACTACGGCTCGCCCGACGCGGTGGACGGCGAGGCCCGCCCCGACGTGCTCCAGCGCGACTACGGCTCGCCCGACGTGGTGGACGCCGCGCGCGACCTGCCGCCGGTGCAGATCCCGGCGCCGGTCGTGGCGAGCGCCGAGCCCCCCTCCGGCTTCGACTGGAGCGACGCCGGACTCGGAGCGGCCGGCATGCTCGCGCTGCTCAGCATCGCGGCCGGCTCCGCGCTGCTGCTAACGGGGCGCAAGCGCCGCAACCCCGCGCGGGTGGCCACGCACTGAGCCCACGGCCGGCCCCAGCCATCGGAAGGGGCGGCGCCGCGACGCGCCGCCCCTCCCGTGGTACGGTCGCCACAGGACTCGATCGGCCCCGGAGCGCACCATGAAGGCAGCGTTCACCCCAGGCTCCACCTTCGCCGGCTACCGCATCGACTCACTGGCCGGTCGCGGCGGCATGGGCGTCGTCTACCGCGCCACCGACCTGTCGCTCGAGCGGCCCGTCGCGCTGAAGCTGATCGCGCCCGAGCTGGCCGAGGACAGGCGCTTCCGCGATCGCTTCCTGCGCGAGCCGAAGCTCGCGGCGTCGATCGACCACCCGAACGTGATCCCGATCTACGAGGCGGGCGAGCACGACGGCCAGCTCTACCTCGCGATGCGCTTCGTCGAGGGCAGCGACCTGAAGACGATCCTCGAGCGCGAGGGCAAGCTCGCGCCGCAGCGGGCGCTGGACCTGCTGCGGCCAGGTGGCGGGGGCGCTCGACGCCGCCCACCGCCGGGCGCTCGTGCACCGCGACGTGAAGCCCGCGAACGTGCTGCTGGACGAGGACGACCACGTCTACCTCACCGACTTCGGGATCACGAAGCAGCTCGGCGGCGCCTCGACCGACACCGACCGGGTGGTGGGCACGCTCGACTACCTGGCGCCCGAGCAGATCCGCGGCGAGCCGGTGGACGGGCGCACCGACTGCTACGCGCTGGGCTGCGTGCTCTACGAGTGCCTGTCGGGCAAGGCGCCGTTCCGGCGCGCGACCGAGGCGGAGACGCTCTGGGCGCACATGCAGGAGGAGCCGCCTGCGCTGCGCGGCCAGCCGAAGCTGGATCCGGTGCTCGGCAAGGCGCTCGCCAAGGACCGCGAGGATCGCTACGGAAGCTGCGCCGAGCTGATCGACGCGGCCGCGGGCGCGCTCGGCCTCGAACACGCGCGGCGGCCTCGGCGCCCGGCGCTGCCCGCGCGGCGCCGCCACGGCCGGCTGCTGCTGGCAGGCGGCCTGCTGCTGGCCGTCGCCACCGTGGCGGCGGCCCTGGCGGCCCTGGGCGGAGATGAGGGGGGACGGCGCCGCCGCAGGCCAACGGCGTGGCGGTCATCGGGGCCGCCGACGCCGAGCTGGCGTCCTTCATCGAGACGCCGACGGCCCCCGGCAGCCTCGCGGTGGGCGAGGGCGCTGTCTGGGCGCTGAGCCTCGAGGAGCGGACGGTCACGCGCATCGACCTCGACACGGGGAAGGCCGGCGCGCTCATCAGGCTGCGCGACATCCCGGTCGACGTCGCAACGGGCGCGGGCGCCGTCTGGGTGAGCCAGGGCGACAGCCTCTCGCGCATCGACCCGCGCACCAGCCGGGTGACCCGCACCCTCGCGCTCCCTGAGGGCGACGACTACCCCGGCGACCTCCCCTTCGCGAACTGGGGCTTCGCGCAGGTGGCCGTCGGGGCCGGTGCCGTCTGGGCCATCAATCCCGACCGCACCGTCTCCAGGATCGATCCCGCCAGCGGCCGGCGCGTGGCGACGATCGACGTGGACGCCGCCACGATCGCCGCGGGCCGCGAGGGTGTGTGGTTCATCAGCGGCGACGACACGGTGGCGGTCACACCGATCGACCCGCGCACCAACCGCGCGGGACGCTCGATACGCCTGGGCGCCCAGAACCTCTCCGCGGTCGCGGTGGGCGGCGGCTACGTGTGGGCCTCGGCGGAGGGCGACGGGCGCGTCTGGCGCATCGAGCCCGGGCCGCGGCCGGTCTCGAAGACGATCGACGTGGGCGTGGGGGTGACCTTCCTCGCCTACAACGACGGGGCCATATGGACCGCGAACTACAGCGACGGCACGGTGTCGCGCATCGACGTGAAGAGCGACGACGTGGACGCCACGCCCGTCAGCGCGGTACAGGGGCTGGCGGCCGGGGCGGGGTCGGCATGGGTGAGCACCGCGGGGGAGACCTCGGCGGATGGGCTGCCGGAGAAGTGCGGCGAGCGGCTCGGGGGCGCGGCCGAGCCCGACGTGCTGATCACGTCGGACCTGCCGCTCCAGGGACAGGCTGGCGCACCGGCGCGCTCGCTGGCAGACGCGATCAGGCTGGTGCTCGAGCAGCGCGACTTCAGGGTCGGAAAGTTCGCCGTGGGCTACCGCTCCTGCGACGACTCGACCGCGCAAAAGGGCTCCTTCGACCTCCGCACGTGCGCCGCGAACGCGAACGCCTACGCGCGCGCGAAGGAACTGGTGGCGGTGATCGGCCCGTTCAACTCGGCCTGCGCCCAGATCGAGATCCCGATCCTCAACCGGGCGCCGGGCGGCCCGCTGGCGCTGATCAGCCCCTCGAACACCGGTCCCGGCCTGACCCGAATCCCCGAGCCCCCGCCCTGGGGCTTCCGTGGCGAACCGGACGTCTACTACCCGACCGGCGAGCGCAACTACGTCCGCCTCCCGGCGCACAACGACATGGACGGCGCCGCGCAGGCGCTGCTCGCAAAGCAGCTCGGGCTCGAGAGCGTGTTCGTGCTCGACGACGGGAGCGACTTCTGGCGCTTCCTTCTGTCGGACCCGTTCCGCTACGCGGCGCGCAGACTGGGCGTGGACCTCGCCGGCTCTGCCGCGTTCCCACCGGAGGCGAAGGACTACGCGGCGATCGCGGAGCGGATCGAGCGCTCGGGCGCCGACGGTCTCGTGCTCGGCGTCGACCCCTACACCGGCGGCGACCGGCTGCTGGTGGAGCTGCGAGAGCGGCTCGGCTCGCGCTTCCCGATCATGGCCGGCTTCCTCTTCGTCGCGGACGTTCCCGAGACGCTCGAGCTGACAGGCGGCGCCGCACGCGGTCTGTACGTGGCCAGCTCCGAACATTCAGCCGCCGCGACTCGATCCGACCCCGGCGGCGCAGCGGTTCATGGACGACTTCGGCGCTCCCGGCGACGGCTTCCCGCTCGAGGCCGCGCAGGCGGCGGAGCTCGTGATGGACGCCATCGCCCGCTCCGACGGGACCCGGGCCTCGGTGCTCGACGAGCTCAGGGCGAGCCGTGTGCGAAACGGCCTGCTCGGCAGCTTCCGCTTCGACGCCAACGGCGACCGCACGCCCGCCTCCGTGCCGATCATGCGCATCACGGGATCGACCCCGCCCTCAGCCGGCCTGCCACCCGGGCTCCAGGGCGCCGTGGTCGACCGGGTCGTCGAGATCCCGCCGCGCCTGCTGCGCTGAGCTCTAGCGGCGGCGCCGGCGCGCCCGCAGCCCGTTACGGCGCAGCTCCTTCATCCGGTCCACGTCCACCTTGTCGGGCGCGTGCCCGCCGGTGCCCGGGCCCTCGAACAGCGCCGGCAGCTTCTCGAAGCGGGGCTCGGACAGAAAAGCGCCGCAGCCGCGCGCGCCGATCTCGCCCTCGCCGGGGATGGCGTGGCGGTCGCGGTTGGAGCCGAGCGGGGCCTGCGAGTCGTTCACGTGCAGGCAGCGCAGCCGCCGCTTGCCGACGATCTTGTCGTGGCTGTCGATCACCGCGCTCAGCTTGTCGGCCGTGGTGATGTCGAAGCCGCTCGCCAGCATGTGGCAGGAGTCGAGGCAGACGCCGATGCGCCTGTGGCCGCCGGCCAGGTCGATCAGCTCGCGCAGCTCCTCGAAGCTGCGGCCGAGCGTGTTGCCGGCTCCGGCGGTGTTCTCGAGCAGCAGCCGGCAGCGCTCGGACTCGCCGAGGACGTGCGCGAGCATCTTGCCTGCCCGTGCCAGCGCCTGGGTCATGGGGCTCGCCGACGGTCGACCCGGGGTGGAGGACCACGCCGTCGGCCTTGATCTCGTCGCCCATGCGCAGGGCGTGAATCAACGAGGCCGCTGACTTCTTGCGCATCTCCGAGTCCTTGGTGGCCGGGTTGATCAGGTAGACGGCGTGGATCGTGACCGAGCCGACGGGTCCGTCGCGCATCAGCTCGAGGAAGCGCGCAATGTCATCGTCTTTCCAGCGCGTCGGGCGCCACTGGCGCGGCGACTGGTTGAAGACCTGGATCGCCTGCGCAGCCGCGCTCGACTCCGCGCTCGTGTGCCTGCACCAGACCGCCTGCCGTGGAAACATGAGCGCCGATGAGCATGAGGGTGAGATTCGCGCCGTCCCCGACCGGCGTCCTGCACATCGGCGGCGCGAGGACGGCACTGTACAACTGGCTCCTCGCGCGCGGGCAGGGCGGGACGATGGTGCTGCGCATCGAGGACACCGACCGCGAGCGGTCGACTCCGGAGAACGTCGAGCAGATCCTCGAAGCGCTGCGCTGGCTCGAGCTCGACTGGGACGAGGGCCCGATCTCGCAGGCCGAGCGCATCGACCGCCATGCCGAGGCGGTCGAGCATCTGCTCTCATCGGGACAGGCCTACGAGGACGAGGGCGCGGTTCGCTTCCGGGTGCCCGACGAGGGCGAGATCACCTTCCACGACGTGATCCTCGGCGACGTGACGAACCCCTACTCGGCCATCAAGGACTTCGTGATCCGCCGCTCCGACGGCAGCCCGCTCTACAACCTCGCCGTGGCGGTGGACGACCGCGACATGGGCATAACGCACGTGGTGCGTGGCCAGGACCATGTGTCGAACACGCCACGTCAGGTGATGCTGCTGAGAGCTCTCGGGGAGGAACCGCCTGTCTACGGACACATCCCCCTGCTGTACGGGGCGGACGGCAAGAAGCTCTCAAAGCGACACGGGGCGGCGTCGGTCCAGGAGCTGCGCGCGGCGGGCTATCTCCCCGAGGCCGTGCGCAACTACATCGCCCTGCTCGGCTGGGGCTATGACGAAACGACGACGTTCATGACCACCGACGAGCTCGTTGAGCGCTTCAGCCTCGAGCGGGTCTCGAAGAACCCGGCGGTCTTCGACGAGCAGAAGCTGCGTCACATGAACGGGCGCTACCTGCGCGAGCTCGCCCCCGACGACCTGCGGGCGCGTCTAGAGAGCCTGACCGGCCGGGAGATTCCGCCCGAAGCGGTGGCCATAAGCCAGGAGAAGATGCAGAGCCTCGCCGACTTCTGGCCGCTTGCGAAGTTCCTCGTCGAGCCGCAGGAGTTCGACGAGAAGGCTTGGAACAAGGTAATGGGAGATGGCGCAACCGAAAGGTTGCGGGCGGTGCGGGAAGCGCTCGAATCGCTCGACGATTTCGACCCCGAGTCGATCGAGGGCGCGCTCCGTGCCGTCGTCGAGCGCCTCGACGTGAAGCCGAAGGAGGTCTTCCAGCCAATCCGGGTCGCAATCAGCGGAACGACGGTCTCGCCGGGGATCTTCGAATCGGTGGCCGCCCTGGGCAAGGAAGAGACCCTTCAGCGCATCGACGCCGCCCTGGAAAAAGCCGCAACCAGCTAGCAGTTCGCCCTCAACCTTTGCTGTACCGGTGCCGATAGCTCAGGGGGACGAAGTCCGCGCTATTCCCCAACCCTCTTGAGGCTTCCACACTAGATGCGAGCAGCTGCCACGACCAAGCCCGCCAGCGCCGATTCGGTCGCTAGCCGCCACAACGAAGGTCACGGCCGGCGGCTGACGGCGGCCTTCGAGGCGCTCGAGGCATTCCCGGCGCTCGCGGAGTCGCGCAACCGGGTGCTGCGCGTTGTTCGCGAGGACCGCGCGTCCGTTGGAGAGGTGGTAGCCGCGGTCGAGTCGGACGTCGCGCTCGTGATCACCGTGCTGCGCATCGCCAACCGCACCGCGCAGCGCAAGAAGGGCAAGATCGCAAGCATCCCCGAGGCGGTCGAGATCCTCTCGCCGGAGGGCGTGGAGACGCTCGCCGCCCGCACCGCCACCTTCGACTTCTTCGAGCGCACGCCGGGCTGGGACCTGATGCCCGAGCGCTTTCGCCTGCACGCCGTGGCGACCCAGGCCGCGGCCGACCGCCTCGCCCGCGAGCTCGAGTACGAGGACCGCGATCAGCTGCTCTGCTCGGCGCTGCTGCACGACGTCGGCAAGCTCGTCCTGAGCCACGCCTATCCGGGCTATCCGTCGCAGATCCACGGAACCGCGCGCACGCCCGAGGAGCGCATCCATCGCGAGCGCCTCGAGCTCGGCGTCGACCACGCGCTCGTCGGCGGAGTGCTGGCCCGGCGGTGGGCACTGCCGAACCGGCTGGCCACCGCGATCGAGCGCCATCACTCGGAGGACGCCGACGGCGAGGCCGCTCTGGTCCGCCTGGCCGACATGCTGGCCCACTACGGGCACGCACAGCCGGTCAACCCGAAGGCACTGCTGCAGGCCGCTCGCGCGGTGGATCTCTCCACCGATCAGCTGCGCGCGGTCATGTACGAGCTTCCGCAGGGCACGGGCCAGGTCAAGCGCAACGTCGACCCTTGTCCGCTCTCGGCCCGCGAGGTCGAGGTGCTCAAGCGCCTCGCCGAGGGCAAGGTCTACAAGCAGATCGCCCACGAGCTCGAGCTGTCCACGAGCACGGTGCGAACCCACCTTCACAACACGTACGCGAAGCTCGGGGCTGTGGATCGCGCCCAGGCGGTCCTGATCGCCACCGAGCGCGGCTGGATCTAGGGCCTCGACCCTATTGCGCTACCGGGCCGAGCCCGCTTAACTCACGAGTGGCAGCCCCTGCGCGACCTACGAAAGGAATCCGATGGCCCGCTACCGCTGTCCTCGCTGTCACGAGGTCACATACCGCCCTGAGCTGTTCGCCTCCTGTGGCATCTGCTCGGCCCCCCTGTCCGCCGGCAACCTCGAGTTGGAGGCCGGTCAGGATCCCTACGACAGGACCCTCCCCGAAGAGGCCGCCACGGCGCAGCAGCACGCCATGCGAGGGATCTCTCCCTAGGCCGGACTCTCGACGCCCGACCGCAGGGGCGCCCTCACAAGCACACGGGTCCCGAGCCCGGACGTCTCGATCTCGAGATGACCGTCGAGCAGGTCGGCGCGCTCGCGCATGCTGGCAAGCCCCAGATGGCCGGGTCGCGACTCCACGAGGGGGTCGTTGTCGTCGAAGCCGTGCCCGTTGTCGGTAACTCGCAGCTCGACCTCGGAGCCGACTGTGCGCAGGGAGATCGATACGGTCTTGGCATCCGCGTGCCGCCCCGCGTTGGCCACCGCCTCCTGCGCGATCCGAAAGAGGGCGCCGGCGGTCTCGGCAGGCATTGCGACCTGCTCGATGCTCAGCATCACCTCGAACCCGTAGCGTCGCTCCCACAGAGGCATGCAGTTCTCGATCGCCGTTTCAACTCTGAGCTCTTGGAAGGCGTAGGGACCAAGCTCGACGATCTCATCCCGCAGTGCCCGCAGGTTGCGTTCGGCGATCTCCTGAGCGTCATCGAGCAGGGCCACGGCCGCGTCGGTGCGTCCTTCGGACGCCGCCTTTTGTGCCGATGCGAGGACCATGTCCAGTCCAATCAGCTCCTGCAGGGGTCCATCGTGGATGGCCTCGGCCACCCGCCTGCGCACCTCGCTCTCGGCCTGGATCGTGCGGCGCGTCAGGCCGCGAGCGCGCAACCGGCCGGCCGACTCGGCGCTGTGAAGGCGACCCACCACGAGGCCGGTGGCCAGCGCGCTGGTGGCGAAGGCCACCTCGTAGAACGCCAGGACGTCGCCGTCGATCGGGGCGTTGCCGCGCAACGCCGTGGCGGTCACGAGCGCGAACGCCGCGATCACGGCGGCCACCAGGCCGCGCGCCTCCCCCTCAAGCTCGGCGTGGGCGGCGACCAGGAACAAGGCTGCGAAGCGCACGCCTCCATAGGTCTCCGGAGCAACGAGCTCGACCGCGAGCAGCGCCACGAGGTCACCGATCGCGATCAGGCGGTTGAGCGGCCTGTGGGGGTCTCGAAGCGTCACGAGGAGCACGAAGGCCGACCAGGGAAGGGCGATCCCGGCCACCGTGGCGATCGCGCGGCCGTCCTCGGGCAGTGAGAGCACGAGCATCGCCACGATGCCCACGACGACGATCGCCAACCGGCCGACCGCGAAGAGGACCAGCGGCTCGGAGGTCTCGATCCGGAGCCGGCGCAGCATCAGGCGGCGACCTTGGCGCGCGGGCGGGCGCGCAGACGAAGGGCCATGAGGCCCGCGCCCGCGCTGTCGATGGCCCAGTCGACGGCGTTGCCGTGGCGCCCCTCGACAAAGGACTGGTGAAGCTCGTCGCTTGCCGCGTAGAGGCTCGAGACGGCAAATGCCACCAGCGCCGCCCGACTCGACGACATGCGCGTGCGAAGCAGGCGCCACCAGAGAAAGCAGAGCAGCGCGTACTCGGCGAAGTGCACGAGCTTGCGCCCGACCTGATCGATCCAGCCCAGTCCGGAATCGAGGCTCGACTGGGCCGAGAAGAAAAAGATCAGACACATCATCAGGAGCGGCGGGACCCACAGGTCGGGGCGCCTCAAAAGCTGCATCCTCATACCGTAGAGTCACTTTCCTGTGCTGGTGATAACCACGAAGTCGCCATACGCGGTGCGCGCGCTGGCCGAACTGGCCCGCCGGGGCCAGACCACACCAGTCCCGATCGGGGAGATCGCCCGGTCTCGAGACATCCCGGTCCAGTTCCTGGAGGGACTCTTCGCAACCCTCCGCAGGTCCGGAATCCTCCAGTCCCAGCGCGGCGTCAAGGGCGGCTACAGCTTTGCCAAGCCGCCCTCGGAGATCACCGTCCTCGAGGTGGTGCAGCTGCTCGAGGGAGAGCTCGGAACAGACGCGGAGGCAAACGGAGCCGTCTGGAGCGAGGCGGTGGACGCGGTCAAGTCCGTCCTTAGCGCGACGACAATCGCCGAGGTGGCCGATCGCGAGGCCCAGGCGGCGGGCGCGCAGATGTACTACATCTGACCGGGCCCTAGTGGCAGAGCCAAAACCCGCATACCTAAGCCAAAGCGGAACCCGTATCGGCCCGTAGAGACCCGCTGCGCGGCACTGTTTGCCGCGCACTTTTGCCGCGCACTCGGGCCCCGTAACGCCGATCGGCGTAATCCCCTCCAGGTCGCTAGTCCCGCAGGCCGGCGGCTTCGAGGGCGCTCTGCCTATCGAGGAAGCTCTGCGCCTGGCTGATCAGCCCATCCCTGAACGAAACCAGGTGGCACCACTGCCAGTCCACTTTGGGCGCGTCCGGGGGGACAGCGTGGCAGCGGGTGATCCCCAGCGCCCTGTCGTCGAGGTCGATGATGTCCTCGACGTCTATCGAGACCTCCTCGTAGATCCAGAGCTGGTTCAACCACCGCCGCACCTTCTCCTTGCCCTTGTGCGTCCCACCGCCGGGAAACCGCGGGTCGCTGATCCAAACGAGGTCCTCAGTCGCGAACTCCAAGATCCCCTCGACCCCCTGGGCCGTCGCCTGTGCATAGGCCGTGCGCAGGACCTCGACGTTCTCCTGCGACATCGCCTACTCCGACAGCCCGGCGGCTTCGAGGGCCTCACTGCGGTTCAAGTACTCCTCGCAGCGAGCAGCCCTGTCGCCACGGATGAGCCATACCTGCCAACCCTCCATCCTCACTTCAACTTCGCTGCCTCGGCCCCGTCCGGTCAAGACGGCGCCGGCGAACACATAGTCGCCCGCGTCCAGGAACTCCGTCGGGCCGAGGTCGAAGTGTCCCAGGCTTCCGACCAGCGCTCGAAGTAGCGGCGCAAGGCGTCGTGCCCATGGACCGATCCACCTTCCTCGGCCGGCAGGTACTCGAATTCCTCATGGCAAACGGCAGCATCCCTTCTACCCCTGCGTCATTCAAGCCTCGAAAGATCGCCCTAACGATTTCCACGTTCTCCTGCGACATCGCCTACTCCCGCAGCCCGGCGGCTTCGAGGGCCTCCTGGTGGGTGGCGTACTCGTGGATCTCTACCAGTCGGCCATCGGGTGCGAAACGGAAGGCAGCGCCGTAGCGGATATCGGTCGTCAACCCGGTCCGCGTCTCGGTGCCCACTCCATGGAGGGCACAGACGAGCCGACCGTCCGGTGCGGATCGCGCTTTCTCTATCGCATGCTTGAGATCGAAGCTCTCCAGCCAGTCGTTCATGTGCGCGCGGCATTCGACTTGGCCGCGTCGCGTCCCAGAGTCCGGAGCCGACTCGATCGCCGTCCAGACGATGTCCGGGTGGAGGATCTCCGGCACCAATTCCAGCTTGCCCGGACCCCAGCACTCGTTGTAAAGCCTTGCCACGGTCTCCACGTTCTCCTGCGACATCGCCCGCCCAGTATCCCGCCTTCCGGAGAGAGCAAGCGGTGCCAGGGGGGCGGTCGACAATCACCACGCGCGGATTTCTAAAGTTGAGGCTCTAGACATGAGCGACGAGCACACCCCGGGGCTGCCGGACGACTGGGCGCCGCCGCTGCGCGAGCTGCAGCAGAAGGTGTGGGCCGAGCACCCGGACCGCGTCCGTCTCGAGGCGCTTTGGGACGAACGCGACGCGAATGGCGGCAAGGAGTGGGAGCAGGGGTACGAAGACGATCCCGACGACGAGACCTGGACAGTGCTCGTGTTGCGGACGGTCGACCCGCGCGACACGCGCCCGAATGAGCGGATCGGTCGCTGGCCGAAGTCGGTGCCGGAGGACGCGATGGCCCGCGCCCGCGCGATCGTCGACGAGCATCACATCGACTAAGGGTTAGACGTCTAGCTGAACCGATAGACTTTCTGGTTGACGGGACGCCGCTGCGCCTCGGGCGCCGTAAGAGGCGCATGCGGGACAGCACCTCCCGGTGAACACGCCGCCCCGACGTGAGGACGGGCACCTGTTCTGGTCATCGTTCACCGAGAAATAGGGAGGCAACCGTGCCTACCATCAACGGCGTCGACTACCGCGACGCCGACACAGCCAGACGGCGGATCGAGCAACTCGACGCCGAACACAGCGGCGAGCACGTTCACCCGACGGCGCCCGTTCCGAGTGGAACGAGCTCAACGAGTTTGTCGAGGAGTTCGAGGTGCGTCGCAACCGTGTCCTCGAGCTGGCGGCGAACCCGGCGAACCGGGTGCGCGGCGCCGAGCTCGAGCCGACGCACCCTGTGGTGCGCGCGCACCTCGACGGCGGGCTGCGGACCGTGGAGCGCTACCGCAACCAGGGGGTGCTGACCAGTGGGGCGGCCGACAGGCACGACGAGCTCGTCCGTCGCCGCGACCCGACCGGCATCGACGCCCGCTACCTCGAGGCCGTCGGCGACCCGCAGTACAACACCGCGTTCGGGAAGATCCTGCAGTTCGGCGACGGCGCCCAGCTGCGGTTCTCCAAGGAGGAAACGGCCGCGGTGATGAAGGTCAACGCGGTCGAGGCCGAGCGTGGGCTGGTGTCCGGTGTCGGCGCGCAGGGCGGGTTCGCGATCCCGTTCAGCCTGGACCCGTCGGTGATGCTGACCTCCAACGGTGCGCTGAACCCGATCCGCGAGGTGGCGAAGGTGATCCAGATCGCCACAAGAGAGTGGAAGGGCGTCTCCTCGGCGGGTGTGACGGCGTCATACGACGCCGAAGCGGCCGAGGTGTCTGACGACACGCCGGTGTTGGCGCAGCCGACGATCACGACCGCCACGGGCCGGGCGTTCGTGCCGTTCTCGATCGAGGTGGGCCAGGACTGGGGCAGCCTGCAGCAAGAGCTCGCGGTGCTGGTTTCCGACGGCCGCGACGTGCTCGACTCCACGATGTTCTACTCCGGTTCGGGCACCGACCAGCCCGCCGGTGTGAAGACCGGGCTGGCGGTCGGCCAGCGCGTCCTGACCGACGTGGCGGCGACGTTCGACGTCGATGACGCCTACCACATCAAGGCCGCGCTGCCGCCGCGGTTTAGCCGAACGCGACCTGGGCGGCACACCCCAGCAAGTGGGATGTGATTTTCCGCTTCACCCCGTCGGGTTCGGCGACCGAGCCGCAGGCGTTGCCGACCCGCGACGGCGCGTTCATCGGCCGGCCGAAGATCGAATGGACCGCGGTCCCGACGGCGCTCACGGCCGGCACCACGCAGCTGCTCTACGGCGATTTCCGGGCGGCGTTCACGATCGCCGACCGGCTTCGGGATGACGGCGGAAATCGTCTCCCACCTGTTCGGGGCTACGCACAGACCAACAGGCGAGCGCGGCCTGTTCGCCTATTGGCGCTCCGGCTCGAAGACCGTGGTGCCTGAGGCGCTGCGCTACCTGGAGACGGCGTGATGGCGGCGCGCAAGCTGCAGGTTGTGGTCGCCACCGCCTCGTGCGTCACCGAGCACCAGGGCAAACAGGTCAGGGTCGCGGCGGGTGCGCGTTACGCGTCGACGCACCCGCTGGTCAAGGCGCGGCCCGAGCTGTTCGAGCCGGCCGAACAGGCAGGTGTCGAGCAGGGCAAGGCCGCATGACCACGGCACCGACTGACGAGGCCGAGCCCGTCGCGATCAGATCGAGCTCGACGCGGACGGCAACCCGGTGGGCACGTGTTCCCAGTTCACGGCCCGGACCAGCTCGGGCGCTGGCCTCGACCGCTTCATGCGAGACCAGCGCGAGGCGCGCCATGAACCAACCCCCGGCGGCGGGTCGACCCTTCTCCACCGCCGCCGGGGCGGGCGGCCTCCCCTCTGCGGGCCGCCCGGCCGCTACGGACGGCCGGGGCGGCGCGGGCGCTCAAAGAGCCCGCCGTCGTCCCGGCCCCCGGGGGCACGGACGGCCTCGAGAACAACCAGTCGCGATACACCCCGCCCTCGCTCTCCGCGAGGAAGACTTTCGTGATGGGGGGATTGAAATGACGGGGGTTTGTGAGGAGTGCGGCGCACCGTTTGAGCGGAACGGGCTGGGTCGGCCGCGGAGGTTCTGCGGGACGTGTTCGACGCCGGCTTCGGCGGCCCGGCGCTGGAAGGCGGAGAACCCCGACCGCGCGTGCGGCCTACAACGCCGTCTCGGCGGGTTGTGCCGAAGCCGAAGGCGTGCGTGGTGTGCGGCGAGCTGCTCCACGCCGAGGCGCTCCGACTGCCAGGTGTGTTCGGATCTGTGCCGGTGGGCTCGTGACCGCGAGCGCGGGGCGGCGGCGTAGGCGGCCCCGCGTCGCATAGGAACCCGAACTCGTGGTGGGGCAGCCGGGCGGACTAGCTGCGCCGAAACGCTCAAGCCTTGGGTGCGTGGTGCCGAGACAGGGTGGGTCCCCGAGTTCTAAGAGGATCGATGACAACCCGTCCCGGTGGTAGCCCCGCGAGCAGGTTCGCTGTTCTGCGCGGTCGCCTTACTTTTGCCAATTTGACTGCTCTGCTTGCGCTGTTCGTGGCGCTCGGCGGCACCTCCTACGCTGCGCTCAGCGTCGGTAGCGAGCAGATCGCCAACAACAGCGTCCGCTCGGAAGACCTGCGCAACAACGATGTGCGCGGCCGCGACATCCACAAGGGCACCGTACGCGGCACCGACGTGCGCGATGGAGACCTCAAAGGCGCAGATGTGCGCGACAACACAATCACCGGCACCGAGGTCAAGGAGTCCGCGCTCGGCACGGTTCCCAGCGCCCGCGACGCGCAGATGTTCGACGGCAAGCCGGCGAGCGCGTTTCTAGGCAGCGACAAGCAGCTCAGGACAGGCCTCATCAAGCTCGCGCACGGCGAAACGAAGACGATCGCCTCAAACGGGCCTTTCACCTGGACGGCAGCGTGCAGCGATGACGGTGGCGGCTCCACGAACCTGACCGTGACCGCCGAGAGCACCGAGCCCGACAGCTTTGCCGCAGACTTCGGGGGCGGCGGTCAGCCTGCCTCACCGGGCGCCCCGGCAACTCTGTTCGACAACTCAAGCTCTGGCCCCGTATACACGATCGGGTTCCCGCTTACCGCAGTGGCCCCGAGCGGAGCGGCGCCGACGGGCATCGCCTTCATCGGCATCAAGGTAGGCGGCGCCGACTGCGTGGTCAACGGCATCATCTGGCCCTAACCATCGCTCGTGGATTAGTCGACGGTGGGTCCCCAGATTGCTCTCCAGGTTGGACCACCACCGGCGAACACCCTCGTGGCCGCGGTAAGCCTCGCCTCCCTCGGCCTCCGCGGTGAAGGGGTACCACACGACGTCAGGGTGGGCCGTCTCCAGATACGCCTCGAGGTCACCCCGGGTATAGGCGTCAGCCGCCTTATGGAATGTCTCGACGTTCTCCTGCGACATCGCCTACTCCGACCGCCCGGTGGCTTCGAGCGCCTCGGTGCGAGTCTTGAAAACCCGAAACCGCACGGCTCGCCCATCTCGAACCGTCCACACGTTCGGCAGATCGCGGTCGAGCATCGTGTCGCTGTATGGCATGCGGGCCCGCTCTTGGATGATCAGAACGACGTCGTCTCCTCGATCGATCAGCTCCTTGTCCGAGGCCTCGTAGGCGGTCCACCCGGAGAGGTAATCGCCCATGTGGCCGACGAAGGCGTCGCGGCCACGGCCGCGGTCGGGGAAGTCGGGCAAGGGATGGGCAGAGATGTCCCATTCGATGTCGGCGTCGAGCGTCTCGATCCACTCGCCCATCCGTCCATCGCGCCAGAGCTCGAAGCTTGCTCTCACCACCTCCACGTTCTCCTGCGACATCCCCCGCCCAGTATCCAGCCTTCGGCGGGAGCAAGCGGTGCCAGGAGGCGGTCGACATCGCCACGCCGAAACGCAGCACTGCCAGGTCTGTGCTGATGTGTGTCGGTGGGCTCGCGACCGCCAGCGGGGGACGGCGGCGTAGGTGGCGCCAGCCTCGTGGGGAACTTGCGTGAGATTCGCCGCCTCGCCGGGTTCGCCTGGCCTTTCCCATGGCGACGGCTGAGTGAGCTACTCCAGCAGTCCGACGGCTTTCAGAGCTTCGGAGTGGTCCCGGTAGACGCGCATGGAAGTGGCGCGGCCGTTGCGGATCGTCCACACGTGGTTGGTCTCCCGCTCGATAGGAACGCCGCTCTCGTGGCCGACCGCGAAGAGGCGAGCAGTGACCAGCATGCAGCCATCGGCATCGAGAAACCGCTCCGGCACAAACCACCATTCGCTCCACGTGTCCCGAAACGAGGTGACGATGGCATGGATACCCTCGCGCCCCCGAAGAACCTGCTCACCCTCCGGATAGTCGGCAGGCAAACGAACCTCAAAAAGCTCGTCGGCGTAGTCGCCAAGGACGCGGTCCACAGGCTCGAGGCCCGCTTCCCCCCGGCTGGACATCAACTCGTAGAGATTGCGGACGAGCGAGATGTCCTCTTCCGACATTCCCTAGTCGCTCAGTCCGACGGCATCGAGGGCCTGCTCCGACATCGTCCCCGAGTATCTCGCCTTGGAGGGGGAGCGCATAGTGCCGCACGGAGGCGGTCTTCCAGTTCGGGGTGGGCGGCGATACGCTACGCGCGCCGAGTTGTAGACATGGGCGATCGCCGCAAAGACGCAGACGAACGAGCCTTAGCCGCCGAACGGCGCCTGAGCGAGGAGGATCAGTGGCTGAGCGCCAGCGATCAGACGCTGAATGATCGGAGTCGGGCGCAGAGCGACCGCGAGCAGGATGCCGCGGACTATGACCAGGTTGCTGCCGATCTGGAGCGCGAGGGCGGCGTTGGCTCAGCCCAGCGCGACCAGGCCAGTGCCGCGCGCGCCGAGAGCGCGCAGGAGCGGCTCGAAATCGATCGCCTTCGCGACGAGGTCGCGCATCAGCGCGACGAAACGGCGCATGAACGCGACCGGCTCGCCGACAAGCGCGACCGCGACGCCAGGATCGAAGACGAGACAGAGCGCGACCGCTGACGCAGCCACAAGGCCGGAAAGGGCGGGCGCACGCAGCACGCTCCCGCGATTGACTCTGTAGAGCAACGAAAAGCTCGGGAGCGTGGGGCTGGCGGCCGGATCGCCGGGCCGCCGACCGCCTCGCCCCGCTCAGGACTCGTGCTGTGCCCGCTGCGGCGGTGCGTGAGGCCGTTCAGCAGGACCTCTACCGGCGACTGCGGCTAGAAGACAAAGATGATGAGCAGGATCAAGATGAGGATCGCCGCTCCGACACTGATGTACATTGGTTCCCCCCTTTCGTTGCTGAGCGCCAAGTACCCCGAAGGGTCGGCGCTCAATCAGGGCGGGCCCTCCTCACAGCCATCTCCCTGCGCGCGCTGGGAACCTCCTCGCCGGTCAAGAGGCAGGCCATTCTCTCGCATGCTCGGCGCGCGAAGCGCACCTGCTCGCGACGGCCAAGGAGCCTAAAGCCAAGCCGGATGAATGGGTTCCCCACCCGGGCGGGCCGGCTGACGACGTGGATCCGGAAGTCGACCGACCCGTCGTCCATCCATTTCCAGACCTGGTAGTCCATCTGTCCCATCTCCAGGTGGTCCTGCAGTGTCTGGTAGCTCCAGCCCCACACGCGCACCTCGCGCCCGTCGTCCTGGCAGGTGGCGTCGACCACGCCGCCGACCCGGACGCCGAAGCGGAAGCGCAGCAGCCCCCAGAGCCGGGCCTCGAGCAGCATGTCGCGTCCGTCCAGCGGCGAGTCTGGGGCATATACGGCCCGCACGATCCGCGGGTCGGCGAACTCGTAGTCGCGCATCAACTCGCGGGCCCGCCGCCAGGTGCCGCCGGGCTCGGGCGGCCCCGGCCGCTCGGGCGGCAGCGGCTGGCAGTAGTCGTCGACTCGCCAGCCGGTCTCGCGCGTGAACGACTCGCGCTCGGCGAGATCGAAGTTGAGCGGCTTGTCGTGCAGAGCGCGCAGGGTGGCCATCGCCTTCCGGTCGCCCAGCCGACGCTCAGCCGACATCGGGTGGGAGCTCCTCGATACGCCGCGTGTGGATGCGCAACCCGCCGTCGCGCTCGCCGCCGGACAGCTCGATGACGCCCTCGAGAAACGACGTCCACATGTGGAATTGGATCTCCTTGGACATGCGCAGGCGGTCATAGAGCAGGTTCGACAGGCGGTCGCCGCCGCGTGCCCACGACTCGATCGAGAAGAGCAGGCGGTCGTCGCCGTTCTCGGCGCTGAACTTGATCTGGCCCGCCTCGAGGTGACCGTCGAGCGTTGCGAAGCGAAAGCAGGTCGGGGTTCGCTCGATCACCCGCACGGGCCCGTCCCACGGCCCCGGCATGCGCACGACGAACTCGTCGCCAACCCTCATCTTGCCCGGCTCGCCGTCGAGCTTCTTGAAGGTGGCGAACTCGGTCGGGGCGGCCCGGTCGGGGTCTGCGGTCAGGCGCTCGATCAGCTCTGCCGGAGATACCCGCGCGTCGCGGATGACGGCCAGGTAGCGGCGGTGGTACAAGGGTCCGGCGCCATCGCGGGCCCGCTGGATGTCTTCATCGCTCACGGCGTCCGGAAGCTGTGGAGGGGCGTCGTCCTCCCACGAGCCTTCCTCCTCGGACCGATATAGCGGCGTCGTGCGCCACATGTAGCGCCACGAGGTCAGCGTGACGCCCACCGGCCAGCGCGTGGCGGTGGTGAGGCGGCGAAAGAGCGGCTGCTTGCGAGGCATCTAGAGCGGTACGGACCTGGGCGCCAATCGGGGGGAGTCGCCCGGGTTTCGCGGGTACCCGCCGGCCATGCTCACAAAAGTGCTGACGTCCGCCGGCCTGCGCGGCTGGCACCTGCACGGATGCTCGCTGGCCACGATCTACCTCTGCATCACGCTCTGGATCCGGGCGAAGACCGTCGACCAGGAGGAGCGCGGCAACGCCGAGCGGCGTGCTCTGTTCGTCGGCCTCTGGCCGCCGATGTTCTGGCTGATCGGCGACGCCCTGCAGAGCGAGGAGCAACGCTCGAGCGCCAAACTCGCCCGCCTGCGGATACCCGGCCGCCGACAGGGTAGGAAGCCGGTATGGAAGATAACGAGCAGGTAGAGCACGAAGAGCGCGACGCCGAGGCCGCAGCGGACCCTGAGCCCAAGCGCCAGAAGCCCGACCAGGACGGCACCGATAGCACGACCTTCGACACCGACCAGCACTCCGACGCGCCGGGGCCGCACGGCACGGGCTGAGCGCGACCGCGGGCGATACAGTCGGCCGCGATGAGCGTCCCGCCGATAACCGGCGCGATTCCCGACAACCTGGCCGACCTCGTCGGCAACACCCCGCTGGTCAGGCTCACGAGGATCGCCCCAGATTGCGGCGCCGAGCTGCTCGCGAAGCTCGAGGTCTACAACCCCGCGGGCTCGGTCAAGGACCGCATCGGGGTGTCGATGATCGATGCCGCGGAGGCCGAGGGGCGCATCGAGCCCGGGCGCAACACGATCGTCGAGTCGACCTCGGGCAACACCGGCATCGCGCTCGCGTTCGTCTGCGCGGCGCGCGGCTACGAGCTGGTGGTGACGATGCCCCAGGGCATGACCCGCGAGCGCGAGAAGCTCATGCGCCTGTACGGGGCGGAGGTGGTGCTGGTCGAGTCGATGGGGGGGATGACCGAGGCCGTCGAAGAGGCGCGCCGGGTCTGCCGCGAGCGCGGCAACTGCTGGGTTCCGAACCAGTTCTCAAACCCTGCAAACCCCGAGATCCACCGGCGCACCACCGCCGAGGAGATCTGGCGCGACACCGACGGCAGGGTCGACGTGCTCGTGGCCGGCGTGGGCACAGGCGGGACCATCACCGGATGTGGCGAGCGCCTCAAGGAGCGCAACCCGGAGCTGCACGTGGTGGCGGTGGAGCCCAAGAGCTCGCCGGTGCTGTCCGGAGGCGAGCCCGGGCCGCACAAGATCGACGGCATCGGGGCGGGCTTCGTCCCCGAGGTGCTCAACCGCGACGTGATCGACGAGATCGTGCAAGTGGACGACGAGGACGCGATCGACACCGCCCGCCTGTGTGCAGGGCGCGAGGGAGTGTTGTGCGGGCTGTCAGCCGGCGCTGCCCTGTGGGGATCCATCGAGGTCGGATCGCGCGCCGAGATGCGCGGGAAGCGAATCGTCGTGATCGTGCCCGACTCGGGTGAGCGCTACGCCAGTACGCCATTCTTCGCGCCCTAGCACATGCTGGGACTGGGCACATTCACGCGCGTCGCTCGCGAGCTGAGGGAGGACCTGACCGCCGCTCAGGAGCGCGACCCCGCGGCGCGTAACGTCGGGCGGACCGAGATCCTGCTCACCTACGGCGGCGTGCAGGCGCTGCTCGTGCACCGGATCTCGCACGCAATGGACCAAGCCGGGGTGCCGCTCGCGCCGCGCGTGCTGGCCAACTTCACCAAGGTCATGACCGGGGTCGAGATCCATCCCGCGGCCCACATCGGGCGCGGCCTGTTCATCGACCACGGCGCGGGCGTGGTGATCGGCGAGACCGCCGAGGTGGGCGACGACGTGACGGTCTACCAGGGCGTCACTCTGGGCGGAACGGGCTTCGCGCGCGGCAAGCGCCACCCCACGATCGGCCATGAGGTGATGATCGGGTCGGGCGCCAAGCTGCTCGGACCGATCGAGGTGGGCGCGCGGTCGAAGATCGGTGCGAATTCGGTGGTGATCCACGACGTGCCCGAGAACTCGACAGTGGTCGGCAATCCCGGGCACCCCGTGCGGGTGGACGGAAGGAAGCCCGACGGCCCCGACGCCGACTGGGCCCACCTGCCCGACCCGGTCGCCGACGCCATCCGCGGCCTGGCGAACCGGCTCACGGAGATCGAGGGGCTGGTGGCCGAGCAGACCGGCAGAAAGCCCGGCGGCGCGGAGGTCAAGCCGCTCAAGCGCCGCGGCGGCCCGGACTCCGCCGGTGGCTGAGCCGCGCTAGTCATCTAGTAGTAGACCGAGCGCGTGCGGTGGCGCGGGATCGCCTTGTAGGCGGGCGCCTGGCCGCGGTTCCAGAGGGCCGTGTCGAGTAGCCGCGGCGCCATGCCCGTGCGCGCCGAGATCAGCTCGCAGGCGTGCACCGCGCACGCGCGGATCTCGCGCTCGGCCTCGCCCGCCGGCAGGAGCTCGCCGGCGTCGATGCGCGCGGCCAGCGCCGGGTCGTAGCGCAGCACCCCGTCCACCCGCAGCACGTGCGGCACGAGATTGTCGGCGAAGATCGTGAGCCGGTCGAGGTCGTCGAACTGGGCCAGCCCGGCGAGCGCGAGGTCGCTCGGGACGATCTGGGCTCGCTTGTAGAAGCCGCGATCGTCGAAGAAGCGCATCCCCCGCGCCAGTTCGGTCGCCAGCCGCTGCGCCGAACCGTCCGCCTCGCCGGCCAGGTCGAGCGCCGAGCGCCCGCCGAGGAAGCGGCCGAGGTCGCGCAGGGCCTCCGCGTAGAGGCGCATCAGCGGATGGCTCGGCTCCTGTCCGAGCACGGCTGCCAGCTCCGCGGCGTCGATCCGGCGCAGCGAAGCGTTCGACCACGGCCCGCCGCCGCGGAAGCGGTCCGCCAGCGCCCAGGCGACGGTGAAGTAGCCCGAGCAGCCGGGCCGCTTGCGCAGCGTCGGAAACCAGCCCGAGCCGAAGTTGATCGCGTCGAGGGTCAGCAGGTAGGTCGCGACGTCGGCGGGGGAGCCCTCGAGATAGTGGCGCTCGGGGTCGAGCGCCGGCGGCGGACCGCGGCGCGATCGCGGCCACCGACTCGAGGTCGATCTCCACCCAGCGCGCTGCCTGCGCGATCGCGCGGCAGCTTGAGCGCACCTCGTCGAGCAGGTCCACCGGCGCCAGGGTAGGGGTGTGGGCGCCTCCTAGACTCCGCGCGCGTGGCCGCCGCCTTCGCCTGCCAGGGCCTGGAGAAGCGCTACGGCGCGACGGTGGCCCTCGGCGGGCGTGGACCTGGCTGTCGAGCCCGGCGAGCTCGTCGGGCTGCTCGGCCCAAACGGCGCCGGCAAGTCCACGCTCGTGAAGATCGCCTGCGGGCTCGTGCGTGCCGGGGCCGGCGAGGCGACCGTCGCCGGCGCTCCCGCCGGCTCGGCCGAGGCGCGGGCCGCGATCGGCTACCTGGCCGAGCTGTTTCGCTTCCCCGACTGGCTTCGCGCCGACGAGCTCCTCGACCTGCACCAGCGCCTCGCCGGCTCCGACGGCGGCGAGCGCGAGCGCTCGGACCTGCTCGAGATGGTCGGCCTCGGGGACGCGACCCGGCACCCGCGTCGACGCAATGTCCAAGGGCATGCAGCAGCGGCTCGGCATCGCGCAGGCGCTCGTGGGATCGCCGCGGCTGCTCATGCTCGACGAGCCCACCAGCGCGCTCGATCCCGTGGGCCGGCGGATCGTCCGCGACCTGCTGCTCGAGCTGAAGGGGCGCGGGGTATCGGTCCTGCTGAACTCGCATCTGCTGAGCGAGGTCGAGCGCGTCTGCGACCGCGTGGCGATCCTCGTCGGCGGGCGCATCATCGCCCGCGGCACCCCGGCCGAGCTGGCCCGCCCGCGCGGCGTCGAGGTCGACGTGGATGGCGACACGCGCTCGTTCCCGGCGGCCGAGCGCGAGCAGGTGCCCGAGATCGTGGCCCAGCTGGTCGGCGCCGGGGAGCGCGTCTATGGCGTCCGGGTGCTGACCTCGACGCTCGAGGACACCTACCTCGAGGCCGTCGAGGGAGCGACGTGAGCGGCGCCGGGACGATCGCCGCTCTACGCCCTGCGCGAGTCGACTCGCCGGCGCGTCTTCGTGGTCGTGCTGGTCCTGACGCTCGGCTTCCTGGCGCTCTATGCGGTCGGCACCGAGGCGGCCTTCGACGCGATCGGCGAGATCGGCGGCGAGGCGCCGGTGGACGACGAGGTGCTGACCGGATCGACGCTGCTCGGGCTTGCCATGTTCACCACGCTGTTCCTGGGCTGCGTGCTTGCCGTGTTCCTCACCATGGGCGCCGTGCGCGGCGACGCCGAGCGCGGGCTGCTGCAGCCGCTCGTGGTGCGCCCGCTCGGGCGCAGCGCGCTGCTCGCGGGGCGCTTTACCGCCGCGGCCGGGGTCTGCGGCGCCTACGTGGCGGCCGTCTACACCGCGGCGCTGCTGATCACCGGCGCGGCAGGCGGGTGGTGGCCCGACCACCCGGTCACTCCCGGGCTCGGGCTGGTCGCGGGAGTCGTGATCATCGCGGCGCTGTCGCTGCTCGGATCGGTGCTGCTGTCGGCCACCGCCAACGGCATCGCCGTGTTCATGATCTTCGGCGCCGGCCTTGCGGCGGGTCTGCTCGGTCAGATCGGCGACGCGCTCAGCGTGGACTCCCTGCAGACGGTGGCCGAGGTGACCTCGTGGCTGCTGCCCTTCGAGGCGCTCTACCAGGGCGGCCTCGACGCCCTCACGTCCGACGTGAGCGGCGCGACCGGCGTGATCGTCCAGCTCGGCCCCTTCGGCGGCGCCCAGGAGGGCGGACCGCTGCTGTGGCTGTGGTCGGCGGCATACGTGATGCTCGTCGCAGCGGCGGCGCGGGCGGCCTTCGCGCGCCGCGACCTCTGAGATGAGCGGCCCTCGTCTACGCCCGGCGCGCGCCCTATCCTCGTTTGAGTGGGTGCGCCGGTCGCCACAGAGAGCCTTCTCGAGGGACTGAACGACCCTCAGCGCGAGGCCGTGCTGCACGGCGAGGGCCCGCTGCTGATCCTCGCCGGCGCCGGCTCGGGAAAGACGCGCGTGCTCACCCACCGGATCGCTCACCTGGTGGGCAGCGGCCAGGCGCAGCCGAGCGAGATCCTGGCCATCACGTTCACCAACAAGGCGGCGCAGGAGATGCGCGAGCGCGTGGAGGGCCTGGTCGGCGGCCGCGCGCGGGCGATGTGGGTGATGACCTTCCACTCGGCCTGCGCGCGCATGCTGCGCTCGGACGCGCGAGCGGCTCGGCTACACGCGCGGCTTCACCATCTACGACGAGCAGGACGCGCTGCGAGCGGTCAAGAACTGCGTCGAGGAGCTCGACATCGATCCCAAGCGCTTCGCACCGCGCGGGATCCGTCACCAGATCTCCGACGCCAAGAACCAGCTGCTCGACGCCGAGGCCTACCGGCTCAAGGTGGGGAGCTTCTTCGAGCAGACCACCGCCGACGTCTACGACCTCTACGAGCAGCGGCTGCACTCGGCAAACGCGATGGACTTCGACGACCTGCTGTTTCGCTGCGTGAACCTCTTCGAGCTCTTCGAGGAGGTGCGCGACCGCTACCGGCGCTCCTTCCGCCACGTGCTGGTCGACGAGTACCAGGACACCAACCGCGCCCAGTACCGCTGGCTGCAGCTGCTCAGCGAGGAGCACCGCAACCTGGCGTGGTCGGCGACGACGACCAGTCGATCTACGGCTTCCGCGGGGCGGACATCCGCAACATCCTCGACTTCGAGCACGACTTGCCGGACGCCCACGTGGTCAAGCTCGAGCAGAACTACCGCTCGACCACGACGATCCTGAGCGCGTCCAACGCGGTGATCTCCAACAACCGCTCGCGCAAGGAGAAGTCGCTGTGGTCCGACCTCGGCGAGGGCGACCCGGTGCACGTGCGCGAGCTCGACGACGAGCACGCCGAGGCGCGCTTCGTCGTCTCCGAGATCGAGCGGCTCGTCGACGAGGGCGGCTCGCGCGACGACATCGCCGTCTTCTACCGGACCAACGCCCAGTCGCGGGTGCTCGAGGACACGCTCGTGCGCTACGGCGTCGCCTACCAGGTGATCGGCGGCACCCGCTTCTACGAGCGCGCCGAGATCAAGGACGCGCTCGCCTACCTGACGCTGCTGGTCAACCCGTCCGACACCGTGGCCTTCGGGCGCATCGTGAACTCGCCGCGGCGCGGCATCGGGCAGACCTCGCAGGCGCGGCTGATCGGGCACGCGAACACGCTCGGCGAGCCGATCTGGGACGTCGCCGCCGCGCCCGAGCGGGTGCCCGGGCTGGGCGCGGCGGCGGTCAAGGCGGTCGGGCGCTTCATGTCGGTGATGGAGCGCCTGCGCGAGCGCGCGGACGGTCGGGCGCGGGCGTCGGGGACCTGCTGCACGAGACTGCTCGAGGAGACCGGCTACACCGAGGCGCTGCGGGCCGAGCGCACGGTCGAGTCGCAGGTGCGCCTCGAGAACCTCGAGGAGCTGGTGGGGGTGGGGCGCGAGTACGACGCCACCGCCGAGGAGCCGTCGGTGCGAGGAGTTCCTCCAGCAGATCGCGCTCTTCTCCGAGCAGGACAACCTGCGCGACGAGCAGGGCCTCGTGACGCTCATGACGATGCACAACGCCAAGGGGCTCGAGTTCGACACGGTCTTCATCATCGGGATGGAGGAGCGGGTGTTCCCGCACTCGCGCGCCGATCGAGGCGGGCGACCTCGAGGAGGAGCGCCGGCTCGCCTACGTCGGGATCACGCGCGCGCGCGCGCGAGCTCTACCTGACCTCGGCGCGCACGCGCGCGCTGTTCGGCAACCGCGACTGGAACCTGCGCAGCCGCTTCATCGACGAGATCCCGATCGAGCTGACCGACCGCGACGAGCAGGCGCCCACCGGCCGCGCGGCGGCCTCGACCTGGGGCGGCGGCGCCCGCTCCGCGCCCGAGCCGTCAGGCCCGGGGGCGATCTTCGCGCTCGGCGACGACGTGGTCCACGCGAACTTCGGCGAGGGCGTGGTCGTCGGGGTGGAGCCCGGCGGCCTGGTGGTGGTGCGCTTCGCCGGCGACGGCCAGCGAGCGCAAGCTGATGGCGGACTACGCGCCGCTCAAGAAGCGCTAGACAAGTCTGCACTAGGCTGCCGCGCCCTCATGTCCGCTCAGGTCATCGACGGCAAGGCGGTCGCCGCACGCGTTCGCGAGCGGGTGGCGCGACAGGTCGCCGAGCTGGCCTGTCAAGCCCGGGCTGGCCACGATCCTCGTGGGCGACGACCCCGCCTCCGAGATCTACGTGCGCATGAAGCGAGAGGACTCGGCCGAGGTGGGCATCGAGTCGTTCCACCACGAGCCCGGCGCTGACGTATCGGCCAGGACGCTGGCCGGGCTGATCCGCGATCTCAACGCGGACGCTCGCGTGCACGGCATCCTGCTCCAGCTCCCGCTGCCGGACCACCTCGACCAGGACGAGTTCATCTCGCTGATCGACCCGGCCAAGGACGTCGACGGCCTCACCTCGATCAACGCGGGGCTGCTCATGCAGGGCCGCGAGGAGGCGATGGTTCCGTGCACGCCGGCCGGCGTGATGGAGCTGCTCGGCGAGGCCGACGTCCGAGCTCGAGGGCGCTCGCGCGGTCGTGCTCGGGCCGCTCGATCCTCGTCGGCAAGCCGCTCGTGCAGCTGCTGCTGGGCGCCAACGCGACGGTCACGCACTGCCACTCGCGCACGCGCGACCTCCCGGCGGTCTGCCGCGAGGCGGACGTGCTGATCGCCGCCGTCGGCTCGCCGCGGCTCGTGACGGCGGACATGGTGAGCGAGGGCGCGGTGGTGATCGACGTCGGCACAAACCGCACCGACGACGGCCTGGTGGGCGACGTCGACTACGACGCCGTCAAGGAGAAGGCCGCGGCGATCACCCCGGTGCCGGGCGGGGTCGGGCCGATGACGCGGGCGATGCTGCTGGTCAACACGCTGCGCGCGGCCCAGCGCGCCCGTTAGCCTGCCCGCGCATGGACCTGCGAAGGCTGCGCGCCGGCGAATGGATCACGGCTGCCTGCGGGGTGGCGCTGCTGGTCTCGCTGTTCTTGCCGTGGTACGACGCGCCCCGGCTCACGGGCTGGGAGGCGCTCGCCGCGCTCGACGTCGTGCTGGCTCTCGTCGCCGCGTGCGCGCTCGCGTTTCTGCTCCTGACGGCCGGCCAGAGGGTTCCCGCCGTGCCGATCGCCTTCTCGGTTCTCGTCACGTACGCCGGGATCGCCGCGGGGATCCTTGTCGCGGGGCGCGCGCTCAGCCTGCCGAACGGCGCCGATGGCCGCGAATGGGGGCTGTGGCTCGCGCTGGCCGCCGCGCTCGGGATCGTCGCCGGTGGGCTGGTGGCCATGCGCGACGAGCGGCCTTCGCGGCCAGGTGAGCTCACCGACCAGGCAGGCAGTCCCGTCCCGGCGCCGCCGGAGATCGAGACCATCTCGGCCCCGAGGCCGTGATGCGCTCCTACAATCGCCAGCGATGATCGACCGCGACCAGGTGCTGCACGTGGCCCGGCTCGCCCGGCTTCGGCTGAGCGACGAGGAGGTCGAGCGCATGACCGGGGAGCTCTCGAAGATCCTCGAGCACGTCGAGCTGATGGACCAGCTCGACCTCGAGGGAGTCGAGCCGACCTCGCACGTGGTCGCCCTCCAGAACGTGCTGCGCGAGGACGTGCCGCGGCCGAGCCTGCCCCGCGAGCGGGCCTTGGAGGGAGCACCGGACGCCTCCGCCGAGGGCTTTCGCGTGCCCAGCCCGGGAGCCTCATGAGCGAGCTGCTCGAGCTGACAGCGGCCCAGCAGGGCGAGCGCGTGGCGCGCCGGCGAGCTCTCCGGCGACGAGCTCTTCGAGTTCTGGCGCGAGCGCGCCGCGGGCGACGATCTCGGCTCCTATCTCTGGGTGGCGCGAGGACAACGCGGGCGGCAGCCTGCCGCCGGTGGCGGTCAAGGACCTCTTCTGCGTCGAGGGCGTGCCCAGCGCCGCCGGCTCGCGGATCCTCGAGGGCTACCGCCCGCCCTACACCGCCACGAGCGTCCGCAACCTCCGCGCGGCGGGCGCGGAGGTGCTCGGCAAGACCAACCAGGACGAGTTCGCCATGGGCTCGTCGACCGAGAACTCCGGCTTCGGACCCGTGCAGAACCCGTGGGACCGCGAGCGCGTGCCCGGCGGCTCGAGCGGCGGCAGCGCCGCGGCGGTGGCGGCCGGCACGGCGCCCTGGGCGATCGGCACCGACACCGGCGGCTCGATCCGCCAGCCGGCCGCGCTCTGCGGCATCGTCGGCCTGAAGCCCACCTACGGCGCGGTCAGCCGCTACGGCATGATCGCCTTCGCCTCCTCGCTCGACCAGTGCGGCCCGCTCACGCGCGACGTCACCGACGCCGCGCTGCTGCTGCGCGCACCTCCAGGGCCGCGACCCCTGCGACTCCACCTCGTAGGGCATCGAGGGCGAGATCCCGCAGCCGAGCGCCGAGCGCCTCGACGGGCTGCGCTTTGGCCTCTGGGGCCTCGAGGAGGAGGGCCTCGAGCCCGGGGTCGGCGATGTCTGCCGCCAGGCGATCGCCCGCATCGAGGAGCTCGGCGGCGCCGTCGAGACAGATCGACCTGCCGAACGCGGGCCACGGGCTCTCGGCCTACTACGTGATCGCGCCCGCCGAGGCGAGCGCCAACCTCGCGCGCTACGACGGCGTGCGCTTCGGAATGCGCACCCCTTCCGACGACGATCTCACCTCGCTCTACGAGCAGACCCGCCACGACGGCTTCGGCGACGAGGTCAAGCGCCGCATCATGATCGGCACCTACGCGCTCTCGTCGGGCTACTACGACGCCTACTACGGCAAGGCGCAGCGGGTGCGGACGCGCATCGTCGAGGACTTCCGGGCCGCGTTCGAGCGCGTCGACTTCGTGGTCACGCCAACGTCGCCGACGGTCGCCTTCAAGCTCGGCGAGCGCACGGCCGACCCGCTCGCGATGTACCTGTCCGACTACTTCACGGTGCCGATGTCGCTCGCCGGCCTCCCCGCCGTCTCCATTCCGGCGGGCCTCTCCGACGGCCTGCCGGTCGGCTTTCAGATCGCCGGGCCCGCGTTCAGCGAGGGCCGCATCCTCGACGCCGCTCACGCGCTCGAGCAGGCGATCGGGTTCGAGAGGACGCCGCGCCCATGACCATCACCGAGCCGGCCGCGCGCGTCTACGAGCCGGTGATCGGCATCGAGATCCACGTCCAGCTGAAGACGCGGACGAAGATGTTCTGCGGCTGCGCGCTCTCCTTCGGCGACGACCCCAACACGCACACCTGCCCGGTCTGCCTCGGCCACCCCGGCACTGCTGCCGGTGACCAACGCCGAGGCCGTCCACTTCGCGCTGATGATCGCGATGGCCTTCGAGTGCGAGATCGCGCCGCGCTCGATCTTCCACCGCAAGAACTACTTCTATCCGGACCTGCCCAAGGGCTACCAGATCAGCCAGTACGACCTTCCGCTCGCCGGCGCCGGGCGCCTCGGCGACGTTCGCATCCACCGCGTGCACCTCGAGGAGGACGCGGCGAAGCTCGTCCACGCCGGTGCCAGCGGCCGGATCCACGGCGCCGAGTCGAGCGTCGTCGACTTCAACCGCGGCGGCACCCCGCTCGTGGAGATCGTGACCGAGCCCGACCTGCGCTGCGCCGCCGAGGCCGCGGACTTCGGCCGCCTGCTTCAGGCCACGCTGCGGCGCATGGGCGTCTCCGACGTGAACATGGAGGAGGGCTCGCTGCGGATGGACGCCAACGTGTCGATCCGCCCCGCGGGCGAGACGACCCTCGGCACCAAGACCGAGCTGAAGAACATGAACTCGTTCCGCTTCCTCGAGCGCGGGATCGAGGCCGAGATCGAGCGCCAGCGCGCCGCGCTCGCCGCGGGTGAGGAGATCGAGCAGGAGACGCTCCACTTCGATCCCCAGTCGGGCCAGATCACCTCGCTCCGCTCCAAGGAGGAGGCGCACGACTACCGCTACTTCCCCGAGCCCGACCTCGTGCCGATCGCGCCCACCGAGCAGATGCTCGAGCGCGCCCGCGCGGCGCTCCCCGAGCTGCCCGCCGCGCGCGCCGAGCGGCTCGAGCGCGAGCTCGGCCTGCCCGGAGAGACCGCCAAGCTGCTGGCGTTCCGAGCCGAGCTGGGCGACTTCTACGAGGCCGCGCTCCGAGCGACGGTGGCGACCCTCGCGTCCTCGCCAACTGGACCACGAACGAGCTCACGGCGCGGATCGGCGACGGCGACCCCGCGGAGACCAAGCTCGAGCCCGCCGCCTTCGCGCGGCTTGTGGCGATGGTGGCCGCCAAGGAGGTCTCGTCGGCCGCCGGACGCGACGTCCTCGGCGTGCTGGTGGCCGAGGGCGGCGATCCGGCGGCGGTCGTCGAGTCCCAGGGCCTCGGCCGTGCCGGCGAGGACGAGCTGGGTGCGATCGTCGACCAGGCCATCGCCGACAACCCCGACGCGGTCGAGAAGATCCGCGCCGGCAAGGACCAGGCCATCGGCGCGATCGTGGGTGCGGTGATGCGCGAGACCAAGGGCCGCGCCGACGGCGGCGAGGTGCAGCGGATGATCCGCGAGCGCCTCGACGGCTGAGCGCCCCCCGAGCCCGGCCCGGCGGCCTAGGGGCGAATCTCGGCGCTGTCCTGACTTGTGGTCGCTATGGAACCTCAGGACAGGACGGTGGAGCGAGAATCTACCGGCGCCTGCGCCCGCCTCTGTCCTTGCCGCTGCTCAGGAAGCCGCTGACGAACGAGCTCGCCTTGGTGGCGAAGTCGCCGCCTGTGCTTCTGCCGCGCGCGCCGGTGCGACCGAGGCCGCTGGTCACACGGTTCAGCAGCCCCATCGGGCCCGTGGGCTTGGCGCTGCCGGCGCCTCTGGTCGAGCGTCCTCCCGTGATGCGACCGCGGCTGCGGGGGGTCCGCGCTGCTCGCGCGCTTCGGCTGTTGGTCTTGGTGGCCATGCCAGTCCTCTCGATCAGTCGGAAACGTTCCCGTTCTGACTACCCGTGCATAGCTCGGCAAACCGCGACGGGGCCGTACCATCCTGGGAGGACATCCAAGGAGGAGCGTATGGCTCGACTTATTCGAATGGACGGCACTGGGCACACCACGCTGGCGGAGTGGACCGAGGTCGACGACGCGGCCTTCGCGGCGGCCGTCGAGGAGTTTCGCTCGCAGACCGAGCTCGGCTACATCGGCACGGTGCCCGAGAGCGCCGGCAAGGCCACCCACGTGCGCGAGCTGCCGCGCGAAGCCGATCTCGTGATCATGCGGCGGCCGATCGCCGGCGGCTAGCGATGAGCGCCGGCCAAGCGCAGCCACGCGCTTCCCAGAGCTGGCGTCGGTTCCCTGGCGCCAGCGCACCGACCAGCGCTGGCTGCGGCGCTGGGGGCGGATCTGGCACGCCTGGACGCTGCTCTACACGGTCCCCTTCCTGGCTGCCGGCGCGGCGATGCTGTGGCTTGCGCCGATCGCCGCCCCGGTGGCGCTCGTGGCGATCGCGCACGCCTGGATCATCCCGGAGCTCTACGCCTTCCGGGGCGCCAGCGTGGTGCGCCCGAAGGGCCCGCGCAACGAGGCGGCCGAGGCGGTGGCCCAGGGCCTGCTCGGCGACCTGCTCGGCCACGAAGAGCGCGAGCTGCAGCAGCGCGACCGGCCTGGCGCTCGAGCGCGGCGAGCTCGGCGTGTGGCTCGTGGGCGAGGCCGGCGCGCTGCTGGTCACCCCGGCGCGCGCGCCGGGTGCACTGCTTCTGCGTTGCGCGTCACCGAGCCCGAGCTGCCGCCATCGGACCGCGTCGCCCACCTGCTGCTCGCGCTGCGGGTGGACGAGGAGGGCTTCGCCACGGTGGCCAACCACGCCTTCGCCGGCGCGCCCTGGCGGGTGCGCCGGCGGCTGCCCGAGCGGATGCGCCCGGCGCTTGCGACGCGGCACCGCGGCGCCGCGCGCTAGCCTCGCGGCCGTGGCCCACGACGTCGTCATCGCCGGCGGGGGCTTCGGCGGGCTGTACGCGGCGCGGCGTCTCGAGCGCCGCCTGCCGCGCCACAGCGCGCGGATCGTGCTCGTCAGCGACGTGAACTTCCTGCTCTACACGCCGCTGCTGCCCGGCGCGGCGTCCGGCTCGCTCGAGCCGCGCCACGTGGTGGTGCCGCTGCGCGAGGAGCTCGAGTGGACGGAGCATCCAGGCTGGCGACGGTGACCGGCGCCGACCCGGCGATGCGCGACCTGCGGGTACGCACCGTCGACGGCCGCGACGAGACGCTCCGCTACGACCAGCTGATCGTCGCGCTCGGGTCGGTGTCGCGCGTGCTGCCGGTGCCCGGCCTGGCCGAGCACGGCGTCGGCTTCAAGACGCTGGCCGACGCCATAGCGCTGCGCAACCGGGCGCTGCTCAACCTCGAGATCGCCGAGTCGCTGCCCGACGACGAGAGCCGCGCGCGAGTACCTGACCTTCGTGTTCGTCGGTGCGGGCTACGCCGGGCTGGAGGGCGTCGCCGAGCTCCAGGACTACGTGGCCGACGTGATCGACGCGCTACCCGCGCTGCCGCCTGACCGGGACGCGCTTCATCCTCGTCGAGGCGCGGGATCGCGTGATGCCGGAGATCCCGGCGAGCCTCGCCGAGTTCGCCACGCGCGAGCTGCGCGGCCGCGGCATGGAGATCCGCACCGAGCACGATGCTCGAGTCGGTGGACGCCGGCTCGGCAACGCTGTCGACCGGCGAGCGCGATCCCGGCGCGCACCGTCTGCTGGACGGCCGGCGTCAAGCCGCGCGCCGGTGGTGGCGCCGGCTCGGGCTCCCGCTCGACCGAGAGCGGGCGCATCGAGGTCGACGCGACGATGCGCGTGGCAGGGCCGCGAGAACGTCTGGGCGATCGGCGACGCCGCGGCCGTGCCCGACCCGGCCAAGCACCGCCGCCAGGCCTCGCCCGCCGACCGCCCAGCACGCGATCCGCCAGGGGCGACGGGTGGCCGAGAACGTGGCCGCGACGCTCGCGCGGGCGCCACGCCGAAGCCGTTCCGCTACCGCACGCTCGGCGTGTTCGTCGACATGGGCCAGCACAAGGCGGTCGCGCACGATGCTCGGCGTGCGCCTGCGCGGCTTCCCGGCCTGGTTCGCGGCGCGCACCTACCACCTCGCGATGATGCCCGGCCTGGCGCGCCAGGTGCGGCTGGCGCTCGACTGGACGGTCGGCCTGTTCTTCGGCCGCGCCTCGGCCGAGCTCGGTCAGCTCGGGCACCCGGCCGCGCTCGAGCGGACGCAGGCCGAGGAGGCGCCCGGCGAGTGAGCGTGCTCGCCTTCCGCGAGGGCACGCGCGAGCGACCTGCGCGCGACCTTCGAGCTGGGCGAGGCCGGCCTGGACGCCTCGCGCAGGGAGCGCGGCCTGCTGCCGCGCCGACCACCAGCGCGACCGCGGACGACCTCGACGCGCAGTGGCAGCGCGAGCGCGCCGCTGCTCGAGTTCATCGTCGCCCAGCCCGACGGCTGCTTTCTGATCTGCGAGGACGACGACGAGATGGTCGGCTACGCGCGCGTCGCGCGCTTCGGCGAGATGGACGAGCTGACCGAGCTGTGGGTCGCGCCGTCGCACGCCGGGCGCGGAGTGGGCCGGGCGCTGCTCGAGCGCTGCTGGCCCGAGCCGCCCGACGCCCGACCTCGGCCGCGTCGTGCTGCGGCTCGGCAGGCCCGCCGACCTCACGCCTCTACACCGACTTCGGCGTGATGCCGGTGAGCGGCCACTGGCACATGCGCCACCGCGCCGAGGAGTACCTCGAGCGCCGCTCGCACGAGATCGACGCCGACCGAGCCGGCCGTGCACGTGCTCGACCCCCGAGCGCGCCGTGGCGCGAGTGGAAGCGCCTCGAGCCGCCGGCGATCGGCCACGAGCGCCCGCTGCTGCACGAGTTCTTCGGCCGCACCCGCACCTGCCTGGCGACGATGGACGGCGAGGGCGGCGAGCGCGACCGCGCTCTGCTGGGTCGAGCTCCGACGGCGACATCGGCCCGGCGGTGGGCGAGGAGGCCCGAGGACCTCGTGCCGGTCGTGCTGGCCGCGCTCGACCGCGTGGCGAAGACGCAGGAGCCGGAGAGCCTCGGCGTGTTCTGCACGACCGACTCCTGGTGGCTGCTGCGACCGGCTGCGCCGGCTCGGCTTCAGCGTGCACTGGCCGAGCTGGGTGATGTGCTCGGTGCCGCTGCCCGGGGCTCGACCGCTACCTGCCGACCCGCCCGCGCACGGCTGCTCTGAAGCGCTGCGCTCCCTGCCAGACTTCGATCCCATGGGTGAAATGAGCCTGCGGATGCAGGTCGCAAGCTGCTCGCCGATCGCGGTGCTGCTGATCGCCGCCTGCGTCCTCTTCAAGGTCGTGCTCGGCGTCGTGGCGGCGGTCGCCTGGATCGTCGTCGCGGTGCGTCGCGGTCGTCGCGGTCGTCTGGGCGATCGGCGTCCTGCGCTGAGCGCGGGTGGCAGTTCGTGGAGTACGTCGTCCTGTTCTTCTGCGGCCTCTCGGCCGGGCATCGATCGGCAAGATCAAGGGCAGCTCGTTCTTCATCTGGTTCCTGATCGGCGCTCGTGCTGCCGCTGCTCGGCACGCTCGCCGCCGCTCTTCTATCGCTGCGAGCGCGACGAGCCGCTGCGCGCAGTGCCCCGAGTGCGGCAACGTCGTCGCGCTGCACGACCAGGTCTGCATGCGCTGCGGGCGCGACCTCGACTTCGGCCGGATGGAGAGCGCTGTCCGGCCCGGTAGGCTCGCTCGTCTCGTCCTCGGAAGGAGCTGGCTCGCCATGCGAGCCGTCGACGCCATCATGGAATGCCTCAAGGCCGAGGGCGTCGAGCACGTATTCGGCATCCCCGGCGGCGCCAACCTGCCGACCTACGACGCGCTCTACGACGCGGGCATCCGCCACGTCCAGTGCCGCCACGAGCAGGGCGCGGGCCACGCGGCCGAGGGCTACGCGAAGGCCTCGGGCGGTCGGCGTGGCGCTCGCCACCTGCGGCCCCGGCGCGACCAACCTGGTCACCCGCGATCGCCGACGCGATGATGGACAGCGTGCCGACCGTCTTCATCACCGGCCAGGTGCGCACCGAGCTGATCGGCACCGACGGCTTCCAGGAGGCCGACATCACCGGCATCACGATGCCGATCGTCAAGCACTCGATCCTGATCCAGGACCCGCGCGAGATCCCGAAGGCGATCCACGAGGCGTTCCACATCGCCCGCACCGGTCGTCCCGGGCCCGGTGCTGGTCGACATGCCGCAGGACCTCTCGCGCGCCGACATCCCCTACGAGCCGGTCGACAAGGTCGCACCTGCCCGGCTACCAGCCCACCACCGAGGGCAACGCCAAGCAGATCCGGCTGGCCGCCAAGGCGCTGGCCAACTCGCGCCGGCCGGTGATCTACGGCGGCGGCGGCGTGATCAACGCCAACGCCGCGAAGGAGCTCCGCGAGCTCTGCCTGTCGGACAAGCTGCCCGTCACCTGCACGCTGATGGGCCTGGGCGCGTTCCCGGCCGACCACGAGCAGTGGCTCGGCATGCTCGGCATGCACGGCACGCGCACCGCCAACTACGCGATGGACGAGGCCGACCTGATCGTCGCGATCGGCGCCCGCTTCGACGACCGCATCACCGGCAAGCTGTCCGAGTTCGCGCCGCGCGCGAAGTTCATCCACATCGACGTCGACCCGGCCGAGATCTCGAAGAACGTGCCGGCGCACATCCCGATCGTCGGCGACGCCAAGAGCATCCTGCCGAAGCTGACCGCCGAGTACCGGGCGCTCGAGCGCCGACCCGGCGCGCCTCGACGGCTGGTGGCAGCGCATCGCACGGCTGGCAGGAGAAGCACCCGCTGCGCTACGACGACTGCGCGGACTCCGAGATCAAGCCGCAGTGCATGGTCGAGGCGATGTACGAGGCCACCGGCGGCGACGCGATCGTCACCTCCGACGTCGGCCAGCACCAGATGTGGGCCGCGCAGTACTACGACTTCACGCGGCCGCGCCAGTGGATCAACTCCGGCGGCCTCGGCACGATGGGCTTCGGCCTGCCGTCGGCGATGGGCGCGAAGGTGGCCTGCCCGGACGACGACGTGGTCTGCCTCGCCGGCGACGGCTCGCTGATCATGAACGTCCAGGAGCTGGCCACCTGCGTGACCGAGGACATCCCGGTGAAGGTGTTCCTGATGAACAACGGCTACCTCGGCATGGTCCGCCAGTGGCAGGAGCTGTTCTGGGACAGGCGCTACTCCTCCGTCGAGATGGGCGCGAGCCCGGACTGGGTCAAGCTGGCCGAGGCGTTCGGCGCGACCGGCATGCGCGTGACCGACAAGGGCGAGCTGGAGGACGCCTTCCGCGCCGCGCTGGCCGACCGACGGGCCCGGTGCTCGTGGACGTGCGCGTGACCAAGGAGGAGAACTGCTACCCGATGATCCCCGCCGGGCAGGCCGCGCGGGACATGGTCGGGCTGAGGCGATGGGTGAGCCGGAACCAAGGAGATCCTCAACCTCGAGGACCTCGAGGTCGACCGGCGGCATCCGCACCGGCCGCAAGCACGTCCTCTCGATCCTGGTCGAGAACAAGCCCGGCGTGCTGGCGCGCATCGCCGGCCTGTTCGCCCGTCGCGGCTTCAACATCGACTCGCTGGCGGTCGGCCCGACCGACGACGAGTCGATCTCGCGCATCACGCTCACCGTCGACGGCGCCGCGCACCCGATCGACCAGGTCACCAAGCAGCTGCACAAGCTCGTCCACGTGATCAAGATCCGCGACCTCGAGCCGCGCGAGACGGTCGCCCGCGAGCTGGCGCTGTTCAAGATCTCCGCCAGGACGGCGACGCGCGCGCGCAGGTCATGCAGTTCACGGACATCTTCCGCGGCAAGACCGTCGACGTCTCGAAGCGCTCGGTGACGGTCGAGGTCACCGGCACCGACGACAAGATCGAGGCCTTCGAGGAGATGGTCCGCCCGTTCGGCCTGATCGAGATGGTCCGCACCGGCGAGATCGCGGTGTCGCGCGGCCGCTCGGCGACCTGACGCCGCCCACCGCGCAGGGGCCGTTGCCGGCGCCATCGTCCTGGCTTGTAGGTCCACTGACCCCGCGACCCAGGACGCTTCCGTCGAACTTGGACCGTGCTCACTCGCGCCACGTCCGCCGGCTTCGCCCTCGGCGCCGCGGCATTCGGCGCTGCTCGAGCGCCGGCTCGATCAGCGCGACGGCGCTCGCAGCGCGAGCGGGCCGGCCGTGCCGTCGCGGCGGTGACGCGTCGCGATCGCCGGCCGAGCTCGACCTCTCGGCGGCCGTGCTGGCCGCGCGCCGGCCGACGACCGCTTCTTCTGCTTCGAGCAGCCCGACCGCGGACGGCTTCGCGCTCGCCGGGCTCGGCAGGCGCGATCGCGTCGAGGCTCGCGGCCCGGAGCGCTTCGCGCGAGGTCGCCGCGCGCGCGCGCGAGCTCGGCGCGGCGCGGACGTTCGGCGACGATCCCGCGCGCGACCCGGACCGCCCGCCCGCCGCCGGGCCGGTCTTCGTCGGCGGCTTCGCGTTCGCCCACGACGGCGGCGCCGGCGCCGGAGTGGTCGTCGCTCGCGCCCGGCATCGCTGGTGCTGCCCGAGATCTCGCTCGCGCGGCATCGCGGCGAGGCGCGGCTCACCGTCTCGCGCGGTCGCTGCACGCCGACGACCGACGCCGCAGGCGCGTCGACGGAGCGGCCTGCAGCGGCGCGCGGCGGAGCTCGCGGCCGGCCTCGATGCCGCTGCTCGACCCCGACCCCGTCGAGCGCACCCGGGTCGCGAGCGCCGCGCCGCCCGCGCACTACGAGCACGCGGTCGAGCGCGCCGTCGAGCGGATCCGCGCCGGGCGAGCTCGAGAAGCTCGTGCTGGCCCGCGAGGTGCGCGTCCACGCCGCACGGCCGCACGACCCCGGCGCCGTCCTCGGCGCGCTGCGCGAGGTCTTCCCGGCCTGCTACTGCTGGTGCGTCGGCACGCCGGAGCTGGCCTTCGTCGGCGCGAGCCCCGAGCTGCTGGTGCGCCGCGACGGCGCCGCGCGCCCAGACGGTCGCGCTCGCCGGCACCACGCGCCGCAGCGCGGACCCGGCGGTCGACGACCACCTCGGCGAGCAGCTGCTGCGCAGCGACAAGGACCGCGAGGAGCAGGCGATCGTCGCGCGCCGGATCGAGCGCACGCTCGAGCCGGTCAGCGTCTGGGTCACGGCGCGCCGACGAGCCGGTGCTCGTCAAGGTCCAGAACGTCCAGCACCTGGCCACGCCGATCCGGGCACAGCTCGCCGATCCGCTCCCGGCGGTCGAGCTGGCCGGGATGCTGCTCGCCGACGCCGGCGGTGGGCGGCGAGCCGCGCGACGCGGCGCGTTGCCGCTGATCCCGGCGCTCGAGGGGCTCGATCGCGGCTGGTACGCCGGCGCGGTGGGCTGGACCGACCTCGCCGAGGACGGCGAGTTCTGCGTTGCGCTCCGCTGCGCGCTGCTGCGCGGCACGGTGGCGCACCTCTACGCCGGCTGCGGGATCGTCGCGCGACTCGGTGCCCGCCGACGAGCTCGCCGAGACCGAGGTCAAGCTCCAGGCGCTGCTCCCGCTGCTGTCCTGAGCGCACGTTTCCCGCCCTCTGACGCGGGCAACCGGACTGGAGACACCGCGAGGGAGGCCGGAACATGTTCGAGCGCTTCAGGAAGACGTCCAGCGATGAGGGCGACGCCGTGCGGGGCGGCGTCGCAACCGCCCGGCGAGAGCCGGAAGGGGTCCGCGAGGCCGAGAGGGTCCGCGAGGCCGAGGCTCTTCGCTTCACTCGCGATCCCGACATCGACACGTCCGATAGCGACGCCGTCCGCGACATCCGCACCCGCCAGCGCGGCGCCGAGGCCACCCGCCACATGCGCGCGCACCAGAGGGAGGAGTTCGGCGGCATCAACTGGGGATCGGCCTTCTTCGGCTGGCTCGTCTCCGTCGGCATGGCCGCCATGCTGCTCGGGCTGCTGAGTGCCGCCGGGGCCGCCTTCGGGCTGTCGGAGGTGAGCGGCGCCGAGGCCGAGCAGAACGCCGAGACCATCGGCATCATCGGCGGCGATCCTGCTGATCGCTGTGCTCGGCGTGGCCTACTGCGTGCGGCGGCTACGTGAGCGGGCGCATGTCGCGCTTCGACGGCGGACGCCAGGGCGCTGGCGGTCTGGGCGCTCGGGCTGGCCGTGACGGTCGTCCTGGCCGTGTTCGGCGCGCTCTTCGGCGCCGAGTACAACGTGCTCGAACGGCTCAACCTGCCGCGCATCCCGATCGAGGAGGGCTCCCTGACCGCGGGCGCCGCGATCGCGCTGGCCGCCACCGTGCTCGCACGCTGCTCGTCGCGGTGACCGGCGGCAAGACCGGCGAGCGCTACCACAGGAAGGTCGACCGGGTCGGCTACACCAAGCTCTGAGCCACCCGTTCCATCGCCTCGCGGTGGAGCCTCACGTTGTCGCGGCGGTCGGTGCGCACCACCCTGACGCGACCCGTGGCGCCGGCGACGTCTCCACGTCGATGCCGGCCGGAGTGGCGACGTGCTCTTCATAGGCGCCGCGGTCGGCGTGCTCGGCGACCGGCAGGAAGTCGAAGATCCCGCCGCCGCCGTTGTCCAGGCAGACGATCGTCGAGCTCGACGCCGGCGCGCCGCGCGGCGAGCAGGCCGCCGACGTCGTGGAGCAGCGCGAGCTCGCCGGTCAGCAGCCAGGTCGGGCGTCCGCTCGCGAGCGCCGCGCCGAGCGCCGAGGAGACGACCCCGTCGATCCCGTTGGCGCCGCGGTTGGCCAGGAAGAGCAGGTCGCTTCGGCGACTGCGGGAACCACGACTCGACGTCGCGGATCGGCATCGACGAGCTGACCCACACGAGCGCGCCGTCCGGGCAGCTCGGGCTCGAGCGCGGCGAGCAGCTTCGGCTCGAAGAGGTCGGGAGCCGCGGCGAGAGCCCGGGGTGCACCTGCGCGTCGGCGCTGAGCCAGGAGGCAGAGCCACTGCGGGTCGTGCTCGGCGGTTCGCATCTCGAGCGCGGAGGCGAGCGCGTCGAGGGCCGGCGCCGCGGCGCACTCGAGGATCAGCTCCGCTCGGCGCGTCGGCTCGTGCCAGGCTGCGTGCGGGTCGAGCACCACCTGCGGGGCGTCGGCCAGCCAGGCGCGCAGCGGCTTCGAGGTCGGCATGTCGCCGACGCGCAGCACGAGGTCGGGCCGGTGGGCGGAGGCGAACTCCTCGATCGCGCAGCAGCACGTCGTAGTGCGCGACCACGTGCGAGCGGTCGTGCGCCCCGCAGCGCACGCCGGACGTCGGCTCGGCGAGCAACGGCCAGCCGCAGCGGCGCCGCCAGGCGCGCCGCGGGCTCGGCGATCGGCTCAGCCGCCGGGCCGCAGACGATCGCCCCGCGCGGGTTGGCGGCCACCCGCGCCGCCAGCTGCTGGACGTCGTCGGCGTGCGGCGCGCCGCGACTGCTCGCGCAGCTCGCGTCCACGGCCGGCCGTCGGCGCGGCCCTCCCAGTCGGCGGCTCGAGCTCCTCGGCGAGCGGGGCGAGCGGCTCGCGCAGCGGGAAGTTGAGGTGCACCGGCCCGGGGCGCCCGCCCGCCGCCGTCCAGCAGGCGCGGCACGCGAGCGCGCGGTGGTGGATCGCCGTCGCGCGGCTCGGCTCGTGCGTGCCGACCTCGACGAACCACTTGGCGGCCGCGCCGTACAGCTTGATCTGGTCGATCGCCTGGCCGGCGCCGACCTCGCGCAGCTCCGGCGGGCGGTCGGCGGTCAGCACGATCAGCGGCACGCGCGCCTCCCACGCCTCCACCACCGCCGGATGAAGATTCGCGGCGGCCGTGCCGGACGTGCAGGTGACCGCGACCGGGAGGCCGCTCGCCTTCGCCATCCCGAGCGCCACGAAGCCGGCGCAGCGCTCGTCGATCACCGACATCGCCTCGAGGCCCTCCTGGGCGGCGAGCGTCAGTGCGATCGGCGCGTTGCGCGAACCCGGGCAGGTGACCGCATGGCGCAGCCCGCAGCGGACGAGTTCGTCGACGAAGGCCTGCACGGGGCGTAGGTGCGGTTGATCGGGTCCACGGCCGCCGGACGCTACGCGATCATCCTGCGGTGACGCGCCTGGTCTTCATCCCGGGCTTCATGCAGCGCGGCGACGCGTGGGCCGACGTCGCCGAGCGGCTCGGCCCTGGCCACGAGCCGGTCCTGCTCGAGCACAGCGAGCACTCCTTGAAGGCCGCCTGGCCGAGATCGGCGACGGCGGGGGAGGGGGCGGTGCTCGTCGGCTACTCGCTCGGCGGCCGCCTCGCCTGAGAGCCGCGATGCGCGAGCCCGCGCGCTACCGCGGTCTCGTCACGGTTGGCACCACCGCCGGCATCGACGAGGCGGCGGCGCGCAGCGAGCGCGCCGAGGCCGACGAGCGCCTGGCCTCCTGGATCGAGGCTGCGGCCATCGACGAGATCGTCGGGGCTCTGGGAGCGCCAGCCGCTGTTCGCCGACCAATCCGAGCCGCTGGTCGAGGCCCAGCGGCGCCGGGCGCCTGAGCCACGACCCGCGCGACCTGGCGATGCTGCTGCGCACCGCCGGCCAGGGCGTGCTGGAGCCGGTCTGGGGCGAGCTGCTCACGCTCGACCTGCCGGTGCTGGCGATGGCCGGGGCCCGCGACGAGGCCTACACGGCAGCGGCCAAGCGGATCGCCGGCGACCGCCAAGCGCGGCCGCGCGGCGATCGTCGAGAACGCGGGCCACGCCCCGCAGCTACAACAGCCCGAGGAGGTGGCGAAGCTACTGGCGGACTTCGTCGACCAGGACGTCGGCAAGTGACTCGGGACTGAGCTCGACCCCGAGCCCGGGACCGGCGGGCACCGGCAGCGTGCCCTGGCTGGGTCCGGCGGAGCACGCGCGCCATCGGCCCGTCGAAGAGCTCGAGCGTTGCCAGCCCGCACGCGAGCTTCGACGTCTTCGGAGGCCGCGAGCTGCAGCGCGGCGGCGATGCCCCAGGGACCGTCGAGCGTGCTCGACAGAAAGGCCCCGAGGCCGTGCGAGCGGGCCAGGCGCAGCATCTCGCGGGCGGGCTTGAAGCCGCCGGCGCCGGCCAGCTTGACGTTGACCACGTCACACGCCTCGAGCTCGACGAGCCGCCGGATCGAGCGCAGCGACCCGGCCGCCTCGTCGGCCGCGATCGGCGTCGACACGCGCTCGCGCACCTGGCGCAGCTCCTCGGCCGTGCGGCAGGGCTGCTCGACGAACTCGAGGTCGTGGGCCTCGAGCTCGCGGATGCACGACACGGCCTGGTCCACCGACCAGGCCCGGTTGGCGTCCACGCGCAGGGCCGGCCACGGACCGACGGCCTCGCGCACCGCGGCCACGCGCTCGACGTCGTCCGGCAGGCCGACCTTCACCTTGAAGCACGCGTAGCCCGCGCCGAGGCCCTCGCGCGCCCGGCCGGCGACCTCCTCGGGCGGCCCGGCGGGCAGCGTCATGTTCACGGGCAGCGCGTCCTTGACGGGCTCGGCGAGCGGCCGGTCCTCCTGGCGAGCCTCCAGATCGAGGCGCGCGATCTCCTCGGCCGCGCGCGCCTGGGGCGGACGCCGCCCGCCGCCGCCGCTGAGCGCGGCGATCGCACGATCGAGCGGCACGCCGTCGTATGGCTCGAAGGGGGCCGCCTCGCCCCACCCGACGGTGCCGTCGCCGGCCTCGAGGCGCAGCACCACGAGCTCACGCGCCGAGGCCACCCCGTTGGCGGTCACGAACGGCTCGCGGAACGGGATCGACAGCCGCAGCAGCGTTCGCTTCACGACAGCAGGACGCCCGCGGAGAGAAGCAGCGAGAACACCGCAAGCAGGCGGCCCGTTCCCGCTAGCGCGCCGTTGAGCGCGGGGCCGTCGGTGCGCGAGGACACCGTTTCGATCAGGGGCGGGGCCAGCGGCAGGGCGGCGAGCGTAAGCAGCAGCCAGGCGCTGAGCCCGCCGCAGGCCCAGGTTGCCGCGGGCGCGGCGAAGGCGAGGATCACCATCGCCATGAACAGGATGCGGGCGCGGTCGCGTCCGAGCTTGACCGCGAGCGTGCGTTTCCCGGCCCGGCGATCGGTCTCGATGTCGCGCACGTTGTTGACCACGAGGATGGCGGAGGCGAGCAGCCCCACGGGCGCCGCGAGCGCGAACGCCTCCCAGCGCAGCTCCTCGGTCTGTACGTAGTAGGACCCCACTACGGCGACGACCCCGAAGAACACGAACACGAACAGCTCGCCGAGGCCCTCGTAGCCGTAAGGACGCGGGCCGCCGGTGTAGAGGACACCGGCGAGGATCGACGCGGCTCCGACCACGAGCAGCTCCCAGCCGGCGACGGCGGCCAGGTAGAGCCCCGCCGCGACCGCGATGCCGAACGCGACGTAGGTGCCGACCAGCACCCGCTTGGGCGGCATCAGCCCTCCGGCCGTCACCCGCACCGGGCCGAGGCGGTCCTCGGTGTCGGCGCCGCGGCGGGCGTCCGAGTAGTCGTTCGACAGGTTCGTGCCGATCTGGATGAAGATCGAGCCGACCAGCGCGGCCAGGAACGGGAGCAGGTGAAACTCGTCCTCGCTGGCGGCCAGCGCGGTTCCCACGAGCACGGGGGCGACCGCCGCGGGAAGCGTGCGCGGGCGGACGGCCAGCAGCCAGAGTGGCAGGGTGCCGCGACGCAGCGCCGCGCGCGAGGTGCTCACGGCCGCTTCGGGAACTTCCCGAAGTCAGGCGGGCGCTTGTCCTTGTAGGCGTCGCGTCCCTCGCGCGCCTCTTCGCTCGCATAGAACAGGAGGTTGGCGTCGTGGGCGAGCTGCTGCACGCCTGCCATGCCGTCCTCGGCGGCATTGAAGCTCGCCTTGACGAGCCGCAGCGAGAAGGGCGAGAGGGCGAGCATCTCGCGACACCAGCGCACCGTCTCCTCCTCGAGCTCCTCGAGTGCCACCACCGTGTTCACGAGCCCCATGTCGCGAGCCTCCTCGGCCGAGTACTGGCGACAGAGCAGCCAGATCTCCTTGGCCTTCTTCTGGCCGACCTGGGCGGCGAGCAGGCTGGCGCCGTAGCCGCCGTCGAAGCTGCCCACCTTCGGACCGGTCTGGCCAAAGCGCGCGTTGTCGGCGGCGATCGTGAGGTCGCAGACGACGTGCAGCACCTGGCCGCCGCCGATCGCATAGCCGGCGACCATGGCGACGATCGGCTTGGGCGTACGGCGCATCTGGAGGTGGAGGTCGGTCACGTGGAAACGGCCGACCTGCGCGCCGCCGGCCACGTAGCCGGTGTCACCGCGCACGCGCTGGTCGCCGCCGGAGCAGAACGCAAGCGGCCCCTCGCCGGTAAGCACGATCACTCCCACCGAGGTGTCCTCGCGCGCGCGGTCGAGCGCCTCGGAGACCTCGATCAAGGTCTCGGGGCGAAACGCGTTGCGAACCTCGGGACGATCGATGGTGATCTTCGCGATGCCGTCGGCAAGCTCGTAGCGGATGTCGTCGTACTCGCCGCCGCCCGGCCGCCACTCCGCCGCCGGCCGGATTACGCGCTGGGCCTGCTGCTCGGTCCAAGAGGTCGCCATCGGCCTACGTACGATAGTTGCGTCTGGACGAGTGGCTCTCATCAGCGGCCCGCGCGCGGCCCGGCCATGCGGCGCTCGTAGCCGAGGGCCGCACCCTCACCTACGCCGAGCTGTACGAGCGCGCCACACGGCTCGCGCGCCGGCTCGACGTGTCGCCCGGTGACCGGGTCCGGACCGCGCTGCCGCCCGGCCTCGCGTTCTGCGAGCTGCTCCACGCACTGCCGCGCCGCGGCGCAGCGCTCGTCCCCCTCGACCCGCGCGGCCCGGCCGCCCCGGCTTCGCCGCTCGGCACGCCGTCAGCCGTCGAGCTGCTCGACACGGTCGAGCCGCAGGCCGTGCATACGGTCATCCACACGTCGGGCACCACGGGCGCGCCCAAGGCGGTCGAGCTGACCTACGCAAACCACGTCGCGAGCGCGGCCGCGTCCGCCCGCGCGCTCGGCGTCGATCCCGCCGATCGCTGGCTGTGCCCCGTTCCGCTGCATCACGTGGCCGGGCTGAACGTGCTGATCCGCTGCGTGATCCACCGCACCACCGCGGTGGTGCACGAGCGCTTCGACCTCGAGCGGGTCAAGGCCACCCTGGAAGCGGGGGAGGTGACGCTCGCCTCGCTCGTGCCGACGATGCTCGCCCGCCTGCGTGACGCCGGCCTCGAGCGCGCGCCGGGGCTGCGCGCGATCGCCCTCGGAGGCGGGCCGATCCCGGCGGGCCTGCTCGAATGGGCGGCGGATGCGGGCATCCCGGTCATACCGGTCTACGGGATGACGGAGACGTGCTCGCAGGTGGTAGCCGGGAGTCCCGGACGGCCGATGCTCGGCGTGGAGCTGGAGCTCGCAGGCGACGGGGAGATCCTCGTGCGCGGCCCGATGGTGTCGCGCGGCTCGGTGAGCGCAGACGGCTGGCTGCACACCGGCGACCGCGGCCGCCTCGACGAGGACGGCCGGCTGCACATCGCGGGCCGGCTGAAGGAGCTGATCGTGACGGGAGGAGAGAACGTCGCCCCGCTGGAGGTCGAGCAGGCGCTGCTTTCCCACCCGGCGGTCGCGGACGCGGGCGTGGCCGGGCTGCCAGACCCGGACTGGGGCGAGGCGGTCACGGCGTTCGTGGTGCTGCGCTCGCCGGCCGCTCCGGCCGAGCTGCTGGACTGGTGTCGCGCGCGCCTGGCTCCCTTCAAGGTGCCGAAGGCGGTCCACGAGGTGGGCGAGCTGCCGCGCAACGCGAGCGGAAAGCTGCTGCGCCACCGGCTGCACTAACCAGAGGGGGTCTGACGACTTTTCATCGGGATAGCCCCGAACGCCAACCTCAACCCCGAGCGAGCATCCGTCGATGTTCGAGCCGGTGCACGGCGCGATTGAGCGCACGCTGGCGTCGCCCGAGAACCACACGCGTGACTAGGGTGGGCGGGCCGGTACTGAGGCGTCGGCCCCGATCGCTGGGGGTTGGGCGCGTTATCAGCAGATAGAGAGCATTAGTCGACACACCACCGCTCCGGCGCTTGGGGTGCCTTAGGTTGTGGGGGCTATACAACAACAAACTAAGGCACCCGGCTCGCGGAGCTATACGTCCGCGGAGCACATAGACAGCAGAAGTCGTCGGACCCCTCGAAGTCACCCCCTCATAGCTGCAGTTTTTCGAGGCGGCTAGAGTCCCCGCCCGCATGATCTACGACAAGGACGCCGACCTCTCCAAGCTCGACGGCAAGATCGTCGCCATCCTCGGTTATGGCTCGCAGGGCCATGCCCACGCGCTCAACCTCAAGGATTCCGGCGTGGACGTGGTTGTCGGGCTGCGCGAGGACTCCTCGTCGGTCGAGAAGGCCAAGGGCGACGGGCTGCGTGTCGAGTCGATCGCCAACGCCGCCAGCGAGGGCGACATCGTGATGATCCTGCTGCCCGACGAGAAGCAGGCCGAGGTCTGGGAGAGCGAGATCCGCGACGGCATCGCGCCGCGGCAACCTGCTCATGTTCGCCCACGGCTTCTCGATCCACTTCGGTCAGATCGACCCCGGTCCCGAGGTGGACGTCGGCATGGTGGCGCCCAAGGGGCCAGGGCACCTGGTGCGGCGGCAGTTCGTCGACGGCAACGGCGTGCCCGGCCTGATCGCCGTGCACCAGGACGCAAGCGCGGCGGCGCGCGAGCTGGTGCTCGCCTACGCCAAGGGGATCGGATGCACGCGCGCGGGCGTGATCGAGACGACCTTCAAGGACGAGACCGAGACCGATCTCTTCGGCGAGCAGGCCGTGCTCTGCGGCGGCGTCACCGAGCTCGTCCGCGCGGGCTACGAGACGCTCGTGGACGCCGGCTATGACCCGCGGCTCGCGTACTTCGAGTGCCTGCACGAGCTAAAGCTGATCGTCGACCTGATGTACGAGAAGGGCATCAGCGGAATGCGCTATTCGATCTCCAACACGGCCGAGTACGGTGACCTGACGCGCGGCAAGCGAATCATCGGCGACCCCACCCGCGAGGCCATGCAGGCGATCCTTGGGCGAGATCCAGTCGGGCGATTTCGCGCGCGAGTGGATTGCGGAGAACAAAGCAGGTCAGGAGAACTTCCAGCGCATGCGCTCAGAGCAAAAGGACCATCAGATCGAGCGCGAGGGCAAGGAGCTGCGCTCGATGATGGACTGGATCGACACCGAGTTCTGACGATGGCCGACGAACGGCCACCGGAAGAGCGCCCGACGGAGTTCCTGCCGCCGCAGGCGCCGGGCCCCGAGCCAGAGGTCGGGGCGCCGCCGGCGGCTCAGCCGCACCGCCGCAACCGCCGCAACCGCCCCAGCCCTACCCCCAGCAGCAGCCGCCTCCGGCCGGGGCCTGGCAGCAGCCTCCGCCTCAAGCGCCGCCGCCCGGCTACCCGCCCCAAGGCTGGCAGCAGCAAGGACCACAGCCGGGCGCCTGGGGCTACGCCCCGCAACCTGTCCAGCCGGACAACGGCCCCGCCGTTGCCGGGTTCGTCCTCTCGCTCGTCGCCGGCGCTCTGCTCTTCCTCTCCGCCGGCCTCTCCTCGCTGGTCTCAGTCGGATGCGCCATCGCGGGCGTCGTCTACTCGCGCAAGGGCAAGCAGAAGGTCGATGCGGGCGAGACGACCAAGAACGCCGGGTTGGCGCAGGCCGGGTTCATCATCGGCATCATCAGCCTCGTCCTGGCGGTGCTCGCGACGCTCGTCTGGGCGCTCGTGGTCGTCGCGGCGATCACCGACGACGAGTTCCGCCGGGATCTCGAGAACGAGTTCGACGAAGACTCGATCAGCGCCGCGCTGCGCGTCGCAGCGGTGTGCGTGCGGCTAGCTATTCTCGCCGCTCGGTGACCGATCCCTATCTCAAGCAGTACCTCATGACCGCCGGCCCGACACCGCTGCCCCCGGCCGTCTCGCAGGTGATGGCCGAGCCGATGCTCTACCACCGCGCTCCGGCCTTCGTCGAGATCTACGCGCGGGTGCTCGGCCGCCTCAAGGAGGTATTCGGGACAGCCAACGAGGTCCTCGCTGTTCGCGAGCTCCGGCAGCGGGGCGCTCGAGTCGGCGGTCGCGAACCTCGTCCGGCCCGGGGAGCCGGCCCTGGTGGCCAGCTGCGGCAAGTTCGGCGAGCGCTGGGCCGAGCTCTGCGACGCCTACGGCGCTCAGACGGTCCACTGGGAGACCGAGTGGGGGCGCAGGATCGACGCGGCCGAGCTCGACGCGAAGCTCGCCGAGCACGACGACGTCGAGGTCGTGTTCACCACCTTCTCCGAGACCTCGACGGGAGTCATCAACGACATCCGCGAGCTAACCGAGGTCTGCCATCGCCACGGCGCGCTGATCGCGGTCGATGCGGTCTCGGGCATCGGCGCCGTTCCGCTGCCCCAGGACGACTGGGGCGTGGACGTGGTGGTGGCGGGATCGCAGAAGGCGCTCATGGCTCCGCCCGGGCTCGCCTTCGCGAGCCCCAACGCGGCGGCGCTCGAGCGCGCCGCTGCCTCTCCCGGACGCCGCTTCTACTTCGACTGGGGCCGCACCGCTCGCGGGCCAGCAGAAGGATCCGCCCGACAGCCCGTTCACCCCCGCGGTCGGCCTCGTCCGAGCCCTCGACGTCGCGCTCGGCCTGATCGCGGCCGAGGGCATCCAGGAGGTCTACGACCGTCACCGCCTGCTCGGCCGCGCCACCCGCGACGCGGCCCGGGCGCTGGAGCTCGACCTGCTCGGCGACGGCGACGAGAACGCGAACGTCGCCACCGCGATCCGGGCTGCCCGAGGCGATCGACGGCCGTGCGCTGCCAAAGCTGATGCGCGACCGCTTTGGGGTGACGATCGCGGGCGGACAGGGCCGCCTCGCGGGCAAGATCGCCCGCATCGCGCACTGCGGGTACTTCGGTGCCTTCGACATCGTGGTCACGGTGGCCGCGCTGGAGATGAGCCTGCGCGAGCTCGGCTACCCAGCCGACCTCGGTGCCGGTGTGGCCGCCGCCGAGCGCGTCTTCCTCGAGGCGGGCGTGCCGGTCGCGCAGCCGGCCTGACGTGAAGGTCCTCGTCAAGGAGACGATCGGCGACTCCGGGGTCGAGCTCCTTCGCGAGGCCGGTCTGGACGTCGAGCTGGGCCTCGACTGGGACCAGGCGCGAGCTCGAGCGCCGCATCGGAGAGTTCGACGGCATCCTGATCCGCTCCGCCACCAAGCTCACCGCCGACCTGCTCGAGCGCACGGAACGGCTGAAGGTCGTGGCGCGGGCGGGAGTAGGGGTGGACAACGTCGACGTCGAAGCCGCCACCAAGCGCGGCGTGATGGTGGCCAACGCTCCCCAGTCCAACGTCATCACGGCCGCCGAGCACACCCTGGCCATGCTGCTCGCGCTCGCGCGCAAGGTGCCGCAGGCGCATGGCTCGCTCACCTCGGGATCCTGGGAACGCTCGAAGTTCAGCGGCGTCGAGCTATACGAGAAGACGCTCGGGGTGCTGGGCTTCGGGCGGATCGGCCAGCTCGTGGCCCAGCGCGCGCTCGCCTTCGGCATGCGCGTCGTCGCCTTCGACGCCTACGTGGCCGGGGAGCGTTTCCGCGAGCTCGGGGTGGAGCGCGCCGAGAGCTCGAACGACCTCTACGCCCAGGCGGACTTCATCACGATCCATCTCCCCGTAACGCCGGAGACCGAGAACTGGCTCGACGCGGATGCGTTCGGGAGGATGAAGCCGGGCGTGCGCGTGATCAACGTGGCGCGCGGCTCATTGTTGGTCGAGGACGCGCTGCGCGACGCGCTCGACTCCGGCCAGGTGGCGGGCGCCGCACTCGACGTCTTTCGTATCGAGCCGGTCACCAAGCATCCGCTCTTCGGCTATCCCAATGTGGTCGTCACCCCGCACCTCGGCGCCTCGACGGCCGAGGCCACCGACCGCGCGGGCCTGCAGGCGGCCGAGCAGGTGGTGGCCGCGCTCACGGGCGGAGTCGTCACGAGCGCGGTCAACGTGCCGGCGATCGCGCCGGAGGACGTGGAGGTGCTCGGGCCGTTCCTGGCGCTTTCGCTGGACCTCGGGCGGATTTCGGTCGCGCTGGCGGAGGGCAGCTCGATCGACGCGCTGGAGATCGAGTGCCTCGGGCGTATCGCCGAGCGCGACACGCGCATCCTCACCGTCCAGGTGCTCAAGGGAGTGCTGTCGGGCCACATCGAGGAGGACGTGAACGACGTCAACGCGCCCATGCTCGCCGAGGTCCGCGGCATCGACGTGACTCAGACCAATGCCGCCCGCGCGCGGGACTTCACAGACCTCGTGCGGGTGACGATCGTCAGCGGCGGCGAGCGCAGCCGCGTTGTCGGCACCACGCTTGGCAGGCGCCACCGCTCCCATCTGCTGGAGGCCTGGGGCTCGCGCTTCAACGTCGAGCTCGAGCGCCATCTCGCGATCTTCCGCTACGAGGACCGCCCCGGCATGCTCGGGCGGGTGGGAACCGAGCTCGGCAACCGCGGCATCAACATCATCTCCGCGGCGGTGGGGCGCAGGCCCGCGGACCCGGCGGGCGGGGCGGTGATGCTGGTCACGGCCGATTCGCCGGTGCCGCCGGAGGTCGTGGAGGGAATCGTGGCCACCGACGGCTTCCGAGCCGGGCGGACGATCAACCTTTGAGAAAGCGCAGCGCACGCTCGGCCACGAGCCCGGGCCGGTCCTCGGCGATGAAGTGGCCGGCGTCGTCGACGAGCTCGACGCTCATGTCGGCGGCGTAGGGCTCGAAGCCCCCGAGCATCCGGGTCGTGATCACCGGGTCCTGAGTGCCGAACAGCAGCAGCGTCGGGGTATGCAGGCGCTGCGAGCGGTAGCGCCCGCGCACCAGCGGCAACTGCTCGCGCAGCTGAAAGCTGCGGTAGAGCTGCGAGGTGGCCTCGGCCCGGGCCGGGTCTCGGAAGCGCTCGCTGAAGATGCGCAGGTCCTCGGCGGTGAACGTGTGCGCATGGGCCGCGGCCCGCCTCAGCGCGCCGCCGATCACGCGCTCGGGCCGCCCGCGGACCAGGCGGGCGCCGACGCCCGGGGTCCCGAGCACCACCTGGTAGGCGAAGCGCCAGATGCCGAGCAGGTTGCGCCAGTCGCCGGCCGGCCAGGGATGGCCGGTGTTCAGCGCAACGAAGCGCTCGAAGCGCTCCGGGGCGCGCAGGCACATCAGAAAGCCGGCGAAGCCGCCCCAGTCGTGTCCGATCAAGCTCACGCGCTCGAGTCCGAGCGCGTCGAGCAGCGTGAGCACGTCCGAGGCGAGTTGCTCCTTCTCGTAGCCGCGCGCCGGAGCGTCCGTCCAGCCATGACCGCGCAGGTCGGGCGCGATCACGCGGTAGTGGCGCGCGAGCGCGGGAATCAGGTCGCGCCAGCACCACCAGTGCTGCGGCCAGCCGTGGAGGAGCAGGAGCGGCTCTCCCTCGCCCGCCTCGGCTACGTGCATGCGCAGGCCGCCGGCGTCGACGAACCGGTGCTCGACACCGGGAAGCTCGGGAATCTCGCTGCTCAAGCGCCGAGGGCCTGGCGCAGGTCGTCGACCAGGTCCTCGGCCGCCTCGACGCCGCACGAGAGCCGCACGAGGTCCTCGGGCACGGCGGCGGCCGAGTCCTCGACCGACTGATGTGTCATCGCCTGGGGCACCTCGATCAGGGACTCGACTCCGCCGAGCGACTCGGCGAGGAAGAAGACTTGGGTGGCCGCCGCGATGCGCGCGGCCTCGGGATGGCGAAACGACACCATCCCGCCAAAGCCCGGCCAGCGCACGTCCTCGACCCCGCTCGCGCCGCGCAGGAAGTCGCTGACCGCACGCCCGTTCTCGCCGTGCGCCGCGACGCGCAAATGGAGCGTTCGCAGCCCGCGGTGGACGAGAAAGCAGTCGAACGGGCTCGGAACGGCGCCGACCGCGTTCTGGACGAAGCGCACCTGGCCGTGGAGGTCGCGGTCGCGCACGACGACCGCGCCGCCGACCACGTCCGAGTGGCCGCCCAGGTACTTGGTGGCCGAATGGACGACGGCGTCGGCGCCCAGCTCGAGCGGCCGTTGCACGACCGGGGTGGCGAACGTGTTGTCCACGGCCACGAGCGCGCCGCGCTTGCGTGCGATCACGGCCTCGATGTCCACGACGTTGAGCTGCGGGTTGGTCGGAGTCTCGACCCAGATCAGGACCGTGTCCTCGCGCACGGCGCGCTCGAGCGCGCCGAGGTCGGTCTGATCGACCATGTCGTAGGAGAGGCCGAAACGACCGAGCACCTTGTCCAGCAGGCGATAGGTGCCGCCGTAGAGGTCGCGCGGCAGGACCACGTGGTCGCCGGCCTGACAGCGGGCGGTGAGCAGCGCGTGGGTGGCGGCCATGCCGCTCGAAAAGCATGAGCCGAGCCCACCCTCGAGCTCTCCCAGCGCACGCTCGAGCGCGGAGCGGGTGGGGTTTGCCGAGCGGGCGTAGTCATAGCCCTCGACGAACTGCCCGGGCACCGGCTGAACGTAGGTCGAGGTCTGGTAGATCGGCGGGACGACCGCCCCGTAGGCGAGGTCGGGCTCGAGCCCGGCGTGGACCGCGCGGGTGGCGAAGCGAGCGCCGTCGGGAAGGCGACTCACCGGGCGAGCGACTCGAGCAGATCGGCTCGGGTCAAGATCCCGGCGGCGCGGCCGTGCATGTTGACCAGGAGCGCCTCGCGCTTGTCGGTGAGCAATTCGACGGCCTCGCGCACGCTGTCCTCCGCGACCACGGCGGGGAAGGGCGGCTCCATCACGTCGACGATCGCTGCGCCGAGTAGCGCGGGATCGTCCATCGCGTGACGCAGGAGGCCGCGCTCGCTCACCGAGCCGACCACGGTGTGGGGGTCGTGCCCCGAGACGACCGGCAGCTGCGAGACGCGGTGCTCGTGCAGCAGCGCGACGGCGTCGCGGACCTTGGCGTGCGTCTCGACCGTGAGCAGCGGCGGAATCTCCTCGGTGTCGTGCTTTCGCCGCAGGGCGTCTCCGACGGTTAGCTCCTCGTCGCGCTCGAGGAACCCGTACTGGCGCATCCATGCGTCGTTGAAGATCTTCGACAGATACGAGCGCCCGCCGTCGGGCAGGATCACCGCCACCATGGCGGCCGGGTCGTCGAGCTCCCGGGCGACCTGGTAGGCCGCGTACACCGCGAGGCCACAGGAGCCCCCGGCGAGAATGCCCTCTGTCTCGGCCAGGCGCCGGGTCCACAGAAACGAGTCTTTGTCCGTAACAGTGACGTAGCGGTCGACGATCGTGGGATCGAACGTCTCCGGCCAGAAGTCCTCACCTACCCCCTCGACCAGGTACGACTTCACCTCGGGGCTCGAGTAGATCGAGCCGGCCGGGTCGGCGCCGATGATCTGGATCGCCGGATTCTGCTCGCGCAGGTAGCGCCCGGCGCCGCTGATCGTCCCGCCGGTTCCGACGCCGGCGACGAAATGCGTGATCTGGCCGCCGGACTGGCGCCACAGCTCGGGACCCGTGCTGCGGTAGTGCGCCTCGGGGATTTGCCATGTTGCGGTACTGGTTGGGCTGGAAGGCGCCCGGGATCTCCTCGGTGAGCCTGTCCGCGACGCGGTAGTAGGACTCGGGCGAGTCGGGCGGGACCTCGGTGGGCGCGACCACCACCTCGGCGCCGTAGGCGCGCAGCAGGTCGATCTTCTCCTTGGACATCTTGTCCGGCATCACCGCGATCACGCGGTAGCCCTTGAGCGAGGCCGCGATGGCGAGCCCGGTGCCCGTGTTGCCGCTGGTGGGCTCGATGATGGTGCCGCCCGGCTTGAGCTTGCCGTCGCGCTCCGCGGCCTCGACGAGGGCGACCGCCGCGCGGTCCTTGATCGAGCCGCCGGGGTTGAGCGCCTCGATCTTTGCCACGAGCTGCGGCTTGAGCGACCTCCCGAGGCGCGAGAGGCGCACGAGCGGAGTGTCACCGACCGCGTCGAGGATCGAGTCCTTGATATCGACGCCGGTCTCAGACGCTGTCTTCATCGCCCGCTTACGATAGAGGGACGCGCTCGGCTTCGCCCAGCATCGCCTGCACGCGCGCCACCAGGTCTGCTGCGCTGAAGGGCTTCTCGATCAGATCCGGCAGCGAGTTGCCCGTGTCGGGTACGCCGACTCCGCTCGTGTTTCCGGACATGTACAGGACACGCAGATCGGGTTGGATCAGGCGAAGTAGCCGGCTCAGCTCGACGCCGCTCATCTCCGGCATGACCACGTCGGTCAGCACCAGGTCGATGGCCGCGCCTCGGGCGGCGATCGCGATGGCCCGCTCGGGGTCGGAGGCCGGGACGACGCGGTATCCGCTGGCGTTCAGGCTCGGGAGTGGAGCGCTTGCGGGCGAATATCTGCACGTCGGCTTCTACACTCGCCATCGACGCGTATGGCACAACCTTGAGCGTGTAGGCCAGACGAAGGGACGAGCGGACATGGACCGCGCCGAGAAGGACCGAGTGAAGATCTTCGACACCACCCTGCGCGACGGGGAGCAGTCGCCGGGGATCTCGCTCAACCGCCAGGAGAAGCTCGAGATCGCGCACCAGCTCGCCCGCCTCGGCGTGGACGTCATCGAGGCGGGTTTCCCGATCACGTCTCCGGGTGATTTCGAGGCAGTCGAGGCGATCGCGCGGGAGGTGGAGGGCCCGGTGATCTGTGGGCTCGCCCGCACCGGCAAGCAGGACATCGACGCCGCCTGGAACGCGGTCAAGGACTCCGAGCGCCCGCGCATCCACACGTTCATCGCGACGAGCGACATCCACATCGAGCGCAAGCTTCAGACCACGCGCGAGGACGTGAAAGGCCAGGCCCGCGCGGCCGTTGCGCACGCCCGCCAGTACACCGACGACGTCGAGTTCTCGCCCGAGGACGGGTCGCGCTCGGACGTGGAGTTCATGGCCGAGGTGATCCAGATCGCGATCGACGAGGGCGCGACGACCATCAACGTGCCGGACACCGTCGGCTACACCATGCCCGACGAGTACGCCGAGATGTGGCGCAGGCTCTTCGAGCTCGTCCCCGACCTGGCCAAGGTCACGGCGTCGGTCCACTGCCACAACGATCTCGGCCTCGCCGTCGCGAACTCGTTCGCCGGCGTGATGGCCGGCGCCCGACAGGTGGAGTCCGCCATCAACGGCATCGGCGAGCGGGCCGGCAACGCCTCGCTCGAGGAGTTCGTGATGCTGCTGCACACGCGCGAGTCGAGCGTGGGCGTTTGGACGGGCGTGACCACGCGCGAGATCGCGCGCACGTCGCGCCTCGTGTCCAGGCTCACCGGGTACCCGGTGCAGCCGAACAAGGCGATCGTCGGCCGCAACGCCTTCGCCCACGAGGCCGGCATCCACCAGGACGGCGTCCTCAAGGAGCGGACCACCTACGAGATCATGGACGCCACCACGATCGGGCTGGTCGCCAACTCGATCGTGCTCGGCAAGCACTCGGGGCGCCACGCCCTGCGCAATGCGCTCGAGGAGCTCGGCTTCCAGGTCGACGGCGCCGCGCTCAACACCGCGTTCAAGCGCTTCAAGGAGCTGGCGGACAAGAAGAAGAAGGTGACCGCTCTCGACCTCGAGGCGATCGTCTCAGACGAGATGAAGCAGGCGCCGGCGGCGTTCGCGATCGAGTCCTTCGAGGTCGAGGCCTCCAACGTGCGCACGCCCCTTGCCAAGGTCTCGGTGCGGATGCCCGACGGCAGCGTCGAGTCGGGCTCGTTCACCGGCGACGGCCCGGTCGATGCCTTCTTCAGCGCCATCAACGCCGCCACCGGCCACGACGCGCGCCTCAAGGAGTACCACGTCTCCGCGGTCACCGGCGGACGCGACGCGCTCGGCGAGGTGACGGTGCTGCTGGAGCTGGGCGGCCGGATCGCCTCGGGTGTCGGTGTCTCGACCGACATCCTCGAGGCCTCGGGCAAGGCCTACCTGCGCGCGCTCTCGAGCGCGCTCGCCGACGACATCGCCGCCGAGGCCGAGCGCGTGCTCGAGCGCGAGGCCAAGAAGACCCCCACTCCGTAGACCGAGTCTTCGACCGCGGATGCCCGAGGACTTCACCTGGCGCGACGGCGAGCGGCTGATCCGCTTCGGCCCGTCGGCCGCGGCCGAGGCCGAGGCCCTGCTGGCCGAGAACGGCTTCACGGGGTACCTGCTCCTGACCACAGAGCGCGCGCGGTCGAGCGCTCCCGCCCTGGCGGAGCGAGCGAGCGCGGTGGTGAACGTCCCCACCGGCAAGGTGGACGAGATCTCGGCCGATCTGCTGCGGGAGCGGGGCCACTCCCACGAGAGCGTCGTGGCACTGGGCGGCGGGCGGGTGGTCGACACCGCCAAGGCGATCGCAGGGGCCGGGGCCGGGCGCTGCGCCGCCGTGCCCACCACTCTCTCGGGAGCCGAGCTCACGCCCTTTCACAGGCTGCCCAAGGGGGTCGAGGGCGCCCGGATGGTCCGGCCGGCGCTCGTCGTCGCCGATCCCGAGCTCATGGCGGGCGCGCCGCTGACGCTGCTGGCCGCGAGCGCCATGAACGCGCTCGCCCACGCAATGGAGGCGCTCTACACCCCGCTCGCGAACCCGGTCTGCGACATCGCGGCGCTGCGCTCGGCCTCACTGATCGCGCCCGGGATCACGAGCGACCCGCCCGACCGGGAAGCGCTCGCGCTCGCCGCGCTGCTGGCGGGCTATGCCTCCGGCGCGACCGGCATCGCCGTGCACCACGCGCTCTGCCAGTCGATCGTCCGCACCGCCGGGCTCGCCGCACGCACAGACCAACGCGGTGATGCTGCCCCATTCGGCTCGGCTGATGGCGGGGCGGGCGCCGGGAGCCCTGGGCGAGCTCGCGAGCGCGCTGGGTGACGCGACCGCGGATCCCGAGGCCGCGGCCGGCGCCGTCGCGCGGCTCTCCGGCCGCTGCGGGCACGTCCGGCTCGCCACGCTGGGCGTTACCGACGACCACCTGCCCGGGGCGGCCGCAGCGGTGAAGAGCCATCCGGCGCTTGCCAACACCCCGGACCCGCCCGCGGAGGACGAGCTGCTAGCCCTGATGCGCGACGCGCTCTAGGCTCGCGCGCTCGGCGGCTGCGGCCAGCTTCTGCGCCTGGCGCTCGGGCGTGATCCGAACGACGTTCCAGGCCAGGTGGACGCGCCTCATGCCGCCGATCAGCCAGCCGCCGATATCGAGCTCCCACCAGCGAAGGCCGTGCCACGCAGAACGCGGGAAGGCGTGATGGTTGTGGTGCCAGGACTCGCCGAAGGAGATCAGCGAGAGCCAGAAGACGTTTGTGGAGCGATCCTCGGTCCTAAAGCGCCGGCGGCCGAAGAAGTGGCAGATCGAGTTGATGCTGAAGGTCACGTGGTGAAGGAAGAAGAGTCGGACAAAGCCGCCCCACAGGAGCGCGGTCAGCGCACCGCCGAGCGTGCCGGTGAGCGCGAAGCCGAGGCCGAAGGCGAGCCCGAGGCTCGCAAGGACGATCCACGGGAAGTTGCGGCTGATCCAGACCATGCCGCGATCCTCGATCAGGTCCGGCGCGTAGCGCTCCGGCCTCCTGACCGGTGGGGTGGTCGAAGAGCCACCCCACGTGCGCGTGCCAGAGCCCGCGCAGCTTCCCGCGCCAGCCGCCGCCGTGGCCCACGTGGGGGCTGTGGGGGTCGCCTTCGGCGTCGGTGAAGGCGTGGTGCCTGCGATGGTCGGCGACCCAGCCGATCACCGGCCCCTGCACCGCAAACGTGCCGAGCACCGCGAACAGGTACTTGACCGGCCGGTAGGTCTCAAACGCGCGGTGGGTGAGCAGGCGGTGAAAGCCGACCGTGATGCCGAAGCCCGACAGCAGGTAGAGCGCCAGCAGGATGGCGAGGTCGGTCCAGCCCACGAGCCTGTTCCACAGGAGCGGGATCGCGATCAGGAAGGCGGCGAACGGCAGGACCACCGCGGCGACGTTCACATTGCGGTGGAGGCGAGTCACCCTTGGAGGCTACGCCGACAAAAGCGACCTATTTGGCATGCCATGCGATGAACGAACGTGTGCTTCTTGTAACTTCCGCGCAGAACCGGCCGCAATCAGCTAACGAAAAGGATCGGCAAATGGCGGACGCGCCTCTGGCAGGCCGCGTGGCGGCGATCACGGGCGCCTCGTCGGGAATCGGCGAGGCAACGGCCGCGGCGCTGTCGCGCGCCGGGGCCGACGGTCGCGCTGGGCGCCCGGCGACGCGACCGGCTCGAGGCCCTCGCCGGGGGCTCGAGGGCCCCGCCTCGGTCCACGAGGTCGACCTGGCCGACGAGGCGCGCCGCCCGCGGCTTCATCGAGGCGGCGCACGGCGAGCACGGGCGCCTGGACATGCTCGTGAACAACGCCGGCGTGATGCTGCTCGGGCCGGTCGGCGGGGCGGACACCTCCGAGTGGCGGCGCATGCTCGACGTGAACCTCTGGGGCCTGCTGATCTGCACGCACGCCGCGCTGCCGCTGATCGCGGAGGGCGGGGGAGGGGACATCGTCAACGTGTCCTCGGTGGCCGGTCGCCGCGCGGATGCCGGCGCGGCGGTCTACAACATGACCAAGTTCGGGGTGCACGGCTTCTCGGAAGCGCTGCGCCAGGAGGCCCTCCACGGCGGGCGTCCGCGTGACCATCGTGGCCCCGGGCTTCGTCGAGACCGAGCTGCAGGGCCACAACGTCAACCCGGTGGTCACAGCGGGCGATGGAGCGCAGCCGCGAGCAGATCGGCGAGGTGCTGCGCGCCGGAGGACATCGCGGACGCGATCCTGTACGCGGTCACGCAGGCCGCAGCATGTCTGCCTGAACGAGGTCCTCGTGCGGCCGACCAAGCAGGCGCGCTAGAAACATACAAACGTACGTGATAACGTACAAGCCGTGCAGCTGAACGGCGACTTCGGTGGGCGGGTGCGCAACCTCCGCGAGGCGATGGACCTGTCGCTGCGCGACCTCGCCGAGCGCAGCGGCGTCTCGGCGCCGATGATCTCGCAGGTCGAGCGCGGGGACACGAGTCCCACGCTGGCGGTGGCGGAGAAGATCGCGGGCGGGCTCGAGCTGACCCTGTCGCAGCTGCTGCGCCTCGACGAGAGCGACGGCGTGAGCGTCGTGCGGGCGCCCGACCGCCGCCGGGCCGGCGGCCGGCGCCACCGCTACGAGGTGCTGACCCCGCCGCTGCCCGGGCTGCGCGCCGAGGTCTCGCTGCACACCCTGGCGCCCGGCGCGTCGACCGGCGAGGCCGGACGACCCGCCCATGCACGAGCCCGGCAGCCGAGAGACCGCGGTGGTCGTCGACGGCGCCCTGCGCTTCGTTTGCGGCGGCGTCGGGCACGACCTCGCCGACGGCGACAGCGTGACCTTCGACTCCGACCTGCCGCACCAGTTCGAGAACCCCGGCCCGGGCGATGCGCAGCTTCTACGCGATCGTCGCCGCCGGCCTGCGAAGGAGCTGACCATGCCGCCAGAGACCCTGCTTCGACAAGATCTGGGACGCGCACGAGGTCGCCGACGCCTGCTCTACATCGACCTTCACCTCGTCCACGAGGTGACCTCGCCGCAGGCCTTCGAGTCCCTGCGCATGGCGGGCCGCGCGGTCCGCCGTCCCGACCGTACGCTCGCCACGGCCGACCACAACGTCCCCACCGACGGCTCCACGGCCGCGGCGCAGATCCGCGACCGGCTCTCGCGCGTGCAGGTCGAGACGCTCGAGGAGAACTGCCGCGCAGTTCGGCGTGCCGATCCACTCGCTCGGCTCGGCGCGCCAGGGCATCGTGCACGTGATCGGCCCGGAGCTCGGCGTCACCCAGCCGGGCATGACGATCGTCTGCGGCGACTCGCACACCTCGACCCACGGCGCCTTCGGCGCGCTGGCCTTCGGCATCGGCACCAGCGAGGTCGAGCACGTGCTCGCCACCCAGACGCTCCAGCAGCGCAAGCCGCGGTCGATGCGCATCCGCTACGAGGGCGAGCTCGGCTACGGCGTGACTGCCAAGGACCTGATCCTCGAGCACGATCGGCCGGATCGGCGTGGCCGGCGGCGTCGGCCACGTGATCGAGTACGCGGGCCCGCCGATCGAGGCGCCTCTCGATGGAGGGCCGCATGACGGTCTGCAACATGACGATCGAGGCGCGGCGGGCGCGCGGGGATGATCGCGCCCGACGACACGACCTTCGAGTGGGTGGAGGGCCGCGAGGCGGCGCCCGATCCGCTGCCGCTCGACGAGTGGCGCGAGCTCCGCACCGACGACGGCGCCGAGTTCGACACCGAGGTGGAGGTCGACGCCTCGGAGCTCTCGCCTCAGGTCACCTGGGGGACCACGCCGGCGATGGTGACCGACGTGACCGGCGCGGTGCCCGAGCCGCGCGACGAGGGCGACGAGCGCGCGCTCGAGTACATGGCGCTCGAGGCCGGCACGCCGATGGAGGAGATCCGCGCTCGACCGCGTCTTCATCGGCTCCTGCACCAACTCGCGCATCGGCGACCTGCGCGAGGCCGCCGAGGTCGTGCGCGGCCGCACGCGTCGCCGGGTCGGTGTACGCGATGGTCGTGCCCGGCTCGCAGCAGGTCAAGGCGGCAGGCCGAGGCCGAGGGTCTCGACGAGGTCTTCCGCGCCGCCGGCTTCGACTGGCGCTCCGCCGGCTGCTCGATGTGCCTCGGGATGAACCCCGACATCCTCCAGCCGGGCGAGCGCTGCGCCTCGACCTCGAACCGCAACTTCGAAGGACGCCAGGGCCGCGGCGGGCGCACGCACCTGGTCAGCCCGAAGATGGCCGCCGCGGCCGCGATCGAGGGCCACTTCGTCGACATCCGCGAATGGGAGCCTGCATGGACGCCGGTACGCGTGATCCGCGGGCCGATCTCGGTCCTGCGACCGCCACGACGTCGACACCGACCAGATCATCCCCAAGCAGTTCCTCAAGCGGGTCGAGCGAACGCGGCTTCGGCGAGTTCCTCTTCTACGACTGGACAAAGCAGCCGGGCTGGGAGCTGCCGAATCGAACCCGATCCTGGTGACGGGCCGCAACTTCGGCTGCGGATCCTCGCGCGAGCACGCGCCCTGGGCGCTGGAGGACTACGGCTTCAGGGCGATCGTCGCGCCCAGCTTCGCCGACATCTTCTACTCGAACTGCACGAAGATCGGGCTGCTTGCCTGTAACGCTCGCCGAGGACGAGGTGGAGGCGCTGATGGAGGCGGGCGACGCGCGCATCGACCTCGAGCAGCAGAGGTGTCGTCGTGGGACGGCAGGTCGGCCTGCTTCGACATCGACCAGGAGACGCGGCGCCGGCTTCTCAACGGGCTCGACGACATCGGCGTGACCCTGCTGCAGGCCGAGGCCGTCGAGCGCTACGAGGCAGAGCGCGAGCGCAGCGGGCCGGTGACCACCGCCCTGGCATGACCAGAGACTGGGACGCCGCCACCTACGACCGCGTCTCGACCCCGCACGTCGAGTGGGCGCGGAGCGCTGCTCGACCGCCTCGACCTGCGCGGCGACGAGACCGTGCTCGACGCCGGCTGCGGCGCGGGGAAGGTCACGCTGATGCTGCTCGACCAGCTGCCCGAGGGCCATGTGATCGCGGTCGACCAGGCGCCCTCCATGGTCGAGCACGCGCGCGAGACGCTCGGTGAGCACGCGCGGGTAACGGTGCTCCAGGCGGACCTGATGGAGCTCGAGCTCCCAGAGCCCGTCGACGCCGTCTTCTCGAGCGCGGTGTTCCACTGGATCCCCGATCACGACCGCCTCTTCGCGCGGCTGCAAGCGGCCCTGCGGCCGGGCGGCCGGCTGGTGGCGCAGTGCGGGGGAGAGGGCAACGTCGAGCGCTTTCACCGGGCGGCCCGCGAGGTGGGCTCGCGAAGACGCCCTACGCCGAGCTTCCTCGCGCGGCTGGGCCGGGCCCTGGAACTTCGCGGGGCCCGAGCTGACCGCCGCGCGCCTCGAGCGGGCGGGCTTCGAGGATGTCGAGACCTGGCTCGAGCCCTACCCGGCGATCCCCGAGGACCCGGCGAACTACCTGCGCACCGTCTGTCTCGGGCTACCACCTGGAACAGCTGCCGGAGGAGCTGCGCGACGGCTATGTGGCCGCGGTGCTGGAGCGATCCGGCGCGGAGCTCGACTACGTGCGCCTGAACATCACGGCCCGCTGCGGGGGTCCGGGGCGTGAGCCCCCGGATCGTCACCCTGCCGGGCGACGGGATCGGCCCGGAGATCATGGCGCGCCGCCGAGCTGGTGCTGGCCGAGCTCGGCGACTTCGAGCTCGACGAGCGGCTGATGGGCGGCGCCTCGATCGACGCCCACGGCACGGCGCTGACCGACGAGGTGCTCGAGGCCTGCCGGGACGCGGACGCCGTGCTGCTGGCCGCCGTCGGCGGTCCCAAGTGGGACACCACCGACCCGCGGCAAGCCGCGCCCCGAGCAGGGGCTGCTCGGCCTGCGCAAGGAGCTCGGCCTGTTCGCCAACCTGCGCCCCGTGCGCCCGAGCCCGGCGCTGCTCGACGCCAGCCCGCTCAAGCGCGAGCGCATCGAGGGCACCGACCTGCTGGTCGTGCGCGAGCTGACCGGTGGCATCTACTTCGGCGAGCGCGGCCTCGACGGCGACACCGCTTACGACACCTGCGTCTACTCCGTGGGCGAGATCGAGCGGATCGCGAAGGTCGCCTTCGAGCTGGCTCGCCGCAAGGTGACGAGCGTCGACAAGGCGAACATCCTCGAGACCTCGCGCCTGTGGCGAAAGACGGTCGAGCGACTGGGTGCGAGCGAGAGCACGCCGCTCGAGCACATCCTCGTCGACAACGCGGCGATGCAGCTCGTCTCGCGGCCGTCCGACTTCGACGTGATCCTCACCGAGAACCTCTTCGGCGACATCCTCAGCGACGAGGCGGCGATGCTCACTGGCTCGCTGGGGATGCTGCCGAGCGCCTCGCTGGGCGACGGCTCGGGCCCCGGGCTGTTCGAGCCGGTGCACGGCTCGGCGCCCGACATCGCCGGCAGCGGGCGCGCCAACCCGCTGGCCATGTTCGGCTCGGTGGCGCTGATGTTGCGCCACGGGATGGCTATGGAGAACGAGGCGTCTGCCCTAGAATCGGCCGTGGATCGCGCCCTCGAGGATGGCCTCCGGACTCCGGACCTCGGCGGCGATGCAACCACAGAGGCCGCCGCCCGGGCGGTCCTCGCCAATCTCTAGGAGCAGTACGTGAACACCGCTGACCTCATCTGGCTGAACGGAGAGTTCGTCGCCTGGGAGGACGCGAAGGTACACGTACTCACGCACGCAATGCACTACGGAACGGGCGTGTTCGAGGGCATCCGCGCCTATGAGACCGAGAACGGGACGGGGATCTTCCGCCACCAGGACCACCTCGACCGCCTCGAGGCCTCGTCGAAGCTCTACTACATGGACCTGCCCTTCTCGAAGGAGCAGCTGCGCGAGGTCACCCACGAGCTGATCGCCCGCAACGGCTTCAAGAGCTGCTACATCCGGCCGCTGGTCTGGCGCGGCTACGGTCCGATGGGCCTCAATCCGCTCGACAACCCGGTGGAGGCGATGATCGCCGTCTGGGAGTGGGGCGCCTACCTTGGCGAGGACGGCAAGCGAAACGGCGTCCGCGCGCGAGTGTCGTCCTACCGGCGCATCTCGTCGGACTCGCTCATCCCGCACTCCAAGGCCTCGGGCCAGTACCTCAACTCCGTGCTGGCCAAGATCGAGTCGATCAAGGCGGGCTACGAGGAGGCGATCCTGCTCGACGACCGGGGGCTCGTCTGCGAGGGCACCGGCGAGAACGTCTTCGTGATCAAGGACGGCGTGATCTACACGCCGCCGCAGGCGGCGTCGATCCTCGACGGCATCAACCGCAAGTCCTGCATCCAGATCGCGCGCGATCTCGGCTACGAGCTGGTCGAGCGCGACATCGCCCGCGCCGAGCTGGCGCTGGCCGACGAGGTCTTCCTGACCGGCACGGCCGCCGAGCTGACGCCGATGCGCGAGATCGACGACATCGCGATCGGCGACGGCCGGCCCGGCCCGATCACGCGCGCGGTCCAGAGCGCGTTCGACGACGCCCTGCACGGCCGCGCCGCGCAGTACGCGGACTGGCTCGACCTGGTGCCGGTGCCGTCGCAGACGTGACGTGAACCCGCGATGATCCCTCCAGCCACCGGCCAGACACCGCGGGGGTCCGGGGGCGCGAGCCCCCGGGTGCTGATCTACGACACCACCTTGCGGGACGGCATGCAGGGCGAGGGGATGTCGCTGTCGGTGGACGAGAAGGTCCGCGTTGCGCATGCCCTCGACTCGCTCGGGATCGATCTGATCGAGGCCGGCTTCCCGGCGTCCAACCCCAAGGAGGAGGCGCTCTTCGACCTGCTCTCGCGCGAGACCTTCGAGAACGCCCGGATCGTGGCCTTCGGAATGACGAGGCGGCGCGACGTCGCGGCTGAGGACGATCCCGCGCTGCGGCTGCTCGCGGAGAGCTTCGCGCCGGTCTGCACGCTCGTCGGCAAGACCTGGTCGCTGCACCTCGAGAAGGTCACGCACGTGGAGCCGCGCGAGAACCTCGACATGATCGCCGACTCGGTCGCCTTCCTCGTCGGTCAGGGCAAGCGGGTGATCTACGACGCAGAGCACTTCTTCGACGGCTACCGCGACGACCCCGAGTATGCGCTGCGCTGCCTCGCAGCCGCGGCCGAGAGCGGCGCTGAGACGGTGACACTGTGTGACACGAACGGCTCGTCGCTGCCGGCGCAGGTGCAGGAGGCAACCGCCCGGGTGGTGGCTGAGCTCGGCGTGGCGGTGGGCATCCACACACACGACGACGCCGGCTGCGGGGTGGCCAACTCGCTCGTGGCCGTGGAGGCCGGTGCGCGGCTCGTGCAGGGCACGATGAACGGCTACGGCGAGCGCTGCGGCAACGCCGACCTGGTCACGATCGTCCCGACGCTCGAGCTGAAGATGGGATTCGAATGCATCGGCGCGGCGCGCCTGGCCCGGCTGACCGAGGTCTCGCACCTGATCGACGAGCTCTGCAACGTGACGCCGAACCCCAATCAGCCCTACGTGGGGGCGAACGCGTTTGCGCACAAGGGCGGCATGCACGTTGCCGGCGTCAACAGCGATGCCCGCACGTTCGAGCACATCGATCCGGCGGACGTGGGAGCCGACCGGCGGGTGCTCGTGTCCGAGCTGTCGGGCAAGGGCACCGTGCACGCGCGCGCGGACGTGGACGCCGCGACCGCCGGCGCGCGTGGTCGAACGCGTCAAGGAGCTCGAGCACAGGGGCTACCAATTCGAGGCTGCGGACGGGAGCTTCGACCTGCTGATCCGAAAGGAGACCGGCGAGTACGAGCCGCTGTTTCGGCTCGAGTCGTGGCGCGCCATCGTGGAGAAGCGCGCCGACGGGCGCGTTGAGACCGAGGCCACGATCAAGATCTGGGTGGACGGCGAGCGCTACGTGCGGACCGCCGAGGGCAACGGCCCGGTGCACGCGCTCGACAAGGCCCTGCGCGGCGCCATCGGCGAGCGCTATCCCAGCCTGCGCGACATCTCCCTCGTCAACTTCAAGGTGCGCATCCTCGACGAGACCAAGGGCACCGGCGCCGTCACGCGCGTTCTGCTCGACGCCAGCGACGGCCGCGACACCTGGGGCGCCATCGGGGTGTCCGAGAACATCATCGAGGCGAGCTGGGAGGCGTTGGTGGACTCGCTCGAGGCCGGCATGCTGCCCGGGCGCACGCACCACCAGCCGCGGGCCGCCACCGTTCGTCCGTGATTCCGCTGGCGAAGCCCTCCCTCTCTGAGAGGGAGGCCGACCTCGTGCTGGAGACGCTGCGCTCCGGACGCCTCTCGCTCGGACCCAGGCTGCCCGAGTTCGAGGACGCCTTGGCCGGCTGGCTCGGCGCGGCGCACGTCTCGGCGGTCTCGTCGGGCACCGCCGGGCTCCACCTGGCGATTCGCGCGGCCGGCGTCGAGGCCGGCGACGAGGTGCTCACCACGCCGTTCAGCTTCGTGGCATCGGCCAACTGCCTGCTCTATGAGCACGCGCAGCCGGTCTTCTGCGACATCGACCCGCGGACGCTCAACCTCGATCCGGCCGCCGCGCGGGCGGCAGTGACCGAGCGCACCTCGGGCCTGCTCCCCGTGCACATCTTCGGCTACCCGGCCGACATGGCTGCCTTCGAGGCGCTGGCCGCCGAGCGCGGCCTCTGGATCGTCGAGGACGCCTGCGAGGCGCTGGGGGCCACCCACGCCGGCGGCGCGGCCGTAGGCACCCGCGGCAATCTGGCCGTGTTCGGCTTCTACCCCAACAAGCAGCTCACGACCGGCGAGGGCGGCGCCGTGGTCTGCCCGGACGAGTCCGTCAAGGGGCGCATCGACTCCGAGCGCAACCAGGGCCGCGCGCCGGACCTGGGTTGGCTCGACCACGACCGGCTCGGCTTCAACTATCGCCTCGACGACCTGTCCTGCGCGCTCGGGATCGCCCAGGTCGGGCGCCTGGACGAGATGCTCGCCGGGCGCGCCCGGGTGGCGGCGCTCTACACCGTGGCGCTTGCGGGGATCGAGGGCCTCGATCTGCCCTGCGCGGACTCGGAGCGGCGACCGGCGCTCGCTGGTTTGTCTACGTGGTGCAGCTTCCGCCGGGCGTGGACCGCGACGCGGCGGTCGTTGCGATGCGCGAGCGCGGCGTCGACACCAAGCCCTACCTGCCGGCGATCCACCTGATGAGCCTCTACCGGGAGCGCTTCGGCCACCGCGAGGGGCAGTTCCCGGTCTGCGAGGACGTCGCCCGCCGCTCGCTCGCGCTGCCCTTCTACCCAGACCTCGCCGACGGCGAGGTCGAGCAGGTCGTACAGGCGCTGACCGCCGTGATCCAGACCGTCGCGGTGGCCGGCTCGGCTTGACAAGTTGGTCGCCGAGCGCCTCACAGCGCAACTGCTCGGCGGGACGCCGCCCAGGGACCCGGTGGCGGTCGCCGAGCGTCTGCTGGCGGTGCAGGGCCAGGACGCTCGCGGCTTTCGCCTGGCGATCCGGGCCCGCACGGAAGGCCTGTCCGCCGGCGACGTCGATCGTGCGCTGACCCGCGACCGCTCGCTGGTGGTCACCTGGCTCAACCGCGGGACGCTTCACCTCGTACGAAGCGAGGACTATCCGTGGCTTCAGGCGCTCACAGCGCCGCGGCACCTGACTCCCGGCCTGCGCCGGCTCGCCCAGCTCGGAGTCGACGCCGATCAGGCCGAGCGCGGCGTGGGGGCCGTGGAGCGCTCGCTGGCCGCGGACGGCCCGCTCACCCGCGCTTCGCTCGGCGAGCGCATCGCGGCCGCCGGCGTGCGCACCCAGGGCCAGGCGCTGATCCACATCCTCGCGCTGGCCTGCCTGCGCGGCCTTGCCGTGCGCGGACCGATAGTGGGCGGCGAGCACGCCTACGTCCTGGTCCGCGAGTGGCTGGGCGAGCCTGCGCCCGTGGAGCGCGAGCGCGCCCTCGCCGAGTTGGCGCGCCGCTACCTCGCCGGTCACGGGCCGGCCGACCAGCGCGACCTCGGCAAGTGGGCGGGCCTGCCCCTCCGAGACGCGCGCGCCGGCCTCGAGGCGATCGCACCCGAGCTCGATGAGCGCGCCGACGGCCTCGTGGATCTCGCCGGCCGCCCCTCGGCGGCGGAGCTTCCGGCGCCGCTCCTGCTCGGCGCCTTCGACCCGGTGCTTCTCGGCTGGACCTCCCGCGAGCCACTGCTCGGCGCCCACCAGAAGGCGATCACCGTGAACGGCATCTTCCGTCCGTTCGCGCTGGTGGGCGGACGAGCGGCGGGGACCTGGACGATGCCCGGCGGCAAGGTCGCGCTCGAGCCATTTGGCAGGCTCTCCCGCAAGGACGCGGCGGCGCTCGACGCCGAGGCCGCCGACGTCGAGCGCTTCCTCAGCCAAGCGGCTTGACGAGCCCAACGAACCCCGGTAGCCCGCGGCCCGGCGGGGAGTACGCGACCTCGTCATAGCCCTCGCTGGCATACAGCGCCCGCGCCGGCTCGTTCGCGATCGTGGTGTCGAGAGCGACGGCGGGCAGCCCGAGACTGCGCGCATCGCGCTCGGCCTCCGCCAGCAACGCGCGGGCGACTCCGCGCCGGCGCCGCCCCGGCTCGATCGCCAGCGCGTCGACGTAGAAGGCCGCCGCCGGCGGGTCGGGCGCTCCGCGTCCCCCCGCCCAGTAGAGATAAAGGGCCACCGGCCAGCGGGTGGGAGGGGCGCCGCGCAGTGCCAGGCGCAGGAAGGCGCGCGAGCGCGCCGGCGCTTCCTCGACCGGAAAGGCGGCCATCGCGCCCACGATCGCGTCGTCTGCCTCGGCCACGTAGACCACCTCGGCGCTCGAGGCGGTACCGGGCTCGGCCAGCGAACGCTCTAGCACCCGCAGCGCCCGCTCGCGACCGCCGCTGAAGCGGTCGTACATGTCGGCGGCGCTCAGGTGCAGCAGGCGCGCGGCGGCCGCGAAGTCCTGTGGCCGGGCTTTGCGCACGGTCGTCAAGAGCGGGCATCCTACGGTTCGGACGCGGCCGCGCCCCGAGCGCGGCCGTGCGTTCTGAGAGACTGCCGGACCCACATGGGCCGCTTCGCCGATCCCCAGGACCCGCTGTTTCAGGCGCTCAACTCGTCGATCTCGTTCGACCAACGGCTCGCGCCATATGACCTCGAGCAATCGCTCGCGCACGCGCGCATGCTTGCGAAGAGCGAGATCATCGGCGCGGCCGACCTCGCGGCGATCGAGCGCGGCCTGGCGGCGGTGCGCGACGAGATCGAGGGCGGCTCGTTTGCCGTGAATGACGACGACGAGGACATCCACATGGCGATCGAGCGCCGGCTGACGGAGATCGCCGGCCCGGTCGGCGGCAAGCTGCACACCGCCCGCTCACGCAACGACCAGGTGGCCACCGACGTGGCGATGCTCGTGCGCGCTCACAGCCTCGAAGCCCGGTCGCTGCTGCGGGAGCTGATGGGCACGCTCGTCGAGTTGGCCGAGCGCCACCTCGACTGGCCCCTGCCCGGCTACACACATCTCCAGCGCGCGCAGCCCGTCTACCTCTCCCACCACCTGCTCGCCTACTTCTGGAGGTTCCGCCGCGACCTACAGCGCTTTGACTTCTGCGTGACCGCCACGGCCGACCTGCCGCTCGGGGCGGGAGCGCTGGCGGGGGTCAACTTCGAGACCGACCGGCGCTTCGTGGCGCGCGAGCTCGGCTTCGAGGGCATCGCCGAGAACTCGCTGGACGCGGTGTCCAACCGCGACTTCGTCCTCGACTACCTGAGCGCCGCCGCCACCTGCGCCGCCCACCTCTCGGGCCTCGGCGGCGAGATCGTGCTCTGGTCGACGACCGAGTTCGGCTTCTGCCAGGTGTCCGATGCGTTCGCGTCGGGCTCCAGCCTGATGCCGCAGAAGAAGAACCCCGACGCCGCCGAGCTGCTGCGCGCCAAGGCCCCGCGCATCGTTGGCCGGCTGACCGGTTTTCACGGCGTGCTGCACGGCCTGCCGCTCACCTACAACAAGGACCTCCAGGAGGACAAGGAGCCGCTGTTCGACTCGATCGACACGCTCGAGCTCTGCCTGCGGGTCGCGCGCCAGATGCTCGCGGGAATCCAGTTCAACCGCGACCGGATGTCCGCCGCGGCATCGGACGAGCTGATCGCGGCGACCGACGTGGCCGACCTGCTCGTGCGCGAGGGCGTGCCCTTCCGCGAGGCGCACGGGATCGTCGGCGGCCTCGTGCGGGGGGCGGTCGAGCGCGGCCGGTCGCTGTCAGATCTGAGCGACGAGGACCTGCAGCGGCTTGCCCCGCAGCTCCCGCCCGACGGGTTTCGCGCTCTGCTCGAGCAGAGCTCGTGGCTCGAATCGAAGGTCTCCGACGGCGGCACCTCGCTCGCCCGGATCGACGATCAGCTGACCCGCGCCCGTCGGGTGCTCGAAGAGGCCGCCCGATGAGGCCCGGCCCGGACTTCTACGCGCGCTCGGTGCTGCAGGTCGCCCGCGATCTGATCGGCTGCGTCGTCCGCCACGGGGAAACCGCGGGCCGCATCGTCGAGACCGAGAGCTACCACATGGACGAGCCCGCCTGCCACGCCCACGTGGGCGTCACCGGCCGCACGCACACGCTGTTCGGGGAGCCCGGGCGCGCCTACGTCTACTTCTCGTACGGGATCCACTCGCTGCTCAACGCGGTGGCCGAGGACGAGGGGGTCGGCGCGGCGGTGTTGATCCGGGCTCTCGAGCCCGTGGACGGGATCGAGGAGATGCGCGAGCGGCGCCGCCTCGAGCACGTCGAGGACCTCTGCACCGGACCCGGCAAGCTGACACAGGCGCTCGGGATCGGCCTCGCTCACAACGGGACCTCGCTGGTGGAAGGCCCGATCGAGGTGATCGCTCGCAAGCGCGGGGCGCGCGACCCGCGGATCGTGGTGGGCGAGCGAATCGGCATCACCAAGGCGCCCGAGCTCCCGTGGCGCTTCTGCGACGCCGACAGCCGCCACGTGTCGCGGCCCTGGCCCCGGGGGATGGGCGGCGGGCGCTCGGCGGCCGCCTAGCGCGCGGCCCGGTCAGCCCGTGGTGGCACCGGGCGCGGTGCCACCGCCGTTCCCGCCTGAGGGCGGCGTCTCCGGCGGCGGGGCGGCCTCCGGGGCGGGCGTGGGTGCGGGTGTCTCCTCCGGCGGGGTCTCGGGCGCCGGCGTGGCTTCTGGCGTGTCCTGCTCGCCGGGCTCGGACGGCGTGGTCGGCACTGCCTCCTCCGCGTCGGGCACGTCACTCGGACCGACCGGCTCGACCGGCACGTAGCCGCCGTCGGCCTCGTCGTCCTCGTCGTCCTTGCCGCTCGCCGCGTCGCGGGCATCGCGGATCGCCACGGCCGAGGTCATGAAGTCGTGGAAGATCTCAGCCGGGAAGGTCCCGCCGGCCACCGGACCGCCCGAATGCTCGAACTCCATCGACTGCACGCTGTCGGCGTAGCCGACCCATACCGCCACGGTCCACTGGTCGTTGCCGCCCGGCAAACCAGGCGTCGCCGTAGTTCTCGGTCGTGCCGGTCTTGCCCCAGATGTTCTCGTCGCCCACCTGGGCCGCCTTGCCGGTTCCGCTCGACACGACGAGCGAGAGCATCTCCTTGGCCACCTGCCCGACCTTGGCCGGGAAGACGCGCTCCTTGACGAGCTCGCTCTCCTCGAGCTCGCTGCCGTCCGGACGCTCGACCTTCTCGATCGCCACCGGGCCTGTGTCGTCGGGAGCCAGCGTGCTCGACCGCCGCTCGCCGTTGTTGGCGATCGTGGAGTAGGCGTACGCCATCTCGAGCGGCGTCACGCCCACCTTGAGCCCGCCGAGGAGCATGGCCGGATTGGTGGAGAGCTTGGTGCGGACGCCCATCTCGTTGGCGAGGCGAGCCACCCGCCGCGGCTTGACCTTCATGCCGACCTCGGCGAACACCGAGTTGTCGGACGCGGCGGTGGCCGACCAGAGCGACGCGGCGCCGAGGTAGGAGTCCTCGTAGTTGTGGACGTCGAAGAGCTCGGGGCCCTTTGCTCCGATGAAGGGGAGCTGCTTCGGCTGGGAGGCCCAGACGCTGTTCGGGTCGATCCCGTCCTCGAGCGCTCGCACGAGGATGAAGGGCTTGAAGGCCGAGCCAGGCTGACGGTGCCCGTTGGTAGCCAGGTTGAACTGCCGGGCGTCGAAGTCGGTGCCGCCCACCATCGCCTTGACCTCGCCGGTCTTGTTCTCGATGGCCACGAGCGAGGCGCTCGGCCCGACCCCGGCCAGCCGGCCGGCGATCGCGTTCTCGGCCGCGCTCTGGAGCTCGGGGTCGATCGTCGTCTTGACCTTGAGCCCGCCGCCGAACACGAGCGCCGGCCTGTACTGGCTCGAGTAGGTGCTCTGTCATCCAGCTCGTGAAGTACGGCTGCTCGGACTCGACGTCGGGCGGGTCGACCTCGTCCTCGTCCAAGGGGGCGGTGCGGATCGCCTCGCGGTACTGCGCGCCGGTGATCATGTCCTGGTCGAGCATCCTCGCGAGCACCAGGTTCGCGGCGCTCGAGCGACTTCCGCAGATTCTGGACCGGGTCGTACATCGAGGGCGAGGCGATCATGGCGGCGAGCGTTGCGGCCTCGGCCGGGGTGGCGTCGCTGGCAAAGCGCGCGTCGGGGTCGGGCTCCTCCTCCTCGACGACCGGCGCCGGCTGGAGCACGACGCCGGAGTCGTCGGTCGCGGTGTGAAGCTCGTCGCCCTCGTCGCCGTCGCCGAAGTAGGTGCGCATGGCCGACTCGATCCCGTACGCGCCGTTGCCGAAGTAGACGGTGTTCAGGTACTGGGTGAGGATCTTCTCCTTGGACCACTGGCGCTCGAGGTGGTAGGCGAGCGCCGACTCGCGAAGCTTCTGGAAGACCGAGCGGTCGGCCTGTGCCGAAAGTGCGTTCTTGACGAACTGCTGGGTGATCGTCGAGCCGCCCTGGGCGGCGCTGCGGCGGCGGATGTCCTGCCAGAGGGCGCGTGCGATGCCCGGGTAGTCGAGGCCCTCGTGCTGGTAGAAGCGCCGGTCCTCGATCGCGATGACCGCGTTCTTGATGTGGGGCGAGATGTCGCCCTCCTGCACGAGGATGCGGTTGAGGTTGCCGGTGAGCTTCGCGATCTGGCAGTCGGCGTTGCCGGGGTCCTCGCAGCCCGGGCCGTCGGCGTAGAGCACCGAGTTCTCGCGCGGCCCTGAACTCGGCCTCGTTCTCGAGCGCCGGCAGGTCGCTCGCCACCGCCATCAGCATGCCGAAGACCGTGGAGATCACCGCGAGAGCCGACAGGCCGAGCAGCACGAAGCCGAGGCGCAGCTTCTTGAGCTTTGGCTTTGGGGGCGCCGGCGGCTCGGGCGGGGGTGGCGGCTCCTTTACGCGCACGAAGCGAGGCCCCCGTACGGGCGATGCATCTGTTATCGGCGTCGGCGGCTCGGGCATCTGTGCTGTGAGCGCCCCGGCAGAGGGGTGGCGGCAGTCCGTGCGCGGCAATTTCGGCGGCATCTGGCGCCCGTCGCACGGCTGCTCAGCCGGGCACCCAGCGAGTGGGGCAGTCTAGCATTGGCCCGATGACGGACTCTCCGGGCGCGGCGGCGCGTTTCCTCAC
>CAVXKC010000001.1:0-320000 GCA_963762265.1 uncultured Thermoleophilaceae bacterium | reverse complement strand
ATCCTCTAGGCAGGATGCGCGTGCCCGTACCAAAACCGACACAGGTGGACAAGTAGAGAATACTAAGGTGATCGAGATAACCCTCGTTAAGGAACTCGGCAAAATGGCCCCGTAACTTCGGGAGAAGGGGCGCCCCGGTAGGGTGAAGGCCTTCGCGGCTGAAGCCCGAGGGGGCCGCAGTGAATTGGCCCAACCGACTGTTTACCAAAAACACAGGTCTCTGCTAAGTCGCAAGACGACGTATAGGGGCTGACGCCTGCCCGGTGCCGGAAGGTTACGTGGAGAGGTTAGCCACCTTCGGGTGGCGAAGCACTGAAACTAAGCCCCGGTAAACGGCGGCGGTAACTATAACCGTCCTAAGGTAGCGAAATTCCTTGTCGGGTAAGTTCCGACCTGCACGAATGGCGTAACGAGTTGGGCGCTGTCTCAACGAGGGGCTCGGTGAAATCGCAGTCTCGGTGAAGATGCCGAGTACCCGCGGCAAGACGGAAAGACCCCGTGAACCTTTACTACAACCTGATATTGGAGTCTGAGGCACCTCGCTCAGGATAGGTGGGAGGCTGTGAAGCAGCGGACTGCGGTCGCTGTGGAGCCACCCTTGAGATACCACCCTTGGTGTCTTGGGCTTCTAACACCACGCCGTGAATCCGGGTGGTGAACAGTGTCAGGCGGGTAGTTTGACTGGGGCGGTCGCCTCCCAAAATGTAACGGAGGCGCGCAAAGGTTCCCTCAGTACGGTTGGAAATCGTGCGTAGAGTGCAAAGGCAATAAGGGAGCTTGACTGCGAGACAGACATGTCGAGCAGGTGCGAAAGCAGGCCTTAGTGATCCGGCGGTAGCAAGTGGAAGCGCCGTCGCTCAACGGATAAAAGGTACTCCGGGGATAACAGGCTTATCGGGCCCAAGAGTCCACATCGACGGCCCGGTTTGGCACCTCGATGTCGGCTCGTCGCATCCTGGGGCTGTAGTCGGTCCCAAGGGTTGGGCTGTTCGCCCATTAAAGCGGTACGCGAGCTGGGTTCAGAACGTCGTGAGACAGTTCGGTCCCTATCTGCCGTGGGCGTTGGAGAGTTGAGAGGAGTCGTCCCTAGTACGAGAGGACCGGGATGAACGCACCTCTGGTGTACCAGTTGTCCTGCCAAGGGCACTGCTGGTTAGCTACGTGCGGATCGGATAACCGCTGAAGGCATCTAAGCGGGAAGCCGACCTCGAGATGAGCTCTCCCATCCCCTTGAGGGAGTAAGACCCCTGGAAGACCACCAGGTGATAGGCCGGATGTGTAAGCGCAGCGATGCGCTCAGCAGACCGGTACTAATGGTTCGAGGGCTTGACGGATATTTTGATCTTCCGCCGGTGCGGCCGGCTGTGCAGTTTTCAAGGTCCGGCGAGGGCGAGCGGGCGTTCGGGCCTGCTCGGTCTCGCCGATTTTCGGTGGTGATAGCGAGGGGGAAACACCTCTTCCCATTCCGAACAGAGCAGTTAAGCCCCTCAGCGCCGATGGTACTTGGCCCGAAAGGGCCTGGGAGAGTAGGTCGCCGCCGATTTAACTTGGGCCGTCCCTCGGGGCGGCCCTTTTTCGTTGCCCTAGACTGCTCGCCGGTCATGCTCATCGCGCTATCAACCCTCGGCATCGTCCTCATCGTCCTCGGCGTGCTGGTGATTCTGTTCTTCATCGGCGGCCTGCTGGCCGTCCGCGCGCGCGCCCGCCGGCAGGCCGGCAGTCTACGACGAGCACGTGCGGCGGCCGACTCGGCTGCTCGAGCAGGCGCGCGCGGTCGACCGGGGCTGGCACCGCGACGCGATGGAGAGGCGTCGCCCGCGATGCCATAGCCGAGTCGCGCTGCCGGGCTGGACCTACGACGACCTGCACCTCGTGCTCGTCGACGACCGGCCCGGCATCGAGGAGGACCGGGCCCACTTCGTGGCGGTCGGAGACGACGGCGGGGAGTGTCGCGTGGTGCTTGCCCGCGACGGCGATCGCTGGGTAGCCGAGCGCGTCGAGTAACTGCCGGTGGCCGGCGAGGCCGTCGCCGCCTGCCTCGTTCCCGGGTTCACCCCGGAGACCGACCTCGAGCGAGCGCTTGCCGAGGATCCCGAGCTGCGTCTCGGCCTCGCCTGGGGCAAGCCGAGGTCCGGCCACCCGGAGGGCTCGGTCGGTATGCACGTAGCGCGATCTTCCTGCCCGGCTCGATCGAGAAGCGCCGGCGAAGCCGGCGCTCGCCGGAGCGAGCTGCGCTTCCTGGCGCTCGTGCACGACGGCGCTGAAGTGCCGGCGTGCGCAACTCGCTCCCGAAGACCGGCGCAGAACCACCACGCAATGCGTGCGCGCCGTCTCGCACGAGGCGCTACACCGACGACGAGCGGCTGCTCGCGACCATCGAGCTGGCCACGACCGCCCGCTAGCGGCGCTGTGGCGTAAGCGCACGCGAACCGGCGCGCGCCGACGACAGCGCCTTCGACGCCATGCTCGAGCGGATCCCCGAGCATCGGCCTGTTCGCTGAGCTTCGTCGACCTCGACGGGTCGACCAGCGAGGGCAAGAAGGCGGAACCGCTCGAGTGCGGCTCAGGGACGAGCGTACGCCGACGCGAGGGCGGCTAGCGCGACGACGCTCGCCGCGGCAACGCCGCCGCCGGCGGAGGGCTCGGCCGCGGGGGTCGCGACCGGCACTTGGCCGGCCGCTCCGCCCGCGACGATGCGGCGCACCGCAGCACGCGCGGCGTGGGGAGACGCCGGCGCCTCCCATCTGCGGTACGCGCTCAGGAGCCACCGCGGTAGGGGCACTCGCGGGGCACAGGACGCCATCGGCGCCCAGGCGGTACTCGCCGAGCGTTGAAAACTCGACGACGAGGTCGAGTGCCGGCCCGATTCGCTCTCTGAGCTGAGGGAACATGCGTTCGGGAAGGTACGGCGGGACTCGGATGGAAGCGGCGATTTCCTGCAACTTCCCTTGCAGGGCCGGCGCCGCGCGGTACGCTGCGCCGAGGATGCCCGAGCCCTTCCGGCACCGCCTGCGCGTGCGCTGGTCCGAGTGCGACCTCCAGGGCGTCGTCTTCTACCCGAACTACCTCGCCTACTTCGATCACGCCATCACCGAGCTGTGGCGCGAGGCGATCGGTCCCTACGCGGAGATGCGCGACCTCGGCATCGACATGGTCGTGGCCGAGGCGGGCATCACGCTACCGCGCGTCGGCGCGCTTCGACGACGAGATCGACCTGGTGGCCACGCATCAAGCGCCTCGGCAACACCTCGATGACCACCGAGCTGCGGATCGAGCGCGTGGCGGACGGCGCCCTGCTGGCGGAGGGCCGGCTGCGCCACGTGTTCGTCGACCCGGACAGCTTCGAGAAGCAGCGCCATGCCCGAGCCGGGTGCGCAAGCGACCTGGGCGCTTCGCCGTCGCATGATCCACCTGCGGATCGTCGCGCCCGAGGACGTCGCCCACCAGGCGCTCGAGCTGCTCGTGCGGCGCCCCATCGGTGATCAACGTGGTCCACCTGCACGGCGCCGCCGAGGAAGCCGGAGGGCGACGTGATCCTCTGCGACATCACGCGCGAGGACGCGAGCGTGATCATCAGCGACCTCAAGGAGCTGGACATCCCGCAGGGTCGGCTCGATCGCCGTCGAGCACGTCGACACGGCGATCTCGGACGCGGCGGTGGCGGCCGAGAAGGCGGCTCCCGGCCTGCCCTCCGACGCCGTCGTGTGGGAGGAGGTCCAGCAGCGCACGAGCGAGGACACCGAGCTCTCCTTCAGCTTCGTGGCCTTCATGGTGATCGCGATGCAGATCGCCGCGGTGGGCATCCTCTTCGACCAGCCGATCCTGATCGTCGGCGCCATGGTGGTCGGCCCCGAGTTCGGCCCGCTCGCCGGCCTGTCGGTGGCGCTCGTCCAGCGCCAGGGCAAGCTCGTGCGGCGCTCGCTGGCCGCCCTCGCGGTCGGCTTTCCGGTCGGCGTCGCTGCTCACGCTGGTCACGGTCGTGATCTTCAAGGAGACGCGGGCTCGGTCCCGCGACCTACGCGGCCGCCGACCACCCGCTCACCGGCTTCATCTCGCACCCCGACTTCTTCTCCTTCTTCGTCGCCTTCGTGGCGGGCGTGGCCGGCATGCTCTCGCTGACCAGCGCCAAGTCGGGCGCGCTGGTGGGCGTGCTCGTGTCCGTGACCACGATCCCGGCGGCATCGAACATCGCGGTCGCGGCGACGTACGGAGACTGGAGCGAGGCGCGCGGCGCGGCCGGCACAGCTCGCCATCAACCTCACCTCGATCGTGATCGCCGGAGTGATCACGCTGTTCATCCAGCGCCGCTACTACGTCGATCCGCCGCCGCAAGCACCTGTCCGATCCGACGCGCTCGGCGGCCGGGCTGCCGGTCGGGCGCAGCCTCCACGAGCGGCGCCGCTAGCCCGCGCCTTAGAGCGAGGCCCAGATCTCGATCTTCGTGCGCACGCGCGAGATCACCTCGGTCGTGAACTCGCTCGTCGACGAGTGGCCGCCGAGATCCGGCGTCCGCACGCCCGTGGCGGTTGCCTCGAGCACGGACTCGTAGATCGCCCGCGAGGCGGTGTCGGCGCCTTCGTGGCCCAGCTCGCCGGCGTAGTGCAGCAGCGCGGCCGCTGGCGAGGATCATGGCCATCGGGTTCGCGATGTCCTTGCCCATCAGCGCCGGAGCGGTCCCGTGCGGGGCCTCCGCCATCACCGCGCGCGTCTCGAACTCGTCGTCGAATGCCAGCAGCACCGACTCGGCGCCCGCGATCGAGCCGAACAGCGGCATGACGAGGTCGGACAGGCAGTCGCCGTCGCGATTCAGCGCGGGAATCACGAGCGGGGCGTCGGCGCGCGCCGGAGATCAGGCCGGCGTAGGTGGCGTCGATCAAGACGCGGGGAGTAGGGCACCTCGGGATGGCGCTCGGAGGCTTCGTCCATCTCCTCCTTGAGCATCCCCTCGTAGACGGGGCTGACAGTCCACTTCGGCCCGCCGTACACGCGCCCGTGGATCCGCGCGCGCGGTGCGGAAGGAGTACTCGGCGACGGCGCGGCAGACGCTGCGCGAGATGCGCTCGGTCCTGTAGGCGATCTCGTCGCCGTCCTCCTCCTCGCGCCACTGCTTGGCGCCGTAGGCGTCGCCCACCGCCATGCGCACGACCGCAATCGGGTAGTGGACGCCGGCCACCGGCGTCACACCCGGAATGCGCCGGCCGGTGCGGATGATCACCTTGCCGTCGATCGCCTCGCGCAGGAGCCGGTTCGGGCTGCCGACGTCGTCCTTGCCCTCCGGCGTGACGGTCGCCGCCTTGAGACCGAAGCGCGTCTCCTTCATCGCCTCGGCGGCCGCGGTGACCACCTCGTTGTTGGTCCGGCGGCGGTTGTCGAGCGAAAGGTCGTAGTGCTCGAGCTCGAGGTCCACCTTGGTTACCGCCGGGTCGAGCACGCGCAGCGACTGCTCGAGCAGCTCCTGCCCGGTCTGGTCGCCCTCGAGGACGATAATCCTGAGTGTCATGCGGCGGGCAATCTACCGACCCTTGCTCCTGGTGCGGCGACCCGATCGAGCCCGACGACGGCTGGCGCGTTCAGGAGCTCCCGGGGGCGCGCAAGGCGGCCTTCTGCCGCCTCGAGCACGTGGTCCCCTGGTCGATCCAGGGGGCGCGCTGGGAACCGGGAGAGATCGAGGAGCCGAGCGACATCGCGGACGACCTGAACGCCTGCGCCCGCTGCGGAGCCGCCCTCGAAGACGTGCACCTCGTGCTGGTGCGCCACCGGGGCCCGCACCGCATCCCCGACGCCTTCTGCTCGGTCGCCCACATGGCCGACTGGGCCAAGGCGGGCGGCCGCTGGGCGGGCTAGCTAGTGGGCCTTCTCGCAACGCTACCGCTGCTTATGACTGTCCGGTTTGGTCTGTTGGGCGCGTGCGGCTCGGTGGCTGATCTGGTGGTGCTCGAGGCCTAGCATGGCGGTGGGCACCTGCCAACGGCGGGCTATAAGGGGTGGGACGGGTTGGCGCGCTGTTCCTTAGTGGCCGCGCGGAAGTTGGTCCGTTGTCGAGTTAGCGGTCGCTGGGCCCGCTAACTCGACATTGGACGGGTTCAAAGCCCGTTTCGGGCTCACCCTCTGACTGCCCAAGCAGCGCGACCTACCGCTGGGCCGATCGGCCCGAGCGCCTGGATTGAGGTGGGCCAGCGCCACGATGCCGGCTTTTGATGGCATCAGCCAGCAAAGCCAGGACGCTGGCGCAAGACGCGCGCTTGAGCGCCGCCCGCCTCGATTTGTTCAGCGAGCAGGCCCCAGGCCACGAGCAGCGCTATACAGGCGACCGAGGACGCCGCATGGCGGCGCCTGGGACCGCAGTTTCGGGTGGAACGTTGTGGGGAAGGTCCACTAACCCGAGCCGCGCAGCCCCAGCTCGTCCGCGCGTTCCTCCATCGCGGCGATCAGGAACGCGACGTGCTCGTCGAACTCGACTCCGAGCTCCTCGGCGCCCTGGCGCACCTCCTCGCGGTTGACGCCCGCTGCGAAGCTCGGCTGCTTGAGCTTCTTCTTGACGGACTTGGGCGCCATGCCCTCGATGCCGGTGGGGCGCACGAGCGCACAGGCGGAGATGAAGCCGGAGAGCTCGTCCACCGCGTAGAGCGTCTTGGCCATACGGCTCTCGCGCGGCACACCGAGAAAGGTCGCATGGCCCGCCACGGCGTCGATCAGCTCCTGCGGATAGCCCTTCTCGGCAAATAGCTCGAGTGCCTTGCGTGGGTGGCCTGTCTCCAGGTCGGGGTAGCGCTCGTAGTCGAGGTCGTGCAGCAGCCCGGTGGCCGAGTACATCGCCTCGTCCTCGCCCCACCTGCGCGCGTACGCCACCATGCCGGTCTCGACGCCGAGCAGGTGCTTGCGAAGCGAGTCGCTCTGCACCCACTCCTCCACAAGCTGCCAGGCCTCTTCGCGCGTGGGCGCCATGGGCGGCAGGTTATCCGGAGCGCGAACCGAAACTGCACGCAGATGGCCTCCGTTACCCTTGCCACCCCGCTCATGGAGAAGTTCATCATCGAGGGCGGGGCCCCCCTCTCCGGAACGGTGGTCCCCGCCGGCAACAAGAATGCCGCGCTACCTGCGCTCGCCGCGACCCTGCTCACGAGCGAGGAAGTCGTGCTGCGCAACATCCCGCGCATCCGCGACGTGGAGGCGATGATCGAGCTGCTCGTGCAGCTCGGCGCCACGGCCGAGTGGCGCGACGACAACGTGATCGCGCTGCGCTGCGACGGGGTCAACCGCACCGACGTGGACGAGACCCTGGCCGAGCGCATCCGCGCCTCCTTCCTGCTCGCCGGACCCTTGCTCGCCCGCTTTGGACGGGCGGACATGCCTCCCCCCGGGGGCGATGTGATCGGTCGCCGCAGGCTCGACCCTCACCTGGACGCGTTCCGCGCGCTGGGCGCCGAGGTCACCACCGAGCGCGGCTTTGAGCTGCGCGCTCCCGACGGGCTGCACGCATGCGACTTCTTCATGGACGAGCCCTCGGTGATGGCGACCGAGAACGCTCTGATGGCCGCGGCGCTGACTCCCGGCTCCACCGTTGTCCACAACGCCGCATCCGAGCCGCACGTCCAAGACCTCGCGCGGCTGCTCATGCAGATGGGCGCGCGGATCGAGGGCATCGGCTCGAACCTCATGATCATCCACGGCCAGGAGGAGCTGCGCGGCGCCGACTACGCGATCGGGCCCGACCACATCGAGATCGGCTCGTTCATCGCGCTCGCGGCCTGCACCGGCGGCGAGCTGCGCATCCGCGACTGCGTGCCCGACGACCTGCGCATGACGCGGCTCGCGTTTCAGCGCATCGGCTGCGCGATCGAGTACGACGGCAACGACGTGGTTGTCCCGGCCGGCCAGCAGCTGCGCATCCGGTCCGACGAGGGGGACGCAATCTCGAAGATCGAGGACGGCCCGTGGCCCGCCTTCCCGGCCGACCTCACCTCAATCGCGCTGGCGCTCGCAACCCAGGCCGAGGGCCTCGTCCTCATCCACGAGAAGATGTTCGAGAACCGCTTGTTCTTCGTCGACAAGCTCGTCTCCATGGGCGCTCGGGTGATCGTCTGCGACCCGCACCGCGCGGTCGTCAGCGGCCCGAGCCGGCTTCACGGCGAGCGCATGGAGAGCCCGGACATCCGGGCCGGTATGGCGATGCTCCTCGCCGCGCTGTGCGCCGAGGGCACCTCTGAGATCGGCAACATTCGCCAGATCGATCGTGGCTACGAGCGGATCGACGAGCGTCTGCGAGGACTCGGTGCGCACATCGAGCGCGTTGCCTCGGAGCGCGTGCCCGCGTAGAGCGGGGGAGCGGACGTGACCGATAGAGATCGCTCCGGCGCGGGCCAGCCCGCGCCCTCGCGCACTCCCCCAATTCCGCCGGGCACCCGCGACGTGCTGCCCGACGAGATGCGCGAGCTGCGCGCGATCTCGGCGCGCATGCGATCGACCTTCGAGCAGGCCGGCTACGGGGAGGTGCACACGCCTGCCCTGGAGTACGAGGAGGTGCTGCGCCGCGGTGAGGAGCACGCCGCGGGCGCGCCGCTACCGGACCTTCGACGAGCAGGGCGACGTGCTCGCGCTGCGCTCGGACATGACGATCCCGATCGCGCGCGTCGTCGGCAGCCGCTATCGCCGAGGCCGACACGCCGCTCCGCTTCTGCTACTTCGCCCACGCCTGGCGCGCGACCGAGCGCGGGGTGGGCGAGCCGCGCGAGTTCCTCCAGGGAGGGCTCGAGCTGATCGGGACCGCGGCGCCCGACGGCGAGGCCGAGGTGCTGGCTCTGACCCTGGAGGCCCTGGACGCCGCCGGCCTACGGCGCCACCGCATCGGGGTGGGGGACGGCTCGCTCTACCGCACGCTGCTGACTTCGCTCGGGGTGCCCGACGACCGGCACCTGCCGTTGCTCGAGGCGCTCTCGCGGCGCGACCTGGTCGGCCTCGAGATGCGAGTCGCGCAGATCGAGGGACTCGGTGCGAAGGACCGCAACCTGCTCGTGCGCCTGCCCGAGCTGCGCGGCGGCCGGCGAGGTGCTCGAGCGAGCCGACGGCCCGGTGGCCGACGCGGTCGAAGGGCTGCGCTCGCTCTACGAGCTGCTCGAGCAGCGCGGGCGTGGCCGACCGGGTGATCTTCGACCTCGGCCTCGTGAGGCAGCTCGGCTACTACACCGGCGCGGTCTTCGAGGTGTATGACCCGGCGGTGGGCTTCGCGCTCGGCGGCGGCGGGCGCTACGACGATCTGCTCGGGCGCTTCGGCCGCGAGCTGCCCGCATGCGGCGATGGCCCTCGACGTGCAGCGCGTGCACCTGGCGCAGGCCGCCGAGGAGGCACTCGGGTGAGCGACCCGCTGCGCATCGCGGTGCCGCGCGGCGCCCTCTTCGGCGGGACGCTCGACCTGCTGGACGGACTCGGTCTCGACACCCGCGAGGTGCGCTCCAACGACCGCAAGCTGCTCTTCGCGGAGGCCGGGATCGTGACGATGCGTCCGTCGGACGTGCCCACCTACGTCGAGCACGGGTCGGCCGACATCGGCATCACCGGCAAGGACGTGCTGCTCGAGCAGTCTCATCGCAACGTCTACGAGCTGCTGGACCTCGGCTTCGGCGCGCTGCCGCATGGTGGTAGCGGCCGGCGAGGAGGGCGACCCGATCGGCGACGCGCTGCGCCGGCTCGGCCGCGTGCGCATCGCGACCAAGTACCCGCGCGTGGCCGCTGCGCACTTCGCCGACACCGGACGCCAGGCGGAGATCGTCGAGGTCAAGGGCTCGGTGGAGCTTGCGCCGCTGACGGGCCTGGCCGACGGCATCGTCGACCTGACCGCGACCGGCCGCACCCTCGACGAGAACGGGCTGCGCGTGCTCGAGGAGATCGGCGTCTGCACCGCCCGGCTGATCGCCAACCCGGTTGCGCACAAGCTCAAGGCAGAGCAGATCGACGCGATCGTCGAGCGGGTGCGGGCGGGATGAGGATCCGCCGCAGCGACGAGGTCTCGCGTCCGGCGGCGAGCGCGGACGTCGAAGAGGCCGTGCGGGAGATCCTGCAAGAGGTCCGGCGCGACGGCGACGTCGCCGTACGTCGAGCTCACCGAGCGCTTCGACCACGCCGAGCTCGGGCCCGAGCAGCTGAGCGTCGATCCGCGCGAGCTGGAGGGCTCGCTCGGCTCGCTCGAGCCCGGCGTGCTGGGCGCGCTGCGCACCGCCATCGCGAACGTGCGCGCGGTGGTCGGTGCACAGCTGCGCGATCCGGTCGTGGTCGAGCTGGACGCCGGCCAGCGGATCGAGGTGGCCGAAGTGGCGGTCAGGCGCGCCGCGATCTACGTCCCGGCGGGCCGAGCGCCCTACCCGTCGACCGTAGTGATGGGCGCGGTGACGGCGCGCGCCGCCGGGGTCGAGGAGATCGTGGTCTGTGCACCGCCCGGGCCGGGAGGGCGGGCGCACCCGGTGATCCTCGCCGCGTGCGTGCTCTGCGAGGTGAGCGAGGTCTACCGCATGGGTGGAGCGCAGGCGATCGCGGCGCTCGCGTACGGCACCGAGTCGGTCCGGAGGGTCGACGTGATCGCGGGCCCGGGCAACGCCTACGTCCAGGAGGCCAAGCGCCAGGTGGCCTGGACCGAGGTGGGGATCGACGGCATCGCGGGCCCCAGCGAGCTCGCGGTGATAGCCGACGGCGACGACCTCGACCCGCTGCCGATCGCCCTCGACCTCCTTGCCCAGGCAGAGCACGGACCGGACAGCCTGCTCTGGCTGCTCTGCCCCGACCGCGACCTGCGCGAGGCGGTGATCGGCCAGGTGGAGCGGCTCGCCGGCGAGCGACCGAGCGTGGCGGACGCCGTGCTCGAGGTGGCGGACGCCGGCGGCGCGCGGGCGCTCGAGCTGGCCGAGGGCCTGGCGCCCGAGCACCTCGAGCTGGTGGGAGAGCGCGCCGAGGAGCTGGCCGGCCGCGTCCGCAGAGCGGGCTGTGTGTTCGTCGGCGCGGGCGCTGCCACGGCGTTCGGCGACTACGTGGCGGGCTCCAACCACGTGCTGCCCACCGGCGGCGCCGCGCGCTTTCAGGGCGCGCTCTCAGCCTCCACGTTCCGGCGCCGAATGGCTCGCGTATCCTTGCCCGGCGAGTCGCCCGCGCGGCTCGCGCCCGCAGGCGCCGCCCTGGCCCGCGCCGAGGGCTTTCCCGTGCACGCCGAGTCGATGGAGCGCCGCGCGTGAGCCGAACCTCTCACATTCATCGCACCACAGGCGAGACCGACGTGTCGCTCTCGCTCGCCCTCGACGGCGCCGGAGAGGGCACGCGCACCACCGGGGTCGGCTTCTTCGATCACCTCCTCGACGCGCTCGCCCGCCACGGTGGCGCTCGACCTCGACGTGCAGGCCGAGGGCGACCTCCAGACGGGCCCTCACCACACGGTCGAGGACACCGGCATCGTTCTCGGGCAGGCCATCGACGAGGCATTGGGCGACCGTTCGGGCATCCGGCGCTTCGGTCACGCGGTGCTTCCCATGGACGAGGCGCGCGCCTCCTGCGCAATCGATCTCTCCGGCCGGCCGTACACGGCCTTCGACGCACGGTTCCCCGCGGAGCGCGTCGGCGACTTCGACACCGACCTCGCCGAGGAGTTCTTCCGGGCGGTGGCCAACAGCGGCAAGCTCACCTTGCACCTGGCCGTGGAGGCGGGAACCAACGCCCATCACATGGTCGAGGTGTCCTTCAAGGCGTTCGCACGCGCGCTTCGGCAGGCGATCGAGATCGAGGGCACCGGCGTGCCCTCCACCAAGGGCCTCCTTTGATCGCAATCCTCGACTACGGGATGGGCAACCTGCGCTCGGTGGCCAAGGCGCTCGAGCACGTGGGGGCCGAGCCGCTGCTCACGAGCGACCACGCCCGCGTGCGCGAGGCGGACGCGATCGTGCTTCCGGGAGTGGGGGCCATGCCAAAGGCGATGGAGCGCGTGAGCAGCCTCGCCCTCGATCGGCTCCTTCGCGAGCGCGTCGAGGCCGGCGTACCGCTGATCGGGCTGTGCATGGGCATGCAGCTGCTCTTCGAATCCACCACCGAGCTGGGCGGCGCGGAGGGAATCGGGCTATTGGCGGGAAGCGTCGAGCGCCTGCAGGCGCCGAAGGTCCCGCAGATCGGCTGGAACGAGGTGCGCTGGCGGCGCCAGAGCCCGCTGATCGAGGGGCTGCCGGACCCCTGCGCCTTCTATCACGCCAACTCGTACGCTCCGCGCCCGTCCGAGGACGTGGTGCTCGGCACAGCCGACTACGGCGGCGAGTTCGTCAGCGTGGTCGAGCGCGCACCGGTCTACGGGCTTCAGTCGCACCCTGAGAAGTCAGGTCCCGATGGCCTTCGCCTGCTGAAGAACTTCGTGCGCCTGGCCGCATGATCCTTCTGCCGGCCGTCGACATCCGCGACGGCAAGGCGGTTCGGCTGCGCCAAGGCGACTTCGAGCAGGAAACCGTCTACGTCGACGACCCGCTCGAGGCCGCCCGCTCATTCGTGGAGGCCGGCGCGCGCTTTCTTCACGTGGTGGATCTCGACGGGGCACGCGAGGGCGAACCGGTCAACCTCGACCACGTCGCGCGCATCACGAGCGAACTCGAGGTTCCCGTGGAGCTCGGCGGAGGCCTGCGCTCGATCGCCTCCATAAGGCGCGCGCTCACGGCCGGTGTCGCGCGAGTGGTGCTCGGCACGGCGGCGTTCACCGATCCGGAGCTGCTGGACGAGGCCCTCACCGCCTTCACCTCGCGCATCCTGGTCGGGGTGGACGTGCGCGGCGGCCAGGTCTCGGTGGCCGGCTGGACGCGCGGGACGCAGATGGGCGGCGAGGACGCGATTCGCAGCATGCAGAGCCGCGGGGCCACACGCTTCGTCTACACGAACGTCGACCGCGACGGAATGCTGGAGGGACTCGATCTCGAGGAGGTCAGGCGCGTCTCGGAGGCGGTGCGAGGGCGTTTTCTGATCTCGGGCGGGATCGGCTCGCTCGAGGACCTCGTGGCCCTGCGCGAGCTGCGGTTGCTCAACCTGGCAGGGGTGATCTCGGGCAAGGCGCTCTACGAGCGGCGTTTCACGGTGCGCGACGGCCAGAGCGCGCTCGAAGGTCCCTGATGCTGCTGCGCCGCGTCATTCCCTGCCTTGACGTGGACAAGGGCCGCGTGGTCAAGGGCGTGGAGTTCGTGAACCTGCGCGACGCGGGCGACCCGGTCGAACTGGCCGTCCGTTACCAGGACGAGGGCGCCGACGAGATCGTCTTCCTCGACATCACCGCCTCGCACGAGAAGCGCGAGACGGTGGCTGCGCTGGCGCGCCGCTGCGCCGACGATCTGTTCATACCTTTCACGATCGGAGGCGGCGTGCGCTCGGTCGAGGACGCCCAGGCGGTGCTCGACGCGGGGGCGGACAAGGTTTCGGTCAACTCGGCCGCGGTCGCTCGCCCGGAGCTGTTGGCGGAGCTGGCTGAGGTGTTCGGCGCGCAGAGCGTGGTGCTGGCCATCGACGCCCGCCGTGAGGACGCCGAAGGCGCCCTCGCGCACTACTACGGCGTCTACGTCGACGGCGGCCGCCGGGCAGTGGGCCGCGACGCCGTCGAGTGGGCGCGCGAGGGAGTCGAGCGCGGCGCGGGCGAGATCCTCCTGACGAGCATGGACCGCGACGGAACCGAGGACGGCTACGAGCTCGAGCTGACCCGGGCGGTCGCGGACGCGGTCGACGTTCCGGTGATCGCCAGCGGCGGCGCGGGCACCCTCGAGCACCTCGTCGACGCGGTCAACGAGGGCGGCGCCGACGCCGTGCTGTGCGCCTCGATCTTCCACTACGGGCACTACAGCGTGCGCGAAGCCAAGGAGCGCATGCGCGCCGCCGGGATCCCGGTGCGCCTGTAAAGGGGTCAGACCCCTTGACAATTGACCATCGCAAGAATGGGAGGCGTGGCCGCACTGACCGCCGATCTTCGTGAGCGCATCCGCCGCCTCGACGGCATGGAGCGGCTGCTGCCCGCCCTCGACGGCCTGCCGCCGGCCTACCTCGTCGGCGGCGCGGTGCGCGATCTCCTTCGCGGCGCCGTGGCGGTCGATCTCGACATCGCGGTGGAGGGCGACCCGCGCTCGGTCGCGCGGGCGCTCGCCGAACGGCTCGGCGGCTCGGCCACCGTGCACGAGCGCTTCGGCACCGCGACGGTGCGCACCGCCGAGGTCGTCTTCGACCTCGCCGCCACCCGCACGGAGACCTACGCCGAGCCGGGGGCGCTGCCGGACGTGCGCCCGGCCGGGCTTGTCGAGGACCTGCGCCGGCGCGACTTCAGCGTGAACGCCATGGCGCGTGGCGCTGGCCGGCGACGATCTGGGCCACCTCTACGACCCCGGCAGGGGACTCGGCGACCTGGAGGCAGGCATCATTCGCACCCTCCACGCCGGCTCGTTCCTGGACGACCCCACGCGCCTGCTGCGCGCCGTGCGCTACGAGACTCGGCTCGGCTTCCAGATGGACGAGCCCACCGAGCGCGCCGCTCGCGCGGCGATCGCCGAGGGCGCGATGTCGACCGTCTCCGGCGCGCGGGTGCGCGACGAGCTGATGGACCTGCTCGCCGAGCCCAAGGCGCCGCGCGGCGTCGAGCGGATGAAGGACCTCGGCCTCGACCGCGCCCTGCACGAGTCCCTCGATCCCGACCCCGAGCTCGTGACGTCGGCCTCCCTCGGCGCGCTGGCAATCGGCGCCGACCGCGCGCTGGCGGCGCTGGCCGCCCTGGCCGCCTCCGCGCCCGAGGAGCTCGACCTCTGGGTCGCGGGCCTGCAGCTCGACGCTCGCGACCGCGACGCGGTGTCGCGCGCGGCGCGCGTGGCCGAGCGGATCGCGTCCGAGCTGCGAGACCACGAGCACACCCCGTCCGAGCTGCAGGCTCTGCTCGGGGGCGAGCCGCCCGAGGCCCTGGCCCTCGCGCTGGCGATGGGCGCCCCGTCGGAGCCGGTGCTGCTCTGGGCCACCGAGCTGAGCGCTGTCCGCCTGGAGATCGGCGGCGCGGACCTGCTCGCAGCGGGCATCCCGGAGGGCCCCGCGATCGGCGCCGCCCTCGAGGAGACACTGCGGCGTAAGCTCGACGGCCTGGTGCCTGACCGCGACGAGGAACTTCGAACCGCGCTCGCGCTCGCCCGTGGTTGACACCGTTTCGCTGCCCGGTGCGCGCGCGATCTTCTCCACCCGGGCCGGTGGCGTGAGCACAGGGCCCGTACGACTCGCTCAACCTCGGCATCCTCACCGACGACGATCCCGAGCGGGTGACCGAGAACCGGCGGCGCCTCGCCGCCGAGGCGCGCGTGGCGGGCGAGCGCGTCGTCATGGGCTGGCAGGTGCACGGCAGCGACCTGCGCGAGTGGCACGGGCCGGCGCCCGAGAACGCCTACGCCGAGCCCGGCGACAAGGAGCTGCCACGCGTGGACGGCCACCTGACCGAGCAAGCCCGGCCTGGGCTTGCTCGTGCTGGTGGCCGACTGCTACCCGGTGGCGCTCAGCGACGGCCGGCGTGCGGCGATGCTGCACTGCGGCTGGCGCCCGCTCGCCGGCGGCATCGTCGAGAAGGCCGTGGCGAGCTTCGAGACGGCGCCCGCGGCCGCCGTGGGGCCCGGGATCGGCGGCTGCTGCTACGAGGTCGGCCCCGAGGTGCTCGAGCAGTTCGCCGATGTGCCCCGGGCCGCCGACGGGCGCATGCTCGACCTGCGCCGCGTGATCGGCGCGCGCCTGGAGGCGGCGGGCGTGGGGGAGGTGCAGCACCTCGACCGCTGCACGTAGCTGCCAGTCCGGACCTCTATTTCTCCCACCGCCGCGACGACGGCGTCACAGGCCGCCAGGCGGGGCTATGCGTGTTGAACAGCTGAAGCGAAACCTCGACCGCGTGCGCGAGCGGATCGGCCCGGAGGTCGAGATCCTCGCCGCGACCAAGTACGTCGAGGCGGGTGATCTGCCCGCGCTGGCGGAGGCCGGGCATCGAGCTGGTCGGCGAGAACCGCGCGCAGGACCTGCTCGCCAAGCAGGCCGACCACGGCGCGCTGTTCACCTGGGACTTCATCGGCGCGATCCAGAGCCGCAAGCTCAAGGACATCGCCCCGAACGTGCGGCTGATCCACTCGATCGCCTCCGAATCGGCGCTCCGCCGCCTCGAGCAGAGCCCGGCCGAGGAGGTCCTGATCCAGGTCAACGTGGCAGGGGAGGAGTCGAAGGAGGGGGTGGAACCCGGCGAGATCGCCGACTACATCGAGCGCTGCCCCTGCCCGGTGACCGGCCTGATGACGATGCCGCCATTCGTCGAGCGGCCCGAGGACAGCCGCCGCCACTTCGCCCGCCTGGCCGAGCTGGCCGCCGAGCACGGCCTCGAGCGCCTCTCGATGGGCACGAGCCAGGACTACGAGGTCGCCGCCCAGGAGGGCGCGACGATCGTGCGCCTCGGCAGCGTCCTCTACGAGGCTAGCCGACCCGCTCGAGGAAGTCGCCGATCGCGCCGGACAGGCGCGCGCCCTGCCAGGCCAGCGGCGACTTGCCCTTGTCCTCGACGACCAGCTCGCCGCGTGCGGAGCTTGCGCTCGTACTCCTGAGCCACCGCGAGCGGGTGCAGGCTGTCGGCCTCGTCGCGCGAGCCGACGATGAGCACCGGCACATCGAGCTGCGCGAGCGCCTCGAGGCCCTTCCAGGCGATCGAGCGCGGCACCTGCCGCAGCGCCTGGGCGACGGCCTCGGGATGTTCGTGGCGCTCCATTCGCTGCCGTGTGGCCTCGCGCGCGATTTCGCGCCAGCGCTCGGGGATCCCATCCGGCTGGGCCACCTCCACGAATGCGTCCACGCCGCCTGCCTCGAGCTCGGAGGCGAGCCTCTCCCAGGTCTCCATGGCCACGTCCGCGGTTCGCGCGTAGCCCGTGTAGGCGGGCGTGATCTGGACGAGCGCGGGCACGCGGTCGGGATGCTCGAGCGCGAAGGCCATCGCCGTCGCGGCGCCCATCGAGCTGCCGACGAGCGCGGCGCGCTCGAATTCCAGGTGAGCGAGAACCGCCTCGAGGTCGGCCACGAGCTCCGAATACGCGTAGCTCTCGGCGGGGGAGGACGCGCCGTGGCCGCGCGCGTCGTAGGCGATCAGCCGGTAGCCGCGCTTGATCAGGTGGCGCGACCCCTGCACCACGTTGCGCCGGGTCGCGGACAGGCCGTGCAGGAGGACGATCGGCAGCCCGTCGCCGGCGGACTCGCCCTCCAGAGTCGACCGAATCGCGCCTGACTTGAAACGGAATGGGCTCCACGGGCCTACACTTTACAAGGAGTTTCCCGCTTACGCGCGAAAAACCGGGCAGCATGGCGCTTCGCGACACATGGCACCGCACGCTGGTCTACTTCGGCCTCGCCGAGGAGGAGGACCCGCGCTACGAGCCGGTCCGGGATGCCCGAGCCCGAGGCCGAGCTCGAGGATCGCTATCGCGACCGGCCCAACGTGCGCCGCCTCCAGCGCCGGCGCCGCGACGAGATCGACGACATCTTCGCCGACGAGCCGCGCGGAGGGCCGCCGCGAGACGCGCGTGCTGCGCCCGGTGGGCGGCAACGGCCGGGCGGGCGGCGGTGGCGACATCCAGGTCCACCTGGTGATCCCCAAGAGCTTCAACGACGCCCAGCAGATCGCCGACCAGTTCAAGGACGCGATCCCGGTGATCCTGAACCTCCAGGGCACCGACACCGAGCTCTCGAAGCGCCTGATCGACTTCGCCTCCGGCCTGACCTACGCGCTCGACGGCGGCATGCAGCGGATCGCCGACAAGGTGTTCCTGCTCACGCCGCGCAACGTCGAGGTCTCGGCCGAGGAGCGCGCGCGGCTGATCGAGAAGGGCTTCTTCAACCAGTCGTAGGTGGGCGCGCGCCCACGGCGGCTAGGCTCGCCGGCGTGAAGCTCGGGTTCATCGGGGCGGGAAACATGGCGTCGGCGCTCGCGCGCGGCATCGGCGAGCCCGCTGCTCGTCTTCGACGTCGATCGCGCCAAGGCCGAGGCGCTGGCCGCCGAGCTGGGCGGCGAGGCGGTCGGCTCGAACGCCGAGCTGGCCGAGCGCGCCGACGCGATCGTGCTCTGCCACAAGCCGAAGCAGCTCGCCGAGGTGGCCGCGGACGTGGGCGGCGGCGCCCGCGCGGTCGTCTCGATCCTCGCCGCCACCACCACCGCGCAGCTCGAGGCGGCCTACCCGGGCGCGCCGGTCTACCGCTTCATCCCGAACATCCCGGCCGAGGTCCGCAAGGGGCGTGCTCTGCTACGTCGCCGGCTCGCGGGCGGCGGAGGGCCCCGAGCGCGAGATCCTCGAGCTCTTCGGCCGCGCCGGGGCGGTGATCGCGCTGGACTCCGAGCCGCTGATCGAGCCGGCCATGGCGCTCATGAGCTGCGGCCCCGCGTTCATGGCGCTCGTCGCCGAGTCGTTTGCCGACGCCGGCGCCGCCCACGGCCTCGCCCGCGAGGATGCCGTCCGCATGACCGTCGAGACGATGGCCGGCACCGCGGCCTACCTCACCGAGCACGGCTACGACACCGAGGCCGTGCGCAGCCGCGTGGCCACGCCGGGCGGCGCGACCGAGCGGGGCCTGATCTCGCTCGAGGAGCGCGGCCTGCGCGACGTCTGCCGCGCGGCCGTGGACGCCGTGGTGGAGGCGACCCGCGATGAGCCTGTGGCTGGCGGCGATCACGCGCGACGACGTGGCGGACTACGTCGAGCACGCTGACGCTCGTCTACCTGGTCCTGATCTTCGTCCGGATCCTCATGAGCTGGATCCCGCGGATCCCCTACAACCGCTTTCTCGCCGGGTTCCTGAAGTTCGTCACCGACGTGACCGACCCGTACCTGAACCTCTTTCGGCGCATCCTCCCGCCGGTGCGGATCGGTCCCGGCGCCCTCGATCTCAGCCCGATCGTCGCCACCTTCGTGCTGATCATCGTCGCCAGCATCGTCACCGGCCTGATCCGGGGGTGAGGGCCACGGGCCCGGCGCCGGCGCTGGCCACCGCCGGGATCGTGGTGGCGGTCGACCAGGCGACCAAGCAGCTGGCCGCCCAGAACATCGAGCGCGGCGACCAGGTGAGCGTCTTCCCGGGGCTCGATCTCACCAACACGCGCAACACCGGCGTGGCGTTCGGTGCGCTCGAGGGCGGCGGGGTGATCGTCGCGATCCTGATCGGCCTCTCGCTCGCCCTGCTGGTCGGCTACTTCGCCGTCCACCGCGACAAGCCGTGGCTCTGGCTGCCCGTCGGCCTGCTCCTCGGCGGCGCGCTCGGCAACCTGGCCGACCGCGCCCGCTAGGGCGCCGTGATCGACTTCATCGACCCGGTCGCCTGGCCGGCCTTCAACGTGGCGGACTCCTGCATCGTCGTCGGGCGTGTTCGCCCTGCTCTACGTGGTCGAGGGGAGCCCGAGACGGACCCGCTCCGCCTAGAGGCCGGGCGCGAGGACGAGGGCCTGCGCCTCGACGCCTTCCTGGCCGCGCGCGGCGCCGCGCCCGCGCGCGCGGCCGGCCAGCGCGCTGATCGAGCGCGGGGCGGTGCTGCGTGGACGGAGCCCCGCGAGCCGAAGAACCACCGCGATGGCGGCGGGCGAGCGTCGTGACCGTGGCCGCCGCCGGCGGTGAGCAGGACCCGGACCGGATGCCGCGCCGCGAGTTTGCGATCGTGTTCGAGGACGAGCACCTGCTCGTGGTCGACAAGCCCGCCGGCCTGGTGACCCACCCCGCGCCCGGGACACCACGGGCCCACGCTCGCGCAGGCCCTGCGGCGGCCGGGCGGCCGGAGGACCCGACCCGCTGCGCGCCGGAATCGTGCACCGCCTCGACCGCGACACCTCGGGCCTGCTGCTGGTGGCGCAAGCACCGAGGCGGCCTACGCGGAGCTCCAAAGGCAGATGAAGGCCCGCGAGATCGAGCGCGAGTACCTCGCGCTCGTCAGCGGCTGGCCCGACGCCGAGAGCGGCACGATCGACGCCCCGATCGGGCGCGACCGGGCCGAGCGCACGGTCGTGTCCACGCGCACCGACCGCGCGCGCCCGGCGGTCACCCACTTCGAGGTGATCGAGCGGCTGCCGCGCACCTCGCTGCTGCGCGTCAGGCTCGAAACCGGGCGCACCCACCAGATCCGCGCGCACCTCGCCGCGATCGGCCACCCGGTCTGCGGCGACCCCCACTACGGGGGCGCGCGCGTGCGGCCGCGAGATCGGCCTCTCGCGCCAGTTTCTGCACGCTCAGAAACTGATGTTTAGGCATCCGACAACGGGGAATCGATGCGGTGCGAGTCCAAACCACCCGTGGACCTGCGTCGCGCGCTCGATGTAGCGAAACGGGAGCCAGTCTCCGGAGGGCCAGACGGGGACTGAACATATAGAGCGGGGCGGCTTTCGAGCCGCCCCGTTTCTTTGGCCGGAACCGCCGGCAACAGCGGCGGCTATCCTTATCGGCCGACCAGTCGTCTATCCCGTCGTTACATAGCGGCTGCGGCCCTGCCCGGGCATCGATGATCGCCCGGGTCCGCACGCCGGCCGGCGGGCATCACCACTCAAACGAAAAGGGAGCGTCTCTTTGGCCACCGAGATCGGCATCAGGGAGCTGCTGGAAGCCGGGGTCCACTTCGGCCATCAGACCCGCCGCTGGAACCCCAAGATGCGCCGCTTCATCTTCGGCGAGCGCGGCGGCATCCACATCATCGACCTGCAGAAGACCGAACGGCTGCTGCACACAGCGCAGGAGTTCGCCGGCGACCTGGCCGGCCGCGGCGGAACGATCCTGTTCGTGGGCACCAAGAAGCAGGCCCGCGACACCATCCGCGAGGGCGCCGAGGCGTGCGGGATGCCGTACGTCAACCAGCGCTGGCTCGGCGGGCTGCTGACGAACTTCCAGACCATCAACAAGCGCATCAAGCGCCTGCACGAGCTGCGCGAGTGGACCGAGACCGGGCACATGGAGCTGCTGCCGGTGCGCGAGCGCATCGGGGCGATGTCCGAGCGCGACAAGCTCGAGACCAACCTCGGCGGCGTCGCCGACATGCAGCGCCCGCCCGACGCCATGTTCGTCGTCGACCTCAAGACCGAGACGATCGGCGTGCGCGAGGCCATGCGCCTCAAGATCCCGATCATCGGCCTGGTCGACACCAACTGCGACCCGGATCCCGGTCGACTTCGTGATCCCGGGCAACGACGACGCGATCCGGTCCTGCCGCCTGATCATCCAGGCCATCGCCGACGTGGTGTCCGAGCGCTCGGCGCGCTTCCGCGCCGAGGAGGAGGCCGCCCGGCGCGAGCGCGAGGAAGCCGGAGCGCCGCGAGGCCGAGGAGCGCGCCCAGCGCGAGCTGGAGGAGAAGGAGCGCCAGGAGGCCGAGGAGCGCGCCCGCCGCGAGGCCGAGGAGGCCGGCTTCTCGCCAGACGAGCCCGCCACCCCGAGCGGCACCCGGCCGGAGGCGGCCGCCGGCGCGGGCGCGCCGCGCGAGCGCCGGACGTTCGATCCCGACGACGAGTCCTAAGAGGAGCACAGAAGTTGAGCATCGCCATCTCGGCACAAGACGTGAAGGCCCTGCGCGAGCGCACCGGCGCGGGGATGATGGACTGCAAGTCCGCCCTGCAGGAGGCCGGCGGCGACATCGACAAGGCCATCGAGATCCTGCGCGTCAAGGGCCAGGCCTCGGCCGCCAAGCGCGGCGAGCGCGCCGCGAGCGAGGGCCTGGTCTCGAGCTACATCCACGCCGGCGGCAAGATCGGCGTGCTGGTGGAGATCGACTGCGAGACCGACTTCGTCGCGCGCAACGACGACTTCCAGGAGTTCGCCCGCGAGGTCGCCCTGCACGTGGCCGCCGCCAACCCGCTGTTCGTCTCCGACGAGGACGTGTCCGAGGAGGCCAAGGAGGCCGAGCTGCGCGTGCTCCGCGAGCAGGCGGCCACCGAGGGCAAGCCGGAGAACGTCCAGGAGAAGATCGTCGAGGGCCGCCTGCGCAAGTGGCTCGAGGACGTCGTCCTGCTCCACCAGAAGCACGTGAACGAGGACAAGCACGGCGGCAAGACGGTCGAGGAGCTGCGCACCGAGATCGCCGCGACCACCGGCGAGAACGTGGTCGTTCGGCGCTTCGCGCGCTTCGAGGTCGGCGAGGGTTGAACCCAGGCGAGCCGACGCCGCAGCAGGGGGCTGCCTTCAAGCGCGTCCTGCTGAAGCTCTCGGGTGAGGCGCTGATGGGCGACCTCGCCTTCGGAGCCGACCCCGACGCGCATCGCGGCGATCGCCGCACAGGTCAAGATCGTGAGCGACCGCGGCGTCGAGATGGCGATCGTCGTGGGCGGCGGCAACATCTACCGCGGCCTGGAGGGCGCCGCCGGCGGGATGGACCGCGCCACCGGCGACTACATGGGCATGCTCGCCACCGTCCTCAACGCGCTGGCGCTGCAGGACGCGCTCGAGCGGACGGGCGCGCGCACGCGCGTGCAGTCGGCGATCACGATCTCCGAGGTCGCCGAGCCCTACATCCGCCGACGCGCGATGCGCCACCTCGAGAAGGGCCGGATCGTGATCTTCGCGGCGGGCACCGGCAACCCGTTCTTCACCACCGACACCGCCGCCGCCCTGCGGGCGCTCGAGATCCACGCCGAGGCGATCCTGATGGCCAAGAACGGGGTGGAGGGCGTCTACTCGGCCGACCCGCGGCTCGACCCGGACGCCAAGTTCATCGCCGAGCTCAGCCACCATGAGGCGATCGAGCAGCGCCTGGCCGTGATGGACTCGACCGCGCTCTCGCTCTGCATGGACAACGCTCTGCCGATCCACGTCTTCAACATGGATGACGAGCGCAACATCGACCGGATAGTGTGCGGCGAGCGGGTGGGAACTGTGGTGAGGAGCGCATGAGCGACGAGGTTCTGAGTGACTTTCTCGACGAGGCGGCGGCACGGATGCAGAAGTCCGTCGAGGCCACCCGCGCCGAGTTCTCGACGGTCCGCACCGGCCGGGCGTCGCCGCACCTGCTCGACCGCATCGACGTCGACTACTACGGGGCGACCACGCCGCTGCACCAGCTCGCGCAGGTCTCGGCCACCGAGGCACGCCTGCTGACGATCACGCCCTACGACAAGAACTCGATCAAGACGATCGAGAAGTCGATCCTCGAGTCCGACGTCGGGCTCACGCCGTCCAACGACGGCCAGGTGATCCGCCTGCAGATCCCCGAGCTGACCGAGGAGCGCCGGCGCGAGCTGGTCAAGGTCGTGCACGGGATCGCCGAGCAGGGTCGCGTCGCGGTCCGCAACATCCGCCGCGACGTCATGCACGACCTGCGCGAGCTGAAGAAGGAGGGCGAGGTCGGTTCCGACGACGAGCGTCGCGCCGAGAGCGAGCTGCAGAAGCTGACCGATTCGCAACATCGGCGACATCGACTCGGCGCTCGCCGGCAAGGAAGAAGAGATCCTGGAGGTGTGACCTCGCCCGAGGGCGCGGATCCGCGCTACGTCGCGATCATCACCGACGGGAACGGGCGCTGGGCACAGGAGCGCGGCCTGCCCGTCCTGGCGGGGCACCAGGCCGGGGCCGACACGGTCAAGGCCCGCCTGCGAGACGCGGCGGAGCTCGGCATCCAGGAGCTGACGGTGTACTCGTTCTCGACCGAGAACTGGTCGCGCCCGGAGGCCGAGGTCAGCGGATTGATGGCGATGTTCGCCGAGCGCATCGACCGCGAGACGCCCGAGCTCGACGAGGAAGGCGTGCGCATGCGCTTCATCGGCCGCCGCGACGGGCTTGACGACGAGCTGCTGCGGCGCATGGACTGGGCCGAGGAGAAGACCGCTGAGAACACGCGCATCACCCTCTTCGTCGCGTTCAACTACGGCGGCAGGGCGGAGATCGTCGACGCGGCGCGAAGCTTCTCGGGAGAGACGGAGGAGGAGTTCCGCCGTCACCTCTACGCACCCGACATGCACGACCCCGACCTCCTCATCCGCACCAGCGGCGAGCAGCGCATCTCGAACTACCTGCTCTGGCAGCTGGCCTACAGCGAGTTCGTGTTTCGCGACGAGCTGTGGCCCGACTTCGCGCGAGTCGCGTTCGAGGAGTCGCTCGCCGAGTACGCCGCGCGCAAGCGCCGCTTCGGAGGCCGGTAGCCGTGGCGGCACGGCGCGACCCGCGTCGAGGAGACCCACCACCACCCGACGCCCCGCCGGCGCGCGGGAGCTCGGACCTGCCGGCCCGGATCGCGATCGCGATCCCGGCTGCGCTCTTTGCGATCTTCATCGTCTGGCAGGGAGGCGAGATATTCGCGCTCGGCCTGCTCGTGCTCGGCGTGATCGCGCTCGGCGAGCTGTACACGCTCATGGGCCGGGTCCGCCCGCCGGCGCTCGCCGGCTTCCTCACCCTGGCGGGCGCTGATCGCGGCGGCGCTCTACGGCGACGCGAGCAACGTGGTGATGGTCCTGGTGGCGGCCTTCCCCGTGGTCGTTCTTCCTCGCCCTGGCGCGCCCGCGGCGCGAGCACGTCTCGTGGGCCATCGCGGCGACGCTGTTCGGCGTGCTCTGGATCGGGCTGGCCATGGTCCACGTGATCTGGCTGCGCGATCTCGCCATCACCGACGGACGGCGAGGACGATCGTCACCGGGATGGGCCTCGTGTTCGACGTCCTGATCGCGACGTTCGTCGGCGACACCTGCGCCTACTTCGTCGGGCGTGCCTACGGGCGCACGCAAGATCGCTCCGCTGATCTCGCCCAACAAGACGCTCGAGGGCCTGGCGGGCGGGGTCGTTGGCGGCACGCTCGCCTTCTGGCTGCGCCGGCCTCTACCAGGACTGGCTGACCGGCTGGGACGCGCTGCTGATCGGCTTCCTCGTGGCGCTGACCGCGCCCGTGGGCGACCTGTTCGAGTCGCTCGTCAAGCGCGACCTCGAGGTCAAGGACACGGGGCGCACCTTCGGCGCGCACGGCGGCGTGCTCGACCGCCTCGACGCGGTGATCTTCACGGTCGTGGTGGGGTACTACGCGGCGATCGGGCTGGGCTACGGCTAGAACTGCGGCGGGTGAGCCGGCCACGATTTGCTCCACCGTCCTGCCCTGGGGGTCCAGGACAACACCAAAGCAGGACGGTGCCGGGATTCGGACCGAGTTCGCCCTCTACCTCGAAAGGCGCGAGAAAAAGCAGCTTCTGACGAGGTTGTCCACAACGCGGCGGTGGGCTGGTCGAGTTTTCGCTGTACCGTCCTGCCTTTGGTGGTCAGGGAGCGCTAAAAGCAGGATCGTGCCGAGAATTCGGCCGTGTTCGGGCCGGCTGACGGCTAGAACTGCGGCGGCGCGCCGAACATCTCCGGCACTCGAGTGGCCAGGCTGAGGTCGCCCTCGACCTCGAACCGCCCGGAGAAGAGCAGCTCCTGCGGATCGGCGTCCTCGGCGATCAGGCGCGCCCAGTCGGCGATACCCAGCTTGAACGTGATCGCCGGAGAGCCATTTACTCCGGGGAGCACCGTGGCCGCGCCGTCCTGCACTCGCACCGTCCAGCGCGAGGGCGGGCGCCTCCGTTGCCGTGGTGGCTGAGCTCGTAGGCGATGTCGCCCTCGAAACCGAACGCGAAGCGCGGCTCGAACTGGCGTGCCATCCCGGTGAAGATCGCGCGCTGGGCGAGTTCGCTGCCGAAGCGGCGCTCGAGCTGCTCGTCGCTCGCGCCGCGCACCAGCTCGGCGATCGCCTCCTGGCTGCCCCGCTTCAGCGAGCGCCTGGTCTCTTCGCCGAGGTCGGCGAGCCGCCTGCGCACGCCGCCGTCGCGTCGCGCACGGGCCGCGCGCTCGAGCTCGGCCGCTCGTCGATCACGTAGCCGGCCGGCGACTCGCGGGCAGGCTGAGCGCCGCGCCAGCGCGCGCTGCGACCGCCGGCTCGAGCCGAGCTCGGCTTGGTCTCGCTCGCGCGCTCGCGGCTCCTCGGCGAACGCCGGGATCACATGCCTTGCGAACAGCTCGAGCGCACTCGCAGATGTGCTCGTGGCGGTTGGGCCCCGCCTGGAGCACGAAGATCACCTGGTCGACGCCGACCGCCTCGTAGCGGCGGCAGAGGTCGAGCACCTGCTCCGGGGTCCCGATCGCCCCGCGCAGCGAGCCGAGCCCGTGCTGCATGATCTTCACGGCGAGCGGCTGCGCCTCGGCGGTCACCAGCGAGCGAGCGAAGCCGCGCTCGTCGCGGTTCTGGCGAGGAACTCGTCCCAGACGACCGTTCGCCCGGGCTGGTGCTTGCCCATGCCGTAGTAGTGCGCGAGCGAGTAGCCGAAGAAGTGGGCGCCGTCGATGCCGCGCTCGATCGCGGTCGCCTCGTCCTCGGCGAGCATCATCGGCAGCACGACCGCGACGTTCGGATTCACGTCGAAGCCGACGGGCACGCACTCCTCGGAGTCGATGATCGCGTAGTACTCCTCGACCCACCTGCCCGGCGTCCTCGGGCTCGACGAACGAGAAGGAGAGCGCGCCGATGCCGTTGCGGGCGGCGAACTGGATGGTCTCGCGGCGGCTGCAGGCAACCCACAGCGGCGGGTGCGGGCGCTGGAGCGGCTTGGGGACCACGTTGCGGGCCGGCATCTGCCAGAACTCGCTGTCCCAGCCGGCGAACGGCTCCTCCACGAACATGCGAGCGATCGCGTCCATTGCGTCCTCCCACATGTCGCGCTTGCGCGTGCGGTCGATCAGAAAGCCGCCGAGCTCCGCCGCCGACGAGGACTCGCCGGTGCCGAAGTCGACGCGGCCGTCGGAGATCAGGTCGAGCGTTGCGACCCGCTCGGCGACGCGAGCCGGATGGTTGACAGCCGGCGGGATCTGCACGATTCCGTGTCCGAGCCGGATGTGCTCGGTGCCGCGCCGCGGCGGCCGCGAGGAACACCTCGGGCGCCGAGGAGTGGCTGTACTCCTCGAGGAAGTGATGCTCGACCTCCCAGACGTAGTCGAAGCCGACGCCAGTCGGCGAGCTCGACCTGCTCGAGGGAGTCCTTGAGCAGCCGGTGCTCGGAACGCTCGCCCTGCCAGGGACGCGGGTTCTGGTGCTCGTAGAAAATCCCGAATTTCATTGACAGAGTCGGCGCGCGCCCGGCCGAGCCGGGCGCTTGCCGCACAGCGCATCCTCTCAAGCTCCGGCCTGGAGCGCCGATGTAGTTCCCGTGGAGCCCGCCAGGGCTATCTCCGCTGCTCTCCGGCGCCGCCCGAGCGTCCGGACGCCCCATGGCGCGCCTCGGCCAGACGGGTCGGAGGGCGAGGCGCTCCTACGCGTGGCCGCCGCGGCGGCAGGCACCCACGACCTCGAGGAAGTGCTGGAGGTGGCGGCCGAGGAGGCGCGCGCCGCGCTCGAAGGCCGCGTCGCTCTCGGTGAGCCGCTGGGAGCGCGAGAGCGCAGCGCTGCACACGATCATCAACGTCGGCGATCTCGGCCCCGGCGAGGAGCGCTACCCGCGCGAGGAGATCTACCTGCTGGGCGAGGACCGCTCGGGCGAACGCCTGCTGCGCGAGGGCGTCGCTTACTTCAACGCCGTCGACGACACCGGTGTCGACCAGTGGAACGCCGCGCGCCTGCGACGGCTCGGCAAGGAGTCGGAGGTCGGCGTGCCGATCATGGTCGAGGGTGAAGCCTGGGGCGAGGTCTACGCGACCACCGCACCCGGCCAGCCGCGCTTTCGGGGAGAGGACGTGCGCTTCCTCGAGGCCGTTGCCGGTCAGCTGGCCGTGGCCATCGGGCGGGCCGAGCTCTTCTCGCGCGTGTCGCGGCTCGCCTACGAGGACTCGCTCACCGGCTTGGCCAACCGTCGCGCGGTGGAGGAGCGCCTCGAGCGTGCGGTCAGCCGCGCGGGTCGAGCGCGAGGGCCCACTGGCGGTGCTGCTCTGCGACGTCGACGAGCTCAAGGCGATCAACGACGAGTCCGGGCACGACGCCGGTGACCGTGCCCTGTGCCGCGTAGGCGAAGCGCTCGTGGCCGCGGCCGCCGCCCGGCCGGGCAGCCTGGTCGGACGCCTGGCGGGCGACGAGTTCTGCGTGATCATGGAGGGCGGCAGCCTCGACGATGCGCGGGCGCTGGCCTCCGCCGCGCTCGCCCTCTCTCAGGGGCGGGGAACAGCCCTCTGATGATCTCGTGCGGTGCCGCGGCGCTCGGCCGCGGTGTGGCGGCCCCGGCGGAGCTGCTGCGCGCCGCCGATGCTGCGCTCTACCGCGCGAAGCGAAACGGCGGCGGTCAGATCTTCACCGCCGGCTCGCGCGCGCCCGAGCCCGCACCGCAGGTGGAGCGCCGCGCGCTTCGCCGCAGCGCCCGCGAACGCCTGCGCGACGCCGTGCAGGACCTGACCGGGCGCTTCGAGAGCGACCTGGCCGCCGAGGGGGCCCTCGAGCGAATCGAAGCGGTGGGAACGGCACTCGCAGAAGCGATGAACGCCGCCGCCTGGGCCGTCTCGTTCACCCCGGCCGGCGCCGATACGATCCACACGGTGTCGCTGGCCGACGGGCGCGACCATCGACTCGAGGGACTGCGCCTCAAGGTCGACAACGACGTCTACCCGGTCGGCGACTTCCCCGCCACCGCACGGCTGATGGCGGCCGGAGCCGGCGCGTTCGTCGTGCACGTCGACGACGAGGAAGCGGACCGCGCGGAGCGCGACATCCTCGAGAAGGAGGGGCGAATCGCGGTGCTGACCGCGGCGGCGGCCGACCACGACGGAACCTGGCTGCTCGAGATGTACGCCGACGAGCAGAGCGTCGCGCTCGAGGAGGGCCGCCTGGAGGCCGGCCTGCTGGTGCGGGCGGCGGTCCCGCCGCGCGCGGCCGGGAAGGGCGGAACCGCGCTGTTGGAGCGCCGCACCCGCCAGCTCGCGCTGATCAGCGGGCTAGCCGCGCGGTTGGCCGACGAGCGGGCACCCTACCGAGATGATCGTGGCCGTCGCCGAAGAGCTGCATACCGGGATGGACGCGGCCGCCACCGCCGTGATGCGCGTGCGGCGCGGGGTGCGCGACGAGCCCGAGGCTGTGCTGGACATGGCCGTCGGCCTCGGCCTGTTCGGCACCCCTGCCTTCCTCGGCTTCAGCCAGCCTGCCGACCGCGGCCTGATCGGGCGTTGCATGCGCGAGGGCCGCCCGGTGCTCACCTTCGACGTGTCGAGCGAGCCCGACTATCACTCGACGGAGGTCACGGCGCCGGTGCACTCGGAGCTCGATGTGCCGGTCACCGTCGGCGGGCGCTCGTGGGGCGCCATCACCGTGCAGGGCGTGGTTCCCGGGGCCTTCGACGAAGAGGACGCCCGCCTGCTCGCCTCGGTGGCCGACCAGCTGGCGGCGGCGCTGCGAGCCGCCGCTCTCTACGAGCAGCTCGAGCGCGCCTACCTCGGTACGGCCGAGGCTCTCAGCGCGGCGCTCGAGGCCAAGGACTCCTACACCGCCGAGCATTCGCGCTCGCTCGTCCAGCGAGCCGAGGCGGTCGGACGCCTGCTCGAGATGGACGAGACCGAGCTGCGCGTCGTGCGCTACGGCGCGGCCTTCCACGACATCGGCAAGCTCGCCGTGCCCGAGCAGATCCTCAACAAGCCCGGCCCGCTCACCACCGGCGAGCGCAAGGTCGTCCAGCGCCACACGGTGGTCGGCGAGCAGATCCTCTCACCCGTCGAGTTCCTCTCGGACGTGCTGCCGCTCGTGCGCAGCGCCCACGAGTGCTTCGACGGCTCCGGCTACCCGGACGGGCTGGCCGGCGCAGGAGATCCCCCTCGGCGCCCGCATCGTGTTCGCCTGCGACACCTACGACGCCATGACGACCAACCGCCCCTACCGAAGCGCCCTGCCCCACGACGAGGCCGTCGAGGAGCTGCGCAGGGTGGCGGGAAGCCAGCTCGATCCACGTGTCGTGGAGGCTTTGATCTCGGTCTTGAGTTGAGTCCGCGGCCGGGAGGAGCTCTGCATGCCCTCCCTACACTCAGCCCGGTGCGCAGGATCCTCATAGTCGGGTCGACCGGCTCGATAGGCACCCAGGCTCTGGACGTCGTCGAGCGCTCCGACGAGCTCGAGGTGGTTGGCCTCGCAGCGGACTCCAGCTGGGAGCTCCTGCTGGAGCAGGCGGCGCGATTCGGGGTGGAGCGGATCGCCCTGGCCGACGCGGATGCGGCCGCGCGGGCGGCCGAACATTCGGCGGAGCCGGTTCTGCGCGGGGCCGAGGGCCTGGTCGAGCTGATCACAGAGTCCGACTGCGATCTCGTGCTCAACGCGCTGGTCGGGTCGGCCGGCCTCGGGCCGACGGTGGCCACGCTTGGCGAGGGCATCGACCTTGCGCTCGCCAACAAGGAATCGCTCGTCGTGGGAGGCGAGCTCGTGACCGCGCTGGCCGAGGCGACCGGCGCGGAGCTCATCCCGGTCGACTCCGAGCACTCCGCCCTGGCGCAGCTGATCGCCGGCGAGCGCCCCGGCACGATCGACAAGCTGGTCCTGACGGCGAGCGGCGGCCCGTTTCGCGGTCGCACCGACCTCGAAGGCATCACCCGCGAAGAGGCGCTCGCCCACCCGACCTGGGACATGGGCGGGAAGATCACGATCGACTCCGCGACCCTGATGAACAAGGGACTCGAGCTGATCGAGGCCCATCACCTATTCGGCGTGCCCTACGACCGCATCGACGTGGTGGTGCACCCGCAGTCGATCGTCCATGCCCTGGTGCACCTGAACGACGGCGCGTCGCTCGCCCACCTGGGCTACCCCGACATGCGCGTGCCGATCTCCTACGCGCTGCACCACCCGGATCGCGCGGACGTGCCCGTGCGCGCCCTCGATCTCGTCGAGCTGGGCGCACTGACCTTCGAGGCCCCTGACACCGAGACCTTCGCCTGCCTGCGGCTGGCCCGCGACGCAGCGGCGGCGGGCGGAACCGCCCCCTGCGTGCTCAACGCCGCCAACGAGGTGGCCGTGCACGCGTTCCTGCGCGGCGAGCTCTCGTTTCCCGGAATCGCCCGCGTGATCGAGTCGACGCTGTCGGAGCTGCCGGCGCGGCCCGTTCGCCACTTCTCCGATCTCTACCAGGCCGACAGCGAGGCGCGGGAAATCGCACGGGGCGTGGCCGCGTGAGTTGGCTGCTCGCCTTCGTGGGCTTCGCCCTGCTGGTGATCCTGCACGAGCTCGGCCACTTCTGGGCCGCGAAGTCCGTGGGCATGCGGGTCGAGAAGTTCTCGCTCTTCTTCCCGCCCACGCTGTTCAGCCGAAAGCGAGGGGAGACCGAGTACGCGATCGGGCTGATCCCCGCGGGCGGCTACGTGAAGATCAGCGGGATGAACCCGGCGGAGGACCTTCCCGACGAGGTCCGCACCCGGGCCTACTACGCCCAGCCGGTGTGGAAGCGGATCGTGGTGATCTCCGCCGGCCCGGCGATGAACCTGATCCTCGCCTTCCTGCTGCTGTTCGTCTTCTTCTTCCTGATCGGGGCGGAGACCGGCACGAGGAAGGTCGACATCATCGAGAAGGGGTATCCGGCCGCGGGCACGCTGAAGCCGGGCGACAAGCTGGTCGCTGTGGACGGCAGGCGCGGCCAGCCGCGCGACCTGTCAGAGCGGATCGCCTCCCACAAGTGCTCCGGAAAGCCGGTCGAGGGCTGCGAGGCCACCGAGCCTGCCGAGGTGACCGTCGTGCGAAACGGGCGTGAGCTGACCTTCGAGCTCACCCCGATCTACGACCCGGTCGCCAAGCGCACGCGCCTGGGGTTCTCGTACCTCGCCGGTCCCCGCGAGACGCTTCCGTTCGGCGAGTCGCTGGATCTGACCGCCGACCGCTTCTGGTTCATCACGAGGATGACGCTCGAGCTGCCGGCCCGGCTTATCGACCCCGAGCAGCGCAAGGAGATCTCGGGCGTGGTGGGCTCATACGAGGTCACCCGTCAGACGATCCTCAACGACCTGGCCGAGGTGGTGGGGATCCTCGCGATCATCTCGCTGTCTCTGGCGATCGTGAACCTGTTTCCGTTCCTGCCCCTGGACGGCGGCCACATCTTCTGGGCGATCGTGGAGAAGGTCAGGCGAAAGCCCGTGTCCTTCGCGGTGATGGAGAGAGCCGGGGTGATCGGCTTCATGCTGGTCATCCTGATCTTCCTGGTGGGCCTTTCGAACGACATCGATCGATTGTCGGGCGAGGGCTTCCAGGTCCGGTAGCCTGCGCGGCATCGCCACCGCAGTCCGCACCGAAAGGCCCGCCGGGCTTGACGCCTCGACGGTAGCCGAGGCCTTCCAGCTCACCGCCAAGGCGCATCCGGACCGCTGCGCACTGCGCCTGAAGGACGACGAGCTCTCGATCTCGTGGGCTGACTACGCGGACAAGGTGCGGCGCACCGCGGCGGGCCTCGCGGGGCTCGGCCTTCGGCGCGGGACGAGCATGGGGATCATGCTCACAAACCGGCCCGAGTTTCACTGGTTCGACACCGCCGCGCTGCACCTCGGCGCCACGCCGTTCTCGGTCTACAACACCTACGCGCCCGAGCAGATCCAATACCAGCTCCAGGACGCCGAGGCGAGCATCCTCGTGACCGAAGCGGCGTTCGCCGAGCGCGTCCAGGGCCTCGAGGGGATCAAGCACCTGATCGTCGTCGACGACCCCGCGACCGACGTCGAGTCGCACGCCCAGGCCGGCTTCGACTTCGACGCCGCCTGGCAGGCCGTCGAGGCCGACGACGTGCTCACCCTGATCTACACGTCGGGCACCACCGGACCGCCCAAGGGCGTCCAGCTCTCGCACTCGAACCTGCTGGCCGCGGTAAATGGCTTCGACCAGGTCATCGCCTTCCCGGACGATGGGCGGTTGGTGTCCTGGCTGCCCATGGCGCACATCGCCGAGCGCGCCTGCAGCCACTACCTCCCGATGCTGCTCGGATTCACCACCACCTGCTGCCCCGACCCGCGCCAGGTGGTCGCCTACCTGCCCGAGGTCCGGCCGACCTGGTTCTTCGCCGTCCCGCGCATCTGGGAGAAGCTCAAGGCGGCTATCGAGGCGGGCGTGGCCGCCGAGACCGACGCGGCGAAGAAGCAGGCCACCGAGTGGGCGCTTGGCGTGGGGCTGAAGCGCGTCAAGCTCGAGCAGGCCGGCGAGCCCGTCGGGGCAGAGCTCCAGGCCGAGCACGCCAAGGCCGACGAGCTGCGTCCTGTCGAAGATCCGCACGCGCCTCGGCTTCGACTGCGTGGAGTCGGTGAACGTCGGCGCGGCGCCCACGCCGCCCGAGGTGATCGAGTTCTTCCACGCCATCGGCGTGCCGCTCGCCGAGCTGTGGGGAATGTCAGAGACCACGGGCTATGGCACCTGCAACCCGCCCGAGAAGATCAAGATCGGCACGGTCGGCCCGGTGTCTCCCGGCGTCGAGATCAAGCTGGCCGAGGACGACGGCGAGGTCTTGATCCGCGGCCCGGTCTTGACCAGCGGCTACCGAAACCAGCCCGACCAGACGCGCGAAGCGATCGACGACGAGGGCTGGCTGCACACCGGCGACGTCGGCGAGTTCGACGCGGACGGCTACCTGAAGATCGTCGACCGAAAGAAGGAGCTGATCATCAGCGCGGCCGGCAAGAACATGTCGCCGGCCAACATCGAGGCCAGGCTGAAGGCGTCGAGTCCCCTGATCGGCCAGGCGCTCGCTGTCGGCGACGCGATGCCCTACAACGTCGCGCTGATCACTCTGGACCCCGACGTGGCGCCCGCGTTCGCCCAGCAGCACGGGCTCGCGGACGCTTCGCTCGAAGCGCTTGCCGGCGACGAGCAGGTCCTGGCCGAGGTCGAACGCGGGGTGGAGGCGGCGAACGAGCAGATGGCGCGGGTCGAGCAGATCAAGAAGTTCAAGGTGCTGCCCGCCGACTGGCAGCCCGGCGCCGAGGAGCTGACCCCGACGATGAAGCTCAAGCGCAAGCCGATCCACGCGAAGTACGCGAAGGAGATCGAGGAGCTGTACGCGCGGTAGCGCGCCGCAAGCGCCCGGCTCGGCCGGGGCGCGCGGACTCCCGCCCACTACCATCAGAGGCCTTGGCCTCGAGGAAGCAGATCGACGTGGGCGGGGTGAAGATCGGCGGCGGCGCCCCGGTCGCGGTTCAGTCGATGACGAAGACCGAGACCGCCGACTTCGAAGCCACGATGCGCCAGATCCACGCGATCGCCGACGCCGGCGGCGACCTCGTGCGCTGCGCCGTGCCGCGCGACGAGGACGTGCGCGCGCTCGAGCGGATCGTCGTCGAGTCGCCGATCCCCGTGATCGCCGACATCCACTTCAACCACACGTTGGCGCTCAAGGCGATCGACGCCGGCGCGCACTGCATCCGCATCAACCCCGGCAACATCGGTGGCCATGAGAAGGTCGGCGAGGTCGTCGAGAAGGCCCGCGCGGCCGGGACCCCAATGCGCATCGGAGTCAACTCGGGCTCCCTGCCCAGGCACCTTCACGCGCTTGAGCGCGAGAACTCCGTCGAGGCGCTGGTGACCGCCGCGACCGAGCACGTCGAACTGATGGAGCGACTCGGCTTCGAGAACTTCAAGGTGTCGATCAAGTCGACCAACGTGCCGAACACGATTGCCTCGAATCGCCTCCTCTCGGAGCGGATCGACCATCCGCTGCACCTCGGCATCACCGAGGCCGGGACGAAATGGACCGGCTCGCTCAAGTCGGCCGTCGGGCTGGGGACGCTGCTGGCCGACGGCATCGGCGACACGATCCGCATCTCGCTCTCCACCTTCCACGCGGAGGAGGAGGTCAAGGTCGCTTGGGAGATCCTCAAGGCGCTGAAGCTGCGCGAGCGCGGACCCGTGCTGATCGCCTGTCCGACCTGCGGACGGCTCCAATTCGACATGGACACCGTCGTCACCGACATCGAGGAGCGCCTGCGCCAGTACGACGATCCGATCGAGGTGGCCGTGCTCGGCTGCGCGGTCAACGGGATCGGCGAGGCTTCGCACGCTGACTTCGGGATCACCGGAGCCAAGAACGAGGGGCTCATCTTCGCTCACGGCAAGCCGCTGCGAAAGGTCCCCCAGGACGATCTGGTCGACGCGCTGTTCGTGGAGATCGACAAGTCGATCGACCGCGGCGAGGTCGTCGTCGACGCCGGCAAGGCGGCCGAGGGCGCCGCCTGGCTCGAGCAGATCGAAGAGGAGAACGCCGGCGAGCTCACGCCGGAGCGTCTTGCGGCCATGGAGGCCGCCGCGGCCGCCGAGGAGGCGCTTGGCAACGGTCAGTCGCTCCCCATGGCCGGCGCGCCCAAGGCTCAGCGGATCCCACTGGACGAGGACGTCTCGCCCACGGCGGGCCGCCGCTTCACCCGCGCCTAGGTCGAATCAGCAGAAAACAGGTCGGAGTGGCCGCGATGCGCCTTGGTAGCCCCTACTGGCGCTTCGCGGCCACCCCTTCCTGGGGGGGTGGTGGGGACTGCAGTTGCGATGCATTGCCGGCATTACTTCACACACGGGGCGGGTACATCGCGATATCCAACCACCCGATCATGGCCCACATGGGGGCCCCGGTCAATACGGGGAATCGGGGATTTGCAGCAATCCTTGGCGCAGGGCGATCGCGATGGCGTGTACGCGCGTGCGCGCCTCGAGCTTCTGCATCGCGTTCTCCACGTGCGTTCGGACCGTGGCCGGTGAGATGAACAGACGACCGGCGATCTCCGGCCCGTTCAGGCCTTCGGCGAGCAGGGCCATCACCTCCCGCTCGCGCGGCGACAGCACCGCGATCTGCTCGGTCGCGGCGCGCCCCAGGATGACGCGATTGAGCCGCGGATCGACGTAGCTGCCGCCCGCGGCAACCGTCCGCGCCGCCGCGACGACCTCGTTGGCGGGACCCGCCTTCAGCGCAAAGCCGCGCGCGCCTGAGTCAAGCGCCTGGCGCAGCAGCGACTCGTCCCCGAGGCCGGTGTAGATCAGCACGCCGACATCCCACTCCGCATCGCTCAGGCGGCGCGCCAGCTGCACACCGGAGCCCTGCTCCAGCCCGAGATCCACGATTGCCAGGCTGGGGCGCTCGCGCTCGATCACCTCGTACCCCTCCTTCTCGGTACGGGCGGAACCCACTACATCGATGCCGGCCTTTCCAAGTACCAGCTCGAGGCCCTTGCTGACAGCGTCGTGATCCTCGACGATCACGGCCCGAGCACCCATTCAGGGCGATGGTGAACCTTTAGCACGGAAAGTCAAGCCTCGAAGGGCTACACGGCGCGCTCGCCGCCCAGCATGGTCTCGGCCGTCTGGTGCGTGACCACGCGTGTGAAGGCGGCCACCACGACGGGGTCGAACTGGGTGCCGGCGCAGCTCTGCAGCTCGGCCAACGCGTCCGGCGCGCTGCGTGTAGCGCGGTATGGGCGCTCGGAGATCATCGCGTCGAAGGCGTCGCAGACGGCAACCACGCGCGAGCCGAGCGGGATGTTCGAGCCGGCGAGCCCGTCCGGGTAGCCGGAGCCATCAAAGCGCTCATGGCTCGCGCGCACCAGCCGCGCGACTGGGCGCAACGCCGGTGCCGCCAGGAGGATGCGCTCGCCGATGATGGTGTGGCGGCGCACAAAGCTCCATTCGGTCTCGTCCAGTGGGCCTGGCTTGTGGAGGATGGCGTCGGGAATCGCGACCTTGCCCAGGTCGTGAAGCTCGCCCGCCCGCCCAACCTCGTCCAGCTCCTCGGGGCCCATGTCCAGCTCGCGGCCGACGTCGAGGGCGAGCTCCGCGGTCCCGCGCAGGTGTGCGCGCAGCTCGGGCTGGCGCTCGGAGAGGATTCGCAGGAGCACGTCGCGCGACTGGCGCCCGGCAGACATCCGTCGACCGCCCTTGCGGGCGTACATGCGGCGATCGGCCAGCTGGAGCGCCTCGGTGGCGCCGTTGACCTCGTCGGGAGCCAGCACGGAGCCGTGTGAGGTGGTCACGTCGAAGCCCTCGCCGCTCTCGCTCAGCGCGGAGACGCAAGCGTTCACGAGTGGCTCCACTCCGGCCGGGCCGGGCCGCAGCAGCACGCAGAACTCGTCGCCGCCAAGCCGGTAGGCGCCGCCGTGGCCCCGTACCGCATCCGCCAGGCGCAATCCCAGGCGCACGAGCAGGCCGTCGCCGGCGGGGTGCCCGAACGCGTCGTTGTACTCCTTGAAGCCGTCGAGATCGAAGAGGATCAGCGCGCGCCTGCTGGCCTCGGTCGCCTGCGGCAGTTCCTCGTCGAGGTCCGCCATCAGGCTGCGCCGGTTGCGAAGGCCGGTGAGCGGATCGGTGCGGGCTTCCTCGCGGCTGTGCACGATCATCCGTTGGTTGTCGCGGAACACGAGTGCCGTGCGGATGAGCACGAGCAGCACCGTGGCCGACGTGAGGCCGAGCGCGGCGGTGGGGATCCGGTCGAAGTGGTCCAGGGTGAGCAGTCCGACGGCAACGACGCCGCAGACGAAGGGCATCAGGACGACGCGCAGGCCCTCGACCCGTTGCGCAACCCCGAGCTTTGCCGGCTGCCAGGCCGCGAGGCCCACCAGCAGCGAGGAGGCGGGCCAGCAGGCGTCCAGGAGCGAGCCCTCTGCATAGGTCCCCTGAGCGGTCTGGACGAGATAGATCACGTCCCCGAGTGCGTTCAGGGCAAGGCCGGCCCCGAGGATGATCCAGGCCCGGCCGGGCCGCCACCCGGACAGCCCGAAGACGGCCACGATCACCCCGAGGAGGATGGTGTCGAGGAGCGGGTAGGCCAGGTTGGTGGCGACGGCTGCCGTGGTGCCCGAGGTGGCGGTGACGATCGGGCCATAGGCGAATGCGAACGCGAATGCGATCACGCACAGCGCGCCGATCACGCCGTCGAGCCAGAGGCTAGCCCGGATGCTCGCGATCCTCGAGCGCACGAGCAGGATCAGCACCACGTAGGTCGCCGGATACCACGCGAGCCATAGAGCGTCCGCGATGCTGGGATAGGGCGCGTTGGGATCGCTCGCGTAGATCACCGTCCAGACGACGTCCGCGGACGTCCAGCTGACGATGGCTACGCCCATGATGGCCCAGGGGAGGCGCTCCTCCCGCACCGCCACCGCTCGCCAGAGGCAGAACGCCGCCCCGGCGAACAGCAGGGCGTTGTAGAGGTAGTCCTGGAACGCGCCGGTGACGGCGGTTCCGGCGAGATCGGTGCCCACCTCCAGCGCATACAACCCCATCAGCGCAGCGGCCAGCCAGCCGCAGAACCGCAGCACGGCGCCCTGGGTCCGCGACACCATCATCCGGTCTAGATCGGCGCGTTCGACCCTGAGTGTGAGCTTTTGCGGTTTATAGTCGCCACCTCTTGACGCGACTTTCTCGCTATTTCCTGCCAACCGTCAGAGAGGCGCCCGCCGATGCCGAGGCGGTGTCGCACCAGCTGATCGTGCGCGCCGGTCTGGCCCGCCAGCTCGGGGCCGGCCTGTGGACCTGGCTGCCCGCCGGCTGGCGGGCCCATCGCAAGGTCGAGCAGATCGTGCGCGAGGAGCTCGATGCGATCGGCTCAGGGGAGCTCTTGATGCCCGTCCTGCAGCCCGCCGAGAACTGGCGAAAGACCGGGCGCTACGACATCGACGAGCTGTTCAAGCTCACCGACCGCCGCGGCGCGGAGCTCGTCCTCGCCATGACCCACGAGGAGAACATCACCTGGCACGTTGCGCGCGAGATCCGCTCCTATCGCGACCTTCCAAAGCTCCTCTACCACTTCCAGATCAAGGAGCGAGACGAGCCGCGGCCGCGAGCGGGCGTGCTGCGGACGCGCGAGTTCATCATGAAGGACTCGTACTCCTTCGACCGCGACCTGGCCGGGCTGGACGAGTCGTACGGGCTCCACATCAAGGCATATGACCGCATCTTCGACCGCACCGGCCTCGAGTGGTATCGGGTGGAGTCGGACGTGGGGATGATGGGCGGGCTGGGTGCGCACGAGTACATGGCGCCCTGCGCGGCCGGCGAGAACGAGGTCGCTCTCTCCGACGCCGGCTACGCCGCCAACGTGGAGGTGGCGAGCGCCACCCCGCAACCCGTGGAAGGGCTTCCCGAGGCGCTGTCCGAGCCGCGCCCGGTGGACACGCCGGGGGCGAAGACCATCGAAGCGGTCGCTCGGATGATGAGCGTGCCCGCGGGCGCGCTGATCAAGGCGATGCCGGTGATCGTCGACGGGGGCGACCCCGTCCTGGTGCTCGTGCGCGGCGACCACCGCCTCAACGAGACAAAGCTCCAAAACGCCCTCGGGACACCCGCGCGGCCGGCGGAGGAGGCGGAGGTGCTCGCCGCCTTTGGCTCGCGGCCCGGCTTCATCGGCCCCGTGGGGACCTCGGTGAGGGTGATAAGCGACGAGGCCCTGCGCGGCCTGCACGGCCTCGTGACCGGCGCCAACCGCGACGACGTCCACCTGGAGGGAGTGGAGCCCGAGCGCGACTTCGCGACCGAGTGGGCCGACGTGCGCTCGGTCGAGGCGGGCGACACCTGCCCCAACGGCGGGACCGTGCGAATCGAGCCCGCGATCGAGGTGGGGAACATATTCAAGCTCGGCACGCGCTACTCCGAGCCGCTCGAGGCTCGCTACCTCGACGAATCGGGCAGCGAGCAGCTGATCTGGATGGGTTCCTATGGGATCGGGCCGGCCCGCATCATGGCAGCCGCGATCGAGCAGTTCCACGACGAGCACGGCATCGCGTGGCCGCGCGCGATGGCTCCCTTCGACGTCGAGCTGGTCACGCTCGGCAAGGAGGGCGAGGAGGCCCGCACGGTGGCCGACCGCCTCTATGAGGAGCTGCGCGGCGCGGGCCTCGACGTGCTGTATGAGGACCGCGACCGCAGCGCGGGGGAGAAGTTCGCCGATGCCGAGCTGCTCGGCTGCCCGCTGCGGCTCACGATCGGCAGGCGCGGCCTCCAGTCCGGCGAGGTGGACGTGCAGATCCGGCGCGACCAACAGAAGCTCTCGCTACCCCTGGATGGCGCCGCGGAGGCGGCGGCCGAGCTTTGGAAAAGCCTCCCCTGACGTTTCGCCGGCTGTCCGGCCTGGACAGGTCGGGCGGCCCTCCTCCGCAGACGAGGAGGGGGGAGGCGCTGCATCCCTGGACGATCCCCAACGCCATCGGCTTCGCGCGCATCGCGCTGATCCCGGTGTTCCTTGTGCTGGGGCTCCAGTCCGACGACGGGCGCGACGGCTGGGCGTTCGCGCTCTTTGCCTTTATCGCCTGGACCGACTACATCGACGGCATGGTCGCCCGTATCACCGGCCAGTACAGCCGCCTCGGGGCGCTGCTCGATCCGCTCACGGACAGGCTGCTGGTGCTTGCGGGGGCGATCGTCGCCTGGGAGTTCGACCTGCTGCCGCACTGGGCCCTGCTCGTACTGGCCGCGCGCGAGTTCCTCATGCTCGTGCTGACGCAGGTCGCCTTGAGGCGCGGAATGGACCTCAAGGTCAACATGCTGGGGCGCTGGGCGGTGTGGCCGGTCATGAGCGCGCTGGCGCTGTCGCTCATCGTCGACTCCTGGGTCGACGACGTGCTGCTGTACATCGGCTTGGCGATGACCCTTGCGGCCACCGCGCTCTACTTGCAAGATGGATGGCGCGCCCTGCGCGAAGACTCAACCTCTACTTGAGGAACGTTATAGTCGGGTTTCACATTTCCCCGAAAGGATCGCCTTGGACACCTTCCCAGACCTCGGAGCGCTCTCTGACCAAGAGCTGAAGGACCTCATCCAGCAGCTCACCGAGGAAGAGCAGGAAGTCTCCTACCGCCGCCGCATCCTCCACGGCAAGATCGACATTCTTCGCGCGGAGCTGGTCAACCGGCTGCGCAAGAAGCACGAGGAGGGCGAATCGGTCATCAGCGGCGCGGACGTCCAGCAGCTGACGGACATCCTCGCCGGCAAGGGCATTCCCTCGGACTCAGAGCTCGACTAGGAGGCGACCCGCCGTGCACTGCCCAGAGTGCGGCTTCGTCAATGCGGAGGGGGCCAACTACTGCCAGAAGTGCGGCGCTTTTCTCGGCGAGGCCGAAGGGGGCAAGGCCGGCGACACGACCGAGGTCTACCAGGTCGACGAGACCGGTGAGCTGCGTCCTGTGGACCTCGAGCAGGTCACCCACGAGGGCGCGACGCTCGTCATTCGCTCGGGCGGCGGACGCTCCGGCGAGGCCTTCACGCTCGCGGGGGAGCGCATGACCATCGGGCGCTCGCCGGAGGCGGAGGTCTTCCTCGACGACGTAACGGTGTCGCGCAACCACGCCCTGCTGGTGCGCCGGCGCGACGGGCTCTACCTGGACGACCTCGGCTCGCTCAACGGGACCTACGTGAACCAGCGCAGGATCGAGTCGCACCAGCTCCAGGACGGCGACGAGCTGCAGGTGGGCAAGTACAAGCTCACCTACCTGGATCAGCGATGAGCACCGAGGTCGCGGGCGTCCCCACGCCGCGCAAGGAGAAGGCGCTGACGATCGGCGCCGTGGTCAAGCAGCTCGAGCGCGAGTTCCCGGACATCTCGATCTCCAAGGTCCGCTATCTGGAAGATCAGAAGCTGCTGTCTCCGCGGCGCACACCCGGCGGCTACCGCCTCTACGCGCCGGCAGACGTCGATCGACTGCGCACCATCCTGCGCCTCCAGCGCGACGAGTTCCTGCCGCTGCGGGTGATCCGCCAGGAGCTCGCGGCCGGGCGAGCCGAGGCCGAGACACCCGGCGGCGCCAACGAGGCGGCGGCCGAAACGCGGTCGCCGCGGCGGGCGACGGTCGCGCTGCGCGGTCCCGGCTCGCTGTATCGCCTCGAGGAGGTGCTCGACGACACCGGGGCCGACCAGAGCCTCGTCAAGGAGCTCGAGGACTACGGGGTGATCAAGGGCGAGCAGCGCGACGGAGAGATGCTCTACGACGACACCGAGCGCGAGATCGTGCGCGCAGTGACCGAGCTCAAGCGCTACGGCGTGGGCGGGCGCAACCTGCGCGTCTTTCGCACGTCCGCCGACCGGGAGGCCGCGCTGCTGGAGCAGATCCTGGCGCCGGCGCTGCGATCGCGCAATCCAGAGCGCCGCAAGGAGGCGGTGGAGGCGCTCGAGAACCTCGCCGCGATCGCCTCACACCTCAAGCACCTGCTGCTCATCCGCGACCTGCGCAAGCTGGCACGCTGAGCGCGTGATCGTCCGGCGCAAGACCGTGGTGCCGGCGGCGCCGGACGAGGTCTGGCGCCTGATCAGCAACCCGGCACGCCTGCCGCAGTGGTGGCCGGGCGTGACCCGAGTCGAGGAGGCGGCGGACGACACCTGGACCAAGGTGCTGAGCTCGCCGCGGGGCAAGACCGTGCGGGCCGACTACACCCGCGTCGAGCAGGTCGAGGGCGAGAAGCTGGTGTGGCGCCAGGAGCTCGCGGAGTCCCCCTTCGAGCGGATCCTCACCTCGGCGGTCACGACCCTGTCGCTCGCCCCGGCAGCCGGCGATGACGAGACGCGCGTCGAGATCGCCCTCGAGCAACGGCCGCGCGGGTGGGCCCGCTTCGCGCCCCTTCAGTTTCGGGCGGCCGGCGTGCGCCAGGTGCAGGGCGCGATCGACGGCCTCGACGCGATCTTCGGGGAGCCCGGCGACCCGTGAGGTGGTGGGGCTGGGGGGAGGAAGGGCACGAGATCTCCCTGCCAGGGACAGCGCTCGAGCTCCTGCGCAACCAGCTGGGTATCGATCCCTCGCTGCGGCTGAGCCCGGTCGCGCTCGAGGCCGTCCGGCTCCCCGAGCCGCGCCTGGCGGCAAGCGCGCGTGAGCGCCTGGCCGGCGCGGTGGGAGCCGATCACGTGCGCGACGACCGCCAGGCGCGCGTGGAGCACGCCGCCGGCAAGGGCTACACGGACCTCGTGCGGCTGCGCTCGGGCGACGCCTCGAGCGCACCGGATCTGGTCGTCCAGCCCGCCTCCGACGGGGAGATCCAGGCCGTGCTGGCTGCCTGCGCCGACGCTCGGATCGCCGTCGTGCCGTTCGGCGGGGGCACCAGCGTGGTGGGCGGGGTGGAGCCCGTGAGCGAAGGCTTCGCCGGGGTGATAGCGCTCGACCTACGGCGACTCACCGGCGTGACCGTGGACCGCCTCTCCCAGACGGCGACGCTCGCGGCCGGCCTGCTCGGACCCGAGGCCGAGCGGCGCCTGGCCGCGGAGGGAGTGACGCTGGGCCACGCCCCGCAGTCGTTCGAGTACTCGACGGTCGGCGGCTGGGTGGCGACCCGCTCGGCCGGCCAGGCGTCCAGCGGCTACGGCCGGATCGACGAGCTGGTCGAGGGGGTGCGCCTGATCGCGCCGACGGGGGAGCTCGCCGCGCGCGCGGTGCCCGCGAGCGCCGCCGGCCCGGACCTGCGTGAGCTCGTCGTGGGGTCGGAGGGAATCCTCGGGGTGATCTCCGAGGCCACGTTGCGCGTGCGCCCCGTGCCCCGGCAGCGCCGCTACGAGGGCTGGTCCTTTCGCTCGTTCGAGGAGGGCTGCGAGGCCTTTCGCGTGATGGAACAGGCCGGCGCCTCGCCCGATATCGCCCGGCTCTCAGACGCCCAGGAGACGAGCCTCTCGCTGGCGACGGGTCCGAGCGGGGGCGCCGCCAACCGATTCGGACAGGCCTACCTGCGCATGCGCGGGCACGAGGGCGGGTGCGTGGCGATCGTCGGCTTCGAGGGCGAGGAGGACGAGCTGGAGCGCCGGCGCCTGCGCTGCGCCGCGCTGCTGCGCGCGGGCGGCGGAGTCGGGCTCGGCCGCGGGCCGGGGGAGGCGTGGCTGCGCGGGCGCTACGCGGGCCCCTACCTGCGCGACACCCTGCTCGACCACGGAGTGATGGTGGAGACGCTCGAGACGGCGACCACCTGGAGCAACCTGGGGCCGCTCTACGCAGCCGTGAGCGGGGCGCTGCGGGACTCGCTGGCGCGGCGCGGGACGCCGCCGCTCGTGATGTGCCACGTCTCGCATCTCTACCGCTCGGGCGCCTCGCTCTACTTCTCGTTCTTGGCCCGCCAGGAGCAGGAGGCCCCGCTGGAGCAGTGGCGGGCGGCGAAGGCGGCGGCGAGCGACGCGATCGTGGCCGGCGGCGGAACGATCACCCACCACCACGCGGTGGGCCGCGACCACGCGCCCTGGATGGCCGCCGAGGTCGGCGAGCTCGGGCTCGAGGTGATCCGGGCCGCGAAGGAGCGCCTGGACCCCGCGGGGATCATGAACCCGGGGAAGCTGCTGCCATCTTGATGCTTGGCGGGCGCCGGCCGTTCCCGGTCGGCGATACTCACCCCATGCCGATAGAGCACGTCGACGTGCTGATCATCGGGGCCGGCCTCTCGGGCGTCGGCGCCGCGTGCCACCTGCAGGAGCGCTCGCCTCAGAAGAGCTACGCGATCCTCGAGGCGCGCGACGCCATCGGTGGCACCTGGGACCTGTTCCGCTACCCGGGGATTCGCTCAGATTCGGACATGTTCACGCTCGGCTACAACTTCCGTCCCTGGCCGGACGGCAAGGCGATCGCGGACGGCTCGTCGATCCGCAGCTACGTCCGCGAGACGGCCCGCGATCACGGCGTTGAGGACAGGATCCGTTTCCACCACCGGGTCGTGCGTGCCGAATGGTCGAGTGCGGACGCCCAGTGGGCCGTGACCGCAGAGCGCGCGGACACGGGCGAGACGGTCGCGCTCACCTGCGGCTTCCTGTTCGGCGCCACGGGCTACTACCGCTACGACGAGGGCTACCGCCCTCACTTCGAGGGCATCGACCGCTTCCGTGGCGAGATCGTCCATCCGCAGCACTGGCCAGAGGACCTCGACTACACGGGGAAGCGCGTGGTGGTCATTGGCAGCGGTGCCACCGCCGTGACCCTGGTTCCGGCATTGGCCGAACGCGCCGAGCACGTGACGATGCTCCAGCGCTCGCCCAGCTATGTGGTCACGCTGCCCGCCGTCGACCCGATCGCCGAGGTGCTCACGCGCAGGCTGCCCCCGAAGGTGGCCTACGCGCTCGTGCGTTGGAAGAACGTGCTGCTTACCATGGGCACGTTCAAGCTCAGCCGGCGTGCCCCCGACGTCATGCGGAAGCTGATCCGACGCGGCGTCCAGGGGCACCTGCCCGAGGGCTATGACGTCGACACGCACTTCAACCCGCGCTACAACCCGTGGGACCAGCGACTCTGCCTCGTGCCGGACAGCGACCTCTTCAAGGCGCTATCGAGCGGTGACGCCTCGATCGTGACCGACGGGATCGAGACGTTCACGGAATCCGGCCTGAAGCTGAGCTCGGGCGCCGAGCTCGAGGCCGACGTCATCATCACGGCCACGGGCCTCAACCTGCTCCTGCTCGGCGGGATCGAGGTGGTGGTGGACGGCGAGGAGGTCGACTTCTCCGAGCGGATCGCCTACAAGGGCATGATGCTCTCGGGCGTGCCGAACCTGGCGATCGCGCTCGGGTACACGAATGCCTCCTGGACGCTGAAGTGCGACCTGGTGGCCCAGTACGCCTGCCGCCTGATCAATCACATGGATGAGCACGGCTATGCAAGCGCCACACCCCAGGCCCCGGACCCCTCGCTCCCGACAGAGCCATTCCTCGACTTCACCTCCGGCTACGTGCTGCGCTCGATCGCAGACCTGCCGCGGCAAGGCGCTACCGCTCCCTGGCGCCTGCACCAGAACTACTTCCGCGACGTGCGCCTGCTGCGCCACGGCCCGCTGGACGACGCGATGGAGTTCGAGCGCGCAGGCGAGCAGGTGGTCAGGCGCGCAAAGGTCGCCTGACGCGGCGCTAGCCGCCGGACTGCGGCACCGGCAACAGCCGGATGTTGGCCAGCAGCGTCGTGCGCTGCTTGCCCTTCCCGCGGGTGACCGGCTTCTCGCGCATCTCCAGCAGGCCGCGCAGGACCGAGGGGCCTCTCTCGAAGCCCTGGTCCTCTCCTTGACCGGTCACGTTGACCGACGTCATGTCGATGAACTTGTAGCTCTGGTAGTCGGCGGGCAGCTCGCCGACCGACTGGAGGTTGCCCTGCTGGTCGGTCACGGAGGCCCCGAGCGACTTGCGGTCCTCCTCCGAGTTGTAGAGCCAGACCTGATAGGCGGTCCTGTCGGTGCTCGGCTCGAGCCCGGTGGCCGACACCACGACCTGCGTCTTGCCCTGTTGCTCGGCGATGATCGCGGTGCCCTGGGTCTGCGTCGAGATCGCGTCCTGCTGGTCGCCCGCCTGCTGGGAGTCGCCGCCCGAGCTCGCCTGGCTGCCCTGGTCGTCGTCTCCGGTGAGCAGGCCGATCGGCCAAAGGAGCACCACCACCAGGATCAGCGCCAGCGCCCCCGCAGCGGCAAGGATGCGTCGCAGGCCCGTGTTCGGCTCGGTGCCGGAGGTGGGCGTCTTGGCCGCCCCGGCCGCGCGTCGCGCGCCACGCTCGCCCTCGGGTATCGCCGGCAGGTCGGCGTCGCGGTAGAGCTGCTCGAGCGAGTCGAGCAGCGAACGTGTCCAGCTTCGCGCCGCTTCCGAGCGGCGCAGGTGGCCCCGGGTGGCGGTCGCCTCGGGGCCGGCCTGCTGCCCCAGCACATAGTCGGCGAGCTGGCCGCGCCAGTCCTCCTCGACGCCGCGCGCGCTGATCGGCGCCAGCTCGACCAGGGCGTCGCGGGCGAGCTCGCGCACGCGCCGTTCGGGCATGCCGAGCATGTCGGACAGCTCGTCGTAGCTCTTGCCCTGTTGGAGCACAAGCTCGACGATCGCGCGCTGTTCGTCTGAGAGCTGTTCGAAGGTGGCCATATGCAGCGCGCCGAAGGGTAGTGTGCGGCTCCCGATGGACTCGCTGGCCACGACCTACCCGGCAGCGGGCACGCTCGACGACGTACTCGGGTTCGAGTTGCTCGAGGCCGACCCGGAGCGCTGCCGCGGCCGCTTCCCTGTCGAGCCACGCGTGCAGCAGCCCATGGGGCTCGTCCACGGCGGCGCCTACGCCGCTCTGGCGGAGTCGCTCGTCTCGGTCACCACTCATGGGGCGGTCAAGGACAACGGCAGCTTCGCGGTCGGCATGTCCAACAGCACGACCTTCCTGCGCCCGGTCACGGGCGGGTACGTGCACGCGGAGGGCAGGCCCCTGCACCGTGGGCGCACCACCTGGGTCTGGGACGTCACGTTCACAGACGACGAGGGCAGCGTCTGCGCGGTCACGCGTGTGACGATGGCCGTTCGCTCGGCACCGTCCTGACTTTTGGGTCTCCTGACCCCTCAAGTCAGGACCGTTCGGCAAAGCGTCAGCCCGTCCGGGCGTCCAGCAGGTAGGCGTCCACGCGCTCGCGCTTGCCTTTGACCTCGATCTCGCCCAGCGATGTCGCGCGCACGCCGGGAAGCCGCGCGCAGCGTCGCCCCGCCGATCACCACCCCGCCGGTGGGGGCGCGGCTCTCCAGGCGCGCTGCCACGTTCACGGTGTCGCCGATCACCGTGTAGGAGTGACCGCTCTCCGCGCCCACTACGCCCGACCAGCGCCTCGCCGCTGTTGACCGCAGCCCGAAAACGCGGCCAGTCGGGGTGCTGTGCGGCGATGCGCCCGCTCTCGGCCTGAAGCGCGGCGGCCGCACTGACCGCGCGCTCGGCGTGGTCGGGCTGGTCGCCTCGTGTGCCCCAGGTGGCCATGATCGCGTCGCCGATCAAGCGGTCGATCTGGCCGCCGTACTCGCTCACGATCGGCGGAATCGCCACCTCGAAGTAGGTGTTGAGCATCTCCGACACCTCGCGCGGGTCGCGGCCCTCCGAGAACGCGGTGAAGCCGGCCAGGTCGGCGAACAGGACGCTCACCTCGCGCTTGCCGGCGGAGGTCTGGTCGAGATAGAGGTCGCTGAAGCGCTCCTCGACCTCCTCGCGCCGCGCGCTGTAAGCGATCGCGCCGAAGGCAGCCAGCATCAGCAGGTGCCACTCCCACCAGGTCAGGTGCCAGTTGCGCGCGAAGGCGATCGCGGCCATCGCCTCGGCGAGCAGCACGCAGGCGCTCGCCACTGCGAGCAAGATGGGCGATCCCGAGCGCACGGCCATCACCAGGTAGCGCCAGCCCGCGAACGCGTACAGCAAGAGGGCCGCCGCTGCCGCGAAGACGAGCCCGCCGGTGGCGCGCTCGGCGGGGGTGGGGTCGTCGAGCGGCGGGATCGAGGCGAGCGACGCCGCCGCCCAGGCGACCATCAGCACCAGCAGACCGGTCCGCAGCGCGCGCGCATGCCGGATCACGCTCGCCGCCCGCTCCGGCGGCAGCGGGAGAGCCGACAGCGCCGCGCATACACCGGCGATCAACAGCCCCACCGGCGTGGCGACCACGAAGCCCTGGTTGGGCCCGTCGAGCAGCACGCCGGGGGTGGCCAGCGCGTGGAGAGCGAGGAAGCCGGCCGCGGCCAGGAAGGCCAGCGACACCAGAAACAGGCGCGCGTCGGCGCGCCGCAGCGCGATCCCGGTGGTCTGGAAGGCGAGCGCCGCGCTCGTCAGCGCCGCGGCGAGCACGAGCCAGAAGTGCGAGGGCTGGTGCTCCCAGCGCACGTCGGTCGCCGGCGCAGCCAGCAGCAGGGCAAAGCCGGCAGCGGGCAAGGCGATGGCCACCGCCCAGGCCACGAGCCGTGCCCGGCCGTCGGGCGCGGGCGAGAGCAGACGCGGTCCGGCCCCCACCTAGCTACTTGAGCGCTCGCAGGCGCCGCTCGGGAGCGTCGTCGGCGCGGCCCTCGTAGCGGTTGGTGATCGGTAGGCGGCGATCACGCCCGAAGGCCTTGGTCGAGATCTTGATGCCCGGCGGCGCCTGACGGCGCTTGTACTCGGAGCGGTCGACCATGCGGATCACACGCTCCACGTCCACGGCGGGCAGCCCGCGCCGGGCCAGCTCGACCGCGTCGAGGTCCTCCTCCACGTAGCCCTCGAGGATCGCGTCGAGGACGTCGTAGGGCGGCAGTGAATCCTGGTCCGTCTGCTCGGCGCGCAGCTCGGCCGACGGCGGCCGGTCGAGGACGCTCGAGGGAACGAGCTCGCGACCCGCGGTCTGGTTGCGCCAGCGCACGAGCCGGTAGACCCAGCTCTTGAAGACGTCCTTGAGCACCGCGAAGCCGCCCGCCATGTCGCCGTAGAGCGTGGCGTAGCCGACCGACAGCTCGGACTTGTTGCCTGTGGTCAGCACGAGCCATCCGAACTTGTTGGAGAGCGCCATCACGACATTTCCGCGAATGCGCGCCTGGACGTTCTCCTCGGCGATGTCGGGCTCATGGCCGGCGAACACGCCGGCCAGCATCTCGTCGTAGGCCGTCATGGTCTCGACGATCGAGATCTCCATGAACTCGCAGTCGAGGTTCTCGGCGATGGCGCGGGCGTCGGCCCGGGTGCCCTCGCTCGAGTGGGGGGAGGGCATCGAAACGCACGTGACGCGGTCGGATCCAAGCGCGTCCACCGCCACCATCGCGACCAGCGCGGAGTCGATCCCGCCCGACAACGCCAGGACGATCCGCCGAAAGCCGTTCTTGTCCACGTAGTCGCGCACGCCGGTGCGAAGCGCCGCGTAGACCTCGGCCTCGGGCTCGAGGAGCGGGGCGGTGTTCCCGCCGACCGTATGCGCCTCGCTCACGGCCTCGAGGCTCGCCAGGTGCACGACGGGCGGCTCGGCGACCGTGCTCGCGCGGCGCTGGCGACGCACGTTGACGCGGTGGCGGGTGTCGCGCAGGCGCGCCGCGGCGACCTCGCGCGGGTCGATGGTGCAGAGCGTCAGGTCCTCCACGAACTGCGGGCAGCGCGCCAGCACGGTGCCGTCCTGGTCGACGGCCAGGCTGTGGCCGTCGAAGACGAGCTCGTCCTGGCCGCCGACGGTGTTTACGAACACCACCGCGGAGAGGTAGTCCACGGCCCGCTGTATGAGCATACGCTCGCGCGCGCGGCCGTAACCGGCGCGGTAGGGCGAGGCCGACAGGTTCACGATCACCTGCGCGCCGGCGAGCGCCTCGCTCATCGCGGGCGGGCCGGGCTCCCAGATGTCCTCGCAGATGCAGATCCCGATCGGGACGCCGTTCAGCTCGAAGATCGCGGCCTCGGAGCCCGACTGGAAGTAACGCTGCTCGTCGAAGACGCCGTAGTTCGGCAGGTACATCTTGCGGTAGACCGCCGCGACCTCGCCGCCGGCGAGCACGGCGGCCGAGTTGTAGACGTCCTCCGCGCTCTCGGGAAAGCCGACGAGGGCGACGATGTCGCGGGTCTGGGCGGCCAGCGCCTCCAGCGCGGCCGCGGCCTCGTCGAGGAAGGCGGTCTTGAGCAGCAGGTCCTCGGGCGGGTAGCCGGTCAGCGCGAGCTCCGGAAACACCACGAGCGCCGCTCCCTGCTCGCGCGCCGCGGCCGTCTGCTCCGCGATCTTGCGGGCGTTGCCCGCTATGTCGCCGACGGTGGGGTTGATCTGGGCGAGCGCCACCCGGAGCAGATCGTTGGGCATGCCTCCATTATCGCGCCCTGGCGGCCTACCGCGGCTTCGGAGCGGCGATCGTGAAGCGCAGCGTCGCCGAGCGCCGCTGGCCGTCCGCCCGCGCGACGAGCTTGATCCGATAGCGGCCGCGGGGCAGGGGCGCGAGCTTGCGGCGCATCGTACCCGGCCCGACGGTGCGCTTGCGAAGCCGTTTGACCAGGCGCCACCTTCTGCCGCGCAGGCGATCGATCCGCCCGGCCACCTTCGCGCGCCGGGAGACGATCGCGACGAGGAAGAGGCCCTTGCGGGTTCGCCGCAGCTTCAGGGCGCGCAGCCTCAGGCGCGCCGAGTCGGAGCCGGGACCGCCCGAGCCCGGTGGGCGATAGCTCGGGTCGGGCAGCTCGTAGGCGCCGATGTCGAGCGCCTCGTCGAGCGGGCGCGGCGCGCCGGCGCCCGCGAAGGCGGCGAGCGGCGGTTCGAATCCCGGCTGGAGCGGCGCCGCGTAGCCCACGTCCACGAGCGGCGAGCCGGGCGCCGGCCGCCAGGCGCCGTCGAGGCCGGGGTCGGCGCCCTGCAACGTCGCGCCCAGGCCGGGCGACAGCTCGGACCCCGACGTGATCCAGTTGGATGACCCGGAGAGCGAGCTCGAGCCGGACACCCAGACGGCCTCGACCTCGCGCATCACCTGCACGCCGCCGGGCCGGTGCATCACGTTTCCGACGGCCTCGATCGACTCGAGCCGGTCGAACGCTCGGAACACCGTGAACGAGGGCGCCGATGCCACACCGAGGAAGGTGTTCGCCACGAAGCGGTAGCGCCCCTCCGACTCGCCGGTGGCGTCCCCGCCCACGCGGGCCGCCGAGCGGAAGTCGCTGCGCCGGTGGACGAGCAGGTTGCCCACCACGTCGGAGTCCTCGCGCACCCCGGGCGGGACGCTGCCGCCGCCGGGGTCGGGACCGATCAGCTCGAGCTCGTGGTAGCTCAGGTCGTTGCCCTCGAGGCGGTTGTAGTAGATCTCGTTGCGCTCTGCGCGGCTCTTGACGAGGTTGCCGCCGGTCGAGTCGTGGACCCAGCAGTGGAGCATGCGAAAGACCGAGCCCGGGTGGGCGAGCTCGTCGGTGGCCACGTAGATCGAGTGCTGGCTCGTGCCGTTGCCCGCGTGGTGGACCTCGACGCGCTCGAGCGTGGCGTCGCCGGAGTCGTTGTCGGCGCCGAGGATTCCGTGCGCTGGGCAGTGGTGCACGACCGTGTCGCGCACGACCAGCCCGTCGCCGTGCAGGTAGAGGCAGCGAAAGCTGCCGCCTGTCAGGTCGAAGCCCTCGAGCACGGTGTTGTCGCCGGCCAGCTCGATCGTGTTCGTCCCGCCGCTCAGAACGGGGCGGGGCGATCCGACCCCGCGGATCGTGATCGGCTGGGCCGGGGTGCCGTCCTGCTCGAGAGACACGCCACCCGGATAGCTCTGCCCCCCGCTGACAAGCACGAGGTCGCCGGGGCCGAGCAGGTCGTCCACGTCCGCGAGCGCGGCATAGGGCTTGCCGGGGCCGACCTCGTAGGTCGACGCCTGCGCGCCGGCGGCGCCGCACACCGCCATCAGGATCCCGAGAGTGGCGGCCAGGCGTCTCATGTGTATGGGTCTCGGCCGAACCCGGCCGAGCCGTGAGCTCAGCCTTCGCAGCCGAGCGGGAGGTCGAGGTAGCGAGGGCCCGTGATGCGGTGCTCGAAATGCCACCACTCGCGCCAGTAGCCGGCGAAGCCAAAGCGCTCCATCGCGCGCTCGAGGGCCAGCCTGTTGCGCAGAACGCGGCCACGCGCGTTGCGGGTGTGGGCAGCGGGCCCGAGCGCGTCGTAGCCGGTGCCCATTCGCAGGCGCTTGCCGTCGAACGCCCGCACCAGCGTGAGATCCACCGCCGAGCCGGTGTTGTGGCGGCTGCGGCGCGCAATGTAGGTGCCCACCAGGTCGCCGCGGCCGATGCTCTGCGCCCAGCGCACGAGCGCGAGGGAGGCACGCGCGGGGCGGTAGGCATCCTCGATCAACAGGCCGAGGCCACGGCGGCGAAGCCGGCGCTGCACCCGTGCCAGGTCGCGGGCGGCGGGGGCGAGCATCAGGCCCCAGTCGCGACAGTACCCCGGCAGGCGCCGGCCGGTGATGTTCTCCTTGGTGCGGTAGACGAGCTCAACGCGGATGCCCGGCGCGTGACGGTGGACGTCGACCAGGCCGGCTCGCCGAGTGGACGGCGACCCGGCCTCGGGGTCCTCCTGTGCCGTTGCGCTCCCGGCCGCGGCCAGCCCGCCCGCCACGAGCAGTACGAGCGCCGTGCGGGTCACCGAAACAGCCGCTGTGCCACGCCGCGCAGTGTCTCTGTGCCGTAGTCGTGCGAGGGGTTGCCATCGGTCAGCACGGCCAGCGAGAAGCGGGCCCCGTCGCGCTCGAACAGGGCCGCCTCGTGGACGAGCGAGCCGCTGTCGGTCTGGCGCCAGCCGCCCTTGAAGAAGGTGCTCCAGCCCCGGCGCAACGAGGAGTGAGAGAAGCCCCAGCGCTGCTCCGGGACGATCGACGAGAGCAGCCGCCGGGCGTAGGCGCGCGAGCGCTTCGGCACCAGCGAGTCGAAGCGGTAGAAGAAGCGCGCCTGGTCAGTCGCGCTGAAGAAGACGCTGCCCCAGAACCCGGCCACGGTCAGATCGCGCATGCCCGCGCGCCGCGCAAGATCGAGCAGGCCGGCATCGCCGACCCGGCCATAGATCGAGGTGGCGCGCCCATTGTCGGAGACCGAGATCATCGGTCCGAGCGTCGCGCGCTCGGCGGCGTCGGGCAGCCGGTTGCCGATCTGGCGCAGGTAGGCCACAAGCAGCATCGCCTTGACCACGCTGGCTGAGATGTAGCGCCGCCGCGGCGCGAAGCCGTAGAGGCGGCCATGGGTGTCGATGAGCGCAAAGGAAGACAGCGCGCGGCCGCGGACGTAGCGCCGCGCCGCGGCGATCCGCTTGCGCGCGGGAAAAGCCGGCGGCTCCTGCACCCGCAGCCGGCAGCCGTTGCCGGGGCGAGTGACCACTCGCACCGAGGTCGCTCCGCCGGCAAAGACCCTGACCCGCCGCGAGCAGCGGTCGGTGGGCGGATCGAGCAGCGAGCAGTTGCCCTCGCAGGGCCGCTGAAAGCTGGTTAGGCGGTAGAGCCCGGCGCGCAGCGGCAGCAGCGCATTCAGCTCACCCTGGCGCGAGCGCTCGAGCAGCACGTGTCCGTGCTTGAGTACCCGTAGATACGAGACCGAGCCCTCGACATAGGGGCCGCCGGAGAGGTCGAAGCGCTGGTGGACCTCGAGCATGCCGCGCGGGGCGGCGGCGTCCCCGACGGCGGTAAGGGACGCCATCGTTGCCAGCAGGACAAATGCCGCCCGGCGCACGCGCCCAGCATCGCACGCCCGGCGGCTACCCCGTTGTACGGGTGTCCGTACCGACCGGGAGGGGCTTCGGACCTAGAGTTGGCCTGGCATGCGGGACCGGCTCGCCTCGGACATCCTCGATCCGCGCACCTACGGGCGGATCGCATACCTGCTCCTGGCGCTCCCGCTGGGCATCGCCGAGTTTGCGTTCCTGGTCACCGCCATCTCGGCGGGCGCCGGGCTCGCTGTCTCGCTGATCGGGATCCCGATCCTGATCGCCACCGTCTACGCCTGGCGCTTCATCGCCCAGCTCGAGCGCAGGCTGATCCGCGCGCTCACGGGCCGCGAGATCGCCGACCCCTATCGCCCCGCGCCCGCGGGCGCCTCGCGCTGGCGGCGCCTGCACGCCCGGCTCGGCGATCCCGCTACATGGAAGGACCTCGTCTTCCTGTTGCTGCAGCTCCCGCTCGGACTGGTGGCATTCATCGTGACTGTGACGATCCTGTCCGTAGGCGTGGCGGCCGTGCTCTCGCCCATCACCTTCTGGGCGATCCCGGACGGGATCGAGCTCGGGCTCCTGGTCGTGGACACGCTTCCGGAGGCGCTCGTCCTCGCATTCCTCGGCGCCGTGGTGCTGGCGATCGGCATCCCGGCCCTGGGAGCGCTCGGCCGCCTCTACGGCGCCTACGCGGAGGTGCTGCTCGGCTCGAACACCGACCCGGCGCTCGCCGCCGAGATGACCAGCCTGCGCGACGCGCGCTCGCGCATCATCGAGGCAGGCGACGCCGAGCGCCGGCGCATCGAGCGCGACCTGCACGATGGCGCCCAGCAGCGCCTGGTGGCCCTTGCGCTCACGCTGCGCATGGCCGAGAAGCGACTGGCGGAGGGGGACCCCGGGGCGGCCGAGCTAGTGCACAGCGCGGGCGAGGAGGCCGGCCTCGCCCTCAAGGAGCTGCGCGACCTCGCTCGCGGCATCCATCCGGCGATCCTCACCAACCGCGGCCTGCCCGCCGCGCTCAACGACCTTGCCGCCCGCGCCGCCGTGCCGGTTGAGGTGGTCGCGGCGCCCACCGAGCGGCTGCCCGATCAGGTCGAGGCGGCCGCCTACTTCGTCGTCTCCGAGTGCCTTGCGAACATCGCCAAGCACTCGCAGGCCACGTGCGCGACGGTCGCGGTCGCACCCCAGGATGGCCAGCTCGACGTGGTCGTCGCCGACGACGGGGTCGGAGGGGCCAAGCTCGATGCCGGGTCCGGCCTGCAGGGACTGCGAGACCGGGTGGGGGCGCTCGACGGCGCCGTCGCGGTCGAAAGCCCGCCCGGGGAGGGGACGCGCATCTCAGCTCGTATTCCCTTGAGCGCTTCCGCGCCCGTGCCCGACGCCCCGACCGAGGTGCTGGTGCTGAGCGACGCCGACGCCGCAGAACGCCAGGCACGCCGCCTGCGGATGTCGGCGTGGCGCGTGGGCGCGCTCGGAATCGTCGCGGCGGTGGTGCTCGCGATCTGGGCGCTCACGGGCACTTCCGGTGCCTGGCCGGTGTGGCCGCTGCTCGCCCTCGGCCTCGTCGCCGGCCTCGATATCTGGATCGTGCGCTCCTCCCCGCCGCTACGGGCGTCCGAGGTGGCCGACGGGGACGCCGCTCGCGCCCTGCGCCGCCACCGCCGGCGGCGCACCGACGCCGGTGCCCTGGCGATCTTCAACCTGTTCATCGTCGGCGTCTGGGGTGCCTCCGGCGCCGGCTACTTCTGGCCCGCCTGGGTGCTCCTGGGCTCGGGCATCGCGATCGCGTTGAAGGCGCTGCCCTGGGCGGGCGCCGTGCGCGAGCGCTACGCCGCTCCGTAGGCCGCGAAGCCCTTGGCCGGCGATCGAGAACCGCGGCGCCGTCCTGACTAGGGGTTGCTATGCAACCACGGGGCAGGACGGCGGACCAAAACGCTCGACCGGGACGGCGACCCCGACCCTACCCAGCCCAACTGCTTCGCGGCCAGGCGTTATCGCCCATCCAGATGCGAGAGGGGGGAGCCCCTAGCTCGGGGTCAGTGGCCCCAGTGCTCGGCCTCCGCGTGGCGAACGGTCTCCTCGCCGCGCTCGTCGGTGCGGATGCGCACCGCCTCCTGGACCGGGTAGACGAACACGCGCCCGTCACCGATCTCACCGGTGCGCGCGCCGCGGACCACGGCGTCCACGGCGGCCTCGACCAGCCCTGACGGCACGACCGACTCGACCTTGATCTTCGGCAGCAGCGAGATGTTCGCCCGCGAGCCGCGGTACTGCTCGGTGTAGCCCTTCTGGCGCCCGCAGCCCACAACCTCGCTCACGGTGAGACCGGACACGCCGAGCTCGTCGAGCGCGTCCTGGACGTCCTGCAGCCGCTCGGGGCGGATGATGGCCTCGATCTTGTTCATGCCCGTCCCTCCTGACTGCGTGCGGAGAGCGACATGGCGAGCGCTCCCGCCCGCGCACCCGGCACGTTCGGTGGGTGGTACTCGGAGCCGGGCACCGGCATGAACTGCTCCGGATAGCCCCACATGCCGTGCTCGACGATGTCGAGGCCGCGGCGCTCATCCTCCTCGCTCACGCGCAGGCCGTGCGAAGCCCTGATCGCGTAGAAGACGAGGAAGCTGACCACGAACACCGAGGTGAACGCGGCGACGATCCCGAGCGCCTGCACGCCGAGCTGCTCGAAGGAGCCCGTGTAGAACAGGCCCGCCCTCGCCGATCGCGTTGAGCTCGGCGAGCCGCGGGGAGGTGAACAGGCCGCAGGCCAGCGTGCCCCAGATTCCGGCCACGCCGTGCGCCGAGAGGGCGCCCACCGGGTCGTCCACGAGCTTGTCGATGGCGACGATGCAGACGACCACGACGCCGCCCGCCACGAAGCCGATGATCGGCGCGGCCCAGTATTCGACGTAGCCCGAGGGGGCTGTGATCGCCACGAGCGCCGCGATCGCGCCGTTGCCGGCCATGCCGATGTCGAACGTCTTGACGCGCAGGTGGCTCACGAGCAGCGCGCCGAGCACGCCCGACGCGGCGGCGAGGTTGGTGATCACAGCCACCTCGGCAAAGCGGCCGCCGATCGCCCCCAGCGTGGAGCCGGCGTTGAAGCCAAACCAGCCGAACCAGAGCACGAGCACCGCGAGGCCGACCAGTGGCATGTTGTGCCCGGGGATCACGTTCGGCTTGCCGTCCTTGCCGTACTTGCCGTGGCGCGGGCCGAGCAGCAGCAGGGCGGCGAGCGCGCCCGTGGCGCCGATCAGGTGCACGACGGTCGAGCCGGCGAAGTCCTGCATTCCGAAGTTGGCCTGCAGCCAGCCGCCGCCGAAGATCCAGTGGCTGATGATCGGGTAGATCAGCGCGCTGAAGATCACGGCGTAGATCAGGTAGGCACCGAACTTGATGCGCTCGAGCGTGGTGCCCCACACGATCGCGAGCGACACCGCGCAGAAGACGAACTGGAAGAAGAACTTGGCGGGCACGGTGGCGCTCGAGAACGCCAGAGCGGGGAAGAGGTCCCCGTCGGTGGTGCCGAGGAACGTCCCCTCGGTCCCCGCGAACCAGCCGCTGCCGCCGAACGCCAGCGCGAAGCCGACCGCCCAATAGCAGAGCGCCGCGATCGAGAAGTTGGCAAGGATCTTGGGCACGACGGTGCCGACGTTCTTCATCCGCGAGAAGCCGATCTCGAGGAACATGAAGCCGACCTGCATGAACATGACGAGGATCGCGGCGACGATGACCCAGAGCGTCTCGATCGCCGGGACCACTTCGCCGTTGATGGTGATCTCCATGGTGCTGATCGTCGATCAGGACGGCTGCGGGGTCTTTCGCCCGCTGTACAGGATTCAGGCCGGCGGCTTGTACGGAGGGAGGGCCGGGACTTCGGTCGAGGACCAGCCCGTATTGATGAAAGCGATGACCTTTCTCACTCTCGCACGGGGGATCGTGGTGTCAGTCGTTGTTGTCGTGGGTGGGTGTGGCGAGGGCTCTTCCCACGGCGGCTGGTCGGTCGCCTCGGATCCGGCTCACGGCTACAGCGTCAGCTTTCCGAGCTCGTGGCAGAAAGCAACGGAGCAGCTGTCACGAATCAGCGAGCCGCGCGAGCTGTTCTCACTGGGAACGGTGGCGCTGCGGTGGCAGCCCACCGGCTGCGATGCGTTTGCGGGGGCGGCCGGCGCAAGCATGGGCTCGGACGATGTTGTCGTGACCGTGTGGGGGCGCCGCGGTGACCGCGATTCTCCCTGGTCGGATTTCCCGCCTCGACCCGAGCCCTTTGCGGAGGTCGCGGATGCCGAGCCTGCCGGGCCTGGCTGTGGCGAGCCCCGGGGGACGGTGATCCACTGGCGCAACTTCAGCGATTCCGGACGCCACTTCCATACGCTGGTCAGGATCGGTCCCGCGGCGACGCGGCAGGCTGCGGCGGAGGCCTGGGGCATCCTCGACAGTCTTCGCCTCGACGCCGGCTATCGGCCGTCCTGGCCCGCAACCGGCTGACGATCTTCGCCGACCGCGACGACCCGCGCCTTCACGCAGCGCGCCAGCTCCCGCGGATCGACGCAGAACAGGCTGTGAGGGTCGCCCGCGGCGGCCCAGACGCGCTCGTGCTCGAGCAGCGACTCGTCGAAGAGGATCGGCAGGTCGTGGCCGAACGGCGGCACGCCCCCGATCGCAAACCCGGTGGCGGCGCGGACCTCGTCGGCCGCGGCCTGGCGCACCTCGGCCACGTCGAGTACGTCCGCGAGCTTGTCGGTATCGATGCGATGGCGGCCCGACGCGATGCAGACCACCGGATCCCCGTCGGCCACGAATACGATGGCCTTGGCGATCTCGGACTCCGCGCAGCCCACGGCCAGCGCGGCATCCTTCACCGTGCGCGTCGATGCCTCGAGGCGCCGGACCTTCAGCTCCAGCCCGAGGTCGCGGGCACACTCGAAGAGACGGTCCCTCACGCGTGCTCCGCGGGCTCGAGCGCGCGCAGCTCGACACCCGCTTCGGCGGCCAGCTCGGCGAGCGAGTCCTCCACGTCGCGTGCGAAGTCGTCAAGGTCCCAGAGCAGGTCGAAGTCGCCGACGAGTCCAAAGTTGATCCGCCCGTCGTAGGACAGCAGGGCGACGCCGAGGCCCTGGCCGCTTGCCAGCGGCACCATCGGGAACGGGTCGAGCATGCGCCTTCCCAGCAGGTAGAGCGGGAACTGCGGGCCGGGCACGTTCGTCACGACGAGGTTGAAGAAGCGCTGGCGTGACATCAGCCGCGACGCCTGGCCCATGATGTTGGGCGGCGCGAAGCCCGACAGGTCGGTGAGCACCTGGGCGCCCACCGCCTGGCCGCCCGACTTGAGCCCCTTTAGCTCCTCGCGCACGATGTCGAGCCGCGCGACCGGCTCCTGGCACCACACCGGCAGCGGGGCCATCATGGCCGCCACGCGGTTGCCGAGCGCGCCTTGCTCGACGTCCTGGCGCACGCTCACAGGCACCATCGCCTTGAGCTCCAGGCCGTCGGTGTTCTGGCCGCGGCGGCGCAGGTGCTTGCCGAGCGCACCCGCCACGGTGGCGAGCACGACGTCGTTCACCGTGCCCCCGAGCGCGTCCTTGATCGCCTTGATGTCGCGCAGGTCGGCCCGCACCCAGGTGAAGCGCCGGTGCGGTCCGATGTCCTTGTTGTACGGGCTCGAGGGCGCCGGGTTGAGACCGGCCCAGGCCATGGCGCCGACTCCGACGGCGGCGTCGCGCGCCCCGGAGAGGATGCGGCGCGGGCCTCTCAGAACGGCGCGGACCGACCGGGTGATCTCGCCCGGGATCGTCGCGCGTTCGAGCAGCGCCTCCGCGAGCAGCTGCGAGCGGCTGGGGACCGGGCGCGGCAGCCAGCGCTCACCGCGGTCGGCAGGTGCTGCCGGCTCGCGCGAGGTGTCGAACAGAACCGACAGGATGTCGACGCCAGAGACGCCGTCCACAAGCGCGTGATGGGTCTTTGAGAGCACCGCGAAGCGGTCGTCCTCGAGACCCTCGACCAGCCAGACCTCCCAGAGCGGCTTGTCGCGATCGAGCTGCTGGGAGAGCACCCGGCCGGCGAGATCCTTGAGCTGATCCTCGGACCCGGGGGAGGGGAGGGCCGTCGACCGCACGTGGTAGCGCAGGTTCAGATGGGGATCGTCGACCCAGCGCGGCCGGCCCTGGCCGAACGGCACAAAGGCGAGCCGCTGACGGTAGCGCGGCACGAGCCCGAGACGGCCTTCGAAGGCCTCGAGCAGCTCGTCATAGGGGGGAGGCGGCCCCTCGAAGATCATCACCGACGCCACGTGCATGTGAGAGGAGGCGTCCTCGAGGTGCAGGAAGGAAGCGTCGAGCCCGGTCAGACGGTCGGTGGCCATGCCTCCGAAGTTAGCGCACTGACTACAGCGACAGGCTGAGCTGATCCTGGGCCGCGACCGGCTCCGCCTGCTCGTCGAGCCCTGCCACGCGCACGCCGATCAGGCGAACGGGTCGCGGCGGCTCCAGGCGCTGCAGCAGGTCGATGGCCACCTCCCAGATCGTGTCCAGATCGCTGACCGGGGCGGGGAGCGAGCGGGCCCGGGTGACGATCGAGAAGTCGTCGTAGCGCACCTTGATTCCGATGGTGCGCCCGCAGCGGTCGTGCTCGACCAGGGTCGAGCACAGTTGCTCGGTGAGCCGGCGCAGGTGGGGCTCGAGCTCGCCCACGCCACGCAGGTCGCGGTCGAAGGTGGTCTCGCGCGACTCGGACTTGGCGGTGTGCTCGGTCTCGATGAGACGATCGTCCTCGAAGCGCGCCAGGCGGCCGAGATACGGGCCCAGCCGCGCGCCGAACCATTCGGCGAGCAGGCCTTCCGGCGTCTCGGCCAGGCGGCCCAGCGTGACAATGCCCTGGCGCTCGAGTCGCTGCGCTGTCTTTGGCCCGATGCCGGGCACGAGCCCCGGTGGCGAACCGGCGAAGCGCTCGCGCGCCTGCTCGGCTGTCAGCTCGACGAAGCCGTCGGGCTTCTCGGCGTCCGAGGCCACCTTGGCGACGAGCTTGCTCGGCCCGATGCCGATCGAGCAGCCGAGCCCGGTGCGCTCGGTCACGGCCGCCTTGATCCGGCGCGCGGCAGCGCGGTAACGGTCGAAGCCGCTGAGGTCGAGGTAGGCCTCGTCGAGCCCCACCACCTCCACGCGCTCGACGTTCGCGCGCAGCACCGCCATCACCTCGCGAGAGCGCGCCCGGTAGCTCTCGAAGTCCGGCGGGATGAAGATCGCGTCGGGACAGAGCCTCCGAGCGCGCTCCGCCGGAGTGGCGGAGAAGATGCCGAAGCGCCGCGCCTCGTAGCTGGCGGTCGTGACCACGGCGCGCGGGCTCGAGCCGGCCACGACCACCGGCTTGCCGCGCAGATCGGGGCGGCGCTGCAGCTCGACGCTGACGTAGAAGGCGTCCAAGTCGAGATGTGCGTAGACGTGTCGCCTGGACTCCACCGCTGGAGCGTACGCGCGGCACGCGACGGCACAGCCCCCTGAACGACGAAGGCCGCGCTTCCGCACGCGGCCCACGCCAACAGCTTCCCCGAGCTCCAATCCCAACAAGGAAAGAGACCCTCATGACCAGGGTCACCCTGCAGGATAGCCCGTACTACGGCACCACCAGCGCGCCTCCGTGGGGAGGGCCGCGCCACCAGACCGAGTGCCGGCGGTGCGGCTCGAGCCTCGCCGGACGGAGCGAACAGGTGCGCCGCGAGACGACGCGGGGGATCCGCTACGTGGTCGAGACCTTCCGGTGTGGCTGCGGCGCCGGCCACCGCGTCAAGCGGGAGGAGTCGTCGTGAGCGCCAACCTGGAACGCATCCAGGCGAAGGCGGCTAACAAGCGCTTAGAGCTCACCTGCGAGCGAAGCGGCGGCGTGTCCCGCTACCGCCTTGTCGACACGAAGCACGGCACCCTCGCGTTCAAGTGCACGAGCCGCGCCGCAGCCGAGGAGTTCATCGACGCAAGGTGCATCGAGGTGGCCGCCAGGTAGCCCGCGTAGGCCGCGTAGCCGCGGCGACAACCCGCACCCCCGGACCACGACAAGGCCCCGGTGCGCTAGCCACGCAGGGGCGCCAAACAGCTGACGTTGTTTGTATCGAAGGGGCCCCACCAGTCACCCAATGCCGCTCCGCGAAGGATCAGGAGCCGCTCGACTGGCAGGGCGGGAGTCCGGCCGGAGATGGCTACCGGCCGTAGCGGAAGGGGTGCGGATTCATGCGGTTTGAGGTGCCGTGGGCTGACCACCCTGGTCGGCCCCATGCCGAAGGGGGACGTTTTGAGCTACCAGAGCCGTGCGAAGAAGCGCAAGCACAAGCGGGTCGAGCGGAAACAGAGGCAGCTGCGGACGCCTGAGACGGCGGGCCGCTGGTTTTGACGGTGGCGAAGAAGCGGGGGCGCTACACGTGCTGCCATGGGGACTTCGCCCGCGGCGCCGAGATCGTGTATCGGCACGAGCCTCGGGCGGTTCGCTGCGTGTCGTGCGCCGAGCGTGACCCGGAGTCACACGGTTTCCGGCCGTCGCTGCGGTGGGAGAGGGCCCGGAGCCGGCAGCGCCGTGCGGACTGATCACTGCAAGGACCGGAAAGACCAGTGAGATTGTGATGCCGACCGACGCGAAGAGCTACAAGTGGCGACCGCCCGGCGATATGCGGCGACGCCCGAGGACGCCGAGGACGCCTATCAGCGCGGCCTCGAGATCCTGCTCACCAAGGCGCCGACCGCCGACGAGGACGAGCTCGTCCCCTGGCTCAAGACGGTTGTCATCCGCACTATTGGGACACCACCGCCCCGCGGGCCTGACTGGATACGCCAGGTCGGGCGGTTTGCGAACGCTGGGCGAGCTGCTGCGGTTGGTCAGCTAGGGATGATGTCGATGGCCTCGCCGCGGAGGTTCCGGGCCTGCGTGACGCTTTCGACGGCAACCTCGCTGCTGTTGGCGCGGGGTGCCTTCACGGCGTCGAGTATCTCTGCGTTGTCGAGCTTGGCGGAGTCCCCGCCGCCGCTGCCGTTGAGGGTGACGGCGCTCGCCGGTCCGGCCGCTGCGAGCAGTCCCGCCACGACGCCGAGGGTTGCGACTGACCGCTTGACGGTGCTGCTGAACATGATGCTGTGCCTTCCTGGGTGGGTTGCTTGTCGGCGGGTATGACCCCGGACCCACCGCGCAGGTTGGTCACATGCGAACAACCAGCGTCCGACCCGGCGTTCGGGCTTGGCGCGAGCCGGGCGGCTGCGGCCGTTCCCGCGCCCCGCCACCTCGCCGCGCGGCGACTGTCGGCTACTCCCGCAGTCCCACGGCTTTAAGTGCATCGTTCGGCTCAAGGAAGAGGACGACATGAACGATCTGACCCGCCTCGAGCCTGTAGACCCAGGCGGTGCGCATATCGACGGTCGCACCGCTTCCCCTGCCGGTTCCATACGAATGTGTAACTGCGACGACGCGATCGTTGTCGGCGTCGATGATCTGTTCCAGCTCCATCACATAGTTCTCGAAGTCCTCGGTCCATCGGCGCGTGAACTCCACGAACCCGTCGCGTCCCGCAAAGTCAACGATGCCTGGAACTCCCTTGCCTGCCCTCGTCCCCGCTCTCCACTCGAGGTCGGGAACGATGAGTCCCTCGCGGACCCACTTGTCGAACACATCGCCCGCGGAGAAAACGCCCCGGGGCCACTCCTCGTGCACGCGCCCTACCACCTCCACGTTCTCCTGCGACATCGCCCGCCCAGTATCCCGCCTCCGGAGAGCAAGCGGTGCCAGGGGGTGGTCGACATCGTCACGCCGACCCGCGCCGAACACCCCGCACTATCGCGGCAGGCTATCGAGGCCCGGTTCTTCCCGTGCGGGAGTAGACAGCCCTCTGGGCGCGCGGGTGATTAGGAACGCTAGCCGTCCTTCAAACACAAACGAGTCGGTGCGAAGTGGACGCACACGTGGAGGCCGGTAACGCCGGTCGGCGTAATAGCCTCCCGGTCGACGCTCCGCACGAGCTCCACGTTCTCCTGCGACATCGCCCGCCCAGTATCCCGCCTGCCGGGGGAAACAGTAGTGCCAGGGCGTGGTCGACCTCGCCACCGGCAAGGAGCAGCGAATCGAGCTAAGGGCGAGCTCCGAGGCACTGGCCGTGGAGACCCAGCCGGCGTCGGAGTGACGCCATCAGGCGGACTGGTTGATCGGGCGGATCAGCACTTCGTTGACGTCCACGTGCGGCGGCTGGGTGAGGGCGAACATGACCGCTCGGGCGATGTCGTCGGCCTCCAGGGCGCCGGTTGGGCTGTCGTCGAAGAAGGGGGTGTCGACCATCCCCGGCTCGATCAGGGTCACCTTGATCTGGGTCTCGGCGATCTCCTGGCGCAGCGCCTCGCCCATCGCAGTCACGGCCCACTTGGTGCAGGAGTAGAGCGAGCCCGGCAGCACCCGGCGACCGGCGACCGAGCTGGTCAGGAGCACGTGCCCGGCGTTCTGGTTCTTGAAATGCTCGAGGCAGGCGCGAATCGAGAGGGCGGCGCCGTACACGTTCGTGTCGATCATCGACTTCCAGTGCTCGACGGACTCCTCCAGGAAGCCGCGCGCGGCGCCGAAGCCCGCGTTGGCGAAGAAGACATCGAGCCGGCCGAAGCGCTCGAGCGTTTGCGCGACGAGCGCCTGCTGGTCGTCCCAGCTCGTGACGTCGCAGCGGATCGCGATCGCCTTCTCCTCGCCGCCGAGCTCGTCCGCGAGCGCGTTCAGCTTGTCCTCCGAGCGCGCGGCCAGGACGACGCGGTATCCGAACTCGACCGCGCGGCGCGCGGTCGCGGCGCCGATGCCGGTGCTTGCTCCGGTGATTGCGAGAACGGGTTCGTCGGCCATGCCGGGTTTCTAGCAGGCAGCGTCCTGGCTTGAGGGGTCTATGGCCACCAAAGTCAGGAGCGTAGGCCGCTTAGGGCCCCAGGCGCTCGATCCTCCAACCGCCCGCGGCCGCGTCCGGCAGATAGCGGAAGCGGTCGTGAAGGCGGTTGGGGCGGTGCTGCCAGAACTCCCAGGCGGCGGGCGCGAGCCGGTAGCCGCCCCAGCCCTCGCTGACCGGTAGCTCATCGCCGGGCTGCTCGCGGTCGAGCGCGGCCACGCGCTGCTCGAGCCATTCTCGGCTCTCGACGGGCGTGCTCTGCGGCGAGGCCAGCGCGCTCAGGCGGCTCTCGCGCGAGCGGCTGCGCACGTAGGCCTCGGTCTCCTCGCGCGACACGCGCTCCACCGGGCCCTCGATTCGCACCTGGCGTCCCAGCTCCGGCCAGTTGAACAGGAGCGCCGCGCGCGGGTTGGCCTCCAGGTCGCCCGCCTTGCGGCTTTCGTAGTTCGTGAAGAAGACGAAGCCGCGCTCGTCGAAGCCCTTGCTGAGCACCATCCGCGCCGACGGGGCTCCGTCCGGCGTTGCGGTGGCGAGGGCGACCGCCTCGGGCTCGCCCGCGGTGTGGGCGCGTGCCTCCGCGAACCAGCGTGCGAATAGCGCCCCGGGCTCGCTGTCGAGGTCTGCCTCGTCGAGGCGCCGGTCGGGGCTCCTGGCCATCGGCCGACAAGTCTGCCCGACGGCGGGGTCAGCGTCCGCCGCAGACGCGCGGCACGGTCACCAGCGGCGTGTCGATCGAGCCCTCGCCGGGGCGGCCGCTGACCTTGCAGAAGGCATAACGACCGGACGCGAAATCGATCCGCACGCGGTACGGATGCCCGATCGCCGCGCCCCCCGAGCCCTCCCCGCCGGGCACGTCGACCATGATGGCGAGGCAGGCGTAGCGCCCGGCGGAGCGAGCCGGGTCGAGGTGCGCCCCGGGGTCGTCGAGGCTGCGGGGATAGCGCTCGCAGGTCACGCGCCGGATCGGCCCCTCCAGCGTGCCGGCAGCCACGCGCCGGCGCGCGTCGCGTTCCACGGCCGTGCGGACCGTACCCAGCAGCGCGGCCCGGGCCGCGAGGTCCGTCCCGGCCGGTTCGGCCCTGCGGACCCGCGGCCTCTGCTCTTCGCGCTGCTTCGCCACGCGCTGCTCGCGCAGGCGCGAGAGCCGCTCCGACTCAGCCTCCCGGCGCTCGTCCTTCGACTCGTCGATGCCGGGGCTCAGCAAGATCACGAGGCCGATGGCGCCGAGCGCCAGGAGAGCCAGCGCCACCTTGGCGGCGCGGGGGAGGCGCCGCCAGATCCATCCGGGAAGCGCAGCCACGCTGGGCAGCGCCTCGTAGCGGTCCGAGTTTCCGCGGCGCTTGTCGGAGTCCGCACGCGAGTCATCGGAGTCCGCGCGCGAGGGATCTTGCACGGGCGCAGCCATTTCCCGCTAGCATACATGTATGCGGCATGCACATGTCGAGCAGGCGTACCAGTGAAGGGCGAGCGGGGGCGGCGGTGAAGGCCACCGTGGTCGAGGGGGCCGACCCCAGGGTGCGCGAGGCCAATCTGCTCGGCGCGGTGACGCTGGCGGTCAACGACCGGATGCGATCCGCCGTCGAGGCGGGCGCGGGGCACGGCGGCTCGGCTCCGGCGGCGCTGGTAAGCCTCGCCGGGTATCTCGAGGGAAAGCCGATCGATTCGCTGCGCGGGCCGCTCGGGCTGACGCACTCCGCCGCGGTGCGCGTGGTGGACCGCCTCGTCGAGGCGCGGCTCGCCCGCCGCCGGCGGGGGCGCGATCGCCGCTCGGTGGCCATGGAGCTGACGCCCGCCGGGCACCGTGCGGCCGCCCGGGCGCTGGCAGCGCGCGAGCATTCGCTGCAAGCCGCGCTCGCCGGTCTGACGGCGCAGGAGCGGGCCGACCTGGCCCGCCTGCACGAGAAGCTGCTGGCGACGCTCACCGATGGCCGCGCCGCGGCCGGGAACATCTGCCGGCTGTGCGACGCCGACGCCTGCGGGCACACGGCCGGCCGCTGTCCGGTGACCAACGCAGCGGACGCCGCCGAGCTGGCCGCCGCCGCTCCGGCGGCCTGACGAGCTCGGCTACAGTGGCCCTGGGGTGAGGCTCGAGAGCATTCGGACCGGCGACATCGTCCTGGTCTCCAAGGGAGGCCGGCGCTTCCACGGACGGGTCGGGCAGATCAAGGCCGGAGTCATCGAGCTCGAGCCGCTCGAGCGCGGCATCAGCTACCGCCATGCCTCGGCCCGCGAGGTGCTCGACCACTGGCAGCACCGCCGTGCCCGGCGCGGGCCCGTCGACGACGACGGTGTCCCGCTCGAGGTGGCCAAGGGCCAGCTGTCGCTGGCGGGCCGGCTCGATCCAGCGCCCTGACGCCGATGCCCAACGTCTTCGAGCCCGAGTGGGACGCCGAGCGCGACGAGCCGCCGTTTCGCTGGCGCCGCGCGCGAATCGCGCGCCAGGCCGGGGCACGCGACCTCGGCGCCTCTTTGTTCGAGGTGCCCCCGAGAGCGGCAACGTTTCCGCTGCACGCGCACTTTGCGAACGAGGAGCTGCTGATCGTGCTCGCCGGGCGCCTCGAGCTGACAGGCGGCGACGGCGAGTCCCGCGGCCTCGAGCCGGGCGACGTGGTCGCTTGTCCGGCGGGCCGCACCGGCGCGCACAGGCTCGACAACAACTCCGGCGAGCCCGCGCGCGTCCTCATCGTCAGCACGATGAGGGCGCCCGAGATCAACGAGATGCTCGAGGACGGCAGCTTCTGGGTGCGCGATTACGCGCCCGGGCTCACCCCGGACGATCCCGGCCTCGATATCCCGGGGTTGAGGCCCGAATAACTCGAGATCAACGCCCGATAAGGACGGTTACGTAAACCTGCCACAAGTTTGTTAGGTTCGCGCCATGCTCGAACGGATTCGCCTTCTGCCATTGGCCCTGGCCACCATCGTCGTCGCGATCGCCCTCGTCTCCCCGGCGGCCGCGTCCGCCCAGAGCGGCGCGCCGGCTGCCTGTCCGGCCAGCTTCCAGGTGCTGCACGACGACAAGATCGGGTCGCTCTCGCTGCCGGCCGGCGCGTACACGGTCACGCTGCGCGACTCGGCCACGCTGAGCTGCGCGCACGCGTCCGACTACTTTCGCCAGTTCCTCGAGGACTGGGACGGCAAGCTTCCACGCCCGTGGCGCTACAGCGTCCAGGGAACCGGCCTGGGCACGTTCAGGCGCGGCTCGAGCTCAGTCGGGTTCAGCGTGGCGCCCGGCTCCGGCGGCGGTGGCGGAGGCGGCGGCGGTCACCATCCGATCGGCGCGGCCTGCCCGGGGACCTTCCGGGTGCTGCACAACGACCGGATCGGGCTCTTCCGAATCCCCAAGGGCAACTACCGGATCACGCTGCTCTCGATCGGGCGAATCACGTGCTCTCAGTCGTCTCGGGACCTGGCCCAGTTCCTGCAGGACTTCGACGGCATCCTGCCCAGCCCATGGTTCCTCGACCCCGAAACCGGATCGTTCATGCGCGGCGGACGCAACGTCGGCTTCCGCATCAAGGAGCTCGTGGGACCCCCGAGCCCGAGCGGCGGCGGTGGCGGCACGCACCCCACGGGCAACCGCTGCCCGAGCACCTTCCGGGTCCTCCACAACGACAGGATCGGGAGGCTCCGGCTGGCCAAGGGGCCCTACAGGATCACCTTGCTGAGCGGGGGCGGCCTGTCCTGCGCGCAGGCGTCGGCGAGGTTCACCTCCTTCCTGGAGGACTTTGCGGGCACGCTGCCGCGGCCGTGGGTGCTCAACGCCACGACCGGAACGTTCTCCCGCGGACGGGGCAGCCAAACGGGATTTCGAGTCAAACCCGCCCGCCCGTAGTGCAGACCGTCCGACCGCGAGCCATACTGCAGGTCATGGCCTACTCGGAGACCAGCAACACCCCATCCCCGCGCTTCGCGCGCGGGTCATCCACGGTCGACCGGCTACAGGATGCGAGCTTCCCACTCGCGGTACGTGGGTATGACCGGCGCTCCGTCGACGACTTCCTTGCCGAGGTTCGAGCCTTGGTGGCGGACCTCGAGTCCAGGCAGTCTCGCGAGGACGTGGTCCAGAACGCCCTCGACGAGGTCGGCGTGCAGACAGCCGGGATCCTCCAGCGCGCAAACGCGACCGCGGCCGAGCTCACCGCCCGCTCGCAGGCGGAGGCCGACAGGATCATCCAGGCCGCCGAGCACGAGGCCGAGATGCTCCGACGCGACGCGGACATCTATTCGGAGCAGGTCGTGGTCGACACCCGTCGCCTATGGGACCAGCGCCAGAGCCTGATCGAAGACATTCGTGCGCTCGCCGACGAGATCCTGGGCCTATCCGACGACGCCATCGAGCGGGTAAAGATGCCAGAGCCGCTGGCGCGCGAGGACCTGGAGCCGGGGCCGGACCAGTTCGCCGGTCCGATCGGCCTGTCGGGCGAGGCAAACGGACCGCAGCCGGTCGGCTTCGATCCCGTCGACGACACCGAGCCCTATCGCGTCGAGTCCGGCGAGGACGAGACCGCGGGTGACGAGGCGGAGGCCTACTGGCTCGAGCCGGTCGCCGAAGAGCCCTCGGTGGCCGACGAGCCGGGTCACACCGTCGAGTTGGAGGCGCTTCCCGGCGGAGCCGAAGAGGCACTTCCCGAGGCGGCCGAAGACGAGGGCTCCGAATCAGAGCTCGCGGATCCGGACCCCGAGTCCCGCGACTGACCTAGATCCGGAACCAGTCATCTACAGGGGCAGCTTGCCGCGGCCGCGGCGACCCGTCTCAGCGCTCTTGTTCGTCGCCTTGCGCGACGTCCCGAACGACTTGGAGAACAGTCGTCCGATGATGCCGGGAGCCTTGCCGCCCGCCCGCTGGCCGACGCCCAGGGTGCGGTCGACGCCCTTCTGGGGCCCACGCGAGAGCCGCGGCAGGAGAAACGCCAACACCAGCAACAGGATGCACACGCCGACGATGATTCCGATGGTCATTGCGCCCTGCTACCCATGTTTCCGGGCTCCCGAAACCGGCTACTGACCCCGCAATGACCGAGGTTCCCAGCCGGGTCGTCCTCGTCTGGCAGACTCTCGGGCGGTGGCCAAGCAGAAGCAGATGAAGATGCAGATGCAGGTGGGGGCGCTCGCCGCGATCCCGCAGCTCGAGAGCCGGACCGACGAGCAACTGCAGAGCGAGTCAAAGCACCGCGTGGCCGCCAAGGCGATACTCGGAGCCCGCGCGGCCGAGCGCTACGACGTCGACGCCGCCCGTCAGTACTTCAACGAGGCGCTCGCCGGGTGCCATCCCCAGGAGCGCCCCGCGCTGCGGCAGATGATGAAGGCATCGATGGCCCTCGCCGAGCGCAAGCCCGACGAGTTGAAGGCGGCGATGGAGAAGCTCGGCCAGGAGGCGCCCTCCGGCCGCCAGATGTTCATGTTGCGGATGATGGGGCTGCTGATCCCGCCCGCCAGCGCCGGCCTGCTCGCCCGGATCCGCGGCATCGTCCTCCTGGTCCTGCTCGTCCTGGGCATGCTGGCCATCGGCACCGGCCTCGTCATGCTGATCGCGCTGCCCTTCGGCGGAGTCGGGCTGGGAAGCTCGATCTTCTTCGGCTTCGTGCTCCTCGTGGTGGTAATCGGGGTCTTGGTGCTGCTCGGGCGAAGGCGCCAGGCGCGGGCGCGCGATGCCAGAGCCGACGGCGCCGCGACGCGTTAGTAGAGCGCGGCCGAGAGCCGGCGCCGGTGCTCTCGCGCGAGCGGATCGTCCGCGCCGAGCTCGGTGAAGATCGCCACCATCACGCGCCGCACGAGGTCGCGCCGCTCGGGGTCGAGCAGCGCCACCTGGAGGGCCTCGAGCGCGGTGCCGGGATCGCCCGCATCCCATGCCTCGAAGGCAGGGTCAAGCTCGGGGTCTCCGGCCAATTGCGCGCGGGCGGCGAGGCCTTCCGCGACGAAGTCGCCCACCAGGCCATCGAGCAGCTCGAGCGCCTCGGAGGCCTCGCCCCGGCGGAGCAGCAGCCGCCCCAGCTCGCGGCGAGCCACCGCGTGTCCGGGCTCGAGCTCGAGCGCTCGCCGCAAAGCGTCCTCGTCGCCCCCGCCGACCAGCTCGTCGGCCTCGGAGGGCACGAGGGCGTCGACGAAGCGCTCGACGGTGACGGCCGGCTGGGCACCGCTGAACTCGCTCTCCACGCGCCCTTCGCGGAAAGCCTTGACCGTGGGAAGCCCGCGCACCGCGTAGCGGGCAGCAGTGGCCTGGTTGGCGTCGACGTCGAGCTTCGCCAGCTCGACCTTGCCCTCATGAGCCGCCACCGCCCGCTCGATCAGCGGGGCCAGCATGTGACAGGGCTGGCACCAGTCGGCCCAGAAGTCCACCAGCACGGGCAGCTCGGACGAGCGCTCGAGCACCCGTTGATCGAAGTCCGCGTCGGTCACGTCGAAGGCCATTGCTTCGAATCTACCGACCCGGTGGATCGGCCTCGCGAAGCTGACGTTTGCCGCCCATGTGACGGTCAACGTCAGCCGCGTGGATCACTCCGCCTCGATCGCGTTCAGCTCTTCACGAGCTTCGCGCTTTCGATGACGACCGGTTGAAGCGGCGTCCCCGCGTCACCGCTGGCCGGATCGCCCAGCTCGCCGATGGCGTCGACTACGTCCTGGCCGGCCACGACCTTCCCGAGCACCGCGTACTCGGGCGGCAGGCCGGCGTCCGGGGCGGTCACGATGTAGAACTGGCTGCCCGACGTGCCGGGCGGCTCGATGGCCGTTTTCGCCATGGCAACGACGCCCTTGGTGTAGACGGTGTCCTGCGGCGGGACGTCCCGGGTGGAGTAGCCCGGCCCACCGCCGCCCGTGCCGGTGGGATCGCCGCCCTGGATCACGAAGCCCGGAACGATGCGGTGGAAGGCCGTCCCGTCGTAGAAGCCGGTTTCCACGAGGTTGGCAAACGACGCCGCGGTCTTGGGAGACGTCTTCTGGTCGAGCCGAACGGTGATCTCGCCGCAACTCGTCTGCATGACCACGTCGTACGTCGCGCCCGCCGCGAGCGGGCGCTTGGGCTTCTTCGCGCCGCCGTCGGGCTTGGGCGCCGGCGCCTCGACCGTCTCGCATCCGCCGCTCTCTGTCTCCTGCGCCTGCTCCTCCGTCTGCGCGGGTGCGCCGTCGCTCGATCCCGACGAGCTCGGCTCGTCGTCGTCGCCACACGCGGCGAACGCGAGGGTGACCACGACCATCAGCAGCAGAAGCGGCCGGAACACGGGCGCGTAGGCTAGCGACGTGCCGCTCACCTCCCTCGCCGCCCGCTACGACCAGTTCATCCTCGACCTGGATGGCTGCGTCTGGGTAGGCGGGCAGCCCACCCCCGGGGTGGGCGAAGCGCTCGACGCCCTGCGCGCCGCGGAGAAGGGCATCGCCTTCGCGACCAACAACGCCTACGAGTCGGGCGAGGACCTGCTGGCGCAGCTCTGGGGGATCGGAGTGAAGGCCTCACTGCGCGACGTGGTCACCGTCGGCGGCGCCATGCAGCACGTGCTCGCCGACACCTACACCGGGCGCACCGCGTTCGTAATCGGCACCGCGGCCATGCTGCGCCACGTCTCCGACGCCGGGCTGAAGGTCCTCAACGCGACCGACCTCGCCTCCCGGGCCGAGGTCGTGGTCGTGGCCGGCACCACCGACCTGGTCTACGACGACCTGCGCAACGCTGTCCAGGCGGTGCTGCGCGGCGCGGACCTCCTGGCCACGGCGCGCGACCCCACCTACCCGCAGCCGGACGGCCACTGGCCCGGCACGGGCGCCGTGCTGGCCGCCGTGGAGTACGCCACCAAGAGCACGGCGCTTCTGGTCGGAAAGCCCGAGCCGCAGCTGTTCCTGACCGCCCTCGACCGCCTCGGCGAGGGACGCACGCTCGTGGTCGGCGACAGCGTGGACTCCGACCTGGCGGCCGCGGCGGCCGCGGACCTCGACGCCGCCTACGTCCTTAGCGGCGGCGGCGAACGATCGGCCCTCGACGGCGTCGAGCCCCAGCCGGTGGCGGTCGCGCAGACGCTGGCGCGCCTGCTGGTCGAATAGTCATCCCAGCCGCCAGGCGAGGACAACGGCGTGGTCCGGAAGCCGGGTCAGGCCGCCTCCCGAAGCGCCTCCACCTGCGCCGGGCGCACGCCGAGCAGGGCACAGGCGGCGTCGGTGACCGCTAGACCCGCCGCCGCGGCCCGGGCGAGCGCCTGGGCCGGCTCGATGCCGCGGTGCTCGTGCAGGTGGGCCGCGCACGCGGCGGCCACGAAGTCCGTGTAGCGATCGCCGTGGATGGCGATCGCGCCCCGCCGTCGCGTCTCGCGGCGCAGCAGCGACAGCAGCTCCTCGAGCGCCTGCGCGCCGTCCTCGGTGGACGCGACCGGGACGTGGTGCCACTCGAGGCCCGCCTCGTCGTACGAAGCGAGGTTGTGCCGGGTCCGCATCGTCGATATCACCAACGCCACCCCGCGCGAGCGCAGGTAGGCGATCTCGCCGAGGCGCCGCTCGGTCCGGTGGTTTCTGCCCCCTCCCCCTGGTCGCTCCAGCGCGCACAGCTTGCGCGGGCGCGCCCACCAGATTCGCTTCGGTTCGGCCACGCGCAGTTCCATGCCGGGCTAAGCGCGAGCGTCCGGAAACTCGCCCCCCGGTAAGGTTCCGGCGTCATGTGCCGCGTGTTCGGCTGCGTAGCCGCGGAGCCGGCCTCGATCCGGCATGAGCTGGTCGAGGCGGAGAATCCGCTTGTCCGCCAGTCCGAGGAGCACGACTCCGGGTGGGGAATGGCCGTCTACGAGCGCGCCGACGGCCTCGACCCGAAGCTCGTGCGCTTCCCCCACGCCGCCCACGGCGACGGCGAGTTTCTCGCTGCGACGAACATGAGCGGACGGATCTTCAACGTCCACGTGCGCCGCGCGACGATGGGCGGGCTGTCGGCCGAGAACACCCATCCCTTCTGCCTCGGGAGCTACTCCCTCGGCCACAACGGGACGATCCTGCGCTACCCGCGCCTGCTCGACGAGCCCGGCGTCGCCAAGCCGAAGGGCGATACCGACTCCGAGGTGTTCTTCAACTTCCTGATGGCCGGGTACGACGCCCAAGACCCGGTCGAGTCCCTGCGCCGCTGCGTCCGCAGGACCGTCGAGTGCTCGCCCTTCAGCGGGCTCAACTTCCTCTTCTCCGACGGCGATCGCCTCTACGCCTACCGGCTGGGCCTCTTCGACCTGCACTGGCTGCACCGGCCCGGCCAACTACTGGTGGCCTCGGAGCGAGTAACGGCCGAGCAGTGGCACACCGTGCAGCAGGACGTGCTGCTCGTGCTCGATCCCGACGACCTCGAAGAGCCCCACGCCGAGCGGCTGATCGGCGAGGACCTGGTCGCCCGGGCGGAAATCCGCAGGATCGACACGAGCGCGCACCTCCGCGGCGAGGCCCGCGGCGCGGCGGCCGCCGAGCGGGCGCGCACGGCAGCGACGGGCGAGTGAGCCGCCGCTTCGCGCTGCTGGTCAACCCGGCCTCGGGCGGGGGCAGGGCACTGACAGCGCTTCCGCAGGTGCACGCCGAGCTCGACCGCCTGGGGGCCGCCCACCGCACCGTGACCACTCGCAGCATCGAGCACGCCGCCGACGAGGCGCGGACGGCAGCCGACGCCGGCGAGACCGTCGCTGCGCTCAGCGGAGACGGCCTGCTTCGACCGCTCGCCGGCGTCCTGAAGGAACGCGAGTCCGCGCTCGCCCTGATCCCGTGCGGGCGCGGCAATGACCTGGCACGCGTGCTCGGGATCCCAACAGACCCGGCCGAGGCCACCCGGACCGCCGTGGAGGGCAGGGAACGCGTGCTCGACGTGGCGGACGTCGACGGCACGCCGTTCATGGGCATTGCCAGCTTCGGCTTCGACTCCGATGCCAACCGGATCGCAAACGATGCAAAGTGGGTCAAGGGCGACGCCGTCTACGTCTACGCCGCCCTGCGCGCCCTGGCCGGCTGGAGGCCCGCCCGCTTCACGGTGACGGTGGACGGCACCGAGCACGAGCTAACCGGCTTCACGGTCGCCGTGGGCAACTCGAAGGCCTACGGCGGCGGCATGTTCATCCTCCCCCACGCCGAGCTCGACGACGGAAGGCTCGACGTGATGCTCTCGAGGGAAACCTCCAAGCTCACCTTCATGCGCGAGCTGCCCAAGGTCTTCAAGGGCACACACGTCGACTCGCCCTACGTCGAGTTCCTGTCCGGAGAGCGGATCGAGGTGGCCTCGAACCGCCCGTTCGTCATCTACGCGGACGGCGACCCGATCGGCGCCACCCCGGCCACGATCACCGTGGAGCCCCGGTGCCTGCGCGTAATCGTTCCGGCCTGATGTTCCGAGTGGCCCGCGCGGGTGCCCGGGCGGGCCGGGCGGTGAGCCGCCGAGCCGGGCGCACCGGCGGGACGACCGCGCCCGGCCGCGCACTGATGAGGCTCTACCCGCCGGCGCTGACCCGCATGGCGAGCGAGCTCGAGGCGGGCTCCGTGCTCGTATCGGCCACCAACGGCAAGACCACGACGAGCGCCATGATCGCCGCCTGCCTCGAGCGAGACGGACGGGCGGTCGTCCACAACCGAGCGGGATCGAACATGGCTTGGGGGGTGGCTACGGCGCTGCTGGACGCCGGGCGCGAGCCGGGCCAGCTCGGGCTATTCGAGGTCGACGAGGCCTGGCTTGGCAAGGTCGCCGAGGACGTCGAGCCGCGGCTGCTCTTGCTCTGCAACCTCTTTCGCGACCAGCTCGACCGCTACGGCGAGCTCGACCTGCTGGCCGACGGCTGGGCGGAGGTCACGGCGAGCCTCGACGGGAAGGCCGGCTTTGTGCTGAACGCCGACGATCCGCTGGTGGCGGACCTCGGCCGGGATCGCTCGGACGTCACCTACTACGGCGTCGAGGACGACTCCCAGGCGCTTCCCGGAATGCAGCACGCAGCCGACTCGAAGCACTGCCGCAACTGCGGCGCCGCGTACGCCTACGAGGCCATCTACCTCGGCCACCTGGGCCGCTACCGGTGTCCGCGCTGCGGGCGCGAGCGGCCCGCTCCGCAGGTGGCGGCCACCGCCGTGGCCCTGGACGGCATGCGCGGCTCACAGGTCGCCCTGCGCACGCCACAGGGGCCGCTCGACCTGCGCCTCCCCCTCCCCGGCCTCTACAACGTCTACAACGCCGTCGCGGCGGTGGCCACGGCGCTCAAACTGGGCGTCCCGCCGGCGACGGTCGGGGCGGCGCTCGAGGGCTTCGGCGGCTCGTTCGGGCGTGTCGAGACGATCCCCATCGACGGTCGCCGCCTCTCGATCCTGCTGATCAAGAACCCCTCCGGCGCCAACGAGGTGCTGCGCACGCTGACGCTCGAGGACGAGCAGCTCGACCTCTGGCTCGCGCTGAACGACCGCACGGCCGACGGGCGCGACGTGTCGTGGATCTGGGATGCCGACTTCGAGATCCTGGCCGGGCGGGTGCGGCGAGCGACCTGCTCCGGCACGCGCGCCGAGGAGATGGCGCTGCGCCTCAAGTACGCGGGGATCGACGCCCTGCTCGAGGTCGACAGCGACGTGGAGCGCTCACTCGACACGGCCGTGCGGTCGGCCGCCGGCGAGCAGGTGTACGCGCTTCCGACCTACACCGCGCTGCTCGAGCTGCGCGACCTGCTCGCCCGGCGCGGGCTGGCAAGGCGGTGGTCGGAGTGAACGACGCGGTGATCTGGCACGACGTCGAGTGCGGCGGCTACGGCGCGGATCTTCCGCTCTGGCGGCGCATGGCGCGCGAGGTCGGCGGGCCGGTCCTGGACCTCGGCGCGGGCACCGGCAGGGTGGCGCTGGATCTGGCCCGCCACGGGCACGACGTCACGGCACTGGACGCCGATGCGGCCCTCCTTGACGAGCTCGAGCGGCGCGCCGGCGAGGAGGGCCTCGCCGTCTCCTGCCTTCCGGGCGATGCCCGCGCCCTGACCGCCGGCGATCCGTTCGGCCTGATCATCGCCCCGATGCAGCTGCTGCAGATCGTGGGCGGAGCCTCGGGGCGCGCCGAGCTGCTGGCCGGCGTCGCTGCGCGCCTGGCGCCCGGCGCCAGCTTTGCCGCCGCGATCTCCGATCTCGACGAGGCGGTCCCCGCCGAGGACGCCGAGCCGCCCCTGCCCGACGTTGGCGAGCGCAACGGCTGGGTCTACTCCAGCCGCGCCCTCGACGTCCGCCCGGAGCCCGGCGGGGTGGCGGTGGAATGGCTGCGCCAGAAAGTGTCCCCCGCCGGGGAGCTGACGGAGGCGCGCCATACCCAGAGGCTCGACTCGCTCAGCGCACATGAGCTCGAGGGCGAAGCGGGGGCACAAGGCCTGCTCGCCGCGGGCAGGCACGCGGTGGGCCAGACCACCGCCTACATCGGAAGTACGGTGGTGGTATGCCGGCGCTGAGGGTCTGCTCGCTCTACCCCGAGCTGATGAACATCTATGCCGATCGCGGCAACATCGCGGTGCTGCGCGCGCGCTGCGAGTGGCGCGGGATCGGCTTCGAGCACGCCGCCGCCAGCCTCGAGCAGCCGCTCGACCCCGACGCCCACGACCTCTTCTACATCGGCGGCGGCCAGGACCGCGACCAGGCGGCGGTCGCGCACGACATGGCCGACACCAAGCGCGACGCCCTCCATGCGGCCGCGGACCGTGGAGCCGTCGTGCTCGCCGTCTGTGGCGGCTACCAGCTGCTCGGCCACTCCTACGAGGTCGGCGGCGACGAGCTTCCGGGCGTGGGCCTGGTCGACCTGAAGACCGTTCGCGAACCCGGGCCGCGGCTGATCGGCAACTGCGCGATCGAGGCCGACATCGGCTTTGGGCCGATGACGATCGCGGGCTTTGAGAATCACGGCGGGCGCACCTACCTGGGTCCGGGACAGCTGCCGCTGGGCCGCGTTCTGTCAGGGCACGGCAACAACGGCCGCGACGGCCTCGAAGGCGTAAAGGACGGCAACGTGATCGGCACCTACCTGCACGGGCCGCTGCTGCCGAAGAACATCCGGCTGGCCGACCGCCTGATCGAGGTGGCGCTCGGGATCGAGCTGGAGCCCCTGACCGACGACGAGATCGAGGACGCCGCGCACATGTCGGCGCGCCGCGCGGCCGGGGTGTAGCCCACCGGCTAGCTCGTGCCGAGCACGCGCAGCACTTCGGCCACCGAGGTCACGCCACGGCGCACCTTCTCGATGCCGTCCTCGCGGAGCGTGCGCATGCCTTCCGAGCGCGCGGCCTCGCGGATCTCGTCGGCGGAAGCGCGCTCCAGGATCATGCGGCGAAGCTGCTCTGTGATCAGCATCAGCTCATAGATCCCGATTCGCCCCTTGTAGCCGGTGTGGCCACAGCGCACGCAGCCGCTCGGCTCGCTGGCCGTGAACCCGCGCGCGATCTCGAAGCCGTTCTTGTTGAGCGCTTCCTTCGTGAGCTTCGTCGGCACCTTGCAGTCGCAGAGGCGGCGCCCGAGGCGCTGCGCCACGATGCACTCGACCCCCGAGGCGACGAGATAGGGCTCGATGCCCATCTCCATCAGCCGCGCCACCGCCAGCGGAGCGTCGTTCGTATGAAGCGTAGTCAGCACGAGGTGACCCGTCAGCGCGGACTCGATCGCGATCTGAGCGGTCTCGCGGTCGCGCACCTCGCCGACCATGATGATGTCCGGGTCGGCACGCACCATCGAGCGAAGCCCGGCGGCGAAGGTGAGGCCGGTCCTGGTGTTGACCTGGACCTGCTTGACCCCGTCGAGCTCGTACTCGACCGGATCCTCGACCGTGATGATCGTCTTGTCGGGCTTGTTTACCTCGGTCAGGCCGGCGTACAGGGTCGTGGTCTTGCCCGAGCCCGTGGGCCCGGTCACGAGGACCGAACCATGCGTCGAGTTGATCACCCGTTCGAAGCGCTCGCGATCGTGCTCGCCCATCCCGAGCACGTCGAGGTCCATCACGACCTTCTCCTTGTCGAGAATTCGCATCACGACCGACTCGCCGCGAACGACGGGCAGGGTCGCCACGCGCAGGTCCACGTAGTGGCCGTCGACGGTGAGGCCGATCCGTCCGTCCTGCGGAAGACGCTTCTCGGCGATGTCGAGATCGGACATGATCTTCACTCGCGAGACCAGTCCGGCGACGAGGTTGCGGGTAACGGTGGTGGTGTCGAAGACGACGCCGTCGACGCGATAGCGCACGCGCATGTCGCCCGCCCGCGGTTCGAAGTGGATATCGGATGCCCCGCGCCTGACCGCGTCGGCGATGATCGTGTGGACGAGCTTGACGACCGGGGCGTCGTCGGCTTGATCGCGAAGTTCGATCACCTCGGCGGTGGTGGTGTCCTCCTCCTCCTCGACCTCGTGGACCGAGGACCCGAGCCGGGACATCTGGGTGATCAGGGCCTCGATGTCCTCGGGCGAGGCGACGGCGCGGCGTACCTCGTACCCGGTCGCCATCGTGATGTCGTCGAGAGCGAGCACGTTGGCCGGGTCGGCGGTCGCGACGAGCAGGGTGCCTTCGCCGACGAACGCGATCGGGATCGTCTCGTAGCGGCGCGCCTTCTCGGCATCGATCAGGTTGGCGGCGCCCTTGTCCACCTCGAAGCAGCTGAGGTCGACGAAGTCGAGGCCGTTGCGCTCGGCGAGCGCGTGTGCGAGCTGGTTGGAGTCGACGATGTCCGCTTCGATCAGCGACTGGCCGAGCGGGATGCCGTTCGCGCGGGCCTTGTCGACCACCGACTCCACGAGCTTGCGCTCGGCGAATCCCAACATGACGATCACGTCGCCGATGCGCCGCTTGGCGCCGGTTCGCTGGGTCGGCGGCGTGAGTCCGGGCACGGGGAATGGCCCCGCCGCCGCGGCCTGGGTCTCGGTCATGCCTCAGATATCGGCACACCCGGCTTGGAGTTGAAGGTCAGTGCATGGCCGGAAGCGCCGCCAGGGTCGCGCTTTCGCGATCCGGGCAGACGCGAAGCGTGTCGACCATGTCGGTGATCTCAAAAACTCGACGCAGCGGGCCGGCGGGACACACGACGGCGAAGCCCTTCTGGCGCCGCGTCAGGCGGCGGTGCGCGTTGATCAGCAACGCAAGCCCGGTCGAATCCATGAAGCCGACCGCGGACAGGTCGACGATGACCGAGTGGACGGCATCGGTCACGGCCTGATTCAATACGGAGATCAGCCGAGGGGCGGTGAAGACGTCGATCTCCCCCGCCACCGACAGCATGTCGACGCCCTCGCGTGACGTCCGCTCCACGGCAAGCGGTAGCACGACACGCCAGCCTACACCCGGCCGGTTCTGCCGCGCCACTCGGTAGGTTGCCTTTCGTGCGTATCTCCGACTACCAGCAACGCTCCCGCGCCACCGCCGTCTATCCGGACGCCGGCTCGAATCTCACCTACCCCGCCCTGGGGCTCTGCGGCGAGGCGGGCGAGGCGGCCGAGAAGGTAAAGAAGGCGATCCGCGACGACGGCGGCGAGCTGACCCCCGAGCGCCGAGACGCGCTCGCGGCAGAGCTCGGCGACGTGCTCTGGTACGTGGCCCAACTTGCAACTGAGGCCGGGCTCGACCTTGGCGAGATCGCGCAGGCGAACCTGGACAAGCTGCGCTCTCGCCACGAGCGCGCGGTGCTGCACGGCTCCGGCGACCTTCGCTGAGGCTGGATTGCCTGACGAGTTTGGTCGGTCATGGACCCCCAAAGTCGTCAGCGAAGCGGGGGTCGGCGCCCGCCTAGACGACTAGCGGCCGTTCTCCGAGAAGCGCGCGAAACGCGGGGCGGCCGAGGCCGGGACGCGCGCCTTGATGCGCACGCCCTCGGCGGTGTCAGTGCGCTCGAGCTCGCCGGCCAGCTCGTGCAGCTCCGAGAGAGTGCCGCCCTCGTCGAAGGGGACCAGCAGCTCCATCGACTCGAGCGTGGACAGGAAGCGCGCCTCGACGGCGTCGCGCAGGTCGTCCAGGCCGGTGCCCTCCAGCGCCGACACCTGCACCGCCTGCGGGAAGCGGAACGAGAGCCCGCGCCGACTCTCCTCGTCGATGCAGGTCGGCCTTGTTGAGGGCCAGCAGGCGCGGCGTGTCCCCCGCGCCGGTCTCGACAAGCACCTCGTCGACCGCGGCGATCATCTCGAGCAGCTCTCCCTCGGGCGCCGAGGCGTCGGCCACGTGCACGATCAGGTCGGCGCCGAGCGCCTCTTCGAGCGTGGCCGAGAAGGCGTCCACCAGCTGGTGCGGGAGCTTGCGAATGAACCCGACGGTGTCGGTGAGCAGATAGGTGCGCCCGGAGATCTCGAACGAGCGCGTGGTGGGATCGAGGGTGTGGAAGAGACGGTCGCGCACGCCCACCTCGGCCCCCGTGAGCGCATTCAGCAACGTCGACTTGCCGGCGTTGGTGTAGCCCGCCAGGGCCACGGTCGGCAGGGCGGCGCGCTCGCGCTCCTTGCGCATGGTGTCGCGCGTCCCGCTGGTTTGGCGCAGCCGCCGCTTGAGCGCCGCGATCCGGTCGCGGGCGAGGCGGCGGTCGGTCTCGATCTGCGTCTCGCCCGGGCCCCTGGTGCCGATGCCCCCGTCCATGCGCCCGGCGCCGAGGCGCTCGAGGTGCGTCCACAGCCCGCGCATGCGGGCCAGGTTGTACTCGAGCTGGGCCAGCTCGACCTGGAGCTTGCCCTCCGCCGAGTGGGCGTGGTCGGCGAAGATGTCGAGGATGATCGCCGTGCGGTCGATCACGGGCACGTCGAGCGCCTGCTCGAGGTTGCGCTCCTGGCGCGGCTTGAGCTCGTCGTCGCAGGCCACGACGTTCGCGCCCGACTCCTCGACGGCCTGTTTGAGCTCCGCGAGCTTGCCCTTGCCGAGGTAGCGGTCGGGATCGGGCGCCGGGCGTCGCTGGCTCGAGCTCCCCCGCCACGGCGACGCCGGCGGTGCGCAGCAGCTCCTTGAGCTCGGCGAGATCCGCCACCTCGGGACCGGCTGAGATGCAGAACGCGCGCTGGCGCGCGCGCGGGTTGCGGACGCCCTCGCTGGGCCCGTGTTGGCCTTTTTCCATAGACGCAAGTCTAGGCGCGGCGGCCGCGACGTTACCCGGGCAGGACCGGCAGCTGCAGGCGCTCCACTGGCGGCAGCACGCCCTGGCGCGGGAACTCGGACGGCAACGCGCTTCCCGGAAGGACGATCACGGCCTCATCGGGGTCTCCCAGCCACGACGCATGGCCGAGCGCGTAGCGGTGCGCGCACAGGGCGCACGCGGCAGCGTCGAGCTCCTCGATCCGGCGGTGCCAGAGCTCCCCGCCCTCGTCGAGCACGTGGTCGCCCTCGAGCTCCTCGATCCGCAGCTGCAGGCCGAGCGGATGGCGCTTGGCCGGCAGCCGGCGGCCCTGGAGGGCGCAGAAGATGCCGTCGGCGTTGGTCTCGAAGAGCGGTGAATCGTTGTATGCGCCCTCCCCCACCGCGCCTTCGCCCTCGTCGCGAACGTGCGGCTCGAAGCGGGCCACGTGGCCGAGTTGCTCGACCAGCCGGCGCGTGGCGCGGTCGGTCGGCTGCGAGCCCGACGCCGCGGCGCAGCAGGAGGGCATCGCAGTCGCGGCCGGGCCGTCCGGCGCGCGGACCGGCGAGCGGCGCGCCCACCGCGATGACCACGTCACCGAGCGAGCTCAGCTCGGTGGCCACCTGGTCCGCGGAGCCGGGCTCGAAGAAGATCGCCGAGAGCCGGATCGGAGGCTCGGGAGTGCGGACCTCCTCCAGCATCGCGAGCTGGAGCGAGCCCTGCATTGGGACGACGCCGCAGTAGTGCATGAGACCGACGAGGCTAGCTAGATCTACCTTGCGGCGAGGCTGCCGCGCAGGCGCTCGAGGGCCTCGGCCAGCCGTTCGTCGGACACCGTCAGCGAGATGCGGAAGAAGCCGTCGCCGTTGGGCCCGTAGGCGCCGCCCGGCGAGACGACCACGCCCGACTCCTCGAGCACCATCTCGCAGTAGGAGGCCGAGGTGTGACCGTCGGGAACCGGCGCCCAGACGTAGATCGTTCCTCGCGGCGGGGTCACGTCGACCCCGATCTCGCGCAGCGCGTTGCAGACGAGATCGCGCCGGCGCTTGTAGATGGAGACCATCTCAGCGGGTGCCCCGGCGTCGAGTGCGGCGATCGCCGCGAGCTGCACCGCCTCGAACATCCCGGAGTCGATGTTCGTCTTGAGCTTCCAGTACGCCGCCACCGCCTCCGGGTTGCCGACGATCGCCGCCGTCCGCCAGCCGGTCATGTTCCAGCCCTTGGAGAGCGAGAAGACCTCCACGCCGACCTCCTTCGCCCCGGGGGTCTCGAGGAAGCTGGGCGCGACGTAGCCGTCGAAGGTGGTCTCCGTGTAGGAGGCGTCGTGGACGATCAGGACGTCGTGCTCGCGGCCGAACTCGACGGCGCGCTCGAACAGGCCGTCCGGCACCACCGCGCCGGTTGGGTTGTTCGGGTAGTTCAAGAAGAGCAGCCGGGCGCGCGCGGCCACGTCGGCGCCGATGGCGTCCAGGTCCGGCGCGAAGCCGAGCTCGGGCACGAGCGGCATCAGGACCGCCTCGGCGCCCGCGATCAGCGGGCCGCCGGTGTAGACCGGGTAGCCCGGATCCGCGGCCAGCGCGACCGTGTCCGGGTCGAGGAACGCGAGGCTCAGGTTGAAGACGCACTCCTTGGCGCCCAGCGCCGGGATGATCTCGCTGTCGGGGTCGAGCTCGACGCCGAAGCGCCGCTCGTAGAAGCGCGCGAACGCCTCGCGCAGCTCGGGCCGCCCACGGTTGGACGGGTACTGATGCGTGCCCGGGTCGCGCGCGCCCGCGGCGAGCGCGTCGATCACGACGTCCGGGGTCGGGGTATCGGGATCGCCGATCCCGAGGCTAGATCACGTCGACCCCGGCCGCCTTGCGCTCCGTGATCTTGCGCTCGAGCTCGGCGAACAGGTAGGGCGGCAGGCGGTCGAGACGGCTACTCGGCTGCATCGCAAGCTCCTTGACGAATTCCTCACTCAGGGTGCCGGCGTAGACGGGCCGCGCCCAGCCGGTCAGGTTCACGTGCATGTCCTGGTCCACCTCGACATCGAGCTCGCCCCCGTCGAGGCTCGACGGTCACCGGGCTCTCGACGCCGCGCAGCACCGCGGCCACCGCCGCGCCGCGTCGCGCCGGTGCCCGACGACATCGTCTCCCCCACGCCGCGCTCGAAGATGCGCGCCCGGATCTCCGAGCCCGCCTCACGCCGCCAGAACGACACGTTGGTGCGGCGCGGGAAACAGCTCGTGGGTCTCGATCTCAGGGCCGTAGCGATCAGGTCGAGCTCGCTCCAGGCCGTCCGGGACCTCGATCGAGCACTGCGGGTTGCCCACCTGCACGAACTGGAAGTCGAACTCGCGCCCGGCGGAGCTGAGCGTGCCCCGTGCCCTCGGCGCCGCCCGACGGGAAGTCGTCGGGCGCGCCGAGCCGCGCGTGGCCGATGTCCATCGTGCACAGCTCGCCCGTCGATGGTCGGCCGGACGACCCCGGCGGCCGTCCGCACCGAGAAGGAGTCGTGCTCGACCCAGCCGCTGCGGCGCAGGTACATGACCGCCTGGCGCACGCCGTTGCCCGACAGCTCGGCCTGCGACCCGTCGGGGTTGTAGATCTGGATCTCCGCGACGAAGGCGCGCGTCGGAGCGTCTCGCGGAGCAACAGGATGCCATCGGCGCCGACGCCGGTGTGCGGCGCGCAGAGGCGCCGTACACGCTCCGGCGTCAGCTCGAAGGGGAGCTCACCTGCTCGACGATCGCGTAGTCGTTTCCCAGCGCCTGCCACTTCTCGAACTTCACGCGGGAAGACTACTCGCCGGTGCCCCTTGAGACTCCAGGTGACGCGCTGCATCGTCGGCCGGTCTCGAACTCCATCGCGCGGAGGTCGGCGGTTCTAGCGCAGGTGTCGAGCAGCAGCCGGGCGAGAATTCGATCCGCTCCTCGATGGCGTCGAGCGCCAGCCGGCTCGGTCCGGACCCTGCGCCGCGGCGAGCGCGTCGGCGCCCTGCTGGATCACGGCCCAAAGCGAGGCGCGGCAGGCCGCCACGTCGCCCGTGCCGCAGTAACGTCGGCTGTACGCGCCCCTGACGGGCTTGCCGAGCAACGAGCGCAGGTCCTTGTCGACGTACCCGTACCAGCCGCCGCCGTACGAGCTCCCGTTCGGCGTGCGCGGCGACTGGCGTCGCGCCGGATGAGCTGGCCGAGCAGGCCGCCGGGCGCGGCGAGATCGCCGAGCACCGGACGTAGGACGGCCTCCGAGAGCGCATCCCAGGTCTGGTCGAGCACGGCCGCGCCCGGAGCGTCGATCTTGCCGTCGAGGTCGCGATCGATCCGGCTCGCCCCGTCGCGAAGCCAGGCGTCGACGAGCGCGGCCGCCTGCTCGCTGCGTGCGTCCGGCGCCGGCCCGCCCGCGAGCAGCCGCGGATCACCGGCCAGACCTGCACCGCCCGCAGGTCCTGCGTGGCGGCCCGGTTCACGACGCTCAGGAGCACGTCATGGAGCCGGCTCCGCCGCTTGAAGCCGTCGAACAGGTCGTCGCGGTGAACCGACTGGTAGGTCCAGTTCGTTGTCAGCCGCGCCGAAGCCCGCCGCGGGCTTGTTGTTCCAGTTGTGGATCAGCCCGCTCTTCGGGTTGATGTCCTGCGGGTGGTCCTTCGCCTCGCGAGGAAGCCGCGCCAGTCGTACTGGCGCCGTTCCGAGCGTCGGCAGGCTCGGATTCGTGCCCGGGGCCCGGATCGGCAGCCGCCCGGCCGAGAAGAAGCCGATGTCCTCGTGGTCGACGTAGAAGAGGTTGAAGGTGAACGCGAAGTCGCTCGCGACCTTCGGCAGGTCCTTCGCCGAGTGCAGCGCGCCCTCGTTGAGACCGGAGCCGATGTACGCCCCCGTGACCTCACGCCCGCGGCTCGCCCGCAGCGTGGTGACCGCGTACGGCCTGCCGCCCACGGTGACGGTGCCGCTGACCGGCCCGTGCACCGTCTCGTAGAAGAACACCTGCTCGTCCGGCGCGCCGCCACCGCCCTTGAGGACGCCCGCGTTGAAGCCGCGCATCGGCCGGCAGCGGTCCTTGTAGCGGTAGTGGTCGGAACCGCGCGTCGCGGGGCTGCCGTCCGGGTTGCAGAGCTCCTCGAGGAACTGGTCGGTGTTGTCGTTCGACGCGGACGTGGCGCTCCAGGCGTAGTCACGCGTGCGTCCGATCAGCACGTACGGGAGCCCGGGCAGAGACGCCGCCGCGCACGTGGATGCCGCCGCCGTGCGCGTCGACCTCGAGGAAGAACTCCGGGTAGAAGTAGCCGAGCTGCGGTCCCATCACCGCCAGCGGATGCCCGGTCGCCGAGCGCTTCGTGCCGACCAGCACGGCGTTCGAGGCGCGGGCTCGCGCCGCCATCGCCACCTGCGCCGCCTCGCGCCGCGGAGGCGCTCATCGAGCCGGGGTCGACCACGAGCGAGCCAGGCGTGCGCCCGCCGCGCTCCGTCACGTACGGGAAGCGGCGCGTCGTCGTGACCGAGGTCTCGGGGTCCTGCGCCGAGCGCAGGTCGCGCCAGACGTCGGTGCCCGCCGCGCCCAGCCGATTGCGGAGCTCGCCGAGCAGCTGCGAGCTGCGCACCTCGTCGCCGCCCGCCGGCGCCGAACACCTGCCCGAGCAGGCCGATCACGGAGATCACGTCCACGTACGTCCACGGCTCGACTGCCGTTGTCCTGGCTTCCGGTTGTAGGCGTTGATGCCCGCCACGTAGGCGTCGACGTCCTTCAGGATCCGTGCGGCCGCGCCGGCCATCGTTCTCCAGAGATCCGGCGCTGGCGTGCGACGAGCTGCTCCGTCTGGTGGCTCGGGATCGAACTGGCGCAGGCTCGTCGCCAGCGCGAGCGCATCCTTGCCGGGCGCGTCGAGGATCGTGAAGCGCGCGGGGTAGCGGATCGTCTCCATGAGGAGGCCGCGGTCCTGCGCGGTGACCCAGCCGACCGCCCAGATAGACGTCGGAGCGAGTGCGGCCCTCGATGTGGGGGACGCCCCACTGCCGGTCGCGGCGGATCGTGACGCCGCGCCGTGGGCGCGTCCGACGCCGCCGCCCTTGGAGCGAAGAATCGCGCCGACTTGAAGTAGCGCTTGATGTTGCTTCGGCGTGATGTCGCCGAGCAGCGGTGTGAGCGCGTCGTAGAGCTTCGAGCTGGTCGACGCTGTGCTCGTTCGTCGGCACGCTCCCGGACTGCCCCGGCGGCAGCACGTTCTACGTCTGCTTGCCGAAATCGAGCCGCGCTGCCGGAGCATTCGGCACCAGAATCAAGATGGCCGGGACCGGCGCCAGCACGACAGCGCTTCACAGTTTCCCTCTCCTTAGAACTGCGCCTCTCCTGGCTGCGCGGTCAGTATATGGGCGATCTGCCCGCCAGCCCTGCGGCGAAGAGGTTGCCGCAGCTCGACGATGCACACGTGTCGAGCCGCCGCATCCAGGTGAGCTGGCGACGCGCGTAGTTGCGCGTCCGCCGCTTCATCGCCTCGACGTCGCCGCGCAGCAGCTCCTCGAAGCCGAGCGCGCTGCGCGCCGTACGCGAGGCGCCGGCAGCGTCGGCGCGCCGCACCTCCTCGACGGCGCCCGCGGCGCGATCGCGTCCACACGCGCGTCGATGCGGCGTAGAGCGCCTCGCGCTCCATGACCAGGCCGCACAGCGCGTCGGGTGACGCAGGCGCGCGGTCCACAGCCGTGAGTCGGCGCCCGCCGGGGCTGGGCTGCGTCCCCATCTCGACCAGCTCCAGCGCGCGGATGATCCGGGTGCGGTCGCGCGGGTCGATCGAGGCCGCGGCCGCGGGTGCGCGCGCGGCCAGCTCGGCGTGCGAGCGCCGGGGCGCCGCGCTCCGCGAGCGCCGCCTCGATGCGCTCGCGCAGCTCGGCGTCGGAGGTGGGCGCAGCTCGAGGTCGGTCAGCGCGGCCTGCAGGTAGAGGCCGGTGCCCCCCACCACGATCGGCGGCGGCCGGCGGCCAGCGCCGCGTCGATCTCGGCGTCGCGCGCGAGCGGCGAAGCGCCCGCCGAGAAGGTCTCGGTCGGCTCGACGAACGAGACCAGCCGGTGCTCGAGCGCCGCCTGCTCGTCGGCCGTCGCCGCGCCGCTCAGGACCTCGAGCCCGCGATAGACCTGGAGCGCGTCGGCCGAGATCGCGAGCGGGTCCTCCCCGCGGTCCCGAAGCCGCTCCGCGAGCGCGATCGCCACCGCGGTCTTGCCGACCCCGGTCGGGCCGAACAGGGCGACCACGTGCACGATCGAGAGAGCGGGAGCGGCAGGCTCAGCCCGGCGCTGCCGACCCGGCTCGAAGGTGTCTCCTAGGAGCTGACTTGGAGGACCGTCTCTCCCTCCGTGATCGCGGGCGGGTCGGCTGTGACGCTGAGGTTCTCCTTGACGAACTCCGCTGCGCGACGGGAGGACTCGTCCGTGCCGGCCTTGTCTTCACAGACCGTCATCGTCACGCCGCCGTCACCACCGCGCACGGCTGCGTAGGTGACGAAGCCTGGGACCCCGGTGATGAGGGCCTTCACGTCTTCTTCGCGCTGCTCTATGAGTTCGAAGATGTCCGACGCCCCTGCCCCCGAATAGGTCCGAACGACTGCGTACATGTCGACCTGCCTTCCTCGTGGCCAGTGCCACTTTGAATGGGCTTGCGGCAAACCTACCCGACCCCCCGCTACGGCTCCTGCGTTCGGATGGGGCCCAGCAGATCCCATCGGTTGCCTGCGACGTCGACGAACACCACGACGCGTCCGTAGGGCTCTTCCCGTGGCTCGGTGAGGAATTGGACGCCGGCGGATCGCATCCGCTCCAAGTAGATCTCGAAGTCGTCGACGCGTAGGAATATCCCGACACGGCCGGCGAACTGGTCACCCACTGCCTGCGCCTGCTTTTCGCCGTCGGCTCGGGCTAGCAGCAGCCCCGTGCGCGCCCCCGGCGGCCGGACGACGACCCAGCGCTTCGGCCGACCGTCGTTGGTCAGCGAGGCTGAGTCCTCGACCAGCTCGAAGCCAAGGACGCCCACGAAGAACTCGATCGCTGCGTCGTAGTCCTCGACGATCAGTGCGAAGTGCTCCAGGTGCATTGACGAAGCTTCAGTCCCAGAAGTCCTCGAAGCGCTCGGTGTCGCCTCCCTCGGGCTTCCGACCACCGATGCAGATGACCTCAAGACCCTCCGGGCCGGCCTCGAACGAGCGGACTACCGCAGGAGCGACGCGCAGCACGTCCCACACCGAGAGCTCGACGACCTCGTCATCGAGCTTGGCACGGCCGGACCCCGCGACCACTACGTAGGCCTCCTCCTGCACACGATGCCGGTGACCCCACGGCATGCGCGCGCCCGGGTCATAGGTGAAGCGGCTCACGCCGAGCTCGGGCGATCGCAGAGCCTCCCGCGCGAACCGCCACTGCACCTGAGCATCCCGGGGGCTGACATCGCGAAGATCGTCGAAGTTCCTCTTCGTCCAGTCGGGCATCTCGCAACTCTTTCACCTACCGGGCTACGATCGGAGATCCTGTAGTGGATGACGGATCGCACCGCCGACGTCGAGGCTTGGCTGGAGCCGCGCGCGGACGAGATGGCCGGACTGCTGAAGGAGCTGGTCGGCCATCGATACCGAGAACCCGCCCGGCCGTCAGCTCGGCCGGTGCGGGCGTGCGCTGCACGACGCGGTGGAGAGGCTGAAGCTATCGCCCGAGCTGATCGAGCTCGCCCCGAGCCGGGAGCTCGAGGACCCGTGCATCGTGCGGTGCAGCGTCGGCGACGGCCCTCGCACGATCTACTTCCACGGGCACTTCGACGTCGTCCCGGCGCAGGATCCGGCGCAGTTTCGCCCGGTACGTCGCGACGGCAGGATCACCGGGCGCGGCACCGCCGACATGAAGGGCGGGCTGGTCAGCATGCTCTACGGCGCGCTGGCGGCGCGGGAGCTGGGACTGCTCGAAGGCCGTCGCATCGTGCTGCACTTCGTCTGCGACGAGGAGACCGGCAGCGTCGCCGGCTCGGGACACCTCCGTGCGGCCGGCCTGATCGACCCCGAAGCGGTCGCGATGCTCACCGCCGAGCCGACCGGTGGCGTCGTCTGGCACGCCTGCCGCGGCGCGATCACACTGCGAGTCCAGACCTCCGGCCGCGAAGCGCACGTCGGCTACGTCCACCAGGGCATCAACGCCTTCGAGCACATGATCCGCATCGCCGAGCCCCTGACCGTGCTCTCGCACGAGCTGCTCGACGAGCGAACGAAGTTCCCGGTCGAAAGCGAGGAGGCCGCGGGCTCGATGCTCGTCGTCGGCGGACAGGCCGGTGCCGGCGCCGGCTTCAACGCCGTCCCGGGCTCGGCCTGGTTCTCCGTCGACCGGCGCTTCAACCCCGAAGAAGAGCTGGAGCAGGAGCTCGCCCGCCTGACCGGGATGATCAACGAGGCAGCCGACGCCGCCGGCGCGAAGGTCGACATCGACGTGCTGCAAGAGCAACCGTCCGGCAGTACCGATCAGAGCCACCCCGCCGCCGAGACACTCGCCAGATGCATCGACGCCGTGGAGGGCGCCCCACCGAGCTTCCAGATGTGCCCCGGCGTGCTCGACACTCGCTGGTACTCACAGCTCGGCATCCCGGCCTTCGCCTACGGCGGTGGTCGCCTGGACGTCTCCCACGGACCCGACGAGTACATCGACGAAGCCGCCATGCGCCGGTGCGCCGCCGTCTACGCCCTGTTCGCGCACCAGTCAGGCGGGGCGAGCGAATGCGTGTGAGGTCCGGACCAGGCTGTCGATGACCTCGAGCTCCGCCTCGTCGCGGGGCGCGTAGAGCATCACGGCGGTCGCCGGGATTAGACCTTTCAGAGCGACAGGGTGGGGCTCCGCCCAGCCGGCGGCCACGGCCTCGGCCACCGTCTGGGTCGGAAGCATTGCGTGCAGGCTGTGATCGGGAGCGGGATGAAGATGGGCGAACTCCCGATCGATCAAGAAGGCCTCCGGCGGCCCGGCCGCTTCGCCGGGTGCCAGGACCAGCGCGCGAGCGCCCGGCACGGAAATGCGGCTGGGTTCCTCGACAACGCCGGGCAGCGCAAAGACACGCTCTGCCAGTTCCTCGAGCCAGCGCAGGTCGGTTGGCTGCTGATCGAGCTGGGTGTGCGGGTTGGTCTGTGTGGTGCGCGGGCGGTGGCCCACCCGCGCGGGCAGGGGCGGCATCGACCCTCAGGCCGAAACCTCGTTGCGGACCTCGAACGTCGTCTCTTCGGGTGGCCCCGCGAAGCCGCCCTCGATACCGGCTTCCATCCGAGGCATCAGCGTGCCGTCGCGAAACTGCTCCCAGCTCTCCTTGGAGCTGTGGATCGCCACGATCGTCCAACCGTCCGCCGACGGGCCGGCTACGTGAAATACCTGGCCGTCGGGCAGGCTGCCATCGCTCGGATGCACAGCCGCAATCGCCGCCTCATACTGCTGCTCGGTGCCACCGGCGAACTGATGCACGATGCCATAGGCCATCTCAAAGCTCCTCACGTTGAACGACAGGATTGACCACCCGCGCTCCCCCGACGCGACCCTACAGCGCCGCGCCTAGGCTCGTGACCATGACGAACGTTCCGAGTGCCGAGATCGACAGCCGTTTCAGCGACCCGGGGGCCCACCCGACGCCGTGGGCTGACGCCGCGCAGGTCCTCGAGCACGCCGAGCTGTTCTGGCTCACCACCGTGCGGGCCGACGGCCGGCCGCACGTGACCCCGCTGATCGGCGTCGTGGGCGATGGAGCGGTGCACTTCTGCACGGGGCGTGGCGAGCAGAAGGCCCGCAACCTCGAACATCGCAAGCAGGTGGCGCTGACGACCGGCAACAACACCTGGGCCCAGGGCCTCGACGTCGTCGTCGAGGGGACCGCGATCCGCGTCACCGACCACGACGCCTTGCAGCGAGTCGCCGACGCCTTCGAGGGCAAGTACGGCAATGTCTGGCACTTCGATGTCGGTGAGGGCGGCTTCGGCATGGGCGAGGACATTGCCCCGGTATTCCGGATCGAGCCCGCCAAGGTGTTCGCCTTCGCCAAGGACCCGCACGCCCAGACCAGGTACCGGTTCACCGATGGATGAGGTGACGGTCAGGGGGATGCTCGAGCAGCACTTCTCGAGCAGCGATCCCGACCTCGCTCACGAGATGTACCACGACGACGCTGTTCTCGAGTTTCCACAGTCCGGCGGCGGGCTCAGTGGAGGTCCGCGCGTTAGCTTCGCCGCCGGTGCTGCCATGCCGATAGCGTGAGACCGGTGCGAATCGCAACCTGGAATGTCAACTCGGTCAAGCAGCGCGTGCCGCGGCTGCTGCCCTGGTTGGACGAGCGGAGACCGGACGTGGTCTGCCTCCAGGAGACCAAGCTCACAGACGACGCGTTCGCCGACCTGCTCGGCCAAGAGCTCGCCGGTCGTGGCTATGACGTCGCAACGCATGGCGAGGCGGCGTGGAATGGCGTCGCCATCCTCTCACGCGCGGGGCTTGAGGAGGTGGTCGCGGGCGTGCCCGGCTCGCCGGGCTTCCCGCATCCGGAGGCGCGCGCGGTGTCGGCCACCTGTGACGGGATCCGTGTGGTCTCGGTGTACGTCCCGAACGGGCGGGTCCCGGGCTCGGACCACTACCGCTACAAGCTCGACTGGCTGGCGTCGCTGAAGGAGATGGTTGCCACTCGCCCGGAGGCGACGGTCGTCTGTGGCGACGTGAACATCGCCCCCACCGACGACGATGTGTTCGATCCCGACGCCTACGTCGGCGAGACCCACGTGACCGCGCCCGAGCGCGAGGCGCTGGCGGAGTTGCAGTCGCTCGGCCTACGTGACGTCGTGCGCGACCGGTGGCCCGGCGAGCGGGTCTTCACCTACTGGGACTACCGCGCGGGAATGTTCCATCAGGACCTCGGGATGCGGATCGATCTCGTACTGGCCGGCGAGACGGTCGCCGATCGCGTTCGAGCGGCGTGGGTGGACCGCCACGCCCGCAAGGGCAAGGGTCCGAGCGACCACGCGCCGGTGATCGTCGACTTGGACGAGGCGCCCGATGGGGACATCGGGCCGGTGGTGCCGCCTCCGTCGGCTCCCGTGATCAAGCGGGGCGCCAAGAGGCTGCCGCAGGCTCCGTAGTCAGTCGCGGTCGCGGTCGCGCGACGGCTGGACGCGCTTTGGCTCGCCCGGCATCTTCGGATAGTCAGGTGGGTAGGGCATGTCGCCGACTCCCTCGGCCTCGTCTCGCTCATACATGTCGAGCAGAGGCTGGAGCGAATGGGCGACGTCGTCGATCGCGGCGTGGCGGTCGCCCAGCTCGGCGAAGCGCCCCGGCATCGTCGCGACCGTGAAGTCCTCGGGCGCGATCTCGGCGAGCTCGTCCCAGGTCACCGGGGCCGAGACCGGCGCCCCCGGCTTTGGCCGAACGCTGTAGGCCGAGGCGATGGTGCGATCGCGGGCGTTCTGGTTGTAGTCGACGAAGATGCGCTCGCCGCGCTCCTCCTTCCACCACTTGGTAGTCACCTGGCCCGGGAGGCGCCGCTCGAGCTCACGCCCGAAGGCGATTGCGGCGTGGCGGACGTCGGTGAAGGTCCAGCGCGGTTCGATCCGGACATAGATGTGAACGCCGCGGCCTCCCGAGGTCTTCGGGAAACCGGTGTAGCCGAGCTCGCCCAGAAGCACGCGCGCCTCGGCGGCCACCCGAACGGCGTCGGCGAAGTCCGTGCCGGGCTGGGGATCGAGGTCGAGGCGCAGCTCATCCGGGTGATCGACGTCCTCGCGGCGAACCGGCCACGGGTGGAACGTGATGGTCCCCATCTGGGCTGCCCAGCCGACCACGGCCACCTCCGTGGGACAGATCTCGTCCGCGTGCCGACCCGACGGAAACTCGATACGCGCCGTCTGGACGTAGTCCGGGGCTCCACGCGGGATGCGCTTCTGAAAGAAGGCGTCGCCGCCGCCCTTCTCGCGCGTCGACAGGACGATCCCCGGGTGCACCCCCTTCGGCCAGCGCTCGAGGGTCGTCGGCCGCCGCTCGAGCGCGCGCATGATGCCGTCCTCGACAGCCAGGTAGTACTTCACGACGTCGAGCTTGGTCACCGCGCCCGAGCGCTCCGACTCCGGGAAGATCACGCGGTCGGCGCTGGACACGCGCAAGTCGCGTCCCCCGGCTTCGACGGATGTTGCCTCGGTGGCGGCCATGTGTGAGTTGTACGTGATTCACTGCGCCGGCTTGCCTGCCGCGAGCCGACCAAGGAGAGGGGCCGAGGATGGGCGTGGCGCGACACGTCATCAACGCCGACAACGACGACGTGCGCGTGACCACTTGGACCTTCGGTGCAGCCGGGGCCGCGACCGGCCGGCATCGCCACGAGTTTGACTATGTCGTAGTGCCGATCACCGGCGGGCGGTTCGAGGTGATCGACATCGACGGGTCGGTGCGCGAGATGAATCAGGTGGCAGGTTCGCCGTACCTGGGCAGGGCGGGCACCGAGCACGACGTCGTCAGCGCCGCCGCCCGGGAGGCCGTCTTCGTCGAGATCGAGCTGAAGCGCTGACTCGCGCAAGCTATGCCGCGCGCTGAGCGGAAATCGCTAGTAATACCTGTCGTGCGGATCCCTCTCATCGTCTCGCTCGCGGCCTGCGCCGCGGTCGTCCTCGGCTGCCAGGAGTCTGGCTTCGACGAGGCCAAGGAGACCGCGCGCCCGCTCAAGGTCCAGCACGTCCTCGGCGAGAGCAAGGTCCCCGGCCGGGCCGAGCGGCCCGTTGTCATGAGCGTGGACTCCCTCGACGACACACTGGCGCTCGGGGTCCAGCCCCTCGCGGCAGCCGTGCCGGGCGAAAAGCCGCCCGCTTACCTGGCCGACGCCGCCGGCGGGGTGGAGATGCTCGCCGGGGACGCACCGGTGCCGGAGGACGCCGACCTCATCATCGCCAGCGCCCCCCAGAGCGAGGCCGAGTTCCTCGAGCTCGTCAAGAGCGCTCCTACCGTCGTTATCGACGAGGGCGGCGCGCAATGGAAGATCAACGTGCGTCTCGTGGGCGAGGCCCTGGGTCGCACCAATGACGCCGAGGAGCTGCTCAGCGACTACGACCGGCGGGTCGCAACCGTGCGCGAGTCGCTGCCGAGAGACGCGCAGGTGGCCGTCAAGCGGGCGGGGCGCGACTCCTTCGCGGCGTCCCTGCTCGCCGACGCTGGGGTCTCGCTCGTCGCAGCGAAAAAGGCCGACATCACCCTCGACGACCCGGTCTGGACGGGCCCCGGCGGCGTGCTCGCGGCGCGCGCGGCGCTCGCCGACTTGCAGAGCATCCTGCAGAAATAGCCCCCAAGGGGCTACTGCGCGGCCGCAAATGGCCGATAGGAGACAAAGAGTGAGCTCTCCTGTCCTTGACGCGCTCGCACGGACGGCGGCTCGGCGTTTCCAGAGCTTTGCCGAAGCGGCCACCTCCGTGCTTGACCTGGTGCACGCCGCAGCGCCCGGCGAGCGAGTGGTGCTCGCCCAGATCGACTGGGAGGAAGCGACCTGCCGAATCATCGATGCGCGCGGGGAGGATGACACCCTGCGTGGCACGATCGCGCCGCTCTCCGCCCGCTTTCCAAGCGCGAACGGGATCGACCCAAGCGAGCTGATCGATCCAGAGGCGCTCGCCTCGCTCGGCTTTGCTCCCTGTACCGCGGTGCCGCTCGACACGAGCGACGGCAACGTGGTCGGTGTGATGCTCGCCACCGGCGCCGGCCCCCACATATCGCTGCTGCCGGTGGCGGCTCGTCTGCTCAGCTACGAGTGGGAGAGCATCTCCACGCGGGCCGAGTTGCGCCGGCTGGGCGAAATCGCACGCGACCGGGAGCGCACGGATGCGGTCACCGGCCTGCCAAACCGGGCCAGCCTGCTCGAGGCGCTGGAGCGCGAATGGGAGCTCGGGAAGCGCGGCACCGTTCTGTCCTATCTCGTTGTCTGCCGAATCGCGGGCCGCGACGCGCTGCGCGAGCGCGCAGGGGAAGCCTCCGCAGACCTTCTGCTGAAGGACGTTGCCGAGGTGCTCGGCGGCGGCGTCCGTCGTACCGACTACCTCGCCCGAGTCGACGACGACCTGCTCGCCACCGTGCTCGTCGGCTGCAAGGACATGGCGGGCGCACTTGCCTTCGTGGCTCGCTGCGAGCGCGCGCTCTCCGGCGTCGCCGCCGGCCGGCCTGCCCCGATCGAGTTGGCCTACAGCTACCGGGCTCTGGCCGAGACGACGTCGGCGGAGGACGCCCTCGTCGAGGGCGAGGCCGACGCGCGACAGGCCGAGGCCCACCCGGTCGGCGCGGCCGAGATCACCGGAGAGGCGGCATGAGCGCCGAGCCGGCATCCAGCCTCGACGCCAAGGCCGAGGATCCAGCGGACGAGTCCGGCGCGATCGCCGCCGACTCGAACGACTCCGGCGCGAGCGTCACCGACTCGAACGGCGCCGGCCTGGCGACGGCGGGCTCTGGAGACGGCCTCACCCCTCCCTCGCTCACCGGCGCCGGGCGCCGCTTTCTCTCAGACCTGATCGTCGAGCTCGGGTTCGTGGACGCGGACACCGTGGCCGCGGCCGTGGAGGCCGCTCGCAGGCCCGGGATGACGGTCGAGAAGGTGCTGCTTGCACAGGGCGCGCTGACCGAGGACGAGCTCGCGCGCGCGCTCGCGGAGCGCTACGGGCTCGATCACATCGACCTGACCGCCTACGACGTCGATCGCTCCGCCGCCGGCCTGCTCCAGGAAAGCTCGGCGAAGCGCTATCGCGCTGTGCCGGTCGGATTCAGCGGAGACAGCTCGCTGCTGGTGGCGGTCGCGGACCCGTCCGATTCGCTTGGCCTGAGCGACATCGCGGTCATGACCAAGCTCGCGGTGCGACCGGCGGTGGCGGCTCGCTCGCAGATCGACGAGCTGATCGAGGACCTGGACTTCATGGAGGGGCCGATCAACCTCGTCGCTCAGACCCTCGGGACCGTGATCGTGCCGCCGTCCGAGGCGAGCGTCGAGCCCGTGGTGGCGCCTGCGCCCGTGGCGCCGGCTCGGGTCGAGGACGGAGGCGCCTTTGCGCGCGTCGAGGAGCTCGAGGCCGCGCTGACAACCGAGCGCCGGCGACTCACCGCAGAGCTCGATGCGCTGCGCGACGGCCACCAGCGCGCGCTCGACGCCGAGCGCGAGCGCCACGGTTCAGAGGCCATCGCCGACCGCGAGCGCCACGCCGCGGAGCTGGCGTCCGACCGCGAACGTCATTCGCGCGAGCTCGCCGCCCTGCGGGACAGCCTCGAGGGCGGCGCCGGCGCTGCGGCCTCGAAGGCCGCGGAACTGCAGGAGGCGCTCGACGCCGAGCGCGCTGCCCACGTCGACGAGGCTGACGACCTCAAGCGGACGCTCGACGTCGCGCGGACCGAGCACGCTCGCGCCATTGAGGCCGCCAAGGGCGAGAACAGCCGCGCCCTCGACGCCCTCAAGGCCTCCCACGCGACCGAAATCGACGAGCTGCGCGCGGCGGCGAGGCAATCGGCCGCCGATCACACCCGTGAGCTGGCGGAGCTGCGCGACGCCGGCGAAGGCGCCGCAGCTGAGCGCGCCCGCGAGGTGGTCGAGCTGCGCAAGATGGCCGACGCCGTCGAGAGCCGCAGCGCCCGCGAGACCGCCGAGCTGCGCGACATCCTCGAAACCGAGCGGACCAAGCACGACGAGACGGTCACCGAGCTGCGCGGCAACGTCGAGCTCGAGCGCTCTGCTCACGACGCGGCAGCGGCGGAGCTGCGCACCGCCCTCGACGACGAGCGAAAGCGCAACGCCGCGGATCTCGAGTCTGCACGGGCCGCGCTGGAGTCCGAGCAGGCCAAGCGCACGGAGGCCCTCGCGAAGGGCCAGGAGCGCCATGCCGCAGAGCTTGCCAAGCTGAGCAAGGGCTTCGAGTCAGAGCAGGCGCGCCACGCCGCGGAGGCCGTCCGGCTGACCGATGCGCTCAAGGAGGAGAAGACCCGCCACCTCGACGAGATCAACGAGCTCAAGGCGGCGGTCGACGCCGAACGCGAGAGGCGCAAGGAGAAGCTCGCCGAGCTGCGCGACGAGAACGACCACGCGCGCACCGAGCAGGCTCAGGAGATCACGCGGCTGGAATCGGCGCTCGAAGGCGAGCACACCGTCAAGGAGCGCGCGATCGCCGAGCTGCGCGAGCAGCTCGCGGTCTCAGCCGAGGAGCACGAGCGCGCCGTGGCCTCGCTCAAGAGCTCGCTCGAGGCCGAGCGCACGCGCCGCGAGGAGGCCGAAGCCATCTCCGCGGAGGACGGCGAACTGCAGGAGCGCATCTCAACGCTCCAGACGCACCTGGACGAAGCTTCGTCTCGCAACATCGAGCTCGAAAACGAGGGTACGGCCGTCCGCGGGCGCATCAAGGAGCTCGAGGAAGAGCTCGAGGCGGCGATCGCCTCCTCGGGCGACAGCGAAGAGACCGAGCGCATGCGCGCCGAGCTCGCCGATGCGCGCGCGGCCGCCGCCGAAGCCAGCGAGCTGCGGAGCGAGCTCGAACGACTGCGCGGCGAGGTCGAGGACGCCGACACCCTGCGCTCGGAGGCCGAGGACCTGCGAGCCGCGGCCGCCGGCGCCGAGTCCCTCAAGGCCGAGGCCGACTCCCTGCGTGAGGAACTCGAGGCGCTGCGCGCCGCGGCCGCCGACACGGAGGCGCTGCGCGCGGAGCTCGAGGAGCTACGCGCCGCCGCCGAGGGCACCGAGACGGTCCGCTCCGAGCTCGATGAGGCACGCGAGCGCCTGGAGGAGCTCGAGGACGCCGACCGCCGCGCCGAGCACGCCCGCACCGCGCTGGCGGAGCTACGCGAGGAGAACGAGCGCCAGGCCGAGATGAGCGCCCAGACAGAGCGCGAGCTGCAGGAAAAGATCACCGACGCCGAGCGCGAGATGGTCGCCATGTCCAAGCGCTTCGACGATCTCGCCGAAGCCATCGCCAACGCCCGCCGCGGCGGGCATTAGCCACCCCCCGGCCTGCGTCAGGCCAAGCGCGCGAGCAGGCGCTCTTCGCCCGCGAGCGTCGTGCTGGTGGCGGAGCCGACCTCGACGTGCGTGAGCTCGCCGGGCGCCGCCATGCCGCTGAAGTTCACCGTCTTGTTGTGGCGAGTACGTCCGCGCAGGCGCGCAGGATCGGTCCGACGACGGTCCCTCCACGAGCACCTCCACCCTGCGCCCCACGAAGCGCTGCGCACGCTCGGCGGCGTGGCGCTGGACGGTCCCCACCAAGCGGTCCATGCGTGCGCGCTTCACTTCGGTCGGCAGCGCGTCATCGAGCTCGGCCGCCAGCGTCCCCCGGCGCGGGGAGAAGATGAAGGTGAAGGCGGAGTCGTAGCGCACCTGCTCGACCACGTCCATCGTCTCGTCGAAGTCGGAGTCGGTCTCCCCCGGGAAGCCGACGATGATGTCGGTGGTGAGGGCGCAGTCCGGCACGAGCTCGCGAATCATGGCCACGCGGTCGAGGTAGCGTTCGCGGTTGTAGGTGCGGCGCATCGCCTTGAGCACGCGCGACGAGCCCGACTGCAGCGGCAGGTGTATGTGCTCACAGACGCTCGGCAGCTCGACGTGGGCGCGAATCACGTCCTCGCGTATGTCTTTTGGATGGGGACTCGTGTACCTGATGCGCTCCACTCCGTCGATGGCGTCGACCATGTGGAGAAGCTCGGCGAAGCTCGTTTTCGCCCCCCTCGGGAGATCGCGCCCGTAGGAGCAGACGTTCTGGCCGAGCAGCGTGACCTCGCGGACCCCGTCGCCCGCCAGGCGCTCGACCTCGGCGACCAGCTCCTGCGCCGGGCGCGATACCTCGCGCCCGCGTGTGGAGGGCACGATGCAGTACGAGCAGGCGCAGTTGCAGCCGACCGAGATCTGCACCCAGGCCTGGTGCTCGCGCTCGCGCTTCATCGGCAGGTGACCCGTGAAGCCCTCGAACTCGAAGAAGCCCTGCGCGCTCAGGCTGTCGCTCGTCAGAAACTCGGCGAGCCGGTGAACCTGACCGGGACCGAACGCCACGTCGACGAACGGGAACAGCTCGAACACCTGGTCCTTCATCGACTGCGACCAGCAGCCGCCGATCCCGACCACGCGCCCCGGGTTCTCCGCCTTCAGCCGCTTGGCCTCACCAAGGTGGCCGACGAGGCGGTTGTCGGCCTTCTCGCGAATCGAGCAGGTGTTGAACAGGATCAGGTCGGCCGTGTCCCGCTCGCCGGCCTCGTCGTAGCCGATCGACTCGAGCATCCCCTTCATGCGCTCGGAGTCGTGCTCGTTCATCTGGCAGCCGAACGTGGTCAGGTGATACGTCTTCATGCCCGCGCCGAGGATAGCCTGGTCCGGTGTCCGCCCGCTCCCGGCTCGTCGACCTCTGCGCCGCCCTTCCCGAGGTCTCGTCGAGGACGGGCAGCATGTGGGCTTCTCAGTGCGGGGCAAGCGCTCTGCCCGGCTGCTCGACGATGACGCGGTGACCGGGACAATGCGGCTGGCGACTCGCCCGGATTGCTTCGGCTCGGGCCAACGGCGGGCTACGCGGGGGTGGGACGGGTTGCCGCGGCGCTCCCTGCGCCGGGTTGGGCGTCCGTTGTCGAGTTAGCGGTTGCTGGGACCGGTAACTCGACAATGAAGCGGATTTCGGGCGTCGCCGGGGTCACAGGTCAAACCCTTTTTCTTGCCCAGCCAGCGCGACGCACGCCTGGACCGGCGGGTCCTTGACGCGTGCCCTAGCGCGCGTAGTCCGTCGAGCGGCTCTCGCGGATCACCGTCACCTTGATCTGGCCCGGGTACTCGAGCTGCTTCTCGACCTCTCGGGCGATCTGATGCGAGAGCAGAGTTGCCGCGTCGTCGTCGATCTCCTCGGGCTCCACGATCACCCGGATCTCGCGACCGGCGTGCATCGCGTAGACCTTGTCGACGCCCTCGTGGCTGGTGGCGATCGCCTCCAGCTCGCGCAGGCGCTTGACGTACTGCTCGAGCGACTCGCCGCGCGCGCCCGGGCGAGCGCCGGAGAGGCTGTCCACGATCTGAACGATCACCGCCTCGACGGTCTGCGGCTCCACCTCGTTGTGGTGGGACTCCATGGCGTGAGCCACGCCCTCGTTCTCCTTGTAGCGCCGCGCCATCTCGCCGCCGACCAGCGCGTGCGGCCCCTCGGTCTCGTGTGAGACCGCCTTGCCGATGTCGTGCAGCAGCGCTGCCCGGGCCGCGGTGCGGGGATCGGCTCCCAGCTCCGCCGCGAGCATCGAGGCCAGGCGAGCGCACTCGATCGAGTGATGCAGCACGTTCTGCCCGTAGCTCGTGCGAAAGCGCAGCTTGCCGAGCAGCTTGACCAGCTCGGGATGCAGCGACCCGACGTTGGCCTCGAAGACCGCCTGCTCTCCCACCTCGACCACGTGCTGGTCGATCTCCGACTTGGCCTGGTGGAAGGCCTCCTCGATGCGGGCCGGGTGGATACGGCCGTCCTGCAGCAGCTTCTCCAGCGTCAGCCGCGCGGTCTCGCGGCGGACGCCATCGAAGCCGGAGAGCAGAACGGCCCCCGGGGTGTCGTCGATGATGAAGTCGATGCCGGTGAGCGTCTCGAGGGCGCGGATGTTGCGTCCCTCGCGGCCGATGATGCGCCCCTTGAGCTCGTCTGACTTCAGCTCCACCACGGACACGGTGGTCTCCACCGCGTGGCTGGAGGCCACTCTCTGCATGACCGCCGCGAGGATGCTGCGGGCGCGGCGGTCGGCGTCGTGGCGGGTCTCCTCCTCGACCTGGCGAATGACGCGGGCGCTCTCGTGGCGCAGCTCGTCCTCGAGCGCGTGCATGAGGATCTGCTTGGCCTGTCCCGCGCTGAGTCCGGCCACTCGCTCGAGCTCGCGGATCTGTCTGGTCTTTGTGTCCTTCAGGTCCTCACGGGTGTGCTCGAGGTTGCGCTGGCGGTCGTCGAGCGACCGCTCGCGCTCCCCCAGCTGCTGGGCCTGGGCATCGAGCGAGCTCTCCCTTGCCCGCAGGCGCTCCTCGAGCCGGGCGATCTCCACGCGGCGTGCGCGCAGCTCGTCCTCCGCCGCGTCGGGGCCGGCCACGGGCGCCGCTGTCGCGGTCGCCGTGGTGGCCCCATCGCGGAGCTCGGGTGCCGCGACTGCCCCCGGAGCGATCTGTGCGGCGCGCGGGCGCTGTACGAGCAGCACCACGGCCACGGCGACCGCTGCCGCCACCAGCGCCGCCAACACGATCTCCATTTGGATGTCTCCTCTGTTCCGGCGCGGCTGCGCCGGCCTCGTCAGTCAGTCTCCGAGCGATCATGCTCGGCGCCGCGAGACACCAGTACGACTCCTTACGCGGAGCGCGCGCCCGTGCGGCGCGCGCCGTGCAGCTCTTATGGACCTTCCCGAGGACCCCGGCCCGCCCGGACTCGGCGGAGCCCGGCGCTTGCGCCTGTCCCTCTAGGTTGGTCGGTGGTGGTCATGGTCCGCAAAGAAGTCGATTTGCTGGATGTTTCAGTCTCAACCGGCGGCCGAAGCGACCGCTTTCACAGGAGGGTAACCGGGTGTCGGGTCAGTCGCAAGCGGGCGAGAGCCTCCGCCCACGGCTGAGGCCGCGGGGCCCGGCTCAGGCCGCGTGGAGTTCATCGCCTGCCGCCTGCTCGTAGCGGCGAACCGCCTCGTAGGCGATCTCGCTCCGGTAGCCGCGGCGGATCAGCAGGCGCCAGGCACGGTCGCGTTCGCGGTCGTCGCCCGGGGCCGCCACGCGTTGCTCGAGCACGAGCAGAGCCGAGGCGAGCTCTGAGTCGAGGCTGCGGCCGGCAACCACGGCCTCGACCAGGTCGGCTGCGACCCCGCGCCGGTGGAGGTCGCGCGCGATCCGCTCCGAGCCCCAGCCGGAGAGGTCGCGCTTGTCCTCGGCGAAGCGCTGTGCGTAGCGGGCGTCGTCGATGACACCGGCCTCGCTCAACTCGGCGACCGCGTCGTCGATCGCCGCCGGCTCGACTCGCTTGCGCTCCAGGAAGGTGCGCAACTCGGCGACGGTGCGCTCGCGATAGCCCACCGCCCGGTAAGCGAGCTGTATCGCTCGCTCGGTCTCTCGCTCTGGGCCGTCCGTGGCCACTACTCGGTTAGGCGGCCTGTTCCTTGGGCGCCGTCTCCGGCGGGGCCGGCGCCTCGTCCTCCGGGGGCTCTGCCGGCGGAACCGCGGCCAGCGGCGCCGCCGCCGGCTCGACACCGAGCGCGTCGTAGATCTTGCGCTCGATCTCCGCGGCGACCTCCGGATGCTCGCGCAGATAGCCCTTCACGTTGTTTCGCCCCTGCCCCAGCCGCTCGTCTCCATAGGAGAAGAACGAACCCGACTTCTGAACGACGTTGTGCTCGATCCCGAGGTCGAGGACGCAGCCCTGGCTCGAGATGCCCTGGCCGTAGTCGATGTCGAACTCGGCCTGGCGGAACGGAGCAGCCACCTTGTTCTTGACGACCTTGACCCGCACCCGGTTGCCGACCGCCTCGGTGCCCTCCTTGAGCGTCTCGATGCGGCGGATGTCGAGCCGCTGCGAGGCATAGAACTTGAGCGCCCGCCCGCCGGGTTGGGTCTCTGGCGAGTTGTGCACCACCACGTGGTCGACGAGGTACGTGTGGTTGCCCTCGATCTGCAGGTCGTAGCGGCGGCGCCGGGACGGCCGATCGTGCTGAGGCGGACAGTCCGGCTTGCGGTACTTGCGAAGCACCTGCATGCCGACCGGTCGCAGACTCTGGCGGCTCTTGAGATCAGTCCGGTAGTCGCCCGCCGGCGCGGCATCCCAGGCAAAGCGACCACGCAGGTCCGGATGGAGCTTGTAGTCCATCGACGGATGCACGTACGGCGCGATCCGCTCATGGAATCGGCGGGTGCGCTCGCCACTGAACAGGAGGTTGTGGCCGCTCAAAGTCGGCCGCCCCATTCCGAGCTCCTCGCAGCGCTGGGCAACGAGCTCGCGGTCCTCACTCGATAGGCCCGCGACGCAGATTGTCGCCTTGCCGTGACCCCATCGCTTGTAGTTGCCCCCAAACGTGCCGTCGTCGCAGTACCAAGCTGCCAGAGCCCGCTCGTCGAGTTGGCTGAGCACCTCGCTGCTGACGGTCTTGCGTCCGTCGGCTGCGTACACCGCGTCGCGCAGGGCCGCGAGCTGGCGCATCGGCACGGTGTCGAAGCCGATGCCGTTGCCGGTCCGGCCGATCCTGTGCGCGAAGGGCGCGAGCATGGACTGCTTCCACTCGCAGTATTCGCGCTGACGCTCGCCATGGCCTACGCGGAACGCCGCGTTGTGAACCGAGGCGTAGCGAAGAGAGCCATCGCCCAGCAGGCTGCCGAGGATGAGCTTCATCTGGTCGTCACTCAAGGCGTACTGCTTCACGGCGACCAGGACCTCGTCGCCTTCCTCGACCTCCCACGCCTGACGCTCACCCTCGGGCGTGAAGATGACGTGGTTGGGAGTGCACGCGAACTTGCGCTTGCCGGATCCTCCACCGGCTTCGACCTCGAACTGGAGCCACTCGTCGGTCTCGCCGTTGTCGTACCACTCCACGACACGGCGCGGCTCGATCTGCCCGGTCTCAGGGTCCATCGACATGACTTCGACCGGCTTGCGCTGATTGACGATCTTGCCGATCTTCTCGGTGCTTCCGTCCGCGAGCACCACTCGGGCGTCGTAATGAAAACATCCAAACATCACCCCCACCTTCTCGCGAATCTGGTTCGTGAAGATGCAGAGGGTGTTCGCGCGGTTGAGGTTGCCTGCGAGCTTGCGCATCGCCTGGGACATCATTCGGGCCTGGAGGCCGACCGACTGGTCGCCCATCGCCCCTTCGAGCTCGGACTTCGGGGTGAGCGCGGCCACGGAGTCGATCGCCACCACGTCAACCGCTCCCGAGCGGATCAGCAGGTCGGCGATCTCCAGCGCCTGCTCGCCGTGGTCGGGCTGGGAGACGAGCAGCTCGTCGACGTCCACGCCGATGCGCTTGGCATAAGCGGGGTCCATGGCGTGCTCGGCGTCGATGAACGCGCAGATCCCGCCCAGCCGCTGGGCATTGGCGAGCACGTGGTAGATCAGCGTCGTCTTGCCCGACGACTCGGGGCCGAACACCTCGACGATGCGCCCGCGCGGCACCCCACCCACGCCGAGCGCCAGGTCGAGCGACAGCGCGCCCGTGGGGATGGCCTGGACGCGCACCGCGGCGGCCTCGTCGCCCATCCTCATGATCGATCCGGCGCCGAACTCGCGCTCGATCTGCCCGAGCGCGTTCTTCAGCGCAGACTCGCGCGCCTGAGCGGCCTTCTGCTGCTCTTTGTCCATGTGTCCGTCCTCTCGAAAGTCTTGAGTCCCACAACGTAGGAGTCGGGTCGGACAGCAAGCTCGCCCCCCTGCAGGGGCGGTCCACTAGCTCGACTGCGCGCGGCGGGCGCGGCGCTTTGCCAGCGCCATGCGCACCAGGTAGGCCGGCGTCGGCGGCACCCAGCCGAGCTGCTTTGCCATGCCCAGGTCGTCGCGGTCGGCCCAGTGCTCGATGACCTGGCCGTCCCTGACCCGCAGCCAGTGGGTCTGGGTGGTCGCAAAACGCTCTCCGGTCGGCGGGAACACATCCTCGACCGAGCCGTCCGCGGCGTAGGCGGCGAACGGCCTCACGTGGCGGCCCGACATCGTGCAGTGGATGACGACCAGGTTGCCCTCGGCGACCAGATCGTGGATGTCCCAGCGCAGGTCGGCGAAGGCGTCGCGCAGCCAGAGCGCGGTCGCGTAGGCGGTCGCGGGTCCTCGCCCGCGCGAGGCCGGCGGCTCGTCGTGCTGCTCGTGATTGAGGAACTCCGGGTGGCAGACCTCGTCGAAGTCCTCGCGGGTGCCGTCGACCATGATCGCGATGCTGCGCAGCGCGACGGCCTTGGCGTCATCGAGGGTGGGCGCGGAATAGGTCGAGAGTGGAATCGCTGTGGCAGGCATCCAGGGCAAGCTAGGAACGGCCGCGCCGGTCCTCCGTGAGGTCGGTCACAGATCAGGCCCCCAGCTCGACCGTGCCGTCCTGGTGCAGCGTCCAGCGCGGGTTGTGGGCTATCTCCCAAGGGTGTCCGTCAGGGTCGACTATCGCGGCCGAGTAGCCGCCCCAGAATGTCTCGCCCGGCTCGCGCACGATCGTCGCGCCGGCGGCGCGGGCCTCCTCGGCGACCGCGTCGACCTCAGCGGGAGAACGCACGTTGTGCGCGAGCGTCACTCCTCCCCAGCCGCCGCCGTCCTCCACCCCGCTGTCCTGCGCGAGGGTCGCCCGGTCCCAGAGCGCAACGACCAGCCCGCCGGCCTGAAAGAACACGACGTCGGCGCCCGGCTCGGCGCGGGTGTGCCATCCGAGCGCTTCATAGAAAGCGCGTGACCGCTCGAGGTCGCGAACTCCGAGCGTGATGACGCTGACTCGCTGATCCATACCTGCATCCTGTCAGCGCGCGGTGCAGATCTGTACCTCGCAGCGGTAAGGCACCACCGCCGTTCCCTCGCCGGCCAGGGAACCGGCGCGCTCCAGAACTCGCGCGCGCTCAGGCTCATCGAGCGCGGCGATGAAGCTGATCGAGCCGATGCGGTCCTCGAACCCCGCCGCGTCGAGGACCTGCTCATTGGCGAAGGTTTGCTCTTCGAGTGCCCCGAACAGCCGCGTCTGCTCGAAAGCCGGGCGCCAACTGTCGTAGCGATGGGTGGGCACGCCGGCTCGGTAGGGCTCGAGCAGCTCGCTGATGCGCCGGTTCACGGGGTCCTCCTCCATCCGGCGGTTCCAGAGCAGTGCGAGCACACCCCGCGGCCGTAGCACGCGGTGAATCTCGCTCAGCGCCGCCTCACCGTCGAACCAGTGAAACGCCTGCCCGACGGTGACCGCGTGGACGGAGCTGTCGCCAAGCGGTATGGCCTCGGCCGTCCCTTCCAGGGCGCGCACTGACGCCGGCAGGGCGGCGCGCATCTCGACCACGGGCTCCACCGCAACCACGTTGAGCCCTGAGGCGAGCAGGAGGCGGGTCAGCTTGCCGGTCCCTGCGGCAAGATCGAGCACCCTGGCGCCGGCAGGCAAGCGGGACACGAGGTGCTCGATCGCCGGATCGGGATACGCGGGCCGGCTGCGCTCGTATGCGTCGGCCGAGCGGGCGAACCCGAGTCGGGCCGCCGGGTGGATCATGTGCGTGCGTCCGCGCCCACGGCCTCGGCCACCGTCGCAAATCCGTCTCGCTCGAGCTGCTCCACCAGGCCGTTGAGGATCTCCTTCACCATCCCCGGGCCGCGGTAGACGAGCCCGGTGTAGACCTGCACCAGCGCGGCCCCGAGCCGGATCTTGCGGTAGGCGTCGGCGGCGGTGAACACGCCGCCGGCAGCCATCAGGCCGTAGCGGCTGCCGGGCCCGACGATGCCGTACAGGGTGCGGAGGATCTCGTTGATCAGCTCCTCCACGGGCCGGCCGCCGACGGCACCGGGCATCCGCTCGAGCCGCGCGCGCGGCGCCGTCAGGCGCAGCGCCTCGGGCTTTCCGGCCGGCAGGTTGATCGAGAACCCGCTCACGAACGGATGGCCGTCGGCGATCGAGACGATCTCGCGCAGGACACCGGCATCGGTGGTCGGCTTGAGCTTGAGCACGACGGGCACCCGCGGCGAGAGCTCCCCGAGCCGTCCCAGCAAGCCGTCGACCTTGGCCAGGTCGTCGAAGAAGTCGCGGTCGGCAGCCGAGTTTGGGCAGCTCATGTTGAGCGCGATGTAGTCGGCGTGCCCTTGGAGCAGCTCGAACGAGCGAGCGTAATCCTCGTAGACGTCGGGAGCGACCGCAGGCCGGCTCGGATCGTTGGTCTTGACGAGGTTGATGCCGAGACGCGCCGGCAGGCGCTGAGCGCCCAAGCGCCGGCTGATGACCTGCGCCCCGTCGTTGGGCACCCCGTAGCTCACGACGATCCCGCCGTCCTGCGGGATCCGAAACAGTCGCGGGCGCGGGTTGCCGTCCGATGGGTAGCCGGAGACCGAGCCGATCTCCACGTGCCCGAAGCCGAGCGTGCCGAGCAGCCCCAGCGCCCGCCCGTTCTTGTCGAAGCCGGCGGCCAGCCCGAGCGGGTTGTCGAAGTCGAGGCCGCAGCACTCCACGCGCAAACGCGGATCCTCGACCGCAAAGGCGCTGTGGGCGGCGCGGCGTGTCAGCCCGAAGCGCCCCGTCAGCTCGCACGTGCGCAGCGCGAGGTTGTGCGCCCGCTCGGGATCGAGCCGAAACAGCAGCGGGCGAACGACCGTCTCGTACACGCGAGCGGAAGCTAGAGGACTTGGGCCGGGTGCCTGACCTTCTTGTTGTATAGCCCCCAAAACCTAAGGCACCCTCTGGCGTGAGACCGCCCCCGACCGGGCTCGACCCCTTATTTGCTGCAGTTTTTCGTCCGAACAACCGCCTACCGCAAGGTCATCCGCGCGAGCGCCTCATAGAGAGCGCCCTGCGGGCGCAGCGTCGAGCGGTAGAGCGTCAGCGAAGTGGCCACAAACGGCTCGGACGGAGGCGCCGGCGCGGCGGGCAGGGACCGCACCCGCCGCTCGCCCCGCTTGACCCTGGCGAGGGTGAGATGGGGCCAGAACGGCCGCTTCTCGGGTCGGTACCAGCCGCCGGCCGCCAACGCGTCCGACACCGCGCCCTGGAGCGCCTCGGCCCGCCCGTCCTCGTCGTCGAGAGCGAGCGCGAACAGGCGCGGCGCGCGCGGTGGCAGCGCCCGCAGGTCCGCCGCACGGAGCGCTGGGGGGCCCACAGAGCCGGAGGTCGCCGCAAAGGCCGCCTCTGCGAGGCGCTCCGCCGCGCTGTCGTCCTGCCAGCCCAGGAAGACGAGGGTCACGTGCAGGGCGTCGGCCCGCACGGGGCGCAGATCCCCCCGGCCCTCGATCAACTCGTCCCGCCACGCCGCCAGCGCCGCCCGCGGCCCGTCCGGGAGGTCGAGCGCAACGAACATCCGCGCACGCGGGCCGCTCAGAGAGGGAAGTCCTCCCCGCCCAGCACCCGCCGCAACATGTGCATCGCCACGGTGGTCGAGCGGTCGCGGATCTCGCCCCGGTCGCCGGGGAGGCGCAGGTCGCGCGCGAGGGTCGGTCCGTTGGCCCGCTTGACGCACCAGCAAACGAAGCCCACCGGCTTGTCCTCGGTGCCCCCACCCGGGCCGGCCACACCGGTGATCGAGACCGCGGTATCGGCTCCAAAGCGCTCCAGGGCTCCGTCGGCCATCGCGGCCGCCACCTCGGGCGACACCGCGCCGTAGCGCTCGATCAGCTCGGGATCCACGGCCAGCAGCGCGATCTTGGCCTCATTGGCGTAAGCGACCACGCCGCCGGCGAAGTAGGCCGACGAGCCCGCGACCTCGGTCAGGCGCGCCGCCATCAGCCCCGCGGTGCACGACTCGGCCACGGCGAGCCGGCGGCCGCTCAGCATCTCCGCGACCTGGTCGTCGATCCGCGTCCCGTCGACGGAGAAGAGCGTGCGCTTGTGGCGCTCGCCGATCAGGGCGAGCAGGGCCCGCCACACCGGCTCCGCGGCCGGCTCCCAGCGCGTGACCACCTCCACCTCGGCTCTGCGCAGACAGGTGGTGATCTCGAGCCGGTCAAAGCCCTCGATCTCCGCCTCGGCCACCCGCAGGGTCTCGGCGATCTCCGACTCGGGGATGCCGAACAGCCGCAGCGTCTGCTGCTCGTAGCTCGAGCGCGTCCCAACGGCCTCCTGGAAGGCGTCGGTCGCCACCGCCTGCGGCCACATCGCGTGCAGCTCGCGCGGCGGGCCGGGCAGCACCACGATCGCCGGCCTGCCCGGCACGACGAGACCTGGAGCGGTGCCTGCCGGATAGATCACGTGCGCCCCTTCTGGCACCAGCGCCTGCTTTCGGTTCGACTCGCGAATCGCGTCGAAGTCGACGTCGCGAAAGCGCTTCATGAGCGGCTTGAGAATGTCCGCGATCCGCTGCTCGAGCGCCTCGTCGAGGAACAGCGGGCGGCCAGTGAACTCGGCGACCACCTCGATAGTGAGGTCGTCGGCGGTCGGCCCGAGCCCGCCGCTCGTGATCACCAGGTCGACACCCTGGTCAGCCATGAACCGCAGCTGCGCCCGCATGTCCTCGGGGCGGTCCCCGCAGATCGTGATGTGGGCCAGCTCGATGCCCTGCTCGAACAGGCGGTCGGACAGCCACGGCCCGTTTCGGTCCTGCACGCGGCCGGTTAGCACCTCCGTGCCGGTGACCACGATCCCCGCCCGGGCGGCCATCTAGGCGCAGGGCCGCTCGCCGAGCGGCAGCGGACGGGTTGTGGTGGGTGTGAACGCAAAGCCGACCGGGTCGCCGCTGGGCTCGATCGCAAAGCGCCTGCCGTTCTTGGTGATGTCCACGGACGTGTTGCCCAGATTCACGCGCAGCCGCCGCCCGCGAAAGGTCTGCGGGGCGTCGATGATCCCCTCGAAGCGGATGTCGGTCCCCGGCCCGGTGTCGATGCACACGTATGTCTCGGTGACCGGAGCGATCCGAAGGACCACGCGCTTGGGCGTCGGCGGCGGCTGCTCCGGCTGAGTGCGCTGGCGCTTGGGCTGGGTCTCCGTCGGCTCGGACGCCTGGCCGCCGTCACCGTCGTCGTCGCCGCCCACGAGGCCGATCACGAGCAGCGCGACGAGCACACCCACCAGCGCGAGGGCGACGGCGACCCACGGTCCGCGCGGCCCGCGCGGCCCGCCGCGGCGCCGGTCGCGCCCGACTCCCGGCGGCCCGAGCGTCTGTACCTGCTCCATCTCCTCGCGCGACTCATAGGTCGCCCGGTACTCCTCGACCAGCAGATGCGGATCGAGCCCGAGCGCCTCGGAGTAGGTGCGCAGGAACGTCTTGACGAAGGTAGGACCGGGCAGCATCGAGAACTCCTCGTTCTCGAGCGCCCGCAGGTACTTCGCGCGGATCTTCGTCCGCTTCTCGACGTCGCCGATGTCGAGACGCTGGCGCATCCGTGCCTCACGCAGCGTGTCGCCGATCGTCGGCATGCGCGGCGCATTGTGATGCAAAGCCGGCGCCCGAAGCCGGGCCGGGCGTCAGCTTGCGAGAGCCTCGGACGGCGAGCCGGGCGCGACGTAGGCCGCCACAGCCGACGCCTCCACCGGCTTGCTGAAGAAGTAGCCCTGTCCCAGCTCGCATCCGCGGGCGATCAGGAAGTCGCGCTGGGCCGCGGTCTCCACGCCCTCGGCCAGCGGCCGCAGCCCCAGGCTGCGGGCGAGGTCGATGATCCCGCCCACCAGGACTGCGGCGTTCTCGTCGCCGGGAAGGTCGGTCACGAAGGAGCGGTCGATCTTCAGCGTGGTGACCGCGAGCTGGTTCAGGCGCGCAAGTGACGAGTGGCCCGTGCCGAAGTCGTCGATCGCCACCTGGACACCGCGTCTGCGCAGCTCGCCGATCATCTCCTCGTTGCGCTCGTGGTTGTCCATGGCGGCCGACTCGGTGATCTCGATCATCAGGCGCTCCGGGTTGATGCCAAACGACTCGATCGTGAGCAGCACCGAGTGCATCGCGCTCGGGCGCCAGAAGGGCGCCGGCAGGTTGACCGAGACATAGAGATCGAGTCCCTCGGCCTGCCACGCGGCGCTCTGTCGGCAGGCCTGGGAGACCACCCAGTCGGAGATCTGGTGAATGGCCCCCGTGCGCTCGGCGAGCGGGATGAACTCGTTGGGCATGATCAGGCCGCGCTCGGTGTGGTGCCAGCGGATCAGCGCCTCGACGCCCAGCATGCGGCCGGTCGCCAGCTCGACCAGCGGCTGGTAGTGGAGCTCGAACTCGTCCAGCTCGACGGCGCGGCGCAGGCGACCCGCCAGGGAGAGCCGGGGCATCGCCTCCCCGTTGTCCTCCCCGCCGACCTCGCAGCCGTCGCGTCCCGCGTGCTTGGCGCGGTACATCGCGATGTCGGCGCGCTTGAGCAACTCGTCGGCCCCCGGCAGCTCGCCACCGCCCACGCCGACGCTGATGCCGATGCTCGCCGTCACGTAGACCTCGGCGCCCGAAACGAACAGCGGCTCGCTCAGGGCCTGGCGCAGCCGGCCGGCGAGGGCGACCGCCGCGCGCTCGGGCTCCAGGGTGTTGAGATCGGCCATCAGGACAAGGAACTCGTCGCCGCCCTGGCGGGCCACGAGGTCGGTTTCGCGGGTCCCCTCCCCCAGCCGGCGCGCCACCTCGCACAGCAGCTCGTCGCCGACCGCGTGCCCGAAGCTGTCGTTTACGAGCTTGAAGTCGTCGAGGTCGACGTACAACAGGGCCACGCCGGTCCCCGACCTGCGCGCTCGCGCAAGCGCGAGCTCCAGATGCTCCAAGAAGCTCGCGCGGTTGGGAAGACCCGTGAGCGCATCGTTGTAGGCGAGCTGCTCGAGCTGCTCCTCGAGGCGCTTGCGGTCGCTGACGTCGAAGATCGCGCCGTCGAGATAGGCGACCTTGCCCTTGTCGTCGAAGACGGCCTGGCCCTGCTCGTGGACCCAGCGCGCCTTCCCGTCGGCGCACACCACGCGGTACTCGAGCACGAACGGCTCGCGTCGCTCGACGCACGCGTCGACCTCCTCCTCGACCACGGGCGCGGTCGTCCTCGTGGATCACGCTGGCGTACGAGCGTGCGTGGTTGCCGATGAACTCTTCCGCGGGGTAGCCGGTGATCCGCTCGATCTCGCGGCTCATGAACTGCATCTCCCAGTCGCTTGCGTGCGCGCAGCGGTAGATCGCGCCGGGCACGTTGGCGACCAGAGACTCGAGCCACTGCTGATCCCACATACCCGTGAGATCGGCGCGAGGGCGGACTTCTTTAAGGGTGCACGTCGTCCGCAGACGCGGCTACAGCCGGCTCGGCCAGCGCCTCGAGCACGCGCGGCAGATCCGCCTCGGTGATCAGCACCTGGCGGGCCTTGGAGCCCTCGTACCCGGAGATCACCCCGCGGCGTTCCATCATGTCGATCAGGCGCCCGGCGCGGGTGTAGCCGACGCGCAGGCGCCGCTGCAGCATCGACGTAGACGCGGTGCCCATCTGGACGACGGTGGCAACCGCCTCGCCAAGCAGATCGTCCTGGTCTGGGTCGAAGTCGCCCTCGGTCCCCTCGCCCTCCTCGTCGCTCTCCGTGGCCTCGAGCAGCTCCTCGTGGAGCTCGGGCTCGCCCTGGCGGCGCCAGAACTCGGTCAGCCGCTCGATCTCCTCCTCGGTGATGAACGCGCCCTGGATGCGCGCGGAGCGCGACTCCCCGGCCGGCCGGAAGAGCATGTCGCCCTGGCCCAGCAGCGACTCGGCGCCGTTCTGGTCGAGGATCACGCGCGAATCGGTCTGCGATGAGACCGCGAATGCGATCCGGGCCGGAACGTTGGCCTTGATCATGCCGGTGATCACGTCGGCGCTCGGGCGCTGGGTCGCGAGCACGAGGTGGATGCCGACGGCGCGCGACTTCTGTGCCAGGCGGATGATCGAGTCCTCGACGTCGGCGGGCGCGACCATCATCAGGTCCGCGAGCTCGTCGATCACGCAGAGGATGTACGGAAGCGGGCGCTCGCCCTGCTTGGCGCGCACGCGGTTGAGCTCGACGAGGTTGCGCGTCTTGGTCCGGCTCATCACGCCGTAGCGCTCCTCCATCTCCTTGATTAGGTTGCCGAGCACGTTCGCGGCCAGGCGCGGGCTCGTCACGACCGGCGTCAGGAGGTGCGGGATGCCCTCGTAGTGGTTGAGCTCGACGCGCTTTGGATCGACCAGCACCATCCGGACCTCGTTGGGGTCCGAGCGCAGCAAGACGCTCGAGAGCATGGCGTTCACGCACCCCGACTTGCCCGAGCCGGTGGTGCCGGCGATCAGGATGTGCGGCTGTTTCGCGAGATCGGTGCCGATCGCCTTGCCGGCGATGTCCTTGCCGAGCCAGACCGACAGCGGCGACCAGCCCTTGGGCGCCTCCTGGAAGACGTCGCCCAGGTGCACCATCTTGCGCACGCGGTTCGGGACCTCGACGCCCACCGCCTGCTTGCCGGGAATCGGAGCGAGGATGCGCACCTGATCGGCTGCCAGCGCGTAGGCCAGGTCGTCTTTCAGCTGTGCGACCTTCGACATCTTCACACCGGGCGCCATCCGCAGCTCGTAGCGCGTCACGTGCGGGCCCGTGACAGTGCCGATCACGCGGCCCTCCACGTTGAAGTGGCTGAGCGCCTCCGTGAGTTGTGCGCCGGTGCGCTCGATGCCCTTCGTGTCGACCTTCTGGGCCCCGTTGGAGCGCTTCAGAAACGACTCCTTGGGCATCCGGTACTCGAGGTCGTCGGCCTCCGTGACGTTCGAGCGCCGGTTGCCCATCGGCGTCAGCTCGACTGGCTCGGGCTGGGGAAGCTCGGGGAGGGTCTCGGGCTCTTCGTAGGCGTCGGGCTCGCCGCACGGGTCGGGCTCCAGCTCGTCTTCCTCCTCCTCATCAAGCGCCGGCGCCTCCACATGGGTCGCCCGCACGATCGGCTCGCGGTCCTCGGGTTCAGGCGGAGTCGCCGGTGGCGGCGTTGGATGAGCGGCCCCGCGGCGCACCCGCTCGGTGGTCGTCGTGGCGGCTTGACGGCCGGCCTGCACCACCCCCGCAATCGAGGCGCCGGTCAACAGCAGCACGGCGGCCAGCATCAGGAAGACGAAGAGGATGTGCGCGCCCGCCTCGGAAAACAGCTTGGCCGAGACCCAGAAGAGTGACTCTCCGACCAGCCCGCCGTGTTCGCGCAGGTAGGTGGGATCGAGGAAGCCGTCGCGCGGAGTGTCGCCGGGGCCGAGCCCGAGCGACCCGGCGGCGAGCCCGAGCGTGAGCCCGCCCACCAGGCATGCCGCGCCTGTCTTGAAGGGGTGCAGCGCCGGCATCATGGGCCGGACCACGAGCAAGGCCCCAACGGCGAACAGCGCCACCGGGGCCAGGTAGCCGACCGCGCCGAACAGGAAGAGGATGCCGTCGGCCATCGCCTCCCCCACTCGGCCGCCTGCCCAGCCGAGGTAGAACACGCACGCGAAGAAGGCCGCGAATGCGACGAGCGCGAGCCCGATCAGGTCCCAGTGGCGCTGCTCGAGCTTTGGCAGCTCGAGCAGCGGCCAGAGACCGCGGGAGCGGCGTCGCTTGCGGCGGCGAGATGCAGCCATCCCCGGGTGATTCGACAGCCGTGCTTGGCACCCTCCCTACCATGAAGTGGCATGAGCGGACGTCCACGGGTGCTCGTTGTCGAGGATGACGCCGATATCGCGGGCGTGCTGCGGCGCTCTCTCGACAAGGAGGGCTACGAGGTCCGCATCGCCGGCGACGGCGAGGCCGCCCTCGACCAGGCCGGAGACTTTGAGCCCGATGCCGTGGTGCTCGACCTCGGCCTGCCCAGGCTCGACGGCGTCGAGGTCTGCCGGCGGCTGCGCGACGAGGGCGACGTGCCGATCCTCATCCTCACGGCCCGGGACGCGCTCGACGCGCGCGTGGAGGGCCTTGACTCCGGCGCCGACGACTACCTGGTCAAGCCCTTCGAGCGCGAGGAGCTGCTCGCACGCCTGCGCGCGCTGCTGCGCCGGCGCCCGCCGCGCGGCTCGGCCTTCCTGGTCGTCGGGGACCTGCGCCTCAATCCGGACACCCACGAGGTCCTCCGCGGCGAGCGCGACCTCGAGCTGACCGCGCGCGAGTTCGAGCTGCTCGAGCACCTGATGCGAAACGAGCGGATCGTGGTGTCGCGCCAGGCGCTCCTCGACGAGGTCTGGGGCTACCACCCCTTCGCGGAGACCAACACCGTCGACGTCTTCATCTCCAACCTGCGCCGCAAGCTCGAGTCGGGCGGCGAGCCGCGCGTGCTGCACACCGTGCGCGGCGCGGGCTACGTCCTGAGAGAGCCATGAGGACACGCCTGCCGGTCAAGCTCAAGCTGGCGGTGGTCACGGCAGCGCTGACCTTCGGGATCCTCTGCCTGTTCGCTGTCGTGATCGGCGCGGTGGCCGAGCAGCGCATCCGGGCCGCTTTCGACGACGACCTGCGGGCGACCGTGGCCGACCTCGTAAACAGGGTCGACCCGCAGCGCACCGCCAATGGGATCGAATACAGCCTGGAGCCGCTCGCGGGTGCGGGCGTCGGCGACGCCGAGGTGCGCCTGGTCGATCGCAACGGGCAGGTTCACTATCCGGACGGCCTGTTGCCGCTGGTCAGCGTCGGGGTCGAGGGGCTCAGCGACCTGGACGACTTCCGCGTGGTCTCACGCGCCCTGACGGTGTCGGGCTCCGACGAGGCCGAGCCGTTCGGGCCGCTCTTGGATGAGTCGGTGGCCGAGGTGGTTGGGTTCGTGCAATTCGCAAAGCCGCTCAGCAGCGTCGACCGCACGGTCAGCCGCGTGCGCATCTTCCTCGCCTTCGGGGTATTGGGCGGAACGCTGCTCGCGTTCATCGGCGGCCTGTTCGTCGCCCAGCGCGCCATGCGCCCGATCGCCGGGCTCACGCGGGCCGCGCGCGAGGTGGCGCGCACGCGCGACCCGGACGTGACGTTGCCCAAGCCACAGGCCAACGACGAGGTGTCCGATCTTGCGCACACCTTCGAGGACATGCTCCGGGAGCTGAGCGCGGCCCGCGGCGAGACCGAGGCGACGCTCGTGCGCCAGCGCGAGTTCGTGGCCGACGCCTCGCATGAGCTGCGCACGCCGCTCACCAGCATCCTGGCGAATCTCGAGTTGCTCGAGTCCGAGCTGGGCGGCGAGCAGCGCGAGATGGCGGAGTCGGCGCTGCGCTCGTCGAGGCGCATGCGCAGGCTGGTCACCGACCTGCTTCTCCTGGCCCGCGCCGACGCCGGCCGCGAGGCCACCACGGCGCCCGTCGACCTGGTCGCGGTTGCGCGCGAGGGGGCCGCCGAGGCAGCAGCGCTCTCGCCCGACCATCCCCTCTCGCTCGACCTCGGAGATCCGGTCACGGTCGACGGCGTAGCGGACGACTTGCACCGCCTCGCGGCCAATCTGGTCGAGAACGCGCTGCTGCACACGCCGCCCGGCACGCCGGTCACGGTGTCGGTCCGGCGCGACGGGGACTCGGCCGTGCTGGAGGTTGCCGACCGCGGTCCTGGCGTGCCGCATGCCCTGCGCGAGCGGGTCTTCGAGCGCTTCACTCGGGGCGGCGCCGATCGAGCCCCCAGCGGGGGCAGCGGCCTCGGCCTCGCGATCGTCAAGGCCGTGGCGGACGCTCACGACGGGCGCGTTGACCTGCTCGAGGCCGAGGGCGGCGGAGCGCGCTTCGTGGTCACCCTGCCTGCGGGAATACCGGGGCCCCCGCGCACCGATTACGGCGCTACCGTGTTCGGTTCAAGAGAAGCCTGACCGAGTACCCGACCTCCCGGAGGAGATCCTCGTGAAGTCCATCCTTCGCCGGCGCCCGTCGCCGGCTCTCGTCATCTCGTGCATCGCCCTGTTCGTGTCCCTCGGAGGCGTCTCCTACGGCGTCGCCACCGGCTTCATCGACAGCCGCGAGATCAGGAACAACTCTGTTCGCAGCGCCGACATCCGCAACTCAAACGTCGAGGGACGTGATGTGGCCCGGAACACCCTCAATGGGGCCGACATCTCGGAGCAGGACCTGGGCAAGGTGCCGAGCGCGTCCGTGGCCGACACGGCGGGGTCGGCGACCTCGGCGACCTCGCGCGGCGTCCGCGGGGTCGGTGGGCGGCGTGACGCTCGAGTCCTTCAACTGGCAGGGCCAGCTCGGCAGCAGCTACGTCGAGGTCGTCAACCTGGGCGGGCTCACGGTCGAGGCGAGCTGCGAAGACAACGGCGAGTCCGGCCCTTCTGGTGCGGGCCAAGTCAGCGGTCGCGCACACCAAGGTTTCGGCGACGTGGAGTTTCCCCGCCGCGGAGGACCTCGCTGCGGGCGTTCCCGCCATGCTCGCCAACCAGCCGGACAACGGGCCTGGGACGATCACCTACACCGGCGCCAACGGCAAGGTCGTGACCGTGCAGGCGATGGTCCGTCAGAACGACGAACCGGGTGGGCGGCACCACAAACGACTGCGGCTTCTCAGGCATCGCTTACTCCGGCAACTAGACCTCCACGACCGGACGGCCGCCTCGTTGTCGAGTCATCGGTGCCACAGGCGGATGACTCGACATCGGGCGGCCGGCCCGGTCTGACCAAGTACCCGACCTCCGCGGGAGGAGCTCCTTGTGAAGTCCATTCTGCGCCGGCGCCCGTCGCCGGCCCTCGTTATCTCGTGCATCGCCCTGTTCGTGTCGCTCGGAGGCGTGTCCTACGGCGTCGCCACCGGCTTCATCGACAGCCGCGAGATCCAGAACAACGAGATCCGCAGCGCCGACCTCCGCAACAACCAGATCCGCACGTTCGACATCCGCAACAACGAGGTGCGCGGCTTTGACATCCGCAACTCGAGCGTGCAGGGGCGCGACGTGGCGCTGAACACGCTGACCGGGGCTGATGTCGCGGAAGGGGAGCTTGGCAAGGTGCCGAGCGCCACAGCGGCTGACAGGGCGGCCACGGCGGCGAGCGCGGACGCTGTGGGAGGCGTTAGCGCGAGGAGGTTCAGCTACAGGGCCCAGGAGGGCAGCGGGCTCGAAGAGCTCTTCGCGCTCGGGGGGCTAGTGGTGCAAGCGCGCTGCAACGTGGGCCCGGTCCTCGAGGTGTCGGCGCAGACTACGGCGGACAACTCCGAGATCATCTCCGACTTCTTCGGCGCTCTCGCCGAGGGGCACCTGAACTTCGACGCCGGCGACATCGTCTTGCTCATCGATGGCACAGGCGCCCCCACGGCACTTGATCAGGGCCGTGCCGCCTACGCCGGCTCGGATGGCCGCTCGGTGACGATCGAGGGGATCAGGGTCCAGGAGCTCGACGGCGTCGGAGGCACCACAAACGACTGCGGCTTCTCCGGACTCGCCCAGGCCGGTCAGGCCGCACCATGAGGTTCCGCCAGATCCGCGTCGTTGTCGACTTAGCGGGCACAGGGACCGCTTAGGCGACAATGGAGGGTTCGGCGGGGGCCGGCCGCAGCCGGCCCCCGCCGGTGCCTCAGGCCGGTGACCCGGCCGGGGCCGTCCCGAGGCGCGTGCCCCTGGCGGCCGCCACGGCGAGGGCGAACAGCCCGGCCGCCGCCCAGATTGCCAGGACCAGCGCGTGCTCGCCGGCCGCGGCCCCGTCGAAGAAGCCCGTGCTGCGCAGCAGGTTGCCGCCGGCCCCTGGCGGTAGGAGCTGCCCGATCCCGCCGACCGGCTGCGGCAGCAACTCGGGGGCGGAGCCGACGCCGGAGAACGGGTTGCCGATCAGCACCATGATCAGAGCGGCCACGAGAACACCTGCCTTACCGAGCAGCGCCTCGAATCCGGCCACGACGGCCGCGATCGCGAGGACGGTCAGGCTGAGCGCGGCGGCGTTCGCCGCCCAGTCACCCTCCACCACGTCGAGCCAGCCCTGGATCACGGCCGTGGCGGCAAGGCCGGCCAGCACCGATCCGGCCACGATCAGGCCGGTCCGGCGAAGGGCGCCCGACGCCAGGGACACCCCCATCACGCCAGTCAGGATGCCAGCGAGGACGAGCGGAAGCACCGAGGCGCCCAGAGCGCCGCCCGATGGCGAGGCCGCCTTCACGTCCTCCACGGGCACTGGCACGGCCGCAGCCTGACCAGAGCCACCGCCCTCGGCCGCCGCGTGGGTGAGAAGCTGCGCGACCACAGGGCTCGCGGCCGAAGCGGTGAGCACCTTGGGGCCCGCGCTCGTCGCCACGAACGCGCCGTAGACCTCACGGTCCTCGATGGCCGTCCGCGCCGCGGGCTCGTCGGGGTAGCGGCGCACGTCGAAGGCTCCCTCCTGCGAGGCGAGCCGTTGCTCGATCCTCTCGGTTGCCGCGGGCGCACCGGCGACGCCGATCGGCAGGTCGCGCGGCTCGAGCCGCGCACTCGGCCATGCGAACAGCGTGAGGACCAGTGCGACGACCACGGGAATGATCAGGATCGCCAGTGGAGAAGGGCGGTGATGTGCAGCGGTCGGCTTCATGGAATGTCCTTTCACGGGATTTCGACCTCGCGGACTCTGGTCGCGGTGGCGCGCCGGGCCACATAGAGCGGCAGCAGCTCGAGCGCCTCCGCCTCGCCGCCCGCCTCGACCGACCACCAGATGGCATGGCCGCCGAAGACACAAGACGCGAGCGTCGCCTGATGGCGCAGCGGGCTGTCGTAGCCCTTGAACGCGGCGAAGACGACGCCGCACTCCGACGGTTGATGGCGGTGGTGGATCAGGTAGCGCGGCATGAGAGGAGCCTGCCGCCAAGCCCGCGCGCTGACATCGGGACGTCTCCCTGATTGGTGACCCTGACTTCGGGCCCGCCCTGGTTTATGCTCGCGCCCGGAGAGCAACGGATGGCCCAGGCTGTGGACGAGCTGGTCGGGCGCGCCGCTGAGCTCGGCGTGGTGGATGACGCCCTGGAACGCCTCGAGCGCAACCGCTCGGGCGCGCTTGCGCTCGTGGGCGAACCGGGCATCGGGAAGACCCGGATGCTGGCCGAGCTGGAGGCCCGTGCCGGCGCCAAGGGCCAGATCGTGCTCTCGGGGAATGCCTCCGAGCTCGAGAGCGAGCTGCCGTTCTGGGTCTTCGTGGACGCGCTCGACGAGTACGTCCAGGCGCTCGAGCCGTCGCACGCTCGACTCGCTCGACCACCAGACGCTCGCCGAGCTCGCCCACATCCTGCCGTCGCTCTCCGCTCGCACCGCGGACGCGCCGGCCGAGCAGCGCGACGACCGCTACCGCGCTCATAGCGCCGTCTGCCGGCTCCTGGAGGCACTGGCGGCCGGCAAGCCGCTGGTGCTCGTGCTGGACGACCTCCACTGGGCGGACTCCGGGTCGATCGAGCTGCTCGGTGCTCTGCTGCGCCGGCCGCCGTCGGAGGCGGTGCTGCTCGCGCTGGCCGTGCGGCCGCGCCAGCTCCCGGAGCGCCTGTCAGCCGCGCTCGAGCGCGCCCATCGCGACGGCGCTCTCACCCGCCTGGAGCTGGGAGCCCTGTCCGAGGAGGAGGCACGCGAGCTGCTCGGCGCGGGGATCGACCGTGCCGAGGCGACCGCGCTCCACGAGGAGACCGGCGGCAACCCCTTCTATCTCGAGCAGCTCGCCCGTGCGCCGCGTCGCACCGGGAATGGAGCGCCGGCCGCCGGCGGGGTCTCGATGGCCGGGGTCGAGGTGCCGAGGGCCGTGGCCGCCGCGCTGACCGAGGAGCTCGCGCTGCTCTCGGATCCGACTCGCCGGATCCTGGAGGGTGCGGCCGTGGCGGGTGACCCGTTCGAGCCCGAGCTCGCCGCCGCCGCCGCGGGCAGCCCGGAGGCGGCGGCCATGGACGCGCTCGACGAGCTCCTCCAGCGCGACCTTGTGCGCGACACCGACGTGCCCCGCCGTTTTCGCTTCCGCCACCCGCTGGTCCGGCGCGCCGTCTACGAGGCCGCTCCGGGCGGCTGGCGGCTCGGCGCGCACGAGCGGACCGCGGAGGCGCTCGCGGCGCGCGGCGCGCCCGCGGTCGAACGCGCCCATCACGTCGAGTCCTCCGCCCGCCGCGGCGACCTCGTCGCCGTCGCGGTGTTACGCGAAGCGGGCGAGGCGGCTGCGGGGCGAACGCCGGCGACGGCGGCGCGCCTGTTCGCGGGGGCGCTGCGGCTACTGCCCGCCACCGCACCTGCTGACGAACGGGCCGCCCTGCTCGACGCCCTGGCCGGGGCGCAGGTTGCGGTTGGGCGTCCTCCGCGAGCCCCATGCCGCGATGCTCGAGAGCCTCGACCTGCGCCGAGCAGCCCCGCCCGGCATGCGGGTCAGGCTGATCGCGGCAGTCGCCTCGATCGAGAACCTGCTTGGCCTCCACAAGGACGGCCCATACACGACTCACGACCGCCCTGGAGGAGCTTCCCGACCCGTCGTCGCCTGAGGCCGCGGCGCTCCTCATCGAGCTGGCGATCGACAGCTTCTACCGCCTGGACTTCGACTCGATGCAGGAATTCGCAGGGCGTTCGATCGAGGTGGCCGCGCCACTTGATCAACGGTCGCTGCACGCGACCGGCCTCGCCCTGCACGCGCTCGCAGCGGTGTTCGCCGGGAACGTGCCGGCGGCCGAGCCGAGCTGCACCGAAGCCGCAAGTCTGATCGACGTCATGAGCGACGACGAGCTTGCGAGGGACCGGCGAGCCGTCAACAACCTGGCCACCGCGGAGGTGTATCTGGATCGCCTGCATGAGGCCGAGGCACACGCCGAGCGCGCTCTCGCCGTGGCCTACGCGACCGGGCAGGAGCAGTTCCTCCCGATTCTGTTCTGGACCGGGTTCATCCGAACCGCTCGCGGCAGGCTCGCGGAGGCGGCGGAGATCCTGGATACCGCCGTCGAGATCGCACGGGTGTCGAACCATGCCCAGGGCCTCGCCTGGAATCTCGGCGGCCTCTCGCTCGCGGCGACCGCCGCGGGCGACGTAGAGGCGGCGCTTCGCGCCGGCGATGAGGCCACCGAGGTGCTGGGTGAGTCGGAGCCGAGCTTCCCGGCAGCCTGGGCCGGCATCGCGCTCGCCACCGCCCTCGAGCCGGCCGGCGACCCGGGCCGCGCCGCCGAGGTGCTGCTGGAGGCCGCCGGTGGCGACGAGCTGCCGCGGATTCCCGCCGTCTGGCGGCCCGCGGGATTCGAGCTGATGACGCGCTGCCGGCTCGCGCTCGGCGAGGCAGACGCGGCCCGGCGTGCCGCCGACAGCGCGGCGGCGTGCGCGCGGGAGCTCGGGCTTCCCCTCGCCGCAGCCCTGGCCGACCGCGCGCACGCCATGGTGGCGTTGGATGGCGGCGACCCGCTCGCCTCTGTCGAGCGAGCGCTGGCGTCGGCGACCACCGCCGGGAACAGCGGCGCGCCCCTGGAGGCAGCCGTGTCGCGCATGCTCGCCGGACGCGCGCTCGCCGCAGCGGGAGAGAGGAAGCGCGCCGCGACCGAGCTGGAGGGCGCCGCGGCCGATTTCGACGCCTGCGCGGCGTCGGGCCGCCGGCAGGCCGCCGAGCGCGAGCTCGGCAAGCTCGGACGCCGTGTGCATCGGCGCACGCGCCCGGGCAAGGCCGACGGCACGGGAGTCGAGTCGCTCACGGAGCGCGAGCTCGAGGTGGCCCGCCTCGTGGTAGATCGCAAGACGAACGCCCAGATCGCGTCAGAGCTCTTCCTGAGCCCGAAGACGGTGGAGACGCACATGCGCCACCTCTTCCGCAAGCTCGACGTGTCGTCGCGGGTGGAGGTCGCGCGCGTGGTCGAGCGTGCCGACCGCCAAGTCGGCGCGCGGTAGCGGGCGCCGGCGCTCGATCAGGGCGCACGTGTCGAATCAGGGTCCCTGGTCAGGGAGTCGTCCCGATGTCGGGAGCGCGTGCGAGCGGGAAGCTCGCCACCACGGAAAACCGACGAGAGGGGCGGCTTATGGCTACGTATCTGTATCGATTGGGAGGTTGGGCCTTCGAGCACCGCCGGACCGTGCTGGTTGGCTGGCTGGTGGTGCTGGGCGTGGTGATCGCGAGCGCCGCGGCGTTCAGCGGCCAGACGACCAACAAGTTCTCGGTGCCTGGCACCGAGTCCCAGCGCGCGCAGGACCTGCTGCACGAGAAGTTCGCGGGCGCGGGTGGCGCCTCGGCGCGAGTGGTGTTCGCTGCTCCGCACGGAGAGCGCCTGACCGATCCAGACAACAGGGCCGCCGTCATGGCGTCGGTCTCAAAGGCCAAGAAGGCCGAAGACGTGTCGTTTGTGATCGATCCGTTCAGCGTCAGTGCGCTGAGCGCGGACAAGCGCATCGGCTTCGTCGACGTGATCTACCCGGTGCCCGCGGACGAGATCGACGACGCCGCACGTGACGAGTTGGCCGCCGTGGCCGCGCCGTCCGAGTCCGCGGGCCTGCAGGTCGAGTTCAACGGCGGGCTGGTGACCGAGGCCAAGGAGAGCAGCGCCGAGGGCACCGGCATGATGATCGCCTTCGTGGTGCTCGCGATCACGCTGGGGTCGCTGCTGGCGGCCGGGCTGCCGCTGCTCACCGCCCTGATCGGCGTCGGGATCGGCGTCGCAGGACTGACTGCGCTGTCCGGCGTTGTCGAGCTCTCCGAGACGGCGCCCATCCTGGCCACGATGCTCGGCCTGGCCGTGGGAATCGACTACGCCCTGTTCATCCTCTCCCGCCATCGCCAGAACATGGGCGACGGGCTGTCCACGCGCGAGGCGGCCGCACAGGCCACCGCAACCGCCGGAAGCGCCGTCGTGTTCGCCGGCGCAACCGTGGTGATAGCGCTCGTCGGACTGACCGTCGTGAACATCCCATTCCTGACCGTGATGGGCTTGGCGGCGGCGGGCACGGTGACGATTGCCGTCCTGATCGCCATCACGCTGCTGCCCGCGCTGCTCGGCTTCGCCGGCGGGCGGGTGGCGCGCCTCAACCGCGTCCTCGGCTACCGGCCGGGCGGCCGCGGGAAGCGAACGGAACGCGAGAGCGCCGGCGTGCGCTGGGCGCGTTTTGTCACCGCCCGCCCGGTGCCGGTGATGGTCGTCGTGCTGGTGTTGCTGGGCTTGGCGGCGGTGCCGGCGCTGCACATGAAGCTGGGCCTGCCCGACGGCGGGTCGCAGCCGGAGTCGACCACAGAGCGGCGCTCGTACGACCTCCTCACGGACGGCTTCGGGCCCGGCTTCAACGGTCCGTTGACCGTGGTGGTCGACGCACCGCAGCTGCCCCGAGGGCTCCAGCACGAGCTGGCCGCCGGCGTCGCGGACGAGCTCGAGGGGTACCCCGGCGTGGCCGCGGTCTCAAAGCCGGCCCAGAACAAGCGCGGCGACGTGACGATCGTCAACGTCACGCCCACCGGTGGACCGGCCTCGGATCAGACCAAGGACCTGGTCTCCTTCATGCGCGACAAGGCGGACGAGATCCCCGAGCGCTACGGCATCGAGGCATACGTGACCGGGACCACGGCGCTGAACATCGACACGGCCGACCGGCTGTCGGCGGCGCTGCCGAGGTACATCGCCGTCGTGGTCGGGCTGGCGCTGCTGTTGCTGATGGTCGTGTTCCGCTCTCTGCTGGTGCCGATCAAGGCGGTGGCGGGCTTCCTGCTCAGCATCGCGGCGTCCATGGGGATCGTGGTCTGGGTCTTCCAGGACGGCAACCTGGCCGACCTGTTCAGCCTCGCCCAGGCAGGGCCGATCGTCAGCTTCCTGCCGGTGCTGCTGATCGGCATCCTGTTCGGGTTGGCGATGGACTACGAGGTCTTCCTCGTGTCCAGGATGCGCGAGCACTACGTCCGCTCGGGCAGGCCGCGCGAGTCGGTGGTCACCGGCTTCGGGCAGAGCGGGCGCGTGGTGGTCGCGGCCGCACTGATCATGATCGGCGTGTTCGGCGGCTTCGTGCTCGACCACGACCCTGTCGTCAAGTCGATCGGCCTGTCGCTGGCCGTCGGCGTGCTCGCCGACGCCTTCCTGGTGCGGCTTACGCTCGTCCCTGCGGTGATGGCGCTCCTCGGCCACAGCGCCTGGAAGCTCCCGCGCCGGCTCGAGCGAGTCGTGCCGGAGGTCGACATCGAGGGCGAGCAGCTCATGGAGACCCTCACCGCCGGCTCCGCGCGGGCCTCCCGCGCATAGGCGGGAGCGGATCGGCGTCGCCGCGGCGTGGCTGCTTCACGCCGCGGCGGCGGCGTGTCCGCTCAGACCTCCACGACCACGGGCAGAACCATCGGCCGGCGGCGCAGGCGGGAGTAGACGAACTCCGCCACGTCGTCGTGCAGGTGGTTCTGCACCAGGTCGATCTCTCGGATCTCGTCCTTGGCCGAGCGGCCGAGGGACGCGTCGACCGCGTCGCGCAGCTCGTCGACGAAGCCGTCCGACTCGTCGAGGAACGGGACACCGCGGAAGATGATCTCGGGCGAGGTGACCGAGCGGCCGTCCTGCTCGGATATCGTCGCCACCACGATGAAGATGCCGTCGGCCGAGAGCATGCGGCGGTCGCGCAGGGCCACGTCCTCGATGTCCCCGACGTCCAGGCCATCGACGAAGATCATCCCGGCCTGCTCGCGCTTGCCGTAGGCGGCGCCCTTCGAGTCGATCTCGAGCGGCAACCCGTTCTCGCCACGGAAGATCGACTTGGGCGGCACGCCCACCGCCTCGGCCAGCGCGGCGTGCAGGCGCAGGCGCTTGTGGTCGCCGTGCACGGGCATCACGTAGCGCGGCTTGGTCAGGTTGAGCATCAGCTTCAGCTCCTCGGCGTAGCCGTGACCCGAGGCGTGCACCGGAACGTCAGCCGCCGTGATCACGTCGGCCCCCAACCGGTAGATGCGGTCGATCGTCTCGTTGACCGCCCGCTCGTTGCCCGGTACGGCAGTGGCGGAGAAGATCACGGTGTCGCCCTCGTGCAGGTCCACGTTGGGGTGATCGCCATGGGCCATCCGGCGCAGCGCCGACAGCGGCTCGCCCTGGCTGCCCGTCGAGATGACCACGAGCTTCTGGTCTGGGAAGTCCTCGATCTCCTTGGGGCCGACCAGCATGCCCTCCGGTACGTCGATGTGCCCGAGCATGCGCCCGATGTTCACGTTCTTTCGCATCGAGCGGCCGACGAGCGACACCTTGCGCCCCACCACCGAGGCGGCGTCCACCACCTGCTGCACGCGATGGATGTTCGAGGCAAAGCAGGTCACGACCACCCGGCCGCGGCAGCGCGCGAAGACCTCCTCGAGCTTCGGCCCTACCGCCGACTCGGATGTCGATACCCCGGGCCGGTCGGCGTTCGTCGAGTCGCCGCAGAGCAGCAGCAGGCCCTCGCGCCCTAGCTCGGCCAGGCGCGCGACGTCGGCCGGCACACCGTCCACCGGGGTCTGGTCGAACTTGTAGTCCCCGGTCATCAGCGTGGTGCCGAGCTCGCAGGTGAGCGCGACCGCGAAGGCGTCGGGTATCGAGTGGGCCATCTTGACCATCTCGACCGAGAACGGCCCTGCTTGGAAGGTCTCGCCGGCCAGCACGTCGTCGACCGACACGTCCTTGAGCCGGTGCTCGTCGAGCTTGGAACGCACCATCGCCGCGGTGAGCGGCCCGCCGTAGATCCGCGGAGCCCGGTCGAGCTGACGCAACACGAACGGGAGCGCGCCGACATGGTCCTCGTGGCCGTGCGTGAGCACGATCGCGTCGATGTCGTCCGCCCGCTCGCGCAGGTAGGTGAAGTCAGGCAGCACCAGGTCGATGCCGAGCTGGTCGGGAGCCGGGAACATCAGCCCCGTGTCGACCACGACGATCCGGCCGTCGTACTCGATCACGTTCATGTTCTTGCCGATCTCGCCCAGTCCGCCGAGCGGAAGGACGCGCAGCTTGCTGTTGGAGCTCAAACCGCGGCGAGGAGGCGGTGGCGCTCGAGCGCTGCGCGGATGATCGCCTTCTCCTCCTCCGTGGCCTCGACGAGCGGCAGCCGCAGGCCGCCCACGTCGTGGCCCGCCATGTTGAGCGCTGCCTTGACCGGGATCGGGTTGGTGGTCACGGTGAGCGCCGCGTAGAGATCGCGCAGCCCTGCCTCGATCTCAGCGCGGTTGTCGGGCTCGTCGATCACCCGGCGCATCTCGCGGCCCACCAGGTGCGATGCGACCAGGATCCCGCCGCTGCCGCCGAGGTCCATCACGCGGCCGAGCACCTCGTCGTTGCCGGCCAGCAGGTCGAGGCCGTCGATGGTGGCCATGTCCTCGTAGCGGGCCTGCTTGACTGCGACGACGTTCTCTATCTCGGCCAGCTCGCCGAGCAGCTCGTTGGGGATGTCGATCGCGGTGCGGGCGGGGATGTTGTAGACCACGATCGGGCGGTCGGTGCTCGCCGCGACCGTCTCGAAGTGGGCCTTGATCCCAAGCCGGTTGGGCTTGTTGTAGTAGGGCGCGACGACGAGCATGGCGGTCACGCCGATCCCGGTAGCCCGCTCGGTCAGCTCCACGGTATGGCGCGTGTCGTGGGTGCCGGTGCCCGCCACGATCGTGGTGCCGGCCGGGCTTTCGGCCACGGCCAGCTCCCAAAGCCTGCACTTCTCCTCGTCGGTCAGAGTCGGCGATTCGCCGGTGGTGCCTGCGACGACGAGCCCGTCCGAGCCGTTCTCGAGGAGATGGTGCATGAGCCGCACCGTGGCGTCCTCGTCCAGGCGGCCCTCCGCGTCGAACGGAGTGACCATCGCGGTGAGGATGCCGCCGACTCGCATGCTGTCACCGCGGCTGAAGCGCTCCGTCACTGCTGGAGCGGCTTGAACGGGTCGGGACTCGAGTTCGCCGATCCCTCGCCGCCGGCGGGGGGCGCCGGAGGTGGCGGCGGCGGATCGGCGGCCTGCGGCTGCTCCTCGGCCGCGGGGGTAGCCGGATCTGCAGCCGGGGGCGCCGGGGGCGCTTGCGGCTCGGCGACGGGCGGCTGGGGTTGCGCAACCGGTGGCGGGACGTCGGCAGCGGGCGGTTGAGCGATCGGGCGTCCATGGGCGTCGTACTGAACACCGCCCGCTTGAGGCTGGCCCTGGGTCGAGCCGCCCTGGTTGAACTGCGTCTGTGCCTCGTCGAGCTTCTGCTGAGCCTGCTCGGCGAGCTTCTTGGCCTTGTCCATAAAGCCCATGGCTTCTCCTTCGTTTGTCTGGGAGGAGGGTACCGGGCGACCAGTCGGATCGCCGGTCGAGCTCTCCCCTTTTGGTCACTGCCGCTGCAAATGGCAGAATTCCAGCCGTTCATGGCCCAAGAACGCGACTACAGTCACCGGACCGTGGTTGAGAAGCTCGGCGTAAAGCCGGACCAGAGGGTTGAGGTGACCGGCGACGTCGGGCCGGGCCTGCGAAAGGACGTCAAGGAGGCGCTCGGACGCGGGCTCGTCAAGTCAGGCACCCTCGACGGCGCGATCGTGCTCGTGGAATCCGAGGCGGAGGCCAAGGAGGCGCTCGTGCGCTACCGGGCACGGCTGCGCGACACGGGCTACCTGTGGGTGATTACCCGCAAGCGGGGACACGACGCCTACCTCAACCAGATGACACTCGTCCCCCACGCCAAGCGCCTGGGCCTGATCGACAACAAGACCTGCTCGATCGACGACGACCGCTCGGGGATCCGCTTCGTGGTGCCGCGGTCGCTGCGCAAGCAGAACGCGGCTTAGTCTGGCCTTCCGCGAGCGCTTTCCGGCAACGTGCGGACTTTGCTGGTCAGTGGCCACTAAACCCAGCACGGTGCGGCTCGCTCGGGTTGCTTGGGCTCGGGCCAACGGCGGGCTATGAAGGTGGGACGCGACGCCGCGGCGCTCGCGCGCGGCCAGATCCGGCTTCGTTGTCGAGTTAGCGGTCGCTGGGACCGGTAAGTTGACAATGGAGCCGCCGCCATCGGGGCGAACCCCCCTTTTTTGCTGCAGTTTCGGCGCCGACGCTGCTACGGGCCAACCGAGCTCCCCCTCCAGCGCGGATCTGCAATCAACGTGACCCACGCCGGCTCCGTCCAGGCGAGAGTCACGGTGGGCCGCACTCGCCGCGCTTCGGCACGAAGCCCTGCGTCGGATCCCCATGCGATCGCGGCCGACCCCATTATTGCTGCAGTTCTTTTTGCTGCAGTTGGGGCGACAAGCCGCGGCCTACAGCAGCTGCTCGAGCCCGATCGTCGGCGACCGCTCGAGCGAGCCCACCTTGCGCACGGCCAGCAGCACGCCGGGCATGAACGACTCGCGGTCGACCGAGTCGTGTCGGATCGTGAGCGTCTGGCCGGGCCCGCCGAACAGGACCTCCTGGTGGGCCACCAGGCCGGGCAGGCGCACCGAGTGGATCGGCTCGTGGACGTTCCCGCCGGCCGCCGCGATCAGCTCCGCGGTGCGCGCCGCGGTGCCCGATGGGGCGTCGAGCTTGCGGTCGTGGTGCAGCTCGACGATCTCGCACTCGGGCATGTGGCGCGCGGCCTGCTGGGCGAACTGCATCATCAGCACCGCTCCGATCGCGAAGTTCGGCGCCACGAACAGGTTGCCCTCCCCCACGCCCTCCAGCGAGGCGAAGTCGGCGCCGGTCGTGCCCATCACGCAGTGCACGCCGGCCTCGAGACAGGTGCGGGCGTTGGCGAGCGCTGCGTCGGGAGTCGAGAAGTCGACCACCACGTCCGCGTCCCCGAGCACGTCGCCGAGCGAGTGCTCCAGGAGCGGGTCGGCTCGTCCCACGAGCGCCAGGTCGTCCTCGCCCTCCACGGCTGAGCAGACCGTCTGTCCCATGCGCCCGGCGGCGCCGGAGACGGCGACGTTGATCACGCCGCTTGGGCCAGCTCCGGCGACACGGAATCGAGCGCCGAGCGGAACGCGGTCTCGCTTGCTCCAACGCCCGCGGCGGCCAGCGCCTCCGGGCGCCACAGCTCGCGTGCGAGCGCCATCACGTCGTCGATCGTGACCGCGTCGAACGCCGCCAGCACCTCGTCCACCGACAGCAGCGGCACGTCCATCAGAAGCGCACTGCCCAGCCGGTTCATCCGCGTGAGCGTCGACTCCATCGAGAGCACTGTGCGCCCCTTCACGTTCTCTCGGGCGCGCTCGAGCTCGTCCTCCTGCACGCCGTCCTCCTGCAGGCGCCGCAGCTCGGTCCCGATCACGTCCATGGCCTCCGCCACGTTGTCGGGCCGCGTGCCCACATAGAGCGCGACCTGGCCCGAGTCGACGTAATGGCTCGCATATGAGTAGACGGCGTAGGCGAGCCCGCGCTTCTCGCGAATCTCCTGGAAGAGTCGCGACGAGGTCGAGCCGCCCAGGATCGTGTCCAGCACCCGCAGCGCGAAGCGGCGCTCGTCGCCGCGGGGGATGCCGGGGCCGCCGAGGCAAAGGTGGTACTGCTCGGTTTCCTTCTCGTGGAAGCGCAGCGCGGGCGTCCACGCGTTCGGAGACGGCGCGCCGGCCACGGTCTTCGCACCGCCCCGCACAGATCCGGCCGAGGCCGAGACCAGCTCAACGAGGCGTTCATGCTCGACGTTGCCCGCCGCCGCGACCACGATGTTCGCGGCGGTGTAGCGGCCGTCGTGCCACTCGGCGATCCGGGGCACCGGGACCGACGAGATCACCTCGGCGGTGCCGATGATCGGACGCCCCAATGGATGGTCGCCGAAGATCGCCCCGGCCAGGACGTCGTGGACCTTGTCCGAGGGCTCGTCCTCGTACATCGCGATCTCCTCGATCACCACCTGGCGCTCGGAGTCGATGTCCGGGTAGGCGGGCCTCAGAACCATGTCCTGGAGCACGTCGAACGCCTGCTCGAGGTGGCGGTCGAGGAAGCGCGAGTAGACGGAGGTCGTCTCCTTGCCGGTGCCGGCGTTGACCTCCGCCCCCATCGCGTCGAATACCTCGTCGATCTCGCGCGAGCTGAAGCGCTCGGTGCCCTTGAACAGCAGGTGTTCCAGGAAGTGCGAGATCCCGGCCTGCTCGGTGCCCTCGTCGCGCGACCCCGCCCGAATCCAGAACCCCAGCGCGATCGAGCGCACCGAGGGCATGGCCTCAGTGATTACCCGAACGCCCGAGTCGAGCGTGGTGAGCTTCGAGGGTTCCGCCACTACTACGACGGGTCCCGGTCGCGCGGCCGGCGCTCGCGGTCGCGATCGCGGTCGCGTTCACGGGGCCGGCGGTCACGGCCACGGCCGTTTCCGCGGTCCCCACGCGGGCCCTTGTCTCCGGTGCCCATGGAGGCGAGCTCCTCGGCCGACTTGCCGGCGATCTCCGGGTCCTCGGCGAGGCGCAGGCCGATGCGGCCGCGCTCGCGATCGAGCTCGACCACCTTGACCTTCAGCTCGTCGCCGCGGTTGATGACGTCCTCCACCGCGTTGACTCGCTCGCCGGGCGAGATGTTGGAGATGTGCAGCAGGCCGTCGGTGCCCTTGGCCAGCTCGACGAAGGCGCCGAAGGTCGTCGTCTTGACGACCTTGCCGGTGAACTCGTCCCCGACCTCGACCTCCTTGGTCATCGAGCGGATGCGGTCCACGAGAGCGTCGCCCTGGTCGCCCGTCTGGGCATAGATGCGAATCGTCCCGTCGTCGTCGATGTCGATCTGGGCGTCGAACTCCTCGGACAGCGCCCGGATCGTCTCGCCGCCCTTGCCGATCACGGCGCCGATCTTCTCGGTGTCGATCTGGATCGCAGAGATCCGCGGCGCGTACTGAGACAGCTCCTCGCGCGGCTCCGAGATGGCGTCCTTCATCTTGCCGAGGATCGACAGGCGCGCCGTCTGGGCCTGCGCAAGCGCGTCGCGCAGGATGTCGAACGTCACACCCGTGATCTTGATGTCCATCTGAAGGGCGGTGATGCCCTCCGAGGTCCCGGCGACCTTGAAGTCCATGTCGCCCAGGTGGTCCTCCACGCCCGCGATGTCGGTGAGGACGATGTAGTCGTCGCCCTCCTTGATCAGGCCCATCGCCACGCCCGCGACGGCGCTCTTGAGCGGCACGCCGGCGTCCATCAGCGAGAGCGACGAACCGCACACCGAGGCCATCGAGGACGACCCGTTGGACTCGAGGATGTCCGAGACCACGCGGATCGTGTAGGGGAACTCCTCGACCGTCGGCACCACAGGCACCATTGCCCGCTCGGCGAGCGCCCCGTGGCCGATGTCGCGGCGCTTGGGACCGCGCATGAAGCCGGCCTCACCCACCGAGAAGGGCGGGAAGTTGTAGTGGTGGAAGTAGTGCTTGGTCTCCTGGAGGCCGAGCGTGTCCAAGCGCATCTCGTCACGCGTGGTGCCGAGCGCGGCGACCGAGAAGGCCTGCGTCTGACCGCGGGTGAAGATGGCGGAGCCGTGCGTGCGCGGCGCCACTCCCACCTCGATCCAGATGTCGCGGATCTCCTCCGCGGCGCGCCCGTCGGGGCGCTTCTTGTCCACCGCGATGCGCTTGCGGATGACGTCCTTCTCGAGCTTGTCGAAGGCCAGCTGCACCGCGCCGCGGCGCTTGGCGTAGGCCTCGGGCTCGTTGGGATCGCCAGAGAGCGCCTCGAGGATCTCCTCCTCGACTCGCTTGGTGGCGTCCTGGCGCTCGAGCTTGTCGGTCACCTGGGTCGCCTCGTCGAGCGCCGCGCCGAAGCGCTCCTTGACCTCGGAGAGGATCGACTCGTCGACCTGCGGAGGGGTGGACTCGACCTTGTCCTTGCCGGCCTGCTTTTGCAGGTCGCGCTGGGCCTGGCAGAGCTCCTTGATGGCCTGGTGGGCGATGTCGAGCGCATCGAGGATCTCGGCCTCGGTGATCTCGTTGGCGCCCGCCTCGACCATCAGAATGGCCTCTTCGGTGCCCGCGACGACGAGGTCGAGCGGGGACTCGAGCAGCCATTCCTCATCGGGGTTGACGAGGAAGTTGCCCTCCGCGTCCTGACCGATGCGCACGGCGCCTACCGGCACCGGGAAGGGGATGTCCGACACCATCAGCGCGGCGCTTGCGCCGTTCATCGCGAGGATGTCGTAGGGGTGTTCGTGGTCTACCGACATGGGGATCGAGACCAGCTGCGTCTCGCGCGTCCAGCCCTTGGGAAAGAGCGGGCGCAGAGGCCGGTCGATCATTCGAGCGGTGAGCGTGGCCTTCTCTCCTGCCCTGCCCTCACGGCGGAAGAAGCTGCCGGGGATCTTGCCCGCGGCGTACATCCGCTCCTCCACGTCGACGGTCAGCGGGAGGAAGTCGACGTCGCGCTGATTGCCCGCGGTCGCGGTGCAGAGCACCTTGGTATCCCCTGCCGACACTACGACCGACCCGGACGCCTGCTTGGCGTACTTGCCGGTCTCGAACTCGATCGAGGTGCCGCCGATCTCCAAAGAGACGCGGCTCACTCCATCAGTCATATGCTTCCTTTCGGCCGCCTCCGGTTGGCGGCATGGCTTCTTTGCGTTCCGTTTAGAACCCGGATGAGGCTAGCAGCGCCCTATCGGGCACACCGGGAAACACGCCCGCCGCGGTGAACTGCGTCGGCGTGGTCGCCACCCCCGCCCGGATGCCCGAGCGGAAATCGCGCTCCACTCGCTCGGCCGCCGCGGCCGAGCGCCGGTCGGCCTCGAAGCGCTCGAGGTCGAGGCCCATCGTGCGTGCACGCTCCCACAGGTGCGGGTCGTCGAGATGGCCCTGGTCTTCGAGCAGCGAGTCGTGCATCTCCCAGAACCGGCCCTGCCGCGCCGCCGCCTCGGCCGCCGCCGCCAGCACGCGCGCTCGCGGGTGCTTCGACGCGACCGGGAAATGGCGAAACACGCGCGTGATCGCCAGCTCCCTGAGGATCAGGTGCGCCTTGGCGCAGTAGGGGCACTCGAGATCGGCGTACTCGATCACGACCGGGCCCGACCCCCGGACGTGGTCGTCTGGCCCGGGCTCAGGCGGCGGTGCGCTGGTCCAACGCGTCAAAGATCAGGTTCGCGCCAGGCACCTCGAGCGGGGGCGACAGGTGGGACCACACGACGCGGCCGTCTGGCCCAACCATGATCAGCGCTCGTCCGGAAACCCCGTATTCGTCTGACCAGACGCCGTAGGCCCTGGCGACCTCTCCCTTGGGGTGGAAGTCCGCCAGCAGCGGAATCGTCAGGTTCTGCTGATCTCGGAAGGCCTTGTGGCAGAAGGCGCCGTCGACGCTGATGCCGAGCAGCCTGGCGCCCCGCTCCTCCAGCTCGCCGAGCACCTCCTGGTAGATGTTCAGCTGATCGGTGCAGACCGGGCTGAAGTCGGCCGGGTAGAAGACGAGCACCGCAGTTTGGCCGCGGAAGTCGCCGAGCGAGACCATCTGACCATCCTGGTCGCGCAGCGCGAAGTCCGGGGCCAGCGAGCCGGGCTCGATCACCGACGGAGACCGAGCTGCCCGATGAGCGCCCGGTAGCGGTCGATGTCGCTGCTCTGCATGTACTTGAGAAGCCGGCGGCGCTTGCCCACCAGCATCAAGAGGCCGCGGCGCGAGTGGTGGTCCTTCTTGTGCTCGCGCAGGTGCTCGGTCAGCTCGTTGATGCGAGCTGTGAGCAGCGCGACCTGCACCTCCGTCGAGCCCGTGTCGGCGTCGCCGCGCCCGTGCTCGGAGATGATCTCGCGCTTCTTGTCCGCGGTCAGGGACATCGATCGGAAACCGTAGCAGCCGCCTGTGCGACATCGCGGTTCATCTGCTCCACCAATTCCTCGACGGAATCGAAGCTCTTCTCGCCGCGCATCCGCTCCAGGAAAGCGATCCGAAGTTGCCGGCCGTAGAGGTCGCCGTCGAACCCGATCAGGTACGCCTCGACCAGCAGGCCGCGGCCGGTGGCAAACGTGGGGCGCACGCCGACACTGACCGCCGCGGGGAAGCCGGACGCGGTAGCGGCGTACACGCCGTGGCCGGGGCAGACGAACGCGTCGTCGGGCACGAGGTTCGCGGTCGGCATGCCCAGCTCGCGTCCGAGCTTGTCGCCGTGCACCACCTCGCCCTCGAACAGGAACGGGCCGCCGAGAAACGCGGCCGCCTCGCGTACCTCGCCGGCCGCCACGAGACCGCGGATCTGGGTCGACGACACCGTTTCGCCGTCCACCTCCACGAGCGGCGTCACCGAGGTCTCGAACTCCGAGTGCGAGCGCAGGAACTCGTCGGTGCCCCTGGCGCCCTTGCCAAAGCGGAAGTTCTGCCCGACCGACACCCGCCCGGCGCCGAGCCGGCCGATCAGGACGTCCTGGACGAACTCCTCGGCGCTGAGCTCGGAGAAGGCGCGGTCGAACGGGATAACCACGAGCTCCTCCACCCCGAGGCCTGCGATCAGGTCGCGCTTGACGGGAAACGGGTTGAGCAGCTTGGGGGTCGCCTCGGGATGGATCACCGACAGCGGATGCGGGTCGAACGTAAGGACGGTGTCGCTGCGGCGTATGACCTCGCGGTGGCCGAGGTGCACGCCGTCGAACGTGCCGATGGCGACGCTGCGCGGAGTCGAGCGCGGCTCGACGTCGGAGAGCAGGCTCACCTTCATGCGGGCGCGAACACTACGACGGGCTGGATCTCGTCATCGCGGAGCTCGCCGATCGCGACGAGCTCCCCTTCGGCCTCGAGCCGCAGCGGTCCTTCGGGCGCCGACCCGCGCGCGACGCGCCGGCCGTGTCGCACCGCCTGTGCCTCCTCGCCGCTCAACCGCCGCTCGGGCAGGAACGAGAGCGCGTCGCCGACCGGCAGAAGCACGTCGTCGTCGGCGTCCTCCAGGCGGAAGGGCCCTATCGCCGTGCGCTCCAGGCGTTCGCAGTAGGCGTCGCCGAGGTCTGAGATCAGGCTGCGCACATAGGTCCCGGCCGAGCACTCGATCTCGAAGGCCGCCCGCTCCTTCTCCTGCCAGATCACGTCCGCGCGGTAGACCGTGACCGGCCGCGGCTCCAGCTGGACCTCCTCGCCGCGCCGCGCAAGCTCGTAGGCACGCCGGCCCTGGACCTTCACTGCCGAATACGCCGGCGGGCGCTGGCGGCGCTCGCCCACCGCTATGTCCAGGTGCTCCGGCAAGCGGCCGGTCTGCACGAGGTTGCCATCGCGGTCTCCGGTGTCGGAGACCCAGCCGAGCCGCGCGACGGCGCGGTAGGTCTTCGGCAGGCCCATGAGAAAGCGCTGGGCGCGCGTGGCTCGTCCCACGAGCACCAGCAACAAGCCGGTGGCGAACGGGTCGAGCGTGCCGGCATGGCCCACCTTGGCCGGGCTCGAGAGCGAGCGGCGCACCTGAGCGACGATGTCGTGAGAGGTCACCCCCGCGGGCTTTGCGCGGAGCAGGACGCCTGAGGGGTCCACGCCTAGGACTGCAGCTGATCGCCGACGAGCCCGCGCAGCTTCTCGATCAGCTCGCCGTAAGGCAGCGGGGTCGAGAATCCAGCGGCCTGGGGATGGCCGCCGCCGCCGAACTCACGCGCAATGCGCGACACGTCCACGCGGCCGTCGGTCGCCCGCAGGCTGACCTTGCGAAGCCCGTCGCGGTCATCGGCGAGCAACTCGCGCACGACCACCGCCACCGCTGTGCCCTCCACGGCGCGCATGTGGTCGACCACGCCTTCGGAGTCCTGCTCCTGGGCGCCGCTCGCCGCGTAGTCGGCCTTGACGAGATGGGCGATCGTCAGCGCGCCGTCGTCATGGCGCTCGACGCTCGACAGCGCTCGCTGAAGCAGCAGCAGTCGCCGGAAGGGCAGATCCTCGTAGAGGCGGCGGTGGACCTGGTGGGGCTCGACCCCGATCTCGATCAGCTCGGCCGCCATGCGATGGGCCTCGGGAGAGGTGTTCTCGTACATGAACTTGCCGGTATCGGTCACAAGCCCGGTGTAGAGGGCGTCCGCGATCGGGAGCGTCACCTCCGCGCCGAGCTCCTTGGCCAGGCGCAGAACGATCTCGGCCGTGCAGGAGGCCTCGGGCGCCACCAGGTTCACGGTGCCGAAGCGAGTGTTGTCGTGGTGGTGGTCGATGTTGAGGATGTGGAGTCCGTCCTCTTGGAGGAAGTCCACCGGCATGCGATCGATGTTTCCGCAGTCGAGGAACACGATCGTCCGCTGGGTGACGTCTTCCGGCGGCGAGCCCGCGATCCCGTCGAAGGTCCATGCGCGGTACTCCCACGGGAGCGGGAACTCGTCGGGGGACATGAACATCACGCTGTCCTTGCCGAGCTGCTCGAGGATCCAGTGCATCGCGAGCAGCGAGCCGAGCGCGTCGCCGTCCGGGTTCTCGTGGGTGGTGAGCAGCAGCTTGTCCGCTGCGCGCAGCTCGGCCACCGCCTGCTCTTGTTCGGTTGCGATGCTCACGCTTCGTCGTCCAGGAGCTCCGAGATCCTCATACCCCGGTCGATCGACTCGTCGAAGACGAACTGGAGCGTGGGCGTGCGCTTCATCCGCAGCTCGCGGGCGATCGACTGCTGCAGCAGCCCATGAGCGGAGCCCAGCCCGGCCATGGTTTCGGCGCGCTCGTAGTCGTCGCCGAGCACGCTCACGAACACGCGGGCGTGGCGCAGGTCGGTGCTGGTGTCAACGGAAGTCACGGTCACAAATCCTATGCGCGGATCGCTGAATCCCTCGGCGATGCGCACCGAGAGAACCTCCCGGACGGCCTCGTTGACTCTGCGCATTCGATCCGGCGACACTTTAGTGAAGGTCTTCTCGGGATACCATTTGACATTCCACGCGCGCGCCCTCGGGAAACATCCCGAGCACGAAGCGCTCCAGGCTTGCCGCGGCGTCGCGCAGCGGGCGGGCCTCACCCCCCACCAGCGCGGCGGTGAGCGTCGAGCGCTGCCAGAGATCGTGATGATCGGTCTCGGCCACCGACGCACCGAAGCGCCTTCGCAACTGCGCCTTCAATGACGAGAGCTCCTTGCGCTTGCCCTTCAGGCTTCCGTTGGTCGGGAAGTGAAGGTGAATCTCGAGGAGGCAGAGGTAGCTCACGCGCTAGGTGAGCGTCTGCTCCACTTGCTTGGTCTCGTACACCTCGATCACATCCCCCTCCTTGGGGTCGGGGTAATTCTCGAGCACGATGCCGCACTCCATCCCGACGGTCACCTCGCGCACGTCGTCCTTGAAGCGGCGCAGCGAGCCGATCCGGCCCTCGTAGATCACGGTGCCGTCGCGAACGAGCCGGCACTTGGCTCCGCGGCGCACGGTGCCCGAGACCACATACGAGCCGGCGATGGTGCCGACGCGGGAGGCCTTGAACGTGGCGCGCACCTCGACCCTGGCGATCTCCTCCTCGACCTCGAGGGCCTCGAGCATTCCCTCCATCGCCGCCCGCAGCTCCTCGAAGATCTTGTAGATCACCGAGTAGGTCCGGATCTCGACGCCCTCCTGCTCGGCCACCTGTGCGGCGTTGCCGACCGGGCGGACGTTGAAGCCGATCACGACCGCGTCGGAGGCGGAGGCGAGCATCACGTCCGACTCGGAGATTCCGCCGACGCCGTCGCGGATGATGTTGACGGTCACCTGCTCGTGCGGCAGGCGCGCGATCTCGTCGGCGAGCGCCTCGAGCGATCCGGCCACGTCGGCCTTGATGATCAGGTTGAGCTCCTTCTCGCCGCGCTCGGCGCGCGCGAGGACGTCCTCGAGCGACACGCGCCGCGTCGCTTGCCGCGCGAGTGCCTCCTGCTTGAGGCGGATGCCGCGCTCGTTGGCGAGCCGCCTCGCCTCGCGGTCGTTCTCGACCACGCGGAAGTGCTCGCCGGCGCCGGGAACGCCGTCGAAACCGAGGATCTCGACCGGCATGCCGGGCGTCGCCTCCTGGACGCGCTGGCCGCGGTAGTCGTTCATGGCCTTCACGCGGCCCTGGTGCCGGCCCGCGACGATGGCGTCGCCCACCTTCATCCTGCCGCGGTGGACGAGCAGGGTGACCACGGCGCCGCGCCCCGGATCGAGCTTGGACTCGATCACGAAGCCCGAGGCGGCGGTGTTGGGGTTTGCCTTCAGCTCCTGGATCTCGGCGAGCGTGACCAGCGTCTCGAGGAGATCGTCGAGGTTCTCCCTCGTCTTGGCCGAGACGTCGACGAACTCGGTGTCGCCGCCCCAGTCGGCGGGGGTCAGGCCCTGCTGGGCGAGCTCGCCGCGGACGCGGTTGGGGTCGGCGCCCTCCTTGTCGATCTTGTTGACCGCCACCATCACCGGCACCTCCGCCGCCTTGGCGTGGTCGATCGCCTCGACTGTCTGCGGCATCACCCCGTCGTCCGCCGCCACGACGATCACGGCGATGTCGGTCACCTTCGCCCCGCGAGCACGCATGGCCGTGAAGGCCTCGTGGCCGGGGGTGTCGAGGAAGGTGATCGTGTGGCCGTCGTGGTGTACCTGGTAGGCGCCGATGTGCTGGGTGATGCCGCCCGCCTCGCCGGCCGCAACCTCGGTCTGGCGAATGGCGTCGAGCAGCGAGGTCTTGCCGTGGTCGACGTGCCCCATGATGGTGATCACGGGCGGCCGGTCGACCAGGTCCTCGTCGGAGTCCTCGAAGACCGGCTCGTCGTCCTCGGCCTCGGCCGCGCCGACCATGTCGACCGTCTTGTCGAAGGCCTCGGCCAGCACCGCGATGGCGTCGTCGGAGAGCGTCTGGGTGAGGGTCGCCATCTCGCCCAGCTCCATCAGCTTCTTGATGACCTCGGGCGACGACAGCTGCAGCGACTCGGCCACCTCCTTGACCGTCGAGCCGGAGCGGACCGAGACCGCTGGGTCCTCGGCCTGCTCGGCCTCGAGCTTCGCCAGCGCCTCCGCCTCGAGATCCGGCTCGACCCACTGGGGCCGGCGCCGGCGCCCGCGGCCACGCCGCGGTGGCTGGGACTGCTGGGGCGGCCCGGGGCGATCCCGCCGGCTGGCCTGCGAGTCGATGACCACGCGGCGACGGCGCCCGCCCTGGGCGCCGGGCCCTCCGCCCTCCCCGCGGCCCCCACGCGTGGGGCGAGCGCCGCCACGGCCGCCGTCGCCGGCTTGCCCGTCGCCGGAACCGGCGTCGGCCCCATCCTGGCGCGCGCCGCGCGGACCGGCCGCGCCGCCGGCGCGGTCGCCCTGGCGGGGACCACTCGGGCGCTCGGGTTGTGGTGGAGGAGCGTCCTGAAGGATTCTCGGGCCGCGCCCCTCCGGACCGGCACGCCGGACCGGCTCGCCCTCCGGGGGGCGGATGTCCGGCCGCGGCTCAGGCGGGCCGCCCTCGCGGGTGGCCCTGCCGCGTCCCTGGCCGCCGGTGCCGCGGCCCGGCTTGTCGTCGGTCTTTGCCTCCGCCGTCGCAGCAGGCGTCGCCTCGGCCGCCGGAGCCGGCGCTGCGTCCGCCGCCTTCGCGGGCTCGGGATCCAGCGCTGTCGCGGGCTCTGCCTTTGCGGGCTTCGCGGCCTTCGCCTTGGGCTCTGCGGCGGGCGCCTGCGCGCTGGCGCCGTTGCCAAAAGCGCGCTCGGCATCGGCCTCCTCGACGCTCGAGGCGGCGACCTTTACGTCGAGTCCGGCATCGCGAAGGACCACCAGCGCTTCCTTGCTGGTGATGCCTCGCTCTTTGGCTATTTGGTGAACGCGCTTCTTTGCCATTCGCAAACTAAGTCTATGGTCTCCTGTTTCACAGTCACCGAAGTCCTGAACGCTCGGGCGAGCGGCCGGCCGCCGGTGAGGCTGTGGGCACATTCCGGGCGGGAGCACACGTAGGCGCCGCGCCCCTTCTCTGTCGCGGCTGGGTCCGGGCGGACCTCGCCGTCATCTCCGCGCACCAGTCGAAGCAGCTCGCCCTTGGGCAGCGAGCGGCGGCAGCCGACGCAGCGGCGAAGCGGATCTACGACCCCTCTTCCTCCACGGGAGCCTCGGCCACCGCCGCTTCGACTTCGGGCTGCTCCTCTATGACCTGCTGCTCCTCGATGACCTCCTCGGCGCCGGGCTGCTCGTCGAGCAGCTCGTCCACCGACGGCTGTTCCTCGACCAGCTCCTCCGCGGAAGGCTCGCCGTCCAGGACCTCGGCGGCGGCGGGTTCCTCGACCGCAGCGGTTTCCTCGGCCACGGCCACCTCGACATCGCCTTCCTCGTCGGCCACGGCCTCCTCGCCGCCCTCCTCGGGCGGCACGACGTAGTCGGTCGGCTGGTCGGTGAGCGTCTGGTGGGCCGGCAGTCCGCAGTAGCGCGAGCCCGGCAGCGAGGCGTTCGGGCAGCGCTTGCCGTTGGCGAGGATCGCAGCGCAGCGGCCGGCCACCTCCTCCTCGGCGTAGCCCATCGTCGCCTCTTCCTCGGCGAACTCGGTCTCGGAGCGGATGTCGACCCGCCAGCCGGTAAGGCGCGCGGCAAGGCGGGCGTTGAGACCGTCCTTTCCGATCGCGAGCGACAGCTGGTCGTCGGGCACGATGACGGTGGCCTGCTTTGCCTCGTCGTCGACGAGCACCTCGCGCACGCGTGCGGGCGAAAGCGCCTTGGCGACGAAGCGGGCGGGCTCCTCGTTGAAGGGAATGATGTCGATCTTCTCGCCGCGCAGCTCGGACACGACCATGCGCACACGCGATCCGCGCGGACCGACGCAGGCGCCGACCGGATCGACTCCGGACGCGTGAGAGACAACGGCGATCTTCGAGCGGTAGCCCGGTTCGCGCGCGACGTTCTCGATCTCGACAAGGCCGTCGGCGATCTCGGGCACCTCGAGCTCGAAGAGCGCGCGAATCAGCTCCGGCGAGCGGCGCGACACGATGATCGACGGCCCCTTCGCCTGGTTTGAGACGTCGGTGATGATCGCCTTGACGCGCTGGCCGTGGTCGTAGCGCTCGCCGTGTACCTGCTCGCCGCGCGGGAGCAGCGCCTCGACGCGCTCGCGCAGCTGGACGAGTGTGTAGCGCGAGTCCGACTGCTGGACGATGCCGGTGATCAGCTCGCCCACGCGGTCCTGGTACTCGTTGAACATCATGTCCCGCTCGGCCTCGCGGATCCGCTGGAGGATCACCTGCTTGGCCGTCTGGGCGGCGATGCGCCCGAAGTCCTCGGGCGTGACGTCATGCTCCTCGATCTGGTCGCGGTAATGCAGCAGCCGCTCCTGATCGATCTCGGGAGGCTCGGGATAGACCATCTCGCCGGTCTCCGGGTCGACGCTCGGCTCGCCCGCCTCCTCCTCGACCTCGTCGAGCAGCTGCTCCTCGAGGTCGGGCGGCAGGATCAGCTCGTAGACGCGGAAGTCGCCGCTGTCTCGGTCGACCTCGACGCGCGCGTACTGCGCGGCACCGGGTGTCTTCTTGTATGCCGAGAGCAGCGCATCCTCCAGCGCGGCCATGAGGCGATCGGCGGAGATGCCCTTCTCGCGCTCGAGTACTCCGACCGCTTCGACGATCTCCTTTGTCATCCCTTCCCCTCCAGCAGGTTGCTGCGATTGATGTCGGAGTAGGCAACCGAAACGATGCCGGTGTCGGCGGCGACGGTCACTTCCTCCTCGGAGGCGCCCACGAGCTCACCGGTGTAGCTGCGGTGCCCGGCGCGCGGCTGGCGCAGGCGCACGCGCACGCGCTTCCCGAGAAAGCGCCTGAAGTGCTCAGGCTTGGTGAGCGGCCGCTCCGGCCCCGGCGACGAGACCTCGAGCCCATAGGCCGCCAGCAGGTCGCCGAGCTGTCTCGTGACTCGCTCGCAGAGCTCGAGCGATACCCCCTCGGGGTGGTCGATGAAGAGGCGCAGCCGCTCCGCCCCGACCTTCTCCACAGACAACAGCTCGACCTCCGGCTCGGCGGAGGCGAGTCGCCTTTCGATGTCGTTCTGGAGGGGATCGGTCTGCATGGGCGTTCTGGCTTTGGTCGAAAAAAAGGTGGACCGTAAGGCCCACCTTCAGGCGCCGCCCCCGGGAAAAGGGCGGCGTACGGCTGAAGTTGTAACGGCGAGTATAGACCCATCCCAGCGCAGCCGGCCGAGCCGGCTGCTTCGGGCCTCACCCCCTGCGAAGCAGCCGGCCGAGCCGACTTGGCCGGCCCGCTAAAGCTGTAGCGACTTCGCCACGAGGAACTCCTCGAGGCCGTATCGGCCGAGCTCGCGGCCGTGGCCCGACTGCTTGTAGCCGCCGAACGGCGCCAGTGGGTTGAAGGTGCCGCCGTTGATCTCGACCTGCCCCGTGCGGATGCGCGCGGCCACCTTCTTCGCGCGCTCCTCGTCCGCCGACCAGACGCCGCCGGCGAGGCCGTAGATGGTGTCGTTGGCGATTCGGACGGCGTCCTCCTCGTCCTCGTAGGGCATGATCGACAGCACCGGCCCGAAGATCTCCTCCTGGGCGATCGTCATGTCGGAGCTGACCCCCGAGAACACCGTCGGCTGCACGAACCAGCCCGTGTCGAGTCCTTCCGGCGGCTCGGCTCCTCCGGTCACGAGCTTGGCGCCCTCCTCGGTGCCCTTCTCGATGTACGCACGCACGCGCCCTCGCTGCGCCTTGGACACGAGCGGCCCCATCGCCGACCCGTCGACGAACGGGTCGCCCGCGGCGAACGCCTCGGCCACCACGGCGGCGATCCTCTCCGCCGCCTCGAGCTGGTCGCGCGGGACGAGCATGCGCGTCAGCGCACTGCAGGTCTGGCCCGAGTTGAGAAAGCACTTCGCCACGCCGTCGGTGACGGCCTGCTCGAGATCGGCGTCGTCGAGGATCACCAGCGGCGACTTCCCACCCAGCTCGAGGGCGACCGGCTTGACGCCGGCCGCGGCGAGCTCGGACACGCGCCGGCCCGAGCGCGTGGATCCGGTGAACGAGATCATGTCGGTCTCGGGGTGCGAGACGATCGCCTCCCCGACCACCGGCCCGGTACCGGTCACAAGGTTGAACACGCCCGCGGGCAGCCCCACGGCTTCGCAGATCTCGGCGAGCACGAACGCGTTGAGCGGCACGATCTCGCTCGGCTTGACCACGACCGTGCAGCCGGCCGCGATCGCGGGCGCGACCTTGTTGGCGATCTGGTGCAGCGGGTAGTTCCAGGGCGTGATCGCCGCGACCACGCCGGCGGCCTCGCGCACGATCAGCGAGTTTCCGACCTCCTCCTCCCAGGCGATCTCCTCGACCAGCTCGGGCATCGAAGCGAACGTGACCGCGGGCAGCCCGGCCTGGACCATCCGCGAGAGCCCGATCGGCATGCCGAGCTCGGTGGTGATCAGCGCCGCCAGCTCGTCGCCGCGGGCGGCGAGGCCCGCACCGATGGCCTCGCAGTAGGCCGCGCGCTCGTAGGGCGAGAGCGCCGACCAGGAGTCGAAGGCGGCGCGGGCCGCACGCACCGCGCGATCGGCGTCCTCGGCCGTGCCCTCGGGAACCCGGGCTATGACCTCCTCGGTGGTGGGGTTGATGACCTCCAGCGTGCCCGAGCCGGCGGGCTCGACCCACTCGCCTCCGATGTAGAGCCTGTCGCGGGTGAGCGCGTCTGTTGCGATGGCCATTGGGTCTCTCCTTCTACGCCGTGACGGTGGTGGCGCTCGACGTGCTCGCCGGGCTCGCCGCCACGATCGCCTCGCCGGTTCGGTGGGCGAGCGCCATGATCGTGATCATCGGATTGGTGCCCGACGGGGTCGGGAACGCGCTCGCGTCGCCGATCCAGACTCCGGGCGTGTCGTGAAGCTCGCCGTGCGGGTTGGCCACGCTCGTCTTGGGGTCTGACCCCATCCGGCAGGTGCCCATCTGGTGTGCGGCAAAGAGGCGGAATCCACCGGCGCGCAGGGGCACACGCTGGAGGCGCTCGATGTAGTGGCCCAGGTCGTCGCCCGCCCGCCAGGTCGGCAGGCCGCTCGCGAGCGCCTGGATCTGCCGCGCGCCGGCCGCCACGTGGAGGCGCACCTGGGCGTCGATCGCGCGGTGCGTGTTGCGCACGTCGAGCGGATCGTCGAGCGAGTACCAGGGCACGGCCAGCCCCGCCTCGTCGATCGTGACCTGCCCGGCGCCATGGTCTCGCACCAGGCCGATCAGGGTGGCGCCGTACTTGTAGTCGGCCATAGTCGCCTTGTGGCTCTCGCCACCCACGAACGGCAGCGCCGCGGCGCCCGTGCCGGTCGCGTAGTGGGTCGCCTCGATCAGGAAGCCGTAGCCGTCCTCGGCGTTCGAGAACTCATCGACGAGGCCGGCGTGCGGGGCGCCCCACCAGGCGCGCGTGTCCTCGTTGTGCTGGGCGAAGATCGCGGTGCAGGGATGCAGGCGCAGATGCTTGCCCACGGCGTCGCCGCCGAGCCCGGAGCGCAGGAGGAGCGCAGGCGACTCGAGCGCTCCGCACGCCACCACCACGCGCGGCGCCCGCACCGTCACCCGCGCGCTGCGCCCGCTCTCGGGATCGAGGTAGGCAGCCTCGACGCCGGCGGCGCGGCCGCCCTCGACCAGCACACGCTCGGCAACGCAGCGGACGATCACGTCGGCGCCACGCTCGACGGCGTCCGCCAGGTAGGTCTTGGCGGTCGACTGCTTGGCGCCCGACTTGTCGCCGAACCCGATGAAGCCCGCGGTCGCCGGGTCGTAGCAGGACTCGTCGATGTTGCGCGTGATCGTCTTGAACGACCAGCCGAGCTTGTTCGCCCCGTGCTGCATGAGCGTCTGGGTGCCGTTGAGGTGGGAGCAGCGGTCGCTGACCGAGAGGCGCTCCCAGACGGAGTCGAGATGACGGTCGAAGTCGGGCCCGTCGAGACCCTCGAGCCCGTGCTCGCGCGCCCACTGCTCGCGAACCCAGGGCTTGGTGCGCAGGCAGTTGGTCCAGTTGACCGTGGTGCCGCCGCCGTAGGTCGAGCCGGCGTAAAGCGACACGTTCATGTCCGCGGTCGGGCTGGGGCCGCCACGCCAGTAGAGGTTCTGGTAGGCCCAGAGCTCGTAGCCGTTGAAGTCGGACTCGTCGAACAGGCCGCCGGCCTCGAGCACGATCACCTTGTGGCCGGCCTCGGCGAGCGCGGCCGCGATCACTCCGCCGCCGGCGCCGGAGCCGACGACGACGGCGTCGGCCTCGTAGCTCGCATGTGCCCCAACGGGGTCGAGCGGCGTGACGGCCTTCTGCCCCGGCACGTTGGGTGCCCCGGGCCCTGGATAGCCGAAGGTCGCCCAGAACGGGTTGACGCCCGTCTGGGGGTCGGGCATGCCGTAGGCAACGAACAGCGAGAGCCCGGCGAGGGCCTGCCCGCCCGCGGCCGCCTCGGGGCCGAGCGCGGTCAGGTTGCGCAGGAGCTGCTCACGCGAGCGCCGCGAAGCGCTCAGAAAGCCCATCTCGTGCAGGCCGTCGAGCAGCTGCCCGAGGCCGTCGCGCTGGATCGCGGGCATGGCCCCGATCGCCTCGGCGACGCCGAGGTGCGCGCCGATCTCGCTTCCGGAGCGCGCCCAGAAGCCATCGGGGTCGTCGTCCCTCTCGATCTTGGGGACCACCGTGTCGGCGATCGCCCGCAGTACCTCGACGCGGTTCTCGTCCATGTCGCGATCCTACGCCTCTACCAACAAGGTCACGGGCCCGTCGTTGACGAGCGCCACCCGCATGCGCGCGCCGAACACGCCGCCTTGGGCACTCAGCGCCTCGCGCACGTGTTCGTACAGCGGCTCCGCCTGCCCGGGCGGGGCGGCATCCACGAAGCTCGGCCGGTTGCCCTTGCGGACGTCGCCGTAGAGCGTGAACTGGGAGACGCACAGGACCTCCCCCTCGACCTCGCGGACCGACAAGTTCATCCGTCCCTCCACGTCCTCGAAGATGCGCAGGCGCTCGAGCTTGCCCGCGAGCCGATCCGCTTCGGCCGGGCCGTCGCCGTGGGTGATCCCGAGCAACACGAGCAGTCCGCGCCCTATGCGCGCGACCTCGCGGCCGTCGACGCTGACCGCCGCCTCGCTCACTCGCTGCACCAGAGCCCGCATCCGCGCCGCGCCTTGGACGCTCAGGCGACTTCCAGGCGCTCGCGAAAGGCCTGGTAATCCTTGCGATCCGGGCGCATGTGGGCGGCCAGAGCGGCGTGCCGGCGCGCCTCGTCGGTGCGGCCCGTCTTCTCGAGCGAGCGCCCGAGGCAGAAATGGGCGTAGTCGTTGACCGGGTAGGCCTCGACCACGGCGGCGAACTCCTCGGCGGCCTTGGCAAAGCGTGCCGAGCGGAAGTAGGCGCGGCCGAGAGCCTCGCGAATCGAGCTCTTGTCGGGCTCGAGCGAGCGGGCTCGTTCCAGAGGAACCGAGGCGGCCATGAAGTCGCCGCGCTCGAGCAGGTCACTGCCTTTCTTGAACAGCTCGTATGCGCCTTCCGAGCTCATCCTCGTGCTCTTAAGGTAACTCCTCGCTGCGCCGCCGGCCGAGCCGGCGGCTTCCGCCCAGCGCCCCCGGCGGGCGCGCCGCCGCCTTGGTTCGAAGCGCCTCGACCTCGTCCAGGATCGCCGCCGCGACGGCGTCCTTGGAGGACAGCGGCACGTGCCGCTCGCCCGCGGAGGTGACGATCGTCACCTCGTTGTCGGAGGAGTCGAAGCCGATGTCCGAGCGCGAAATGTCGTTGACCACGACCGCGTCGAGGCCCTTACGCTCGAGCTTCGCGCGCCCGCGCTCGACCGCGCCCTCACCGTGCTCTGCGGCAAAGCCCACGAGCGTCTGGGCCGCCGTGCGCTTGGTCCCCATGCTCGCCAGCACGTCCTCGGTGGGCTCGAGCTCGAGCGCCAGGCCGTCGAGGCCGCTCTTGACGAGCTTGTCGGCGAGCGCCTCGGCCGGGCGGAAGTCGGCGACGGCGGCCGCCATCAGCAGAACGTCGGTACCAGCGAAGGCCGAATCGACTGCCTCGAGCAGGTCGGCGGCGCTCTCCACCTCGACCGTGCGCACGCCGGCGGGCTTTGCGGGCGTGACATTGGCCGCCACCAAGGTCACCTCCGCGCCGCGCCGGGCTGCCTCTTCGGCGAGTGCGATCCCCATGCGACCGGACGAGCGGTTGCCGACGTAGCGCACGGAGTCGATCGGCTCGCGCGTTCCGCCGGCGGTGACCAGCACTCGCAGCCCGTCGAGCGGTCCTCCGGCGCTGGCGAGCACCGCCCGCAGCGCCTCGAGGATGCGTGCCGGCTCGGCCAGCCGTCCCACGCCCCGCTCTCCGCGTGAGGCCAGCCGTCCGCTCTCGGGCTCCACGACCACAGCGCCGCGCGAGCGCAGCAGGTCCAGGTTGGCCTGAGTGGCGGCGTGCTCGTACATATGGGTGTTCATCGCCGGTGCCACCACCAACGGCCCCGTGGACGCCAGCGCGGCACTCGTGAGCAGGTTGTCGGCCAGCCCGTGGGCCAGCTTCGCGATCGTGTTGGCCGACGCGGGCGCGACGCACAGGACGTCCGCCTGGCGGACGAGCTCGAGGTGGGAGATCGGGGCGTGATCGGGCGCGGGCTCGCCGGGGTAGGCGCCCCGAGCCGGATCGTGCTCGAACTCGTCCACGAGCACGGGTGCGCCGGTGACGCCCTCGAAGGTGGCGCGCCCGACGAAGTTCAGGCTGGCCGGCGTCTGGACGACCCGCACGGCATATCCCGCTGCGGTAGCGAGGCGCACCAGCTCCACGGCCTTGTAAGCGGCGATCCCGCCGGATACTCCGAGGAGGATTCGCGCCACCGACCTGCCTCTACGCCGTGGCAGCGCGCTCAGGACCAAGCCTCGCAAGGACGCAGGGAGCGACGTGTGCTCTGCACACGAGCGACCGAGGACAAAGCGAGGCGCCGGTCATGTGCGCGCTGCTACCGGTAGCGGTACTTGATTTTGCCTGCTGCGATTTCCTCGAGCGAGATCTTCAGGTAGTTCTTCGAGCCGGTCTCCACCATCGGAGGCGGGTACTCGTCGAACGTTCCCTCGCCGAGGTTGTGGTAGTAGGAATTGATCTGTCGCGCCCGCTTGGCGGCGACGAGAACACAGGCGTAGTGCGAATCCACCTGTTCGAGCAGCTTGTCTAGGCGTGGCTTGATCACGACGGACACACTGTAGCGACGAGCTCCGAGAGCTCACGGAGGGCGGTCTGCAGATCGTCGTTGACGATGCGGTGGTCGAACTCGTCTGCGGCGTTCACCTCCGCCCTTGCCGCCGCGAGCCGGCGCTCGATGTCAGCCGGCCGGTCCGCGCCGCGGCTTGCGAGCCGTGCCTCCAGATGCTCGAAGGACGGCGGCTCGATAAAGACCTGGACCGCCTCGGGCAGGCTCTCGCGGACCTGGCGCGCGCCCTGCACGTCGATCTCGAGCACGATGCCGCGAGCGGGCCGGCTGAGCTCGGATTTGAGTGTCCCATAGTGGTTTCCGGCGTATTCGGCGTGCTCGACGAACTCGCCCTCGGCCACCCGCCGTTCGAAGTCCCCGAAGTTCAGGAAGTGATAGTCGACGCCGTGCAGCTCGCCCTCCCGCGGCGCCCGAGTGGTGGCCGACACCGCCAGCTGGAGGCCCGGCACCTCCCGGAGCAGGCCGCTGATCAGCGTGCCCTTGCCGACCCCGGAGGGACCCGTGATGACGACGATCGGTGTGTTCACGGGCCCCGCGCCCGGCCGCTAGCGGCGTAGGAAGGAGACGAGCTCGTTGCGCTGGCGGTCGGAGAGGCCGCCGATCGTCTTGCTGGGCGAGATGCGGCAGTGCGTGAGGATTCGATTCACCTTCACGCGCCCGTACTTGGGGACCGCCAGCAGCAGGTCGAACACCTTTGCGGTGAGCACATAGTCAGGCGGGTTGAGCAGGAGACCGTGGATGTTGGTACGTCCCGCCTTGAGATCCCGCTTGAGGCGCGCCCGGCGCGTACGAATCTCGTTCGCGCGCTTCAGAGCGTCCATTCGCTGGTTCAAAGAGCGCTCGGGAGCCAGGCCCGCAGACGTAGTCTTGGCGGGCGATTGCGGGGCGGCCGGCATGGGCGGCGATAGTACACGCTGCGACCCGCCTGGCGGGCCAGCAGACGCAAAAAATCCGCGAATTCAGCTACACCTCCACCTCAGCTTGAGGTGGGTTGCGGCTCCTTGAGCGTATTGTGATCGTTTGCAGGGATTTTTCGACGGGGGCCCTTCCGCGATCGGCGGCCGCTTCGAAAAGATCCCGCTCCTTCCGTGAAAAGATCGTGATCAGGTCCCCCGGATGGAGGGCACGGCGGCGCAGGCTGGGGGCGCGCCCGTGCCCGCGGTGGGTGGACGCGGTTTGGCGGCGGTCACTCAGCCCGCGACCAGCGGCCGCAGCTCGGCCAGCTCGGCCCCGATGCGCGTTCCGGCGCCCGGATCTCGAAAGCTTTCGGTGCCGACGGCCACGCAGGTCGCCCCGGCGGCCATCAGGTCGGCCGCGTGGCGGCCGCTGGCCACCCCGCCCATCCCGATCACCGGCATCTCGACGGCGCCCGCGACCGAATGGACCTGCTGGAGGGCCACCGCCCGCACAGCCGGCCCGGACACGCCGCCCGTGGTGCCCCCGAGCCACGGCCGCGAGCCGCGCGGATCGAGCGCCATCCCCTTGAGCGTGTTGATCAGCGAGACCGCATCGGCGCCGGCTTGCTCGGCCGCGCGCGCCACCGCGGCGGGCGCGTTGGCGTTGGGAGTGAGCTTGACGATCAGGGGCCGGTCGGTCAGCGCCCGCACGTGCTCGACAGCGCGGGCGGTCTCGGCCGGGTCGGCGCCCATCACCAGGCCGGTCTCGACGTTGGGACACGAGACGTTCAGCTCGATCAGGGCCACCTCGTCGCGCTCCCCCACCCGGGCGACGAGCGTCGCGAGCTCATTGCGGCTGAAGCCCATGACGGACACCACCAGCGGCACGGGCAGCTCCGCCAGCTCAGGGAGGTCGGCGGCCAGGAATCCCTCGAGGCCCTTGTTCGGAAGCCCGATCGAGTTGATCAGCCCGGCCGCGGTCTCCCACAGCCGCGGTGGCGGATTGCCCTCCCGCGCTGCGAGCGTGATTGTCTTGGAGACGAAGGCGTCGAAGGGAAAGCGCTCGAGCAGGGCGTCACCGAAGGCGCGCCTGGCGGCGATCGCGTCGAACGTGCCCGACCCGTTCAGGACCGGGCCGCGCAGGCGTACCCCGCAGAGGTCGACCATCAGTGGCCCGCCCCTGGAAAGACGGCCGACTCGAGCACCTCGGCCTCGAGCACCGGACCGTCGACGCATAGGCGGATGTAGCCGTCCTTGGTGGGGACGACGCAGCCGAAGCAGGCCCCGAAGCCGCACGCCATCCCCGACTCGAGCGCGAGCTGCGCGAAGACGCCCATGTCCGCGCAGATGCGCCGGACGGCCTCCAGCATCGCCGGCGGCCCGCACGCGAACACGGTTGCCGCGCGATCGCCGTCGAGCCGCTCGCGCAGCAGGTCTGTGACGAGCGCTTGGCGCCCGGCCGAGCCGTCGTCGGTGGCAAGCGCGGGCGCGCCGGCGAACAGGGACGCCGCAGCGGCATGGTCCGTTGAGCGAAAGCCGAGCAGCACGGGAGCGTCGGCGCCGAGCTCGTCCTGCAAGCAGAGCAAGGGCGCGGCGCCGATGCCGCCGCCCACGAGCAGCGGCCGGGTGCCCGCGCGCGGCTCGCGCCAGCCGCAGCCCAGGGGGCCGACCACGCTCAGGCCCTCCCCCGCGCGCAGCTCGGCGAGGCGGGAGGTGCCGGGCCCGACCGCTTCGAGCAGGAAGCTGAGCTCGCCGTCGCGCGCGCGCGCGTAGGAGAAGGCACGCGGCAGATAGGGCCGCTCATCCGGCCCGCCGCCCCAGCGTTCGCTCGTGGACAACATGTAGAACTGGCCGGGGTGCGGCTGCGGGAGCCCCCTCGCCTCCAGGGCGCTGATCAAGTGGTAGGCACCGAGGGACGCGACATCGGTCACACGCAACCGGCGGCGCTCGGGCGGGGCCAGCGTGCGCGGCTCAGTGTGTGGGACTGTGCTCACGGTCGCCCCGGAGTCGAGTCTCGCCGTGCAGCTCTTGGAGCGAGATCACCTCGGTGTCGCCGCTGCGGTTGGCCCGAATGGCGCGCTGCGCCGCGCTGGCGCCCGTCATCGTCGTGATGCAGGGCACGCCGCGGCCGATCGCGGCGCGGCGGATCTCGTAGCCGTCTGCCCGGGCGCCGGAGCCCGTCGGCGTGTTGATCACGAGCGCGACCTCGCCCGCCTCGATGCGCTCCACCACGTTGGGCGAGCCCTCCGAGAGCTTCTTGATGCGCTCGACCGGCACACCCATGCGCCGGATGGCCTGCGCCGTGCCGCCGGTCGCCAGCACCCGGAAGCCCATGTCGTGGAAGGCGGCGGCGATCTGGGTGGACGCCGACTTGTCTCCGTCGGTCACGCTGATGAACACCGTGCCCGACTGGGGGAGCTCCGCTCCGGCGGCGGCCTGCGCCTTGCCGAAGGCGGTCGGATAGTCGGGGGCGACGCCCATCACCTCGCCGGTGGACTTCATCTCGGGCCCGAGCAGCGAGTCGGCGCGCGGGAAGCGCCCGAAAGGGAGCACCGCTTCCTTGACCGAGACGTGGCGCGGCGCGCGTGAGTCGTCGAAGCCGACCTGCCCGAGCGTCTCGCCGAGCATCAGGCGACATGCGATCTTGGCCAGCGGCACGCCGATCGCCTTCGACACGAACGGCACAGTCCGCGACGCGCGCGGGTTTGCCTCAATCACGTACAGCTCCTCGTCGCCGTACACCGCGAACTGGATGTTCATGAGGCCGATCACACCCAGCCGCAGCGCGATCGCCTCGGTCGCCTGGCGCACCCGGGCGAGCATGTCGGGCCCGAGCGACATCGCGGGGATCACGCAAGCGGAGTCGCCCGAGTGCACGCCCGCCTCCTCGACGTGCTGCATGATCGCGCCGATCCGGATCTCCTCGCCGTCGCAGAGGGCGTCCACGTCGACCTCGATCGCGTTCTCGAGAAAGCGGTCCAGGAAGATCGTTCGCTTCCCGCCGTCGCCGTTGGTCCGCTCGAGGTAGCCGGCCAAGCTCTCACGCGAGTAGCAGATCTCCATCGCGCGCCCGCCGAGCACGTACGAGGGCCGCACCAGCAGCGGGTACCCCACGCCGTCGGCCACCTCGAGCGCCTGGGCGGGCGAGGTCGCGGTCGCGTACGGCGGCCCCTTCAGCCCGAGCTCGTCGAGCAGCGCGCCGAAGCTCGGGCGATCCTCGGCCAGGTGGATCGACTCCACCGGCGTGCCGAGCAACGGCACACCGGCCTCGGCGAGGCCGGCGGCGAGCTTGAGCGGGGTCTGGCCCCCGAACTGGACGATCACTCCCTCCGGCTGTTCGAGCTCGATCACGCCGAGCACGTCATCGAGTGTGAGCGGCTCGAAGTAGAGGCGGTCGGAGGTGTCGTAGTCGGTGGAGACCGTCTCGGGGTTGCAGTTGATCATCACCGCGTCGCGGCCCGACTCGCGCACGGTCATCGCCGCGTGAACACAGCAGTAGTCGAACTCGATTCCCTGACCGATCCGGTTCGGCCCGCTGCCCAGGATCACCACGCTCGCGCGCTCGCCTCGACGCACCTCGTGCGCGACCGTGCGCTCCCAGCCCGAGTAGAAGTAGGGCGTCTCGGCCTCGAACTCCGCCGCGCAGGTATCGACCGCCTTGAACGAGCGCTCGAGGCCGGCCTGGGGGTCCTCCCCGAGCGCCAGCGGCCCGAGCTCGGCCAGGAACCAGGGGTCGATCTCGGTGCGCTCGCCGATCTCGCGCTCCGAATGACCGCGCCGGAGCGCCTCGAAGATCACCTCGTAGCGGTCGTGCGAGGGCGACTCGAGCCGCGCGAGCAGATCGCCGTCGAACGACGGCGTGACGTCGAGCTCGCGCGAGCGCATCGCCTTGACGAAGGCCTGCTTGAAGGTGCGTCCAATCGCCATCGCCTCGCCGACGGACTGCATCGAGGTGTGGAGCTGGCCGTCGGCGCCCGGGAACTTCTCGAAGGCAAAGCGCGGCCACTTGACCACCACGTAGTCGATCGCCGGCTCGAAGCTCGCCGGCGTCTTGCGCGTGATGTCGTTGTCGATCTCCTCGAGCGCGTACCCCACCGCGAGCCGGGCGGCGATCTTGGCGATCGGAAAGCCCGTGGCCTTCGACGCGAGCGCCGAGCTGCGCGAGACGCGCGGGTTCATCTCGATCACGACGATCTCGTCGGTCTGCGAGTTGACCGCGAACTGGATGTTCGAGCCGCCCGTCTCGACTCCCACCGCACGGATCACCTGGAGCGCCTGGTCGCGCAGCTGCTGGTACTGCACGTCGGTGAGCGTCTGCTGCGGCGCCACCGTCACGCTGTCGCCGGTGTGCACGCCCATCGGATCCACGTTCTCGATCGAGCACACGATCACCACGTTGTCGTTGCGGTCGCGCATGACCTCGAGCTCGAACTCGCCCCAGCCGATCACCGACTCCTCGATCAGCACCTGACCGATCGGCGATGCGGCGAGGCCCTCGGCCACCACCTGGCGGTATTCGACCGCCGAGCGCGCGATGCCGCCGCCGGCGCCGCCCATCGTGAAGCCGGGGCGGACGATCGCCGGCAGGCCGATCTCGGGCAGCGCCCGCTCGGCCTCGCGCATTGACTTGACCGCGGCGCTGCGCGGCACGCGCAGGCCTGCGCGCTCCATCGTGGCGCGGAAGATGTCGCGGTCCTCGGCGCGGCGGATGGCGTCGTAGTCGGCGCCGATCAGCTCCACCCGGTGCTTGGCGAGCGTGCCGTCCTCCGAGAGCTGGCGCGCGAGGTCGAGCGCCGTCCCGCCGCCGAGCGTGGGAAGCATGGCGTCGGGCTTCTCGCGCTCGATCACCTTTGACACCGAGGCGGGCAGCAGCGGCTCGATGTAGGTGGCGGTGGCGAACTCCGGGTCGGTCATGATCGTCGCCGGATTGGAGTTGACCAGCACCACCTCGAAGCCCTCCTCGAGCAGAACCTTGCAGGCCTGGGCGCCCGAGTAGTCGAACTCGGCGGCCTGGCCGATGACGATCGGGCCAGAGCCGAGGACGAGGATCTTGCGGATGTCGTCGCGGCGCGGCATCAGGCAACTGCCAGCCGGTCCATGAAGCGATCGAAGAGGTGCAGGGAGTCGTGTGGCCCGGGGCCGGCCTCGGGGTGGTATTGGACGGTGGAGCCGGGAACGTCGCGCAGCATGAGGCCCTCGACCGTGCGGTCATAGAGGTTCAGCTGCTGCAGCTCCGCGGTGCCGAAATCGGTCTCCCAGCGGACCGGCTCGTCGGAGGCGATCGTCCGCTCACCGCCCGGGCCGAGCACAGCGAAGCCGTGGTTCTGCGACGTGATCTCGATGCTCCCCGTCTGCAGGTCCTTGACCGGGTGGTTGGCGCCACGGTGTCCGAACGGGAGCTTGAACGTCTCGAGGCCGACCGCCCGGCAGAGCAGCTGATGGCCCAGGCAGATGCCCCAGACCGGCACCTTGCCGACCACGCCGCGCACGGTCTCCACGACGTAGTCGAGCGCGGCCGGGTCGCCGGGTCCGTTGGCGAGGAAGACGGCGTCGGGGTTGCGCGCGAGCACCTCTTCGGCTCCCACCGTGCACGGCAGCAGCTCCAGGTGCGCGCCGCGCTCGCGCAGGTTGCGCACGATCGAGTGCTTGATGCCGGTGTCGATGCCAACCACGCGCGGGCCCTCCCCCTCCAGCACCACCGGCTCGCGCGGGGCGACCTCGCGGGCGAGGTCGCGGCCCGACATGGCCGGCTCGGCCATCAGGCGCTCCCTGGCCTCGGCGGTAGGAAGGGCGGCGTCGAACACCCCGCCGCGCATGGCGCCCTTGTCGCGGATGTGGCGGACCAGCATGCGGGTGTCCACGCCGGTGAGCGCGGGCACCCCGCAGTCGCGCAGCCAGCTGAGCCATCCGCCCTCGGCGTGCGGCGAGTCCTCGCGGTCGACGCCCTCCCGCATGATCACCGCGCGCGCGTGGATGCGGTCGGATTCCATGTGCGCCCCCGCCACCCCGTAGTTGCCGATCAGCGGGTAGGTGAAGACGATGATCTGGCCGGCGTAGCTCGGGTCGGAGACCGCCTCCTGATAGCCGGACATCGAGGTGTTGAAGACGACCTCGCCGAGGCCGGTCCGTGGCGCATCGAAGGCGAGCGGCGCCGTTGCCTCGCCCTCGAAGCGCGTCCCGTCTTCGAGCAGCAGGTAGGCGGCACTCACCTAACGGCTCCGAGCGCGAAGGTGCGTTCGCGGTAGGCCACCGTGCCGGCCGCGATCGTCATGCGCACGCGACCGGTCAGCCGCCGCCCCGCGAACGCGCAGTTGCCGGAACGGCTCTCGTAGCCGGACTCGCCCACCTCCCACTCCGCGTCGAGGTCGACGAGGCAGATGTCGGCCGGCGCACCCGGTTCGATGCGCGGGATCGGCAGCCCGAAGGGCTCGCCGCCCGCCGTCATCCGGTCGACCAGCAACGCCAGGTCCAGCACGCCCGGCAAGACCAGCCCGGTGTGCAGCGCGGCGAAGGCGGTCTCGAGGCCGGTCACCCCCATCGGGGCCTGCTCGAACGGCGACTCTTTCTCCTCGCGTGCGTGAGGGGCGTGGTCGGTGGCCACGCAATCGATGGTCCCGGCGCGAAGCGCCTCGACCAGAGCGAGGCGGTCGGCCTCGGCGCGCAGCGGCGGGTTCATCTTGAAGTTCGTGTCGAGCCCGCGGACCTCATCGTCTGTCAGCAGCAGGTGATGCGGCGTTGCCTCGCAGGTCACCTGCGTGCCGGCGGCCTTGGCACGCTGGATCACCTCGACTGTCTCGCGAGCCGAGAGGTGCTGGACGTGGATTTGCCCTTCCTCGTAGGCCGCGAGAGCGCAGTCGCGCGCCACCTGCACCGACTCGGACACCGATGGGATCCCCGCCAGCCCCATCAGGGCCGACACCTCGCCCTCGTGCATCACGCCCTCGCCCGAGAGCGAGGGGTCCTCCTCGTGGAGAGCGAGCAGGCGGCCCGCCAGCCGCTGGTACTGGAGCGCCTGGCGCATGACGCCGGCGCGCGCAACCGGCAGGCCGTCGTCGGTGAAGCCCACGGCGCCGGCCGAGGCGAGGTCGGCCATCTCGGTCAGCTGCTCGCCGCGCTGGCCCACCGTGATCGCGGCGAGGAAGCCGGTCGGGATGCGAGCCTCGGCGCGGGCGCGCTCGCGCAGCGAGCGCAGCACCGACGCCGAGTCGACCACCGGGTCGGTGTTCGGCTGGGCGAGGATCGCGCAGAAGCCCCCCGCCGCGGCCGCGCGAGTGCCGGAGTCGATGTCCTCCTCGTCCTCGCGCCCGGGCGTGCGCAGGTGCACGTGGGGGTCGACGAAGGCCGGGAAGGCGTGCAGGCCCTCCGCGTCGACGACCTCGGCGCCGTCCGGGGCGCCGAGCGAGTCGCCGATCTCGGCGATCGAGCCGTCGCGGACGAGCAGGTCGCTGACCCCGTCGAGCCCGGTGCGCGGGTCCAGCACGCGCGCGCCGCGGACGAGCACGGTCGCGGGCGGGACGGGCGTGAAGTCGAGCTGGATCGCCCGGGCGCTGCCGTTGTTGCGCGGAGCCTGGTTCATGCGGGCTGCGGCTCCGTGGTCGCACTCGAGCGGAGCCCGCTCGGGGCTCCGCGGCCGGCGAGCAGCTCGTAGAGCACCGCCATGCGCACCACCACGCCGGACTCGACCTGCTGCACGATCAGCGCCTGGGGGGAGTCGATCACCTCCGCGGCCAGCTCGACGCCCCGGTTGACCGGCCCCGGGTGCATCAACAGCTGGTTGGGTCCGAGCCGCCGGCCGTCGATCTGGTACTGCGCGGCGTACTCGCGCAGCGAGGGCACGAACGACCCGGACATGCGCTCGAGCTGCATGCGCAGGGCGTAGACCACGTCCGCGTCACCCAGCCGGTCGAGCGTCGTCTGCACCCGGCACCCGAGCGACTCGATCCCGCGCGGCATCAGCGTCGGCGGGCCGCAGACCGTGACCTCGCAGCCCATGCGCGAGAAGGCCAGGATGTTCGAGCGCGCCACGCGGCTGTGGAGCACGTCGCCGACGATCCAGACCTTGAGGCCCTCGAGCGACCCCACCCGCTGCTTGAGCGTGTAGAGGTCGAGCAGCGCCTGGGTCGGGTGCTCGTGCTTGCCGTCTCCGGCGTTGATGACCGAAGCGCGCGTCCAGCGAGCCACCAGCGCGGCCGCCCCGACCTGAGGCGAGCGAATCACGATCGCTGCAGGGTCATAGGCCGAGAGGGTCTGCACCGTGTCCTTGAGCGACTCGCCCTTGTCGACCGCCGACCCGCTCGACTTGATGCTGACGAGGTCGGCGGAGAGCCGCTTGGCGGCGAGCTCGAAGCTCGAGCTGGTTCGCGTCGAGGCCTCGTAGAAGAGGTTGATCACCGTGCGCCCGCGCAGCGTCGGCACCTTCTTGATCTCGCGCCCGGAGACCTCGGCGAAGCTCTCGGCGCGGCCCAGGATGCGCTCGACGTCGTCGCGTGAGAGGTCGTCGACCGACAGCAGATGGGCGTTCATGCCAGATCCTCCACGGGCTCGGCGATTGCGACCTCGTCCATGCCGTCGATCTCCTCCACTCGTACGTTGACCCGCTCGTCGCGGGCGGTTGGCAGGTTCTTGCCGACGTAGTCGGGCCGGATCGGCAGCTCGCGGTGGCCGCGGTCGGCGAGCACAGCGAGCTGCACCTTCGCGGGGCGCCCGTAGTCGAACAGCGCGTCGATGCCGGCTCTTACCGTGCGGCCGGTGTAGAGGACGTCGTCTACCAGAACGATCGTCGTGTCCTCGACTGCGAAGTCGATGTGCGAGGCGTGCACGACCGGTTGCGCTGTTGGCTCGCGCCGCGCAAGGTCGTCGCGGTAGAAGCTGATGTCGATGTCGCCGAGCGGGACGGGCTCGCCGACGAGCTCGGCCACCAGGTCGCGCAGGCGCGCTGCCAGCACGGCGCCGCGACGGTGGATTCCGACGACCGCGACTCCCTCTCCGCCCGTCTTCTCGACGATCTCGTGTGCGATTCGCACCAGCGTGCGCCGCACGTCCTCGCGGTCGAGGACCGTCTTCTCACTCACTGCACTGCCCCTTCCTGGCCTCACCGGACCGGTTTAAAGGAACTCACAGCGAGACTAGCAAGGGGGTCGGCGCTACCCTCCGCCGCGGTGAGCCCCGAGCGCGCACAGGCCTACGGCCGTTTGATGCACACCCTGCGCGATGACGGCCCCGATCCGCTGAGTGCCGAGGAGCGCGCGATGGTCCGCGAGGCCGCCGACTCCCTGCTCTTCTGCGAGGTCCTGGCACGGGACGCCGAGGCCCGTGACGGACTCACACGGGTGGGCGACCTGGCCGGCGACCTGGTCGGCTCGGGACGCTGGGGACCCGAGCGCGCCGAGCAGCTGCTGCGCGACATCGAGTCGTGCGGGCCGATGGCCGCCGTCGGTTAGCTGGGCCCAGATCCCGGGGCGCTGTCCTGCCTTGCTGTTGCAGAGCAACAGCGGAACAGGACGGTGGCGCCGGAGCTCCAGCTATGCCGCGGGCTCGGGGCCGGGCGCGATCTGCTCCGGCGGGCGCTCGCTCGCCTTCACGTGCACCGGGTCGCCGCGTTCGGGGAAGGGGATCTCCACGCGGTCGAAGTCGCGCGGGACGATCACGCGGCCGCGCACCCCGTCGGCCGCGGTCCCGAGGCGCTCGGCGAACGCCGCGCGCGCCTCGTCGCGCAGCTCGCGGCCGCCGTAGCGCGGCGATACGTGGGTGAGCGCGAGCATGTGGACCTCGGCCTCCGCGCCAAGCTCGCCGGCCTGGCGCGCTGTGGAGTGGCGGGTCTCGGCGGCGCGCTCGGCCTCCTCGTCGAGGAAGGTCGACTCGTGGACCAGCAGATCCGCCTGCCAGGCGACCAGGCGCGTCATCTCACACGGCGCCGAGTCACCGGCGATCACGACCTTGCGGCCGCGCCTCGGCTCGCCCATCACCTGGTCGGGGCGAACGCCGTCGACCTCCTCGCCCCCCTGCAGGCGACCGAAGTCCGGGCCGGGCGTCACTCCCAGTTGACGCGCGCGCTCGGGATCGAAGGCGCCCGGCCGCGGGTCCTCGACGAGCGCGAAGCCGAGCGTGCGGGGACCGTGGTCGACGGCGTAGGCGGCGATTCGATAGCCGTCGCGGTCGAGCTCCTCGTCGGGCTCGAGCTCGACCAGCTCGATCGGAAAGGTGTGGCGGCCGACGATCGGACCCAGGAGGCGAAACAGCTCGCGCAGGCCGCGCGGCCCGTACACGGTCAGCGGCCGCTCGCGCTGGCGCAGGCTGAACGTCTTGAGCATGCCGGGCAGGCCGAGCACGTGATCGGCGTGGAAGTGCGTGAGGAAGACCTCCTCGAGCTCGACGAGGCCGATCGACCTCACGAGCTGGCGCTGCGTGCCCTCCCCGCAGTCGAACAGCAGGCGGTCGCCGCCGCGCCTAACGAGCGTGGCGGGTAGCCCGCGCCTCGCATTCGGGGCCGAGCCGGCGGTGCCGACGAAGAGCACGTCGAGGTCCATGGGCGCCTATGTTGACTCGCGCGCTTCGCGTTCGAGCTCTTCGTCGGCTCGCGTCAGCGCACCGATGTCGTCGAGATCGACGTCGCGGCCGGCGGCGCGCTTCATTCTCAGCAGGTCGTCGAGGCCCGCGACGCGGACCGGGTTGCCGTCGATCTCCGCGGTGAAGGCGCGCTCGCGCAGGTCCTCGTAGCGGGGCGCGCCCGCGATGTGCTCGATGTTCAGGAGGTCGAGGCGACCGTGCTCGGTCATGAGCGGCACCAGCGCTGCGCGCTTGAGCAGCTGCGGATCGGAGACGTCGATCGGAATGTCGGCGCTCAGGAGGTGGGCGCCGATGGCGGCGAGCGCCTCGCCCAAACGGCTCAGGTTGAGGAGATCGGGCCTCGGGATCAGGTCGAGGTCGCGCGTGGAGCGGCCGTGGCCGTGCGCCTGAACGGCCACACCGCCCACCACCACGTAGTCCACGCCGTGCTCCGCCAGCGCCAGCAGGATCTCGCGTGGATCGAAGGTCTGGCCGGCTTCCTCAGGCACCGCTTCGCGCCTGCCGCGCGGCGACCCTGAGCTCGCTCGCGAGCTTGTCGAAGGCAAGGCCGCCTTCCAGGCGCCGGCTCGGCGAGGCGCTTCGCTGGGCGAGCAGGTCGGCCGCGTCGTAGCGGCTCGGCAGCGGGCGGCTCGCCAGGAGCGGCTCCTCCCCCATCGAGACCATGATCGCGCGCAGGCGCGGCCAGGTGACCTCCTCCTCACCGCTCTCGATGCGGGCGATCGCGCTCTGGCTCGTGCCCGCGCGCAGCGCGAGACGGCGCTGGCTGAGCCGCTTGCGGCGGCGGGTGTCGCGGATCAGGTCTGCGGGCCTCATGATGCCGTATACGGTATCAAGCGGCGGTGACCAGCTCGAAGGCGATCTCGCCAGCATCGATGCGGGCCAGGCCCATGGTGTGAGCCGGAGCGCGGCGGCGTTCGGTCGGGCTACCGGGGTTGAAGATCTGAAAGCCGTCGTCGGCGCGCTCGTGGAGAGGCAGGTGGGAGTGGCCGAAGATCACGGCATCAGCCGCCCGGTCGCCGAAATGACGCCTCATGCGCGTCAGCCGACCGGCGCGCGGACCGGCATCGTGGAGCATGCCGATGCGGGCGCCGTCCGCGTCGACGACGCGCTCGGCCGGGAACAGGTCGCACAGCTCGGCGCTGTCGACGTTGCCGTGCACGCCGAGCAGCGGCGGGCCGATCGCCTCGAGCTCGCGCAGCACCGCGACCGTCGTGAAGTCCCCGACGTGGAGCAAGAGATCGGCGCCCCGGATCCGCTCGACGAACGCCTCCGGCAACCGCCGCGCCCCGCGCGGCATATGGGTGTCGGATATGACGGCGACGACCATGGGCGGTCTACACTCGCATGACCTCGCGCCCGTAGCTCAGTGGATAGAGCGCTGCCCTCCGGAGGCAGAAGTCGCAGGTTCGAATCCTGCCGGGCGCGTCCAAGAATCCCGCTCTAGGAAGCGGGGGTCTCCGGTTTCACGGTCGCTGTCGCGCCCGCCGGGACGCCAGGGCGGTCCACGCGCTGTAACTGCCGCTCCTCGCGGCGCGTAATGCGAGCCGCATGCATCACGAGGACGTAACTTGACGCTTGTGTGAGAGCGTGAGATTGTCGGCCCATGAGGCTCGCACCCCGCACAGCCGGCATCGGGCTGGTGTTGGTGATATGCACCGCCGCCGCTGCAGGTGCTTCCGCGCAGACGCCCGGCACGGACCTGGATCGTTGTCCCGGAGTAGAGGGAACCGTCTCCGGGTGTCCTGACTCAGATGGCGACGGCTTCGCTGACCTCGACGACAAGTGCCCCACGGTCGGCGACCGACATGCACCTGACTACTTTCTCGACGGCTGCCCGGACGCGGTCTTCGAAGTGCGGTACAGGCTTCAGGTCCGGGAGAGGTGTCCGCCCACCGGGTGCGTTACCGCGCTTCGTCTCACGCGGCTCAAGGTCGTTTACATCGCCGGCTTCAGCCAGCTCCCCGCGGTGTCACAAGTGCGATGTCAGCTCAAGTCCGGTCAGTCGTGCGGCCCGGGCCACGTGTACCCGCCCGGCACACGTTTTGTTATCTCGGTCAGGAGCCCAACCGCCCCCGAGGCGGGCATCATTGAGTGTCACCGGCTGATCATCACGCACGGTGTGAGCCTCAGGAGCTTCCGGGGACAAGCCGCTGAAAGACTGGGGCCGAACTGCAGGGGGCTCCTGCGGTAGAGGACGGCTGCGAGAGCAAAAGCCGAGCGCCGCCCGAAGGCAACCGCGCGGACGGCCTCGCGATCAGTCCGGGTACTCGTCCTTGCGCCAGGCGCGGGGCTCCTGGGGCTCAGGCTTCGGGGTTCGCTTGAGCAGGAACGAGGTGTACGGCGCAACGAACGGATCGGGTGCGGTCACCGTGTAGGTGTGGTAGACGCTCCCGTTGTCGCGGGCGAACGCGATGAAGCCAGGGCCCTCGCGCAGGGCGTCCTCGAGCCTGGCTCCGACCTGCTGCCCCCAGTCCCGCAGCCACTCGGGCGGCTGATCGATCATTCCCTTGACCTCTGGGATCTCCTGCGCCTGCTCGGGCGTGAGCGCGAGCCCGAAGTCGAACGGAAACTCCGTCCCATTGGTCGAGACGTAGGGGAAGTGCCACCCCATCCGCCGCTTGTAGTCGATCAGCCGGCCGATCGGCGCGCGCGAGAAGCAGATCAGCGTCACGTCGCGGTGATTCAGATGCACGCGCGTGGCGTCGAGCTCATCCGCCAGGTTCGAGCACCCGGGGCAGGCGCCGAGCTCGTAATCGGGCCCGAACATGATGTTGTAGGCGAGGAGCTGCGAGCGCCCGTCGAAGAGCTCGGCGAGCGTCTTCTCCCCGTCCTCGGTGTCGAACCGGTACTCCTTCTCCACCGGAACCCAGGGAAGCTGCCGCCGCTGCTCGGTCACCCTCTGGCCGAGCTCGGCGTGCTCGGCCTCGAGCTTCGCAAGCTCGTCGCGAGCCGCTCCCCATTCCTCGCGGGTTCCGATCCTGTGCTCGGTCATCGTGCTCCTCCTTCGTACCGTGATGGATGTCACGGACGCGTGGTCGTCGCCATCTAGCGTCGGCGGTCATGCGCGTTCTGTTTGCCACCACTGCCAACTCTGGCCATTTTCGCCCACTTGTCCCCTTTGCCGACGCCTGTCGGCGGGCCGGCCATGATGTGCTGGTGGCGGGGCAGTCCGGCGCGGCGCCGGCGGTTAGGCGGACGGGCCTTTCGTTTCGGGCGCTGAGCGAGCCGGACGACGAGGATGTCGGCCGGTTTCGGGAGGGTCAGGCCGCGCTTTCAGCGACGCAGGCGATGGGGCGCGCTCTAACCGAGCTCTATATCCGTCTGTACGCGGGCGCGGCACTCGACGACATGCTGGCGGCGATCGAGGAGTGGCGCCCGGACGTGGTTGTGCGGGAGAGTGCCGAGTTCTCGTCGTTGGTTGCCGCGGAGCGCCTCGGTGTTCGCCATGCCCGGGTGGGCATCGGCCTCGCGACCGCCCTCGAAAGCCAGATGCTTTCGCTCGCGGGCCCGGCGCTCGACGAGCTCGGCGCCACGGTCGCAGTCGCACCCGGCCTGGGCGAGCGGGCCGCGGGCTCGCTGTGTCTCACGATAGCGCCCGCTTCGCTTGACGATCCTCACTCGGCCGAGTCTGAGCGGGTTCGGCGCTTTCGTGACACCTCCGTCGGCTCTGCCGGGGCTCCGCCCGATGGGTGGGGCGACCCGGCTGCGCCACTCGTATACCTGTCGTTCGGCACAGAAGTGCCCTCGCCTACGCGCGACTACTTCCCCGGCCTCTACCGCGCTGCTCTGGAGGCCCTGCAGGGGACGGGCGCGCGTGTGCTGGTCACGATCGGCGACCAGCGCGATCCCGGCGAACTGGGGCTGCTGCCGCCGTCGGTGCGCGTCGAGCGCTGGGTCAATCAGGCGGAGCTGATGCCGCACACCGCGGCGATGGTGGGACACGCCGGTGCGGGCTCGACGCTCGGCGCGCTGGCTGCCGGCGTGCCGATGGCTCTCGTGCCGCTGTTCGCCGACCAGCCCTTCAACGCGCGCCGCGTGGCCGACCTCGGCGCCGCCCTCGCACTCGACCACGGCCTCTCCTCCCTGCCCAGGCTGGAACAGGCCGTGCTTGAGCTGCTGAGCGTCGCGCGCTACCGCGACCGAGCGCGCGCGATCGCGGACGAGATCCAGAGCCTGCCGCCGGTCGACGAAGCACCGAGCGCGCTCTCGGCACTAATCGAGAGCCCAGCCCGACTCGCATAGCCGCGCGACGGCGCCGACCGCTGCCGGGACCGGCCTGAGGAATGGCGCAATGTCGCCTGCGGGTCATACTCCGACTCCTGCTCGCGACTCGCGCGGGGTGGTCCAACGAGAGGGAGGATGATGCCGCTCTATCTATCGAAGTTCAGCTACACGCCGGAGACCTGGGCCAAGCTGATCGGCAACCCGGAGGACCGCCGAAAGGCCGCCCAGTCGTACATCGAGTCGGTCGGTGGGAAGCTCCACGGGTTCTGGTACGCCTTCGGCACACACGACGGCTACACCCTGTGGGAGGCACCCGACAACGTGTCCATGGCGGCGGTTGCGCTGGCAATCAGCGGGGGCGGTGCCCTCGGCTCGCTTGAAACGACGGTCCTCCTGACCGTCGACGAAACGCTGGATGCCCTGCGCAAGGCCGAGCAAGTCCAGTATCGAGCGCCCGGCGCGGACTAGCGTCCGGTTTCCAGGAAGGTCACGAGCCGTTCGTTGAACTCGGCCGGACTCTCCCAGAACCCCAGATGGGAAGGCATCGTCCAGAGCGCGGCGCTGGGCGCGTGCGCGGAGAGCCAGCCCTCGGCCTCGTCGAGCCCGTCTTGTCTGACCACGTTCGCGAGCGGCAACGTCGAGTCGAGCGACCGGCAAAGTCGGTGTAGTCGCTTAGCATCGCGCTGACCAGAAGCGACTCGGCGGCGTGGAGCGGCGTGCTGAAGTGCATGGACGCCAGCCACCGCTGCCCGTCGGGCTCGAGCGAACGATCCACGAACCAAGGGAGAAAGTCCGCGGCGAACGCTTCCCGGTCGGCGGCGACGGGTGCCACGAATCCGTTGAGGAATCCATCGAGATCCTCGTCCGCCCATTCCCCTGCGGCGCTCGTGCCGAGCGGCTTGGGCGGCTGATCGAGCACGGTCAGCGATCGCGAGCGCCCGGGTCCCGCCCGATCGAGCGCCTCGTAGCACGCCAACCCGCCGAAGGACCAGCCAACGAGGTGAACCGCGGTGAGACTCAGTGCATCGAGGAAGGCCACGAGGTCGCGGCCCTGCTGCGGATAGCTGTTGCGCTCGGCGGTGACCGTTGAGCGCCCATGGCTGCGGGGGTCGAACGTGATCACGCGATAGCTCGATGCAAGCTCGGCCAATTGGTGCTCGAACACCTCGCCGGACATCGTCCAGCCCGGCACGAACACCACAGGCGGCCCCGACCCGAGCTCTGTGTAGGCGATCTCGACGCCGTCCGCGACGGTGATCCGGCCCCATTCCCTCGCGACCGAGGGCGCGTACACATCGGACACCCGAGCTCCTCGTTTTCGCCTCGAATCCGCTTCATTGTCGAGTAAGCGGTCCCGGGAAACGCTAACTCGACAACGGACGCCAAATCCGGCAATGGGAGCGCCGCGGCAACCCGGGCGAGTCACCAGCCGGCTTCTTGCGATCATGGCGGCCATGCCACCGCTCCGCGCAAGGGAGCGCGCGCAGCTGCCCGACAGCGCCTTTGCGTACATCGATTCGGGCGGCCGGCGTCGCCTGCCGATTCACGATGCGGTGCACGTCCGCAATGCCCTCGCGCGCTTCGGCCAGGTGGCCTTCGAGGACGACGACGCGCGCGACCGGGCGCGCAACAGGCTGCTGAGGGCGGCCAAGAAGCACGGGATCATGCCGATCGGCTTCATCAGCGCGCAGCTGCAACCGCAGAGCAAGCTGCCGAAGGGCACCGTGACCTTCCTGCTGACCGATATCGAGGGCTCGACCGAGCTGCTCGGGCGTCTCGGCGATCGATATGCCCCGCTGCTCACCGATGTCCGCCGCCGTGTTCGCGCCGCGGTGCGCCAGGCCGGTGGTCGCGAGGTGTCCGCACGCGGCGATGACGTCTTCGCCGTGTTCGAGCGCGCCACCACCGCATTGGAGGCCGCGGTTGCCATCCAACGGGGAATGCAGGCCGGCGATTGGCCCGAGGAGAGCGACGTGCGGCTGCGGATCGGACTGCACCGCGGGCGTCCCGCGCTCACCGACACCGGCTATGTCGGCCTCTCGGTTCACGCCGCCGCGCGCATCTGCTTCGCGGCCCACGGCGGCCAGATCGTCATGTCCTCGGCCGTCCGGGCGGCGATCGCCGGCTCGCTCCCCGAAGGGGTCGCCCTGAGGGACCTTGGCGCCTGGCGATTTCGCGGTCTGCGGGAGCCGGTCGGCCTCTTCCAGGTGGAAGGGCCCGATCTGCTCGCGGACTTCCCGCCGCTGCGATCCGCCGTCCCTGCCAAGTAGCTCGCGGGATCAGGCCTACGCGGCGACGCCGAGGGCGATCGTCCCGCGGTAACCCGGCTTGCCCCCGCCTCGGCGCCTGAGCTTCAGCCGCGCCCTCGACTTGCCGGCCTGGGCGTAGATGCTGTCTTGCGCATTGGTCATCTCGGGCTGGCCGTGGGATCGATACGGGGCTCGGCTATACACCGCCGCGGCGATCTGGTCGGCGAAGAACACCTGGCCGGTGTGCACGACGTCGCCTCCCACGTGAACCTTGAGATGAATGTGCGGGGTCCTGCCGGCGTACCAACCGGGAAAGACGGTGAGGAACCTCGCCTGGCCCTTCGCGTTGGCCTTCTGGTGGCCGCGCAGATAACGCGTGCTGCTGCTCGGCTCCTGGCCGCCGCCGCCCGGGGGTGGTGGCGCCCCGGGCCCTCCCCCGGAGCCGGTGTCAAAGCCGGAGTACTCACCCAGGGCGTCGCAGTGCCAGATCTCCACGTCGGCCCTGGGGATCGGGTCGCACGTCCTGGCGTTCTGGACCGTGAAGACGATGGCGAGCGGAAGTCCGCCCTTGCCCTCGCGGATGTCCCTGCGAGTGAGGTCGTTGTCGATCCAATACGGCCCCTCGGTGACCTCGGGCGTCAGGACGCACGACGACGCGGCGCCGCTGTCGGACGTCTGGCCGGCGACGCCGGACACCGCGTCGTCGTCGCCACAGCCGGCGAGCAGGCCAGTGATGCCGGCGCCGCCGAGAAGGACCAGTGCTTCGCGGCGGCGGAGGCCGCCTTCGCGCAACTTGCTTTCTGCTTGCTTTGTCATCGTGGGCGTGAGTCTGTCCCAGCTACGTAAGCGCCGGCGAAGAATTGGCTAAAGGTCTGCTCAAACCCGCGGCGACGGTCGAGGGCCGACCGCCGCCGCGAGGGTGAGCGTCCGTCAGTCTCGCTCGACCATCCGGAACCTGTTGCCGTCCGGGTCGCGGAAGGTGAACATCGGCGGCACGTAGTCGGCCATGCGGATGACCTCCTCGTCGGCTTCGACGCCGAGCGCCTTCAGCTCCGCGTGGTCTGCGTCGGCGTCGCGGGTGGTGAAGCTCACCTCCATCCCGGCGGGTTCTCCCTCCGCCGAGGAAACGAGCGCGATCGTCGTGGCCGCGCCCGGCGGCGCCACCTCGATCCAGCGCGCGCCGTCGCCGTAGGTGCCGTCGATGCGCTTCTCGAAGCCGAGCCTGTCCACGTAGAACTCGAGCGCGCGGTCCTGATCGCTGACGGGAACGATCACCGTTCCCACTTCGGAAATCGCGCTCATCGCTCCAGCACCTCCTTCAGCGTCCCGACCCGCTCCCGCCAGAAGGCCTTCATTCGCTCGGCCTCCTCGCCATCGGGGAGTCGCTCGTGCAGGACCGAAGCCGAGCTCTTGGCCTCGCCCTTGGCGTCGAAGAAGACGTTGACGCGCGTCTCGCCGTCCCCCCAGTCGAAGCGGACCGACCTGGACGCCACGGCGGTGCGCTCGCGCAGCTCGCCCTCCGGCAGCCAGCGCTCGCGCAGCGACTCGTCGACGAACGCCTCGTAGAGGCGATCGACCGGCACCGCAACCGTCTTGGAGGCCGTGACGGTGAACCCATCCGGTCCCTCCCCGACCGCTCGCAGGCCGCGGGCGCGCTCGTAGGTGACCGTCACTGCCTCCGCCGACCAGCCCTCCACTCCGTGCTCCTCGGTCACGAAGCGCACGAGCTCCGCGCGCGGCTGCTGAGCGCCGCCCCACTCGTCGAGCAGGTCAAACCACTCCTCCCAGCCGCGCCCGGTCCTGCGCCGGATCGCGTCGTCGGACATCGTCAGCGCGGGGCCCTCGCTCGCCTTCGGCTCCTCCGCGGCCAACAGCGCCACCCGAGCCGACGTGTAGCTCTCGCCGGTCTTCTCCATCCGCGCGCGCACGAGGCGCTTGAACGACTTCTGCCTGGTCACTTGGTGCTCCTCTCGACAGGCGGCGGCCCCGCAACTCACGCTCGCGGCGCCCCGCCGGAAAGGGCAGCATGACCGGCATCCCGAAGGCATGAGCCCCCTTTGCCCCCGCTTGAGCCGGCGGCGTGAGCGCCGGAATCGAGGGTTGGGCGCGAGACAGCGCCGCTCGGCAAAATATCAGCGCCCGCCGCCGCGAGCAACCGCTGCGAACTCCGCGAGCTCGTAATATACGCCGCGTGTGCGCTTGATCCGCAACTCGAGCGGCACGACCAGGCCGTACACGACCCGGTACTTGCTTCTCAGCAACCGGGCAGCTTCCTCGGCCTCCTCTCCTTCGAGCAGTCGCGCGCGGGCGGTGAGGCTCGGGCCGGTCGGCCGGCCGCGAATCGTGCACGGGGCGATCTCGACCTCCGCGAAGTCCCGCAGGCGTTTCACCTTGCCGGCGTTTGCGGGCGTGCCGAAGTAGGCATAGTCAGCCTCGACGGCCACGTTCACCGGCGTGCCCACCCAGCTGCCGTCTCGTTTCTCTGTCTTCAGCAGAATCGCCCACTGGTCGACAAGCCGCGCGATCATGCGGTCCGTCGTGACCGCCGACTTCGTCGCGAGCATCACGCGACCTCGCTCAGGGGACGGGTGATCGACACGCCGTGGGCCTCGGCAAGCGCGAGAACGTCCTCGATCTCGGGCGCCCCATCCGCTCCCAGCTCGCCCGCGGCGCGGACGAAGCGCTCCATCTCGCCACCGGGAGCGAGGATGACAAACGCGCGCGCACCCGCGGCGGACTCGTTGCGAACCGTGTGCTCACGTCCGCCCGGGATCGCCATGACGGCGCCGGGCTGCACGAGCGTCCGCCGCACGCCTCCATGCTCGTCCTCGAGGTAGAACGCAAGCTCGCCGCGCTCCACGCGGTAGATCTCGAACGCGCCATGGCGATGGAGCATCGGTGGCCCTCCACCCGCGGGGATCTCGACGTCGAACGCAAGGATCGCGCCGTCGCTCTGATCGCTCATGACCCGAAACGTGAGCTCGTCCCCGCCGACGTTGAGATGGGGTTCGTGGTTTGCATGATCCGATTTAGCCAGGTTGCCTGTCTTCATGGCCGGTATACTAGACAGGCTTCCTGTCCTATGTCAAGCCCACTCCCCCACACCACCGCGGCCCGCGAGGTCCCCGAGAACCTCGGGATCCTCCTTCGGGAGCCGTTTCGCGCGGGCACGGCGGTGCTTCATCGCCGCTTCGCCGAGCGCGGGCACCCCCACGTCCGCCCGCCCCACGGCAATGTGTTCCAGTTCCTGGACGACGACGGCACCCGCGTAAGCGTCCTCGCCGAGCGGGCTCAGATCACAAAGCAGTCGATGGCCGAGCTCGTCGCCCACCTCGAGCGCCACGGCTACGTCGAGCGAGTCCCCGATCCGAGCGACCGGCGCGCGAAGCTGGTGCGCGCCACGGCGCGCGGCGCGGAGATCTACTCGATCGCCCGCGAGGTCGTCGCCGAGCTGGAGGACGAGTGGACCCGGGCGCTCGGCAAGGCAAAGATGCGCCAGCTCCGGGAGCTCCTCCGCGAGCTCAACGCTGCGCTGTGACCGGATCCGAATCGATCACCTCAACGGTGTCGGCGGGGGCGTTCTCACGCCTTGACAGCAGAAGGAAGGGCAGGGCGAAGACCGTAATGCCCGCGCTCATCAGATAGGACGGCGCGTACCCGTACACGTCGGCGGCCCGGCCGAGCGCCGGCTGGGCCCAGACCCCTCCGGCGGAGCTCATCAGCGAGTCGAAGGAGAGGATCGTCGCCCGCTGGCGCGAGGGGATCATGCCGTTGATGTACGTCTGGCGAATCGGCATGGTGGCCGCGAACATGAGCGCCCAGACGACGATCAGCCCGGTCACCGCCCAGAAGCTCTCGACAACCCCGATCAGGCCGAGCGAGATCGCGCTGACGATCGTGCGTCGCGATCAGCCCGGACGTGCGACGGCGAAAGAGGCGGCGGATCACGGGTGCCGCAAGGCCGCCGAGGATCTGTGCGCCGGCCACGATCGCCGCCACCAGGCCCGCGATCTGGTAGGCCTGCGGGTCGCCGTACAGCTCCAGCAGGTAGGGCTGAAGGGCGTAGAAGGCGTAGAAGCCCACGCCGCCGATGAACAGCGCCTCGACCATCAGCCACTTGACCGCCGGCACCCGCCAGCCGTACTCGACCGAGGCCGCAGCCACCTTCCTCATCTCGGCCAGCGGCGGGCCGCCCTTCGCGGGCTTGAAGCCGATGTCGTGCATGAGCCGGAACGCGACGGCGAACATCAGCGATCAGGACGGCCCCGCGCAGCACGAACGGGACGCCGAGGCTGGTCGTGCTGGGCGATGAACCCGCCCGCGACCGACCCGAGAGCATGGCGGCGCCGCTCACGATCTGGCCGCGGCCGAAGACCGGTTCCAGCTCGCCCGTGAAGCCCGTGGCGGTGAGCGCGTCGACCAGCCAGGCCTCGACCGCTCCGGAGAAGAACGTGAAGCCGAGGCCGAGCAGGAGCGACGCGACCGCCCACTGCCAGAACGGCGCCTCGACCTGCCAGAGCAGCACGTAGAGGAAGGTCGACGCGCTCAGCGTGACGGTGCCGAGCAGGTAGGAGGCCCGCCGCCCGACGGTGTCGGCGACGATCCCGGTCGGCACCTCGAAGATCACCATGCCCGCGGTGAAGAACGCGTTGGCCGCGAACGCCTCGAGGTTCGAGAGCCCGGCGTCGAGCAGGAAGATCGTGTTGATGCCCCAGATGAACGAGGCCGCCAGGGTGTTGCCGAGCATGAGCACGAGATACGTGCGCACGATGGAGCGGGAGGACGGCATGGGCTCGGTCAAGGATCGACTAGGGAGACCGATCTCGACGGTTCAATTCATCGTCCATTGTCGAGTTAGCGGTCGCGGCGCCCGGTAACTCGACAACGAAGCTTCAGCGCGGATGCGGCGGCCGGCCGTTGTCCTCGCGCGCCCGGTCTAGCTCGGCGATCTCCTCCATGCGCTCCAGGCGGCCGGCGATCAGCGCGGGGTGTGATCCGGATGCCACGCGGGCCAGCTGGAAGCTCCGGACGCCTGCCCTGTCGGTCTCGGGCACCAGGGCGTACCGCTTGATCCTGGGTTGCGCCATAGCGGGCATTTTGACGTTTTCGGGCCCGGCGGGGTATCGCCGGATGTCCAAAGATCGGCCTCCAGGCCTCTACCACAGGGCGGTCACCCGCCCAGGTGACGGCGATACCAGTCCCATGCCGCCCGGAGCCCTTCGGCCAGCTCCCAGCGCGGCTCCCAGCCGAGCTCGGCGCGGATCGCGCTCGAATCGAGGTACTGGCGGTCGATCTCGCCGTGCGGCGTGCCGGTTCCGTGGAGGTCGGGCTCCACGGCCACCCCCGAGACCTCGATCAGCGTTCGAACGAGATCGACCACCTTGATCGGCCTCCCCCACCCGGCGTTCCAGGCACGGCCGTGGAACTGCGGGCGGTCGAGCGACGCTTCGATCGCCAGGTAGGCGTCGACGGCGTCCTCCACGTACAGGTAGTCGCGCTCCGGCGTTCCGTCGGAGCGAATGACCGGGCGTTCCCCGGCCGCGAGCGCGCGTGCGGTGTCCGGCACAAGGCGCGACCAGTTCGACGTCGCCCGGCCCGTAGATGTTGGCGAGCCGCGTGACGGCGATCGGCAGCGAGTAGGTGTGCGCATACGAGCGCGCGATCAGGTCCGCGCACGCCTTCGAGGCGTCGTAGGGGTAGCGCGGCTGCAACGCGAAGTCCTCGCGGTAGGGCAGCTCGACATGGTCGCCGTAGGCCTTGTCCGACGACGCCACCACGATCTTGCGCACCGTTCCCGAGCGAGCGACATGCCTCGAGCAGGCTCCAGGTGCCGCGCACGTTGGCCTCCCACGTGGCGAGCGGCGAGCGGTTGGCGGTGCTCACGATCGTCTGCGCCGCCAGGTGGAACACCTCCGCCACCTCGTGCTCGTTGAGCACGCGCACCAGCGCGTCGTGGTCGGTGAGGTCGGCCATCGCGACGATGCACCGGTCCTCGATCCCCTCGGTGCGAAAACGCGAGTCGGGCTCCACGTCTCGGCGCAGCGCGACCACGGTGCGGCCCTCGTCGAGCAGCCGCTGGGCGAGCCACGAGCCCAGGAACCCCTGGGCCCCGGTGACGAGAGTGTTCAGCCGCCCGCGACGGCGGGCAGGATCGTTACCTCGTCGCCGTCCTCGACCGAGGTGTCCAGACCGTCGAGGAAGCGGATGTCCTCCCCGCCGACATAGACATTCACGAAGCGGCGCAGGTCGCCGTCTTCTGCGATCCGGTCGCGCAGCCCGTCGAAGCGGTCATAGAGCCCGTCGAGCACCTCGCCGACGGTCGTGGCTCCCTCGACCGTCGTCTCGCCGTCGCCTCCGGTGACGCTGCGCAGCTGAGTCGGGATCTTGACTGTCACGCTCATGCGGGTCGAGATACTAGCCAGCCGGGCGGGCCGGCTACGCCGCCGCCGCGACCGGCACCGTGGCCTCGAACGACTCCACGCTCGCGTCGATCTCGTGCGTCTGGAACGTGCCGCGCACCGCGTCGAGGGTCTTCAGGCCCTCGCCGGTGATCACAAGCACAACCCGCTCATCGGGGTCGATTGCGCCGCTCGCCGCGAGCTTCGCCAGCTGCGCCGTGGTGGTGCCGCCGGCCGTCTCCGTGAAGACCCCGGTCGTCTCGGCCAGCAGCCGGATGCCGGCCCGGATCTCCTCGTCGCTGACGGACTCCACCGAGCCGCCGGTGCGCCGCGCCAGCTCGAGCGCGTACGGGCCCGTCGGCCGGATTGCCGATGGCGAGCGACTTGGCGATCGTCGACGGCTTGACGGGCTTGCAGACGTCCCAGCCCGCCTCGAAGGCGTGCGCCACGGGCGAGCAGCCGTCGGCCTGCGCGCCGTTCATGATCGGTGTCTCGCCCGACACCAGCCCGATCTCGCGCCACTCGTCGAAGCCGCGCGCGATCTTGGTGAACAGCGACCCGGAAGCCACCGGGCAGACCACGCGATCGGGCAGCTCGAAGCCGAGCGCCTCGCGCTATCTCGTAGGCGAGCGTCTTCGAGCCCTCGGCGTAGTAGGGGCGCACGTTGACGTTCACAAAGGCCCAGTCGCGCTCGGCCGACAGCTCGGTGCAGAGCCGGTTGACGTCGTCGTAGTTGCCGCGCACCGTCACGAGCTTGGTCGCCGTAGACGCCCGTGGCGAGGATCTTCTGCTCCTCGAGATCGGCCGGTATGAAGACATAGGAGTCGAGGCCCGCCGCCGCGGCGTGCGCGGCCACGGCGTTGGCGAGGTTGCCGGTCGAGGCACAGGCGACCACCTCGAAGCCGAGCTCCTGGGCCTTGGCGAGCGCCACCGAGACGACCCGGTCCTTGAACGAGTGGGTCGGATTGGCGGCGTCGTTCTTGACCCAGACCTCGCGCAGGCCGAGCCGCTCGGCCAGGCGCGTGGCTCGCAGCAACGGCGTGCAGCCGGCCGGCAGCGCGCTGCGCGGCGCTTGGGCGAACGGCAGGAAGTCGGCGTAGCGCCACAGGTTCTGGGGCCCCGCCTGGATCCGCCGCTTGACCGCCTCGGCATCGAGCGCGCCGAGGTCGTACTTCACCTCGAGCGGCCCGAAGCAGCGCTCGCACACGTAGCGCGCCTCCAGCTCGTACTCGCTACCGCACTCCTTGCAGGACAATGCCTGGACAGCCATGAACGCCCCTTTCAAGTTGAAAGCCTCCGTCGCTGTGTGACGGAGACCTGATGGAGGCGTCCGATCACATCTCGATGGAATTGGCACCGTTCCTCCGGTCGTAGTACGACCGGAGGCGGTTGCCGGGGCTTCACCGGGCCATGTCCCTCCACCCCTCTCGATGCAACGGCTATGTGTGCGGGAAGAGGATAGCGCGCCCCGCAAGTAGAATCTTCCGCGGTGAACCCGCTGGACGACCCGCTCAGATCCTATGCCGAGCCTCTTCAAGCCCCGTATCAGGCGCTCGGCGCGCGCGCGGGCACGCGCGCTGGCGGACGGCGCGTCGAGCCAGGCCGCCCAGGCTGAGCCAAATGTCGAGGTCGTCGAGTCGGACGGCCTGCGCTGGATCAACATCGAGCGTCCGGGTTCCGTAGACCGGGCCTGGCTCGAGGAGCACTTCGAGTTTCACCCGCTCGACTACGAGGACGTCCTGTCGCGAAACCAGCGGCCGAAGATCGACGAGTACCCGGACTACCTGTTCATCGTCCTGCACTTCCCGGTCTACGACAAGACGGTCGGCCGTCTGAACGCCGCCGAGCTCGACATCTTCATCGGCCCGGACTTCCTCATCACGCTCCCCAACTCGCCGCTGCCGCCGGTGGAGTACCTGTTCGAGCGCTGCCGCTCCTCCGAGGAGGTGCGCAACGCGATGCTGTCCAAGGGGTCGGGCTACCTGCTCTACAAGATCGTCGACGACTCCTTCGACTACTGCTTCCCGATGCTGCGCAAGATCGGGAACAAGCTGGAGCGCCTCGAGGAGGACATCTTCGAGGGCCTGCGCCGACGAGGTCGTGCGCGACCTCTCCAACTCCAAGCAGGAGATCATCAACTTCCGCAAGGTGATCCGCCCGCAGCGCGCCGTCCTGCGCGACCTCGAGCGCACCAAGCAGCGCTACCTGGCCGAGGACCTCGAGGTCTACTTCGACGACATCGTCGACGCGTCGGAGCGCATCTGGGACATGCTCGAGAACTTCAAGGAGGTCGTGGAGGCGCTCGAGGACACCAACGAATCGGTGCTCTCCCACCGCGTGAACGAGGTGCTGCGCGTCCTGACGGCCTTCAGCGTCGTGATCCTGCCGCTGACCCTGTTCGCGAGCATCTTCGGAATGAACGTCGCCTTCCCGTTCGAGGGCAGCGTCGCGGCCTTCTGGGGAGTCATCGGCGGCATGGTCTGCGTGCTCGTGGGCATGGTCGCCTACTTCCGCCGGCGCGGCTGGCTGTAGCTGAAAAGGAGCCCTCGACCGGGTCATTCTCGCCGGCACGGAGGGTCGCCGGGGCTCGCCCGCCCGCAGGGACGCGGCCCGATCACCGGGTTGCAGCGCGCGTGGCCGCCCCCCGGCAGCGCCGCCACGTAGTCCCGGTCGTAGCGGGCGCTCATGCCCACCTCGGGGAAGTCGGTCGACACGAGCTGCGCGCCGGCTCGCCAGGGCGGCCCGCAGGCCGCGTCCTGTCGCCCTGAGAGGACCGTCGCGAGCGGCTCGTCCGAGCGCGTCCGAACCAGGTAGCCCTTCCGTGACCAGCGACTTGATCTGCCCGAGGTTCGCGTTCGTGGGATCGTTTCGCTTCACGAAGGCGGCGTCGGGGCTGCCCGGCCGCGCGTTGGTGAACAGCACGCGCCCCTGGAGGCTGGGCCGTCCGGCGGTGTAGGCGACGCTCGATCGGGCCGGGATCGTTGTCCATCAGGAACGCGACCCGGCCGCGCGCCCGGCTGAGCGCCGGCCAGCCCTTTTTCAGCACCGACCTCTCGAGCGTGAGCCCGGCCGGCGCACGTCGTCGGGACGGATCAGCTCGCCGGCCCTGAAGACCGAGCGGATCTCCTTGTCGAGCCCGCCGAGCGCTGATCGGCTCCAGGGCGGAACCGCGACGCCGCCCAGCGGCCCGGCGAACGGGTCGGTGGCCTTGAGCTCGAGCATCACCAGCAGCGGAACGTGCTCGGGATTCGCGCGCGACCAGCGCCTCACGAGGCGCAGGCAGGTCACCAGCCGCACGCAGGTGCTGTTGTAGTCGAGGTCCTCGGTATGCAGGACCTTGATGCCCGGCCGCTGCCACTCGGGGTCGAGCAGCGGGCCGGCGGCAAGCCGCTGGCGCAGCAGCGGGTTGGCGTAGAGGCCGCCCTGCGGATCGGGGAACAGATCGAGCTCGAGGCCGCGGACGCCTTGGCTTCCGAGCTGGTTGGGAAGCGACGCGTGGCTGTAGGCAAAGAAGGCGTCGTAGACGGCCTGCCCGCCGAAGACCACGTCGTGGGCCGCGCGCTCGGGCTTCGAGAGCTCGCGGTGGTAGCTGTTGTGGGTCCCGATCACCTGGATCTCGTTCATGCGCAGCGGCTGGCGGGGCGCGGCGCCGTTCGCGCCGGCGGGCGCCGTTGGGGCGAGCAGGGCCAGCACCAGCGGGGCGAGGGCGATCGAGAGCCGGCGGCGGGGCATTGCGGGCGAACCCTACGCCGTACGCGGCCGCGCCGGTCGGCTACCCTGCCCGCCCGTGGTCGACGACTCGATCTTCAAGGCCTACGACGTTCGCGGCATCCATCCCGACCAGATGGACGAGGCGCTCGCCTACCGCATCGGGCGGGCCTTTGCGCAGGTGCTCTCGGACCTGCAGGACATTCCGGTGGTGGATCTGCGCGTGGGAGTCGGGCGCGACATGCGCCTGACCGCTCCCGCGATGGCGGAGCAGTACGTCCGCGGCATCGCCGACGAGGGCGCCGACGTGCTCGATCTCGGGATGGTCGGCACCGAGATGCTCTACTGGACGGTGGGCTCGCGCGAGCTCGACGGCGGGCTCGATGTGCACGGCCTCGCACAATCCCAAGGCCTACACGGGCGCGAAGCTCGTCAAGCGCGGAGCGCTCGCGCTGTCGGGCGACTCGGGGATCGGCGAGCTGCGCGAGATCGTGGTCGCCGGTGAGCCCGGTGAGCCCGCAGCCGAAACCGGGACGGTCGAGCACGAGAACATCGCGGATGCCTTTCGAGAGGCCGCCCTCGGCTACATCGACGCCTCCGCGATCAAGCCGCTGAAGGTCGTGGTCGACGGTGGCAGCGGCATGGCGGGGGCGATGATCGGCCCCATCCTGGACTCGTTCCCGCTCGAGCAGGTCAAGACCTGCTGGGAGCCCGACGGCGAGTTCCCCGAGCACGAGCCCAACCCGCTGCTGGAGGAGAACCGCCGTTTCATCATCGACAGGGTGCGCGAGACCGGCGCTGACCTCGGCATCGCCTGGGACGGCGATGCCGACCGCTGCTTCTTCATCGACGACACGGGCGAGTTCGTCGCCGGCGACTTCATGACCGCGCTGCTCTCCGAGGCACTGCTTCGCAAGGAGCCGGGCGCGACCGTTCTCTACGACGTTCGCGCCTCGCGCGCGGTGGCGGACGTGGTGGCCGAGCACGGGGGCAGCGCGCTGGTCAACCGCGTCGGACACGCCTTCTTCAAGACGCGCATGCGCGAGACCGGCGCTGCCTTCGGCGGCGAGGTGTCCGGCCACTACTACTTCCGCGACTTCTACTGCGCCGACTCGGGCACGCTGCCCGCCCTGCTGCTGCTGGAGCTGCTGTCGGTGGAGGGCCGCAAGCTCAGCGAGCTGCTGGAGCCGCTCAGCTCGCGCTACTTCATCTCCGGCGAGATCAACTCGGAGGTCGAGGACCAGCAGGGAAAGATGGACGAGCTGAAGGAGCGCTACTCCGACGGTGAGCTCGGCGAGCTCGACGGGATCTCCGTCGACTACGACGACTGGCACTTCAACGTTCGCCCTTCCAACACCGAGCCGCTGCTGCGCCTCAACCTCGAGTCAGTGGTATCCCGCGAGCACATGGAGCAGCAGCGCGACGACGTCCTCGGCGTGATCCGCGGCTGAGCACCCGAGCACGCCCAATCCAGACCCTCTGCGGTGCCGTAGGGTCTTCGCCGTGAGCGAGGACCCGTTCGCGCCCGCTGCCGAGGCCGGCATCCATCACCTCGCCATCCCCACCCCGTTCGCGGTCGGGCGCGTGAACGTGTACCTGATCGACGACTCGCCGCTGACGCTCGTGGACGCCGGGCCCAACTCGGGCACGTCGTTCGACGTGCTCGAGCGCGGCATCGCGGCACTCGGCCATTCGCTCGAGGACATCGAGCTTGTGATCCTCACCCACCAGCACATCGACCACCTCGGGCTGGTCTCGCTCGTGGCGGAGCGATCCGGCGCCGAGGTGGCCGCCATCGACGCGGCGGTCCCGTTCGTGGAGAACTTCTCGACCGAGGCCCAGGCCGAGGACGATTTCGCGCGGGACATCATGCTGCGCAACGGCATTCCAGAGGACGTGGCGGCAGCCCTGCAGGCGGTCTCGCGCGCGTTTCGGGCATGGGGGGCGCGAGTCGACGTCACGCGGCCACTCCGAGACGGGGATGCGCTGGAGTTCGCAAACCGGACTCTGCACGTCCACCACCGCCCCGGTCATTCCCCGAGCGACACCGTCTTCCACGATCGCGAGCGCCGCATCCTGATCGCCGCGGATCACCTGCTCGGCCACATCTCGTCCAACCCGCTGATCACGCGCCCGCGCGACGGATCGCAGCGCACGCAGGCGCTCGTGCAGTACCTCGACTCGCTCGCGGCCACGCGCGAGATGGACGTCGATCTCGTCCTGCCCGGCCACGGCGACCCCTTCACGGGCCACCGCGAGCTGATCGACGGGCGGCTGGCGCTGCACCGCCGGCGCGCCGGCAAGATCCACCGCCTGCTCGAGGAGCGGCCGCGCTCGGCCTACGAGATCGCGCAGGAGCTATGGGGCAACATCGCCGTCACCCAAGCGTTCCTCACTCTGTCCGAGGTGCTGGGTCACCTGGACCTCCTCGTGAACGAGGGGCGGGTGCGCGAGACCGACCGGGGGGGAGTGAGTGTGTTTGAGGCTGCTCCCGAGCCAGAACGCCGGCACAGACCGGGCAGTCCTCCCACTTGAGGGTCTCACTCGCGCTATACAGCCGCGCGCCGCAGCGTTCGCATGTCCAATGGGGCAATTCGCACTCCAGTGGGACGACCACATGCTACCCCCAAATTAGGCTGTCAAGCACCGAGTGAGGTCGAGCGCAGCTTTCCGAGCGGGCGCGCAAAGCCCGGCACAGCATCATCGTTGTTGTCAGACGTGGGACTTCTCGGCATCCGCAAGCCCAACGTGGGGGCGCTGGCGCGGCGCATGGACGTGCGCGCCCTCGCCGAGGCCGCCCGTTACCGAAGCCGCTCCGCTGAGTTCAACGACACGGGCGCCCCGGTCCGCGAGCAGGCCGTCCTGGCCATCGGCGCGCTCGGGCCCGCAGCGGCCGACGCGACGCTGACGGACGCTCTTCGCGATCCTGCGGAACCGGTCCGGGTGGCGGCCGTTCGCGTGCTTCATGCGCGCGGGCAAACCGACGACCTGATCGAAGCTCTCGACTGGCTGCCGGCGCAGGGACAGACGCGCGGGCTGGTGATCCAGGCCCTGCTCGTCGGCAAGCCGCGGGGCGCGGCGCGCGCGGTGGCCGGCACGCTGGTCCGCGCGGAAGGAGAGGCGCCGCTCAGCGAAGCCGATTTCGCCCTGGTCCGCACCCTGATCGACGCCGAGGACAACCCCGACGTGGCCAATGAGGTCGTGGACGCGCTGCTCTCCTCCTTGGTGGATGAGCGCGAGGCGGTCGCTGACCGCGCCGAGGAGCTCTTGACGCGGTTGGCGCCGGCGAGCACCGAGGGACTGATCGCCGAGCTTCAGGGCGGTGCCGCGCCCGACCGGGCGGCCTGGGTACTCGGCCGCATCTGCGACTCCCGCGCGCTCGAGCCGTTGGTCGACTCCCTCCATCACCGCGACCCCGAGGTGCGCGGGCAGAGCGCGGCGGCGCTCGGCGAACTGCGCGACACGGCCGCCGTCGAGCCGTTGGTGGGCGCCACTCGCGATCCCGACCGCTTCGTCCGCGCCAGCGCCGGGGCGGCGCTGGACCGCCTCGGCACCGCCGCAAAGGTGCTCGGAATGTCGAACCTGATGAGCCCCGCGATCTGCGAGGCGGTGACCACCGGCTCGCGGCTCGCCCCCGCCCAGAGCGCGCCGCCGCCGGCCAGGCACGACCTGGGCAGCCTGCGCGACGCCCTCGAGAGCGCCCGCGGGCCGGACGGCTGAGCACCGGCCCGGAACGAAAGGAGGCGGCGCAATGGCCGCCTCCTCCCTACCTCGTTAGCTGTGACCTCGCGTCAGCGCGCCCGCAGCACCTCGTGGCCGCGGTAGTTGAGCTGGCTGCTCTTGCGGCTCGACTTCCGAGCGGCAGCGGCTACGCGAGCCGGCATCGGGTTCTTCGCCTTGGCGAAGTGCCAGGTTGCGTGGACCATTGCCGGCAGGAACTGCCTCATTGACCGGCGGCCGCCACCCACGAGCTTGGTCCGGGCCGCCAGCGCGGCGGCCGGGTCCTCGTCGAAACCAAGCGCGTCCAGCGGGGGCGCCGAGAGGATCGTGGAGAGCCGGTCGCACGCCAGGTGGTAGCACGGGTCAAGCTGCTGATCCGCCACACCGCCGTACATCGCGACCTGCTCAGCCGTCTTCGGCGCCTCGGCCCCGGCGAAGATGCCTCCGGCCGGGATGCCGCGGTTGATGAAGCCGGCGTAGTCCGAGCGGCCGTCGAACGGGATCGGCTCGGAAACCCGCCCCTGGCTGGCCCAGAAGTCGGTGAACACGCGCTCCACCTCGCCCGATCCGGGCGGTCCGACCGGGTTGCCCGGCACAGAGCCGTCACCGTCGTAGACGAGCCGCGCGAAGTTCGACGACGCGATCATGTCGAAGTCGAGCATGACCACGATCTTCTTCACCTGTGCCTCGGTCAGGTTGTCGGCGTAGTAGAGCGAGCCGATCAGGCCGTCCTCCTCGCCGCCGAACCACAGGAAGCGGATCTTCTGCCGCGGCTTGAACTTGCCCTTGGCGATCTGCTTCGCGACCTCGAGCTGAGCCATCGTGCCCGAGCCGTCGTCGTTGATGCCTGGCCCGGCGGGCACGGAGTCGAGGTGTGCGCCCGACACGACGACCTTGTTCTTGTTGCCCCGCTTGGTCTCGGCCATCACCTGGGGGTAGAAGTGCGGCACGATCAAGTTGTCGACCGTGATGCTGACGGTGGGGTTCTCACCCGCCTTGTAGGCGTCGTTTAGCTCGTTGCCGACGGCAAAGCTCGAGAACACGGCCGGGATCGAGTAGCCGACCGGCGCCGAACGGAAGAGTGCGTTCTGGCGCTCGAGCGTGTCGCCTTCGTTGAAGAGGATCACACCGATGGCGCCCGCCCTCTCGGCGTTCATGAGCTTGTCGGTGAATCCGCAGGTGCCGCGCTGGATCAGCGCCACCGCGCCGGACACCTCCGCGGGGAAGTCGGCAAGGGTACAGCCGCTCGTCGTTCCCCCGAGGCTCGGAATCGTGATGTCGACGGGCACGATCGGCACGTCGGTAAGGGTCCCGGACGGGGACTGCTCCAAGGTGATGAAGTCGACCGTCGGGGTGTTGTCGTCGGCCGCTGTGCCGGCCGTGTACGACTTGCCGACGTCGGTGCGTGCGAACGTCGGTGTCGCGTTCTCGGACCAATCGGGGATGTCGAACTGGAGCACCTTGGCGTCGTAGCCATAGGACTCGAGCTCGTTTACGACGTAGTCAACCGAGGCGACATAGCCAGGTGTCTTGGTGTGGCGAGTGGCGCCGTTTGCGTCGGCGATCGCCTCGAGCTCGGCCTGGTGCTTGAAGACGGCCCTCGGCTTGACGGCGTCTCGAAGATCGGATGTATCCACGTCGGCCGCGCTAACGGCCGGCATTAAGGCCAATACGGCAAGCGTTGCCACGCAGGCCGCGAGATGCTTGCTCAGCATCGATTCCCCTCCTTGAGGTAGGCGCTCGGGCACCCCCCTGCAAGGCGCACCACTGACACGTAAGGCCTACTCCTCAACGACGATTGAAAAACGCCTCGCGCTCGCCCGGCCGGCCCGCGAAAGCTTGCCGTCTCCCGTCCGTTGTTTGGTTGAGCGTGGGACTTCTCCGCACACGCAAGCCAAATGTCAAGGCGCTCGCCCGCGTCGAGAATGTCGCTGGCCTCGTGCAGGCGGCGGGCTACCGCGAAAGCTCGGGCGACCTCGATGACGGCGGCTCCGACCCGGCGGCTTCGGTTCGCGAAGAGGCGGTACTGGCGCTCGGAGCGCTCGGCCCCGAGGCGGGAAACGGCACGGTCTCTGGAGCGCTGAGCGATCCTTCGGAGCGCGTTCGCGTCGCGGCAGTGCGGGTCCTCTACTCCCGCGGCGAGGCGAATGAGCTTGCCGAGGCGCTCAAATGGCTGCACCCCGATGCGCCCGCCCGCCGGCTCGCCGTCCAGGCTGTAATGACCCTCCAGGAAGCCGGCTGCGCCCGTGCCGTGGCAGGCGCGCTCGCGCGCGCCGACGGCGGGGCGCCGATCCACCAGGAGGACATAGCGCTCCTCCACACGCTCATGCGGTCCGAGGAGAGCCCCGACGTGACAACCGAGGTGGTGGAGGAGCTGCTCAGCGCCCTGGCCGACCACCGCGAGACCGTTACCGAGCGGGCCGAGGAGCTCTTGTGGGGTCTGGCCCCCTCGTGCACCGAGGGATTGATCGCCGAGCTCCAGGGCGGCGCGGTGCCGCACCGGGCCGCCGTCGTCCTTGGAAGAATCGGCGACGCCCGCGCCATGGAGCCGCTCATCGAGGCGCTTAGGCATCCGGACCCCGATGTGCGTGGCGAGAGCGCCACGGCGCTCGGGGAGCTGCGCGACACCGCGGCCGTCGAACCGCTGCTGCGCGCCACTCGCGACTCAGACCACTACGTTCGCTCTTGCGCCGGCGATGCGCTCGATCAGCTCGGCACCGCAGCCCTGGTAGTCGGGGTTGCAACCATGGTGCGCCCGGCGATCGCCGAGGCGCTCGCGGCCGGCGGCGATCAGCGTGCCGAGCTCCCCGAGCCTCCCGCCGCGGCCCCTCGCCTCCGCAGCTTCCGCGCGGCTCTCGACGAAGCTCGCGGCTGACTAGATCCGCGCGGTCGAGAGACCGAGCGTGCTGATGTAGAAGGCGATGGTGCGTCGCAGCGCTTCGCGAATGTCGATTTCGGGCTCCCAGCCGAGTAGCTGGCGCGCGCGGGTGATGTCGGGCTGGCGCACCTGCGGGTCGTCGACCGGCAGCGCCTCGAAGACGATCTCAGAGCGCGACTCGGTCAACTCGATGATCAGCTTCGCCAACTCGAGCAGGCTCATCTCGTCCGGATTGCCGATGTTGACCGGCTCGTGAATATCCGACTCCGAAAGCAGCACAAGCCCGCGGATCAAATCGTCCACATAACAGAAGCTGCGCGTCTGGCTGCCGTCGCCGAACACCGTCAACGGTTGTCGGTGAGCGCCTGGCGCAGAAAGGTCGGGATCGCGCGGCCGTCGTGCGGGCGCATGCGCGGCCCGCTCGTGTTGAAGATCCGCACGATGCAGGTGTTGACGCCCTGCTGGCGCAGATAGGCCATCGTCAACGCCTCCGCATAGCGCTTTGCCTCGTCATACACACCGCGCGGGCCGATCGGATTGACGTTGCCCCAATAGGACTCCGGCTGCGGGTGCACGAGCGGATCGCCATAGACCTCGCTCGTCGACGCAATCAGGAAGCGGGCGCGGTGCTTCTTCGCCAGCCCGAGCGTGTTGTGCGTCCCATACGCGCCGACCTTGAGCGTGTGCAAAGGCAGCCGCGCGTAATCGATCGGCGACGCCGGCGACGCCATGTGAAAGACGAAATCAACCGGCTCATCGACCTCGTAATGGGTCGTGATGTCGAGCATGTCGAAGCGGAAGTCCGCCCCGCTCTGCAGGTGTTTGATGTTCTCGAGCGACCCGGTGTCGAGGTTGTCGACGCAGACCACGCGGTGGCCGCGGGCAAGCAGGTAGTCGCACAGATGAGAACCAAGGAAGCCGGCGCCGCCGGTCACAAGCGAAGTGGGCATGGTGCCTAATCAACGACCCAGCCGCGGTGAACTTCCAGCGGAAGCGTCAGGACTGCGCGTCGGCGTTGGCCTGGCCGGCGAACAGCTCGTTTCCGTGCGGGTCGAACTTCGGCCGGTACTCCTCCCGCCGGGCCTCCCGGAGCCGGGTTCCGCAGTCCTCGCAGACCCAGTGGAAAACCAGCACGGCACCACCACGGTCGTACTGCGACCGGATGCCTTGGAAACCCACGTGAGTGCAGGACTGTTCCACGCCATAAGAACGCCCGTTGGCGCCCCGTCCTTCCCAGCTCCTACGAAAATGGCCCTAGTGCGTGAAAGCACTATCGGCGAGCACGCGGGCGGCGACCATTGTCGAGTTAGCGGTCCCAGCAACCGCTAACTCGACAACGAAGCCAAATCCCGCCACACGGGAGCGCCACGGCAACCCGTCCTACCCCTTATAGCCCGCCGTTCGCCGGAGCCCAGTGCCCGCGCCAGCGGAGCTGCACGGATTCGGAATCAGTCAGCGGAGCGTCCCCGGAGATGCCGCGCGCGCCACGACGAGCTCCGGCCGGCCCGTTCCGTCCGCGCGCGTCGCCCAGACGCTCTTGCCGTCGCCGTAGAGCACGACGTCGTCGTCGAGCCACTCGACCTGGTCGTCGATGGAGCGTCGCTCCGGCAGCGCGATGTCCCTGCCCGTGCGCAGATCAAGCACGTGGAGCCGCCAATCGGCGGCGCCACCGACGCGCTTCTTGTAGGCCACCCGCGTCTCGTCGGGGGCAAGCGACGGGCACTCGACGTTCTCGCGCAGCACGCGTAGACGGCGCGCGCGCAGAGAGCCCTTGGCGAGGTAGCGCTCTCCACCCGTGCTGACCGTCGCGTAGAACGTGTCGTCGTCGGCGGCAAAGGTCGTGCCCCAGACATTCACGTCCGGGGAATCGATCGTTTCGCCATCGCGCTCGATCTCGAACCGCTCGAGGTCGCCGAGCGTCTCGCCGCTCTTGAGATCGAGGATCAGGGTCTTCGTCGAGAAGCCGCCGTCGGTCGAGTAGGAGTGTCCGCTGACGAACGTGGTGACCGAGCCGAAGCGGCCGCTCGGAGAGACGCGGGCGCGGCTCGGGATGCCGTCCAGTGCCTCCTCGTGCGTGACGCGATGGCCGCGGTCGAAGATTCTCATCCGGTAGTCGACGCCCGACGCCGCGAGGTACAGGCAGATGCCGCGCCCGGCCCGTTCGTGGACGCGCTGACAGGCGAGCCCGCCGGCGGGCGCCTTGGACGGCTTGGCGCCCAGTCGCACGATCGTCGTCCTCCCGTTGAGCCGCGCGTCGCCGTCGTCGACGGCCCGCACCAACAGCCGTTCCGCGAAGGTCGAGGCGCTCGGCCCTCACCACGCCCACGCGGGCGTCGGAGGTGTTGTCGCTTTCGCCGAGAGCCGATACGACGACCCAGCCGCCGCCCAGCAGCGCGCAAAAGACGCAGACGAGCCCGAACATGGCGCCGCGCCTACGCATCGGCCGGGCTCCAGGAGCGGCGGCCCACCGTGGCGGCGGCCGCCACCGTCGCCATCACGAGCGCGATCAGGAAGACGAGTGCCGCGGTCTCGATGCCGACCGCGGTCCAGAGCAGGCCGAACAGGACCGAGGCTGTCAGCTTCGCGAGCGAGGTCGCCGTGACGAGAAGCCCCAGCGCGCTGCCCACCTCGTCCCGGGGCACCACGCCGCCGGCCGCGGCCGAGAGCACGCCGTCGGTGGCGGCGTAGTAGGCGCCGAGCATCAGCAGCGCCAGTGCGAGCTCGACCACACCGATCGAAGGTAGGAGCAATGCGGTGTAGACGATCGGCAGCAGCGCGTAGCCCCCCACGAACACGCGCGCGCGGCCGACGCGGTCGGCCAGCCAGCCGACCGGAACCGCGAGGACCATGAACGCGAGCGCGCTGCCTACGAACAGCAGCGGAAAGAGCGCGTTGTCGAGATCCATGCTGCGCTGGATCCCGAGGTAGATGAACGCATCGCTGATCGTGACCAGGCCCAGCAGCGAGCCGATCAGCACGAGCGAGCGGTACCGCGTCAGCGCCAGCAGGCCGAGCGCGGACTTGATCCCGGGCCGGCGCTCGCCGGCGCGCGACCGGCGGTGGTGTCCGCGCACGAACAGGACGAGAACCGCGAGGCCGAGGATCGCGAAGCAGAAGCTCACGGCGAAGACCGCGCTGAACTTGCCGGGCGCCAGCAGCAGGATCCCCACGGCGACGAGAGGGCCGAGCATGGCCCCGGCCGTATCCATGGCCCGATGCACTCCGAAGGCCGTGCCGAGGCTGTCCTTGGCCGAGCTGAGGGTGATCAGGGCGTCACGGGGCGCGGTCCGGATGCCCTTGCCGACCCGATCGACCACGATCGACGCCGACAGGCCACCGAGCGTCCCTCCAACCGTGAGCAGGGCGACCCTGCAGAGCGCGGACAGGCCGTACCCGGCGATCGCGACCTCCTTGTAGCGCGACCAGCGATCCGAGACCACCCCGCTCCCCACCCGTACCAGGGCGGCCGCGCCCTGGTAGAGACCGTCGATCAACCCGTACTGGAGCGGCGATGCACCGAGCGCGACGATCGCGTAGATCGGCAGGACCGTGGCCACCATCTCCGACGAGATGTCGGTAAGGAGGCTGACCGCCCCGAGCAGAACGACGTTACGAGACACCCGCACGCGGGTGCCGGCGCCGGCCTGCACCTTCTGGCGCCGCCGGAAGAGGGTGCTTGCGCTCTCGGCCTGGTACATGATTCGTACGAAGAACGGACCGAGTGCGGTGTTTCTCGCACGACTACTCCTGCCGCTCGGCCGGAGGCAGCAGGATCACGTTGCGTCCCGCCCGCCGCCAGGCCCGCGGCGCGTGGCCACGCAGCACACGCCTGCCCCTCACGGTGATCGGGTCGAGTGGGCTTCAGGCGGGCCGCCAGGCGCGCCTCAGGTCGCGGGTCCAGTCCCGCGGTCGCCCTGGCGACCGCCAGCGCATAGTGCGCGTCGGCGCTGCGCGGGTCGGCGGCGAGCGCTGCGCCATAGGCGGCGACCGCCGCGGAGGGATGCCCGTCCTGGAGTGCGCAATAGCCGATCACCTGGTATGCGAGCGGCCGCCGGGAGTGTGCGTCCAACGCCCGCCGCGCGCCGGCTGTGGCCGCCGCGCAGTCGCCGTGCTTCATGGCCGCGAGGCTGCCATCGATCCGCGCCTCCGAGAGCGCCACGCGGGCGGGCAGCACGGCCACCGCCAAGCAGACGAGCACACCGGCGACCCTCAGAGCCCACCGGGTGTCCCTGCCTGGGTTCGGCCGCTCGGCCCGAGCCAGTGCGACGCCTCCGAGAGCAAAGAGCCACAGCGTCGCCACGGGCATCTCCCAGTCCCAGTCGACGCCCGCGTGCACCGCCCAGGCCAGGCCGGCCGCGAGCAGTGCCGCAAACAGCGCCCGGTCCGGTCCGCGCGCCCGGCGCGCGAATCCGGCGAGCATCAGCGCCAAGACGGTCGCGACGAGCAGCAATCCGGGCAGTCCCAGCTCGGAGAGCGACTCGAGGTACAGCGAGTGCGCGTTCTCGACCGGCAGCTCCGCGGGTGCGTCGCGCTGCCAGCGCAGGCCGAAGGTACCGGCGCCGTCACCGCGCAGAGGGTGATCGCGAAAGCCGTCCTCGGCTACGCCCCAGAGGTTCCCGCGCCCGTTCGAGCTGACATCGAACAGCCGCGATGCGCCGGCGCCCGACGTGCGGTCACCATCCACCGCGGAGAACTTGTCGACCTTCGCGCGCACGGGCCCGGTCAGCGGCGCCGCCACCACGGCCCCGATCAGCAGCACGCAGGCGGCGCCCGCAGCCGCCGGAAGAACGCGCCGCCGTCCGGCGAGCCTCCTCCGCAGCCAGGCACCGAACTCGACGCGCTCGAGCCGGCGATCGACTGGCAACAGCGCCGCGCGGACGGCCGCCGCGGTGAGCATCGCGACCACCACCGTCACGAATACGCTGCGCCCCGCCGTGACGGTCGCCGCGCTGAGCGGGTGCCCGTCGGTGAGCGCGTCGGGTGGATTTGCGGTCAACATGCACACCACGACGGCGGGCGCCGTCGCCAGGAGGCCGCACAGCAGCGCTCGAGGGCGCGCCACCACCAGGTAGACGCACAGCGCCCCAACCGTGACCCACGTTGGACCGCGAGAGAACGTGTAGTAGAGCACCGTTGCGAGCAGCGGTATCGCGGCGGCGGCGAGTACCCGGAGCACGCGAGGCTCGCGTGTGTCGCAGGTCAAGTGGCCGCAGAGCACGATCCCGATGCCAGCGATCAGCGCGAGCGTGTTCCAGTACACGAGCGGATGTGCCAGGCGTCCGCCGAACCCGAAGATCGAGCGGTCGAGGATCACCTCGGGCAGCGTTCGCGCGACCAGCGCAACCGCGCACAGGGCGACGATCGCGGCGGCGATGCCGTACACGACGACGCGCAGCCGGCGCGCCGACCCGGCGGTCAGCCCGCAGAACAGGAGCACGAGCAGGTAGAGCACCACTCGCACATACTCGGAGTCCGCCCTTGCCGGCGCGTGAGACCAGAGCGAGGATGCGAGCGTCCATCCCGCCAGCAGGGCGAGCGCCGCGGCGGCGACGGCGAGGCCGGCTCCCATTCCCGCCAGCGGCCGGCGCGACAGGCCGATCCAGAGCGCCAGAGCGACGGCGGCGACCGCGGCCGCAGCCGCAGTGGCGCCCGGCGGGTAGCCGCCGCCGACCAGTCCCAGATAAAGGGTGAGCGCGCCGGGCACGAGCCCGAGGACGAGATCGGCCGCGCGCTCGCGGTGAGCATTGTCTGAAGACAACGACTAAGCGGCCGGCACTACACCACGGGGAATGCGGCGGCTCGCCAGCAGGCGCGCCGGAGATCCCGCCACCACCGTGCCCGCGGCAACGTCGCGGGTGACCACCGCTCCGGCGCCGACCGTGGCGCCCGCGCCCACGGTGAGGCCTCCCAGGATGGTGGCGCCCGAACCGATGCTCGCGCCATCGCCGATGCGCGTCGCGAGCAACTCCCAGTCCTGGCCGGTCTGCAGCGAGCCATCGGGATTGACGGCACGCGGGTACTTGTCGTTGACGAAGACCACCCCGTGCCCGATGAAGACTCCGTCCCCGATGACCACCCCGTCGCAGATGTAGCTGTGACTCGAGATCTTGCAGCGGTCGCCCACGCTCACTCCGCTCGAGATCTCGACGAACGCACCGACGCGGGTGCCTGTGCCGATACTGCAGCCGTAGAGGTTGGTGAACTGGTAGACGAGCACGTCCTCGCCGAACTCGCAGTCCACCAACACCCGAAACGGGGCGTCGTTGGCGGGCGTGTCAGACATATACGGCTTCCTGCGGATGCCCGGCGTCCGCTTCGACCGCGTTGAGACGCGTGGTGGCTTGGCGCGCGACCTCCTCGGCGAAGCCCATCACCGAGTCGCCGTTCAGCAGGCTAGGGGTAGATCTGGGCGTTGGAGGCGAGCGCCAGGCCCTCGACACGTCCGGCCAGATCGGCGCGATGCGCGCGTCGCGGCGCCGAGGCCGTGGACCGGCTCGACCAGGCTGCGCCCGCTGCACGGTCCAGTCGACGACCTCGTCGCGGCTGAAGTCCGGGCGACAGGCGCGCCAGGTAGTCGGTGAAGCGCCGGTAGACGGACTCGTCGTCCTCGCTCTGCTCCGGAGCGTCCGGGGCGCAGTAGCTTGGGCAGGTAGACGAGGTGATGGCCGTCGGTGTGCTCGGTTCCCAGCACCTGGGTCGTCTCGACCGCGCTCGTGATCGGCGTCGGCTCGGAGATGTTGACCGCGTAGTAGGGCAGCAGCGAGCGGCGCGCTTGATGATCGACGCAGACGCAGCCGAGCCAGCGCTTGGGGTAGGCGCTCGAGCAGCGGTGCGTAGCGGCTCCGGGCAGCAGGCCGCGCAGGGCGGGCGGCTGCAGGGTCGGGATCGTCAGGTCGATAGCGCTCGACCTCTCCCCCGACCCGACGCCGACGACGCCCTCGTCATCGGTCGCCAGGCCGCTCGACCGGAGCGTCGGTGCGGGCTTCCACGCCGAGCGCGCGGGCCCGCTCGACCATCGCGTCGATCAGGCGCTGGTGGCCGCCGACGATGTGCCCGATCTCCTCGCCCCGACCCTGCCCTCGCGGGCCGCTGACATCCGCCGCGTGCGCGCCCAGAGGTAGGTCGCCGGCAGGCCCGAGGGGTCGCCGTCGAAGCGCGAGTCGAGCAGCGGCTTCCAGATCCGCTCCACGACCTGCGGCCGCAGTGCCGGCGCAGCCAGTTCTCGAGCGGGAGGTCGTCGAGCTTGCTCGTAGGAGCTGCGCAGCTGGCACTGGGCGACGAACCAGCCCAGGCGCAGGCGCGCGACGGCGTCAGCGGCGAGAAGCGCAGCAGGTCGCCGACGCCGTTGAAGTCGTGCATCTCGCCGTCGGCGAAGAAGCCGGCGCCGACCGGCGTGAAGCGCAGCTGGTCGCCGAGCCCGACCTCCTCGGCCATCGCGATCATGTGCGGCGTCGGCCGGCGTCATCACGTGGTAGAAGCGGTCGACCTCGTGGCCGCCGAAGTCCATGGTCGCCGGCGAGGCCGCCGAGGCTGGGCGCCGCGCTCGAGCACGGTCACCGTGGCGCCGGCCTCGGCGAGGCGCAGGGCCAGCGAGATGCCGAGGATGCCGCCGCCGACGATCGCCGACGCGTGGCGCTGGCCGCTCATCGCTCTCGCGGCCCGCGTGCGCGGGCACGGGCGTCGTCTCTGGCGGCAGGCGGCCGCCGGCTCCGGGCGCGCCAGCGGCGCTGCGTTCGCCTCGGCCAGCGGCGAGACCGGCGGCGGCTGGATGCGGCCCGACCAGGTGGGCGACCATCACCCGGAAGTAGGCGAGCACCGTCGGCTTCAGCTGCATCTTCGACTCGCCCTTGCGCGTCGCTCCAGTCGTTGGTCGTCGGCACCTCGGCGACGGTGGCGCCGGCGTTGTAGAGCTTCAGCAGCAGCTCGACGTTGGCGGCGAAGCCGGGCTCGCGGACGAGCAGGTAGCCGTAGGTGTCGGCCGCCTGGCGCAGCGTGCCGGCCCGGTAGACGCGGTAGAGCGAGGAGAGCGTGTGCATGTTCGCGCAGCCCGCCGAGATAGCGGAAGGTGTTGGAGACCGATTTGCTCGCCGCGAGGCGCCAGCCGGCGACGCCGATGATCTTGCCGCCGGGCGCGTAGACCGAGGCGAGCACGACGTCGGTGCCCTGGTCGAACACCTCCAGCATGCGCGGCAGGTCGGAGAGGTCGGAGGTCGTGTCGGCCTCGAGCGTGACGATCGCGTCGTCGTCGGAGGACTCGCTGAGCGCGGCGCGGATGCCGGTGTTGATCGCCGTCGCCGAGCCCGCGGTTGACGGTGTGGCGTGACGACCGCCAGGTGCATGTCCTGCGGCGTGCTCGCGGATCACGTCGCCGGTGCCGTCGGTCGAGCCGTCGTCGACGATGATCACGCGGGCGCCGAGCTCGCGCGCGACCGGCGCGAGGTCGGCGAGCAGGCGTGGGATGTTCTCGGCCTCGTTGTAGGCCGGGATGACGAAGCGGATCACGCGAGCCACCTCCAGCGTCGATCGGGGTGCGGGGATGTCGAGCAGCTCGACCGGGCGCCGCACCGCGGCCGACTCGCGCACGGCGAGCGCCGCGGCCAGAGCGCTTGACGCCGTCGTGGGCGCTGACCGGCTCCGGCGTGTCGTCGAGCACGCAGCGGCAGAAGGCTTCCAGCTCGGCGAGCAGCGGCTCGGCCTTGGCGAGCGAGAAGCGCACCGCGGCGCCCTCGCCGTCGCCGCGCAGCATCGAGAGCCCGTCCCACTGCAGCGGCGCGGTGGCGACTCGACGAACCAGACGTCCTGGGTGATGTAGCTCGGCGCGCAGCAGGCCGTTCTCGCCGATCAGCGACGATCTCGCGCGTCTTCTCCGGGGTCAGCCAGTTGACGTCGAGCAGGCCCAGCGTCTCGCCGTCGCTCGCCGCCGAAGCGCGACCAGGCAGGTCAGCAGGTCCTCCTGGGAGCTCGTGCAGGAAGCGGCCGCCGTCGGCGTAGATCTCGCTCGATCGAGCGGTCGAGCACGTGCTGCATGACGTCGAGGTCGTGGGTGGCGAGGTCGATCGCGACGCCGGTGTCCTGGATCCGCGTCGGCAGCGGCCCGACCCGGGTCGTGTGGGCGCGGTAGACGCGTGCCGAGGCGGCCCTCGGCGACCAGCTCGCGCAGCTTCGCCACCGCCGGGTTGAAGCGCTCGACGTGGCCGACCATCAGCTTGCGGTCGGCCTCGCAGCGCGGCGCCGCGCATCCGCAGCGCGTCCGGCAGGGTCGTCGCGATCGGCTTCTCGACCAGCACGTGCAGGCCGGCGGCGAGCGCCTCGAGCGCGACCTCGGCGTGGAGCTCGGACGGGCAGGCGATCGAGACCGCGTCGAGCTCGTCGGCGCCGAACTCGATCAGGTCGCGCCAGTCGGCGTACTCGGCGACCGGCGTGCCGCCGCAGGGCGCGGCGTCCGCGCGCCTCGGCTCGGGGTCGGCGACGGCGACCAGATGGGCGCAGTCGAGCTGCGCGTAGTTGCGGACGTGGAAGGCGCCCATCCGGCCACAGCCGATGACGCCGACCCTGAGGCTGCTCAGACAACGGAACCTCCTCCACGGATGCAGCGGTCGCAGGTGGGCGACGGTCAGCTCGGCGATCCGCTCGGCGGCGTTGCCGTCGCCGAAGATCGGCGGGCGCTGCGCGGGCAGCGGCTTGCGCCGAGGGCGGCGCGGAACTGCTCGGCGTCGACGCCGACCAGCGTGTTCCAGCCGGTCGAGACGGTCTCGATCCACTCGGTCTCCTCGCGCATCGTGATGCAGGGCACGCCCCACAGATAGGCCTCGCGCTGGACGCCGCCGGAGTCGGTGGCGATCGCGACCGCGTCGCGCTCGAGCGTCAGCATCTCGGTGTAGGTGACCGGCGTCGCGCACCTCGACGTTGGCGGGCAGCCTCGAGGCCCCAGGTCTCGAGGCTCTTGCGGGTGCGCGGGTGCAGCGGGAAGATCACGCGCAGCTCGCGCCGCGCCGCAGGCAGTCGAGCACCGCGCCGAGGCGCTCGGGCGAGTCGGTGTTGTAGTTGCGATGGGCGGTGGCGAGCACGTACTCGCCCTGCCTCGCCGCCCTCGGGCAGGCGCGCGCGGGTCGAGCAGCAGGACGTCGGCGAGCGACGTCGCCGGTGACGTGCACCGTGCCCCGAACGCCCTCCGCGAGCAGACGTCGCGGGCGTGCTCGCAGGGTGCGAAGAGAACGTCGGAGAGCCGGTCGGTCTCGATCCGGTTGTGCTCCTCGGGCATGTCGTGGCGGTAGCTGCGCAGGCCGGCCTCGACGTGGAGCAGCGGCACCCCGGCGGCGACGGCGGCGCGGGCGCCGGCGAGCGTCGCGTTGGTGTCGCCGCGGACGAGGACCGCGTCGGGCCGCTCGCTGCGCGATCACGTCGGCGATCCGCTCCTCGGGCGACCGCGACGCCCTGCTCGCATCGGGCAGCGAGCCGACGCCGAGGTTGTACTCGGGCAGCGGCAGCCTCAGGTCGGCGATCTGCAGGTCCGGACATCTCCGGGTCGTAGTGCTGGCCCGTGTGGACGAGGATCTCCTCGACGCGGTCGGCCAGCGCGGCGGAGAGCGGAGCGGCCTGGACGATCTCCGGGCGCGAGCCGATCACAGACAGCAGGCGAGGCTTGGCGTTCTGGTCCATCACTCGGGTAACGAACGGACCAAGCCGTTCCTTGCAGCGAAAATTCTGGGCCGCTGGGCTCGTTCCAACTACGTGGCAACCGCAGCCGTACGCGCTCCTCGAACAGGCGGGCAGGCCCGATGCCGGCCCCGGAACAGGTGAGCTGTCCGATGCCGCGCGCTCGGAGTCGCGGCTCGCCGCGGCCGCGAGGCGAGGCCTCGATCTCGCCGTCGCGACATCGATGCTCGTCCTCGGGGCGCCGCTCTTGCTGCTGATCGCGGCCGCGGTGAGGCTGGACTGCTCCGGGCCGGCCGTCTTTCGCCAGCGGCGCGTCGGACGCGACGGCCGCGAGTTCCCCGTCAACAAGTTCCGCAGCATGTGCAGCGACGCCGACCCCGGCGGCCACCGGGACTACGTGCAGGCGCTGATCCGAACGAGGACCAAGGCCGGACTTCAAGTCCCACCGGGGCGACGCAGGGGGGCCTCTACAAGCTCGTGGTCGACGACCGCATCACGCCGGTCGGGCGCTTTCTGCGCCGGACCAGCCTCGACGAGCTGCCCCAGCTCTGCAACGTCGTGCGCGGCGACATGTCGCTCGTCGGGCCGCGGCCGGTGATTCCGTACGAGGTCGAGCGCTACCCGAGCTGGTACCTCGCGCGCTTCGCCGTCAAGCCCGGCCTCACCGGCCTCTGGCAGGTCAGCGGCCGCAACGAGATGAGCTACGAGGAAATGGTTCGCCTCGACATCGAGTACGCCCGGCGGCGGACGTTCGCCCTCGATCTGTCGATCCTCGTACGCACGTTCTTCACCGTCCTCCTACGCCGCGGCGCCGCCTAACCCTAACCCTTTAGTCAAGGTATAGATGAACCCTCACTTCACCCTCCTTGCCGGCCGATTCGTTCCTTTTTCGGCCTCGACACATGCGCGCGAGGGAGGGAGGGTGTGAGGCACGTAATGCTATCCCGCCTTATCCGCCCCCTTCTCGCCGCCGCAGCGGCCGTGGCAGTCCTGCTTGTGCTGCCAGCCGGCGCCTCCGCACAGGCCCCCAGCTGCCCGAACGCCAACCTGATCGTCCAGGAGAACTACTGCGCGAGCGGCGCGACGACCAACTACCGGCTCAGCAACCCGAGCGAGAACATCGGCGGGTTCGCGACCAAGACGAGCTTCGACCGCGGCGAGAACATCCCGCTGAAGATCGCCCGCAACCAGCCGACCTTCCCCGCCAACCGGGTCGACATCACGGTCTACCGGACCGGCAACTACTCCGACCTCGGCTCGCGCCTGATCCCGGCAGCGGGAGCCACCGGCGTGGTCGTCAACAACGACTTCACGTGCAACCCGATGAACGCCACAACCGGGGAGCTCGACTGCGGCAACTGGAACGTCACGTACACGATCCCCGGCTCCTCCCTGCCCGGGACCGGCGCCTACGTGGCGAAGATCCGGACGACCGACACGGGCCAGGACAACTGGATCTTCTTCGTCGTTCGCGACGACGATCGCTCGCCGGAGGCCCAGGCGCTGGTCGTGATTCCCACGGCCACCTATCAGGCCTACAACACCTGGGGCGGCAAGTCACTCTACTTCGACAAGAACGGCGGGGCGGACACCGTCTCCGGCACCAAGCGCGCGGTCAAGGTCTCGTTCAACCGTCCCCTGGACGATCCGACGCGCCAGCGCGACGGCTACTTCGGACCCGACTTCTACATGGTCCAGTGGCTCGAGGAGCAGGGCTACGACGTCACCTACACCGACGACGTCGCGATCCACCAGGACCCGACCGAGCTGCGCCAGCACGAGGTGGTCGTGATCACGGGCCACTCGGAGTACTGGTCCAGTGAGGAGTTCAACGGCGTCAAGGCGGCCAGGGACGCGGGCGTAAACATCGCCTCCTTCAGCGCGAACACCGCGTACTGGAAGGTCCGTTACGAGAACGCCACTCGCAGGCTCGTCTGTTACAAGACCGTTCAGGGCGACGGCTCGGGGTCGAGCGGCCGCGTCAGCGCCAACGACTGGGGACCGGACGGCCTGGAGAACACGGCCGACGACGCTCTCGGCCTCGACCGCCTCGCGGGCACCGCCGACGACCATCCCGAGAACTCCACGACCACGTTCCGCGACAACGGCGCGCCTCCCGGCGACCTCACCGCACCCGTACCTGGCCGCGTCGGCCCGGACATGCCAGAGAACCAGCTTTTCGGGGTCATGTACTTCGGCGACAACGACAGCCACAACTACGCGCTGCGAGTGCCCGCGGCCAACCCAGACGGCGAGTACTCCGCCGATCGGATCTGGCGCCGCGCCGGCCTCGCGCTCAACGCGGCGACGTCGATCGGCACGGACATCGTGGGCTGGGAGTGGGACTCGGTCCCGACCCAGGCTCAGTACCTGAGCCGCCAGCCCGCCGGGGTCAAGCGCTTGGCCAGCACACTGGCCACGAGCGACGATCCGAGCTGGCTCCAGGACGAGGGTCGCCAGCGCGCGAACGTTCCGCCCGCGGGAATGGACGGCACGGTGCAGGCGGTCAAGTACACCGCGCCCAGCGGTGCGCTGGTGTTCGCCAGCGGAACCATGCACTGGTCCTGGGGCCTGTCCAACGAGCCCGACGCGAGGATCCGGCAGGCGACCTACAACATCCTCTCGGACATGGGCATCCAGCCGCTCGTGCCCACCGGAGTGACGGTCGACCCGGCCGGCTCGAACCTTCCACCGACCGCCGCCTTCACGGCGACCCCGGACAACCCGGGGCTGAACGTCACGGTCCAGTTCGCCGCCGGCGCGTCGACCGACCCCGACGGATCGATCACCAAGTACGAGTGGGACCTCGACGGCAACGGGACCTACGAGACGGACACCGGCGCCAATCCGAACACCAGCCGCGCGTATGCGACCGAAGGCGCGCGTGACATACGCCTGCGCGTCACAGACAACGGCGGCGCGACGGACTTCACCGTCCGCACGGTCAACGTGATCGGCAACCTGGTGCCGACGGCATCGTTCACCGCCTCGCCCAACCCGGCGGTCGTGGGGCAGCCGGTCGCCCTCAACGGGTCCTCGTCGAGCGACTCCGACGGAACGATCGTCAAGTACGAGTGGGACCTCGACGGCAACGGCAGCTTCGAGGTGGACGGCGGCGCGACCCCGTCCAGGTCGCAGACCTACGCAACCACGGGCACACGCCAGGTGCAGCTCCGCGTGACCGACAACGGCGGAAAGACCGCGACGGCCACGGTTCCGGTGACGGTGAACAACGGCGGCGTCTCGCAGCTACGGAGACACCGTCCTCGACACGCCCGGGCTCATCCACTACTGGCGGATGAACGAGCCCAGCGGCCCGACGCTCGCCGACTCGAAGGGCACCGCTCACGCGACGGCAAGCGGCAACGTCACCTACGGCGTGCCGGGAGGCCCCGCGTTCGATCCCGATCGCGCGGCGCATTTCGACGGCGTCTCGGGCTCCGCGGCCGCACCGGTGAACCTCTCCAGCTCCCGCACGATCACCATCGAGTTCTGGCTCAAGTGGGACCGCCCCGGGGGCGACGACAGCCTCGCGATGGAGTTCACGCCCAACTTCAACGGCACCGACGGGGGCTTCATCGTCGACCCCAACGCACCCCAGTACGGCGGCACCTTCGGAGTGGGACTTGGCCGCGGCGCGTCCCGGAACAACGTGTTCTTCGCCTCGCCAACCGCCGGGGCGTACCACCACTACGCGTTTGTCATGGACACGAACGCCCCGGCCGCGTCGCAGGTGACGCCGTATGTGGACGGGGCACCCGTCACCTACCAGAAGCTCGACAGCGGAACCGGCGCCGGCCCGTTCGCCGCGGCGCAGCTCTACTTCATGTCCCGCGCCGGCGCGAGTCTGTTCGGCACGGGTGATCTGGACGAGCTGGCGATCTACAACCGCGCGCTCAGCGCGCAGACGATCGCCGACCACTACGGCTCGTTTGGCTCGAACCGGCGGCCGGTGGCTCGCTTCACCGCCACGCCGAACCCGGTGGCGACGGGTCAGACCGTCACCTTCAACGGATCGACCTCGAGCGATCCGGACGGCTCGATCACCAAGTACGAGTGGGACCTCGACGGCAACGGGAGCTACGAGACCAACACCGGCTCGACTCCGACCGTGACGCGCGCGTACGCGACCGAGGGCCAGGTCGCAGGTCGGCCTGCGTGTGACCGACAACCTCTTCGGGACCGACACGGAGACCAAGACGCTCGAGGTGGGCAACAAGGCGCCCGTGGCCTCGTACACCGTCACCCCGAATCCGGCGATCACCGGTCGCAGCGTCGCGTTCAACGCGAGCGGCTCGAGCGATGTCGACGGCACCATCACGAAGTACGAGTGGGATCTCGACGGCAACGGCAGCTACGAGACCGACACCGGCACCACCCCCACCACTTCACACACCTACGCGGCGAGCGGCACCGTGGACACGCGCCTGCGGCTGACCGACAACGACGGCGCCACCGGGACCGCCACGGTGCCGGTGACGATCACCAGCGGCGGAGTATCGAACTACGGGGACGCCGTCCTCGACACTCCCGGGCTCGTCAACTACTGGCGCATGGGCGAGGCGAGCGGCCCGACGTTCGCCGACAGCAAGGGCACCAATCACGCTACCGCGACCGGCGCCGCATTCGGCGTACCAGGGGCGATTGCACAGGACCCGAATCCGGCGGGCCGCTTCGACGGAGTCGACGACTTCGCCAAGGCGAACGTGAACCTCTCCGCCACCTCGCAGCTCACGGTGGAGTTCTGGCTGAAGTGGGTCGCCTACGGCGACGACGACGACCTCGCCATGGAGTTCACGCCGAACTTCAACTCGCAACGACGGCGGGTTCATCGTCGATCCGGACGCACCGCAGTTCGGCAACACATTCGGCGTCGGACTCGGACGCGGCGATTCGCGCAACAACGTGTTCTTCGCCAGGCCGAGCGCGGGCGCGTGGCATCACTACGCATTCGTGATGGACACCGGCGCCTCGGCGGCCGCCCAGATCACGCCGTACGTCGACGGCCGAACCGTGACCTTCCAGAAGCTCGACAGCGGCACCGGTGCCGGGCGCTTCGCGAACTCGGTCCTGTCGATGATGTCTCGCAACGGGACCGCCCTCTTCGGCGCGGGCGACCTCGACGAGCTCGCCATCTACAATCGCGCGCTCAGCGCCGGCGCTATCGCCGACCACTTCGCCTCATCCGGGACGAACCAGCGGCCGGTTGCGGCTTTCACGGCGGCCCCGAACCCGGCCGCGGCCGGACAGACCGTGACCCTGAACGCCTCGGGGTCCTCGGATCCGGACGGCTCGGTCCAGGCATACGAGTGGGATCTCGACGGCAACGGCAGCTTCGAGCGCGACAGCGGGTCGAACCCCGTGACCACGACGACCTTCGCCCAGCAGGGAGACGCGCAGGTAACGCTGCGCGTCATCGACGACCGGCAGGGCACAGACACCGAGACCCGGACCGTGACGGTCACCGGCAGGGGCCCGACCTCGGTCTTCACCGCTGCACCGAATCCCGTCGACGGTGGGCCAATCCGTGGCCTTCGACGGGGCCGGCTCGAGCGACCCGGACGGCACGATCGTCAAGTACGAGTGGGACCTCGACGGCAACGGCAGCTTCGAGACCGACACCGGCACGATCAAGACCGCGTCCAAGAGCTACGCCGCGACCGGCGATGTGAGCGTGAAGCTGCGCGTCACCGACGACGAGGGGAACCCCGGCGAGAGCACGCGGACGGTGAGCGTGGTGGCGGCCAACCAGGCGCCGCTGGCGTCCTTCACCGTCTCCCCCGCTCCCGCTGTCGTGGACCAGACGGTGACTTTCGACGGGACGGCGTCGAGCGACCCGGGCGGCACGATCGTCAAGTACGAGTGGGACCTCGACGGCAACGGCAGCTTCGAAACCGACACCGGGGCCACGAAGACGGCGTCGAGGTCGTACGCCACAGCCGGGAGCGTCAACGTGGCGCTGCGCGTGACCGACAACGACGGGCTGACCGGGCAGGCCGAGCCGCACGGCGTTCGTGAACGCCACGCCGGCGGGCAGCGGCTACGCGGCGGCTGTGCAGGCAACCGCGGGGCTGGCGCATTACTGGCGTATGGGCGAGCTCACAGGCGGGACGCTGGCCGACAGCAAGGGCGCGAATCCGGCGACGATCGCCGGAGGCGCGAGCCTCGGGGCGCCCGGCGGGGTCTCCGGCGACACAGACACTGCCGCCAGCTTCGATGGCGCCGACGACAGTGCCGTCGCGGGAGTTGACCTGTCGGGAACCGACAAGCTCACCCTGGAGTTCTGGCTCAAGTGGGACGCGTACGCCACCGACGACGACCTGGCATTCGAGTTCACCCCGAACTTCAACGCCGACGAGCGGCGGCTTCCTGGTGGATCCGAACGCGCCCCAGGACGGTGGACGCTTCGGAGTCGCGATCGGCTCGGGACTGTCGCGCAACAACGCCTTCTTCGCACGACCGAGCGCCGGCGCATGGCATCACTACGCGCTCGTGCTCGACGCGAGCGCGCCGGCCGCCACTCAGATCACTCCGTACGTCGACGGACAGGCCGTCTCGTACCTCAAGGGTGCGAGCGGAACCGGTGCCGGCAACTTCGCCAACTCCCAGCTCTTCTTCATGTCGCGCAACGCCTCGGGCCTGTTCGGCGCGGGCGATCTGGATGAGGTCGCGATGTACACCCGCGCGCTTGCCCCGGGCGAAATCGCCGCCCACCTGGCCGCCGGTGCCAACACTCCGCCGACGGCATCCTTCTCGGCAACGCCCAATCCGGTGAACACCGGCCAGACCGTCAGCTTCGACGGGGCGGCCTCCGGCGACCCGGACGGCACCCTGGCCAAGTACGAGTGGGACCTCGACGGCAACGGCAGCTACGAGACCGATACCGGCACCACCCGGACGGCCAGCCGGGCGTACACGCAGACCGGCGCCGTGACCGTCGGGCTGCGGGTGACCGACAACGAGGGCGACACCGCGTCCACGACGCGTTCGCTGACGGTACGCCAGGGCCCGGCGGCGTCCTTCACCGCAACGCCCGCCACCGCGCCGACCGGCCAGGCTGTCGCGTTCGACGCGGCCGCCTCCACCGACGCCGACGGGACGATCGCCAAGTACGAGTGGGACCTCGACGGCAACGGCAGCTTCGAGACCGACACCGGAACGACCAGGACGACCAGCCGGACCTACGCGGCCGCCGCGACCCTGAACGTGGGGCTGCGGGTGACCGACAACGACGGCAACACGGGCGTGGCGACCCGCGCTGTGACGATCACCAACCGCCTGCCCAGCGCTTCGTTCACGGCCACGCCTGCCGCGGCCCTGACGCGCCAGACCGTCAGCTTCAACGCCGCCGCCTCGAGCGATCCGGACGGCACGCTTGCTCAGTACGCGTGGGATCTCGACGGCAACGGCAGCTACGAGACGGTCACCGGCACCACCGCGACCACGACGCGCGTCTACAACGCGCCCGGCACGCGTCAACGTCGGGCTGCGGGTGACCGACAACAACGGCGGCACGGCGACCGCCACGCGGGCCGTGACCGTGCAGAGCGCCTATGCGCAGCAGGTCCTGGGCACCGCGGGACTGCGCGGCTACTGGCGGCTGGCGGACACCGGCACGACCGCCGCTGACTCGTCGACCTCGGGCAACCCGGGCACCTATGTCAACGGGCCGCTCACCATCGCGGGGATCATCACCGGTGAGACCAACGCGGCGCGCGACTTCGACGGCGTCAACGACCACGTCAACCTCTCGCCGACTCCCGTCGGGACGCCGACCTCGTTCAGCGCCGAGGCGTGGGTCCGCACAGGGTCGGCCAAGGCTGCCGGCGGCTTCCACTACCTGATCACCGACGCGGCCACGGACTTCAACGACGGGTTCTCGCTGGCGATCGACTCCAGCAACCGCGCCACGTTCGTGGTCGGCCGAAACGCGATCACGCGCGGGCAGGCGACGAGCTCGGTCGCGCTCGCACCGAACACGACCCACCACGTCGTGGGCACCTACAACGGCAGCCTCGTGCGTGTATACGTGGACGGCGCCCTGGTTGGCAGCGTCTCCTTCTCCGGTGGTCCCACCTGGAGCGGCTCGCGCGACCTCATGCTCGGCCGCAAGGTCGGGACCGCATCGCAGGCGACCTCCTTCCTCGACGGAATCCTCGACGAGGCGGCGGTGTACAACGCCGCGCTGGCGGCTGGGACCATCACCGCGCACTACAACGCCGGAAGGCCCTGACCCCGCGAGAAAAAGCGCTCCTCAGCCGTTGCTGAGGTGTGAGCATCACTGAGGCATCCGCGGCGCAGCCGCCGGCCCCCGCGAACAACACGCGTGGCGAGGCGCGCGCGGGGCTTGCGCTGTCGATCGCAACGTTCGCGATGGCGGCGGCGTCGGCCGCCCAGGCGGTCCTCTACCTCAGCGGCTACGGCACGAGCGAGCTCACCGACGGGTTCTTCATCGCCTTTGCGCTCTACACCACGATCGGGGTCTTCAGCCAGAGCCTCCGGTTGACGGCCGCCCCGCTGCTGGTCGAGCCCGGCGCGAGCCTGCGTCCGCGCGAGCTGGCTCGGGCGCTCGTGATCATGGCCGTGCCGGTGCTGATTGCCACGGGGCCGCTCGCCGGCCCGCTCGCGGCGCTGCTCGCCCCTGGGCTGTCGACCGAGGCTCGCGCGGTGACCGAGCACGCCCTGCCGATCCTCGGCGGGGCCGTGGCGCTCCAGCTGCTGGCGGCCGGTGGCGCGACCCTCCTGGCGGTCCGCGCTCGCTTCAACATGATCGCCGGCGCCTACATCGCCGGCGCAGTCGCGGGCCTCGTGGCTTACGGCCTTCTGGTCGACACCGCCCAGGAGCTCACCCTGGGCTGGTCGATGCTGGCCATGGCGGCGGTGACCTTCGCCGTGATGATGGGCGCCGTGGCGCGGTCGGGCGGGTTCGGCGAGGCCTGCCGCTCGCACGGACCGCGCGCGGTCGCCTCCGAGGCGGGGTTGCTGCTCGGGCGGACCGTGATCTACCTGGCGTTCAACATGCTGTTCGTCGTGAGCCTGGCGTTCGTGAGCAGCTCCGCGCCCGGAGACGCCACGATCTTCTCCTACGCCTATCTGTTCGCCAGCTACCTCGTGGCCGGAACCGCCACCGCTCTGGGCATGTCGCGCATCCCCGAGATGACGCGCAAGGCCCGAGCCCAGCAGCGCGCGACGGTTCGAGCGACGGTGCCGGTGGGCTTCCGCTACGCCATGATGCTCGTGGCTCCCGCGATGCTCGGACTGGTGACCGTCGGCGCCCCGCTGATCGGCGACCTGTTCCCCGCGAGCCTCGACCCGGCCGGCGTGGACGCCCTGCGCGTCTTCGGCGCGCTGCTCGTGCCCTGGACGGTCGCCGCGTTGCTCGTCAACCTCCTCCTGCCGCTGATGTTCGCGATCGGCCGCGCCACGCTCGTCAACGCCCTCGCGATCCCGCTGGCCCTCGTGCACCTCGCCGTGTCGGCATTGGCGAGCGCGCTGTTCGGGGTCGACGCGGTGGTCCTGGCGCTCTGCCTCGCTCCGGGGGTGTTTGCGGTCATCCTCGTGGTCGCCGCCGCGGGACCCTGGGCGGCAGGCCTTGGCCGGGAGCTGATGGTCGATGCGGCCCGGTTCCTCCTCGCGGCGACCGTCGCCTACGGCGGGGCGCTGGCGCTGGCAGACGCGCTCGTGGACGGGTTCGCTATGACCGTGATGGCCGCGGTGGTCGGCAGCGTGGCGTACGTCGTCCTGCTCAGGCTCGTAGCGGCGCGCCAGGTAACCGTGGTGGCCCAGGCCCTGCGGCCCAGCGAGGCGTGAGCGCACCCGCCTCATCGCTCCACCCCACGCCCGCGCTCCGCGTGGCCCGGGCGGCCCGCCCGACGCTCACCACCGAGCGTCTCGTGATATTGGGCCTCGTCGCTCTGTTCGTGGCCATGGTGGCGCTCACCTGGCGCAAGTGGGGTGTCCCCGAGGTCGACGCGGGCGCTGAGCTCGCCACCGCGGACCTGGTGGCGCACGGATCCGTGCCCTACCTCGACGTCCGCTATTTCTACGGGCCGCTCGGCCTCTACTCGCTGGCCGGCACGTTCGCCGTCTTCGGCACCTCCTTCACCACCGCATTCGCCTTTGGACTGGTCCAGGCCGCGGCCATCCTCGCCGTCTTCTATGCCCTCTGCCGACACTGGCTTCCACCCGTAAGCGCCGGGCTCGCCACCGCCGTGCTGCTCGCCATCGGCTTCTCCGGCACGCCGGACAACTTCGTGCTGCCGCACAGCAACTCGGCCACCTTCGGGCTGCTCGTCCTCCTCGCCGAGCTGCTGGCCCTGACGCGGGGCCGGAGGGCGATCGCCGGGGCGCTGGTGGGGGCCGCCGCCCTCACCCGCCCCGAGTTCGCGCTGGTGGCCGTGGTCGCGGCCGGAGCGTACGCCGCGGGCGTCTGGTGGGATTCCGGTCGACAAGCTGCGATCCAAACCGCGGGTCGCTTGGCGCTCCCAGCTCTGGTGGTCGGCGGCGCGGGGCTCGGCGTCTTCGCCGTGCTGGCCGGTCCGCACCGGCTGTTCCTCGAGAACCTCTGGCCTGTCGACTTCATCCGCTCGGCGGGCTTCAAGACCCAGGCCTACTGGATGCCCTTCACCCCGGCGAGCGTCCTGGGCCTCTTGGCACGCGGTGCGATCTACTGCCTGCTGGTTGCCGGCTTCGTGGTATCGGTTCCGCGCCTGGTAGCGGCGCGCGGCGCCCGCCGAGTCACGGCGCTGTGGCCGCTTGCGGCCGCGTTCGCCTTGGTGGCGCTCGGCATCGTCGCGTGGCGACTGACCGGCGTGGCGGGCCCAGAGCAGGCCCAGGTGCAGACCGAGCTGACCAAGGGGCTGATCGGCATGAGCTGGCTCCCCCTACTCGGGCTCGGGGTCGCCGCCTACGCCGCCCTGCTCCTGGTCCGCGGACGACCCGCGCCGCTCTCGGGGTCGTGGGCGATCGACCTCCCGCTGATCGTCGTGGCGGCCGGCCTCGGACTCCGCGCCTACGCGGCCTTCACGCCGGAGCGCTCGTACGCCCCCTACTACGCCGCGCCGATGGTCCTGCTGTTGGTCCTCGCCCACCAGCGGCTGGGATCGGCGTACCCGCGGGCGCGCGTGGCCTCGCTCGCCGTTCCGGGGCTGGTAGCGCTCGCACTCTCCGCATACGCGCTCGGGGGCCTGTACTCCGACCACACCACGGCCGTGCATACCCCTCGCGGCACCTACATCACCGAGGCGAGCGCCGCCCCGGCCGTGAGGCGCGCCCTGGACGCGATCGAGGAACGGACCCCGGCGGGCGCACGGATCCTGGTAGGCCCCGGAGACGGTGGCCTCTACTTCATGAGCGGCCGGCGACCGGCGCTCTACGAGACCATGCTCCTACCTGGCCTCCTGGACTCGCGTGCCGACGAGCGCGACGCCATCGCGCGCCTCAGGCGCGAGCGGGTGTCGCTGGCCGTGCTCGGCGCGCGCGACTACTCAGACTACGGCTCGCGGACCTTCGGAGTGGACTACAACACCCTCCTGGGCGACTACCTGCGCGAGCACACCGTGGCCGAGAGCACTTTCGGACGCTTCGGCGATCCGGTGGCGGGGAGCGGCTCGTCGCGGGCTTATCGGCTGCTCGAGCTGCGTCGCGGCGGTTGAGCCCGCGCGCCGCGGCTCAGGGCCCGAATAGCTTGTCCGACACGGCCCACGTCACGCCCGCTGGGAAGGGCGGCGAAGCGAGCCGGTAGTCGCCGGCCGCGCTGTTGACAAACCCGGCCGGGCCGGCAACGTCGCCCGGCCGACGCCCGTCTCCGGGGATCACGTTCTGCGACTGGTCGATGTGGGCGCGCGCCGCCGGGATCTCCACGAACATGTCGTTGAACACGTTGTTGTGGATGTAGACCGAACGGTTCTGGGTGCCATCCACGATGATCGGGAGGTTGCTCGACCAGACGGTGTTGCGAACGATCCGAATGCCGTACGGGGTCCGGTCCGGGATCGAGTTGTAGAACGAGATCTGCCACAAGTCGCGCGTCCGGACGAAGAGGTTGTCCTCGACGACCAGGTCCTTGGCCTGACCGTCCTTGATGAAGAAGCCCTGGGCGTGGTTGTCGTGGACGTAGTTGCCGCGGAAGGTCAGCCGCGAGCCGCCCCAGACGCTCTGTAGGGCGTCGGTGTGCTGCCCGGTCTCGTTGAGGCCGCTGATCTCGTTGTCTTCGACGAGGACGTCGCGGTAATTGGTGACGAAGATGGCGTCGGTGTTGATGTCGTGCAGCTTGTTGCCCCGGATCGTGACGCGCTCGACGGGTGGGAGCGGCGTAGCGCCCGGTTCGGGCTCACCGGAGACAGGTTGCTGGCTGACCAGCTCCACGCCGTTGCCCCCCGGCGAGCGGATGTCGTTGTGCTCGATCAGGACGTCGTGACCGCCCCATGCGACCCTCACCCCGCCGACGATCCATGACCAGGTGATGTCGATGTGGTGGGCGGCCTCCTCCTCGAGGCTTATCTGCCCGTTGACGTGGAGTCCCTGGAGCCGGATGTGGGAGGCCGTGCTGCTGAAGTCGAGATCGGCAAACGTCGCGGTCTCCCCCGGCTTGGCGGCGATCCGGACGTAGTCGGATCGCGCCGCGGACAGCGTGAGAGCCGGATAGCTCCCGCCGGGAACGCAGATGGTGGAACCGGCCGGCGCCGTGCGCACCGCAGCGGCGAGAGCTCCACCGCCGGCCTCGCTGTCGCAATGAACGGGCGGAGGACCGACGGGGCGGGGGCTGCCGCCCGGAGCCTTCGCGGGCGTCCTCACCCGGATGAGGCGCGACCGCCTCCCCGGCTTGCGCTTTCCCTTCTTGCCCTTCTTGCCGAGCGCCAGCACGCGGTACCCGACCACTCGCCCTCGCGGCGCCCCGGCGTCTCGGAAGCCGATTGTCTTGACCGGCTTCGCGCTCGCCTGCGCCCGCCTCACCACGGCGATCGAGCGGGGGGCGCTCGCGCACCGGCGCCTGGTGATCCGGCAGCGCAGGACACGGTAGGCCTGCGCTCGCCGAACCCGAGTCCAGTTGAGCTGCACGGCGCTTCCGTCCCAGGCCGCGCGAAACTTCTTCGGTTTGGGGAGCTTGCCCTCGGTGGTGGAGGAGCCGGCCAGCACGATCGCGATTGCGCCCGCGATCGCCGCGAGCAGCACCAGAAGCGCCCGAGGACGCGGCATGGATGTCGGCGTCAGAAAAGCTGGCACGACGTGGCGGCGCCGGAGGTACGCAAGAGTCCCCCGCCCCGCGCGGCATCATAAACGCGCGCGCGGCGACGGCGTCCCTTCCCCACCGTCATAGCGCGACCGGGCCCGCGCGCAGGGCGAGCGCGAGCACATCGTCGATCCGCCCCGTCCACGAGTGCGCCTGGATCGCGCGTCTGCGCACCCCCTCCGGCGCACGCCCGCGGGACAGCGCCCGCTCGACCGCCGGTGCCATATCCGCGCCCGGCGCCACCAGCTCCACGGTGGGGTCGACGCCCGCGATGCCCGGCAGGTCCGCCGCCGCGACTGGCGCGCCGCCGGCGAGGTACTCGTAGAGCTTGAGCGGGCTCATGGCCTCGGTCATCGGGCTGCGGACGTGCGGTATCAGGCAGGCATCCGCCCCACAGACCAGCGCAACGATCTCGCGCCGGGGGCGGCGTTCCACCAGCCGGACGTTCGGAAGGCGGCGCAGATCCTGGTAGTGACGTGGATCAAGCAACGGGCCCACGAGCACTATCGACGCATCGGGACGCGCCTCGGCGAGCGCGCCGACCTGGGCCGTGTCGATGCGATCGTCGAGACTGCCGACGTACAGCAGCCTCAGCCCCGGCAGCGCGGTGAACCACTCAGGCGGCGGATCGGGCTCGAGCCACTCGACCGGGTCGATCCCGTTGGGCACCACGGCAGTGGGCCCTGTCGGGCCCACGCGTTCCAACGCGCGCTCGGACACCGCGCAGACCGCCCGCCCGGTGGCCGCGATCCGTTCGAACGAGCGCTGGTACGCCGGCCACCAGCGGCGGTGGGGCTCGGAAGCGCTCCAATCGTCCCACGCGAAATATGTGACCGGCCCGGCCCAGGCAAAGTCACCCAGACCGGCGAGCGCGGGGTGTGCACAGATGACCGCGGGGCGGTCGAGCCCGGCGAGCTCCGACGCCCGGCGCAGCCCGCGCTCGTAGCCCGCGACGAAGCGGTCGACCGCGCGCGCAGAGGTCGGATCCGATCTGCGCAGCCGCAGCGGCTGGTGCAGCCGCGCCCGTCCACTGTCCGGAAACGCGGCGTCGCGGCCCGCGGTCAGACGACGCACCAGCTTCGCCGGGGCGCTGCGAGCCGGGTCGCCGACCACCAGACCGCGCACGCGAGGGTGGCTCGGTAGCGCCGCGGCAAGGCGGTCTTCGGGCATCGTCAGCTCGCGTGCCAGCGCACCGCTCCAGCTCGTGTAGGCAAACACGAAAACGACGTCCCGGCGGGACGTCGCCTCCTGGGGCCGCGAAGCGATGGCTAGGGCTTCCATCCGGAAGAACAACGGCCGGCCGTGGCGCAGGCTTGCGGGCTTCGACTCGGTCCTCCAACGTGCAAGTCCGCAGGCGGCCCCCTCGTTTGTGACCAAGAGGCTAGATCCTGGACGCGGGCGAACATACTGATGGCCTAACGGCCGACACGAGGTCGGAGTCGCTTCGAGAAGCGACTTTCAGTGGTGTGCGCTGGGTCGCGGCCGCGCGGATAGCCGGTGAGGTGCTCGCCTTCGCAGGCGCCGTCGCGCTGGCCCGGCTGGTGTCGCCCGCCGAGTTCGGCCGGGCCGCCGTCGCGCTCGCCTTCGTCCCGCTCGCCGTCATCTTGACCTTCGAAGGCTGTGCTTCGGCGCTGGTGCAGCGCCCGACCATCGGGCGGGCACATGTTCACGGCGCGATGCTCTTGAGCCTTTGCGCCGGCGCGGGATTGAGCGTGCTGGCATTCGTCCTTGGCGGCACGCTTGGCGCCGCGGTCTTCGGCGATCGCACCGGTGCGCTGATCGAGCTGGTCGCGCCGGTGTTCATGTTGGCCAGCGTAGGGGCCACCTCCCGCGCGCTACTGTGGCGCCGGCTCGACTTTCGCCAGGTCAGCGTGATCGAGGTTCTGGGCCTGCTCATTGGCACGGCGACCGCAGTCGGGCTTGCGTTCGCCGGCCTGGACGCCAAGGCCCTGATCATCGGAGCGCTGGCCAACCAGGCCGCAGCCTCCGCGATGCTCTTCGCGCGCCGTCCGGTCCTGCCCCGTTTCAGCGGGCGGGCGTTGCGCGACATCACCTCCTTCGGAATGCCCGCCGCGTTCGCGGGCCTGGTGGCGGTGGCGTTCACCAACGCCAACTACGTGATCGTGGCCATGCGCTTTTCCGCCACCACGGCCGGCCTCTACTGGCGCGGCTTTCAGCTCGGGGTGGCCTACCAGGAGAAGCTCAGCGGGATCATGATGCGGGTCGCGTTCCCGGTCTACTCGCGGACCGGCGACCGCGATGGGTTGCGCGACCTACATCGGCGCGCCACGCGGCTGCACGCCACGGCACTCTTTCCTCTGCTCGCCATCGTGGCGGTCACGGCTCCGGTGCTCGTACCGTTCCTGTTCGGTCCGGCTTGGGAGGGCGCCGTGCTCCCTGCTCAGCTGCTCGCGTTCGCGGGAATGATGGCCGCCGTACTGACCGGATACCCGCAGGTGATGCTCGCGACCGGCCGCCCTAAGGCGCTTCTTCGCTTCAACTGCGGCATGCTCGCCGTCTACGTGGCAGCGACCGTGGCCGCGGTGCCGTTCGGCCTGAACGCGGTGTGCGTAGCGGTGGTCGGGGTCTACGTCCTGATGGTGCTGGCGGTGTACGTGCTGCTGCTGAGGCCCGCCATCGGCGTGCAGGTGCGGTCGCTCGTCCCCGACCTCGGGCCGGCCCTGACCGGCTGCGTGGCTCTGCTCGCCGTGTCGATCCCACTCGAAGCCGCGCTCGAGGCTCGCGGCTTGCCGTCGCCGGCCATCCTCGCCACCGTCGCGCTGATGGGCTCGGTCGTCTACCTCGCCGTGATACGCCAGTTCTTCGCCGCCGCCTGGTCGGATGTGGCCCTGTTCGCGGTCAAGCTGCGCCCAAGCCGTCGCGGCCGCCGCCGCGATGACGCGCCCCCCGTCCCCGCCCTGTCCTCGGGAGCGCCCTAGCGATGTGCGGGATCGTCGGCCAGGTTCGCAGCGACGGCGCCCCCGTGGGCCCGGCGCTGATCGCCGGCATGTGCGCCGCGCTCGAGCATCGTGGCCCCGACTCGCGCGGGCAGGCGCTCGAGCCGGGCATGGGACTGGGCATCCAGCGGCTGCGGGTCATCGACATCGCGACGGGCGACCAACCGATCCGAAACGAGGACGGCTCGGTCGTGGTGGTGCTCAACGGCGAGATCTACAACTACGCCGAGCTGCGCGAACGCCTCGCAGCGCGCCGGCCACCGCTTCTCGACTCGCGGCGACACCGAGACGATCGTGCACCTCTACGAGGAATACGGGGACGACTGCGTCCGCCACCTGCACGGCATGTTCGCCTTCGCTCTCTGGGATCGCCGCCGCCGGCGCCTCCTGGTCGCCCGCGACCGGGTGGGCAAGAAGCCGCTCTTCTACTCCCAGCGCGACGGCGCGCTGACCTTTGCCTCCGAGCTCACGGCGCTGCTCCAGGATCCTGAGATCTCCCGCGAGATCGACCACCAGGCAATCGACAGCTATCTCGCCTACCAGTACGTGCCCGGGCCGCGCAGCGCGTTTCGCGCCGTGCGCAAGCTGCCGCCCGCCCACACGCTGGTCTGGCAGGACGGCCGCATCGACATCCAGCGCTACTGGCAGCTCGATTACGCCACCAAGCTGGACGCGGGACCCGAGGAGCTGCAGGAGCGGATCCGGGACGCGCTCCTCGCGGCCACGCGGCGGCGGCTGGTCGCCGACGTCCCGCTGGGTGCGTTCCTGTCGGGCGGCATCGACTCCTCGGCCGTGGTCGCCGCCATGGCCCAGCTCAGCTCCGGCCCGGTCAAGACCTTCTCGATCGGCTTCGACAGCGAGGCCTTCGACGAGCTCCCGCACGCGCGCGCCGTCGCGGAGCGCTTCGGCACAGAGCACCGCGAGTTCGTCGTCCGTCCCCAGGCGCTCGACATCCTCCCGCGGCTCGTGCGCCACTACGGCGAACCATTCGCCGACGCATCCGCGATCCCCAGCTTCTACCTGGCCGCCCTGACCCGCGAGCACGTGACCGTGGCCCTGAACGGCGACGGCGGCGACGAGGCGTTCGGCGGCTACACCCGCTACGTGTCCAATCGGCTCGCCGGCCGCCTAGAGGGCATCCCGTTGCCGCTGCGCCGGGCCCTCGCCGCGGCCGGGCGGTCGCTGCCCGCCGGGGGCGAGGTGACGAGCCGCACCAACAAGGCGCGCCGGCTGCTGAGCTCGCTCTCCCTGGACGGACCCTCCCGCTACGCCCGCTACATGGCCTACTTCGCCGACGAGCAGCGCGCCGCGCTCTACAGCCCTGAATTCCAGAGCCTGGTGGGCGAGTCGGCGGCGCCCGAGGTCATCTCCACCCCCTGGCACAGGGCGTCGGGCGCATCGGTGGTGGACGTGATGCTCGAGGTCGACACGACCACCTACCTGCCGGACGACCTGCTCACGAAGATCGACATCGCGACGATGGCGCACGGCCTCGAAGCACGCTCGCCCTTCCTGGACCACGAGCTGCTCGAGCTGAGCGCGGCGATTCCGGCCGGCTACAAGGTGCACGGCAGCGAGAAGAAGTGGATTCTCCGCGAGTCGCTGCGGGAGTGGCTGCCCGACGACCTGCTCGACCGACCCAAGCAGGGCTTCTCGGTGCCGCTCAGCGACTGGTTCCGCGGCGACCTCCACGACCACGTTCGTGAGGTCCTTCTGGATCGCGAGACACTTGGGCGCGGCTGGTTTCGCGAGCGCGAGGTCCGCGGCCTGCTCGACCGCCACGACGCCGGCGTCGACGGCGAGGCGCCACGCCTGTGGGCGCTTCTGATGCTCGAGTATTGGCAGCGCGAGGTAGTCGACGCCGCTATACCCGCGCCGGCGAGCGCGCCGGCCGCCGCGGCCTGACCTCAGCCTCAGCCGCCGTGCGGGTGAAACGGCGGCGCCGCGGCGCCGATGACGACCATCAGCGCCCGGCGCTCGGCGCTGGCACGCGGGCGCATGGCCGGCCGCACGAGCGCAACCGGCGCGACCAGCGCGAGACGCAGTGCGTGCCGCAGTGCGATCGCCGCGCGAAACAGCCCGCTGCGCCCGCCGCGGAAGTGCTTGCGCGCGTACAGGACCTTCGAGTGGGAGTTCTGCGCGAACAGGTCTGGCCGCGCGGAGCGGCCGGTGTGATGCACCACCGTCATCAGCGGCAGGTGGCGGATCTCCCAGCCGGCGCGGCGAATTCGGTAGCACCAGTCCGTCTCCTCGGAGAACAGGAAGAAGCGCTCGTCCATGCCGCCGGCGGCCTCGAGCGCCTCGCGCCGGACCGAGAGGAAGCCGCCGACCAGCCAATCGGCCTCGATCTCGCGCCAGTAGGGCTCCTCGCGGGTCTCCTCCTCGCCGAAGCGCGCCAGCGCCGGCACGCGCTGCAGCGACAGCGCTTCGCCGATCTGGCGCGCCGGTGAGGGGAAGCGCCGGATGGTCCGCTGGACACCGCCCTCCGGCCAGAGCTGGACGACGCTCGCCACACCGACCTCGGGGCGCTCGTCCATCGCCGCCACGAGCTCGGCAAGCGTGCCCGACCTCGACCTCCATGTCCGGGTTGAGCAGCAGCACATAGCGTCCTCGCGCGCGGGCGAGGGCCAGGTTGTTGGCCGCCGCGAAGCCGATGTTCGGCCTGCGCTCGAGCGGGATGTCGGGTAGCTCTCGCTCCGAGCAGGTCCGGCGTGCCGTCGGTGGAGCCGCTGTCGACCGACGAGCCACTCGACGTCGATGGCGCCGATGCGTTCGCGCGCGGAGCGCAGCGTCTTCGAGCGCGAGCTCGCCGCCCTGGTGGGTGACGACGATGACGCTGAGGTCAGGCCGCGCGGGCATGCTGAGCCACGGAGTCGCGGTCGACGAACGTCCGCTGCCAGCGCTCGAGGAGCAGGAGGCAGAAGAGCCGCTGGCTTGCCTTCTTGTCGTCCGCGCGCCCGCGCACCACGAGATCGCGCACGGCCTCGGGCCGGAACTGGCCGCGCGCCAGCGCGCGATCATCCAGCAGCGTGTCGGGCACCAGCCCGTCGCGGTGCACCTCGAGCCAGGCCCCGAGTGCGGAGTGGAAGAAGCCTCGCTTCGGCTTGTCGATGATGGCGTCCTCGACCAGGCCCCGGCTCGCGCGCTTGAGCAGCTCCTTGCGGCGGAGCCTCCAGACGCGGCGCGAGTCCGGTAGCTGGGAGCAGAACGAGACGACGTCGTGATCCATGAAGGGCACTCGGACCTCGAGTGACGCCGCCATCGAGATCTTGTCGAAGTAGAGGAGCATGTTGTCCACGAGCGCGAGCCGTCGAGTCGAGCTGAAGCGTCTCCCCCAGTGCGCTCTGCGGCACGGCGGCCAGGTTGGCGCTGACGACCTGCGCGATCTCGTGCTCCGCGCCGGCTTGCGCGAAGTCGGGGTGCAGCAGCTGCGCCCGCTCGTCGCGCGGAAACCACCCGGCTCATCGCCAGCAGGCGCTGCGCGGGATCGTCCGCGGTCACGGCGTCGACGCCGCGGGCGAACGTCGACCCGCTCGGCGCCAGCGAGCCCGCGGCCCCAGCGGCTCGCACCAGCCCGCGGGGGAGCCGCTGTGCCGCCGCGGCCAGCGCTGCGATCTCGTGCTTTCGATAGCCGCCGAGCAGCTCGTCGGCGCCCTGTCCCGAGAGCGCGACGGTCACGTCGCGGCGCGCGAGCCGCGCAGAGCAGCAGAAAGCCGAGGCAGGAGACATCCGCCACGGGCTCCTCGAGGTGCCAGAGGGCCTCGTCGAGGAGATCGGGATGGTCGGTCGCGCTCGTGGTCAGCTCGTGATGCTCGGTGCCCAGGCGGTTCGCGACGCGGCGTGCGTCCTCGAGCTCGTTCGACCCGTCGTCCTCGGCGAACGCGATCGAGAAGGTCTTGACAGGGCCGCTCGAGGACTCCGCCATCAGCGCGGTGATCAGGCTGGAGTCGAGCCCTCCGCTGAGCATGACCCCGAGCGGGACGTCGGCGACCATGCGAGCGCGCACCGCCTCGCGCATCAGCCGCAGCAGCTCCTCCTGATGCTCCTCCCAGCTCGCACCGGGATCGGGGGCGTCCGCGTCGTAGGGAGTCCACCAGGCGCGCTCCTCGGCCACCCGGCCGTTCTCGTAGACCAGGAGCGAGGCCGGCGGCAGCTTGCGCACGCCGGCGAACAGGCTGCGCGGGCCGGGCACGAAGCCGTGCGCGAGGAACAGCTCGGCGGCCATCGGATCGAGCTCGGGTTGGATGACGCCGCCGGCGATCAGCGACTTGACCTCCGAGGCGAAGGCGAGACCGTTCGGGGTCTCGGCCCAGTACAGCGGCTTGACGCCCATCCGGTCGCGCGCAAGCACGAGTCGCCGCCGCGGTCTGTCCCAGAGGGCGATGGCGAACATGCCGCGCAGGCGCGTGACGAAGTTCGGCCCGAGCTCCTCGTAGAGGTGAACGATGGTCTCCGAGTCGCCGTTCGTGGCGAAGCGGTGGCCGCGCGCCGCAAGCTCGTCGCGCAGCTCGCGGAAGTTGTAGATCTCGCCATTGAAGACGGCCTGCACCTCCCCCGTCCTCGCTGGTCACGGGCTGGGGGCTCCCCTCGACATCGATGATGCTGAGGCGGCGCATCCCGAGCGCGACACCCGGCTCGATGTGGTGGCCGTCGTCGTCGGGGCCGCGGTGGACGATCGCCTCGGTCATGGCGCGCAGCGCCGGCACGCCGATCGGCGTGCTTCGAGGGTCGCGCGCAGCCATTCCGCAGATACCGCACATCTGGGAAAGGAACGCTCTCGGCAGCGCGTTGCTTGCGGCGCAAGTTCCGGCCGTGGAGGGGCGTTTTACCGATGATGGACGCGCGCATCCTCGTGGTGTCTCCTGTGCGCAACGAGGCGCCACATATCGAGTCCGTCGTCAGGGCAATGGCGGCGCAGCAGCATCCGCCCGCACGCTGGATCGTGGTGGACGACGGCTCCACCGACGGCACTCTCGATCTGCTTCGCGCTCTCGAGCCGGAGCTCCCGTTCATGACGGTCATGTCCTCGCCCCCCGACGAGCGCACCAACGGCGCTCGCGACCGCCTGGCTCGCGCCGCCGCCCCGCGAAACTTCAACGCCGGGCTGAGTACCGCCCACCTGCGCGACTACACGCACGTCATGAAGCTCGACGGTGACGTCGAGCTGCCGGCCGACTACTTCGTCAAGCTGCTGGCGCGCTTCGCCGAGCAGCCCCGGCTGGGAATGGCCTGCGGCGACCTGGTCGAGCCCGACGGCGACAGCTTCAGGCGGCTGGCGATTCCGGCCCACCACGTCCACGGCGCGCTCAAGTGCTACACCGTTGACTGCTTCGAGGCGATCGGCGGGGTCCAGGAGCTGCTCGGCTGGGACACCATCGACGAGACCTACGCGCGCATGCACGGATATTCGACGCGCAGCTTCCCCGACATCGTCGCGGTGCACCACCGGCCGCTCGGGAGCGCCGACGGCACGCTGCGCGGCCGCGCCCGTCACGGGGAGTGCGCCTACATCGCGCACTTCGGGTTCGTCTGGGTGGCGCTGCGCTCGCTGAAGATCGCACGCAGCCGGCCTTTCGGAGCTTCCGGTGCGGCGTTTCTCTACGGCTGGATACGCGCCGCCGTGGTGCGGACGCCGCGCGTCCCCGACCCGGACTTCAGGCGCTTCGCCCGGCGCGAGCTGCGCGGACGGATGATCCGCGGCGTCCTCAGGCGACGCCCGCCGGCGCCCGAGGCCGGCTGAGCACGGCCACCAGTCCGAGGACGAAGAAGAAGACGTAGGAGACGTGGGCGAAGGCGAGCACGTCGAAGAGCACGCTGGCCACCGCGAAGGACGCGATCGCCCCGACCGCGGCCTGCGCCACAGAAGCGAGTGGGTCCCTCGGGCTACGAGCCACACGGTGAGCGGCCGCCCCGCCGAGGAAGAGCATGACCAGGTAGGCCGCCGTGCCAACCGCCCCAACGCCAATCAGCAGCGACAGGTACTCGTTGTCGATCACCCTGTACTTCAGTGCGTCATAGGACCCGAAGCCGCGGCCGAGCGCCGGGTGGGTGAGGATGTCCGGCAGCACCGCGGTGTAGTCGTTCTCGCGATGCTTGGTCGAGCTCACGGCCGTGACGCGGTCCGGCTGGAACTGCTGCTTTAGCGAGCCGGCCGCGCCGGGCGCCAGGAAATGCAGCATCAGCAGCAGGCCGATTCCCATCGGCACGAGCTGGCGCAGCGGCGGTCGCCGGTAGGCCACCAGCGCGACGATGGCCACGCCCGCGCCGATCATCCCGGTCTTGCGCTCGGTGGAGAAGATTCCGGCGAGGATTGCACCCGACACGAGCACGTAGCCGATCTTCGCGGCCCGCTCGCGCGCGTCGAGCAGCCGGACCAGGGCGAACGGCAGCGCCAGGCCGAGGGTCAGGGCGAGCTCGAGCGGGTGCCCCATCGGTCCGTAAACGGTCTTGCGACCGCTGTAGTCGATTAGGTGCAGGTCGTCGGGCACGAGCACGCTCGTCCCGAAGATGCTCGAGGTCCAGTCGTAGAAGGGGTTCGACTCAAAGCGGTATTCGAAGATCGTGGCCAGGGCGCAGATCGTTGCGAGCGCGAGCAAGAGGGTGACGAAACCGGGTACCTCGCCGGGCCGCACGACCGACGCTATGACACAGAACAGGAGCGCGTACAGACCGAGCTCGAGCACCGTCTTGGTGGCCACCGACAGCTCGCGGAGGTTCGCCAGCACCTCGGCGTTCAGCGCCACGCTGGCGACGGCGGCCACGAACAGGCACCCGATGCCGACATGCACGCGGGAGATCCGCAGGCTGGGCCGCCAGGACGATGGGGCGAGGCCGAGGGTGGCCAGCCACAGCGCCACCACGCCGGCGACGAGCGGCCAGTCGAGCGTGGCGTCCACCGGCAGCGCGATCGGTGCCGCGACGTTGCTGAACGGCACCATCCACAGCATGACCAGCATCCCGGCGAGGCACCACGGCAGGAACCGGGTGGTGTGCGGCCAGGCGTCGAGAGCCGGATCTGTCCGGACCGCGAGCGTTTGCCGCGGGCGCGCCAGGAGGCGCTGAGCGGTGACCGAGCCGGTCGCCATCCTCAGCCGAGCGGGATCGTCGGCGCGCCGCTCACGACGCCGCGCGCCTGGCACGTCGGCGCCTGGCCGTCGCACTCTCCTCAGAGTCGATGGCCAGCACGGTCGGGTCGAGCGCCAGCCCGTCCAGCGGGTTCGCCTGTTCTGCGGGAGCGCGCGCGGCGATGGCCGCCTGGCGCAGCCCTCGCCGTAGAGCGACGACTCCCACGATCGCTCCGCACCCTGCGAGCAGCGCAGCGATGAACGCGAGCATCATTACGAGGGGGTCGACGCCCGAGTTGACGGTGCCGCCCTCCGCCGGTCCCAGCTCGCGGATGTGCGTGCGGGCTTGCTCGGGGACCGCGCTCTCGTCCTCGAGCTTGTTGACGTACTCGCTGACGCCCTTGACGGTGCCGCTCGCCAGCTTCACGGCGGCTTCCTCGGTGGGCGCTTGAGCGTAGATCGAGATCACCGGCAGGTCAGGTTGGTAGTCGAAGACAAGCCGGTAGAGCTTGCCCTCGCCTCGGATCTCGTTCGAGCGCGTCTCGGCGGGCCGCGGGATGTTCTGTGTCGCGCCCGCGGCGGTGTACGGGCCCTCCGTCGTGACCTGGTTCACCGGGATCCCGGCTTCCTCGGCGATGGCGGCCTTGACCGCGTTCGAGCGCATGAACTGCGCGTACACGGCGGCGCGCTGTGCCAGCGGCGGCGTCTCCTGGGTGAGGTCCAGCAGCGACGAGCGCGGGGAGTCGACGAGAAGCTGGGCCTGGGCGGCCCCGAACTCATACGACCGCGAGCTGAGGCCGGACGGGCTGATCCGGTAGACGGTTGACAGCGCGGCCAGAAGCGCCAAGCCGACGACAAAGGCGAGCGCGACCTTGCGCTGCCAGAGGGTCCTAATGATCTCCGTTAGTTCCATGTGCACTCATTGCCGGGAACAGGGGTACGTCGGATGAACGAGGTGGGAGCGCTCGTACTTTTGTGGGCCTTTTGCCCGAGGTCAGGCGGTCGACCAGTTTGAGGTACGTGCGGCGCTGGTGTGGCCAACCGATGGCCGCCAGCCGGCTGGCCGCTCGCGCCGCTCGCTCACGCGCTCGCGCGGGATCGGCACAGACGTCGGTTACCGCAGCCGCCAGGTCCTTGGCCGAGCCGGGCTCGAAGAACCGGATCTGCGAGTCGTCGAAGTAGCGCTCGATCACGGGCAGCCGCGGAGCCACGGCGGGCATGCCCATGTGCACGTACTCGAGCAACTTGACCGGCAGCAAGTGCTCGGTGAAGTCGTCGCGGAGCGTCGGCACGATCCCGAGGTGGGCACGCCGAAGCTCGCCCGGGATGCGCTCCAGCGCCACCGGCGCGGGTTCCACATCGACGCAGCCGGGCGCGGCCTGCTCGGCCACGGCGGCGACGTGCGCGTGCTCGCTGCCGGTCCCGCACACGCGAAGCTCGAGGCGAGGCAGCTGGGCCTGGAGCCCGCCGACCACACCGATCAGGAGCTCGACGCCGAAGCGCGACGCGAGCCCGCCGTGATAGAGCGCGCGAATCGGCCCGTCGGCGGGCACCGTCTGGGCCTCGCGCTGCGGGCCGAAGAGCCGCTCGTCGGGCGTGTTCATGATCACCGTGGTCCGGTCGACGCCCACCCCGCGGGCATTCAGGATGTCGCCGGCCTCCGAGGTGACCACCACAACCGCGTCCGCGAGGGCAGCGCTCCAGCGCTCCTCCAGGCGAAGCAGGCCGACGGCCGCCCGGGGCGCTCCGTCGCCGAACTTCGTGGCAAACAGCTCCGGGAACGTGTCGTGGATATTCAGGATGACCGGTGCCCCACGCCGTTTCGGCCGCAGGGCGGCGAGGGTGAGGAAGTCCGGCATGTTGTGGGCCTCGACGAGGTCGAAGGGCGACGCGGCGTCGAGCGCGCTCACGCGCCGGAGGGCGCGTACGAAGAATGAGCCGTAGCCCCTGAGGTAGCTCGCCGCGCCGCCGCCGGCCTTCTCCCCCATGACACCGTGCACGTGGATCTCCCCTTTGCCCACGGGCACCGAGGAGGACGGGCTCAGGCAGACCAGATGCACCTCGTCACCGCGCTCGGCCAGCGCGCGTGCCTGGCGCTGGATGCGCGAGTCGACGCCGAAGTCCGAGTAGTGGACCATGCAGACGCGCAGCGAAGCGCGCGCCTGGGTCACGCCACGGCCCGGACGTCCGAACGGGCCAGCGAGACGGGCTCGCCTCCCCGCTCGAGCGACTCCTGCGCGCCTTCGATGGCGACCACGATGTCGAGCCCGAGCTGGGCGTTCGAGCGCGGCTCGCTACCTGTGCGGATCGAATGCGCGAAGTCCGCAAGCTCGAGGCCGAGTGGCTCCGCGACGTCGATTCGAGGAAGGATCACGTCGCCGCTGCGATACGTCAGCTGGTACTCGCCGAAGTTCGCGGGCGTGGTGAACTCCATGCCGCGGTCGTAGATGCGCACGGACTCGTCCGAGGCGCCATCGTCGTACTGCACCATCCGCTTGCTACCGACAACGACCATCTGGCGCACCTTCCGTGGGGCGAGCCAGGAGATCTGAATGTTCGCGGCGGCGCCCTGCTCGAACAGGAGCGATATGAACGCGGTCTCCGGCACGCCGTCCTGGAAGACGCTTCGAGCTGCTGTCGAGATCTGCACGACGGGCTGCTCGAGCCAGTACATCAGGATCGAGAGGTCGTGCGGCGCGAGATCGCAGACGACGCCGTCCTGCTGGTACTTGCCGAGGTTCATGCGCGAGGACGTGACGAAGTAGACCTCGCCGAGCTCGCCGGCTTGGATCAGGTCCCGCACCTTGTTCACGGCCGGGCTGTAGACGAAGGTATGTCCCGGCATCAAGACCAGGTCGCGCTCCTCGGCCGTGGCAACGAGGTCGCGCGCGTCGGAGGTCGTGGTGGCAAGCGGCTTCTCCACCAGCACGTGCTTGCCGGCGTCCAGCGCTCGCTTGGCGATCGCATAGTGCGTGCGCGGCGGTGTAGCGACGACGATCGCTTCCACTTCCGGGCTGCGCAGGATGGCCTCGAGGTCCCCGAAGACCGGAACGCCCGGCACGCGCTTGGCGAACTCGGTAGCCCGCAGCGGGTCGCTCTCGCACAGCGCCATGAGCGTGAGCTCGGGGCGCTCGGCGACGTTGCGTACCAGGTTGGGGCCCCAGTAGCCGTAGCCTACGACCGCGGTTCGCAGCGGGGGGAAGCTCTCCTCGCCGACCGTGACGTGATGACCGTTTCTCTGCGAGCTGATTCTCTGCCGGACAGGGAACTCGCCGCTGTTCGAATCGAATGGCACGTCCGATGAACGAGCGATGGGCCGCATCACTTGCGCGAGGCGCGACAAAAGTGCGGGGGGGTTTTAACCGTTGGATCCCCAGATGGCGAATTCGCTCGCACTTGACCCCCCCGGCCCGAGCAGCTCCGGACCTGTTATCTCGACGACGGTCGTCGCGGACGACACACTCACGGCGCGGCGGGTCCGGTCGACCCTGAAGGCCGCCGGTTTCGGCGTAGCGCCCGCGAGCGACACCGCTTCAGAGGTCATCCCCGGACAGGTGACGGTCGTCGTGTGCGATCTCTCCAAGGCGGCGAGCATGACCACCCTGCGCGGACTGCATCCGGCGAACGGCGTGAAGGCCCAGGTGGTCGTGGTGGCCTACGGCTCGCGGAACATCAACGTGCGTGAGGCGATCAACAACGGCGCGACCGGAGTGGTCCTGGAGGCCGATCTAGAAAGCGCCCTCCCGGCCGTCATTCGAACCGTCGCGATCGGCCACGTAGTGGTTCCACGCGAGCTTCGGCGCTGCATCGTACGGCCCGCCTTCTCACATCGGGAGCGCCAGGTCCTCGGGCTGGTCGTAACCGGGTTGCAGAACCGCGAGATCGCGAGCCGGCTCTTCTTGGCGGAGAGCACCGTCAAGAGCCACCTCGCCACCGCATTCGAGAAGCTCGGCGTGCGCTCGCGCAAGGAGGCCACCGCGCTGGTACTCGACCCGGGCGAGGGGCTGCGCGCCCTCATCCTCGACGCCGTCTCCCAAGACGCGGTACTGCGGTAGCGCGCGTGATCTCCCCACGACCCATCCCGGCATCGGGCGGGACTCATCCGGCCCGGGCCCCGATTCCCTTCGTCCGCCTCGACTCCGCATACCCCGAGCTGTTCGAGCAGCTGATGGACGCGGTTCGCGACGTCGCGAGTCGCTCGGCCTTCACCCTCGGCGACGCGGTCGACGGCTTCGAGGAGGACTTCGCGCGGTTCTGCGGCGCTCCGCACGCGATCGGCGTCTCCTCCGGAACCGAGGCTCTCGTGCTGGCGCTCCGAGCGCTGGAAGTAGGCCCCGGCGACGAGGTGCTCGTCCCCGCCAACTCGTTCATCGCGACCGCTGAGGCCGTGACTCTCGTCGGCGCCACACCCAGGTTCGTCGACGTCGATCCGGCCAGAGGGCTGATCACGCCGGAGAGCATCGCGGCCGCGCTCAATCCCAAGGTCAGGTGTGTGATCCCCGTGCACCTCTACGGGGCCACCGTCGACATGGAGGCGGTGACCGCGCTCGCGCGGGTGGCGGGAATTGCGGTCGTGGAGGACGCGTGTCAGGCGCACGGCGCGCGCATCGGCACCGAGCGTGCCGGCGCGGTCGGTGATCTCGGATGCTTCAGCTTCTATCCGACCAAGAACCTCGGCGGCTGGGGAGACGGCGGCGCGGTCATCACCTCCGACGCTGAGCTTGCCGACCGAGTGAGACTGCTGCGCGCCCACGGCGAGGAAGCCGGCCGGCGTCACAGCCACCGCGTCGCGGGCACGACAGCCCGCCTGGATGCCGTGCAGGCCGCGGTGCTACGGGTCAAGCTCCGCCACCTCGAGGAATGGAACGAGGCTCGCCGCGCTCTCGGCGCGCGCCTCGGCGAGCTGCTCGCCCATGTCCCGCTCGAGCTTCCCTCGCCACCGCCGGAGGGCGATCACGTCTATCACCTCTACGTCGTGCGCACCGACCGCCGCGACGAGCTGCGCGAGCTACTCGACGCGGATGGCATCTCGACTGCGATCCACTACCCCACGCCGATTCACCTCACCGCGGCCTACGCCGATATCGGCCTCGGCCGGGGAGAGCTCCCGGTCGCGGAGCAGCTTGCCGGCTCCATCCTCTCGCTCCCGCTCTGGCCGGGCATGTCCGACGCGACAGTCGAGCAGCTCGCCGAATCGGTCGGGCGAGCGCTCCTGGGCTAACCGCGCTCGTCGGACCCCGCGTCGCGAGCGCCGCCCATCGGGCGGGCGTCGCCGTCGATGTCACGCATGACCGAGGACGCCGCGTCCGGCACGAGGTCCTGGGCCACGCCGCCGGTGAGGTGGTAGTCGAGGGACGCCGTGTCGCTGGAGTTGGCGAAAGGCAGCGCACCGCCACTGAGCCCGCGGTCGGTCGAGTTGCAGGCCTGGCCTTGCCAGACGTTGTAGCTGTAACTCACCTGCTGGGCGCATGCGTTGAAGGCGAGCTTGCCGACGTTGCCGACCACGCGGAAGTTCGAGTAGTCCGGGTTTACGCCGTTGTCGTCGACCGAGAGCATGTCGTTGAACGAGTTGTGGCGGATCAGGGTGTTCGCGAAGCTGCTGCTGGAGCCCGAGAAGGCAACGGCACTGGCGCCCCCGGCGGCGTAGGCCGTTCCGGTGCTCTTGGCAAACCAGTTGTTCTCCAGGGTGACGTTTTGGACCGGACCGCTGTTTGCCTGCAGGAAGATGTCGTAGATCGAGTTGCGGAAGAACTTCGAGTTGCGCACGGTCACGCCGTCGCCCGCGAAGATCGCCAGGCCCTCCATGTGACACGGGCCCGCGTCGTAGGTCTGGATGTCGTGGATCGTCACCCCGTCGATCAGGATCCCGGCCGGGTTGGCCGCACCGGGATAGCGGCGGATGCTGTTGTTGCTGCCGCCGTATGGCCCCCCGCAGGAGCTGGCGGGACCGTAGTCCCCGCCGATGAAGCTCACGTCCGTAGCGGAATAGACCATGAAGTTGCGGGCGTCCATGTTCGTGAACGTGATGTCGGTCACCTGGTAGCTACCAGGTGGGTCGGTGACGCGAGCGGTGAGGTCAGCCGCATTCATCGCCTCGACCGTCAGGTGCGAGGCGTAGGTGGTGAGATTGCCGATCGTCACGCCGGCCCCGGTCGCCGGGCGGAACGTGACGTCGCTCGCCGAGGTCTTCGACGCGTCGTGGGAGATCGTCTGCGCGCCGTAGCTGCCCGCGGCGAGCTCGACCACCTGCCCGGGCTGGGCCACCTGGTAGGCGCGGTTGAAGCCGCGACAGGGTGCGGCTTGCGAGCACGACGCGGTGTCCGACCCGGATGGGCTCAGGAATACCGCGGCTCCGCCACCGGACGAGGTCGTGCTTACCGTCCACGTGCGTGTGGCGGCGCTGGCATCGACGTTGCCCGCTGCGTCGGTGGCGCGCACGCTGAAGGTGTGAGAGCCATCGGCGAGGCTCGCGTAGGCCTTGGGCGAGCTGCACGAGGCCCAGGCGTCCGCGTCCAGACGGCAGCCGTACGTCGAGCCGCTCTCGGATGAGCTGAACGCGAAGCTGCCCGACGTGGAGCTGGTCGTGCCCGAGGGGCCCGAATCGATGGAGGTCTCGGGCGGAGTGGTGTCGGCGGGCGGAGGCGGGGGCGGCGGAGGTGGCGGCGGGCCGGCGGCGGCGACAAAGGCGTTGGCCTCGGCGGCCGCTCGTGTCGTCGCGACCGTGATCCCGTCGACGTACAGGTGGGCGGTCGTGGTGGTCGTCGGTTCGCGGTAGATACCCACCCGCAACTCGGCGGGCGGCGTGGTGCCGTTCAGGTACTTCATCGTGGCACGGGTACGGAGTGGCACCAGCGTCCTCATCCCCTGCCCGTCGCCGAGGTCCCCGAACACCTCGACGAACCCGAGCGAGTCGCTGGCGGAGAAGCGCAGGTGCCAGGTCAGCTTGATCCACCGGCCCAGCGGCAACGGGTAACTACCCGCGATCAACGGTCCCGCACCGTCAAAGATGTTCCCTGCGGTGGACCCCCAGACGTTGTTGTTGCCGTAGAAGCTCATCCGGTTACGGCCCATGTCCAAGCCCACGTTCGGGCCACCCGCGCCGCTGGTAGTCGGCTTGATCTGCAGCACGGTCGCCCACTTATCCACGTCGGTCGGCCAGCTAGTCGGGACGTGGTACTGCATCGCTATCCAGCGTTCCTGCCCGTCATAGAACCAGCGGTTCACCCCGCCCGCGGTGGGGCCGCCCGGTGCCGCTTGACCCAGTTCTGCCCGGGCCCCGTAGGAATCATCCCCGTTACGCATCTCGAAACGGTACGCGCTCTGCCCCTGCGCCCTGAACGAGTCCTGCTTGATCCTGGTGGGATCGGGGTTTGGCGGTGAAGCAGCCACCGGCTCCGATGAACTCGACGCCCACTCCGATGCCATCGAGGATTCGGCGTCGGCCGTCCACAGAACGGTCCCCGCCGGGGGCGGCGGCGGGGGGGAGGCGCGCCGGTCACCTCGTCCGCGCCCGCGTCAGGAGCTGAGCCTGAAGGGCGAGCTTCGCCGTCGATGTCGGTGACCGGCGCATTCGCCGGGTCGGCGGCGCTAACAGCGGCGGACAGCGGCCCGACATGGAAGTTGAACGCGGCTGGATCGATGAAGCCCGAGGGAGCGACCTTGTCGTGCGTGCCGACCTTCGCCCCGGCATACCAGACGTTGTAGTCCGTCGTCACGCCCGCCGGCTGGGGCTTCTCCGAGTCGGTGTTCTGCGAGTAAAAGGAGATCTTGGGGCCGATGTTCCCGACGATCTTCACGTTCGAGAAGGAAACGTCGGGATCGGGGTTGATCGCCTTGTTGAAGGAGTTGTTGCGGATCGTGACATTGCTCCAGGCCGTACCCGCATGGTTGCCCATGCGGATGGCGTAGAAGCCGTCGCCGCAGCAGTCCATGAAGTTGTTCTCGATCAGGATGTTGCTGGGCGTGGCCGAGGCGCCCCCGGGCAGCTTCTGAAGGAAGATGTCGAAGATCTCGCAGTTGCGAAAGCGGCTGTTGCGGATGGTCAGGCCGTCCGCTGCCCAGACCTGCAGGCACTCGACGTGCGAACTCGACCCCGGGCTGAGGGTGAAGTCGTGGAAGGTCATCCCGTCGATCAACACGTTCCGCGGCGACGCCGTCGTCGTATAGCCGTTCGACGCGATGATGTTGTTGGCGTCCGCCGAGGGGCCGGTTTCGCCACCTATGAACGAGATGTCCTTGGGCGACTGCGCGCCGCTCGACATGATCGTGAAGGTGGCCAGGTCGGCGTCGCGGACGGTGACGTCCTCCGCGCTGCCGTCGACCCAGAGCCGCCCCTGGAACGCCAGCCCACGCAGCTCGAGGTGCTTGGCCGTGACGTGGATCTCGCTCGACATGGACACGCTGGCGCCGGCAGCCGGCCTGACGATCACGTCCGTCAGCGACGTCTTCGAAGCGTCCGGCGGCACGCTTGTGTCGGCGTAGCCACCCGCGGCCATGATCACTGTCTGGCCCGGCTGAGCCACCTGATACCCGCGAGCGATCGTCCGGCACGGAGCGGCCTGCGTGCAGGCCGCCGAGTCTGAACCCGAGGGACTCAGATAGCGGTCCGTCCCGCTCGGGTCGGTGCCGACCGTCCAGGTGCGGCTCGCCGGGGTCGCGTCTACGTTGCCGGCAGCGTCGACCGCGCGCACCTCGAAGGTGTGGGCGCCGTTCGCCAGGCCGGTGTAGGCCTTCGGGGAGCTGCAGGCCCCCCAAGCCGACCCGTCCAGGCGGCACTCGAATGTCGAACCAGACTCAGACGAGCCAAACGACAAGCTCGCCGCCGTCGCCGTCGTCGTGCCCGAAGGACCCGCCGAAATCGACGTGTCCGGCGCCGACGCATCCACAGTCCAAGCGCGGGAGGCCGGGGACGCATCCAGGTTGCCCGCAGCGTCGACCGCGCGCACCTCGAAGCTGTGCGAACCGTTCGCCAGGCCGGAGTACGCCTTCGGGGAGCTGCACGCCCCCCAGGCCGAGCCATCGAGGCGGCACTCGAACGTCGAACCAGACTCAGACGAGCCAAACGACAGGCTCGCCGCCGTCGACGACGTCGTGCCCGAAGGACCCGCCGAAATCGACGTGTCCGGCGCCGACGCATCGACAGCCCAAGCGCGGGACTGGCCGGGGACGCATCGACGTTGCCCGCAGCGTCGACCGCGCGCACCTCGAAGCTATGCGAACCGTTCGCCAGGCCGGAGTACGCCTTCGGCGAGCTACAGGCCCCCCAAGCCGAGCCGTCGAGACGGCACTCGAATGTCGAACCAGACTCAGAACGAGCAAACGACAGGCTCGCCGCCGTCGCCGTCGTCGTGCCCGAAGGACCCGCCGAAATCGACGTGTCCGGCGCCGACGCATCCACAGTCCAAGCGCGGGAGGCCGGGGACGCATCGACGTTGCCCGCAGCGTCAACCGCGCGCACCTCAAAGCTATGCGAACCGTTCGCCAGGCCGGAGTACGCCTTCGGCGAGCTACAGGCCCCCCAAGCCGAGCCGTCCAGACGGCACTCGAACGTCGAGCCAGACTCAGAAGAAGCAAACGACAAGCTCGCCGCCGTCGAAGACGTCGTCCCCGAAGGACCCGCCGAAATCGACGTGTCCGGCGCGGTCGTGTCGCCGGGTGCGGTCACCGTCCAGGCGCGTGACGCAGCCGTGGCGTCGGTGTTACCGGCCGCGTCCCTGGCGCGGACGTCGAACGTGTGCGTGCCCACGGCCAGGCCCGTGTAGGCCTTCGGCGAGCTGCAGGGTCCGTAGGCAGCCGCGTCGATGCGGCACTCAAAGCTCGAGGCCGCCTCGCTCGAGGAGAAGCTGAAGCTTGCCGTGCTCGCCGCCGTCGAACCCGAAGGGCCGGCCGTGATGGCGGTGTCGGGCGGTGTGGTGTCAGGCGTGCTCACCGTCCACGTGCGCGAGGCAGGAGTGGCGTCGGTGTTCCCGGCCAAGTCGATGGCTCGGACGTGGAAGGTGTGCGTCCCGGGAGCCAGGCCCGTGAATGCCTTGGGTGAGCTGCACGACCCGTATGCGGCTCCGTCGAGGCGACAGGAGTAGGTCGAGGACGACTCGGAGGCCGTGAAGGTGAACTCGGCGGAGGTCGACGCTGTGGTGCCGGACGGACCGGCGGTGATCGCGGTATCGGGGGCGTGGTGTCCGCCGGCGGAGGCGGAGGCGGGGCGGGGCGGGGGCGGCGGGGGCGGCGGACGCGGAGGCTTGGCGGGGCTCTTGGGGTCGAGCGGGTTGGTGCCCGCCCTCACCTCTTGGTAATCGCTGTAGCCGTCGCGGTCGGTGTCGGCCCTGACGGGGCTGGTTCCGATCCGCCTCTCGGTACGGTCGGACAGGCCGTCCCTGTCGGTATCGGCGCGTCGCGGATTCGACGCCTCGAAGCTGCTGTCTTCGAAGAACGGCCGGTTGAAGACCGTGCCACCGTTGACCTCGCTGCCGTCGGTCAGGCCGTCGCCGTCCGTGTCCCGATCGCGGGGGTCCGTTCGAATGCGGATCTCGCGGCCATCGGACAGGCCGTCCTTGTCGGTGTCGGCGTGTCGCGGGTTGGCGTGCGTTCGTTGCACCTCCCGCCCATCGCCAAGACCGTCCGCGTCGGTGTCGCGGTCCTGGGTCTTGGTGTGCGAGGAGGAACGCTCGAAACGATCGCTGAGACCGTCGCGGTCGCTGTCCCTGACCTTCGCCGCATGGCCTGTGGCAGGCACGACCAGCGTGGCCAGGACGAGGGAAATCCCGAGGGCGGGGAAGCGAAAGGTGGGGCGCCGGGTGTGCACAGTCTGTGCGGTTTCCTGATTGCGGGGGCGTGGGCAAGTACTTGCGCTCCCTGATCGGCGTCGCTTTTCGCACCTTCGAGTGGCAGAACGCAATGCATAGACGTTTGTCGACGCATGTTCATCGGACGTTCGTCCAACGCCCTTCGGGCGAGTCCGGGCGGCTACTGGTTCTCGCCGCGGGCGACGCGGACGGCGAGCCGGCCCGAGTCGAGATCGCCCAGGAACAGCACCACGACGTGCACGAGCAGCCGCTCGAGCGTGACCCCCTGGTCGGCCGCCGACCGCTCGAGCGCCTCCCACTCCGAGCCGGCCAGCCGCACGCGCACGGCGCGTGGTCGTACACCGAGCCCGACTGCCCAACCGCGGCGCCCGCACCGACAACCGCTGCGACCCGCGCACCTCAAGCCAATGGCGCACCGCCTGCTGAACCAACCTGGCCTCGCTCACACCCGCGCGCGCAACCTGATCCCCAAGCGCCTCCCTCGCATACCCATCCAACACCCACTCCAGCTGCCGCGTGTCCGCGCTGCCAGCCATCCCTCCCAGAGACCCCCCGCCGCTCATGGCAGCACGGTTACGGCGCGGTCGAGCCGGAGTGGCGATCCGCCGTGATCGCGCGCCGAGCCCTCGTGGAGCATCAGGCTGTGCATCATGCAGGCGTACCGTCTCGCAGTCGGCAGCCCATGAACAGGCTTCGGGGCCATGCCCGTCCAAAATTCAACCGTTCCGCGCGCAGAGTCTTCGATCGCTCGCACGTTGTGAGGGTGTGACCCTGACGAAGGCCGTTGTCCTCGCGCAGCCGCCCACGGCGGCATCGGCCCTGCACCGCGAGCGCGTGGGCCTACCGCCGGCTCCGCTGCTGTCGGTGGCAAACCGGTCGTTGCTGGAACACGCCTTGGCCTGGCTCGCGCAGGCGGGCGTGCGTGACACCGCGGTAATCGTGCCCCAGGAACTCGCCGGCCAGACGCGCGCGGCCGCGCACGCGCCCGCGGGGTTGGAGCTCAACTGGCTCGAGCAACTGCCCGGGGAGACGGTCGGCGACGCCCTGGGCGAGCTCACCGGCTTTCTCGGTGGGGAGCCGTTCGTCCTTCACCTGGCCGACAGCCTGGCAAGGCAGGGGCTCCGCTCCCTGACCTGCCGCGCACCGGGCAACGAGCTCGCGGCCCTGCTCGTGCTCGACGAGTCGCGCTCGGCGAACGGAGCGGACGTGATCGACCTACACCCGGGCCCGGCCGACCCGGCAATCCGCTCCGCGCACCGAGGCGGAGCCGGCGTGGCCCTGATCGGCGGCCGCACCATCGAGGCCATCGGTGCGCTCGATGCGCCGCCGGATCAACTGCTCGAGCGGCTGATGGCCCGCATCGAGGACAACGGCGGACTTGTGCGGACCCGCTGCGTGCGCGACTGGTGGCGCTTTCGGGGCGGACCCGAGGCCCTCCTGGACGGCAATCGCTTCGCGCTGGACGGCCTGCGCGCCCACTATGACGAAGGACAGCTCGTCGACAGCACCGTCCAGGGAGCCGTGGTCGTCCACCCGGACGCGCACATCGAGTCGAGCGTCGTGCGCGGACCGGCCATCATCGGCGCGCGGACGCGATTGTGCGAAGCCTACGTCGGGCCGTACACGTCGATCGGGGATGACGTGCTGATCGAGGGCGCGGAGGTCGAACACTCGGTGGTCTTCCCGGGGGCGTCGGTTCGCCACCTGTCGGGCCGTCTCGAGTCCAGCGTGATCGGGCCTGGGGCTCGGATCTTCCGCGACTTCCGCCTGCCGCGTGCATTTCGCATGACGGTCGGAGAGGGCGCGGAGGTGTCACTGACCTGAGTGCACTAGTCCGATCTTCGACCCTCTCCCGCTGTTTCCGGCAAAAGACTGGGGTAGCTACCCCAGTGCCCGGGTGCCGCTTTCGGACTAGGGTCGCAAAGCCATCGAAACTTTGCATTCCCAGAGGAGACGTACATGACAAGTCGGTTCGACCGAACGGACCGAGCCCTTCGGCCAGAGGGCCTGCCGGGACGCCAGGCCCTTGGCGTCCCGCTCCGGGCGCCACAGGAGAGCGAGCTGCTCGCCCGCGCCATCGCGCGGGCCAAGGAGGGCGACCCGTCTGCGCTTCACTTCCTCTACGTCCGCTACGCGGACGACGTCTGCGGCTATGTGAGCAGCATCGTCCGCGACCGCCACGAGGCCGAGGACATCACGCAGTCGCTGTTCGCCAAGCTGCTGACCAAGATCCAGAAGTACGAGCAGCGCGAGGTCCCCTTCTCGGCCTGGATCCTGCGCGTTGCACGCAACGCCGCACTCGACCACATGCGTTCCCGCAGGATGATCCCGGTGGAGGAGGTCCGCACCAGCGACGAAGGCTGCGAGGACGTTCGCTTCGATCGCTACCAGTCGCTCAAGGAAGCTCTCGAGCGGCTTCCCGAAGAGCAGCGTGAGGTGCTGGTGCTGCGACACGTCGCCGGCCTCACGCCCGCCGAGATCGCCGACCGCATGGACAAGACCGAGAGTTCGGTCCACGGACTGCACCACCGCGGCCGCGGCGCCCTTCAGATCGCCCTCCGGGAGCTCGAGACGGCGCCTGTCGTCCAGGCGAGCGCCCGAGCGACCGCCTAGCTCTTCCTCGTCGTCGCCGCGGGCGACGCGGACGGCGAGCCGGCCCGAGTCGAGATCGGCCAGGAACAGCACCACGACGTGCACGAGCAGCCGCTCGAGCGTGAGGCCCCTGGTCGGCCGCCGAACGCTCGAGCGCCTCCCACTCCGAGCCGGCCAGCCTCACGCGCACGCGCGTAGTCGTCACCGAGCCCGACTGCCCAAACCGCGGCGCCCGCACCGACAGCCGCTGCGACCCACGCACCTCAAGCCAATGGCGCACCGCCTGCTGAATCAGCCTCGCCTCGCTCACCCCCGCACGGGCAACCTGACCCGCCAGCGCGTCCGCTCGCAAACCCGTCCAGAGCCAACTCCAGCTGCCGCGTCTTGGCCGGTTCGGACATAGCGCAGAGGATCCCCACGGCCCGGAGACCAAATCATTCTGATCCTGAGCGCGGATCCTTAGCTCAGCGCGGGAGCGTGCCCGGTTCGGCCAGGTCGTCCGGCAGCTCGCCGCGCGATCCGATCTCGAGCTTGCGATACACCTGCCGCAGATGCCACTCGACGGTCTTGAGCGTCACGACCAGCACCGTCGGCGATCTCGCGGTTGGAACGCCCCCGCCGGGCGAGCGCGGCGACCTGGCGCTCGCGCGCGGTCAGCGAGTCGGCCCCATTCAGGGCGATCCTGCGTGGACGCGCCCCCGCGAGAGCCAGCTCCTCGCGCCCGCGCCGAACCAGCGCGCCGGCGTGACAGCGCTGCGCGAGGTCGAGTCCCCGCTTCAGCGGCTCGCGTGCCAGGCGCTGCTTTGCGGTCTTTCGCAGAGCCGTGCCGAAGTCGATCAGCGCGCGCGCACGCAGCAGAACCGCCTGCGATGTCTCGAGCATGTCGACCGACTCCTCGAGCAGGCGCAGGCCCTCGGTGCCCTCCTCCACGGTCCCGAGCACGTGCAACGCATGACCGACCGTGTCCGGCGCTCCGGAGACGCGCGCGAGGGTGAGCTCTGACTCTGCCAGCGCGGAGGCCTGACCGCGCTTGCCGATCTGCAGCATGGCCAGCGCCGACTGCGAGCGCCAGGGAAACGCGGCGGGATTGAAGATCTCGAGCTCGCCGGCCCGGTGCCCGCAGTCGAGGAAGTCTGCAAGCGCCTCATCGGGCCGCCCCTGCAACCGCCGCAGCCGGCCCCGCGTCATCAGGAAGGTGAGGTAGGGAATTCCGGCCGTGGGATCGGCGCTGCGACTCCAGCGCACCATCTGAGCATCGGCGCGCTCCAGCCGGCCCTGCTCGAGTAGGACGATCGGCAGTATCGCCTGAGTCGGAAAGGACGCTTCGCGCCACGCTCCGGGATGCGTCGTACGAGCCGCCTGGAGGTCCGCCAGCACGTCGTGGAGGCGTCCGCGCCGCAGGATCGCCGTGGCCCGCACGGCGTGGGCGAGAGCGGCGTCCGACGAGGCTCCGCGCTCGCGGCTCAGCTCGATCACCGCCGTCATCACGGCCTCGGCCCACTGCAGGTCCCCGCTGAGCGACAGCGCCATCGCGGTCAGGTGGGGTCCGACCCCGTCGGAATCCTCCTTGACGAGTGCGCCTGCTCCGAGTGCCTGCAGCGCCATCGCCCGGGACTCGTGCGCGGGTCGGCCCGCCAGTGCCGCGTCGAGCGCGGAGTAGGCCAGCTCGAGCCGGCCGGCGGGTGTGCTCGCGTTCTCCGGCAGCCGCTCTTCGGTGGGGTCGTCCAACCGCTCCGAGTACCCGAGCCGCGCCATGGTCCAGCACGACACAGAGAGCTGGGTTCGCAGCCGCTCGTCGACCACGGGCTCGGCGAGCCCCGAGCGAAACGAGTCTGCGGCGGCGCGGTAGCGCCCCTGGGTCATCAGGACGCGGCCGGTCCACAGGTCCGAGCGCGCCCGCTCGGCGCTCCCCGTGAGCAGCTTCGCGGAGGCACGGATCCGGCCGAGCGCTTCGGGAGCACCGGTCATTGCCTCGGCGCGGCCGAGGCGAACGCCCAGCGCGTCGCGGCGTTCGGCCGTGGGAGGCTCGGCCAGCGCTCGTTGGAGGAGGCTCACCGCCGTGTCGGGACGACCTCGTTCGAGCGCGGTCGCCGCCGCCCGCTCGAGCACGTCGACCACCCAGGCGCTTCCGGTCCTACGCGAGAGCGGGAGGTGGCCGGCAATCGCGGCTTCGCTGCCGCCGTCCTCATGAAGCGCACGGGCGGCGGTCAGATGCGCTTCCGCACGGGCCGAGGGAGATACCGCCGCGTAGAGCGCTCGCCCTACGATCGGCTGCTCGAACGCGAGGCGGTCCACCCCGCGCAGCAGCCCGTCGGACACGAGTTGCTCACCCACGCGCGCAACCTGATCGGGCGGCGCCCCCATCACGGCCGCGACGTGGCGCATCTCGGCCCCGTCCCCCAGGATCGCGACCGCCTCGGCAAGCCCGAGGGCGCAGGGATCGAGCTCGGCGAGCCTGAGCCGGACGGCCACCGCTATCTCCATCGGGGCCGCGCTCGTGACATGGCGAGCGTCGTTATCGATGTACAGAACGGGCTGTGTGCTCAGCTCGCGAGCGAGCACGCTCAGCAACTGGCGATTGCCGAGCGTCGAGTCATAACAAGCGGCGTAGAACTCGTCGTCGGCATCCGGGAAGGTCGTCGCGCTCAGCCAGGCCGCGGTGTCCTTCTTGCTGAGTGGAGCCAGGCGAACCTGAGTCGCCCGCGGGTGGTGGACCAGAGAGTCGAGCTCGGGCGAGCTCGCCCCGGCGCCCGCGCTCATCAGCAGAAGAAACGGCAGGCCGTCGAGCCGGTGGCTGAGAAAGACCAGCAGACGCAGGGTGGCCACGTCGAGGCAATGGGCGTCATCGACCGCGAGTGCCAGCGGGCCGCCCTGGCTGAGGTGTGCGCATAGGTGGTAGAGGCCGTGAAGGATCGAGGATGTCGGCTCGATCGAGCTTTGCCCGAGGGGGCCCTGGGTGAGCAGGGGGGCCGCCAGTCCGGCCGCTCCTGAGAACAGGCGCTCCCGTTCCTCGGCATCGGCGCGCGAGACCTCGGCCTCGAAGAGCTGGAGCGCGGCGCCGAAGTCGAGGTCGCGCTCCGCGGCACGCCCCGTGGCGCTCAGGACTCGCATGCCTGCCTGCTCGGCGCGGTCGGCCGCGACCGAGAGAACCTTCGATCGCCCGTTTCCAGCGGAGCCCGTGCAGACGATCAGGCTCCCGCGCCCGGACCACGCGCGCTCGACGGCCGCCTCGACCAACGCGAGCTCGCGCTCGCGGCCAAACAGCGCGATGCCGGGCGGGACCGGGGTCCCGTCGCGGCCAGGGGCAACCCCGACGCGTTCTGATTTTGAGCTTGACAAGTTGTTTCCCCCGCTGGCGAGCCTGGCGGCTCCCTTCGGCATGTTCCAGCGTAGGAGCGACACCGCCAAACCGCAAATTGCGCGCCCTGTGCAATAACTGTGCACAGGTTCGATTCTCCTCCAGGCTTGCGGGTAGGGTTCGAGCCGTGGCGTCATCCGAGACCGCGCTCGAACGCGCCGAGGAGCTCGCCGAGCGACTGCTGCCGGACCGCACGGCCAAGCGGCGCATGCTCGTCATCGTCAATCCATACGCGACGACCGTGTCCGACCGCCTGCGCAACCTCGTGGTGTACGCGCTGCAGTCGCGTTACTCGGTCGAGGCGATCAACACCGAGAAGCGCGACCACGCCACGCAGATCTGCCGCGAGGCCGCGGGCGAGGGGTACGACGTGGTGGTGGCCTTCGGCGGCGACGGGACCGTCAACGAGGCGGCCAACGGCCTGGCCGGATCGGAGACGCCTCTCACCGCGCTGCCGGGCGGCTCGACGAACGTCTGGGCTCGAACTCTCGGGATTCCGAACGACGTCGTCGACGCAACCGAGCACCTGCTGCGGATCGCCGACGAGTTCGTCCCGCGGCGGGTAGATCTCGGGCGCGTGAACGACCGGCACTTCGTGTTCGCCTCGGGGGTCGGACTCGACGCCTCGGTGGTCGAGCGGGTGGATCGCCACCCGCGCCGCAAGGCGCGCTACGGCGCCTGGTACTACAGCTACGCCGGGGTCGAGATCTTCACCCGGCGCTACCTGGTGCGCGCGCCGCGCGTACGTGTGCACGTCGGCGACCGAACGCTCGAAGGCGTCACCGTGATCGTCCAGAACTCCGACCCCTTCACCTACTTTCGAAAGCGCCCCATTCGCGTGGCCGACGGCGCGGGGATCTCGAGCGGGTCACTCGGTGTGGCGGTGCTGCGCAGCGCGACGCCGCTCGAGCTGCCCACATTGATACCCCGGCTGCTGTCGGGACGAGCCACCACGGTGCTGCGCCACCGCAACGTCGAAAGCCTCGGGAATCTCGCCGGGCTGCGCGTGGAGGCGCTCGAGGATCGCCCATTTCCGGTGCAGGTCGATGGCGACTACATCGGCGAGTTCGAGGAAGTGGAGTACGCGGCGGTGCCGGGGGCCCTGCTCACCGTGAGCTGAGGACCAATCGGGTTTCAGTCGTCGCGCAGCACCCGGCGCAGGCCGAGCCCGCCGAGCAGGCCCAGCAGCAGCACGCTGCCGGCGATGCCGGCGGTCAGGCCGGCCGACGACCCGCCGCTCGCCGCGGCTTCGATCGCGGCCGCGCTCTGGCCGGTGGGTGCCGGCTCGCCGGAGCCGGCCTGGTTGCCGCCGTCAGAATTGCCGCCGCCGCCGCCCGCGACGCCGCTCCCCTTCGCGCCGCCGGCGCCACGCCCTCCGGAGGAGGAGCGCTCGATTCCGACGCCGAAGAGCTGGTCGCCGTCGCTCTCGGTCGTGCCGCCGGCCGTGCCGGTCGCCTCGCGCCGCGCCTCTTCGAGCGGCACGGCGTACTCCCTGCCGGCCGGGCTGTCTGGATCGACGAAGACGCCGTCCTCCTGCGCGATCGCGGGCGGGGCGGCTACCGCGAGCACCACCAGCGCGATGAGGGCCGACCTAACGGACAACGACGACGATCTCGCAGTTGCGCGAGACCGGATCCGCCCGGTCGACCCTGGCGCGATCGCGGCCCGAGCCGCAGTTGACGGTCTTGTCCTGGGTGTTGTCGACGGCGTTGAGCCGATCGTCGCCCGACTGGCCGAAGAGCCGGTCCGCGCCCGTGCCGCCCTTCACCCGGTCGGCGCCCGAGCCGCCCTTGGCGCGGTCGTCGTCGGGTCCGCCCGAGACCCGGTCGTCGCCGATGAAGCCGTCGAGGCGATCGCGGCCGGAGTTGCCGGAGACCCGGTCGTCACCGACGTCCCCATCGACGAGATCGTTGCCTGCGCCGCCGGCGACCCTGTCCTTGCCCTGCTCTCCGAAGACGTGGTCGTCATCCGTGCCGCCGGTCGCGCGGTCGTTGCCGGGGCCCATCAGCAGGCAATCACGGTTCGCTGCGCCGTCGGCGACGTCATTTCCGCCGAGCGCGATGGTCAGATCAGCCTCGGGAGTGCCGTTCAGCACGTTCGCGCCGTTGCTTCCCAGGATCGTGTTGGTCGTGCTGATCGGGTCGCAGGCCGGGTAGTAGTCCGACCCCTGGCCGGAGGCGACGCTCGCCCAGACCCCGACGGTGAACATCGTCCCCACCAGCAGCAAAAGAAGCCGCCTGCCCTCGCTCAAGATGTGCCTCCGCATCGAATCGCCCTCCCCTCGAAGCTAGCTCCATGCCCCATTCCTGTCAACGATGCGGCACAAAAGGGGGAAATCATCCGCGTCGAAACGCGGAATAGGCGGGCTTTTTCTTGCCCGACCGCCTGAGCAGTCCGCGGTTCACCCCGAGCCCGTCGGGCCGCGGCGGATCGTCGTAGAGGCCGAGATAGCCGAGCGTGTAGATCCGGTTCCAGCGTCGGGCGATCCGCAACGCGGCTTCCAGCCACTGCGCCTGGGTTCTCGGCGAGACCCAGAAATTGAACTCGAAGCTGGCGTGGTCGGTCGGGATCGTGAGCTCCGACAGGAACAGGCGCAGCCGCCGCCCGTGCGAGTTTCGATACCCGTAACGGTCGAGCCAGCCCGCCAGCGTGTCGAGGTCCGAGAAGTCGGCGGTGCCGTAGCTGAGCGGCCCCTCGCGAAGGTCGGGTAAGCGGGCCGTAAAGGGGTTGTGGCCGTACAGGTCCATGCGCGGCCGCCGGCCGCCGGGGAGCCGCATCGCCCGGATGAAGTTGAGCGGAACGACTCCGCCGGCTGTCCAGGTGTTGCCGCCGATGATCAGGTTGCGGCTATTGACCTCCTTCAGAGCGGCATAGGAGGCGTCGAGAATGCGGGCGTAGCGCCGCGGGCCGCGGCGCTGGCGGCGCGTGAGGCGGCGACCGGTGGCTCGGGCGAGGGGCTGGAAGCGCTCGGGCTTGGAGGGCTCGCCCCAGATCATCCAGTGACGCACGCCGGGGTAGCGCTGCGACGCCGCGGCCGCAAATTGGGCGAAGTCGTCGGGGTCGTTCGGCGCCCACTCGGCGGATCTGCCCCCGTTTGCCCAACCCGGAGCCCCTGACAGGAGCACCGACACTTGGATCCCCCGCCCGCGCCCCGCGCCGATGGCCTGGTCGATCTCGGGCGGCCAGCGATAGGCGGGGTCCGTCGGGTCCGCCGGATCGCGCGGGCGCACCGGTGCGACCGCAGACCAGTTGAGGCTCCGCTGATAGATGCCGACGCCGAGGCGCTCGTAGGTTGGGAACTGGGTCACTCCCCGGACCTCGAGCGGGCCCCAGATCGACTTGTAAGGAGCACCGTTGGCCGGGGTGCAGAAGGCCAGCAGCATGGTCGTGGCCACCACCATCAGTCCCGCAGCTCGTCTTTGCACGCCTATCCGTCTCACAGCCGCGCTCGAGCTCTCCGCGTGGCTTCCGCCAGCGCACGGTTGCGGGGATTCAGAGCGAGAGCCCGACGGTAGTCGGCAACCGCCTGTGCGTCCTCACCTCGTCGGGTGGCGAGATCACCGAGGAGCGCCCAGGTGATGGAATCATGCGGCTCGCGACGCGTGGCCTCGGTCAACGCGGCACGCGCTCGAGGATAGTCGCCGAGGCGCGCCCACGCGGCCGACTCGAGGTAGTAGGCCTGGAGACCCTCGTCGTTGAGACGCTGAGAGTCCTTGGCTTTGGCGATTGCCTCCGCTGGTTCGGTCGCCAGGGCGTCACGTCCCTCGTTCAAGTAGCGGTCGGCCAGCGCGGCCCTTCCGACGAGAACCGCGCCGATCAGCACAACAAGCCCACAGACGGCGACGATCGCCACGCCGGCCTTTCCGGCGTGCGTTGCGCGCGATCGAGCCCATGGGCCGACGAGCACGGCGGCCGAGCAGAGCGCGATGCCGGTGAGACCGGGAATCAGATGGAGCCAGTCCACGCTTGTGTGCACCAGCCAGACGACCAGCGTCCCCCCCGCTGCCACCGCGAGCCCGCGTGCCCGCGGGTCGCTCGAGGCCTCGCGCGCTCGCCTTGCGAAGCCCAGCCCTATCGCAACCAGGAATGCGGCGAGCAGGAGCCCTCCAACGATCCCGAGCTCGCCAAGGGTCTGCAGCTCGAGGCTGTGGGGCTGGCGGATGTCCTCGCTCGTGCGCCGCTCTAGAAAGTAGGTACTGTCGAAGTTGCCGGCCCCTACCCCGCGGATGGGATTGTCGGCGAGCTGGCCGGCCGCCACTCGCCAGTAGTCGTAACGGTTGCCGCCTCCGGCGGCGAAGCGCGATGAGCCGTCCGACTCGCCTGCGAGCTGCGTGAAGGCGTTGTACTCGGCTCGGACCTTGCCGACCGGGTCCTCCAGCGCCGTGGCGGCGACCACGAGCGAGACGACGGCCGCCAGCGCCAGCGGCACCCAGGCGACCCGGCGCACGGTGGGAGCGCGAGTCCCCATTCGCGCGACCCAGGCGGTGGCAGCGGCCCAGAGCACGCCGGCGGCCCCGGCGGCGAGCAGAATGGCGAGGGCCGCAGTCCGCAGCTCGGAGTCCTGCGGGGGACGGGAGCCGCGGACCGAGTCGTACACGTCGAGGACCGGTGCGATGCATGCGGCCACGCACACCCCGGCGACCACGAGGGCCCATCCGCGCCTGATGCGCCCGGGCACGGCCACGAGCAGCACCAGGCCCGAGAGAAGAACGGCGGGCACGACGGCCCGGGTCTGGCAGAGCAGGACGAGGCTTCCCAAGAAAGTCGCTCCGGCCAGCCCGGCGCCGGCAAGCAGGGGTTTTCGAGCACGCTCGGCAAGCGCCAGTAGAGGCCAGATGCCCAGGAGCAGGTACCCGGCCTGCCCGTTGATGTAGCCAAGCGGCTCGTTGAGACGACCGCCCAGGAACAGCTCCTCGCCGCTGCCGGCGAGCATGCGGATCGCGACGTAGGCGCCGAGCGCGAGGATCACCGCGGCCCCCGCCCCAACGACCAGCATGCCGAGACGGTCGTCCTTGAGGAGCAGGACGAGCACCGCGAACAGGGCGGCGTAGAGCAGCCATCGGTTCGCCTCTGTCAGCGCCTGGTCCGCGGATTCGGCCCAGCCGATCGAGAAGAGCGCCCAGAGCCAGAGTCCCGCCAGCGCGCCCGCCGCAATCAGCGCCGGCCGGCGGGGCACGGCGGGGCGTGCGATCACCAGGCCGAGCAGGGCGGCTAGGAGCCCGAGCGCAATCGGCCCCCACACAGAGACGTCGTAGAAGCCGTAGAGGAAAGGACTGAGCCCACAGGAGACCGCTATGAACGCGATCAAGACCATCTCCACCAGCGACGGTCCCTGGGCTGCTGCGCCGGCGGTTGAGCGCGTCGGAGGCTGCTCCACGGCAAGCGGGCGCGGCGTGGGGAAGGTCGACTCGCGCTCAGGCGCCCAGGAACGGCTCTCCAGGAGGACGACCGCAGCCGTTGCGACGACGAACCAGATCGACCAGGCAGCGACGATGGATCCTCGTCCGAGTTGGACCGCTCCGATCGCGATCGCAGCCATGCCGGCCTGCACGACGCCGAGCGTGAGCGCGACCGTGCGAGCGCCGCCGAGCCGGGGCTGGAGGCGATGGGTGAGGTGGTCGCGCCCGGCGGTCATGATCGAGAGGCCGGCGCGGCGCCTCGAGATCGCGACGAGCGCCGTGTCGAGGACGGGAACGCCGGCGAGCAGAATCGCCACGAGGACGTGCTCGAGGCCGAGGTCGGGCGCCATCGGGAGCGCCATCAGCGTGGCCGCAAGCACGAAGCCAATCGGAAGGCTGCCCCCGTCGCCAAGGAAGATGCGGGCGGGCGAGGAGAGGTTGTAGGGAAGAAATCCGAGGCAGGCCCCGGCGAGCCCGAAGGTGAGGATGGCGAGCGGAATGTCGCCTTCGATGAGGGCGAGCACGCCGATCGCGGTAGAGGTGACGGTCGCGAGCGTCGCAGCCGCACCGTCAATGTTGTCGATCAGGTTGAAAGCGTTGACGAGCCCGACGACCCAGAGCAACGTGAGCGCGAGGTCGCCGGCGCCGCCCGGGAAGACATCCCACCCGAGACCCGCTTTCCACAGGACAACCGCGGCACCGCACTCGGCAGCCACGCGCGACAAGGCCGGAAGGCCGCGCCGATCGTCGAGGGTCCCGATCGCCCAGAGCCCGCAAGTGCATGCGACGATCGGAGCCAGCCTGGCGAACTCTCCACCGAGAAGCGCTGCCGCGACGAGAAAGCCACCCAGCACGGCTGCCCCGCCGAGGTAGGGCGTCGAACGGGCGTGGGCCTTGTATCCGGTGGGGCGGTCGTGAAAGTTGGTTCTCCCGGCTACTGCGATCGCGATTGGCGTAACCGCGAACGCGGCGCCCAGCGCGAGCACGAACGCGGCGATGAGGCGGACTTCGTCAGGCACCTTGGGCGAGCGCAGCCGGCGCTCTCTGGAACTCGATCACGTCTTCCAGTATGTCCTCGAAAGTCCGAGTCGGGCGCCAGTCGAGCAATTCGGCGATCTTCGTCGTGTCCGGGACGCGCCGGCGCATGTCCTCGAACCCGGCCTCGTACGCCTCCTCGTAGGGCACGAGCCGGATTTCCGAACGCGAGTCACAGGCCTTTCGCACCCGTTCGGCGAGCTCGAGCATGGTCAGCTCCTCGGTGCTGCCGATGTTGAAGACCTCACCGACCGCCCGGTCGTTCTCCATCAGGTCGGCCATGGCGCGAACCACGTCCTTGACATGGCAGAAGCAGCGCTGCTGGAGCCCGTCGCCGTGGACGGTGATCGGCTCCCCCGCGAGGGCCTGGCGAACGACCGAGGGCACGACCATTCCGTAGCGCCCGGTCTGCCGTGGGCCCACGGTGTTGAAGAGCCGGCCGATCACCACCGGGAGACCGCGCTCCTTGTGGTAGGCGAGGGCCAGATACTCGTCGATGGCCTTGGAGCAGGCGTAGGACCATCGGCCGGTGGTGGTCGGGCCAAGGAGCAGATCGCCGTCCTCCTTGAACGGCAGGTCGGCGCTCTTGCCGTAGACCTCGCTGGTGGAGGCGATGAAGACGGGCTTCTGCTTCTTGTTGGCCGCCGCGAGCACGATCTCAGTGCAGCAGCACGTTGGTCTCGATCGTGCGGACGGGGCTATCGACGATGAGCTCGACGCCGACCGCGGCGGCGAGGTGGAAGACGACATCGGTTTCGTCCGTCAGCTCGGCCACGGTCGCCGTGGAGGCGGCGGACTCGATCGTGTACGAGAAGGCCGGATTGGCTTTCAGGTGGCGGATGTTGTCGATCGCGCCGGTGGACAGGTCGTCCAGGACGTGCACGCTCGCGCCCCGAGCCAGGAGCTCCTCGGCCAGATGGCTTCCGATGAAGCCGGCTCCTCCGGTGATTAGATACCGCATTGTCCCCACTTCACTAGGCGCCGCTGTCAACAGTCTCTGGGTGTCTCCAGCGACGTACGTGTCGCACGACCTTAGACTCTCCCGGCCCCTACCCAGCCTTGGAGCGACTCGGAGAACAGTAGAGGCGAACGAACGCTTACCTAAGATCCCTGAGAGTCATGGGAGCAGTCGTCGCTGGCTCATCGGTGCAGATCGGCTCGGACTCTTGGTCAGGCTGGACGGTCAAGAGAAGGGTCTTCGGCGTTCTCGCGATCGCGTCTCTAGGTGCGGCTTGGACATCGTACGTCTTCGCCGGTTCCCAGATCGCCTATTGCGTGGCCGTCGCGGTCGGCTGCGGAATCGCGGCATATCTTGCCTGGCGACGGGATCCGCTCGTGCTGATCTTCCTAATTGGTGTACTCGCGCTCCTCGGCCCAGAGGCACGAGGCTCACTTGGGCGGGGCCGTGCGCTGCTCGGCGACGGCCGCATCTTCGACCTTGTTCTCCTGACCGCCTTCGCAGCGGCGCTGGCAGCGAGTTTTTGGGGGAGGCGTGGCACCGTACGCCAACTTCGTTCCGGGCTTCGGCGTTGCTCGCTCGCGCTTGGCCACCGCTACTCGCTTGCGATCGCTGCGGGGCTCGTGGTGTGGGCGATCGCGCTATGGATCCGCCAGGGGCATCCATTTGATCCGTATACGAGGACCGATCTCCGGCTGATCCTGCTCGGTGCCGCCGCAGTGGGGCTCGTGGCGACCGTCCGGCCTGTCCGGCCCGAGAGCCTTGCGACAGGGCTCGTGGCCGTGGCGTCACTCGCGGCAGCAAAGGCGTACACCATCAGTCTCTCAGGTCTGTGGGTAGTAGGGCCCAACGACCGGCTTCAGGCGTCGCTTCGCGGGGACGAGGGTCGTGTCATCCTCTCCGGTGGCGAGCACGCTGCTTGCAATGGCGCCCGCGCTGGCGGTCGTGGCCCTCGGGCGCGAGCCATCCCCCAAGCGCGTCGTGGCGTTGACGCTGGCGGCCGTCAGCACCGTTGGAGGGCTGCTCATCTCGGGCACCCGGACGAGTTTTCTTGTTGCCGTGATCCTTTTGACTCTGGCGGGAGCCTGGAGGTTCGCGCCGGCCGTAGCCACGAGCCGCTTGGCAATTGGATGCTCAATCGTCGTCGTAGGCATGGCGGGGCTCGGATACGCCGGCGGGGTGCTCAATCGGCTCCCCACTCAAGACGCCGCGCACGTCGGCGTCAATTTCCGTCTGGACGAGGCAAAGGCACTGCTCGGCATGAAGGCCGACGAAGTGCTCGTGGGACAAGGCATCGGTGGCCGTTTCGAGAGCAAGGACGTCAACGGTCAACCGGTGACGACGGGCTGGGCGCACTCAACTCCGCTCTGGCTCCTGCTCAAGGGAGGCGTCCTGCTTGCGCTCGGAACGCTTGCTCTCGGCGTCCTCCTTGCCTGCACCGCATTTGAAGAGCATCGCCGTCACCAAACTGCCCAAGGCACAGTGCTCGGCCTTCTGATCGTGCTGGGAATCTGCCTGTTGTCTCTCACACTCGGCCGCGGTGCATTGGTCGAGGGAATAACCTTTCTAGTTCTCGGGGCAAGCCTGATCGGGCTCGGCCAGGCTCGGGAGACATTTTGAAAGCCCGCGTTGCACTCGTGGCGGTTGTTGCAGTCGCCATGACGTCCTGCTCCTCTCACGAGCCCGCGTTTGAACGCGACGCCACCCCGCCACCAAACACCCGGGCCGAGGCCGAGAGGAACGCAAACGCCGCGGCGCGGCTGATTGAGCGTCAGGCCGCAACACTTTCCGTCCAGTCGCCGGAGAGCCTGGCCAACTTGGCTCGCGCAAGTGCGCTCGTGTTCACCGTCACGAGTGCTCCCCGCATGCAGTCAATCGCACGCAGAGCAGCGACTCGTATGCTCGAAGCCCGCGTCCCGGTGGGAGGTGGACTCGCACTAGTCGAGTTCGACGAGAAGCCGCGCCCGGACTCGTGGGCCACCTCGACGGGAGGCCTAGCGTTGCTCGACGTCTTCCGCGCAACAGGGGACGAAGCCTTCCGGCAGGCTGCGCGCTCGGCTGCGACAGCTGTGGTAAGCAAGCGACTCGGGTGGCGGAGAACCTCGAAGGGACCAGGGGTGGTGGACCGTCGCGCCCCTGGAGATCTCGATGTGGCGCGGACGGCGCAGGCCGCCCTGTTGATGGCTCGCGCGACGGACGAAGCGGGGCTCCCGCTGGGAACTGAGGCACGAGCCGCTTTCGAGGTAGTTCTGAATTCGCAGCCTGCGGTTGGCCACTGGTATTCGACGGTGTCGGGACGACAGCCACAGACTCTGACGGCTTGGTCGACCACTTTGCTCACCGCCACCTCACCCCTCGCAGCAGCACAGCTTGGAGGAATCGGCGGCGCCGGTGTACCCGACTTGTCGCAGGCCGTCTTCACGGCCGACGGAATACCCCGCCGCGGGCCGCTGGTCGAGACGGATCGAGAAGGATTGCCATTGGCTTTGAGCGTTCTCCAGACGTGGCCGGACGAGCGGTACGCCACTCGGCCCTACGCGCGGGCTCTGGAAGCGGAGGACGCGCGTGAGCTGGCAGCCTTTGGCGCCGTGAGCCAGGTCGGAACGTCACGCTTGGCCCTGGCCTTCGCACGCCGAGCGGAGGTGACGCTGGAACGGTCGCAGTCGAATTGACGCAGACCAGATCGAACCGCAGCCGCCCAGCCCTGACGGCCGTCTTCAGCGCGGGTTTCCTCGGCGGGAGTGAGTTGTTCAATCTCGAGTTCTTGCGCCGAGCAATAGAGGACGGCATCGACGTGCATGCGGTCGTTCCGGCCCGCGGCTCCTTGCTCGAGGCTCTAGAGGAGACTGCACAGAGCGTCACAGTGGTTGAAACCCCCGCAGCCCTCAATGAGGTCTCTCGCTTCGACAGCGCGCGGCGGGTAGTTCCATCCCTTCGCCGTGTTCGGGACACGGCGTCGTACCTCAGACGTCTCCGGCAGGCCGTCGGCACAACCCCCGGGCCAATCTGTTGTTTCGGCTTTCGCGCACAGATCGCGGTCAGCCTCCTGCCTAGGCTCCGACGACGCCTCGGCTGGGTCATCCACGAGATCGTGCCACCAGGCCCCTACTCCTGGCTTTGGCGCGCCCTCGCGCGCCGGCCCACCAGCCTCTGGGCTCCCTCTACAGCGGCGGCCCAGCAAGACCCGCTGCGAGGGATCCCCGTGGAGGTCTGCACGGTTGGCCTCACTCTCGACCCCTTCATCCGGCTTCCGCCCGCGCCTTGGCCGCCGCTAAAGCTGGGGATGATCGGAGACCTTTATCCGCTGAAGAACCACCTCGGGCTCATCGAGGTCGTGCGCCGCCTCCGCGCACGTGGTGTTCCCGTGGAGGGCTTGCTCGTCGGCAGAGCATCGACCAACAGTAAGGAGCACGAGCGCTACGCCGAGCGGATTGTTGGGAGCATCCGACACAGTGAGTCGCACGTCCGCCTGACGTCGGCTTCGCACGAGGAGATCCCGGACCGGTTGCGCGAGATTCATTGTCTCCTTCACCTCAGCACGGTGCCCGAAAGCTTCGGGCGGGTTTGTGTGGAGGCAATGGCCGCGGCCCGACCCGTCGTGGCCTTTGGCCACGGAGCAGTTCTCGAGATTCTTCCTCGGCAAGGGAACGGTCATCGCTGGGCGGTTCCGCCCGGGGACCTCGACGCCGTCGTGGACGCCGTCGCACGCCTGTGTGTCGACCGGGATCTCTACGAGTCTGCGTGCGCTACTGCAAGAGCGGAAGCCCTCGCGAGCCACGGCCCCGGGCAGACCGGAAAGACCGTCGGCGACGCGATCGCCAGGTTCGCCCGAGGCGTCTAGTGCCCCAGCGCCAAAGACCCCTTGTGCTTCACATCATCACCCGGGTCATCGTCGGTGGAGCACAACTTACGGTTCTCGAAACCTGTGCAGGCTTGAAGGACACGTACGACTTCCATGTGATCTGTGGGCCTCAAGAGGGCGTGGAGGGCACGATCAGACCGCGGTTGGAGAATGTCGCGTCCGTAACAGTGCTTTCCGAACTGCGTCGCGAGATCAACCCACTTGCGGACTTTCGGGCGATGGGCAGGATGCGACGCGAACTGCGTCGAGTAAGGCCTGCTGTCGTTCACACGCATAGCTCCAAAGCAGGCATCCTCGGACGCCAGGCAGCCGCGAGCGAGGGCCTCGCAGCCGTCCACACCATTCACGGATGGGGCCATACGCCGAATGATCTCTGGTTCAAGCATGCTGCCTTTGTGCGGCTAGAGCGTCGCGCCGCACGGCAGGCGCAAGCGCTGGTCGCGGTGTCGGAGGACGTTCGAGACGAGGGGCTGCGCTACGGCATCGGGGAGCGCCACCAGTACCGGGTCATCCCCGAGTGTGTCGATTACCGGCCGCTGGCGGCTGACTTCGACGAGTCTCGACGGGTCGCCCGTGCCGCCTTGGGCTTGAAGCCGGATGCAAGCGTCGTCGGATGGGTCGGCCGCTTCGTTCCACAGAAGGACCCTGAGACCCTCGCCAGCGCACTCGGTATCGTTCTCACGAAGTCAAGCACTGCCGTCGCCGTTCAGTCGGAGACGGTCCCCTACCAGAACTCGTCCTCCGACGCCTCACCGACTTGGCTGTGGAGGATCGAGTGGTATGGACGGGGCTCAGAGCTGACGCCCGCCGCCTTTACCCAGCCTTCGACGTGGTCGTCCACCCGAGCCTCTGGGAAGGTCAGCCCCGCGTCGTGCAAGAGGCAATAGCGGAGCGAATCCCCGTGGTGGCTACCGCAGGCCGCTGGTGTGTCCGACTTGATAGACGAGGGGTCGACCGGATACGTAGTGGCATCCGGCGATGCTCAGGCGCTTGCGGACAGGACGCTCCTCATCCTGAACGCCGGGATCACCTCGCCGTTGTCGGCGGCGCGGATTGCCCCGCTCCTCTCCCGCGGAGGAGGCGCCCTCGCCCTTCGCGAGCATCGACTCTTGTATTCGGATCTCATTGACGAGGCCGCCTGACGAGCGACAGAACGTGACGCCACTGGAGTCGATCACCGCGGTCATACCGGCTCGAGATCCCGCACCTGGGCTTGCGCGAGCCGTTGCAAGCGCGCTCAGCCAGACGTTCCCTCCGACGAGATCATCGTCGTTGATGACGGGCTTGAACCCGCTTCGCGCGCTGATCTAGTGCACAACTTCGGGAATGCCATTGGGGTGCTCACTGGTCCACGCCGCGGCGCCGCGGCCGCTCGAAATATTGGAGTTCGCTCCGCCTCGTCCAAGTGGATTGCGTTCTTGGACGCCGACGACGAATGGCTTCCGCCCTACCTCAGCCGGCTCCGGGCGGTCGTGTCGGATGCGAGCTCTGCGGGCGCATGCTTCTCGGGAGCACTCCACGTCGACGATCACGGGCAGCTCCTCGCGCGGTTCCTACCTCGGCAGAAGGACGCCACCCTGTTGGGGCTCTTGAGGCGCCGCCTGCAGCCCACGACAAGCGCGACGGCCGTAAGCCGACACGCTGTTCTGGAGGTCGGCGGGTTCTTCGAGGGATTCCGGCACCCTGCGGGAGTGGAGGACATCGACCTGTGGTGGCGTATCGCAGCGCGGTTCGACTGCGTGGCGCAGCCTGAGCCACAGGTGAGGTATGTCGTACACCAGGCGAGGAACCGGGCGCGTACTCGCGCTGAGCTCACCACCTTGGCCCAAGACCGGGCGCAGTGCGTCACGCGGCTAGAGGGCCACGTTGAGACCCGGCTCCTTCGGCGTGCTTCCGCGGAACACGATGCGGTCATGGCGCGCGCTACTCGGTACCTAGCAGGCTTCACTACACCTGGACTCAAGTGCGCGTTCAGGTCGCTCAGGTCCTTCCCGACGCTCGACGGCGTCCTCGCCGTCGTCCTCGGCCTATTGCCACCCCGGGCGGAGAACGCGCACGACTGGCCAGCCACCGCCTTGCTCGTCTGTCGGGCGGAACCGAGTGACCGCGGTGCTGGTGGATGCGTCGCGCGACGTGGCAGCCGGAGGTCGGAATCTCCCGCTACATCCGCTCGCTCGTCACCGCGATCCTCGCTGAGGGTCCGCCCGGAATCGATTTGACCGTGATCGACCTGGAGTCGTCCCAGTGGCCTTCACACCTTGTTGCCGAGGTCTCCGGCGGCTCGCACTTCTTGCACCGAGCGATGCAGGAGCAAGTCCAGATGTTGCGCCTCTCGCGGCGCGCCGACGTGCTCCATCTTCCATGGTACGAAGGGCCCGCGGCGCCGGGCTGCCCACTGGTCCTGACTGTCCATGACTTGGATACGCTCGACAACGCAGCAGCGGCTTACTCGTGGCGGTTCCGCGCCTACTACAACAGCCTCCTGAGGCTTCAGATCAGACGTGCGGCTCGAGTAATCGTGCCCTCGAGGCCACCCTCGACGCCGTCACGCGTCGGTTTCCAGGCGCGCCGGTGGTGCTGATCCGCAGGGATCGATGATGCCTTCTTCGCCCCCAATACCCCAAGAAGCGGCGCCCACCCAGCGCACCCCCCATGATCCTCTACACCGGCGGTTATGGCTACCGCAAACGTGTCGGGGATCTGTTGCGGGCCTTCGAGCTGCTCCGCGCTCGCTTTCCCGAGGCAAGCTTCGGTGCTCACTGGGCGCGCACCTGAGGGCCTGGCAACGAGCATCGCCCGAGTCGCGGGCTCGAATCGCATCGAACCCACGGCATCGTCTCGGACACCGACCTAGCGCGCCTCTACCCGTCGTGCTGCGGTCGTCGCGTATCCGTCGGTCCTCGAGGGGTCCGGCTTCCCAGTCTTGGAAGCGTTCGCGAGCGGTACGCCCGTGGTCGCTACCCGATCGGGCTCCATCCCCGAAATCGCCGGTGACGCCGCATGCCTCGTGTCACCGCAGAGCCCGGGAGACCTGGCCGATGGCCTGTTGGAGGTAATCACCAATGAGGGCCTGGCTAGCCAAGCTCTCGGCCCGAGGCCCGACGAGCGCGCGCAAGGGTTTCGCTGGTCGCGGACCAGCAATGCCACCGCCGACGTCTATCGAACGATCGCCTGAGCAGCGCATCCGAGGCGCGCGGGGTATGTCGCAGTCGGCTTCACCTAACGCCGGCCTTACGACGAACTCCATCAGAACGTACCGGCCTGCCCGATACGCTCCGACAGCACCTCGCGGCCCGTTGGTGGTGATCCACCGCGTACCGCGGCACTTCGAACGCGATGAAAGGTAAACTTCACGGGCAGCCGGGACAACGCGTGGGCCGGCGCCCGACCTCTCGGTCTGCGTGCCGATCTGGAAGTGCCACGCTCCCCCGAATCTGGAGTCGCTCACCGAACGTCTAGCCCGATCACTTGGCGGGCTTCATGCCGAACTTATCGTCGTTCTCAACGGCCTGCCGCCGGAGGACGTTCCGCTTACGAGCGAGATGCGTGTCGTCGCCTTCGACAGCAACGAGGGCGTCCTCGCGCCTGAATAGAGCCGCGGCTGCCGCGCGGGCCCCAGTGCTCTGCTTCATCAATGACGATGTCCTGCTCGGACCGCACGCACTACGCCGGCTGTCGGGACGCGCTCGAACGATCCCCGGATGCCGGAGTAGTCGGCCCCGTGGGAACGAGATGGAACATCGCAGAGGGACGGCACCTGCGGTACGTATCCCTCGACGCGCTGCCGCCGGGAGCGGCGGAGGAGTGCGACGTGCTTTCGGGGTTTCTCCTGTGTACGCCACGCCACGTCTTCGAGTCGGCCGGTGGCTTCGACCAGGCGTACACGCCGTGCGGATTCGAGGAGGTGGACTACTGCACGACGGTTCGCCTCGATCTCGGCCTGAAATGCCTGGCCGTCGCGGGGGTGCCGTTCGAGCACACGTTCGGAATCTCGGCGCAACGGCGATGGCGCCGGGTGCGTTACAAGGACGAGGTCGGAGTTCTTCAGGAGCATTCGCGTCGCAACCCGTCGGCACTTCCTCGGGCAAGTGGTCGGACCGGGTACTCTGGCGCGCAGGAGCTCCTGACATGCGTGTCGCGTGGCTTTCATTCCTCGATCCGCCGGTGCTCAGCGGAGGAGGGGAGCTCAGTCAACGAGCAGCCATTCTCGAGGGTCGACCGCTGGGCCACACGATCACGGTCACCAGCTTCCTGGGTTCCCGCCACCAACGGGCGCTCCGCAGGGCCCGACTCCTGCGCCGGGTTGACGTGGATTGGGACGCGGACCTGTTCGTCATGACAGACATCAGCAACTACCAGACTTTCCGGTCAGGCTGCCGCGGGCCATAATCGAACGGGTCCTCGCAAACAGGACGAGCTGCGATCGGCCAGCAAGCCTGGGTGGCATCCGCCCCTTCGACCTACCGTGCGGCGGCGACCGCTCGCAGTGCAATCCCGGCTGCGACCGGGCGTGGGCGAACTACCTGTACGAAAGGGCTCGGATCGCGATCTTCAATTCGCCGATGCAGCAACGAATGATCGAGTCGGTTGTCGACGTGTCGCTGCCCTCCGCGCAAGCATTCGTCCGCCCACAGATCGATCCGCTGCGGTTTCGTCCGCTTGACCTTGATCGTGACATCGACGTCCTCTACGTCGGCACGATCAGCCGGGCGAAGGGCTATTACAACCTCTTAGAGCGGTTCGGCGCAGACCGGCTGACATTCGTAGGAAAGAGCAACCTAGAGGAACCGGTACAAGGAAACCACCTTGGACAGGTCGCGTATGAACACCTGCCCAGGTTGTATAACCGTGCTCGGGTCTTCGCGCACCTGCCCGCCTGGTACGAACCAATGGGAAGAGCCGTGGTCGAGGCCGGGCTATGCGGGTGTGAGCTAGTCCTCAATGACCGCGTCGGGGTGACCTCCTATCCCAAGGATCAATGGACGGACCCTGAGCACATCGCCCAGAATGGAAGGCTCTTTTGGGAGGAGCTCGAGGCTGGAGCTGTTGCACTCTGATGCCGTGCCGGGTCGGCGCCCGGGTGGCCCGGGGGTTGCGCGACGGCCAAAGCACCGTCAGGTCCGCGCTTGCACGGGCGGAGGTGAACTTCGCACAGCTCGCCAGGAACTCGGCGCGATTCCGCAGAACCGCATTCCCGCGATCCACAATAGGCCGGCTACCGCGGTTCCCCCCACCAGAGCGACGGCAACCGTCCCAGCCAATGCGAGCCCGACCGTAGTCGCAAGGGTCCCACCCAAGCCGGCGAGCGCAGCGGCAGCAACTCGACTGGCGGAGCGTGCGTGCTCTCGCGGTGGCAGTTGAAACCACTTGACCGAACTGCGATTGAAGAGAACGGCCGGCGCCGCGAGCGATACTGCGAGCCCCAGCGCGAGGGGGCGGGTACCGAGTAGTGCTCCGACCGGGACGAGGGCAACTGCTGCCCCTAGTTGGCCCGTCTTGTAGACGATAACCGGGCGCAGTGTGCCAACGGCGAGCCAGGCATTGCTAAACACGCCCGTTGAGGCGTGCGCAACCATGCCGAGGAGCATGGCGGTGGCTACAACGGCGTCGACCTCATCGAGCGACCGGCCCGCCCACACCGCGATCGCCGGCAGAGTCAGCGGCAACAGGACTGCCGTCGTCAGCAGAAGGACGGCGAGCCCATCGTAGTACCAACGTTCCAGAGCCGCCCGCAAGCCTGCCAACCCCTCTTGGACCGATATTCGGCTAAACGCAGGGAGCAGGATCGGTAAGACGGCGAGGAACGGTGCTACGGCGGCCTGCCCGAAGCGAAGAGCCAGGTCGAGATCGACCACGGTGGAACTGGTCAGCACGAACGCGCCAAGGATGCGAGGCAGCTGAAACGTTGCAAAGTCGGCCCACGACGATATTTGCCAGCGACCTCCGAGCGAGATCATGTCCCTGAGGCGTGGTCCGGGCATGCCACCAGGTGGCAGCGCACGGAGGCCGCTCACGCACGGCGGCAGGAGCAGAGCAAGCTGCACCGAGTACGCCGCCACCCACGCAATCCCCGTGCCGTGAACGCCTCCGAACAACTTCGTCGCCAGCAGCAGTGTCGGCACGTACAACATCCATCCCAACGTCTGCGCTCGGTAAGCCGTGTCGACCCGGTTGAGTCCCTGTAGCGTCGATGCGACGCTCATGGTCAGATTCGTCAGCAGGAAGGCAAGCGCCGCATACCGAATCAGCACCGCTGCCCCCGCCGCGTGTGAGCTGAAAACGCCGGCGACGGCGATCTTGCCGGCGAACGTGGCTAAGACGCTGCCAGCAACGACGCCAAGCAATGCGAAGAACGCCACGCCCCTCATGGCCGCGGCCTTGGCCGCGGCCCCTTGGCCCCGCGCGCGGCGGCAGAGACGAAGCGGACGAGCGCGGCGCCCATGCCAAGGTCTGCCAGACCCTGTGACATCACGAGGCTCCCGGCGAGGACCCACGCCGCGTATAAGTCCGAGCCAAGACTCGAGAGGAGGATCGGAACGGCGGCCAAGGCCGAGAGCCGCGAAACGGCGAGGTACGCTCCGGACCAACCGATCGCGCGCAATGGGCGTCCGTATTGCGAGACCATGCTCATGGCGCGGAAGCCTGGCGCTCCCTATGTCTACGCGTGGTCAGCTTAAACGGCAAGCCCACAGGTCATTGCCCGGCCTGCTGCGACGGTGGGGGCGTTGGCGCGCCTGCGTGACAGGTTGCAACTGCTCGGTCGACGCCTCCTGCGCGGCTGGCCGCTACCCCGTCGGCGTTACCCGATACGCATCAAAAACCGACTCGATGTTGCGTAGCCGGGAGATGCACATCTTCAGCGACTGCGTGTCCCCCACCTCGACCACGAAGCGGTTCTTGACCATCGGGTGCACCACGGTGCAGCGCGCCTCGAGGATGTTGATGCCGGTCTCGGCGAAGGTCCGCGAGAGGTCCTCGAGCAGGCGGGTGCGGTCCCAGCCGTCGATCTGCAGCTCCACGCGGAAGGGCGCCGAGGTGTCGCCCTCCCAGGAGACCGCGGTGAAGCGCTCGGGGTTCTTCTTGAGCGCCTCCGCGTTGGGGCAGTTGTCGTGATGGATCGTGATGCCCTTGCCCAGTGAGATGTAGCCGACGATCGGGTCGCCGGGCACGGGCCGGCAGCACTTGGCGAGGCGCAGCATCACGTCGTCCACGCCCTCCACCTTGATGCCGAAGTTCGAGGAGGCCGCGGTCTTTCGCGGGGTCTCCCGGCGCTCGAGCAGCTCGGTGCCCGCGGTCGCCGGCTCGACCGCCGCCTCGCCTTCCTTGAGGCGGCGCATCAGCTTGGAGGTGACGGTCTTCGGCGAGATCTTCGACTGCCCCAAGGCGATGTAGAAGTCCTCGGCCTTGCGGAAGCCCATCTCGCGGATCACGTCCGCGAGCAGCGGCGATCCGGCGATCTTCTGCGGCGGTAGGCCGGCGCGCTTGAGGTTCTCGTGGAGGATCTCGCGGCCGGTGCGCTCGGAGTCCTCGCGCCGCTCGCGCTTGAACCAGGCCCGGATCTTCGACTGGGCGCGCGTGGTCTTCGCCAGCGCGAGCCAGTCGCGACTCGGGCCGCGCTCCTTCTTCGAGGTCAGCACCTCGCAGATGTCACCCGACTGCAGCTCGTAGTGCAGCGGCACGATCTTGCCGTTGACCTTGGCACCGACGCAGCGGTGGCCGACGTCGGTGTGGATCGAGTAGGCGAAGTCGAGCGGCGTTGCGCCCGCGGCCAGCGACTTCACCTCGCCACGCGGCGTGAACACGAACACCTCGTCCTCGAAGAGATCCGCCTTGAGCGTCTCGGCGAACTCCTGCGGATCCTTGGCGTCGATCTGCCAGTCGAGCAGGTGGCGCAGCCACTCGACCTTCTCCGCGACAGGCTTGCGAGCCATCCTCCTTGTAGATCCAGTGCGCGGCCACGCCGTACTCGGCGGTGCGGTGCATCTCCATCGTGCGGATCTGGATCTCGAGCGGTCGCCCCTCCGGCCCGATTACCGTGGTGTGCAGCGCCTGGTACATGTTGAACTTGGGCATGGCGACCCAGTCCTTGAAGCGCCCCGGGAGCGGCTTCCAGAGCGAGTGGATCACCCCGACCGCGCCGTAGCAGTCCTTGACCGAGCCCACGATCACGCGCATGGCGGTGAGGTCGTAGATCTCGTTGAACTCGCGGCCCTTCTGGTTCATCTTCGAGTAGATCGAGTAGAAGTGCTTGGCTCGTCCTGAGATCTCGGCCTCGATGCCGACCGCCCCGAGCTCCTTCTCCAGGTACTCGCCGGCGCGCGACACGTAGGCCTCGCGCTCGTCGCGCTGCTGGGAGACGAGCTGCTTGATCTCGTTGAACTTGCGCGGGTGGAGCGTCGTGAACGCGAGGTCCTCGAGCTCCCACTTGATCGCGTGGATGCCGAGCCGATGTGCCAGCGGAGCGAAGATGTCGAGCGTCTCGCGCGCCTTCTCCTGCTGCTTTTGCTTGGGCATCGAGCCGAGCGTTCGCATGTTGTGCAGGCGATCGGCGAGCTTGATCAGGATGACCCGGATGTCCTGGGCCATCGCGACCATCATCTTGCGGTAGTTCTCGGCCTGGCGGTCGTCGCGACTCTGGAAGGTGACGCCCGAGAGCTTGGTCACGCCGTCCACGAGCTTGGCGATCTCCTCACCGAACTCGGTCTCGACCTCGGACAGCGACGCGCTCGTGTCCTCGACGGTGTCGTGCAGAAGCGCGGCGCAGAGCGTGGCGGTGTCGAGCCGCATGCCCGCGCAGATCTTGGCCACGCCCACCGGGTGCACGATGAAGTCCTCGCCGCTGGCCCGGCGCTGGTCGGCGTGGCGCACGCAGGCGAACTCGAACGCCTTCGTGACGAGCTCGCGGTCGACCGCCTCGACGGCCTCGGCGGCGTGCTCCTCGACCACGGCGAACAGGTCGGCGAGCAGCACGCGCTGGTCGTCGGTGAGGTTGGCCTTCGGAACCGCGGGGAGGGGCTTGTGGTGCTCGTCGACCGGGTGATGCTCGAAGTCCGCGGTCGTCGCTCGCCCGTTTCCGGGACCCGCGGCGCGCGGCTTCGTCCCGCTCTTCGGGCCTGGGTTCCCGTTCGCGCGAGGAGGCTTGGCCATCACCATCGAGTGTAGAGCGGAACTGCGCTTCTCAGGCCGCCCGGGCGGGCGCCGCCGCCGGCAGCTCGCGCGCCAGCGCGCGCTCGATCGCCGACAGGCGCTCGCTCGCCGCGCGGTAGGCGGCCGAGCGCTCGAGCTCGGTGCGCGCCGACTCGCGCAAGCGGCAGCCCGGCGGATCTAGGCTGAACTCGACCAGGGCCAGCTCGCTCAACACCGTAAGCAGGCGGGCGCAGCAGCGCGGTGTGCGCGGGTAGCGCCCGCTGCCGCGGAGCGCGTCTTGCAGCCGTGGGGCGTCCGCGTCCGGCTCGAGCTCGCGAAGCGCCCGGTATGCGTCGGCGAGCAGCGGTCGCAGGTCGAGCTCGGCGCGCCAGACGAGCAGGGCGAACTCGGCCTCGGCCGGGCTCCAGGCCAGATGGGCGAGCGGGCCTGCCCGCAGCAGTGGATCCGACGCGCCTCCGGGTGGCGGATCGAGCGCCACGAGCTGGTCGAAGCCGGCCATCGTCGAGGGGTCCGCTTCGATCGAGCTCCAGGAGGCGACCGCCATGCCGCCGTGCGCCAGCCCGGCCACGATCGCCTCGAGCCCGGCGCGCCGGCGCTCGACGTCGGCCACCGCCGACCAGCACGGCCTCGCCACTCGAGAACAAGTCACCCGCGACGCCCGCGAAGCCCTCGCAGCGGCGGTCGACCGGCTCGGCTGCGCCGCCCTTGCCCCAGGGCGGATCGCTCGGGTGGCGTTCGGGCTCGAGCGCGAGCGCAACGCGCTCCCAGAAACCGCCTTCCTCACCGAGGACGAGCAGCTCCCCCGGCTGCGTCGGGCACAGGGCTCTTAGCTGCACGCGCGGCTCCACCATCCCGTTCCAGCGGTTTCGCTCGAGGCGTAGGGCGATGTCGTGGTTGTCGGCCTGCGCCGGCGCCAGCGTCCTCGGCGGCGTGCCGAAGGCCACCCCGCGCGATCGCGCGCCGCCGGCGGTGACGAGCGTGAAGCGGGAGTGTTCCTTCTCGTCGCCCATGCCGGCGACGTGCTGGAAGCGGGCCGACGGCACGAGCAGCGTGGGCTGCGGGTTGCCCATCCCGAACGGGCGCAGTCGCTCGAGCTCGTCGGCGAGCTCGAGACCCAGCACGCCTCCGGGCACCACCGCGTCGACACGCTCGCAGGGGATCAGGTCGCCGGGGCGCCAGGACGGCGCCGGCGTGAGCGGCGAGCGCGCGACGGAAGGGCTCTACCTCCGCCTCCTCGAGCTCGAGCCCGGCGGCCATCGTGTGGCCGCCGAAGCGGGTCAGGTGCTGCGCGCAGGCGCCGAGGCCCGCGTGCAGGTCGTAGGCGGAGATGCTGCGGCCCGAGCCGCGCCCGGCCCCGTCCTCGAGCGCGATCACGACGCAGGGGCGCCGCCAGCGCTCGACCAGCCGCGAGGCCACGATCCCGACCACGCCCGGATGCCAGCCCTCACCGGCCACGACGATGGCGCCCTGGCTTGCCTGGGGCTCGCAGGCCGCCTCGGCCGCGGACAGGATGCGCGTCTCCGCCTCGCGGCGGTCGCGGTTGAGCAGGTCGAGCTCGCGCGCGATCTCCTCGGCGCGGCCTTCGTCCTCGGTGAGCAGCAGCTCGAGCGCGGCGTCCGCGCGCCGCATCCGCCCCGCCGCGTTGATGCGCGGCCCGAGCCGGAAGCCGAGATGGTGCTCGGTCAGTTCCCCCAGCTCCACGCCCGCCACGGCCACGAGCGCGCGCAGGCCCGGCTTGCGCGTGCGTGAGAGCGCCAGGACGCCCTCCCGGGCGATGCGCCGGTTCTCGTCACGCAGCGGCACGAGGTCGCAGACGGTGGCGAGCGCCGCGAGGTCGAGGTCCTCGCTCGCGGCGCCCGGGTCGCCACCGGCGGCCGCGTGCAACGCCTCCGAGAGCTTGAGCACCACTCCCGACGCGCACAGCTCGGGGCAGCCGTAGGCGCCGAGGGCGGGATGCACGACCACGCAGTCGGGCAGCTCGGGGCCCGGGCGGTGGTGGTCTGTGACGACCACGTCCAGGCCCGCCGCCTTGGCGGCCGCGACCTGCTCGACGGCGGTGATGCCGCAGTCGACCGTGACCAGCAGCGCGGTTCCGCGAGCGGCCAGCCGCTCGACGGCCGCGGCCGACAGGCCATAGCCCTCGTCGAAGCGGCTCGGCAGCTCCCAGGCGGGGTCGCCCCCGAGCGCGCGCAGGGCGCGGACGAGCATGGCGGTCGAGCAGACGCCGTCGACGTCGTAGTCGCCGAACACCGCGATCCGCGAGCCCCGGCGCAGGTGGTCGAGGATCAGGTCGCATGCGGCCGGGACGCCGGGCAGTCCGAGCGGGTCGTGGCGCTGCTCGGCGGCGAGGAAGCGGCGCGCGTCCTCGCTGTCGGCGAAGCCGCGCCGGGCGAGGATCGCTCCCACGATGCGCGAGACGCCCAGTTCGCCGGCCAGGCGGCCCGCGAGCGCCACGTCATAGGGCTGAGACTCCCACCTGGTCGACCTCGACTGCATCCGGCCCATCCTGGGCGCGGAAGCGGACGGAACGGGTGGGCTCGCCCCGGCGAAGCGGCGCCTGCCCCTCCCTCCCGGAGCATCCATTGTCGGCTAAGCGGTCCCCACGACCGCTAACTCGACAACGAACGGGATTCGGGCCGGCGGGAGCCCCCGCTAGTGCGAGCCCGCGCGCGTGAAACCGTGGTCGATGCCGCTCGCGCGATCCGCCCGGGCGCCCCACCAGTACGACAGCCCGAGCCCGATCAGCGCACCTGGGACCGCCAGCAGCGCCTGCAGGATGTCGGTGTCGTTCGCCCCCGGCACGGTTGCGCCGTTGACGAGGAAGCCGAACAGCGCTGCACCGATCGCCGACGCCAGGAAGGCACCCACGATCCCGCCCCAGAAGCGGTCCGGCACGAACACGGTGAAGTGCCAGAGGGCGATGCCCATCATGATCCAGACGACGAGGCTCATCGGCGACCGTGCTTCTTTCGCGGACGCTGGCGCTTCGGCTTGCTGCTCGGCCTCGTCGAAGACGTGCGCGAGGGCTGCGGGGCGCCGTCGCCGTCGCCCGCACCGTCCCGGGTGGGAGTCGACGCCGGCGGCGCCGGCGGCTTCTCGACCTCGGGCGGCGCCGGCGGCTTCTTGACCTCGGGCGCAGGAGCGGTGGCCTCGGGCGGCGGCGCGCCCTTGTCGGCCTCGGTCGTGCCCGCCTCTACGGGCTGCGTGGCGGCAGGGGGCGCCGTGGCCGGCGGAGGCGCGGGCCGGGTCGGCGGCGGCGGCGGTGGCGGGGCGGTCGTCGGCCGCGGGCCCGAGGGCGGGCGGGCGGCACGGCGAGCCGCGCGGCTGTCGCGCGGGGGGCGCGGCGCGCCGGCCGGGGCACCGGCTCCGGCAGCCGCGACGGCCACCGCCGGCTCGGCGGCGAGCGCGCCGGTGGCGAACGCGGGCACGTGGCCGCCGTGCTGCTCCATGACCATGCGGCGGCGGCGCATGTAGACCTGCTCGCGCTCCTTCCACTCGACCACGACAGGCGTGGCGATGAAGATCGACGAGTAGGTGCCCGACGCCACCCCGACCAGCAGGGCGAAGGCGAAGTCCTTGAGCGTGTCGCCGCCGAACAGCAGCAGCGCGCCGACCGGCATCAACACCACGAAGCTCGTCGCGAGCGACCGCGTGAACACCTCGGACATCGAGCGGTTTGCGATCTGCGAGAACGTGGCCCGCGGCATGCGCGGCACGTTCTCGCGTATTCGGTCGAACACGATCACCGTGTCATAGAGCGAGTAGCCCATGATCGTGAGCAGGGCGGCGACCGTCGAGGTCGTGACCTCCCTCTCGGTCAGGGCGTACACGCCCCCTGTGATCAACAGGTCGTGGGCGAGCGCGATCAGGATCGGGACCGCGAACTTCCACTCGAAGCGGAAGCCGATGTAGAGCGAGATCAACAGCAGCGACGCGATCACCGCGAGCAGGGCGGTGCGGGCGATCTGCTGCCCGAAGGTCGGACCGATGGATTGCGATGAGAACTGGTCGCCCGCCACGCCGAAGTCATCGTCCAGGGCGGCCTCGACCTCGCCGACCTGGTTGGGATCGAGCTGCGGCACCGAGAGCTGGAAGACGTTGTCGCCGAGCTCCGGATCGTCGACCTGCTGGATCTTCGCGTCGCCGTAGCCGAGCGGCTCGAGCGCGCCGCGCACGTCGTCCACGGTCGCCTGGCGCTCCAGCGGGGTCACGATCCTGGTCCCCGACTCGAAGTCGATCCCGAAGTTGATGCCGAGCGTCGCGATCGAGATGGCGCCGATCAGCAGGATCACGCCCGAGAACGAGAAGAACCAGCGCGCGTTGCCCATGAAGTCGAACGACCAGGCCTTGTGATCCTTGCCCACGCCAAGCGCACTCGGCCGGCGCAGCAGGGGCGAGCGCGCCATCGAGCCGAGGATCGCCGAGGTGGCCAGCACCGCCGTGAACAGCGACACGAGCGTCCCGATACCGAGCGTGAAAGCAAAGCCCTTGACGCCGGCCGTGGCGAGCGTGAACAGGATGAACGCCACGCCGACGGTCACCACGTTCGCGTCGATGATCGTCCGCAGCGCCTTGGCGTAGCCGGCCGAGATCGCGGCCGGAATCGACCTGCCCGCGCGCACTTCCTCCTTTATTCGCTCGTACATGACGATGTTGGCGTCGGCCGCCACCGCCAGGGTGAGCACGAGGCCGGCGATGCCCGGCAGCGTGAGCGTGATCGGGATCAGCTTGACCAGCGCGAACAGCAGGATCGCGTAGATCAGCAGGGCCGCCGTGGCCACCAGGCCGAGCACGCGGTAGAAGAAGAGCAGGAAGACGATCGTGAGCGCCAGGCCCACGGCGCCGGCGAGCAGGCCCTGGTCGAGCGCCTGCTTTCCGAGCGTGGCGGAGACCTGGGTCTCGGAAATCAGCTTGAGGTCGATCGGCAGGGCGCCGATGCGCAGGCTCTCGGCGAGGTCGTTGGCGTCCTCGAAGGTGCCGACGTTCTCGATCTGCGCTCCGTTGCGCCCGTCGATCCCCTCGGGGAGCTCGGTGAAGTCGATCGTGGCGAGCGAGACGATCTGGTCGTCGAGCGTGATCGCAAAGCGCTGGTTGAACTGGTCCTTGTCGCCGCCGGGCTGCAGCGTCGAGGCGTTGAAGCCGCGCTCGGCGATCCGCTTGGTCACCCGGGCGAAGGCCTCGCGGCCCTTGTCGGAGAACTCCATCGACACGAGCGGCGCGTTCGTGTTGGGGTCGGTGTTGGCCTCGGGGTTCTTGATGTCCTCGCCCGAGAGCTCGGAGTCGTCCTCGAGCACCGTGAAGCGCTTGATCTGCGGCGGCTGGTTGGGCGAGCGCTCCTGCTCGATCACCACGACGCCCTCGGGCACCTTGATCACGCGCGAGCCGCTGGGCGGCCCGCCGCCGCCGAGCGCCTCGAGCTCCGTGAGGCACTCGGTGTCCTTCGCGTACTCCTTCGCCGGGCCGGGCGCCTCCTGATATTCGGCGAGCAGCTCCTCGCAGGAGCCCGACGGGTCGTAGTTGCCGGTGCGCACCGGCTGCTTGTCGGGGCCGATCGGGAGCTGGTCGGGCCCGAACAGGTAGTAGCGGTCGCTCGCGGTGTTGTTGTTCTTGTCGGCCTCCTCGGGCGTGTCGCCCGAGCCGGGGACGATGTCCGACTTCTCCGCCCTGCCCTCTTCCTTCGAGGCGGCGGCCGTGGCCTCGTAGAGCGCGTTGCCGCCCGCGTAGATCTCGCGGTCGGTGAGCATGTTCGGCTCCCAGTCATAGAACTGGAGGCGCGCGGTGGTGCCGACCTGGGCCTTGGCGCGCTCGGCGTTCTGCACCGAGGGCAGGCCGACGGCGATCTGCTCGCGGCCGGAGCGCTGGATCTCCGGCTCGGCGACGCCGAGGGAGTCCACGCGCTTGCGCATCGTCTCGATCGCGTCGTCGATCGCCTGCTGTGTGACCTCTGGGACCTGCGGGGTCGGGCGCGCCTCGTAGACGAGCTCGATGCCGCCCTCGAGGTCGAGGCCGAGCTTGGTGTCCTTGGAGAGCGGCGTGCCGGGCAGGATCACCAGCAGCGCGAACACGAGCAGCGCCGCGACGGCCCCGAGGATCGACAGGTTGCGAGTGCGGTTGCTCATAGCCGCGGCGTCAGCACGAGGAGCAGCCCGCCGTCCTCGTCATAGGCTGGAAAGATGTCGGCCTTCGCGGACTCGGGCCGGTCGCCCTCGGCGTGCACGACCACGGCCTTGTCGAGCACCCTCACGCCCCACTCGAGCGCGGTGGCGATGTGATCGCTGCCGTTCTCGAACTTGAGGTTGAGCACGTCCTGAACCGGTCGGCCGATCACGTCGAGGTCGCCGAGGCCGGTCAGCTCGCGCGCTCCACGCCCGGTGCCGATCAGGCGGCCCTGCTGGTCCAGGAGAAAGAACGCTGCATTGGGGGCCGGGTAGTAGTCGTCGAGCAGCTCGAACAGGAACCCAAAGCCGCATTTCTTGCAGGCCTTCGCGCGGTTCTGGAAGCCGGCGGTGCGCTCGGTGGAGACGCTGCGATCCCCGCAATTCGGGCAGATGAAGATCGGCATGAACGCTCCATGCTAGCCACGGAGGTATGCGCGAGCTTAAGGGCGCTCATCCTCAGAAGAGTCGCTGCGACGTGTCCCTCGGCGCCTCGAGCCCGAGGTGGGCGAAAGCGGCATCGGTGGCCACCCGCCCCCGCGGCGTTCGCATGATGAAGCCCTGCTGGAGCAGGTAGGGCTCGTAGACGTCCTCGATCGTGTCGGACTCCTCCCCCACCGTCACGCTCAAAGTCGACAGCCCGACCGGGCCGCCCCCGAACTTCTCGCAAATCGAGCGCAGGATGTCGCGGTCGAGCCGGTCGAGCCCGGCGAGGTCGACCTCGAGCAGGTCAAGCGCCTCGGCCGCCACGCGGGCGTCGATCGACCCGGCGCCGCGCACCTCGGCGAAGTCGCGGACACGCTTGAGGAGGCGGTTGGCCACGCGCGGGGTGCCGCGCGAGCGCGATGCGATCGCCTCGGCGCCGGGGTCGTCGATCGCCACGTCGAGGATCCGAGCCGAGCGGCGCACGATCCGCGCCAGGTCGGCCTGCCCATAGAGCTCGAGCCGGTGGCTCACGCCGAAGCGGTCGCGCAGCGGCGTGGTGAGCAGGCCGGCGCGGGTGGTGGCGCCGATCAGGGTGAACTCCGGCAGGTCGAGAGTGACCACGGCCGCACCCGCGCCCTGCCCCACGGTGATCGGCAGCTTGCGGTCCTCCATCGCGGGATAGAACGTCTCCTCGAGAGCTCGCGGAAGGCGATGGATCTCGTCGACGAAGAAAACGCTGCGCGGCGCGAGCGCCGTCAAGTAGCTCGCAACGTCGCCCTTGCGCTCGAGCGCGGGGCCGGCGGTGTTGACGAACTCCGCCCCCATCTCGTTGGCCACGATCTGGGCGAGCGACGTCTTGCCCAGGCCGGGCGGGCCCGCCAGCAGCACGTGGTCGAGCGCCTCGCCGCGCGCCTTGGCGGCCTCGATGAACACCGCGAGCTGATCCTTCACGGGCTCCTGGCCCACGAAGTCCTCGAGCTTCTTGGGACGCAGCGAGCGGTCGAGGTCGTCCTCGGCGGGCAGGGCGACGGGGTCGTGCAGGCGCTCGACGCCGGGCGTGCGGATCCCGCTCACCGCGCCGCCCTGAGCGCTTCGGCGATCAGGTCCTCGGGCGACTCGCCCGCGGCCTTGTCGAGCAGCGCGTCCGCCTCCTGAGGTGTGAAGCCGAGCCCGAGCAGGCCCTCGCGCGCCAGCGCGCGCGGATCGTCGCCCGGGATGTGGCGCACCACGATCTCGTCCGACACCTTGCCGGCGACCTTCTCGCGCAACTCGACGATGATGCGCTCCGCCGTGCGCTTGCCGATGCCGGGCACCGCCTGGAAGCGCGCGCTGTCGCCGGAGGCGATCGCGTTCAGAAGCTCGCGCGGCGCGCCCCCGGAGAGCACGGCCAGCGCGACCTTCGGGCCGACCGACTGCACGCCGATCAACATCAGAAACAGCTCGCGCTCGGCCTGGGTGGCGAAGCCGTACAGGTGCATGCCGTCGTCGCGCAGCACCAGGTGGGTGAAGAGCCGTCCCTGGCTGCCCGCGGCCGGCACCGAATTGAGCGTCTCGGTGGAGACCGCCATGCGATAGCCCACCCCGGATGTCTCGATCACGACCTCGCCCGCCAGCCGCGAGATCACCTCGCCGCGCACGAACGCGATCATCGTTGCCACCTCATCCCAGTGCCTCCTTGAGCGGCGCGCCGTTGGCGTGGCAGATGGCCACCGCGAGGGCGTCGGCCGCGTGGTCTGGCTTGGGCGGCTCGGGCAGCGAGAGCAGGGCGCCCACCATCCGCTGCACCTGCTCCTTGGCCGCCGACCCCGAGCCGCAGACCGCCTGCTTGACCGCCTGCGGCGTGTAGGAGAAGCAGGGCACGCCGGCCATGCCGGCCGAGAGCATGACGACCCCCCGGGCCTGTCCCACCGCGAACGCCGAGTGCACGTTGCGGCCGAAGTAGAGGTCCTCCACCGCAAGGGCCACCGGCCGGTGCTCGGCGATCAGGTCGCAGACGCGCAGGTGGATGTCGGCGAGCCGGCGCTCGAGCGGAGTGCCCGGCCGCGTCTCGATGACGCCGCCGTCGAGCGCCGCGAGCGTGCTGCCGCGCGATACGACCACCCCGTAGCCCGTGTTCGCGGTGCCGGGGTCGATGCCGAGGACGATCACCAATAGGTGTGATTCTGCGCAGAGCCCCGGACGCCTGCGTCCGCGCCGGGGCCGTGGGCCCCTTCAGTGCCGCATATGGAGACTCGGGGCCCGGCGCCTCGCAGCGGAGTGCCGCGGGGGCCCATCATGGGCGTCATGCCCCACGCGCCTGACGTTGACCGCCACATAGGCGGCAAACGTAAGTCCGGCGAGATCGATCGCCTGATTGCCGACCTGGCCGCGGGCCAGCACGGCGTCGTGGCCCGGCGACAACAGCTGGCCGCCGGCGTGGGAACCGACGCGATCGACTTCCGGCTGCGACGGCATCGGCTACGCCCCCCGTTACCGCGCTGTTTACGCCACGGGCAGCGGCCCGGTCGGAAGAGAAGCGCGCTGGACGGCGGCCGTGCTCGCCGGCGGCGCCGCCGCCGCCCTTCGTCGTCGCTCGGCGGACCTGGGCCCCTTCGTTGCGGATATCGACAGCCAGCCGCCTTGTCGCCCGGGATCGGAGCGGCGCCCTACTCCGTCCCGCGCCAGGTCATCCACGCGAATACGGCCTGGAACGGCAGCCGCGCCCAGAGCGCCGCCTCGGGGATGTCCTTGAAGTCCTCGGCGTTGATCGCCATGTGGATGTTCGCCGGGAACACCGCGACCAGGGTGGCGAGGAGCCACCAGCGTGCTGCGCGCTTCGTGCGCTCGGGCAGGACCGCAAGGCCCCCGGCGATCTCGGCGATCCCGCTCGCCACCACGAGCTCCGACTTCCAGTCGCCGATCGCCGGCGGCACGATCGACCGGTACTGGCGCGGGATCACGAAATGCAGAACGCCGGCAACGATCCAGAAGGCGGCCACGCCGATACGGGCGCGGTTCGAGCGTCTCGCGGTCAAGCAGCCGCCAGGCGCTCCAGCACTTCGGCGTCCACGTCGAAGTTGGCGTGGACGGCCTGGACGTCGTCGTGTTCCTCGAGCGCCTCGATCAGGTTCATCAGCGTGCGCACGCGGTCCTCTTCCACGCGGGTGCGCGTGGTCGGGCGCTGGACCAGCTCGGCCGACTCGATCTCCACGCCCTCGTCGGCCAGGGCGTCGCGCACGGCCGCGACGTCTGTCGGGCCGGTCACGATCTCCCAGATGTCGCCGTCGAGCGCGACGTCCTCCGCGCCGGCGTCGATCGCCGCGAGCAGGTCGTCCTCGGAGTAGCGCGAGCCGTCAACGACGATCTCGCCCTTCTTCTCGAAGGTCCAGGCCACCGACCCCGGCTCGCCCAGGCTGCCCCCGTGCTTGGTGAACGCGTTGCGCACCTCGGAGCCCGTGCGATTGCGATTGTCGGTCAGCGCCTCAACGAGCACGGCGACTCCGCCCGGCCCATAGCCCTCGTAGAGCACGGCCTCGAAGGCCTGAGCGTCGGCGTCGGCGCCGGTGCCCTTGGCAATCGCCCGCTCGATGTTGTCCTTGGGCATCGAGGCGTCGCGCGCCTTCTGCACCGCGAGCGCCAGCGACGGGTTGCCCTCGGGGTCTCCCCCGCCTTCGCGCGCGGCGACCGTAATCGCACGCGTGAGCTTGGTGAACAGCGCGCCGCGCTTGGCGTCGACGGCCTTCTTCTTGTGCTTGATGGAGGCCCACTTGGAATGACCGGCCATGGATTGAGCCTACTCGCGCGGACCTGCGTTCCCCACTCCGAGACCGTGGAGCGCGTCCTCTTCGCTGCGAAAGAAACCGAAGTAGTCGACGAGCCCGTCGCGAAGGTGCACACCCTGCCAGTAGCGCTGCTCGATGCGCACACCGCTGCCCGTGGCCGTGGCTCTCGCGGTGAAGGCGATCACCACCGTATCGGCTCCCACCTCACGAATCTCGTCGATCCTCGGCGCCCAGTCGGGGAAGACGTCGAACACGGCTGCGTACCACTCGCGCGCGCCCTGATGGCCGTGGTAGTCCGCGCGCTCGGCCTCCGTCATCAGCGAGCGCACATGCACCTCGGGATGGAGCACGCGGAGCAGGGCTTCGACCTCGCGCGAGTTGTAGGCGTCGAACGCCCGGCGGACGAGCTCGACGGTTGGGGACGCCATGCGGGGCAGTATGGAGCTCCGTTGTCGAGTTACCGGGCCCCAGCACCGCTAAGTCGACAGTGGACCTCGGACCGCTACACCAGGAAACGGCCGTCGCGCTGCATCTCTATCCCGTCGACGGTGATCGTGCCGCTCTCGCGCAGGTCGCAGACCATGTCCCAGTGGACGGCCGAGCTGTTCTCGCCGCCGGTCTCCGGGTAGCTCATGCCGATCGCCAGGTGGACCGTCCCGCCGATCTTCTCGTCGAGGAGGATCTCCTTGGTGGCCGTGGAGATGCCATAGTTGGTGCCGATGCCGAGCTCGCCGAGCCGGCGCGCGCCGTCGTCGGTGTCGAGCATCTCGATCAGGAAGTCCTCGCCCTGCTCGGCCGAAGCGTCGACCACCTTGCCGTCCTCGAAGCGGAAGCGCACCCCCGACACGGAGCGCCCGCCGTAGCTGGCCGGAAACGAGAAGCTGATCTCGCCGTTTGCCGAGTCCTCCACGGGGCCGGTGAAGAACTCGCCGTCGGGCATGTTGTGCTCGCCCGCGCAGGGAATCCAGTGACGCCCGCCCACGGCGAGCGTGATGTCGGTGCCGGGCCCCTTGATATGCACGTGCTCCTTGCCCTCGATCCACTCGGCCAGGTGATTGACCTGATCGGACTGGCGCTGCCAGGCGGTCAGCGGGTCGGAGTCGGCGGCAAGGCAGGCGGCGTAGTAGAAATCCTCGTAGTCGCGCAGCGACATCCCCGCCTCGCTCGCATATGCGTGCGTGGGAAACAGCGTCAGCGCCCAGCGGTACTCGCCGGCCGCCGAGCGGTTCATCGAGGTCTCCATCAGCCCCTTGCGCGCCCTCTGCGCGCGCGCCTGCTTCTTTGGATCGGCCTTCGAGAGCTCGCGCGCGTTGACGTCGGCCATCACGGCGATGCGGACGTCGGCGTTCTCGGCCGCCCATTCGGCGGGCGGCGGGATCCAGTCGAGCTGCTCCTCGCCTGCCAGATCGAAAAAGGCTGACTGCGCCCCCTCGGTGGTCAGCTGCATGACCGGCAGGCCACCGGCGCGCAGCACCTCCTCGTAGACCGACTGCACGAGCACCTCGGCGGCGCTGGTGGACTGGATCACGCACACGTCGCCTCTTGACACCCGTGTCGAGTAGCGGACGAGGATCTGCGCGAGCGCCTCTGCGCGACTGTCTCTCATTGGGCGGTCACTTTCGCATGGTCGAGCAGCCAGCGATGCAGCCGGCGCTCGCCGGTCAGCTCGGGATGAAAGGACACGGCCAGGATGTTGCCCTGGCGCACGGCGACCGGGTGGCCGTCGACCTCGGCGAGCACCTCCACCTCGTCGCCGACCTCGTCCACCCAGGGCGCACGAATGAAGATCGCTTGAAGCGGGCCGTCCTCCCACTGGAGCTCGGCCTCGAACGAAGCGAGCTGGCGCCCGAACGCGTTGCGGCGCACGCTCACGTCGAGCAGATCGAGGTGGTCGCGGTCGAGCATGATCATGCCCGCGCAGGTGCCGAGCACGGGCAGTCCCGAGCGCACGAGCTCGCGCAGCGGCTCGGCCAGGCCCTCGCGCTCGACTCCGAGGGTGATAGTGGTGGATTCGCCACCGGGGATCACGAGCCCGTCGAGTCCGTCGAGATCCTCCGGGACGCGCACGCGGCGCGCCTGCGCGCCTACCTCCTCGAGCGCGTTCGCGTGTGCCTCGAACCCGCCCTGGAGCGCAAGCACCCCGACCCGAGGCTTACTCACCAGCCGCGCTTCTGCAGCAGGCCGCCCGCGGCCTCGAGGTTGCCGATCTCGATCCCGGGCATCGCCTCGCCCAGCTCACGCGAGGCGGCAGCCACTCGCTCGGGCTCGTCGAAGTGTGTGGTCGCCTCCACGATCGCCCGGGCGCGGCGCTCGGGGTCTGAGGACTTGAAGATGCCCGAGCCGACGAAGTTCCCCTCCGCGCCGAGCTGCATCATCAGCGCGGCGTCGGCCGGCGTGGCGATCCCGCCCGCGCAGAACAGCACAACAGGCAGGCGGCCCTTCTGGGCCACGTCGGTCACGAGATCGAGCGGCGCCTGCAGCTCCTTGGCAGCGGTCGGCAGCTCCATCTCGCTCAGCCCCTGGAGCCGGCGGATCTCGCCGCGGATCACGCGGATGTGGCGGACCGCCTCGACCACGTTGCCGGTGCCCGCCTCGCCCTTGGAGCGGATCATCGCGGCGCCCTCGCCGATGCGCCGCAGCGCCTCGCCCAGGTTGGTCGCCCCGCACACGAACGGGACCTTGAACGCCCACTTGTCGATGTGGTGGGCCTCGTCGGCCGGAGTCAGCACCTCGGACTCGTCGATGTAGTCGACCTCCAGCGCCTCGAGCACCTGGGCCTCGACGAAGTGCCCGATGCGGGCCTTGGCCATCACCGGGATCGTGACCGCCGCCTGGATCTCCTCGACCTTCGCGACGTCGGCCATGCGCGCCACACCGCCCGCCGCGCGGATGTCGGCGGGCACGCGCTCGAGCGCCATCACCGCCGCTGCGCCGGAGTCCTCGGCGATCTTCGCCTGCTCGGCGGTGACCACGTCCATGATCACCCCGCCCTTGAGCATCTCGGCAAGGCCCGACTTGACTCTGAAGGTCCCGGTCTCCATGTAGCTACGCAGGATAGCCCGCCGGGTGGCGCTCCCCGGTCAGGGACCGGGCCAACCCGCGGCGTAGCAGGGCTTGGCCCCGCAGGTGTTCACGAACGCGCCGCCGACCTTCAGGAACTCGGAGATCTGAGCCGCCGCCGGCAGCTCGAAGCCGGTGAGGGCGTGCGGGTCCACGCCGATCGTGGGCGGCAGGTTGGCGGCGGGCGCCGGAGGCGTGCCCAGGCTGCCGCGCAGCGGGCCGATGTCGTACACCACGAGGGCGTTGCCGCTCCACGGGTAGCTCGGCACCGGCTTGATCCCGTAATAGGGGCGCCGGTCGAGGCTGCGGCCCGGGTCGAGCGCGGGCGTGCGCAGCCGCGCGCCGATCACCCGCGCCTCCACCTCCGTGGCCACGTTGGCCACCTGGTGGTCGCCGAAGGCCTCGTGCAGAAGCACCGTGTGTGGCGGGGTGCCGGCGAGCGGGTCGCCCGTCATGTGCCAGGCGTAGCCATTGGCCTCGCTGCGGTCCCAGAGCACCTGGAGCATCGAGCCGAGCAGGGCGCGCTCGGTCGGGTCGGAGTAGTTCTCATAGAGCACGTCGCGGAACGGGGCGAACTGGGTCGAGCGCGTGAGCAGCAGGCTGAAGTTCATGGCGGGCACGATCAGCGCCGAGCGCTCGAAGTCCGGGGCGATCGCCGTCAGCGCGCCGCCGAGGATCCCGCCCTGGCTCGCCCCGGCGTAGAAGAGCCTCTGGCGGTCGATCTTCCCTGTGAACTCGGCGTTGGAGGCAAGCCCCTGCGGATGGATCATGAGCCTGCCCAGGAACAGGAAGTTGAGGAAGCCCTGCTGCGTGCGGTCGCTCAGTGTCGGGAAGCGCGACAGGTCCTCCGAGAGCGCGAGCGCGTTCGGGACGTCCTCGCTCGACATGCCGGACCAGTCGGTCGCGCACGCGACGAAGTTGCCGGCCGCGGCGAGCGGCGCCAGCGAGAGCACCGCCTCGGCGGTGCCGAATAGGCCGTGGCCGAAGATGAGCGGCCTGCCGTTGGTGGAGCCCTCGGGCACGAGGCAGGTGAAGCGCTCCTCCTGCACGTTGCCCGGCGTGCGCACGGGTAGGCCACTCGAGCTGAGCCTGAAGCGCGATCCGACCGGGCAGCCGGCCTGGTCCAGGAAGCACGGGATGGTGAAGGTGCCATCGACGCGCCGCACCTCGCCGATGTCCTGGGCGTTCGTGACGGTGAAGGGCGGCGCCGCGCCCGCCGGGTCGAAGTCGGCGAGGTCCGTGTCACCGAGCTCGGCGAAGGCGCGGTTGCGCATCGACAGCATCCGGCGGCTGAGCGAGCTCTCGCCGGCCACGGTGAAGTCCCACGCCAGGTAAAGGCTCTCGCGGCGTATGCCGGACTTGGCGAGGCGGCGGAAGATGCCCTCGAACCGGCGAGCGCGCTTTCCGGTTGCCTGACCGTCGCGAAAGCGGCGGAAGCTCGCGTGGGCCCGCAGCGTCCTCCCCTGCTTGTTCTCGAGGTTGCGCAGGGCCACGATGTAGCGCCGCCCCTCGCGCCAGTTCTTGCCGGGATGGATCAGCAGCGCGCGCCGGCGGCCCGTGGCCTGCGAGTCGAGCTCCGCCCAGATCAACTGGCGCTTGCCGGTCTTGGCGTCGATCACGGCGATCGGGGCGCGCCGCGCAAAGGCCTTGGCGAGGTTCGTCTGCGGAACCGCGCCGGTGCGCCTCAAGTCGAGGCCCGGCACCACGGTCACGATCGTCTGCCCCGGGCTGAAGCCGTCCGAGTAGTTGTAGTCGGCCGCGCGCACGACCTTGCCCGCGTCGTTTCGCGGCATCATCGAATCGCGGAGGGCGAGCTTGCCCCCCTTCACGAAGTGGTCGTTTGGCCACGGCAGCAGGCAGTGCGCCGGGTCAAGCGGGTCGCAACCGCGCGGGGCCGCCTGGGCCGGACCCGCGAGGGCGGCGATCATGGCCGCGCAGAGCGCGACGAGCGCTGGTGTCTTCCTCACAGGCGCCGCATGCTATCCGGCGACGGTGGAGCTCCTCCACGCCTCGCGCAACTTGAGCTGCTTGCCCATACGAAGCACGGAGTTCTCGTAGATGCGCGCGCCTACGGGAACCAGCAACGCGATCCCCACCAGGAGCAGCCCGAGCGACGCCACGATCTCGGCCGCGCTCGCGGCGCCGACCGCCACGCGTGCGGGCATGATGATCGGGGACGAGAACGGCACCAGCGAGCTGATCACCGCGATGCTCGACTCGGGATCGTCGACGGCCGGGAACGCCAGCAGGTAGCTGACCACCAGCGCGAGGGTCAGCACAGTCGTCGAGGACTGCAGGTCCTCCTGGCGAGAGACGATCGCCCCGCCGATCGCGTACAGCGACGCCCACAGCACGTAGCCCAGCAGAAACCACACGAGCACGACGGCGATCGTCCCGATCTGGCCGCCGTCGAGCTCGATCGCCCCGCTCGCCGCCGCCAGCGCGATGCCGACCACGGCGGTGAGCGTGAGTTGCATCAGGCCCAAGACCCCGATGCCGGCGATCTTCCCGGCCAGCAGGGCGCGCGGCGAAATCGAGGCCAGCAGCACCTCAACCACGCGCGAGGACTTCTCCTCGACCACACCCGAGGCCACCGCCAGCCCGTAGATGATCAGCTGCATGTAGAGCAGCAGCGACACGACGAAGGCGAGCCCCTGGTCGCCGCTGTCGTCCTCTCCCTCGAGCAGGGTGGTTCGCAACGGAGGCGGGTTGAGCGCGCGGCGCGCCTGCGCCGGCGAGACGCCCTCCGAGCGCAGCGTCTCGCCCGCGCGCACCTGGCGGCCGGCCCCCTGGAGCAGCTGCTCGAGATCGTCCTGTGGCTCGTCGCGCGTGACGATCGCCCCCCGCACGAGCGCGGCGTCGACGCTCTCGTCGCGCACGGCCGCGCGGGCTGCCGCCGCGCTGGGGAAGCGACGCAGCTCGAGGCGCAGGTCGAAGGCCGGCGCGGCGGCGCGTGCGGCCCCGCCGATGGCGAAGGCCTCGGTCCCCTGGACGCCGACGTCGTAGGTGGTCGCGTCGTCATCGCCGATCACGCCGGCAAGGATGGCTGCGGCGCCGACTACGGCGACCGTGATGGCGGTGGCGATCTGGAACGCGCGCGAGCGGATGCGCTCGGTGAACTCGCGGCGGGCGACGAGCCAGGCCGCACGGCGCAGGCTCATTGCTCGACCGCCTCCCGAAACAGCTCGGCCAGCGTCGGGCGCGCGGGCTCGAAGCGCTTGACTCGGCCGGCGCGGCGGGCCGCGTCGAGCAATGCCTGGTCGTCGGCGCCCTCGTGCAGCTCGACCAGCACGCCCCGCTCGTCGCGGGCAAGGACCTGGACGGCGGGCACCTGATCGGCCCAGCCGTCGGCGGCTCCCTCGACGTCGATGCGCAGCCGCGGCTCGGAGCGCTCCGCGCGCAGCTCGTCCACCTTGCCCGCCGCGACGATGCGGCCCTGCACCACGATCGCAACGCTGTCGCAGAGCCGCTCCACCAGCTCGAGCTGGTGCGAGGAGAAGATGACGGCGGCGCCGTCGCGCGCGCGGTCGTTGAGCACGTCCGACATGACGTCCGTGCCGATCGGATCGAGGCCCGAGAAGGGCTCATCGAGGATGAGCATGTCCGGCTCGTGCACGAGCGCCGCCGCCAGCTGCACCCGCTGCTGGTTGCCGAGCGACAGCTCCTCGACGCGCTGCTCGGTCTGATCGCCCAGGCCGAGCCGCTCACTCCAGCGGTCGGCGGCCCGCGCGGCGCCGGCGTCGTCGTCGCCGTGCAGCGTGGCGATGTAGCGAAGCTGGCGGTCCACGCGCATCTTCGGATAGAGGCCGCGCTCCTCGGGCATGTAGCCGAACGCGCGCTGGACCTCTCGCGTCGCCGGCGCGCCCCGCCAGAGAACCTCGCCGCTGTCGGGCTCGAGCACGCCGAGCGCGATACGCATGGCGGTGGTCTTGCCGGCGCCGTTGGGGCCCACGAAGCCGACCACCTCGCCCTGCGAGACCCGCAGGGAGAGGCCGTCCAGCGCCACGGTCTCGCCGTAGCGGCGCGCCAGGTCGTTGAGCTCCAGCACTGCGCCCGAATGTGCCCAGGGTCGACTTACTTCAAGCGGAACGCGCGGATGCGGTCCGCGTAAGCGAGCTCGTCCATCGCGTACACGCCGTAGGCGAGCGCCTGGATAACCCCGAGCAGCGCCGAGTGCGAGCGCACGAAGGCGGGGCTGTTCGAGGAGTAGTAGAGCCGGTGGTCGGCGAGCTTTGCGACCTCGGAGAGCGTGGCATCGGCGATCGCGATCGTGGCGGCGTGGCGGTTGCGCGCGAGCTTCATCGCGCGAACCACGAGCGGATGCGGGCGCCCGGCGGAGAAGCCGACCATCACGGTCTTGTCGTTCACGCGGCCGAGCTTTGCGAGGTTCTCCTGGCTCGGCGAGGCAACGACCTCGGCGCGCAGGTCGAGCAGCATCAGCAGGTGGCGCAGGTAGCTCGCGAAGAAGGCCATCTGGTCGGTGCCGCAGAGCACGATGCGATCCGCGTGGGAGATCAGGTCGACGGCGGCTGCGACCTCGTCGCGGTCCACCTTGCGGGCGGTTTCGGCGAGGTTGGCGTGGTCGGCCGCGACAGCCGCCTCGAACTCGGTTTGGTCGATCGGAAACAGCGGCGCGCCGGCCAGCTCGGCGGCGGTCCCGTCCTCACGCGCGCGCCGGTACTCGTCACGCGCGGCGGCCTGCAGCTCCGGAAAGCCCTCGAAGCCGAGTGCCTGCGCGAAGCGCACGACGGTGGAGCTCGAGGTGTTTGCTCGCCGCGCCAGCTCCTCCGCGGTGTGAAAGGCCGCTTCCTCCAGGTGGTCGACGATGTACTGCCCCACGTCCTTCTGGGAGCGAGAGAATTCGTCGAAGCGCTGGCGGATCTCCTCCGAGAGGGTGAGTGCGGTCGTGCCCGTTCTCGTCACGGGCGAGGTTTTCGCCGGAGCGCGGGAAGTTCCTTCCGGCGGGCGGCCTCATGGAGCCTGTTTCAGGACCTCAAGTCCAGAGTTTCCACGGCGCCCGGCCCTCGCGCCAGAGGTCGTTGAGCAGCACGGCGTCCTTGTAGGTGTCCATGCAATCCCAGAAGCCCACGTGGCGAAAGGCGCGCAGCTCGCCGGCCGCCGCGAGCCGCTCGAGCGGCTCGCGCTCGAGCACCGAGTCCTCTGCCATGTAGTCGAGCGCGGCGGGCTCGAAGCAGAAGAAGCCGCCGTTGATCCAGCCCTCGAAGCGCGGCTTCTCGGTGAAGCCGCTCACGTGGCCGTCGCCGTTCAGCTCGGCAACGCCGAACTGGAGCTCCGGCTGGACGACGGTCATGCTGGCGACTGCGCCGTGGGCGTGATGAAAGGCGAGCAGGCGGTCGAGATCCACGTCGGCCACCCCGTCCGAGTAGGTCACACAGAAGCGCTCGCCGGCCAACCGCTCCGCGACCTTCGCGATGCGCCCCCCGGTCGGGGTCTCCTCGCCGGTGTCGACGCAATCGATGTCGAGCCCGTCCGGCAGGCCGTCGCAGCGCACGAACTCCTCGATCAGCTCTCCCTTGTGCCCGAGGCAGAGGACGAAGCGATCAAAGCCCTGGCTCGCGTAGATGCGAATCACGTGCCAGAGGATCGGCCGCCCGCCGATTTCGACGAGCGGCTTGGGGATCGTCTGGGCGTGCTCGCGCAGCCGCGTACCGCGACCGCCGCACAGGATGACGACGCGAGGACGCGTGTCTTGCGTCCTCTAGCTCCGCGAGAAGCGCGAGCCCACCCGGCGCACCGGCTCGTGCACCCGGTCGACCACGGTACCGGCGGTCTGCTGCATGCGGGTGCGCTTGCCGACGGGCACGCCGAGCACGCGCCGGCGGGTGTCGCGCGCGGCGACCACGAAGCCTCCGGCGATTCCGGCGACGGCTGCGCCTGCGCCGGCGGCGACCGCGACGGTCTTGGCCTTGCTGCCCGACGGCTCGCTCGCCTCGGCTGAGCCGTTTGTCTCCACCGGGTTCTGCTCGGCGGTTGTAGCGCCTTCGGTCTCGCTCATCTGGGGGTCTCCTCGGTTGAAATCGTTGCCTATCCCTCTCCCACCGCTCTGGCACGCTCCAGCAGTATCTCGCGCTCTCGTGCATTGCACGTGAGAGCCGCGGCGCGCTCGAACTCGGCCCGGGCCTCGGCAGGGCGGCTGAGCTTAGCGAGAAGGTCGGCGCGGACGCCGGGCAGGAGGTGATAGTCCGCGAGCGAGCCGTCGGCGACCAGCGCATCGACCAGCTCGAGCCCCGCCGCCGGGCCGAAGGCCATCGACAGCGCAACCGCGCGGTTGAGCTCGACGACAGGTGACGGCGCGAGCTGAGCGAGCGCGTCGTAGAGCGCCGCGATGCGCTCCCAGTCGGTTTCCTCAGGAGTGCGCGCCCGCCCGTGGCAAGCCGCAATCGCGCCCTGGAGCGCGTAGGGCCCGAGCTCGCCGCCGAGACGCTCGGCACGCTCGAGCGCCGCGAGCCCGCGCCGAATGAGCAGCTGATCCCACCGGGCTCGATCCTGATCGAGCAACAACACGGGCTTTCCCGCCGGTCCCACGCGCGCGCGTATGCGCGAGGCTTGGATCTCCATCAGCGCAACGAGGCCGTGGACCTCGGGCTCCTTGGGAGCCAGCTCGGCCAGGATGCGCCCCAGCCGCAGCGCCTCCTCGCAGAGCGAGGGCCGCATCCAGTCCTCGCCGGCGGTGGCCGAGTAGCCCTCGTTGAACACGAGGTACACGACCTCGAGGACGGAGGACAGGCGATCGGCAAGCTCGTCCGGCCCGGGCACCTCGAAGGGGACGCGGGCCGCGGCCAGCGTGCGCTTGGCCCGGACGATTCGCTGCGCGATTGTCGATTCCGCCACGAGGAACGCCCGCGCGATCTCCTGGGTAGTGAGGCCGCCGAGCAGGCGCAATGTGAGCGCGACGCGTGCCTCGGTCGAGAGCACCGGATGGCAGGTGGTGAATACGAGGCTCAGCAGGTCGTCGCCGACGTGATCGTCGATCGCTGCATCGAGGTCGGGCTCGGACAGCTCCTGCTGGATCTCGATGTCGCGGGCGAGCTCCTGCTGCTTTCGCTCGAGGACCTTGTCACGGCGCACCCGGTCGATGCCCCGGTGCTTCGCGGTGGCCATGAGCCAGGCCCCCGGGTTGTCGGGGATACCTGACTCCGGCCACTGCTCGAGCGCGGCGACGAGGGCATCCTGAGCGAGCTCCTCGGCGATGCCGACGTCGCGCACGATCCGGGCGAGCCCTGCGATCAGCCGCGCGGACTCGATCCGCCAGACCGCCTCGATCGCTCGGTGCGCATCGGGTGCCAACGTCGCGTCCCGCGGGCTACCGGTTGGACTCCGCCTGTGCGCGCAGGCGCTGCTCCAGCTTCCTCAGCTCGGGGGTGAGCTCGTCGCCGAAGTCCTCGGCCTCGAACACCTGGCGAATCTCGATCTCCGAATCGCCCTCCATCGGGTTGGGGCAGCGCTTGGCCCACTCGATCGCCTCGTCCATCGACTTCACCTGCCACAGCCAGAAGCCCGCGACCAGCTCCTTTGCCTCGGTGAAGGGCCCGTCGACCACCTTGCGCTCGCTGCCGGAGAACAGAACGCGCTTGCCCTTCGAGCTCGGGTGCAGTCCCTCGCCGGCGAGCATCACGCCTGCGTTGACGAGCTGCTCGTTGAAGTCGCCCATCTCGCTCAGCAGCCTCTCGTCCGGCATGACTCCCGCCTCGCTGTTCTCATCAGCCTTGACCAAGACCATGACTCGCATCGTGGTGCCTCCTTGTGCGTTGTCCCGGCCGTTCGACCGGGAAAATTTGCCTTCTATCAGGGCGTCGAACGAGGCGGGCGAAAATCGACATGCCCACCGACGAGGCTCGCCAGCAGACCGCTTGCCGCGGCTTCGAAGCGCGCCACATCGCCGTACGGTCGTGCGACGAGAAGGGCTCCCTCGAGGCCGCTGACGATCGATTGCGCCGCGTCGCGCTCGGAGCCGGAGAGGCGCAGCGTCCCCGCGGCGCGACCCTGCTCGAGCACGCCCGTGAGCCACGCTTCGCTGTCGTCGAAGAAGCCGATGATCGCCTCTCGCATGGGCTCCGGAAGAGTCTCGTACTCCGCCGCCAGCATGCCGCAGAGGCACATGCGGTGGTCGCGCAGCACGTCCGCGTAGAGACCCGCGTAGGCCGCGAGCTTGGTGGGAGCGTCGCCGCCACGCCGATCGATCGCTTCCAGGGCCTCCGCGAACCGCGAGGCATATCGTTGGATGAGCGCCTCGCCGAGCTCCGCCTTGCCGGGGAAGTGATAGTGCAGGCTGGCCTTGGTGAGCTTCAGCTCAGCGGCGACGTCCGCGTAGCTGAACCCGTTGAAGCCGTAGCTCTGGGCGAGCCGCTCGGCGCTATCGAGGATCCGCGAGGCGGTGTCGCCCTCGCTTCGCTCTCGGGTCGAGGCCACCGTCACATCCTCTCTTATGGCAGGGGGCTTGACTATCTACCTACTAGTAGGTAGAAGAACGCTAGCACCTGTTCGACCCCCGGCTAGGAGGAACGGAATGACCCCCAGGCACAACACCGAGCACAAGAGCTTCCAGGCGCCCGATGAGACCCGCGAGTTCCCGAACGGCCGCGCCGAGATCCTCAACGTGGGCGGAGGCGAGGTCGGGCGCCTTGTCTTCGAGCCCGGCTGGCGCTGGTCGAACGACCTGAAGCCGATCGTGAACACCGATAGCTGCGAGGCACCGCACTTCCAATATCACCTGAGCGGCCGGCTGGGGATCCGCATGGACGACGGCACCGAGCTGATCGCAGGTCCCGGAGACATCACCTCCCTGCCGAGCGGGCACGACGCGTGGGTTGTCGGCGACGAGCAGGTCGTGGTCGTCGACTGGTACGGGGCGAGCAACTACGCGAAGGGCGGCTGACGCTCGGCGGGTGAGGGTTACCTGAAGTCGTAGGCTTGGGTCGATGGCCAGTGCCCACGCGTTCAACGCGTTCGAGGCCGCGGCCTGGGAGACCAAGGTCGGCGGCTACCGCGACTTCTTCGGCGAGATCACCCCGCGGGTGGTGGAGCCGCTGCTCGACGCCGCGGGCGTCGGACCGGGGATCCGGATGCTGGACGTGGCTTCCGGTCCCGGCTATGCGGCCGGCCAGGCGGCCGCCCGAGGAGCAACGGTGGTGGGAGTGGACATCGCCGAGGCCATGGTCTCGGCCGCCCGCGAGCGCCATCCGCAGATCGAGTTCCGGCATGGTGACGCGGAGGCTCTCGCGTTCCCGGATGGCTCGTTCAATGCGGTGGTCGGCAACTTCGTTCTGCATCACCTGGGCCACCCCGAGCAGGCCGCCGGCGAATTCGCTCGCGTCCTTGCTACCGGCGGCCGGCTGGCACTCACGGCCTGGGACCTCCCAAGCCGGGCACGCTTCCTGGGCGTGCTCCTCGATGCGGTGGCCGAGGCGGGCGCGAGTCCGCCGAGCGACATCCCCGCCGGCCCGCCCTTCTTTCGCTTCTCAGAGGACGAGGAGCTCGTCCGGCTGCTGAGCGGACCGGGGCTCGGTGACGTGCAGACGACACGCATCTCGTTCACCCATGTCGCGTCTTCCGCCGACGAGCTCTGGGACGGCCTGCTCGCAGGCACGGTCCGAACCGCGCCGATCGTGCTGGGTCAGACCGAGGAGTTGCAGCTGCGGATTCGCGCGGCCTTCGAGCGGCTCGTGAAGCCCTACGAGGCGAGCGGCGGTCTCGAGCTTCCGGTGTCGGTAAACCTTGCCTCGGCCCGTCGGACGGAGTCGTGACCGAGAGCAGCTCAGGAGTGACCGGCAGCGCCGGCAGCGTCGCGAGCGCGGGGGTCGTCGGCAGCGCCGGGGTCATCGGCAGCGCCGGGACCGTCGCAGCGCCGGGGTCATCGGCAGCGCCGGCATCGCCGTTAGCGCCGGTGTGGTCGGCAGCGCGGCCGTTGTGGGCAGCATTGGCGTGGTCGGCAGCGCCGCCATTGCCGCGGGCATCGGAAACAGCGGCTGCGCCGCGTGCGTGGCCTGCATCGGCTGTGTCAACTGCACGGGCTGCGTTGCCTGCATCGGGTGCGTAGGCCTGCGCGGCGTCGTCGGGGCCGTGGGCCGCAGGGCGTAGGCCGGCAGCCGAGCGTCCCTTCGGCCGGTGCTTGAGCCGCTCGGCCGCGAAGTAGCTGGCGATGACGAAGACCACCGACGCGATCTGCGCCACCACGGTCTCGACGGTGGGGAAGATGCCGAGCCAGATTCCCGTCCAATACGGGAGCTCGATGTCGATCGGAGTGATCGGAACCCAGCCGACGCCCTGCATCGTGCGAACCGTCTTGCCGACCAGAATCGCCAGCACCGCCGTGAGCAGGATGCCGGTGACGATCAGCATCTTCCTGTAGGGCAGCTTGCGCTCGAGCTTGAAGGTGGCCACCGCCACGGCCCCCACGGCAATGGAGCCCAGTACGACGCCCTCGACGACCACCGCCAGCCCCGAGTTGAGCTCGAGGGCCTGGAGGAAGAGGACGGTCTCGAAGCCCTCGCGGTAGATGGTGGAGAAGCCGAGCAGCACGAAACCGAGCACCTGAGCGGAGATCAGCCCGCCCCCGGCTACCGCCAACAGGCGCCGCCGGCGCTTGTTGAACTTCTTGATGTGGTCGGTCCAGTAGACCTTGTGGAAGAACCAGTTGAGCACGAACAGGAGCACCGCGATGGCGATCAGCCCGACGATCGCCTCGAGCTTCTCGCCGTATTGCGCCAGCTCGGTGAGCACGGTGCGAGCGAGGACGTAGGTGAGGATGCTCGCCAGGATCGCCAGCAGGGCGCCGATCATCATCGGGCGCCGCTGGGTGCGGGCGGCGCCGCTCAGGCTGGCCATGACCGCGGCCAGGATCAGCACGGCCTCGAGCCCTTCCCGGAAGACGATGACCGCGGCGTTCGTGACCACCGTCGCTGAGCTCGCGCCCTCGCCCAGCGCGCCCGCGCCGTCCTCAAGGGCCTGATCGAGGACGAGGCGCGTCTCGTGAATGTCCCGGCGCGGCTTCTTGTCCGCGATCAGGGTGGCGAGGCCCTCCTGGCCCTCGGCGCCGAACCAGATGAGCCCTTCGACGCGCGCGGTCACGTCGGGCGCGATCGAGCGCAGGGTCAGCTCGGGGCCGAACTCGAAGAACGCGTAGGCCTCGAGCCGGGCCTGTTCGGCCTCTGCGTACCTGCCGGCGCCCGCCGCGGCCTCGACTCGGTCGAGCGTGAGCTGGATCAGATCGAAGTCGGACTGGCTGTCGTCGAGCGCCCACTCCTCGGGGATGAGGTCCTCGAGCGTGTCGGCCGCGCGGGCGTGGGCGCTCTCCATCTCCTCCTGGGAGGCCACGCGCTCGCCCTTCTGGGCCTGCTCCACATAGGTTCCGAGCCGCTCGATCGCCGAGTCCACGACCGCCGTCGCACGAGGGTCGCGCCGCTTGAGCTCGCCCTCGAGGTCGGCGAATGCCGACTCGCTTCCCTGCTGGAATGCCACCGCCTCCTGGACCTCGAAGTCCAAGGTCACACGGCCGTCGTCGGTGCCGCGGTCGTACTCGATCGGGATCAGGTCGAGAAAGCGCACGAGCTGGGCGGCGCGGCGGGCCTGCTCGGCGCGGGTGAAGGGCGCGGCGACGAACCCGTCGAGGGCCTCCGAGACCTCGGTGTGAGCCGCCGCGAAACCGGCGGAATCTCCCCGGCGAGCGCTGCTCGCGAGGCCGGCGAAGGCGCGGTCGGCCCGCTCGGTGGCGGCGGCGCCGCGGTTGGTCCGGTACTCGGGAGCGATGATCGGCCAGAGGCCGGCGGCGAGCGCGGCGGTCTGAGCCCAGCGCGCGTCAAAGCCGCGCTCGGCGGCCGCCTCGGCCTCGCCGAGCCGGGTCGTCAGGCTCGCCTGATAGGCGTCGAGCAGGTCCTTGCGGACCTCGAGCGTCGCCTTGCGCGGCGCGAGGCGGCCGGCGGCCAGCTCGCGCACCGCGACGGTGGCGTCCACGCCGGGCCGCGTGAAGCGGGTGGCCTTGCGAAACTCGCGCAGCAGCAGCCAGCTGGCGGCGCGGTCGGCGTCCCCCGCGGCGACGGCGGCGACCGTCGTCCGGTAGGACCCGAGCAGAAGCGCCGCCCGCAGGCTCCCCGCGGCGGCAGCCAGCTCCACCTCGTCCCCATCACTCGCCGCACGCCTTGCTGCCGCAAGCGCCGCCAGCGCCCCGCGGTAAGCCTCGGGCGCGTCGCGCCGCATGTCGCGCGCCACCGGACCGCGCAGCGCATTCCTCGCCCGCGTCGTCAGTGCGAGGGCCGAGCGCGGCTCGTCGAGCAGCAGCGCGGTCTGAGCCTCGAAGACGAGGTCCTGGGCGCGCTGGGCGGACTGCCATGGTGGCGCCGCCTGGGCGGGCGCCACCCAAGCCGCGACCAGGGCGGTCGTGAGGAGGACGAGAGTGGCGCGCTTCGAGGCTCAGCCCTCCTCGATCTCGATGTTGAGCTGGGATGCCGCCTGGGTGACCTGGCCGGCGATCGCCTCCGCCTGCTCCTGGGCCCGCGAGCCGAGGGTGTCCGCCTCCTCGGCGGTGAACTTGCGCCCGGCGTCCTCCTCGGCGAGCAGGCCGGCGGCGAAATCGTGCAGGTCGGCGAGGCTCTGCTTGGTCTGCTTGGCCTGCGCGGGGTCGGCCTTGGCCACCAGCGGCTCGACGTTGTCGTAGACAAGGACGAGGCCGCCAAGGATGTCGGCGATGTCCTGGAGCCGCGACGCCGCCACGAACGCCTTCTCGCTCGCCTTCTCGCCGGCGATGAAGCGCGAGTTCTTCCAGGCGGCGAAGTACTCGGACATCGTGGGTGTCATGACCACGAGCGCGGTGAGCGCGTCGCCCGGAGTGGGCTCCCACTCGCGCGCCGCCGCGTCGAGCTCCTTTGCGTAGCGCTCGAACTCGCGTGCGGCGGTGACGTAGATGTCGGCGTCGGGCAGCGACTCGCCGAACTCCACCTTGCCGTCACCGTCGAGATCGGGCTCCGCGCCCTTGGCCTGGAAGGCCGGGTCGGTGCCGTAGGCGCTCGTCTCGATCAGGTAGTTGAAGTTGCCGGGCTGCTTCAGCGTGCGTCCGGACGGAGTCTCGAGGTCGAACGGAACGGCGTTCTCGGGGTCGCTCGCATCCGCGCCCGCATCGATGATCACGTCGTACTCCGCGAGCGACGGCACTCCGGCCACGACGCCCTCCATCTCCTCGTAGCTCGGGTTGGCTTTGGTGAACCCGGCCTGCGCGTCCTCCACGAGGCCACGCACCTCGTCGCGGTTCTCCTCGAGCAGGCTCGCGTAGTCGAAGTGCGCGGCCTTGGCCAGCGCGTAGTAGTCCTCGGCCCCGGCGCGAATCTCGCCCGTGTCGGCCACGAGCCGCTCGGTGTGCTCGAGCAGATAGGCCTTGATCGCCGCCAGGTCGGCGCCCTCGTTGGCGGCGGCCGTCTCCGTTTGCTGCTCGGCCGCTTGGTCGTCGTCGTCCCCACAAGCCATGACGCCCAACGACGCGACGAGCGCGACGGCGACGAGGCCGAAGCTGCGTGCAAAACGGCTCAGCGGGCGCTTCAGCAAGGCGACTCCTTCAGATCCGATTAGGGAACCCTAAGTGTTAGGGGGGCCTAAGGTACCGAATTCCGACTCGGCCCGTCGGAAAGCGGGCGGCCCGGTCGGCTCGCCGAACTGACGTTTGCCGCCTATGTGGCGGTCAACGTCAGGCGCGCGGCAGTAGGAGGCCGGGCGGCTGGCCCTAGACTCCGGCGCCCGTCCCCGGTCGTGGAGGCTCGCGCATGTTCGCTCGGTTTCGTGCCCGCCTGACCTACGCGAACGTGATCGCGACGCTGGCGCTATTCGTGGCCTTGGGTGGGAGCAGCTATGCAGCCCTCAAGCTGCCTGACGGCTCGGTGGGCTCGGAGCAGCTGAAGAAGAACAGCGTCACCTCGGTCAAGGTCAGGCCGGGCACGCTGGTGACAAGCGACTTCAACGCTTCAGCGCGATCCAGCTTGCGCGGGCCGCGCGGCCCGGAGGGCGACGAGGGACTCGAGGGTCTGGAGGGGCCGGAGGGACCAGAGGGGGATGTCGGCCCCACCGAGGGCTTCGCGCTCGGAGCGGAACCCGAGGCGGTGCCCCCCTCCGCCCCAGTGCAAGCCAACGCCTCCGAGACGATCACGACTACCACCAGCGGACGGCTCTACATCACCGGCCGACTTCGGAGCAACACAACCTGTTCTGCCGGCGCAACGCCCAAGCTGTCGCTCTACCTCGACGGCGCGCCGGTTCCGGCCAGCAGATTTGCATACCCCGCAGGCGCCCCCACGGGGGTCACCACCTTCGGCCTCTCTGACTCCGTTTCAGCCGGGAACCACACGGTCTCCATGGCAACCGACTGCGACCCCGGGACCGTCACCATGGCCACTGTCACGGACGCCGCCTTCGGGGTCATCCTGCTGGGAGAGTCGTGACCGCCACCACGCCCGACGAGTACATCGCCTCGCTCGACGAGCCGCGCCGAGCCGAGATCGAGCAACTGGACGCGCTCATCCGCGCCACACTGCCCGACCTCGAGCGCGTCGTGCAGTCGGGAGGGGTCGGCTACGGGCCCTACCACTACCGCTATCCGACCGGCCGGGAGGGCGAGGCGTCACTGATCGGCCTTTCGAGCCGCAAGGCGTACATCTCGCTGTACGTGCTCTGCAGCGACGACGGCGCCTACCTCACCGAGCGCTACGTCGACCGGCTGCCGAAGGCGAACATCGGCAAGAGCTGCGTGCGCTTCAAGCGGACGTCGGACATCGACCTGGATGTGCTGCGCGAGCTGCTCGCGGAAGCGGGCCGGCTCGGCCCGCCTCACCCCGCTTGACCGTCCAGAACCGCCCTGACCTCGTCGAGCGCGGCCTGCTCCTCCTCGCTGATCGGCTTGCCGCCGATCCCGATGAAGCCGCCCTCCTTGTGAGCCTCGGCCGCGGCCTGCGCGATCGCCAGGACGAGCTGCTTGTAGCCCTCGACGTCCTCGGGTGAGCCCTTTTCGCCGAGGATGGCGAGCGCCTCGCGCAGGCGCTCGGTGCTCTCGCGAGCGACGTCGCTCTTGCTCTTGATCTGCTCGCGGTCCAGGGCGGGCGGCGAGGCGACGAGCGCGTCGAGCAGCTCGCTCTGCCCCTGGGCCTGGCGGGCTTTGGCGTACACCTTTCCGATCGCCATGGTCTCGCGGATCGAGCCTCCGCCATGGGCGAGGACCACACGCATCCCCGCCAAGAGCGGGCCTTCCACCACCGTGGACCACTCTTCCGCGTTGAAATCTGCCTTGGTAGCCATGACTCCTCCTTGATCGACCTGCGCTGGGGGCTCAGAGCTGCCGCGACGACCAGAGCACCGCGGCCAGGATCACGGAGGTCAGCCCGATCACCAACCCGACGATCCAGCCGGCGACGTCCTGCCCCACGAGCACCGCGCCCAGGAGCACGGCGATGCCGATGATCCCGCAGGTCGCGACCAGGCGCATCGAGCCGCGCTCGACTTTCGAGCGGCGGCGCTCGCGGGCGGGCACCATGCCCTGTGGCCGGCTGCCGCGCCGAGCCTCGCGCTCTTGCTGGCGGGCCTCGCGCGGCGTGACTTCGGGGCCTTCGCCCGGCTCTGAGGAGCTCACGCCAGGGAGGCTAGCGCGGTCGGCTGGCTCTTTGGCGCCGCGTTGGACTGCCTACGGGCGGTTGCGCCCGTGGAGGTCGTGGGCGTGGACCCACTCCTCGGCCACGATCGCCGAGCCGAGCGAGAGCTCACCGCAGAGGACGGTCGCCGCGACGATCTCGGCGAACTTCCTGACCTTGCCCTTGCCGTAGCAGTCGAGCAGCTCGAGACACTCGCGCTGGGTGGCCAGGCCGGTCCCGCCGCCGTAGGTCGCGACGATCAGCGAGGGGATCGTCACCGAGTAGTAGTAGTCGCCGTTGGGGCGAAGCTCGGCGTACACGAAGGCGGCGGAGGATTCGGCGACGTTGGCGGCGTCCTGCCCCGTGGCGATGAACATCGCGGTGATCCCGTTGGCCGAGTGGGCGCCGTTGTTGTTGACGCCGGACATGAAGCCACCGAGGTTCGAGACCTGGCGGGCGCGGTACATCAGCTCGGTGTTCGAGCGCATGATCCGCTCGAAGAGCTCGTTCGGGACCGTGGCCTCGGCGATCACGCGCTTGCCCCGCGTGCGCAGCATGTTCACCTGCGAGCTCTTCTTGTCGGTGGCGAAGTTCGACTCGAGGAAGTACTGCTCGATCGCGGGGTAGCGCTCGACTATCCACAGGCATGCGGCGTGCGTGGCCTTGCCTGTGAGGTTCTGGCCGGCGGCGTCGCCGGTCGTGTAGTTGAAGCGGGTGAAGAGGATCCGCCCGGCGGAGTACTGCTCGATCTCCTGCAGCCGGCCCGAGCGAGTGGTGCTCTCGGCGGCCTGCTTGATCTCGTCGAAGCTCTCGGTGAGCCACTCTCCGAAGTCACGCGCCTCGCGAGCGCTCGGAAACAGGAAGGCGGGCGCGCGCTGCATGTGGTCCTCCATGACCGTGGTCGTGACGCCTCCGGCGTCGTAGAGCAGCCGCATGCCGCGGTTGTAGCTCGCCACGAGCGTTCCCTCGGCGGTGGCGAGCGGGACATAGAACTCGCCCTGAGCGTGCTCGCCGTTTACGAGCAGCGGTCCGGCGAGACCGATCGGCACCTGCGCCACGCCGACGAACTGCTCGACGTTGCCCTCGAGCAGCGCGGGATCGAACGAGTAGCTGCCCACGTGCTCCAGCGCGGCCCCGGTGTGCTCGCGGGCGAAGTCGCGACGGGCGCGAGCCGCCTCGTGTGTGTAGTCATCCTCGCGACTACGCGGAACCGGGATGCGCTCAGGCCGTGTGCTCGTCGCCATGCAGGTGCTCTCCTCGCTCGGTGCTCTCACCGATGCCCTACCCGCCGGGGTGCCGCGCTATCCCTCCGAGGCAGGGCCCGCCCTACCGGAGCGAGCTTAGAAGCGGCGGGCTGGACGGCTCAGTAGCGGCCCAGCGCCAGCCGGCCCTGCAGTTGGCCAAACCGGGCCTTCGCGCGAGCGCGCTCCGCGGTGGTCGACAGGTTCGCGCGGCCAAGCGGGCTCACCGCGGACTGTGCCGGCTTCTGCGGCGTGTAAAGCCACGTCTCGAAGAGCTCGTCGAGCTGCTGTCCGGAGACCTGCTCGGCGTAGGCGATGAACTCCTCGGTCGTCCCGTTGCCGCCGCTCTTCGTTGCGGCCCAGCCGCGGATGATCTCCCAGAAGTTCTCGTCGCCGACCTCATTGCGCAGGGCCTGCAGCGTCATGGCCCCACGCGCATAGACGGCGAAGTCGAAGAGGAAGTCCACTCCGGGATCACCGATCACAACGGTCCAGAACGGGTCGTCCGCGGGAATGGCGTCGTAGCTGGCCTGGAAGGTCTCCTGCGGGGTGGCGCGGCCCTCGTACTCCTCCCAGAGCCACTCGGCGTACGTCGCGAACCCCTCGTTGAGCCAGATGTCCTGCCAGCGCGCGATCGCGACGTCGTCCCCGAACCACTGGTGCGCGAGCTCATGCACGACGACCCAATCGCCGTTGACGGGGTTCCCCGCGCCATCGAGCCAGAACAGCTTCGAGTAGACCGGCCGGGTCTGCGTCTCGAGCGCGAAGAACAGGTCGTCCTGGTTGTCGACGATGGCGCCGACCGTGCTGAACGGGTAGGGCCCGAAGGCGGCGCTCAACAGATCCAGGATCTCGCCCTGGCGCGCCAGCGAGGAATCGATCACCTGTCGCAGGCCGCCGGTGATCGCCGAATCGACCGCATCGTAGACGGGTAGCCCGCTGTCGGTGCGCCACCGGTGAACATCCCAGAATCCGATGTCGATCGTGGCAAGGTAAGACGCCATCGGCTCGCGGGCGGTCCACTTCCAGGTCGTCCAGCCTCGGCGATGATCGCGATCTCGCAGGAACCCGTTGGCGACGACCTCGTAGCCGTCCGGCACCTTGACTTCGAAGGAGTAGGACGCCTTGTCGATCGGGTGGTCATTGACCGGGTACCACGACGCCGCGACCTCCGGCTGTCCGATGACGTTCGCCCCGTCAGGTGTCGCCATGAAACCGGTCCGGATGTCGAAGCCGGGTAGCACGAACTCCACAGGCACGCCGTCGTACTTGGCCTCGACCTTGAAGCGGTGGCGCTTCTTCAGGGGGCGCTTGGGCGTGACTGTGAGCTCTTGGCCGCTGCGACTCCAGGATGCCCGCCTGCCGTTGACCTCGACCCGCCTCACCTGGAGTCCGACCAGGTCCAGATTGAAGCTGCACAACGTTTGGGTGGCCGTCGCGCTGATCGACGCCTCTCCTTCGAGGCGATCCGTAGCCGGGTCGTACGCGATGTCGAGGTCGTAGTGGCGAACGTCGTAACCACCGTTGCCGTACGTCGGGTAGTCCTTGTCTCCGACCCCCGGTGCCCCCGCAACGCACTGCTTCGACGGGTGCCCCTTGGCATCGGCGGCGGGGGCGGCCACCAGCACCCCGACGGCAATCGCGACAAGAATCCGGAACCTGCAGCTACCCGACGTGCTCATGCGGCTCCTCTCGGACCTGCTCGAACTCCAAGAAAGATCTACTACCCGGGCCCCATCGATGGCGAAACCACGGCTGGCCCCCGCGGCTGTGGTATAGGTGAATTCGATGGGGCGGCGTATGCCTGGATCGGCGGCCGCGCTGGCGGTCGTCCTCTTGCTGGGGATGGCCGGGGCGGTCGCGTCGGCAGCGCGCGACACGAGGCTGGCGAGTCGCGCCTCGGGCGCCGGCGGGGCGAAGGGAAATGGGGACTCACACGGGTTCCGGTCGGGCGATGGGCGGCACGTCGTCTTCGCCTCGGTTGCGTCGAATCTGGATCCCTCCGACCCCGACTCCGAGGCCGACGTGTTCGTGCGGGATCTGCGGAGGAACCGGACCACGCTCGTGAGCCGCGCGGGTGGCGCGGCCGGGGCCAAGCGAAGCGGCCCCTCGGGCGACGGCTCGCTTTCCGGCGACGGCCGCTACGTGGCATTCCAGTCGTCGGCCGCGAACCTCGATCCCGCCGACACCGACCACAACAGCGACGTTTTCCTGCGCGAGCTCCAGACGGATCAGCTCACGCTTGTGAGCCGCGCGGATGGGGCCGGCGGCGCGAAGGCAAACCTCGAGTCGGGCTTCCCGGTGCTGTCCGCCGATGGGCGCCACGTCGCCTTCACGTCCCGCGCCTCGAACCTGGATCCCGCCGACCCCGACACGAGATCCGACGTGTACGTGCGCGACCTGCTGGCGGACGACGCGACGCTTGTCAGCCGTGCCGACGGCGCCGGCGGCGCGAAGGCAAACGGGGACTCGACGATCGACGGAGTGGCGTTGTCGGCCGATGGCCGCTTCGTCGCCTTCAGCTCGCGGGCCTCGAACCTGGATCCCGCCGATCCAGACACGGTCGAGGACGTGTTCGTACGGGATCTCCAGACGCAGCGGACGACACTGGCGAGCCGCGCCGACGGCGTCGGCGGCGCCAAGGGCAACGGCCTCTCGGACCTGGGTGGATCGCTGTCGGCCGACGGCCGCTACGTTGCGTTTCGGTCCCTCGCCTGGAACCTCGACCCGCTCGATTCACCCGCCGGCAACGACTTCGATGTGTTCGTGCGCGACCTGAAGACCGGGCAGACGACGCTTGCGAGCCGAGGGGCGAGCGGCGCACAGGGAAGGCAGAGCTCGTCTGCCCCGTCGCTGTCGGCCGACGGCCGCTTCGCGGCGTTCGACTCCGTCGCGTTGAACCTCCATCCCGCCGACCGCGACGGGATCGGCGACGTGTTCGTGCGCGCTGTGCGCGCCCCGCTGCCGGCTCCGGGACGGCCGCCGCGCTCGCGCATCGACACGGTCTCGGTGGTCCGCCGCCTGCTCCGCGGCCGTGCGCGCGACGACGGCGAGGTCCAGCGGGTCGAGCTCTCGCTGACGCGCCGGGTGCAGGCGGGCAGCGGGCGAGGCTGTGAGGCCCTGACGGGACATGGTCGCTGGATGCGGTCGAGGGGCGCCCGAGGAGCCTGCAAGCCACGGTTCCTGCTGACCGTGCACTTCACCACGCGCTGGCGCCGCGGGCTGCCACGCGGGCTGGCGCGCGGCGTTTACACATTGACGTCGCGCGCGACAGACACCGGCGCTCAACGCGAGACTCGGTTCGGCCCCAGGCGCGGGAACCGCGTGACCTTCCGAGTGCGCTAGTCCAGACCAGCCCGAGAGGGATCGTCACGAAGTTGTTACACAACGCACCCACGCGTCACACTCGCCTCGGCATCATCACGGCATGTCGAAATTCACTGACGAGCCCATCCACGTCACCGTCCCCGGGAGCCCCAGCGATCCTCGCGCCTTCGAAGCGCCGGAAGGAGTCGTGATCCATCACGCACCCGAGCTGCATCCGGACGACGTGACCACCGTCAATGGCATCCCGGTTACGAGCGTCGCACGGACGCTCGTCGACCTGGCCGAGGATATGACGCGCGATGAGCTCCGCGCGGCGTTTGCGCAGGCCAGGAAGCTGGGGATCCTCGACATGGCGGCGGTGGAGGCTTCCTACGGGCGCGTCGAATGGCGGCCGTCGCTGGCCATGCTGCGCGAGGTGATGGAGGAGTTCACCGAGTAGAACGCGGGACCTCCGAGACAAAGCCACCGCGGTTGACTTGGTGAATCACGGGTAGAGCCTCCACAGCCTGCCGGCAATCGGGTCGAGCGGCAGATCTATGGGAGGACCAGCATGAGATTGACGGCGTGGACGCGGGGTCCCTCCCGGAGCGCGATTGTCGCCGGCGTGGCCGCCTCGGCTGCGACGGCGCTCGTGCTGGTCGTGTCAAGTCCGGCGGACTCCGGGGGCCGTCGAGCGGCGCACGAGGGCGGGGCGACGGCACGGAACGTCATCTTCTTGCACGGCGACGGCATGGGCATGTCCCAGCGCGACCTCGCGCGACTGGCCACCAAGGGCCAGCACGAGGACCTGGTGATGAACCAGCTGCGCTACGCCGGGCTAGTCCACACGGATCCCGATGACCCCGACGAGCCCGTTACAGACTCGGCAGCCGGCGCGACGGCGTTCGCGAGCGGCGTGCAGACCTTCAACGGCGCGGTCGGCGTCGACGCCCAGGGCCGGCCGGTGCCAACTCTTCTCGAGCGCGCCCGCTCCGCCGGCAAGTCCACCGGCTTGGTGACCACCGCGCAGGTGACGGACGCGTCGCCGGCGGCGTTCGGCGCGCACGTCAGCGATCGCGCCGAGCAGAGCGAGATCGCCCGCCAGTTCCTGGCTCGGAGCAAGCCCAACGTGATCCTTGGCGGCGGCGAGGACCGCTGGCTTCCACCCGGCAACGCCGGCGCCTATCCCGACAAGCCCCCAAAGGACCCGACGGAGGAGAGCAGCAGCGACCGCGGCGACCTCATCTCGCGCGCGCAACACCTCGGATACGAGTACGTCTCCAACCGTGACCGAGTTGCGCCAGAGCCGTGCGCGAAAGCTGCTTGGCCTCTTTGCAAACGAGGAGATGTTCGAGCAGCGACCCGAAGGCGAAGGAGACATCTATGAGCCCGTCGTCCCCCTCGACGAGATGACGTCAAAGGCGCTGAGCATCCTCTCCCGCGACCGCGACGGCTTCTTCCTCTTCGTCGAGGAGGAGGGCATCGACGAGTTCTCCCACCACAACAACGCCGAGAAGACGATCGCCACCGGAGCCGCGCTCGACAGGGCGGTCGACGTAGCGCTGCGATTTGCGGCGAGTCACCCCGGGACGCTGCTCCTCGTGGCCGGCGACCACGAGACCGGTGGGCTGGCAATCGAGAACATCGACGCAGAGGACGAGTCGGGCGACGACGTGTCCGCCGAAGACGGGCCCTTCCCCGTCGCCGGCTCGGACCTTCAGTTCACGGTGGACTGGACGACCGACAATCACACGGGCGAGAGCACACCCCTGACTGCCACCGGTCCCGGGGCCCGCGGTCTCGCCCGCGTGCAGACGAACACCGACGTGCACGACACGATCCTGGACGCAATGCGCCTCCGGCATTAGCGCTCGAAAATCGCTTCATTGTCGAGTTAGCGGTCCCAGCAACCGCTAACTCGACAACGAACGCCAAACCCCGGCCGGCCGCGCACAAGTGGCCCTGCCGGCCTCAAGTGGTTTGATGCTCACGCCAGGCCACGCCGACGAACAGGGGACCCACCATGCAGGCCATCGCCTTCGCCGCTCCGCTGCTGCCGGGAAAAACCGATGCCGACCGTGAGGCTCTCGCGTCTTGCGCGCAGGGGGACCGGCGCGCCGAGCACGAGGCTTCTCGCAAGCGCGCAGGCATCACGCGAGAGTCCGTGTGGATTCAGAGCACACCGGACGGCGACGTCGCGGTCGTCCTTCTGGAATCGCCCGACATCCAGGCGGCGATGGGAGCATTGGCAACCTCGGACGAGCCGTTCGACAACTGGTTTCGCGAGCACATCCGCGAGGTCCACGGCATCGATCTCGCCGCCGACGACTCCCCGCCTCCCGAGCAGATTCTCGACTTTCGCGGCTAACACCCTCCCGCTCGATGCGGCATGCTCTTCGCGTGCTGGGCCGCAGCGGCAAGAGTCACGCCCGTACGAGCTCGATGCGCTCATTCGACCCACGCGCCGTGGGGAGGCGGGAGTGCCGGGCCTGGGAGACGTACTACCGGCGCGAGTGGGGCGTTTTCCTCGCCGCCTCGGTTGGTCTCGTTCGCGCGGCGTTCGGCATGAGCTGGCCGCGGACCCTCGTCGGCGCATGGCTGGTCCTACGAGCCAACCAGGTCTGGGCTCCGTATCCGAACAACGACCCGGAGGCCGCGCGCCGGCTGATGACCCGCTTCTACCAGCTGCTGCGCAAGAGCACGGGCGATAGCTTCGATCCGGTCAAGGCGGCCCGGCTCGAGGTCGAGTGGTGGCGGGTCCACCGAGAGGCACAGCACGCCCAGGGCTCCGGCCCGTCGGAGGCGCTGACGGCCGCTCTCCGCGACCTCTACGCGTACGCCTACTCCGTCGATCCCGCGGAAGTGCACCGCCCAGCCGCCCTGCGGGCTGAGGCGATGGAGGTGTCGGACCGCTGGGTAGAGAGCGGCTGCGACCCGGAGGACCCGCAGCTCTCCCATGAGCGCGCCTTGCTCGTGCGCTCGTATGCGGGGCTGCTTGCCGCCGTCCACCGCTGACCCGCGGGTCGGCCTGGCCGTATAGTCGCGGCGACCGCGCCGAGCCGGTTGCCGCGGGCATCCGGAAGCGTGCAAACGCCGGGAGGCATAGTGCCCACGATCATCGTCCACCACGACATCGACGACACCGAGCACTGGCTCGCCTCCCCGAAACGTGAGGAGTTCTTTGGGCCCCTGGGGGTCACGAACCTGCGGACGTTCACCGACCCGCAGAACCCGACCCACGTCGCGCTGATGGCCGACGTGCCGGACCTGGACGCCCTGATGGCTGCGCTGCAGACCGAGGGGGCCACCGCGGCGATGCAGCACGACGGCGTCCACCCCGACTCCCTGGTTTTCCTCGTCGAGTCCTAGTCGCGGGCGCCCGTCGATCTCCTTGGCCTTGAAGCGCTCAGTGTCTTGGAGCCCCAGGCGCATGCGCTTTTCCCGCATCACCCTCGCGCCGATACCTTGTCCGGCCAAGCAACGACGGCCGATAAGGCGAGACGCAACTCGATTTAGGGGGAGTTCCGGCGATGGCCAAGCCCAAGGCAAGTCCGAAGCAGATCTCACAAGGCGAGCACGACGAGGCATCCGCCGAATATCAACGCGGAATGAACGAGATCCGCAAGCAGCTCGGACCGATGGCCGATTCCTACATCCAGAAGATCAAGGCGGTGGCGCCGGAATTCGCCTGGGTGAACGTCACCTTCCCGTTCGGCGAGCTCTACACGCGTGACGTCCTCGATCTGAAGACGCGCGAGCTGTGCACCGTGGCGGCGCTCACGCTCCAGGGTTTTTCCCTTCCCCAGCTCAAGGTGCACATCGACGCGGCGCTGCGCTGCGGGGCCTCGCGTGAAGAGGTGATCGAGGTCATCACCCAGATGATCGCCTATGCCGGCTTCCCGGCGGCGACCAACGCGCTGAGGACCGCTCAGGAGGTTTTCGACGACCACGACGCACCTAAGAAAGCGACGAAGAAGACAGCCAAATGAGCGCCGACCGCAACGGCGCGCACTACTCAAGGGGTCGCTCTACAAGAAGGTGCTGTCTTCGATCCCGGATCCCGAGGGACACGGCGCACTGGTCCAGTTGCTCGTCCAGTTGGTCGTAAAGGTCCGTGATGTTGTGCGCGATGATCTGGACTCGATCGTCCTCGGGTTCGCCGACTCGCAGGCTGCTGTTGTTGCGAAGGCAGGAGATGAGGCGCAGCGCGTCGGCGGGCTCGTCGACGGCGATCACGGTTAGGCATGCAACCTGTGCGATGACGGCCAAGCCAGGTTCGGGTTCAGCACGTTGCGTTAAGTACCCGGCCCTTAGAGGCGAGACCACTCGGTCTAGCTGCCACGCCAGAGCCACGCGCTGGTCGCCTGCAGAGCCCCTCGGTCGTCGCGCGATCAGGTTGTCCGGCCCGGACCGAGCACGGCCGGTCCGCTCATGCGCTCGTCGCGTCCTGTGCCGAGCCACGATGCTCGAGCGAAGCCGGTGCCGGGCGCGGCACGACGAGGACCGGGCAGGCAGCCGACCGCACCAGCTCGCTCGAGACCGAGCCGAGCAGGACGCGGCGGACGGGGCCGTAGCCACGCGAGCCGAGCACGAGCAGATCCAGGTCGCGGGCCAAGTGGGACAGCACCGCGACCGGCCCGCCGGTCTGGATCTCAGACGAGCACTCCACGCCGGCGGGGACGAGTCCGACAGCGGACTCGACCGAACCACGCAGGCGCGTTTCCAGGTCGAGCCGTGCGTGGCCGGAGCCCCAGGCGAAAGCCGACGGGTGCGGCACGAGTTCGGTCGGGGGTAGGGCCACCGCGATGATGCGGACCTCGGCGCCGGCGGCTTGTGCCAGTTGCCCCGCCATGCGCAATGCAGAGCGCGACTCCTCGGACCCGTCGAAGCCGACGCCGATAGTGCGCAGTTTCGGATTCCCGCCGGCATAGCCGGCCGGGGCCACCGCGAGCGGGCGGTCGAGTCCGTTCAGCAGCCGAAGCGCGACGTTCCCCGCCAGCACCTGGCCGATCGGACCTCGGTGTGAAGAGCCCACAATCACGAGGTCGGGCTGGAGCTCCTCCGCGAGCAGGTGGAGACCCTGAGCCGGGGAGCTTCCGGGGCCGGGTTCCGCGTCCGCCCCGATCCGGTCGGCGGCTTCCTGCAGCTCGGCCAGAGCGGCGCGCTCCTCGTGCTCGTAGCGTTGCTTGCGCTCTGGCAGCGGAACGGCCTGCAGTGCCAGCGGCTCCCATGCAACCACGCGGGCGAGGATGAGCTTGGCCCCCGTGGCACTGGACAGCAGATGTCCGAGGGCCGCTGCGTCCTCGCCGTGCGGACGCCCATCGTGACCAGCGAGTATTCGCGAGAAGACCATGGCTATTCCGCCCGCATCGCCTCGAGGATCTGCAGCCGTGCCCCGCGCCGGGCCGGCACGACCGCGGCGACCACGCCCACGAGGACGGCGAGGAGCAGGAAGACGATGAGCTGGCCGAGAGGCGGCGCGAAGCCGAGACCGAGGTCGTCGAGTGATTGCGTCACGAGGAAGGCGAACAGCAGACCGACGGCGGTTCCGAGCAGGCCACCGATCACGGCCGTGATCACGCTCTCGTAGCGGACCATGCGCCGAACCTGGGCCTGGGTCGCGCCGATCGCGCGCAGCAGGCCGAACTCGCGGGTGCGCTCGTGGATGGACAGGAAGAGCGAGTTGGCGATGCCGAACAGCGAAATGACCACGCTCATGGCGAGCAGCGCGTATAGCAGGTAGACGAATCTGATCGAGCTGGTCGCTGATGGCGGCGCTGAAGTCGGCTCGGGACTCGACGGCCGCGGTGGGAAAGCCCTTCAGGGCGCTGCTCGAGGCGTTCCTTCACGGCCGTCTCGGAAAGACCCGAGCGGATGTCAGCGAAGATCATCCAGGGGTCTCGGGCCGCGGAGACGCCGTGGAACAGCGCCTGGGGAACGATGGTGCCCTGGAGGAGCTGCGGATCGCGGTAGACGCCGATCACGCGAAGCTGCGCAGTCCCGCCGGAGGGCGTCTCGATCCGGTAGGTGTCGCCGCGGCCGACGTGGTGGGTCTTCGCGAACTGCTCCTCGACGAGCGCCGTAGTCGCCGCGCAGGCGGTCGAGCACCGCGTCGCTGCCCTGGACCCAGTCGACGCCGTAGAGGCGAGCCGAGATTGGCGGGCGCGACGCCGTTCATGATGTCGGTGACCACGCTCGAGTGCTTGCCGTTTACCTTGACCTGGTCGATCAGCACGCTGGAGCTCGACGGCCACGTCGCGCGAGCGGGCCATGGTGCTGCTGGCGCCGGCGGGGATGGGCTGCAGCGTCTCCGAGCGCACGATCAGGTCCGCTCTGACCACCCGCGTCGACTGTGTCGTCGAACGACGCCTTGATGCCGTTTGCGAACACGGCGACGAAGACGACGAGACCGAGGCCGACCATCAGCGCGGCGGCGGTTGTGGCGGTGCGGCCCGGGTTGCGCATGGCGTTCTCGCGCGCGAGTAGGCCGGGCTCCGCGAACAGCCGCTCGAGCGGCCAGCCGACCACGCCGGCGAGCGGGCGCACGAACCAGCGCGCGCTCGAGGCGACGCCGACGAAGAGCAGCACGACTCCGCCGGCCATGGTCGAGAGCCTGCTTGCGGCCGGGCCGGACGCGAACAGCCCGGCCGCGAGCATGGCCACGCCGAGGACGGCGACGAGGCCGGCGACCCACGGCGCCCAACGACGCCGCTTTGTCGTCTCGGCCTGGTGGCCCTGCAGGGCCTCGATCGGAGCGACCCGGGTCGCGCGGCGGGCGGGCGCGAGAGCGGCCACCTGGGTGACACCCACGCCGACCAGCAGCGCGATGGCGATGGTGCGTGGAGCCAGCTCGAGGCCACCCGTGGGGACTCCCGAAGCCGACCGCCTCGAACAGCGCGGCGACGCGCCTTGGCGAACAGCGAGCCCGAGGGCCATGCCCAGCAGCGAGGCGACAAGCCCGATCACGAGCGCTTCGAGCGCGACCGCGCCGAGGATCTGTCGCCGCGTGGCGCCGAGCGTCCGTAGCAAGGCGAACTCACGGGTGCGTTCGGCGACGGTGATCGTGAAGGTGTTGAAGATGATGAACGAGCCGACCAAGAGCGCGGCCGCCGGCGAATGCGAGCAGCGCCGGGGTCAGGAAGCCGCCGATCTGATCGTTGATCTCGGCCGCGTTCTCGTCCGCCGCGGCGTCACCGGTGCGGACCTCGAGTTCGCGGCGGAACGCGCCGCGGCGGATGCGCCTGACGAGCTGAGCCGGAGACGACCCCCTCCTCGTGCGGCGACATTGATGGTGGTGACTTCTCCACGCCGGTCGAACCAGCGCTGGATGTCGGCGAGTGGCGCCGACACCACGTCGGTCCCGCCGGCGTTCGCGCTGCCGAGGTCGTATGACCCCACCACGGTGACACCGACCACGCCACGGCGCGTAGCGATGCCGAGCCGCTCGCCGGGGGCGAGGTCGTACTTGTCTGCGGTGTCGTGCAGCAGGGCTACCTCGCCCGAGCGCTCAGGCATGCGGCCGTCGAGGTTCGACACCGGCTTGAAGGGCTCCGACGAGGCGGTTTCGATGATCGTGCCGCCTCCGCCTGTCGAACGCTTGAGCTCGCCGTCGACGACTATCGCTCCGGGCGCCCACAGGTTCCCCTCCACCTTGGCCACCCCGGGCACCGCCGCGGATGTCGTCGAGGAGCGTGTCGCGCAGCGGTCGGGCGGCGCTGAACTGGCTCGTAGAATGATTCCTTGGGCGCCACTTCGACGTCGACGCCGCTGTACACCGAGCGCTCCAGCTCGGTGAAGCCGCTCCGGATCTGGTCGGTCAGGACATAGGTGCCAGAGATCATTGCCACGCCGAGCAGCACCGCGATGGCCGTGAGCGCCGAGCGTAGCTTGCGCTGTGCGATCCCCCTCAGGACGACCTCGGTCAAGCCAGTTCCTTGAGGTGATCGAGGATCTGCTCCTGCGACGGATGCGGGAGGCGGTCGACGATGCGACCATCGGCAAGGAACAGCACCGAGTCGGCGATCGCCGCCGCTGCCGCGTCGTGGGTGACCATGACGATCGTCTGGCCGAACTCGTCGACCGCCCGCCGCAACAGGACCAGCACGTCGCGGCTGGCGTTCGAGTCGAGGTTGCCGGTCGGCTCGTCAGCGAAGACGACGGCGGGACGAGTGATCAGCGCACGCGCCACCGCCACCCGCTGGGCCTGCCCGCCGGAAAGCTCGCTGGGAAGGTGATCGCGGCGGTCGCCCAGGCCGACCGTGTCGACAAGCGTCTCGAGCCACTCGCGATCGGGCTCTTCTCCGCCGATCCGCACGGGCAGCAGGATGTTCTTTTCGGCGTCGAGGACCGGCAGCAGGTTGTAGCTCTGGAAGATGAAGCCGATCTGCGCGCGGCGGAGCATCGTGAGCTCCTTATCGGAGAGCTGGTCGAGCCGGGTGCCGGCGATCTCGACCCACCCGGCGGTCGGCCTGTCGAGCCCGGCGAGTATGTGCATGAGCGTCGACTTGCCGGACCCCGAGGGGCCCATGATCGCCGTGAAGCTGCCGGACGCGAAGTCGACGCTTACTCCACGAAGCGCGTCGACGGCGCCCGAGCCCTCGCCGAAGCGCCGAGTCAGCTCGTGACCGCGAACGACCGGGCTCGGGCCTCCGTTGCGCGAGGTCGAGGGTGCTGGATCTAGAGCCGATTCCATGTGCGCAGCCTCGCCGGTGCGCGCCTCGGTCGCATCGGGGGGGAGCCGAGCATTCGGGGCGGGGAACTACGGACTCGCTTCGCGGCTCCCAGCCGATGCTCGCGACTTCGAAGGACTCATGACGAGTCTTCGGACGGCACGACCAGCACCGGCCTGCGGCTGTGGTGCACAACACCGTTGGAAACGCTGCCGAGCGCGGCCGACAGTCCGCTCAGGCCGCGCGAACCGACCACGATCGCGGCCGACGAGCGCTGGTCGGCACTGTCGAGAATGGCCTTCCATATAGGGCCGCTGACGCACTCTGAAAGTGATCTCACCTCGAAGCCCTGCTGTTCGGCGAGCGCGACGCCGCGGGCGACCGTGTCGACGGATTGCACGCCGGCGATCCCGTCGAGCTCACGCGCCATGCCCACCACCGTCCTGCTCGCGCCTGCGAGTGCCGGAGCCTCTTCTACCTGCCGACAGCGGCCCGGCCACCGCGATCGCGTGGCCGAGCTCGGGGATCCGTCGTAGGCGATCAGAACTGGATCGCTCATGGCGATCACATTGCAACTGAGGCCCGCGCCTTCCGCTTGGCCTCCGCCGTCTCGTGGATGCCGCGCGGCGTGACGATCAGCGGGCTGCGGACAGACCGAACGAGGGTCGTCGACACCGAGCCGAGCAGGACCCTCCGCAGCGGCCCGTAGGCACGGGAGCCGACGATCAGCAGGGCTCCCGGCGTCGCGGCGTCGAACAGCGCCTCAGCCGGGTCCTCGCTGACGAACGTCGTCTCAGTGTCAATTCCCTCGGGAACCCTGCCCTCCGCCTCGGCGAGGCGCTCGCGCATGATCTCCTCGATCGCTTCCTTTAGCTCGCGCCAACCGGCGCTTCCACCCTTGCCCACACCGATGGCGGGCGGCTCGGCGACGCTGACGAGCTGCAGCTTCGCGCCCGTCTCTCGCGCGAGCTCGCAGCCTGCCGTCAGAGCGTGGCCGGACTCGGGCGAGCCGTCGTATCCGACGACCACCGTGGTGATCGGGTCATCGGCGTGCTCCCGGTAGCCCCGCGGTGCTATGCCGACTGCGCAGGGCGAGCCGTGAAGGAGGGCCACACCGGTACTGCCGGCGAGAATCTGGCCCACCTGTCCGTGCGACGCCGAGCCCACGAGCACGAGGTCTGCCTCGAGCTCTTCGGCGAGCTCATGGAGCCCGCGAGCGGGAGAGCTGCTGGGAAACGCCTTGGGCTTCGCTCCGGCCGACTCGGCGGCCGCTTCGATCTGCCGCCTGTGCTCGGCATCGGCATCCTGGAAATGGACGTCGAAGCCGCCCCACATCGGATCGAATTGAAAGACGCCGGCCACCATGAGCTCGGCTCCGGACGCCTCGGCGAGCTGCTTGCCAAGCGCCAGAGCATCCTTGGCCTGGTCGCTGTCGTCGTAGCCGACAATGATCTTGCGGTACATGGTGGCCTCCTCTTGGCTTGTCAACGCCCCGCCGCCATGGCGAGGTCGAAGTCGCTTAGTACGCCTTCCGGCAACTGGTCGGGCTTGCTGCGCACCAGCAGGCGGGTGGTTCCGCTCAGCGACAGCGCATAGAGGGCCGTCTTGAGCGATCCGCGAGCTGGGATGGCACGGACCTGCTCGGTGATCGCCTCGGTACAGCGGGCCAGCGTCCGGTCGCGACCGATCCAGCCGAGCAGACCCCGGTGTGTGACCCAGCCGAGTGGCGTCCCGTTGCGTGCGCCGACCACCAAAACCGCGTGCACCCTGTGCTTCGCCATGGTCCTGGCGGCCTCGGCCACCGACGCATGCTCGGAGATGACGACGCAGCCCGGAGTCATGAAGTCGGCGACCTCACGCTCCATCAGGGGCTCTGAGTAAGCGGCCCCCTGAGGATCGGTCCCAAGGGGTCGGCCTGGGGGCGCGGCCAGCACTTGAGAAGCCATGTACACAGCTTCGCTACGCAGGCGTGTGCGCGCATCCGCCGTTGTCTCGGCATTGACTCCGTGGTTATCCGCAGACTGTCCTGCGGGAGGGTTCTGATGGCAGCTCGCCGGCCGAGGCCTACGGTGCTCCCAGGAGCGATCTCCGAGTCCTCCTGACGTTTGCCGCCCATGTGACGGCCAACGTCAGGCGCGCGTCGGGCGCGGGCTCCCTGCGACTGACGTTCCGCACAATTATTGTGCTCAACGTCAGCGGCGTGGTTTGTTAAGGGGGTCAGACCGCTCCGGACGCCGCAACAGGTTCAGCGCGGACCTACCTGACCGAGGTCGTCGCGCCTGCGACGTTCGCAGGAGATTGCCGCGGCCTGTCGGCCATGGCATGCGCTTCGTGTCGGAGAGCGCCCGCGGAGCAGACGCGAAAGGTGCGGGGCGGTACGTTTGGTGCGTGGGGCTGTTCACCAAGCTGTTGCTCGGCAACGGGAGCTTGAAGCCCAAGCTGCGCGCGGCGCTCGAATCCGAGGGCGTTGTCCTGCTGGAGGAAGGGCTCCCGGGGACCATCACCTACGCCCATTTCAAGGCGCCCGGGAGGCGCCACAACGGGAAGGTCGTCGGCGAGTGCCTTGGCCTCGGAGTTAGCGAGCAGCGACTCGCCCTGTACTGCCGCTCGGGACGCGTCAAGCTGATCGACCAGCCGTTCACCGAGCCGCGACTGAGCGCCCTCGACGTGTCGCTGGAGCGCGAGGACAGGGTTGCGCTGCGCATCGACTACGACCAGGTCGCGGTTCCCAAGGTCTCGGGTCAGATGACAATCCGCGCGGTCACTCCGAATGCGGCGAGGTTCGTCGAGGAGCTCTCCGCGCGCCTCCGGTCGCAGGGCTAGCTTTCCCTCCTCGGCAAGCTACCTGCCGACAGCCGCCGAGAGCATCGCGCGCGTTGTAACTGAGTGGGCGGCTACACCCGGCCCGCTTGACGCCCCACTCGCCCAGCTACGTTCGCCCTCCGCGACCGCTTGACCGAGGCTGGATGGATGGTCTGACCGGGTGGCCCCTCGGTGGCCCCACCCCTCCGCAACCCGTGCTGTGAGCGGGCTGACGTGGTGACGTACGGTGGGGGGCAGGTACCCGAATGCCGATCCCGCCCGCCGGCCGTCATGCCGTGCCGCAGGCCGTAGGGGCCTGACTTCGGGCCTACTCCGACAGCCCCACGGCTTCGAGGGCTTCCTTAGGGTCGAGATACTCGCGGACCCGAATCACCTTGCCACTCTTGAACTCCACGATCCAAGCGAGTGGCGATTCGGTTATGGCGCCGCTCTCCTTGCCGCGTCCCCGGTGGTGACCGATGGCGACGACTCGCTCGCCAAGGTCCCGGATCTCTGATTGTTCTGCCTGGATTTCAGAGAAAGCTTCTTCCAGCTCTCGGATTCCCCTCTGGACGCCCTGGTGCCCCCGATACACGGTGGCTCCCCCGCCGAGCTGAAGCTGCAACCAGGGGTGCCACTCGATCTCGGGGTGGAGTTCGTCGAGCATCGCTCCCACGTCGCGGCGGTTGTAGGCGTCCGACACGCGCCGCACGATCTCCACGTTCTCCTGTGACATCGGTTGCTCCTTTGTCAACGCCAGCGCTGGAATCGGCGCGTTCGGGGATGTTGATGTCTTCCTTCTTTGGTCCACTGCGACAAGGATTCTGAACACGGCGCGAGCGAGGTGGCGTTTGAGGCAGCGCAGCGCCTTCCGATCACGATCATGTGCACCATCCCTTTCGTTGGAATGCCACCGACGATTCGGATCGCCGGCGGACACGCCTCAGTCGTGGCGATGCCACGCTCCTATTAGGTCACGCCGGCGCTCCTCGGGCGGAGAAGCAACCGATCGCGCCGGACACCACGGCCCGCAACCTCGACGTGACACTGACCCGCCCAGTATCCCGCCTCGCGGACCGCCCGCGCGGCTTGTGAGCCGCCTCTTCCCCGCCCCGGGCCGAACCTCAGAGCGGCGGACCTATGGCTCGATGGCCTGGAGGCGGTCGCGGCAACGCCGAGACCAGAACTTGCCGCCGTAGCGCAGGGCCCTGAACCGGTAAGCGCACGCCTCCAAGATGCCAGAGCACTGTGCCAATCGTCAGGCGGTCGACAACCTATTGCTGGCAGATTCAAACCTCCCGTGCGTCATACGCAGCCGTCCCCAAGCGTTTGTGCTTTTGCGCCACAAGCCGCGCGCAATGAGACATAGCATCGCGGCATGCAGCCGCGCCATCGGGTAACGCGCGCACCGAGACTCCTCGCGCCGAACGCGCGCGAAGTCCATCCACGTGTTGGGGTTTCCCCGGCGAACCTCTCGGCGTTCTACCGATTCGAGGCGACGGGGGCGTAGCGTCGACAGCCGATGGCCGATCAACTAAGCGCCCTCGACGCGACGTTCCTGGAGCTACAGGAGGCGGACTCGAGCGCCCACATGCGCATCGGGGCCGTCATGGTATTCGAGCGACGGGGCACGGCCCACGTTCAATCGTCGCGCCCGACCTCGAGGTCCCGCGAGACGGGATCGAGTCATCACTCACGGAGGTGACAGAGACACGACGCGGCGCGCGTGACCCTGGCGCAAACCCAACCGGGCAAAGGCCCGCCGGCGGTCAGCCGAGGCCCGGAAACCGCGAACAGTGTCGCCGGGGAACCACGGATCCGGGTGGTGCCAAACCAGTCCGGCAGCACCGTGCTCGACGTGCTGTCGCAGGATTCACTCCAGCCGCCCCAATCAGGCTGGAGGTCGCACGATTTCGTAACCATGCGGGTGCTCGCGCTTGTCGTTCGCGCGCCGCTCGGCGCGGTCGCCGCGGCTGCCGCCGCTGCCTTCGCGGCGGGCAGCGACAGGTACTCGGCCGCTGCCGCTGCCGCGGTCGCGCTCGGCACCATGTTGACCTCGGCCGTCGTCCTGCGCTCGTGGCAGCGGCGCGCGTCGCACCTCCCGGTGCTTCGCTTGGCGTTCCCGACGGTCGTGAGTTGCTTCGCCTCGGCGGCCTGCATCGCCCTGGCCCCGGCGCTGCAGGTGAGGGGCCTCGGCGTCGGCGACTGGATCCTAGTGCTCCTCGTAGGCGCGGCGGGGTCGACGCTCACCGAGCTTGCCCGCGCCCGCATGCGCCGCGCGCGCGCCATCCGCGTCGCCTTCATCGGCAGCGGCGAGGCCGCGCAGCGCCTGAGCGACGACCTCGCCCGGTCAAAGTCAGCGGCCTACGAACTCGTCGGAATGATCGGCCTGAGCGGCGAGCTTGACCCTCGCGTACCCGTCGTCGGAGCGCTCGGCGAGCTGCGTGCCGTCGTCCTGCGCGAGCGCATCGACCTCCTCGTCCTGGGCAGCGCCGTCGCGCGGCTTACCGTGTTCGATGAGCTCGCCTCGTCGTGCCTCGACCTGCGCCTGCAGATCACCGAGCTCTCTGAGTTCTACGAGGACGTCTTCGGCCACGTCCCCACCGCGGAGATCAACGCCGCCTGGTTCGCCCATCTGGTCGATGCCCACGCCCCCGCTCCTTCCCCGACGGGCAAGCGCGCTTTCGACGTGCTCGCTTCGGTGGTCCTCGGCGTGCTCACCTTCCCCCTCGTGCTGGTGCTCGCGCTCCTCGTGCGCCTGGACGGCGGCCCAGCGATCTTTGCCCAGGTGCGGATCGGCGAAGGCGGGCGCCCTTTCCGGCTCTACAAGCTGCGCACCATGCGCGTGGGGAGCGGCGACGTGGCCGCGTGGGCGCGGGAGGGGGATCTGCGGACGACCGCCATCGGGCGCATCCTGCGCCCCACGCATCTCGACGAGCTGCCCCAGCTCTTCAACGTGCTCCGCGGCGAGATGAGCATCGTAGGGCCCCGGCCCGAGCAGCCCGAGTTTGTCGAGCTCCTCGAGCGCCTGCTGCCCTTCTACCAGCGCCGCCACCTCATCCGGCCTGGGCTGACGGGCTGGGCCCAGGTCCGCTGCGGCTACGCAAACTCCGAGCGCCACGCCGCTTGGAAGCTCTGCAACGACCTCTACTACGTCAAGCATCGCTCGATGGGCCTCGACCTCTTGCTCCTCGCCGAGACCGCCGGGCGGCTGCTCACGTGGAGCACGAACCGCACCGGCGAGACCTTCCTGTCTTGGGCGGGCACCAGCACCGCTCCCGAGGCGGCGGTCGCTGAACGGCCGCCCGCCGTCCTCCTCCCTGTGGCTTCAGCCGGGGAGATCGCCGTCCTCACGCCCACCTCCTCGCGGGAGGACTGAGAGCCGCGCGGGCTCGGAGGCTGAACCGCCGCCGCGCACCGCGGCGGGGGTGTGCGACTGTACGCTGAGCGATCCGCACCATGGTCGAGTCACGCGACGCACCGACCGATACCCGGGAGACGAGCCCGAACCTCCGTGGTTCGCTCACGAGAGCGAGCATTGTCGCCATCGCCGCGTTCGTGGGACTTCTGCTCGCCGGGGTCGCGTGCGCGTCGCAGCGCCCGCCCGCCCGCCTGGCGGGCAGTTCGCCCCTGTGCGGCCAGGCGGCAGCCTGGCTCGGGCCATCCTCTCCGCCGGCGTGCTGGCGGCCCTACGCGGACTCGAGCCCCTTCAATCAGAAGATCCCGCTCCGGGCGCGCGTGGCTCCGAACTCCGCGCGCGTGGTGAGTCGTCTCCTGAGCTTTGGCCCGCTTCAGCACCTGACGGCCGGCGACGCGGGGCGGGCGGACGACTTCGGCCGCGCGGCCTACTTCAACCACCCCGGCGATCCCGTCTTCACCGTGCACTGCACGATGCCCTGGGGCACGTGCCCGGTCGAGGGCCGGCGGATCGCGATCCCCGACGCCGCCCGCGTCCCCGGAGGCAGCGACGGCCACCTCACGGTCGTCGACCAGGCCAGCGGCTGGGAGTACGACTTCTGGCGAGTCCAGTCCAAACCCCGCGGCGGCGGGCGCCTGGCCGTCGCATGGGGCGGGCTCACGCGCATCGACGGCGACGGCCTCGGCTCGTACGCGGTGGCGGCCCGATTCGGCACGCTCGCGGGCTTGCTGCGTCCCGCGGAGATTCAGGCCGGGCAGATCAACCACGCGCTCGCGATCAGCGTGCGCTGTGACTCGGGCACCTTCGTCTATCCAGCACGCCACGGCTCATCCTCGTGCGCATCGCAGGGCCTGCCCAACGCCGATGCGCCCGCGATCGGCACGCGCTTCCAGCTCGCTATGACGCCGGCCCAGATCAACGCCCTTGAGGTGCCCGGCTATCGCAAGACCGTGCTCCGGGCCATGGCGCGCTACGGCATGTACGTCGCCGACACGGGCGGGCGCTGGGGCCTCATCAAGGAGTCGGGGCTGGTCACCACGAGCTTCGGGCTCGCGGACCGATGGGTGCGGCTCGCGCGCACGGTGCACGCCCCTTACTGGGCGCCCCACCGCCGCTACGCGATCAACATCCGCGACGGCGTCGACTGGGCCCGCTACCTGCGCGTCATCGCTCCTTGCGTGGCGCGTCGCACCTGCTGAGCGTGGCGCGGTCGGTCCGCGTCCACGTCCTGATCGACACGCTCGGGGTCGGAGGGGCGGAAGTCCTGCTCGCGGATTTCGCCGCGGTCGCGTCCCCCGGGGGCGTGGAGCTCAGCGTCGGCTACCTCAAGGACGTCGGGGCGGGCCACGCCGCCGTCCGCCTGCGCGCGGTGGGCGTCGAGCCGCGCTGCGTGGCCATCCCGCCGCGGCTGGGGCTCGAGGCCTTCCGGCGCGTCCGCCGCCACCTCGCGCAGGTGCGCCCTGAGCTCGTGCACACGCAGCTCGGCTACGCTGACCTCCTCGGCGGCCCGGCGGCGCGCTCGCTGGGGTTGCCGACCGTCTCGACCATCCACTCTCACGTCCCACCGCCCACCCCGCGCGATCGCGTGAAGGCGCGCATGATGACCGCCGCGCGCAGCGTCAGCGCGGCGCGGGTCATCGCCGTCTCCGAGAGCGCGCGCGCGGCCTACCTTGCGACGGGCGCCGCTCCGGATCGCGTCGTGGTGGTCCACAACGGCATCCTGGGGCGGCCCGAGCCGGGGGCGGGTGATCGCGTGCGCTCAGAGCTAGGCCTCGGCGCGCACGACCTCGTCGCGGCCATGGTCTCCACCCTGCGGCCCGAGAAAGGCCACGACGTCGCGCTCGACACGGTGCGGGCGTCGCTCGGGCGCTTCCCCTCGCTGCGCCTAGTCGTGGCCGGCGACGGCCCGCTGCGCCCGTGGCTCGAGCGCGCCGCCGCCACGCTCGGCGACCGCGTCGTCCTCGCCGGCTACCGGCCCGACATCCTGGCCGTGCTCGACGCGGCCGACGTGCTCGTGCAACCGTCGCGCGCCGACGCTTTCCCGACCGCGATCCTCGAGGCTATGGCAGCGTCGGTTCCCGTCGTCGCCACCGACGTCGGCGGGATCGGCGAGCTCGTCCGCGACGGGGTGACCGGAACGCTCGTCGCCGCCCCTCCGTCCGCGCCGGCCTTCGCCGCCGCGCTCGCCCCCCTGCTCCAGGACCGCGCGCTGCGACGGCGCCTGGGCAGCGCGGGCCGCGAGCGCTTCGAGCAGGAGTTCACCGCAGCCCGCTGGGCGCGGCGCCTGCGCGAGGTCTACGTCGAGGTCCTCGGAGGGCGCGGCCTGACGGCGCGCGAGGCCCAGAAGCGCCGGCCCGAGCGCGAGGACGATCCAAAGTCGCTTGTCCGTGCTGTCCGAGATGAAGGTCGAGGCGACGAGGAAGCCGACCATGGCGACCGCCGAGGCGCGCGCGAGGGTGGCCAGTGCGTCGTCTCCCAGCGCGTCGAAGCGGCGGGCGGCGCGTACGGCCGCTGTTAGGCACGCGGCGATGACGATCAGCAGCAGGCCGAGCCCCACGATCCCGGTCTCGGCGAGCTGCTGGAGGTAGACGTTGTGCGCGACATGGGGCTCGTCGACGATGAGCCGGACGAAATTGCAGGTTGCCCGGCTCGCGCACGTAGTTGTGCGACTCGAACGGGAAGTTTGCGATGCCGAAGCCCGCGAGGGGGCGGTCCTCGGACATCCGCCACGCGACAATCCACAGCTCCGCGCGGCCGTTGCCCCCCGCATCGAAGCTCGTCACGCGCTCCAGGGCGCTCGGGGAGGCGAGGAAGAACGCTCCCGTGGCGGCGACCACAAAGACACCTAACGCCGCGGCCTGGGCGCGCTGGCCGCGCGCCAGGCCCACGGCGGCCACGAGCGCCGCCGCCGCGCCGATCATGCCGCCACGCGACCCGGTGGCGGCCAGGGCCAGGGCGAGGGCGGCGATCGCGGCGACGACGCCTACCTTGGCGATCGGATCGCGGACGGAGGGCAGCAGGCCGGCGGCAAGCGCGATGGCGGCCACGAGGCCGGCGGCGAGGTAGTTGGGGTCGCCCGCGCCGCCCGAGAAGCGCCGGCGGGTGGCGAGGTCGACGGCGTCGGCGGTGGTCGTGAGCCCTCCGTGGCCGCTGAGGCCGACGACGACAGCGATCAGCGCCCCGGCCACGAAGGCGAAAGCCACGAGACGCACGGTGCGCGCCGAGCCCAGGGCCGTAGCCACGAGAAAGAAGACTGCCGCCGCCCCGTACCAGGACTTGGTCTCCGCCCACGCCACGTAGCGGTCGCCCGACCACGCGATGGACAGCGTGAGCCACACGAGCAGCAAGCCGAGGGCGAACATGACCGGGCGGACCGCGCCACCGGCGTCCAGCGAGACGCCGCGCGCGCGGGACACGCCCAACCAGGCCACGACGAGCAAGACGGTGCCGAGCACCGGCGCGCGCCCCGTGAGATGGGAGTACTCGATCCAGGCCACGGGCACCCAGGCCGCGATCGCCAACGGCAGGTCGAGCAGGACGAGGGTCACGAAGGCGCAGACGCCGACGAGCGCGAGGCCGAGGCCCACGCTGCGCGTGAGGAGGGCGCCGGCCAGGAGGGCGACGCAATAGCGCGCCCCCCGCGATCAGCGCCTGCAGCGCCGCGGGTCGCGCGGGAAGGGCTGTGCGTGCGCCGGCGAGAGACATCCCGATGGTGGGCTGACCCACCAAGGGTGGGAGGATAGTCTCTCTACAACGGGTCGCTGGCGTCCATGAAGGCAGGTGACGGGTGGGATGGGGTGAGAGAGCCGCGAGCGCCATCGAGCGATCCGGCCTGGGGGCCGTCCTGGCCCGCGTCCCGACGTGGCGCGGCGTGCTCGTCCTCGGTTACCACCGCATCGGTGCGCCGGTGCCAGGCGCCCACGACACCGCGCTGTGGAGCGCAACAGTGGACGAGTTTGACCGCCAGCTGAGCTTCCTGGAGCGGCGCGCCGACGTCGTGTCGGGCGACGACCTGCCGGCAGCGCTGGAGGCGCCGCGAGGCCGTCATGTCGCGCTGACCTTCGACGACGGCTACCGCGACAACCACGAACTCGCCTACCCCGTGCTGCGCGCCAACGGGCTGCCCGCGGTGTTCTTCCTTGCCACCGGCTTTCTCGACCGACCACGCGTGGCGTGGTGGGACGAGATCGCCTGGATGGTGCGCTCCAGCGCGCGCAGCGAGCTAGAGCCCGGCGACTGGCTCAGCGCTCCCGTGCCCCTAGCCGACCTTCGGCGCGAGGCGGCGGTCCTGACGCTCGCCAGCGCCTACGCGCGCCTCGACGAGTCAAGCACCGAGGCATTCCTCGACTGGCTCGGCCGGGCGTCGGGTTCCGGACGGGCCGGCCCGGCGCAGGCGGCCTCGACGTGGATGACGTGGGACATGGTCCGCGAGATGCGGCGCGGCGGGATGGCCTTCGGCGCGCACACCGTCAACCACCCGGTGCTCGCGCGCTGCTCGGTCGCGCGCCAGCGCCGCGAGATCGCGGGCTCGGTGGCCCGAATCCGAGACGAGCTGGGCGAGGCCCCGACGCTTCTGAGCTATCCCATCGGCTCGCGCTCATCGTTCGACGAGCGCACGCGCGCGTGCGCTCGCGAGGCTGGCATCACGCACGCCTTCTCGTTCTACGGCGGCTATCAGCGGACAGGCCGGGGGGACCATCTCGACATCCCGCGCACGTTCGTGGGCCCCAGCCGCTCGCCGGCGCGGTTCCGCGCCGGTGTCACGCTCCCGCGCCTCTTCGCGCGCCCGATCGCCGCCGGTGCCCACGACTGAGCCACCCGCGGCGCCCGACGCCCCGCCGACGGGCGCCGGCTGGGGCGGGATGGTGCGGCGCGGAATCGTGTGGTCTGCCGCGGCCTTCGGCGCCAGCAAGGCACTGAGCCTGATCTCGATCCTCGTCCTCGCCCGGCTGCTCACCCCCAACGAGTTCGGCGTGGTGGCCGCCGTCGCGGTCTACATCGCCCTCATCGAGCTCGGCAGCGACCTGGGCATGAAGCCCACGATCGTCTACGAGCAGGAGCGGGGCATCAGCGCGCGCGTCCACACCGCGTTCACGCTGAACATGCTGACAGCGGCTGCGCTCACCGGTCTGGGGATCCTGCTCGCGCCCGTGGTCGCGGGCTTCTTCGGCGTGCCGGGCGAGGCGGGCCTCTTCCGGCTCGGCGCCCTCAACCTGCTCTTCACGGGTCTCGGGAACATCCACGACGGGCTGCTGCTGCGCGACATGAGCTTCGCGCGACGCATACGGCCGCAGATCGCGCGCGACCTCGTCCGAGTCGCAGTCTCCGTCGCCCTCGCCCTGGCCGGGCTCGGCGCCGCCGCCCTCGTCCTCGGCTTCCTCGCGGGCACCGCCGCGTGGACGGTCTGGCAGTGGCTCCTCACGCCGCTGCGGCCGCGGCTGAGCTACGACAGCGCGATCGCGCGGAGCATGATCGCCTACGGGGCGCCCGCCGCTCTCCTGCAGATCCTGGCCACTATCAACTCGCGCCTCGACGTGGTCCTCATCGGCCACCTCCTTGACAGCCACACGCTCGGGATCTACAGCATCGCCTACCGCTTTCCCGAGGTGCTGCTCGCGAGCATCGCCTACACCCTCGGGGTGGTCGCCTTCCCCGCCCTCGCGCGAAAGCGCGCCGACGACCGCGCGGCGCTCGCCCCGGCCACGCTGCAGCTGATGCGCTACATGGCGGTGTACGCGCTGCCGGTGGCCGCGGGGCTGGCCGTGCTCTCGGTGCCCATCATCGAGCTGCTCTTCTCGCACGAGTGGCACGACGCCGCGCAGCTGCTCGTCCCGATCGCAGCCGCGGCGGCGCTCTACACCGTCGTTTTCCCCCTCGGCGACCTGCTGAAGGCGGTCGGCAAACAGGCGACCATCGTCCGGGTCAACATCGTGCTAGTCCCGCTCATGGTCGCGGCCTGCGTGCTCGCCGCGCCGTCCGGAATCCTCGCGGTATGCTGGGCGCTCGTGGGCACCTCCGCGGCCTTCGCGGGCATGATGTCGTTGGCGGTCGGGCGCGAGTTTCACCTGCCGCCGGGCGCCTTCGCGCGCACGTACGGCCCGGGCCTGTCGGCCTCGGTCGGGGTGCTCGCCGCGGCTGGCTTCGTGCGCCTGACCTGGCCCGCTACCTCGGTGCCGGCAGTCACCGTCGCGGCGATCGCGGGCGCACTTGGCGCCGCGCTCGCCCTGCGACTCCTCGCGCCGCGGACCTTCGTTGAACTCGCGCGCCAGCTGCGCGGGCTGCGTCGCGGTCCCCGGCACGCGCCGGTGGGGCCCGTCTGAGCGTCACCCCGGCCGCGGCTCCGACAGGACTAGCACGACAGTCCACGACCAGCGCCGCAGCGCCGGCAGCTGCGCGAAAATCCGCCGGTCGGCCCGGCGCAGGGCGCCGGCCACGCGGCCGAAGGCCGGGCGGCCGTGCGCCGCTACCGCGGCGATCGAGAGCAGCGTGAAGTGCTCCACCGTGCGGCGGCCGAAGTGGGCCTCGGCCGCCGCGATGTCGTTGAGCAGGAGTGGATGCTCGTCCACGGTTCGCAGCCGAGGTGTGAGGCGCCGATAGGCGTTGATGGCGGGGTTGTGGCCGAGAGGCTCGAGAAAGATCGCCCTCCCCGTCGGCCGCAGGACCCGCGCCAACTCGCGATAAGCGCGCGCGAGGTCGAGGTGGTGCAGGATCGCCGTGCCACACACCACATCGACGCTGGCAGCGGGGAGGTCGAGCGCCTCCGCGTCCATCACGGAGAAGCTCGTGTTGGGTGTAACCCCCTCGCGCTCTGCGCTCGCACGGGCGAGCTCGATGGCGACCGGCGAGATGTCGATGCCATGGACGCTGGGCTCCGACGCGCGCCAGCGTCAGCGCGCGGCCTGCGGGCCCACAGCCGTACTCGAGAACGCTCGCGCCGGGCTGCGCGGCGGCGGCCACGAGCTCGTCGTAGCGGTCGTGCGCGTCGCGCCCCACGTCGTAGAACTTCCACGCCCGCGCCCGCGCGTGCTCGACGAACTCGACGTCGTGGAAGGACGCCTCGCGCGCGAGGCGCTCCGCGGGGTCGGCCGGCGACGAAGCGGGCATCGCCGGGCTAGTGCACCTTCTCGTGACGTTCCACAAGCCCCGGCGCGGCGGCCGCGGGCCAGGGGCTCGACGACGACGCGCGGATGAGCGCGAGCAGCCGGGAGGACTGGCCCTCCACCGCGAACTGCTCCTCGACCAGGGCTCGGGCCGCCCGTGCGCGCTCTATGGCGGCCCCCGGCTCGGCCCGCAGAGTGCGCAGCGCGTCGGCGAGCTCCGCCGCGTCGCCCGGCGCCACCAGCAGCCCGGTCTCGCCGTCGCGCACGAGCTCGGGCACGCCAGAGACCCGCGACGCGACCACCGGCACGCCCGCGGCCATGGCCTCCATGAGCGCGACCGGGATCCCGTCCGTGCGACCGTCCGGCTGCACCACGCTGGCCTGCGCGAAGGCGTCCGCCCGGTCGAGGACCTCGGCCACCGCGGGCTCGGTCAGGCCGCCCAGGAAGTGAACGCGCGTGGCGACACCCAGGCGCGCACACTGGCCCTCGAGCTGGCCGCGCAGGGGCCCGTCGCCGACGAGGTCGAGCTCGACGGCCTCGCCCGCGCGCGCGAGACGGGCGATCGCGTCGACGAGCACGCCGTGCCCCTTGTACGGCCGCAGGGCCGCCACGCACGCGACGCGCATCGGTGCGCCCGGCCGCGGCGCGCGCAGGCGCACGGGCAAAAACGCCGCGTGCACCCCGCAGTGGACGACGTGGACGTCGGCGCTCCGCCCCGGGGCGACCGCGCGCAGGATGCGCGCGTTGTGCTCGGAGATCCCCACGCAGAACGCCGCGTCCTCGATGCGCCGCCGCAGTCCGAGGCGATGGATGAAGAGGTCGTGGGCGTGAGCGGTGAACGAGTAGGGGACGCCCACGAGACGCGAGCAGATCCACGCGGCCAGCGCAGGATAGGTCGCGAAGTGCGCGTGGAGGTGGTCGACCGGCTCGACGCGCAGACGGCGCGCGTGCTCGAGCGCGCAGGCCCCGGTCAACAGCGCCCGCCCGAGCAGGCGCGGGTGGCGCCCGTAGTCGTGCGCGACGAGGGCGATCAGCCCGGCCACCCGCAAGGGGCGGCGTGCAGCCCAGTAGGCCGCGGCCCGCGCCGAGCCCAGCGGCGTCGCGCACGAGCGCCGCGCGACCCAGGCCCGCGCCGACGGGTGCACCGGGCCGCCGCCGTCGGGAAAGAGGGAGAAGAGCTCGCAGCGCACCCCCGTCCGCGTGTCGACCTCGGCGAGCTCGCGCAGGACGAAGGTCTCAGACAGGGTCGGGAAGCGTGAGACGACGTAGCCGATGCGCAGCTCGGAGCTGGGCGCCGGCGCCGGCCGCCGCCGGACGAGGCCTGCCAGCGCCCGCCAGGGCACGCCGAAGCGCCGACAGCCTTCAAGAAAGCCCGCCCCCCACGCTGCGTGCATGACGGCCAGCGCGGCGGGCACCCGGAATGCGAGCCCGGGCGTCCCGGCGCGGCGCGACGCCTGCAGGCCCTCGGCCGCCACCACCGCTCCGTACAGCGTGAGCGCCCCGCGCGCCGGCCGGGTGATCCGCAGCGGCACGGCACCGCACGCGGCGACGGCCACGAGCCCGGGCGCGAGGACGTGCGAGCGCCGCAGCGCGTCGGGATGGCGCCCGGCGGTCTTCGCGCGATACTGCCCGTAGCGCCAGTACTGGCGCGCCAGGCCGCGCAGGCCCGGCGCGTGGGGCGTAGCGCGCAGCCATCTGCGGCAGGCACACGATGCGTCCGCCGCGGGCTCGGATGCGGGCCGCGAGCTCGGCGTCCTGGTTGACGGGCCAATCCTCGTCCCAGCCTCCGAGCCCGAGCAACAAGTCACGCCGCCACACGCCGCAGAAGCTCGAGTCGACCTCGACCTCCCCACGGCCGGCGTACCGGAAGCTGGCGCCGCCCACGCCGAGCGGACTCTGCAGCGCCACGGCGACCGCGCGGCTCGTCGGCCCCTCGCCCACGGCGAGCTGCGGCCCCGAGGCGCAGGCGACGTCCCCGCGCTGCAGCCGCTCGACCCCGAGTGCCACGTAGTCGCGCGCGAACTGCGTGTGGGCGTCCATGCGCGCCACGTACTCGCCGCGCGCGGCGCCCAGGCCGATGTTCAGGGCGTCGGGCGTGAGCCGCGCGGGGTTGTCGAGCAGCCGGATGCGGTCGTCCGCCCGCGCAGCACGCTCTACGATGGCACGGCTGCCGTCCTGCGAGCCGCCGTCCACGACGAGGATCTCGAGCTCGCCGTTCAGCTCCTGGGCGCGCATGGCCGCCAGCGTCCCCTCCAGGAAGCGCGCTCCGTCGAGGAGCGGGACGATGACGCTGGCGAGTGGGGTGCCGGGCTGGCCGATCCGGCCTCCATCAGCTTCCTTGTCAAACCCAGCCCCCATCGCCGCGGATTCTGGCACGGTGCGGGTGGCGTCACCGGCGGCGCAGGCGGCGCGCCACGGTCATCGCACGCCGCTTGGCCACGCGCGCAGGGGCGAGAAGACGCCATACCCCGAACGCCAGCGCGGCCGGCAGCGAGCCGTTGTGATCGCGTCGCTCGGGAACCACCCCGAGGATCGCGTCGGCGTCGCAGATCACAAGCCCCAGCCCGCCCCAGATCTCCTGCAGCCCGCGAGGGGCCTGGCGCAGCGCGACGAACCCGAGGTCGACGAAAACGACCTTGGGGTGCGCGTCGAGGTCGACCGCGGCCAGTCCCCGCGCCACGTCCTCGTTCATCGTGTCGTGCAAGACGATGTAGGTCCAGCGTACCGCGCCGGAGGCCAGGAGGTCCTCGAGATCACGCCGCACCCCCTCGCGCGTGTGGTCGGCGTCGATGAGCACGAAGTCCACGTTGCGTCCCTCGCTCTCGAGACGGGCGAGGAGTTGGGGCAACAGGACGTGGTTGTCGCCGCGCTGGAATGTGACATTCGGGAAGGCGTCCTGCTCGACCTCCGCGCCCAGGTCGAATGTGTGAACCTCGTCGCTGTGCGCCGCGATGCGCTCCAGGCTGCCTCCCTGGGCGGTGCCGATCTCGATCGACAGCCGCGGTTTGAGGCTTGAGAGCAGGCCCTCGATGGCGGCGCGCTCGCCCGGCGCCATCTGCCAGTTGGTGCGCCCGAGCACGGGGCCGCTGGCACGAACCTGAAGAGGCAACCCGGCCACGGCGTCTGACTCTACTCGTAGGCACATGCGCCACGAGGCGCGTCGCTAGTAACGCCGCAACGTCCTCGCCGGGAGGGTCGGCGACTGCGTGAGGGGGCGCGATCCACGGAGACTGGGCGAGATTCAATCGGGACGCACTCATGCCGCTCCTGATGCGGTTGGCCGGCTGCTCGCTGGTCGCACTGGCATCCGCTGCTCTCTCGAAGGCCGACGGTCCCTGGTTGGCTTCGCGGCGATCGTGGTCGCGCAGGCCGCCGGTGCTGGGTGGTCGCGCGGCGCGGTTGCCCTCCCGGGCCACGTGGCCGGCTGCGCTGGCCTGGGTCGCGGTGGGCGCGCTTGGCTGCGGCGGAGCCGACCTTGTCATCTATCTCGGCCTCGGGAACTGGCGAGTACCCCCCAGACAGCTCCGTAAGGGTCCTCACTACGGGCTCTGTCCCACGGTAGCGACGATGTCGATGTGCCGGCTCGAAAGGTCCTCGACCCGGTAGCCGTGGAACCGAGGCGCGAGCTCCAGCTCTCCCACTGTGCGAATGTCATCGGCGGTCGGCACATGCGCCTCGGTGTGCAACAGCTCAAAACCGGCCACTCGGAACAGGTCCAAGTAGTCGGTTGCTCGCATTCGATTCTGGTAGTGCAGCGACGAGTTGATGAGCTTCCAGCGCCGCTCCGAGAACTTGAGGAAGTTGAACGCGGATATCGATTCGTCTGAGTACGAGTAATGGTCCTGCACGTCGACCGCGCTGCTCATCACCCCTCCGTGCGCCAGTATCCGGCGACACTCGGGGAGAATCTCCTGGATGCTGTCTCGGGGAATGTGCTCGAGGGTGAAGGTGTTCGATATGAAGTCAAACGATGCCGATGGGAAGCCCGTTGCTCGAGCGTCCCGTGGAGCGAGGTACCGGATGCCGAATCGCCGCTCGAGCTCCTCCCGGCAGGTCAGCGGGCCATTGCCCATGTCGCGTAGCGGTCGACCCGCGCGCTCCTCGAGGCCGGCCCTCAGTTTCCCGTACTGCTGGATGGTGTGATTGACGAGATCGAAGCGCAGGTTCGGTCTGATGTCCACGAGCGTCTGATGATTGACACCAAGGCCGTAGGACACGATCGGGCCGATGAGGTCCCATCCCGCACCGAACTCGTAGAAGCGAGCTGTTGCGGCCTCCAGGTGCGGGGCGAAACGAAGCCGGTCGAAGTGGTCGAGCGCCTTATGCGCATGGAGCTCGAACATCGTGTCGTTCGCCGGCAGGTTCTTGCTGACCCTCGTCTGAAACACGTAGTTCAGCGCGTCACCCCTGGGAAGACCGCTCAGGATCTTCTGCACGGCTGCCTTCACTGCCCAGTTCATCGTGCCCCCTACCGGCCCTGACGCCTCAACCAGAGTTGGGTTCCCAACCGGCTGACAGCCTAGTAGAGCCGTCCGGAGGTTCTGATCGTTAGGCCGCGAGTTGGAGGCGGGGCTCGCGGTCGGCGATCTTGGTGAGGACGCGGTCGAGGTCGGCGCGGGTAAAGGTCCACTCGAACGGCTGGGCGATCTGGCTGTACTGCTCGCCCAAGGCCAGCCGGCGCTCGGCGAGCTCGTCGAGCGAGCCGATGTCGTGGGGTCAGCGCCTTGCGTGGCACGATCGAGAAGAACAGCTCGGCCTGGTTGAGCCAGGAGGCGTAGATCGGCAGGTGGATCAGGCGCGCGTTGTCCCAGGGCGTCCTGCATGCGCGCGATCGAGGTCTGACCGGCGTGGCTTGAGCCGTTGTCGACGATCCAGAACCCGTGCCTGGCCGACGCGTAGGGCTCGCTGCTCATGACCTGCTCGACCCAAGCGGCCGAACGGGTCGATGCCGGTCTTCTCCTTACGCGATCGAACAGGTTGGCGTGGGAGGTCCCAGGCGGCCAAGTAGGCCAGCGTGCCGCCGCGGCGGTATTCGAACTCGACTCAGCGCCGGACGTCGCGGCGCGGCCGGCACGGTCTCGTGGCGGCGCCCGAGCGCTTGCAGCTGTGACTGCTCGTCGGCGCAGATGAGGTACTCGCCCGGGCGCAGCCGCTTGCCCTCACCCTGATGTAGAGGTCCAGCGTGTGCCCCGCCTGCGCGAAGTCGGGGAAACGGGTCGGTCACGCTCGGCAAGCCGACCGAGTTTGGCTACGTCGCCCAGATCTGAGAGGTCACCGAGAGCACCCGCCGCGGGGCGCGCGGGTTCATCCTGCCGCCCGCCACCGCACCCGGCAACCCAGCCGAGAACCGGCTCCTACTCACCACTCCGCGCGAGCTCGGGGCGCTCGGGATCTGCCCGCGCGAACTGGTCGCCGACGGCGGTGGCTTCCCCGCCCCGACCCGCGAGGCGCTCCCACCCCAAACCGAGCTGTACCTCTCCGGGCGCCACGAACCCGGCTCGCGGCGCACCCGCCCTTGCCGTTTGTCTGCGGCCGGTAGGGGCGGGTGCGTAGGTGGCGGATGCCGAGCGACCTGCAGGCGATCGCGTGCAGTTTCGAGCGATAGGCCGAGCCGTTGTCGGTCAGCAGGCGCTCGACGCTAATCCCGTGGCGGCGGTAGAAGGCGAGCGCGCGGCGCAAAAAGCCGATCGCAGTTGTCGCCTTCTCGTCGGGCAACACCTCGGCGTAGGCGAGCCTGGTGGCGTCGTCGACGCAGACGTGCACGAACTCCCAGCCGGCGATCCCGTAGCCGTACTTGTCGGTGAAACGGTCGCGGCGGTTGCCCGTGACGCGGTGGCCGGGCCGCAAGATGCGCCCGAGCTTCTTGACATCGACATGGATCAGCTCGCCCGGACGCGCGCGCTCGTAGCGCTCTGCCGGCTCGAGCCCGAGCCGGCCAAGACGGCCCATCCCGATCCTCGTCAGGATCCCCGAGACGGTCGTCTCTGCCATCCCGAGCAGCTCCGCGATCACGCTTTACGTGTTCGCCGACGATTTCCTGCCCAAGCGAGATCCCTCCCGGCCCGGGCGCAAGCCGAGGATCAGCGACGCGGAGGTGATCTGCCTGGCGGTCGCCCAGGTGTTGCTCGACTGCCCCAAGGAACGGCGCTTCCTGCGCTTCGCCCGCCGCCGGCTGGGCCACCTGTTCGGCTACATCCCCGGCCAGTCCGGGTACAACAAGCGCGTCCGGGAGCTGGCCCCGCAGATCGTCACCCTGCTCGGCTACCTGGCGCGGATCTCGCCCTCTTGGTGCGACGGGCTCAGGCTGATCGACGCTACCCCGGTCCCCTGCGGGCAATCGCGCGAGACGGTGAAGCGATCGCAGTTCGACGGACACGCTGCCTACGGCTACTGCGCCGCGCACTCGCGCCACTTCTGGGGCTCAAGCTCTACCTGCTCTGCGCCCCGGATGGGATGCCGATCGCCTTCGAGCTCGCGCCGGCGAACGTCCCCGAGCGCGAGCTGGTCGCCGAGCTGCGGCAGCCGGTTGGTCGTGTTGGTCGACAGTGTGCGGCTGCTCCGCAAGGCGTAAGCGTAGGTCACCAAAGCCTTCTGATCCCGATACGGTGGACCTCGTGCCGCGAGCTGCCTGGTGTCGACCCGAGATCTACGAGTTCTTCGACGGTTGGCGCGGGACGTGTTTGGGGCGAGACGGGTCGCTGTTCTCCGACGAGGGCAGTCTCGTCTGGACTCAGGCCAACCTGCGCGAGCTGCAGACCGCGTTTGCCACCGAGATTGAGGGGAAAGGCACGTTCTTCGAGAAGCTCAGAGCGCGGCTCGAGCCGCATCCACCCCCGATCCGCCAGCTCGGAATCGAGATCGCGTATGTCGAGTACCTGGGGGAACGCGATACTGGCGCCGAGACCAAGCGGACGAACCTGGGTGCGCTCGCGGACTTGCTCCCGGACGAGGTCGCGATCCCGCCGGAGTTGATCGAGATCCTCGACGGCGGAATCGCGAACTACGGTCCTGGGAAGTCCTACCGTGATGCGTACGTCCGGTTTCTCTTGAAGCTTGCCCGTCACGCCAAGGCGACCATTGGGAGCGCTGGCCGTTCGGTGCTTCAGGATCCGTGGCAGTTCCGCGACCTCGTCAACGAAGTCCGGACCAGCACGGACGGTTTGCAGGCCAACGCTGTCCTGCACGCATGCTTCCCCGACGAATTCGATGTCATGATCTCGAACGGCCACCGCACGAAGCTGCTTCGTGCTTTCGACGCTGCGCCGTCGGTCGACGCCGCAGGGGATGAAGACCACAAGCTGCTCGCGATCCGCACGCTGCTGCTTGAGCAGATGCCGATGCCGATCGACAACCCATACGACGATCGGATCCGGCCGATCTGGGACGGGGGGCCAGCCTCGGAGTGGAACGAGGTAGCGCAGCGAGCTGTGGAAGCTCTAAACGCCTCGGGAAATGACCACGACCTGGCCGGAACCGACATCTTGCCCGCCGTTGATCCAGACCTCGTCGAAGGGCTCCAACATACGATCGGTCCAAGCCTCGAAGGGACACCGAACTGGGAGCACCTGCTGCTGCAGGCGAGCGGACGCATCGTCGCGCGCGGCGGGCAGGCTCGATCGTGGTCTCGCGTGGTTTCAGCTCTGTCAGAGGCGGTGTTCGGGCTCGAAGCGGCCGTGCCACCCGCCCTGCAGCCTCACGAGGTCGAGGCGGCCGTGCCACCCGCCCAGCAGCCTCACGAGGTCGAGGCGGCCGTGCAACCCGCCCAGCAGCCTCACGAGGCTCGAAGCGGCCCTGCAACCCGCCCAGCAGCCTCACGAAGTCGAAGCGGCCCCCCCCCCCCAGCAGCCTCACGGGCTCGAAGCGGCCCCGAGCAGCCTCACGAGGTCGAAGCGGCCCACCCGCCCACCAGCCGCACGAGCTCGAAGCGGCCGTGCAACCCGCCCAGCAGCCGCACGAGCTCGAAGCGGCCGTGCAACCCGCCCAGCAGCCGCACGAGCTCGAAGCGGCCGTGCAACCCGCCCAGCAGCCGCACGAGCTCGAAGCGGCCGTGCAGCCTCACCAGGTCGAAGCGGCCCTGCAACCTCACGAGGTCCAGCAACTCACCGTTCCCGCAATCTCCCCCCAACTTGCCTTCGAGCTGCTCATGCCTCAGAGCTGGTTGCAGGCAACGCTCGATCTGCTGATCGAGCGGCGGCAGCTCATCTTCTATGGACCACCCGGGACCGGGAAAACGTTCCTCGCGCGGAAACTTGCGCACCATGTCTGCGCAGACCCGGCGGACATGCGCGTGATCCAGTTCCACCCTTCGTACTCCTACGAAGACTTTGTCGAGGGCTACCAGCCTCGTACGGCGCCCGATGGGGCGTTGACCTATGAGCTGGTCGACGGCCCTCTGCGTGAGCTCAGCAGGCAAGCCCAAGACCACCCTGAGCGGCCTCACGTGCTCCTGATCGACGAGATCAATCGCGGCAACATGGCCAAGATCTTCGGAGAGCTGTATTTCCTCCTGGAGTACCGCGACGAACCCCTCCGCCTTCAGTACTCGAGCCACGAAACGTTCCGTCTCCCGTCGAACCTCCTCCTGATCGGCACCATGAACACCGCCGACCGGTCGAATGCGCTTCTCGATGCTGGGCTTCGCCGGCGCTTCTCCTTCGTCGAGCTGACTCCAAACGCAACCCCAGTCGAGGGATTGCTCGAGCGGTGGCTCGAGCGGCACGAGCTCGACCCCGAGCCCGGGGTCTTGCTCGACACTCTCAACTCGATGCTCATCGAGGCTGACGGTGACGCTGACCGCGCCATCGGGCCGTCGTACTTCCTGACCCGGCACGGCGGGTCCCCCGACCTAGAGGCCATCTGGCGCCACGATCTCTCGCCGCTCCTAGAAGAGCGCTTCCACGGCTCCGGCCGCAACGTCAAGGCTGACTTCGGCTTGGAGCGGGTGCAGGCAGAGGCAGCGCGCCGTGCTGCCAGCGGCACGCAAGCTGCAGCGCCGCCGATCTGGGCGTAGAAGGCGGGGCAGGTGGAGTGTCTGTGGGACGAGGTGTTGCCGGTCGGGTTCGCGAGTTGCCGGAGGACTCGCCCGGATCGATGCGCTGTTGGGCGATCCGGGTTTGCTGGCGCCGATCGCCGCGCCCGCTGGTAGGCGAGGCGGAGGCGAGTAACCGGTCGGCGGCGGGGCATGGCCGGCCGCCGAACGCGATTGGCAGCTATGTGCGGCTGATGGTGATCAAGCAGCGGCCGGGTTGGGGCTACGAGACGCTGGTCAGGGGAGATCTCAGGATTCGCCGCATCTGCTGCGCTTCTGTCTGATCGCGGATGGACCGGCGCGTCCCGGGACGAGTCGACGGTGCGCAAGCTCGCCCGCCGCCTGGCTCCGGACGGTGGCCGAAATCACTCGGCTGGTGATCGCCAAGGCGAGCGCGAGACGCGCTTGGTGGGGGCGCGGCGGTGAGGGTCGACTCGACGGTGAGCGTTGACTCGACGGTGAGGGTCGACTCGATGGTGAGCGTTTGACTCGACGGTGAGCGTTAACTCGACGGTGAGCGTTGACTCGACCCTGAGGGACGACTCGACGGGGATCGAGGCCGACATCCGCTACCCCTCCAACGCGATGCTCGCCCTGCAGGGGCACGCGCCCGCTGGCCAGGGACGGCGCCAAGTTTCACGGGATGGTCAAGGGCGCCGCTCGGCAAGTGCGAGATCGGTCGCGTCGGTGGGCAAGACGGTCCGCGCGACTCAAGAACCCTTGCCCGGCGCACGGCCCGGGGCGTGCGGCGTGACCTCGCTCGACCGCCACCGCCACCAGCGCGCCGACGCCCTCCCCGTAGATCCTCGCGAAGGGGGATCGCTCGACGATCCCGCTCTCTTGTAGTGGGGGACGACGCGGCCTTCGATGTCGTCGCGTGAGAACCCGAGTCTGCGTGGCTCGGAGCCTCGTCTTCGCGC